>CAVTRM010000001.1:0-101312 GCA_963737115.1 uncultured Actinomycetota bacterium
CTAATCCTCAGGTCGCCCGTTCGAGTCGGGCCGGGGGCGCTTCAAGAGCCTTGAATGAGACGTTGCTCGAGTAGCCCGTCGACCAGCACGGTGATCGCGTGCGTGACGTCGTAGGTGCGGTTTGTGTCTTGCCAGCCGGATGCGAACGCATCGACATAGGGTGTCGTCTCAGGGTTGATGCGGGTGAGGCGGCTCTTGGCGACGCTACCTGTCGGGTGGTGTCGGGCTCGGACTTCTCCGGTGATCAGGAACCACACTGACCGGTACGCGTGGGCAGCTGCCGTAGTGGTGAGTCCGCTCTCGACAAACGCGGCGAGTATCGCTTCAGCAAGCGGCAGCACCGCCAGCGCAAACAGCTCGCCGGGCCATGTCGCTTCAAGTGCCCAGGGCCGGTCGACGAGCGTCGCGTGGATGAAGGTGGCCGCGACGATAATCCGATCGCGTGGCTGGTCGGGCAGCTCCGGCCACTCCATCTCCTGGGCCTCCGCGTCCAAGATCAGCAGGATCAGATCGTCCTTGTCATCGACGTGCCCGTAGAGCGCCATGGGAGTGCTGCCGATCGACTCCGCGAGACGGCGCATGGTCAGTGCGGAGAAGCCCTCCCGCTGCACGATGATTCGGGCGGCATCGACGATCTGGTCTTGGGTGAGGCGGGGCGGACGTCCTCTGCCGCGGCCTGGGACTTTAGGAGAAGAGTTGGTCATGGCTGATACAGAGTGTCCTACCACATGGTAATTTCCGTACACGTATAGAAATGCGATTCCTTGACGCTCACGCGAACGCATGAGCGCACTGGGACTCGCCCTCAGACCCAACGTTGTCCGCGGGGTCGAACGCAAGGAGACGAGCAATGACCACCGCGTCAGAGAACGCCAAGGCCGAGACGACGACTAACCATCCGCTTGTCGTTGTGGTCGGTGCAGGCCCTGCCGGTCTGACGGCGGCATACGTGCTCGCCACCCGCTACGGCATCCGAGCTACGGTCCTCGAGTCCGACACGATCGTCGGAGGAATCAGCCGCAGTGTCGAGCGTGACGGCTATCGCTTCGACCTCGGCGGCCATCGATTCTTCACCAAGGTTCCGGAGGTCGACGCTCTCTGGCGCGAGATCCTGCCCGGCGATGAATTCATGTTGCGCCCGCGTATGAGCCGCATCTTCTACCGCGGCAAATATTTCGACTACCCGCTCCGCGCCACAAACGCGCTGAAGAACCTTGGACCTGTCGAGACTGTGCGCTGCATCGCCTCGTACGGCTGGGCCCGCATAAAGCCGCCAGCGAATCAGGACACCCTCGAGGGGTGGGTGATCGCACGCTTTGGACGGCGGTTGTACGAGCATCTGTTCAAGACCTATAACGAGAAACTCTGGGGCGTTCCCGTATCGAAGCTCCCGGCGGACTTCGCAGCACAGCGAATCAAGAACCTCTCGCTGGTTGGAGCCGCGATCAATTCGCTGATGCCCAAACGCAACCAAACAGAGATCACATCGCTGATTGAGCAGTTTCATTACCCCAAGTACGGCCCGGGAATGATGTGGGAGCGCTGCTGCCAGCTCTGCGAGGAGAGCGGAGTCACGGTCAGGATGGGGGCGGAGGTGGTCCAAGTCGAACGCGAAGACGGCAAAGCGATCGCCGTTGTCGCGAAGCTGAGCGACGGGACCACGGAGAGGTATCCGTGCGATCACCTGATCTCGTCGATGCCACTCTCACAACTTGCGCAAGCCATGGACCCGCCGGCCCCGGAGCAGGTAAAGGCCGCGGCCGACGATCTGCGATATCGCGATTTCCTCACAGTCGCGCTCGTCGTGCCCGAGTCGGCCGGGTTCCCGGACAACTGGATCTATGTTCATGCGCTCGATGTGCAGGTGGGGCGCATCCAGAACTTCGGGACCTGGTCCCCGTACCTCGTCAAAGAAGGGCGCACGTGTCTCGGGATGGAGTACTTCGTATTCGAGGGTGACGAGACCTGGAACAAATCAGACGACGAACTCATCGAGCAAGCGAAGCTCGAGCTCGAACGACTAGGGCTGGTCGAGGCAAGCCAGGTCGAGACCGGCTACGTGGTCAGAGTCCCCAAGGCGTACCCGTTCTACGACCAGCACTACAAGGACAACGTCACCACGATCAACAACTGGCTGAGTGAAGAAGCGACCAACGCTCATCCAGTCGGGCGCAATGGGATGCATCGGTACAACAACCAGGACCACTCGATGCTCACGGCCATGCTAACGGCCGAGAACATCGCCACCGGCACCACCCACGACGTCTGGACCGTCAACGTCGAGGCGGAATACCACGAAACCAGCGGCCCACCTACCACTAACAACGGCAACAGCGGTACAGGCCGCGACGCGCCGATCATCAGCCGCGAACATTACGGGCACCAGCACCCGCTCAACCGCCAACCAACCGCCTGACTACCGCGCCGGTGACGCTGTGACGCTTGAAGCGGCGTCAGCTCCAGGTGGCTTCAGGCTGGAAGATCGTTTCGATCTGCGAGACGAACGCCGAGGCCGCGGCTGAAAGTCGTCGATTCTGTCGGCGAGCGAGGAACACGCGGTAGGTCAGCGGGTGTCCGTCCACCAGCACCGGCACGTGGCTGTGGCCGGGGCGGGTCGCGTCGGACTCGGGAAGCAAGCCGATGCCCAGCCCCAACGCGACGAGTTCCCGCATGCGATTGGTATCGGTGGTGACGAACGCGATCTGACCCGAAATGCCGTGCGCCGCGGCGAGCTCGTCGAAGGTCGTGCGGATGGTGGCGCCCTCCGGGAATACGACGAAGGGCTCGTCGTGCAGCTCAGCGAAGCTGACCGAGGAGCGATCGGCCAGCCGGTGGTCGGCCGGGACTGCGATTACCAGCGGTTCGCTCGCGACCTCGCGAAGCTCAAGGCCACGACGCGCAGGCTCTCCGATCTCAGAGACGAAGCCAAGGTCGATGCGATCGGCGCGGAGCCGATCGGCGACCATCACGCTGAGCTCTTCGCGGACCGAAAGAGTCACCTGAGGGTGAGCCGAATGGAAGCTCGACAGGAGCCTGCCAATGTCGAGCGGTCCTGGGGTCTGCGTGGTCCCGATCGCCAAACGGCCGGCGAGCAGCTCGGTCAACTGCAATATGTCCGCACGGGCGTCCTCGATCTCGTCAAGAATCGACATCGCTCGCGGCACCAGCCGTCGGCCGGCGTCGGTCAGCTGCACTCTGCGGGAAGTTCGGTCAACCAAAGGGGTTCCAAGCTCTTCCTCGAGCTTGCTGATCTGCCTCGACAGCGCCGGCTGAGCGACATTCGCGAGCGCAGCGGCCTTCGTGAAACTGAGCTCCTGGGCGAGCGCCACCAGATACCGGAGCTGTCGGATCTCCATGCCGAAATGGTATTGGACCCAGCGCATCTATGTATTTGCGTTAGGGCGCGCGTTCGGCGATAGTAGGCACCAGGGAGCACGGTTCGAACTCGAGAGGCTGCACATGGACAAGACCACTTCTTCGGCGTTGGACGCGGTTGCGGATATCCCATCCGGGGCGACGATTGCTGTCGGCGGGTTCGGTCTCTGCGGCATCCCGTCAGTGCTGATTAGGGCGTTGTTGGAGGCTGGGCCTACCGAGCTTGAGGCGGTTTCGAACAACGCCGGGGTCGATGACTGGGGACTGGGACTGCTGCTCGGAGCCGGCCGGCTCAGGCGTATGGTCGCCTCATACGTGGGCGAGAACAAAGAGTTCGCTCGCCAGTATTTGGAGGGTGAACTCGAGGTCGAGCTCACGCCGCAGGGGACGCTCGCGGAGCGGATGCGCGCCGGAGGATCCGGGATTGCGGCGTTCTACACGCGGGCCGGTGTCGGTACCCAGATCCAGACCGGCGGTGTGCCGTGGCGCTACGCGGCGGACGGGTCGGTGGCGCTGGCGTCACCCCCGAAACCGACCGAAGTGTTCGACGGGGTCGAATACGTGCTTGAGCGTGCGATCGTGGCCGACTTCGGGATGGTGCGGGCCTGGAAGGGCGACCGACACGGAAACCTGGTCTACCGGCAGGCTGCCAGGAATTTCAATCCGCTGGCCGCGATGTGCGGCCGGCTGACCATCGCCGAGGTGGAGGAGCTGGTCGAACCTGGTGAGCTGGATCCGGATGAGATCCACACCCCCGGCGTCTACGTGCACCGCGTGCTGTCGTTGACCGCGGAGCAGGCGGCCGATAAACGGATCGAGCGAGTAACGGTGACGGAGGTGGCGGGCTGATGCCTTGGACACGCGAACAGATGGCTGCCCGCGCGGCGGCTGAGCTCGTTGACGGCGACTACGTGAATCTCGGGATCGGGCTCCCCACACTTGTCCCTAACTACGTAGATGACGAGGTCGAGTTGGTGCTGCAATCCGAGAATGGGATCCTCGGGGTGGGTGCTTACCCAACGCCTGACCGTGTCGATGCCGATCTGATCAACGCCGGCAAGGAGACGGTCACGCTCCGCGCCGGCGCGAGCTTCTTCGACTCAGCCGTCAGCTTCGGCATGATCAGGGGCGGCAAGATCGATGCCGCGATCCTCGGCGCGATGCAAGTCTCAGCAGGCGGCGACATCGCCAACTGGATGATTCCGGGCAAGATGATCAAGGGCATGGGCGGCGCGATGGATCTGGTGCACGGTGCCAAGAAGGTGATCGTGCTGATGGAGCACACCGCCAAGGACGGGTCTTACAAGATCGTGAACGAGTGCACGCTCCCGTACACAGGACGTGGCGTGGTGCAGCGCATCATCACCGACCTCTGCGTTCTCGACATCACGGCCGACGGTCTGAAGCTCGTCGAGTTGGCACCCGACGTCACCCTCGAACAGGTCCGCGACGCGACCGAACCGGCTGTCACCGCCGAAACCTGAGCGTTCTAGCTCGTCGCTGACAGCGGCAGCGGCGACGCGCCTTTGATCTCCTCGAGCCTCAGCAGGGTCGTAACCCGGCTCGCGCCGGCGCGCGTCGAGAGCCGGATCAGCACGCGCTGAAGCTCGGCGACCTCGCGCGCCACGATCATCACGATCGCGTCGATCTCGCCGCTGACCCAGTCGGCCGCGATCACCTCCGGCATCGACCGCACTGCGTCGGCAAACCGCCGATGGCTCGCGTCGTCGTGGCCCTGAACCGTCACGTGGACGTATACGTGCAGCGGGAAGCCGGCCGCCGTGGAGTCCAACCTCGCCACGACGGCCCGCACGATCCCTGACTGCTTCAGGCGCCGCACACGGTTGAGCGTCGCAGCGGGGGATAGCCCGACCAAGCGAGCCAGCTCGACGTTCGACCGGTCGGCGTTGATCTGCAGCTCCTTCAACAGTTCTACGTCAATTAAATCAAGCTGCTCAGCCATATCACGAAATATTTGATCGCAACAGACCCAATTTGTCAAACGATCACATTGCGAAACCGCTCCTTGCGCTCTTATAGAAGACATGAAGAACCGCACCGCACTCCTCGCATTGATCGTCGCTGCGACGATCTGGGGCGCCGGTGTCGCGCTGAGCAAGGTGTCGATGCAATGGCTCGGCCCTTATTGGCTGATCACCGGACGCTTCGTGATCGCTGCTGTCGTCCTCGGCCTGATCGGCCGCAAACACCTACGCTCCGCACTGAATTGGAAGGTCGCGCTGAACGGCGCACTCGGCTATGGCCTCGTGATGGTCCTGCTTGATATCGGGATCCGCGAAACGAGTGTCAGCCACGCCTCGATCCTGGTCGGGGCAGTACCGGTCGTGATCGCGCTGGTGGCGCTCGGCATGGGCCACGCTCGCCCCGTGAAGACCACTTGGCTCGGATATGGCGTCGCGCTGCTGGGCATCGTGCTCGTCGCCGGCGGCGGCGGTGGCGGTGCCACTACCGCTGGTGACGCCATCGTCTTGGTCTCCGTACTGTTAGGCGGCGTCTCGACCGGTCTGCAGCCCGGGTTGCTCGCGGACCGCGACCCGGCGGCCGTGACCGCGGTTCAATTCGTGGTCGGTGCGCTGCTCGTCCTCCCGTTGGCGCTGCTCAAGAGCGGGTTGCCGCACGCACCGAGCACCAGCGCCCCGGTGGAAGCGTTCGTCGTGCTCGCGCTGATCGGGACCGTGATTCCGTTCTGGCTGTTCGCACACGGACAGAAGTACGTCTCCTCAGACCTGGCGGGCGCGTTCCTGAACCTCGAGCCGCTGGTCGGAGCCGTACTCGGCTGGACGCTGTTCAGTAACCCAGTGGGCTTCGCGCAGATCGCCGGGTCGCTGGCGGTGATCGTCGGGATCCTGCTGAGCGTCGTGCATTGGGAGAGCCTGCGGGAGCGGTTTGCCGTCGAACGCCCCAGCGCTGCTAGATTCATTGCTCCGCGATGGTGGGCGTAGCTCAGTTGGTAGAGCTCCTGGTTGTGGTCCAGGCGGTCGCCGGTTCGAATCCGGTCGCTCACCCCTAATACAGCCAGTTCGAGGCCCCGGCAGACGGGGCCTCGCTGCTTTTCAACCAGATTCCCGCGCGATCACTGCGTGTGGCCCTTGATCAGCTTCATCGTCATGTGCGAGTCGAGTTTGTCGACACCGGTGAGATCACCGAGCTTGTTGGAGACGAAGCGCTCGTAGCTCTCGAGGCTGTCGGTGGCCACCCGTAGTAGGTAGTCGGGAAGCCCGAACATCCGGCGGATCTCAACCACCTCGTCAAGCGCCGCCAGCTCTGTCTCGAAACGCTCGAAGGTCGCGCGATCCTTGCGCGTGAGATCGACGAAAACCAACACCTCAAAGCCCCGGCCCAGCGCGGCGGGGCTGATCCGGGCTGTGTAGCCGAGAATCACGCCGTCGCCCTCCAGGCGCTTTACGCGACGCAGGCAGGGGCCCGGCGTAAGCCCTACGCGATCGGCGAGTTCAACGTTGGAAAGTCGCCCGTCTTTCTGGAGTTCGGCAATGATCCGGCGGTCTGTTGCGTCCATCCTGAGCAATGATTGCGCAAACCGCCCAATGGAGCGGCAAATTTGCTATCGCGTTGTTCGGCCGCTCGCCTATCTTGTCCCTGTGAGCACGACCGTCAACGAATCCCTCCAGCAGCAGCGCTCCGAGCACGCCCAACCCGAACCGGGGGACCCGAGATCAAGCCCCGAACGGCGCGAGATTCATCGCGCGGGCGTGGGCATCGGGATCTACGCGGGCGCTTTCGGACTGACGTTCGGGGCGGTCGCCATAGGCGCGGGTCTGAGCCAGCTGCAGGCTTCGGTCTTGAGTCTTGTGATGTTCACTGGCGCCTCGCAGTTCGCGCTTGTAGGGGTGCTCGCCGGCGGCGGTGCCCCGCTCGCCGGGATGATCGCGGCGCTGCTGCTGGCGCTGCGCAACTCGTTCTATGGCGTGCCGATTACGCACATACTCCGGCCACATGGCATCAGGCGCTTGCTGACGGCCCATTTCGTGATCGACGAGACCACCGCGATGTCGGTCGCACAGAAGACGCGGGAGGCCAGCCGCTACGCGTTCTGGGTCACCGGGATCACGCTGTTCGTGTTCTGGAACCTCGGCACGCTCGTGGGCGCACTGATCGGCAGCGCAGTCAACACTTCGACGTTGGGTCTCGACGCGGCCGCCCCGGCGATCTTTCTGGCCCTGCTGTGGCCTCAGTTCTCGCGTCCCCGGGCCGGAGTGGTTGCGGTCGGTGCAGTGGCCGTGTCGCTGGCACTTGTGACCGTCGTTCCGGCTGGCGTGCCGATCGTTGCCGCGGCGCTGGTGGCCGTCGTGGCAGGGTTGCTTCCGGTCAAACGCGGCGACACGGAGCCGCTGGTCCAGCCCGGCTCATCGGAAGTCGAGGACCTTGCATGAGTATCTGGATGACGGTTCTGGTCGCGTCGGTGGCGTCCTACGCACTGAAGCTCGCAGGGGTGTCGCTGCCTGGATCGGTGCTCAGCCACCCGAAGGTCCAGCGCATCGCCGAACTGTTGCCGGTCGCGATGCTCAGCGCACTGGTGGTGACTGACTTGTTCGACGCTAACCGTCAGTACCACCTCGACTGGCGGCTGCTGGCCGGCATTGCCGCTGCGGCCGTGGCGCTACGGCTGCGTCAGCCGCTCGCGGTCGTCTTCCTTGTGGCGGTACTCACCACCGCATTGCTGCGGCTCGTGACCTAACCGAAACGAGTACCTCGAACTGGGCGCCTAACCAAACCGAGCGCCGAACCGGACCGAGCCCTAACCGTGGTGATGATGGTGCCCGGAGTGGCCCCAGCTCTCGTGGCGCCAGGAGGCGTGACCAACGCGGTGCCATGAGACCGATCGATGCGAGGTTGCGCTAACGCGCGTGTGCCGAATGCGCTGAGGACGCGAGCTTGCGACCTTGAAGTGTCGCCAACCGGCCTTGCGTGATGATGACCTGGAGTGCCGAATCCAATTGACGCCACTGAATGACTTGCGGTGGGCGTCGGACCGGTGCGAAGCCTTGTTAGCGCGCTGGCGCTTTGCGGCCTTCGACTTGGATGCCTTGGACTTCGTAACCTTGGACTTCGTCGACACCTTGGACCTCGTCGCCTTGGACGTGGAGTCGGCCTTCTTCGCCTTTGCCTTGCCCAAGGACTTCGACGTTTCAGCGGACTTGGACTTGGCGCGGCTGTCCTTCTTGGACTTCGAACGCGCCTTCGTCTTCGAGCCACGTTGCGACTTGGATCCGGCCGTTGACCCGGACGCGCCCGAGGCCGGGGCGGGGGAACCGCCGGACAACTCCGGAGTACCGCCGGTTGCGCCTACTCCCGCAGCCGATCCAGTGCCGCCGCCGAAGACCGCGATCCCGAGCTCTCTTGAGCTGAAGCCGCTCCACAACCAGGGATGGCTGTTACTTGAACCTGGCTCAGCTCCCGGCCCTGACCACGACGAGCCACCCTGCGAGCTGCCCTGACCGGCGCCGCTCGAGGAACCGGATCCGGTCGAGTGGCCCGGTGCGGTCGAGCCACCAGACCCGCCGCCTCCCCACCAAGTGCTGCCGCGCCCGCTGCCGGTGCCGGATTGCGTTCTGCCTGGCGCTCCGGATGAACCAGAACTGCCGCTGCCGGCTGCGTGCTCCGAATGCCAGCCATTGGAGTGCTGCTGGAACCACCAACCCTTGTGGTGATGCTGCCATGCCTTGGCATCCCACTTCCCGCCGAGGCCGTGAGCGGCCCGCGCGGACCGCTGATGCCTCTGCATCCAGCGCACCGAATGCGATCGGTGGCTGTTGCTGGCGGTCCGGTGGTCCGTTCGTACCAACTTGATCGAGTCCGGATTGACGCTGGCATGCGTGGACGAGCTGAAGTGCGAGCTGACGTGGCCCGTGGCGCTCGAATTGGCCGCCCTATGCCTGAAGCTGTGAGTCCTGTCCGCCCCCCGGTGTCGTGCCTCGCCGGTTCCAGCCCCGGTGTGATGCTTGGGCAGGCTCAAGCGAGCGCCGGTGAGTCCGAACAGGCGGTGGTCTGGATGCAGGATCACAATCCCGCCGACAGCCCCGACCGCACATACCGACGCCGCGCAGGTGGCCGCCACCTGGGTGAGTGCCATGCCGGCCATCGACGCCTTCGCGGCAGTGAAAACGCCAGTGGTGATACCGCCGCCGCCGATCACGGTGCCGGTTCCGATCACACCGCCGGCCTGGCTCGGCAGCGCCGAGCGCAACGCCTGCGCGTCACCGCGAAGACGGGTGCGGTACTGATTGCAGGGCTTGCACATGCGCAGGTGCCGGCGCACGGTCTTGTCGTAACGGCGCCCGTCGGGCTCGGTCTCGATCGCCGTACGCGCGACCGTACAGGGCAGGTCTGCGGCCTCGCGGTAACCGCGTAGTCCTACACGCGCGCGTGCGATCAGGCCCTTGACGGATTCCTCGTCGGTTTCGAGCGCGTTTGCGATCTCGTTGTAGGAGTGGCCGCCGAGCTCACGCATCAGTAGCGCGGTGCGCTGGTTCTCGGGCAGCTCCTTGATCCCGTCGAGCACCGTCTCCAGTTCGTCGGCACCGGTATGCAGCCGTGCCGGCATCTCGGGAAGCTCGCCGTCGAAGGTCAGCAGCCGGTGCTTGCGGCGTCGCGTGACGTCGATCGAAGAGTTGCGCGCAACCCGGATCAGCCAAGGACGAATCTCCGCCGGGGGAGAGGCACGCAGCTCCTGCGCGAGCGAGGAAAAGGTCTCCTGGGTCGCGTCTTCGGCGTCGTCCGCGGTTCCCAGGACGCCCATGCAGACCGCCAGCACCAGCGGACGGTGGCGTTCGTAGATCACATCGAACGCCGTCTCATCGCCGATCACGTAGCGCTCCGCCAGAGCGCTGTCCGAGCGCAGCTTCAGCAGGCGTCGCGGGATCGCGAGCGGCGACCGACCACCGTGCCCGCGGACCACCCTCTTCTCGTTGCCGCTAACCGCACTCACATGAACCCCTAAGGCTTATCGCCTAAGCCTACTAGTCCCGCGTGCGTTAAACCAGGGGTCATCCCGGCCGTGTGCGCCGCAGCACCCAAAGCGCGACCGCGACGTCGACCAGCCCGGACAGCAAAAACGCCCCCGGCCCCGTGACCAGCCGCCCGCCGATGCGCTGCAAACGGACCCTGGAGCGGCTCACAGCTTCCTCTGAAATGCCGTTAGCACAGGGGTCAAGCTATCGTCTACAGCCCATGTCAGCAACTGTTACCACCACCGTCACCGAGCTGCCCGAGTCGCGCGTGCGCGTCGAGGCCGAGGTCGCTCCCACTGAGGTCGAGCGCCGCATGCAGCAAACGGCCAAGAAGCTCGGCCAGTCCCTTCGCGTCGATGGCTTCCGCAAGGGCAAGGTTCCGCCCACCGTAGTGATCCGTCGTCTCGGCCGCGAGTACGTGATCGACGAGGCGATGCGTGACTCGCTCGGGGCCTGGTATGTCGATGCCATCGACAGCTCCGGCGTCGCCGCCGTCGGCGAGCCTGACATCAACGTCGGCGATCTTCCCGACGCGGGCGCGCCGCTCACGTTCACGATCGAGGTCGGGGTCCGCCCCGAGGCAACCCTTGGTGAGTACAAGGGGATCGAGGTCGGTCGCCGCGAGGCCACGCCGTCCGAGGACGAGATTCAGGCCGAGCTGGACCGTCTGCGCGACCGCTTCGCGACGCTTGACACGGTCGAGCGCGCAGCCGAGACCGGTGACCACGTGGTAATGGACTACCTGGGCAAGGTTGACGGGGTTCCGTTTGAAGGCGGTGAGGGCCGCGACCAGCTGTTGGAGCTCGGCTCCGGTCGGCTGATCCCCGGCTTTGAGGAGCAGCTAGTTGGCGCCAAGGCCGGCGACGACGTGCTGGTCAAGGTGACCTTCCCCGAGCCCTATGCGGCCGAGGAGCTCGCCGGGAAGGACGCGACCTTCGAGGTGAAGGTCAACGAGGTCAAGGCCAAGACGCTGCCCGAGCTGAGCGACGAGTTTGCCGTCGACGCGGCCGGTTTCGATACCCTGGAGGAACTCCGCGAGGACGTCGTCAAGCGCCTGTCGGAGT
Source organism: uncultured Actinomycetota bacterium (assembly GCA_963737115.1). Lineage (GTDB taxonomy): Bacteria > Actinomycetota > Thermoleophilia > Solirubrobacterales > Solirubrobacteraceae > Palsa-465. The sequence continues at coordinate 11,429 of CAVTRM010000001.1, forward strand.
ACGCCGAGCACAACATCGAGCACGAGTTCGAGCGCGACGTGCTTGACGCCGTGGCCGACAACGCGACGATTGAGGTCCCGCACGCGCTGGTCCACGCGCGCGCACACGAGATGGTCCATGAGACGCTCGAGAACCTGACCCGCCAGGGGATCAGCACGGAGATGTACTTCCAGATCACCGGTCAGACCGAGGAGGAGATGGCCGAGGCCGCCGAGGAAGAGGCCGAGCGCACGCTGCGCCGCGAAGCCGTGATCGCCGCCGTGGTCAAGGCCGAGCAGATCGAGCCGACCGAGGCGGAACTGCTCGAGGCCCTCGAGTCAAGCGCCGACGCCGGCAAGACCAAGGCCGACAAGCTCTACAAACAGCTCGAGAAGAGCGGGCGCCTGCCGCGCCTGGTGAACGAGCTCGCCGCCCGCCAGGCCTCCGAGTTCCTGGTCGAGAACGCGGTCGCCGTCGCCAAGGCCGATGAGCCCGAGCCCGAGGCCGAAGCCGACGAGGCCGACGAGCCTGCGGCTGAGTAAGCCTTTGCCAGTGCCGGTGGCTTGGGTGCCACCGGCACTGCCGCCCGTCTCGACGGGCACCCGCTGGGCCGCCAAAACGCGGTTGCTAGTCTCGGCGGAGGACAGGATTCTCTGAAGCGAAAGAAGCGAGACACATGAGCCCACTCGTACCGATGGTCGTTGAGCAGACCTCCCGCGGTGAGCGCGCCTTCGACATCTACTCACGACTACTGAACGAGCGGATCATCTTCCTCGGCACGCAGGTTGACGACCAGGTCGCGAACCTGATCGTTGCCCAGCTGCTGCACCTCGAGTCAGAAGATCCGGACAAGGACATCAGCATCTACGTCAACTCGCCCGGCGGATCCGTCTACGCAGGCCTGGCCATCTACGACACGATGCAGTTCATCAAGCCCGACGTGCAGACGATCTGCGTCGGTATCGCGATGTCGATGGGTGCCCTGCTGCTGTGCGGCGGCGCTCCGGGCAAACGTATGGCCCTGCCCAACTCCAAGATCCTGATTCACCAGGTATCAGCCGGTTTCCAGGGGCAGGCGACGGACATCGAGATCCATGCCAAGGAGATCATCGACCTGCGCACCAAGCTCGACGAGATCATCGCCCAGCACTCCGGCAAGCCGGTCGAGGAAGTAAAGAAGGACACCGAGCGCGACTACTTCATGTCCGCTGAGGAGGCTAAGGCGTACGGAATCATCGACAAGGTGATTACCGAGCATTAGCGAATCCCTCTAGCGGCCCAGCCGCAAACGCGAGAGGAACCCCGATGGCACGACCTACCGACACCAGTGAACAGTTGCTTTGCAGTTTCTGCGGCAAGTCACAGCGGCAGGTCAAGAAGCTGATCGCCGGTCCTGGGGTATATATCTGCGACGAGTGCATCGATCTCTGCAACGAGATCATCGATGAGGAGGTCGTGAGCCCCAAGGTCGAGGCGACGCTCGACATCGGCAGCCTGCCCAAGCCGCGCGAGATCTACGACGTGCTGGGGGAGTATGTGGTCGGCCAGGAGCAGGCCAAGCGCACGCTCTCGGTGGCGGTTTACAACCATTACAAGCGCGTGCAGATGATGTCCTCGGTCGACGAGGACATCGAGCTCCAGAAGTCGAACATCCTGCTGCTTGGGCCGACCGGCTGCGGCAAGACTCTGCTGGCACAGACGCTGGCGAAGATCCTCAACGTCCCGTTCGCGATCGCCGACGCCACCGCGCTGACCGAGGCCGGCTACGTCGGCGAGGACGTCGAGAACATCCTTTTGAAGCTGATCCAGGCCGCCGAGTTCGATGTCAAGAAAGCGGAGACCGGGATCATCTACATCGACGAGGTCGACAAGATCGCGCGCAAGGCCGACAACCCGTCGATCACACGCGACGTCTCCGGCGAGGGCGTGCAGCAGGCACTGCTGAAGATCCTTGAGGGGACCACGGCGGCGGTCCCGCCGCAGGGCGGGCGCAAGCATCCGCACCAGGAGTTCCTGTCGATCGACACGACCAACATTCTGTTCATCTGCGGCGGCGCGTTCGCCAACCTCGACAAGGTGATCGAGCGTCGTATCGGGCATCAGGGCGTCGGCTTCGGCGCCGCGATTCAGTCGCGCGAGACCCGCGACCTGGGAGAGGCGTTCGAGCAATGCCTGCCCGAGGACCTGGTCGAATACGGTCTGATCCCCGAGTTCATCGGTCGCCTCCCGGTGATGTCGGCAATCCATCAGCTCTCACGTGAGGAGCTGATGAAGATCCTGACCGAGCCGCGCAACGCCCTGGTCAAGCAGTTCCAGCGCTTCTTCAAATTCGACGGGATCGACCTGGTGTTCGCCGACGACGCGCTCAATGCGGTCGCCGACAAAGCGCTTGCGCGCGAGACCGGTGCCCGCGGACTGCGCTCGATCATCGAGGAGGTCCTGCTCGAGGTTCAATTCGAGCTGCCCTCCCGCCGCGACGTGCAGAAGTGTGTGGTCACGCGCGAGACGATCGAGAACGGCGTCACCCCGACGCTCGTAACCGTCGCCTCCGAACCGGAGCACGACGACGAGGACCACGCCGCGGCCGCCTGAGGGCCCGCGGGCGCGCCGCGAAAGCGCGCAGCGAACGGCGCGCGGATCTGTGTCGAGCGGGCGCCTAAACTCGGCGGCATATGTCGCTTGAGTCCAAGACCCGTTACGAACCTTCAGAGGTTGAACCTCGCATAATCGATACCTGGCTTGAATCGGGTCTTTGGCACGTAGAGCCGCAGGGCAGCGGCGACGAGAACTACTCGATCGCGATCCCGCCGCCGAACGTGACCGGGGTCCTGCACATGGGCCACGCGCTGAACAACGCGGTTCAGGACACGCTCATGCGGCACGCGCGCCAGCAGGGCAAGCGGACGAAGTGGATCCTCGGCACCGACCACGCCGGGATCGCGACGCAAACGCAGGTGGAGAAGGAACTCGTTTCGCTGGGCTCCAGCCGCGAGCAGCTGGGTCGCGACGCGTTCGTCGGCCGCGTGTGGTCGTGGCGCGAGCGCTACGGCTACCAGATCATCGAGCAGATCAAGCGGCTCGGATCCTCGGCCGACTTCCAGGACGAACGCTTCACCTTTGACGATGCCTACGCCAAGGCGGTCCTGAAAGTCTTCGTCGACCTCTACAACAAGGGCTACATCTACCGCGACCGCTACCTGGTGAACTGGGACCCAGGGTCGCGGAGCGCGATCTCGGACCTCGAGGTCGAGCCGCGCGAGGTCACCGACACGCTCTACTACGTCGACTATCCGTTGGCGTCTGGCAATGGCTCGGTGACGGTCGCGACGGTGCGCCCGGAGACGATGCTCGCCGACGTCGCGGTCGCGGTCAACCCGGCCGACGAGCGCTACAGCCGCCTGATCGGTGAGTACGTGGTACTCCCGATCGTCGGGCGCAAGCTGCCGATCATCGCCGACGACTACGTGAAGACTGAGTTCGGCACCGGGGCGCTGAAGATCACGCCCGGCCACGACCCCAACGACTTTGAGATCGGCGAGCGCCACAACCTCCCGCATCCGAGCGTGATCGGCGAGGACGGCTGCATGGAGGGTGACGAGGTCCCGGCGCGCTATCTGGGCCTCAGCACCGAAGCTGCGCAGGCCGCGATCGTCGCCGAGCTGCGCGAGCTGGGGCTGATCAGCCGCACCGAGAGCTACACCCACACGGTCCCGTTCAGCCAGCGCTCCGGCAGCCGCATCGAGCCGTTGATCAGCCTCCAGTGGTTCATGAACATGGAAGCGCTGGCCAAGCCCGCGATCGAGGTCGTGAAGTCCGGCCAGATCAGGTTCCATCCCGAGAACCAGGGCAACGTCTATCTGAACTGGATGGAGAACATCCGCCCGTGGTGCATCTCACGCCAACTCTGGTGGGGCCATCAGCTACCGGTCTGGTACCGCGACGGCGCGATCCACGTCGATGTCGAGCCGCCGATCGGTGAGGGCTGGGAGCGCGACCCCGACGTGCTCGACACCTGGTTCTCCAGCGGTCTGTGGCCGTTCGCGACGCTCGGCTGGCCCGAGCAGACGGCCGAGCTCGAGGCCTTCTACCCGACTGACGTGCTCAGCACCGCGCGCGACATCATCTTCCTGTGGGTCGCGCGGATGGTGATGTTCGGGATCGAATTCACAGGGAAGATCCCGTTCAAAGACGTCTACGTGCACTCGATCATCCAAGCGCCGGACGGGCGCCGGATGTCGAAGTCGCTGGGAACCGGTGTCGACCCCCGCGACCTGATCAACGGCGGGCCGCGGCCGCCTGCCTTCGCGGCCAAACCGGGGGAGGACCCGGGTGAGTTCCCGGCCTACGGCGCCGACGCGCTGCGCTGGGGGCTGCTGGCGATGTCGTCGGCTCAAGACGTTCGCTTCAACGAGGAGAAGGTCGCGCAGGCCAACCAGCTCACCAACAAGCTCTGGAACGCTTCGCGCCTGATCCTGCAGAAGGTCGACGACGATCTGCGGCCGAGTCCGACCGCGGTCACAGTCGAGGACCGCTGGATCCTCAGCCGCCTGCAGCACGCCAAACGCATCGTCGACGAGTCGATCGGCGCGTTCGAGTTCTCGCGTGCGGCGCTTGAGCTCTACGACTTCATCTTCTCCGAACTCTGCGACTGGTACCTGGAGCTCGTCAAACCACGGCTCTACGACGGTGACCGCGCGACCCAGGAGTTCCTGCTGCACGTGCTCACTGAGACGGTCACGCTATCGCACCCGCTGATCCCGTTCGTGACCGAGGAGATCTGGTCCTACATCCCCGCCGCCGAAGGACTGCTTGCGGCGCGCGTCGCTCCCCCAACGATCGGCCGCGAAGATCCTGACGCCGAGGCGCAGATCCGCGACCTGATCAGCGCCGTGCAGACCGTCCGCGCGTTCCGTGACGGTGCCGAGGTCAAGCCCAGCGCGATCCTCGATGCGGCGCTGAGCAGCGATCGCTTCGCCGACACCTCCGCGCAGCTGTTCCGGCTCGCGCGTCTGCAGGCACCGCCGGCACTGGCCGGGGCCAACGGCGACGCGGCAGCGCACCCAGGCGCCGCCGCGGAGAGTTCGGTTTCGGTACCGGTCGTCGGAGGTGCGGTGACGCTGTTCGCCTCCGACGCGCTCGACCTCGGCGCGGCGGCCGCCAAGAAGGACGCCAAGCGCAAGCAGCTCGAGGCCGAGATCAAACGCGCCCAGGGCAAGCTCGGCAACAAGGGCTTCACCGACAAGGCACCGGCCGCAGTGGTCGAGGCCGAACGCACCAAGCTGCAGGTCCTGACGAGCGAACTCGAGGCGCTCTGACCCGATGCTGACGCCCGAACAAGCGGAAGAGCGGCTGCTTTCACTGGAGCTGTTCGGGATGCGGTTCGGGCTGGACCGCATGCGCCGGCTGATGACCGCGCTCGGGCACCCCGAGCGCAGCTTCCAGTCGATCCACGTTGTCGGTACCAACGGCAAATCGTCGACCGCGCGGATGACGGCGGCGATCCTCGCGCGCCACGGCTACCGCACCGGCACCTATCTAAGCCCGCACCTGGTCTCGTTCAACGAGCGGATTCGCGTCGACGACCACGACATCACGCCGCAGCAGTTCGCCGATGCGATCGAGCGTGCGCTGAGGGCCGCCGAGCTCGTGAACAAGGGCGCCCCCGAGGACGACCACGTCACCCAGTTCGAGCTGTTGACCGCCGCCGCCTACAGCGAGCTTGCGCGCCAGCAGGTGGAGGTGGCGGTGATCGAGGCCGGGCTCGGCGGCCGCTATGACGCCACCAACGTGATCCCCTCCACGGTGCAGATTCTGACCGGCGTGAACCTCGAGCACACGCGCTGGCTGGGGGCCACGGTGAGCGCGATCGCGGGGGAGAAGCTCGACGTCGTGCAGCCCGGAACGACACTGGTACTCGGACCGCACATGCACCCGGAGGCGCGAGCGGTGGCCGACCGGATCACGGCCGAGCGCGGAGTTCGGATCGTCGAGGCGGAGGCCGATCCGCATGCGCGCGTAGGCGCGCTCGGAACCTTCCAGCGGCGAAACTTCGCGGTCGCCCGGGCCGCGGCCGAAGCCTTCCTGCAGGCCCAGGATCCGCCGCGGGTGCTCGATCCTGCGCAGGTGGTGCGCGCGGCCGCGGAGACGCGCGTACCGGGAAGACTGCAGGTGATCGACACCGAACCGCTGACGCTGCTCGACGGCGCCCATAACCCCGACGGCATCGCGGCCCTCGCGGAGTCGCTGCCGGAGATCGCCGGCGGCGCGAAGCTGACACTCGTGGTCTCGATCCTCGAGGACAAGAACGCGGCCGCGATGTTGGCCGAGCTGCTGCCGTTGGCCGACCATGTGGTGCTCACCGCGGCCCAGAACCCACGGGCGCTGCCGCCCCCGACGCTGCAGTCGCTGATCGCCCAGATCGGGCCGTGTGAGGCCGCCAAGACCGAGATCATCGGCGACCCTCACAGAGCCCTAACAAATGCACGGAAACTTGCAGGTCCGGGTGGTGTAGTGGTGGCGACAGGATCCATCTACCTGATTGCCGACCTGCTGGCAGGGCAGCCGGGCGTCAGGCGGCGAGCATCAGTGCTATGAGCGAACCATGGGGACGGGACCCCCAGCCAATGAACAATCCAAGCGGCAGTACTGCGGCGCCGGCCAGACGCCCGGGCCGGCCGGTGGCGTCCGGCAATGGCGGCCCGAGCCGTGCGGCAGCTAACGGCGCGGGCGGCAGTGGCCGTCAGAGCGGGGTCCGGGCCGCCCCGGCGGGCGACCACCAGAGCCCGAGTATCCTGTCGATGATCGGGTTCGTGGCCGCCAGCGTGGCGATCACGATTCTCGTTTTCTTCGTCATCGGGTACATCTTGGGAAGGCTTTTCCTGTGATAGCGGGAACTGTGCAGCAGCAAAGCTCTTCCGCCGGGGTAGTGACCGAACCGTTCGCTGACCTCACCAAGCCCTAGACTTTTAGACTTCATGTTCGCGTTTGCAGGCATATTCGGGATCAACAACCACACGATCTCAACCGTCGTGACGTTCCTGTTGTTGTTGCTGGCGGTGATTTGGCTGGCGCTGATCGTCTGGACCTTCTTCGACGCCCGCCGCCGCATCTCCGACCCGCTGCTGATCGCCTGCTCCGTAATCGCGTCGCTGTTCCCTTACATCGGCACGCTCGTCTACACGATCGTGCGCCCGCCCGAGTACCTCGCCGACGTGCGCGAGCGCGATCTTGAGGTCCGCGCCGCACAGGCGACGATCGCGATGGCCGGCGCGAGCCTCTGCCCGCACTGCGACTACCACGTCCAGAACGACTTCCTGCGCTGCCCCAACTGCATGCGCAAGCTGAAGGAGCCGTGCCTGAACTGCGGCAAGCCGCTCGACCCCGAGTGGAACCTCTGCCCGTACTGCGAGGCGCAGGTCGGCTCTCCGCAGCCTACGCGCCGCACGCGGCGTCGCCGCGACCCCGAGGCGACGTCCTCCTCTTCAGACCGCGTCTGAGCGACACAGCGCCGGCAAGCCCCGTCGCTACGCTGCACTCGTCCGTCATTCCATAAGGAGAACGCCACAACATGGCAATCGAGCGCACGCTCATCCTCGTCAAGCCCGACGCCTTCAGTAAGGGCCTCACCGGTGAGATCATCCGCCGCTTCGAAAACAAGGGCCTGACCCTGGCCGCGCTGCGCCAGGAGCAGATCACCGTTGAGATCGCCGAGCTCCACTACGCCGAGCACAAGGAGCGCCCGTTCTTCGGTGAGCTCGTCGAGTTCATCACCTCCGGCCCGCTGGTTGCGATGGTGCTCGAAGGTGAGTCGGCGGTCGCCGCCGCACGCCAGGTGATCGGCGCCACCAACCCGATCGAGGCCGCTCCGGGCTCGATCCGCGGTGACTTCGCGACCTCGATCGGCGAGAACGCCGTGCACGGATCCGACTCGGTGGAGTCGGCCGCGCGTGAGGCGCACCTGTACTTCCCCGATCAGTTCTAGGGGCCCGAAGCCGCGGTGTCGGAACTGATCCTCGCTTCCGGCTCCCCGCAGCGGAAGGCGATCCTCGAGCAGCTCGGGGTCGCCTTCCGGATCGTGGTCTCGCACGCGGACGAACTCGAAGCCGGGCCGCCCGACGAGGTGGTGCTCGAGAACGCCTACCGCAAAGCGACTGCCGTTGCTGCTGGCCTGGGAGCCAGCAGCAACGAAGACGGCGCGATGGTGCTGGGCGTGGACACGGTCGTCGCGCTCGGCGGTCGAATCTACGGCAAGCCCGCAGATGCCGATCAGGCGCGGGAGACACTGCAAATCTTGTCCGGGCGCACGCATCGCGTGCTCTCAGGCGTCTGCCTGATCGACAACGGCGCGGTACGGACCGCCGCAGCGGTGACATCCGTCAGCTTCCGTGAGCTCGACGAGCAGCTGCTCGATTGGTACCTGCAGACCGATGAATGGCGCGGACGGGCGGGCGGTTACGCGATTCAGGGCCGCGGCGCGGCGCTGGTGGCCGGGATCGACGGCGATTACCTGAACGTCGTCGGGCTACCGGTTCAAACCTTGATTGAACTGGCTCCGCAGCTGCTGTTTGCAGCGATTATTTAACTGCAAGAAAGCTTCCACCTCCGGTGGGCATGGTCGGCTTGGGTACACTCGGCTGCGGACGGGAACGGCGCCTGGGTGGACGGCTTACCGCGGCTTGTTCCCCGTCCTCGTCCCGCAACTTCACGCCTCAATACATGGGTTTTTTCACGTACCTCACGGGTTTCGGCGGCCGCGACATGGCCGTCGATCTGGGAACCGCCAATACTCTCGTCTACGTCCGCGGACGCGGAATCGTGCTCTCCGAGCCGTCCGTCGTGGCGGTCGACTCCCGCACCGGCGAGGTTCACGCCGTTGGAGTCGAGGCCAAGCGCATGCTCGGACGCACCCCCGGAACCATCTCCGCCATTCGTCCCTTGAAGGACGGGGTGATCGCTGACTTCGAGGTCACCGAGGAGATGCTCCGGCACTTCATCCAGAAGGTCCATCAGAACCGCTGGGCGCATCCGCGCGTGGTCGTGTGCGTGCCCTCCGGGGTGACCGGTGTGGAAAAGCGCGCGGTCGAGGAGGCCTGCCTCAGCGCCGGCGCGCGCCAGGCGTATCTGATCGAGGAGCCGATGGCGGCCGCGATCGGCGCCGGGCTGCCGGTCGGGGAACCGACCGGGTCGATGGTCGTCGACATCGGCGGCGGCACCAGCGAGGTGGCCGTGATCTCGCTCGGCGGGATCGTGGTCGCGCAGTCGATCCGCGTCGGCGGCGACGAGCTCGACGAGGCGATCATCAGCTACGTCAAGCGCGAGTACAAGCTGCTGATCGGCCAGCAGACCGCCGAGGAACTGAAGCTTGAGATCGGCTCGGCCTTCCCGATGCAGGAGGAGGTCCAGGCTGAGATCCGCGGGCGCGACATGGTTTCGGGCCTGCCGAAGACCGTGGTGCTGACCAGCGAGGAGATCCGCGGCGCGCTCGAAGAGCCGGTCTCGCAGATCATCGAGGCCGTCAAGGAGACGCTCGACCGCACTCCGCCGGAGCTCGCCTCCGACATCATGGACCGCGGAATTATGCTCGCCGGCGGCGGATCGCTGCTACAAGGACTTGATGAGCGTGTGCGTCACGAGACGCAGATGCCCGCACATTTGGCTGAATCACCGCTCACCTGTGTAGCGGTGGGATCGGGCCGGTCGCTTGAAGAGTTTGAAGCGATCCACCGATCGAGCAAGAATTCACGTAACCGCCGCCGACGCTACTAGCTGCCAGGTGCGGCGGGTCGCGGTCGGAGATGAGAACTAAGTGGTTGACCATAAGCAAATTCGGCGACGGCGCGCGGTGCTCGTGCTGCTCGTCGTCATTTCGCTGATACTGCTGACCGAAGCCTTCGGTTCGTCGTCGTCGAGCCCGCTCCACGGTGTGCAGCAGGGCGTCGCGGACGTGCTCTCACCGATCCAGAAGGGCGCCAGCAAGATCTTCTCGCCGGTCCGTGACGTGACCAACTGGATCTCTTCGACGATCGATGCGAAGTCGCAGAACGCACAGCTGCGCAAGGAAAACTCGCAGTTGCGTTTCGAGCTCTCGCAGGAGCAGTACAACGCCGCCCAGTTCCGCCAGGACCAGGCGCTGCTGCATCTCGACACCGACACCGGATTGCGGCAGTACGTGCCGGTCAGCGGCAGCGTGATCGCGCGCGACCCGATCGTCTGGTACGACACGATTGAGGTCGGCGTCGGCAGCAGCAGCGGCGTGAAGCCGTATGACCCGGTGATCGGCGAGGGTGGTCTCGTCGGCGTCGTTTCCGAGGTCGGCAGCGGCTACTCGGAGGTCACGCTGCTGACCTCGCCGAAGTTCAGCGTCGGAGCGATCGTCGAGAACGGCAAGGATGACTTCGGTCAGCTCAAGCCGACCGTCGGCAACCTCTCGAGCATGACGCTCAGCTATCTGCCGCGCAACGCCAACATCAGCACCGGGCAGCTCGTCACCTGCAGTGGTTTCAAGGACAGCTCCGACCCGACGGTCGAGTCGTTCTGCCCCGCGAGCATCCCGATCGGGACGGTCTCAACGCAGGACACGCAGACCTCGTTGCTGAACAACCAGTCGGTGCAGGTCACCCCGTCCGCGGATGTGCAGCACATCTCGGTGGTGCAGATCCTGACCAAGCCAAACGCGCACTAACGGCCTGCTGCTCCTATGAGGTCTGATCAGACACTGCTGAAGCTCCCGGCGCGGATCGCGCTGGTCGCGTTTTTCGCGGTCCTGATCCAGGAGACGGTGGTCTCCCAGATCTCGGTGTTCGGCGTGACCGCCGACATCACCTCGCTGGTGGTGATGTCGATCGGGCTTCAGTGTGGCGCGATGGCCGGCGCGATCACCGGCTTCGCGGTTGGGCTGTTCGTCGACGTCGCGCTGTTCCAGACAGCCGGCGTGACCTCGCTGCTGTACATCGTGATCGGCTACTGGTCGGGACGCGTGCGCGAGCAGTTTGATCCCTCGCACGGCCTGATACCGCTCGCGATGGGCGCCGCCGCGACGCTGTTCGCGCAGGTCGGGATGGCGGTCGTGCAGTTCATGCTCGGAGTGAACGCGCCGGTCAGCTGGCTGCTGGTCGAGCAGATCGTGCTGCAGGTGCTGATCAACTCGCTGATCGCGCTCCCGGTGTACGCGGTCGTCGGGCGGCTGCTGCGTAGGGCGATGCCCGACAACCGTCGCGGCCGCCGCGCACGTGCCTACACCACCGGCTACACCACCGCCTCGCTGAGCCCGCTGCAGAGCCACTCGCAGCGGTCGGGGCGTCGCGCACCGGCGAGGTTTGGGCGATGACTGGCTGTGATCGCACGCGTCCGAAGACTCCGCAAATTCGCAGAGTTTTCGTGAGCGATTTATCAGGCTGTCATAAGCTCAGCGGTAGCAGACCGTGCATCCACAATCGTCGAACGGCTAGTGGCGAGAGACACGGTCACTGGGTAGTGCGCGCATGATGTTTGGATCAGGAAAAGGCCCCACGCCGATCGAGGACCGGAATCCTCAGATGAGCCCGCAGCTGGCGCTGCGGGTGACGATCGTCGGTGGAATCGCACTGGTGCTGTTTGGTCTGATCTTCTTCCGGCTCTGGTACCTGCAGGTGCTGGACACCAGCCAATACGCGCGCGCCGCCGGCATCAACGTGCGCCGTAACGTGCCGGTCCAGGCCCAGCGCGGATCGTTCCTCGGGCTCGACGGACAGCCGATCGTGCAGTCCGTGTCGGCGCCCGCGATCTCGATTTCACCGATGGAGCTGCCCTCGCAGTTGACGCTCGCCGCAATCTCAAGCTCCGAGACCTATCAGTCCGGGCCCAAATCCGGGGCTCCGCGGCGGCTGCTGAACCAACCCGCCAAGGACCTCGCCATCTACGCACGGCTGGCGCCGATCCTCGGAATGTCCAACCGGCCCCGCAACTGCACCGTCACGGTCTATTACACCGGCAAGGTCGTCAGCTACAGCTACAAGAGCGGAACCGCACCGCTGATGACGCCGATCGAGTGTGCGGTCGCCAAGGGTGTGGCCCAGTCGCAGTTCTCGAACGTGACGATCAAGAAGGGCGTATCCCCGGACGTGCGCGCCTATATCGACGAGCGCCAGGCCGAGTTCGAGGGCGTGATCGCCGGTACCTCGTCGCAACGCGAGTATCTGCTCGGCAAGGCCGGCGCGCAGCTGTTCGGCTACATCGCCCCGATCCAGGCCGGCGAGGTCGGAACCGCGAACTACAAGACCGCTTCCACCGCTGACACGGTCGGCCAGTCCGGGCTCGAGGCCGAGTACGACAAGTGGCTGCTCGGGTCCGACGGCTATCAAGCGGTGAAGGTCAACTCGCAGGGCCAGTTCGAGGGTTACGGCAAGAGCTACAGCGGCCAGGCCGGCGACAACGTGAAGCTGTCGATCGACCCGGCGCTGGAGAAGGTCGGTTACAACTCGCTGGCACATTCGATCGCGGTGAATGGCCTGACCGGTGCCGACGCCGGCGGGTTCGTGGCGATGAACCCCCAGAACGGTCAGGTCTACGGCATGGGCTCCTACCCGTCGTACAACCCGAAGATCTTTGCCCACGGGCTGTCTGAGAAGACCTGGAAGTGGCTGAACGACCCCAACAGCAACGACCCGCTGCTGAACCGCCCGACCGAGGGCGCCGGGCCGAGCGGCTCGACCTTCAAGGTGATCACCGCCACCGCGGCGCTGCAGAGCGGCGTCTGGGGGGTAAACACTCCCTACGACGACACCGGCAGGTTCTGCATCCCCGGGACCAACCCGGCGATCGCCAGCGACTGCCCGCACAACTCCAGCCACGAAGTCGGCGGGATGCTCAACCTCGAGTCGGCGATCGAGATGTCCGACGACGTGTTCTTCTACAACCTCGGCTACCACCTCCGCATCAAGGACCCTGCAACGCAACCCAACGGCGGACCGTTGCAGGCGTGGATGCGCAAGTTCGGGCTTGGCCAGGCAACCGGGATCGACCTTCCCGGCGGCAACACCGCGACCGGGACCGTGCCGACACCGAAGCTGTTCAAGCAGCTCTACAAGCAAGAGCTTGAGTGCCAGAACGCGACCGGGATCTACGCCTACACCGACGGCAGCAAGACCGCGAGCAAACCGGGCTCAGGACCGGGCTGGCATCGCAGCCCCAAGCATCCGGGGGGCTGCGGGATCGCCGACACCCCCTACTGGACGGTCGGTGACGACGTGAACACCGCGGTCGGTCAGGGTGACGTGCAGCTCTCGCCACTGCAGCTCGCGATCGTGTACGGCGCGATCGAGAACGGTGGCACGATCGTGACCCCGCACCTTGGTGACGAGATCCAGTCGCCGACCGGCAGCGTGCTGCAGAAGATCGATCCCGCCCCCAAGCGCCATCTGAAGATCAACGCGCTGAACCTGGCCGCGATTCAGCAGGGGCTCTATTACGCCGCTCACGGCGGCTACATGGGCAAGGGCGCGACCTCCTCCGACGTAATGGGCAACTTCGGGATGCCGGTCCACGGCAAGACCGGCACCGCCCAATACGGCAGCACCGCAGCCACCAACGCGGGCGGGGGCTCGGACTACGCTTGGTACGCGTGTTACGTCCCGGCCTCAGCGACGCATAAGCCGATTGTGGTTGTCGTGTGGGTGGAGAAGGGCGGCTTCGGTGACGTCGCCGCAGCGCCGGTCGCGCGCCAAATCCTCTCCCAGTGGTACTACGGTAAGCCTGGAGCCTATGTCACTGGTACCAGCACCAGTCTTTGATCCCTGAGCAGATGGCCACCACCGCAATCCAAACACCCGAGCAGGCACGACCCGACGTTACGGCGCGGATCCTGCGCGTCGATCCGTGGTTGTTTGTCGCGGCCCTCGGGCTGGTGTTCTGCTCATACATGGCGGTGCGCCATGCCGGCCCGACCGGCGGCTCGACCTACGCCAAGAAGCAGCTGCTGTACGGCGGGGTCGGGCTGGTGCTGGCCACGCTGATCAGCCGCTTCGATTACTCGGTGTTGCGCGAGTACCGCTATTTCTTCTACGCGATCGCGATCATCCTGAACGTCGTCGTGCTGGGGATGCCGGCGGCATCCGGGACCGGCGCCAGTCGCTGGATCCCGTTGCCGCTGTTCCAGCTGCAGCCGTCGGAGTTCGGCAAGGTCCTGCTGATCGTGACCCTGGCGGCGTTTGCGGTTGACCGAAGTCGCCGCATGACCGAGCGGCGGATGGTGCTGCAGATACTGCTGCTGGCATTGGTTCCGGCGGTGATCGTGATGAAGCAGCCGGACCTCGGAACGGCGCTCAGCTACATCGTGATCGCCTGCGCGATCCTGTTCTTCGGCGGGGTCAGCTGGAAGTACTTGACAGCGATCGCGGCGCTGTTCGCGGTCGCGATCACCTTCGCGCTTGCGATCGGGCCGGCGATCGGGGTGAACGTGCTGCACACCTACCAGAAGCAGCGGCTTACGACGTTCCTTCACCCCAGCAGCAGCTGCCCCTCCAACAACCCCACCTGCTACCAGCTTCATCAGGGCGAGATAGCGATCGCCTCCGGTGGCAAGACCGGTCGCGGGGTTGCCGGGGCGACCCAGGTGCAGGGCGGGTATGTACCCGAGGCCAGCACCGACTTCATCTTCGCAGTGGTGGGCGAGACCTGGGGTTTCGCCGGCGCCGCAGTAGTGATCTCGTTGTACGCGCTGCTGGTGTGGCGCGCATTACGGATCGTGACCCTGTCCAAGAACCTGTTCGGCAGTCTCATAGCCGGCGGGATCGTGGCCGTGTTCATGTTCCAGATATTTCTCAACATCGGCATGACCGTTGGGATCATGCCGGTGACCGGCGTTCCGCTGCCGTTGCTCTCATACGGCGGCTCATCGGTAATCGTGACGTTCATAGCCATCGGGCTGTTGCAGTCGATTCACGTCCAAGCACGGATGACATCGGCGAGCAAAGCCCGAGTGCTGGTGGTCTGACCACATTTTTGACTTTTGGCGGGCCTCGGTCCGCCGTTTGAAGACTGAAGCGGCCTTCCAGCCGCAATTGCATTTAGCCTCATGGCGACAGGTCTCACGCAGACCTTCTGAAAAGGACTTATAAATTGAAGAAGCAAGTTTTGGTCAGCGTTGACCGCGGGGAAACCCGCGTCGCGCTGCTCGAAGCGTCGGGTGAGGTCCCGACGCGCACAAACACGCAGGCCGCCAGCTCCCGTCGCCGGCGCCGCACTGGAAACCCCGCTGCCGGCTACACGGTCGCGGAACTCTACCTGGAGCGGCGCGGGTCGCGGTCGATCGTCGGCAACATCTACAAGGGCCGCGTTGACAACGTACTGGCGGGGCTTGAAGCCGCATTCGTCGACATCGGACTCGAGAAGAACGGGTTCCTGCACGTGGACGAGATCGTGCTCCCCGGCGTCGAAACGCAGCGTCGCGGACGCGGCGCCGGCAGTGGCAAGGAGGGGCAGACGATCACCGATCTGCTCAAGCCCGGCCAGGAGATCGTCGTCCAGGTTGTGAAGGACCCGCTCAAGACCAAGGGCGCGCGGCTTTCGATGGACCTCACGATCGCCGGTCGCTACATGGTCTACGCCCCCTACGGCGAAGGTGTTGGCGTCTCGCGCCGGCTCGAGGACAAGGAACGCGACCGGCTGCGTAAGCAGGCCGCGAAGCTCGACCTCAAGGGTTCGGGCGCGATTATCCGCACCGCCGCTCAGGGCGCAACCAGCGCCGACCTCGAGCGCGAGCTGCAATACCTGTTCAAGCTCAACGAGGTGCTGAAGCGACGGGTCGAGGAGACCAACGCTCCCGAACTCGTCTTCCAGGAGGCCGACCTCTCCGTTCGCGTGGTTCGCGACATCTACTCTGGCGAGTTCGAGCGCGCGATCGTCGACGACGAGAAGCAGCACCACCGGCTGGTCTCATTCTTTTCAAGAACCGCTCCGCAGCTGGTCGACCAGGTCGAACTCTGGGACGGCGATAAGCCGCTGTTCGAGGCCTTCGGCGTCGACCGGGTGCTGGATTCGACGCTTTCACGACGGGTCGATCTGCCCTCCGGCGGGTACCTGATCATCGATTACGCCGAGGCGCTAACGGTGATCGACGTGAACTCGGGGTCGTTCATCGGACGTGGCAAGGGCGCGCGGCTCGAGGACACGATCACCAAGACCAACCTCGAGGCGGCCGATGAGGTCGTGCGCCAGCTGCGGCTCCGGGACATCGGCGGAATCATCGTGATCGACTTCATCGACATGGCGCGGGCCAAGAACCGCGACGCCGTGCTGAAGACGTTGCGCAAGGCACTGGATGAGGACCGCACCAAGACCTTCGTGGTCGAGATCTCGCCGCTGGGCCTGGTCGAGATGACCCGCCAGAACGTCACCGAGGGCGTGCGCGAGATCATGACCCGCCCATGCCCGACCTGCGACGGCGAGGGCGTGATCAAGTCCGAGGAGACGATCGCGATCGAATTCGAGCGGCGCATGCGCGACCTCGCCAAGGAGGTCGAGGAAGAGGCGTTGCTGATCCAGATGAACCCGCGCGTCTCGGCGGAATTCACCGGCCACGGCGCGCGCGTGCTGCATCAGCTCGAGGCAGCAACGGGCAAGTGGTTCCACTTCGAAGGTTCCGAAGGGCTGCCGCTGGACCGCTTCAAGGTGCTGATGCAGGCGGACCGCGAGCAGGTGCTTGAGCGTGCGCTGCCGTTCCGCCAGGGCGAAGAGGTGTACGTCGAGGTCATCGAGCCGCACATGTACAACGCCGGTGACGCCGTAGCCAAGGTCGACGGCTACATCATCTCGATCAAGGATGCCGGCGATGCGGTGGGTCAGAAGCGGCTCGTGCGGATCGACGAGGTCGGGCGCACCGCCGCGATCGCCGTGCTGATCGACTCGGCGCCGCCGCCCAAAGAACCGCAGGAGAAGCCGGCGGCCAAGCGCGCTGCGGCGCGTAAGCCCGCGGCCAAGCGCACGCCGAAGCGGGCCAACGCCAAAGCGGACGCTGCCGAGTCAACTGCCGAGGACGCAAAGCGCGAGGCTGAGTCCAGCGCTGATGGTGCTGACGCCGCTGGCGCCGGCGAAGCTGCTGGCGCTACTGGCGCTGCTGAAGCCGTCGGCGCTACTGGCGCTGCTGAGACCGCTGGCGTGGCTGAAGCAACGGGCGACGCTGACACCGCCGCGGAGCCGGAGCGCAGGCCGTCACGGCGGCGCGCGCTGGCCCGCCGCCGACGCGGCGCTGCCGAACCCACGGTCGACCAGCCGGCAGCCGACGACCCCGTGGTTGACGAGCCTGGGGCAGAGCCCGGAGACTCGTCAACCGACCCCGGGGAAGCGTCCGCGGCGGTTGCTGAGCAGCCGCCGAAGCCGAGTGGGGCGGTCACAGGCGGCCCTGAGGCGGCAGACCAAACGCCGCTCGGGGACCCCGCAAGTGCAGCGGCTGCGTTTGCCGCAGAACCGTTCAACGCGCGCGCTGACCAGCCTGCGCTTGAGCTCACCGGTGACACCGAACCCGGTGCCGCAGAGCCTGAATCCGAGGAATCTGCAACAGACTCTGCTGAAAACGGCGGAAACGAAGTAGAATCAAGTGCTCGGCGCCGTGGGCGTCGCGGTGGCCGACGTCGTTCCGCGGCCAAAGCCGGATCGGCCCCAGAGGCCACAGAAACTTCCTCAGAGTGATCATGTACGCAATCGTCAAAACAGGCGGCAAGCAATACCGTGTCCAAGAGGGCCAGCATCTGCTCGTTGAGCGGCTGAAGGCCGAGGACGGCGAGAGCGTGTCGCTAACCCCGCTGCTTTATGTGAATGGTGAGACCGTCGTTGACGGCGAGTCCATCGACAAGGTTTCCGTAGCAGCCAAGGTAGTAGGCCACGAACGTGGCCCCAAGCTCCGTGTCGTCAAGTTCAAGCCCAAGCGCGGTTACAAGCGCCGTAACGGGCACCGCCAGAACCTGACGCGCATCCAGATCGAATCCATCTCCCTGGGGGCCTAGCGCTATGGCACATAAAAAGGGACTCGGTTCCTCCCGCAACGGCCGCGACTCAAACGCTCAGCGTCTGGGCGTGAAGGTCTTCGCCGGCCAGTCCGTGAGCGGTGGCGAGATCATCGTGCGTCAGCGCGGCACCCGCTTCAAGCCCGGTAACGGCGTGGGCCTCGGCAAGGACGACACGATCTTCGCTAAGTCCGCCGGCACCGTCCAGTTCAAGACTGGTTGGCGCGGTCGCGTGATCTCGGTGGTCCCCGCCGAAGACGCCGCCTGAACCTAGGCAGCAAGGCTTACTTCAAAGCGCCGCACCGGGACACCGGGCGGCGCTTTTTTGTTGACTGATCGGCCTCGATCAGGCGATGATCGCGGTGCACTGCGGACAGCGCTTAGCCGCGACCGGGATCGAGATCGTGCACTCGGGGCAGGGCTTTTCGGTCGGGTCCTTGGGCTTGCGCGCCTGAAACAGCTCGTAGGGTTTGACCACGAAGAAGAACACAGCCGCGGCCGTGAACACGAAGGTGATCACCGCAGTGAGGAAGCTCCCGTAGGCAAACACGCTGCCGTTGATCGTGAACGTCAGATCGTCAAAGTTCGGCTTGCCGACGATCGCGGCGACGATCGGCATGATCAGGTCGGAGACGAAGGCCTTCAACACCAACGCGAACGCCGTGCCGATCACGAACGCCACGGCCAGTTCGATCAGATTCCCGCGCATCAAAAACGCCCTGAAATCCGCCAAAAGTTGCTTCACAACGCCAACCTCCATGTTGAGCCGTACCGATCCACCGGTGGCTACCCGCTTTCCATCCGACGCACTCTGACTTCTGCAAATACCCTGTAAGACCTGCCCTATGAAAGACAACGCCCGCATATTCGTGACCGCCGGAGGCGGCGGCGACGGATGCATGAGCTTCCGCCGCGAGGCACACGTACCCAAGGGGGGACCCGACGGCGGTGACGGCGGCCGCGGTGGCGACGTGGTGCTGGTCTGCGACGACTCCTACCGCGACCTCGAGCACTTCCGCCGCAAGGCGCACTTTTCCGCCAAGCGCGGACAGCACGGCCAGGGCTCGCAGCGCCACGGGGCCGACGGCGAAACACTCCAGATACCGGTTCCGCCCGGCACAGAGATCCTGGTCGAGGCCGACGGCACCATGCACGACCTCGTGCGTCCCGGACAGCGCGCGTCGGTGGCCATCGGCGGTTCCGGCGGCCGCGGCAATCGCCACTTCACGAGTTCAACGCGGCAGAGCCCCCGCTTTGCCGAGCGGGGGCTGGCAGGACACGAGACCTGGCTGACGCTGCAGCTGAAACTGCTCGCCGACGCGGGGCTGGTGGGACTTCCTAACGCCGGCAAGTCCTCGCTGATCTCGGTGTTGACACGCGCTACGCCGAAGGTTGCCGACTACCCGTTCACGACGCTCACGCCGGTACTGGGAACCCTGCACGAGGGCGATCGCCAGCTGGTGATCGCCGACATCCCCGGACTGATCGAGGGCGCCGCCGATGGCGTCGGGCTCGGGCATGACTTCCTCGCGCACGTCGAGCGCACACGCCTACTGGTGCACGTGCTTGATCTCGCGCCGCTGGACGGCTCCGACCCGCTCGACAACTACCGCCTGGTTGAACGCGAGCTCGAGCTCTACCAGGCGCGGTTGGCCACGCTGCCACGGATCCTCGCCTTGTCCAAGGCCGACCTGGTGAGCCCCGAACAGGGCGTTGAAGCGCAGCAGCAGTGGCGCGAGCGGCTCGGGCCGGACGTGCCGGTGATCGTGACGTCGTCCGCCACCCGTCAGGGCTTGGACGAGCTCACGCGTGAGCTGCTGCGCAGAATCCCGCTGAGCGTGGTCGGCGACGAACCCGAGTCAACGCTGATCCAGAACGACAACATCGCCGAAGAGCTCGCCGAGCATCGCGTCTTCCGCCCGCAACCGCCTCGCGGCTTCACCGTCGAACAGGACGAGGACGGCGTGTTCACGGTCACCGGCCAGGTGGTTGACGATCTGGTCTCACGCTACGACCTCGAAAACGAGGATGCGCTCCAGCACCTCGAGCACCGCCTGCGGACGCTCGGGGTGATCCGCAAACTCCAGGAAGCCGGCTTCCAGGCCGGCGACGATGTGACCATCGGCGGCATCGACTTTGACCTCGATCCCTGATGCGGACCGTCGTCATCAAGCTGGGGTCGAGCGTCGTCTGTAACGACGATGGCACCGTCCGCAAGGATGTTCTCGGGCAGGTCTGTGAGGACGTCGCGGCCCTGCGCCAAGACGATTTCCGCCCCGTGGTCGTCACCAGCGGCGCGATCGCGCGCGGTTTTGGTGAGCTGCAGATCCCGCGGCCGAAGGCGATCGAGGAGCTGCAGGCGGCCAGCGCGATCGGTCAGGGCAAGCTCTACCAGGTCTATGACGAGCTGTTCGCTGCGCGCGGCGTGCCGACCGCGCAGGTGCTGCTGACGTTCTTCGACCTCTCCGCGCGCAGCCATTATCTGAACTCGCGGCAGACGCTGACCAAGCTGATCGAGTGGCAGATCGTCCCCGTCATCAACGAGAACGACACGACCACCACCGATGAAATCTCGTTCGGCGACAACGACTTCCTGGCCGCGCAGGTCGCGATCCTGCTCGGCGCCGAACGCCTGCTGCTGCTGACCAACACCGACGGGCTCTACACCGCCAATCCCAAGACCGACCGCGAAGCCCGCTTGATCGAGCGGATCGACTCGCTCGACCAGCTCGACAGCCTGCAGATCGGACACGAGACCTCACCGCTCGGATCGGGAGGGATGCGCTCCAAGGTCGTTGCGGCTGAGATGGCGACCGCCGCAGGCATCCCAACCGTGATCGCCAACGGCCAGGTCCCGGGTACGGTGCTGGCGGCCGCGGGCGGCGCCCCCGGTTACGGGACGCTGTTCAGCGCCCAGTCGGGGCGCTACTCAAGTTTCAAGTTGTGGCTCAAGTACGCCAAACCCACACGTGGCCGGGTGACCGTGGACAACGGCGCCGCACGGGCGCTGCGCGACGCCGGCACCAGCCTGCTGCCGGTCGGTGTTACGACCGTCGCTGGCAACTTCGACGCCGGTGACGCGATCGAAGTGGTGCACACCGGCGCAGTTATCGGCAAGGGCATCAGCAACTATTCCTCGGCCGAGCTGAACAAGGTCCTCGGGATGCGCTCCAAGCAGGTCAAGGAGCTGTTGCCGCGGGCCAGTGACGAAGCCGTGCATCGCGACTACTTCGTGCTCTCCTGAGCTGGCCGCCGACCGTGGCCCAGCACTCGCAGTGCCGTAACCTCTAGACAGATGTCAAGCACCGCCCAAGCACCCACCGACCTCGGGATGGCAGTCCCCGCGCGCTCCGTCGCCGAGATCTGCCTTGCCGCCAAACGGGCCTCGCGACAGCTGGCCCAGATCGGCGCCGACGTCAAGACCGAGGCGCTGCTGGGGATCGCGAAGGCGCTCGAGGAGCACGAACAGCAAATCATCTCGGCCAACGAGCGCGATGTCATTGCGGCCCATGAGAACGGACTCAACAGCGCACTGATCGATCGCCTCACGCTGACCGAGAAGCGCATCGCCGCGATCGCCGCGGGAGTGCGCCAGATCGCCGCGCTGCCAGATCCGGTGGGCGAGGTGATCGACGGTCACCGCCTTGCCAACGGCCTCGACATCCGCAAAATCCGCGTGCCGCTGGGGGTGGTGGCGGTCGTCTACGAATCGCGCCCGAACGTCACCATCGACGCCGCGGCGCTATGCCTGAAATCTGGGAACGCGGTGGTCCTGCGCGGCTCCAGCGCCGCCAGCCACTCCAACGCGATCCTCGCCGCGACGGCCGCGCAGGCGGCGGCCCGGGCCGGTCTGCCCGCGGGTGCGATGGCGCTGGTGGCCGGCGGGGATCGCTCCGAGTTGCAGCAGCTCGCAACCCAGACCGGAGTCGTGGACCTGATCATCCCGCGTGGTGGTGAGGGGCTCAAACAGGCACTGAAGGGCGTCGCAACGGTTCCCGTGATCTTCGCCGCCGCCGGCAATTGTCACGTCTACGTGGACGCCGGCGCCGATCTCGACGAGGCCGTGCAGATCATCGTCAACGCCAAGGTGCAGCGCCCAGGGACCTGCAACTCGGCTGAGACGCTGCTGGTCCACGAGGACATCGCAACGAGCTTCCTGCCGCAGGCTCTGAACGCTTTGCGGGGTCACGGTGTCACGATCCACGCCGACGAGCACACGCGTGAGCTGGCGCCCGAGCTTGAGCTGCTGGTCGCCACCGAGGATGACTGGGACCGCGAGTATCTGTCGCTGGATTTGGCGGTAAAGGTCGTCGCCGACACCGATGCGGCGATCGCGCACATCAACCGCTACGGCTCCGGACACTCCGAGGCGATCCTCACCCCGAGCGCGGCCTCGGCGCGCGCCTTCCAGCTCGGTGTTGACGCCGCCTGTGTCTACGTGAACGCGTCGACGCGGTTCACGGACGGAGGCGAGTTTGGGATGGGAGCGGAGATCGGGATCTCGACCCAGAAGCTGCACGCGCGCGGGCCGATCGGTCTGCGCGAGCTGTGCACAACCAAGTACCTGGTGGAAGGTGACGGCCAGATCCGCCCCTGACCGCAGGAGTCACGCGGCGAGCGGTGCAGCGTTCGCGAGCGTGACTTCAGCGGACCCGCCCCCACCGAAGACAGCAGGACGCTCGTGCGTGTAGGCATCCTCGGAGGCACCTTCAACCCGCCCCATATCGGTCACCTGATCTGTGCCCAGGAGGCCTACGTTCAGCTGCGGTTGGACACGGTGATGTTCATTCCCGCCGCGGTACCGCCGCACAAGCGGCTGCCCGCCGGTGATCCCGACCCGCGCGACCGTTACGAGCTCTGTCGCGCGCTGGTGGGCGGCGACTCGCGCTTCCAGGTCTCCGACATCGAACTGCTCCGGGAGGGACCGTCCTACACGGCCGATACGCTTGCGGAACTGCACACACGGCTTCCTGATAGTGAGCTGTACCTGATCGTCGGCGCGGACGCGGCGGCATCGCTTCCCGACTGGCACGAGCCGGAACGGATCCTGTCGCTGGCTACACTTGCGGTGGCCAAACGCCGTGGCACCACGCGTGATGCGGTGGCCGAGGCACTGGCCCAGCTCGACGGCGGAGAACGCATGGAGTTCTTCAGAATGCCGCGAGTTGGGATCTCCTCGACTGACATTCGCCGTCGTGTGCGGGTGAAGGAGCCGATCAGATATCTGGTCCCGGATGCCGTCGTCGCCTATATCGACGAACACCGTCTCTACGGAGGTCGTAAACACTCATGAACCCTGAACAGATCGCAACCACGGTCGCCGAGCTCGCCTCGGACGGCAAAGCGCAGGACATCATCCAGCTGGATCTGCGTGGTCTCACGTCCGTGGCTGACTACTTCGTGATCTGCAGCGGCCGTAGTGACCGCCAGGTGAAGGCGATTCACGACCGCATTCACCTGGGTATGAAGAACGACCACCACACGCTTCCGACGCGCGTGGAGGGTCTCGCGCAATCCGAGTGGGTGCTGATGGACTACGGCGACGTGATCGTCCACGTGTTCACCCCGCCGACGCGCGAGTACTACCGGCTCGAGCAGCTTTGGGCGGAGGCACCGGCGACGCAGTTCGCCGAGGCCGAAGCCGTCGCGTAGAGCCGCACGCAGGCTCTTGGTAGAGCCGGCCTAGCCGGGCCGGCTCTTTTCAGGCGGGGTCGTCAGAGCGTCGCCAGCAGTCGCGGCGCTACCTGCTTCTTGCGGCTCATCACGCCCGGCAGCGTCAGCGAGTCCTCGGTCGCCTCGACGCCGAACGCACGGGCGATCCCGGCGACATCGCCGTCGACCAGCAGCACGGTGCCCTTTTCGATCACGTCTGTGACCATCAGCGCGAAGGTCTCGGCGCCGGTCCGCATCCGCTCCTCGTGCATCGCGGCCAGCAACTCCTGCCTGCGATCCAACAACGCATTGCCGATGACCTCGACCTGAGCCACAACGAAGCTCGTGCCGTGGCTCGACTGATAGGGCTTTGCGTCACGACGAACCAGTTCGGCGGCGGGCACCCCTGAGACGTCGGAGCCCGCTTCGAACATGTCACGGCCGAACTGCAACGGATCGACGCTGAGCTGGTCGCTGAGCCAGTTGATCTGCACCACGTCACGCTCGGTCGTGGTTGGCGAGTTCATGATCACCGTGTCCGAGAGGATCGCGCCAAGCAACAGTGTCGCGGCCGCCGCCGAGGGCGTCTGACCGGCGGCGCGGAAGCGTTCGGTGACGAGCGTCGAGGTCGAGCCAATCGGGTCGAAGGTCGCGGGAATTGGCACGCGTGTTTCGATTGTGCCGATGTGATGGTGGTCGAGAATCTCAATCACATCGGCCTCTTCGATCCCGGGCACGCTCTGCGCGATCTCGGCGTGGTCGACCAGCACCACCCGGCGCCGTGTGGGGGCGACCATGTCAGAGCGGCTGATCAGCCCGATCGGTCGCTGGTTGTCGTCGACGACAACCGCGGTCGCGTAATCCGAGTCCTTCAGCTGGTCGGCGACCTCGGCCACCAGCTCGTCGCCGGTGACCACCACGGCGTCGGTGCCCATCAGCACCGCGCACGGCTCAGCAAGCGACACGAACCGCGCCGACACGTAGGTGTCAAGCGGCGAGACGATCACCATCGTGCCCGCATCACGTGCGGCCCGCAGGACCTCTTCAGTCGGTCGGTAGCCGTTGGATAACACCAGCAGCGCGATCCCGCGCTGGATCAGTGCCATCTGCGCGTCTTCGCGGTCGCCAACCACGACAACGTCGTTGCTTCCGGTGCCGCTGTGGTTGGCGTCCTCGATCGCGTGCGCCCAGATCCGGCCACACACTGTGTCGCCGCCGTTGGCGAGCAGCTCACCGCCCATCTCCTCGGCGATCGTCTTCACGCTGGTGGGGCCGTGGAGCGTGGAGGTGGTGTGCGAGTCGCGTACGTAGCGGCGCGCGAGCGCTTTGGTCGTGACGACCCCGATGAGGACGCCCTCGTCATCGGTGACCGGTACCAGGTCGTTGTTGGCGTAATCGATCGCGAGTCCTGCGGCGCGCAGCGAGTCGCTGTGCTTGATCGCGCCATGCTCGGCCTTCATCAGGTCCTCGGCCCGCAGTCTGATGTGCGGGAGAAAGACTGGCGCGCGCACGCCCGCTCGGTCGAGCACCCATTGGGTCTGGGGGTTCACTTTGCCCAGGCGGACCGGTTGGTGGTCAGAGCCGGGCGCCAGCAGGTTCTTCAGCTCGGCATAGCCGTATGCGGCACCGATCGCATCCATGTCCGGGTTGCGGTGCCCGGATACATAAACGGGGGTCACCCAGTGATTATCCCGGAAATTGCCCCGAAGAGTCCTGGCGGGCGACAATTCTCACATGAATGAACGCGACCACGGCGCCCCCGAAGAGCTGGCCGCCGGTACCGAAGCCTGGCATCGGGATCTCCCCGCCGCAGCTGCCGACAGCCTCGCCGATCAACAGCCGGATCGTCCGCTCTGGCAGCGGCCGCTGCATCACGTTCGAGCCGGCCAGCTCGACCCCGATACCGCCCAGACCAAGGGGATGAGGCGGTTTGAGGCGCTTTCGCGCCGCCATGGCGGGACCGAGAAGATCTGGCTCGGGGAGAACCATGTCGGCGCGCGGATGAACTCCGGTGACCATCACCACGGCGAGGCCGAAACCGGGATCTACGTGGTCTCCGGACATCCCGTATTCGTGTTCCTGGAGGATGGCGAGGAGCAGCGCATCGAGACCGGGCCGGGGGACTACGTGTTCGTCCCGCCCTACGTGCCTCACCGCGAGGAGAACCCTCACTCCGAACCGGCCGTGGTGGTGCTCGCGCGCAGCACCCAGGAGGGGATCGTGGTGAACCTGCCGAGCCTCGACGCGCCGGTTGAGATCCCGGACGGCGAGATCGCCGATAGCGATCCGTCTTAGGCCTCGCGCCTACCCTTGGCAGCACCGCATGAGCTACCCGATTGGCTACCTGAAGCAGCACCCGATCGCGCCCGACGTGGCGGCTCCGCTGCGGCTCGACGGCTACCAGCTGCTGGTTGAAGCTGCTGGAATCGGTGTCGGCAAGCTCAACGCGAATGCGTTCCTGGTGGTCGCGCCGGAGCCCGACGCAGTCCCGGAGGGGCAGGAGCCCGCCAGTGAGGTGGTGCTGCATCAGTCGCGCCTGCGCAACGACAAAGAGCTCGCGACCTTTCTGTTGCTCGCCGGCGAGCTCAGCTACCTGCGGCTCAGCGGCTACCGCATGGTGCTCGAAGGCTCGAGCCTACGGGCGAGCCTTTACGTGGTCGCGCCGTCCACAGGCGGTGCCGTACTGGTGATCCCCGACAAGCACCCCGCCGGACTGTTCGGCGGGGGCGCCCGTAGTGCACCCGGGATGCTGGCAATCGCCCGCGCGCTCCCCGAAGCCGGCTCACCGCCGGCTCTGGATAGGCCTGAACTGCTGCAGCAGGCGCTGTTGACACTCGCGCTCAAAGACAAGTCGCTGGACGTAGCCGGGGCAGCTGGCGTAGCCGCACGCGCGGCGCAGCTGCTGAAGCTGAACCCGGAGCTTGACTCGGCCGCTGCGTTGGCTGCCGCCAGACAGCTGGCCAGCTGATTTGATCGTCGTGCGGTAGCACAGTCCCCCTGTATGTCCCACGGCCGCTGCGCACCGTGGTAGCGTGATCCGACCCCTGGCAGGGCATGGGGTATACGTAGCAGGGAACTGCACAAAAGGGTGGAGGAGCCGTGGTGAGTGGGCGGTCGTTTACGGGACAGGGAAGTCATCGGTGGCGGGGGCTGTTGCTGGCCGCGGTGACGTTGCTGGCGGTCGCGGGCATTGCGTCCGCGTCGTTCGCCGGACCGCGGGCGCCGGTCGCGGTCGCGCCGGCCGCGGTGCTGCCGCAGGGAGCCGTTGACGCGGGTGCCGTGACATCGACGGCAACCATCACCGGCGCGGTGGTCCTGAAGCCACGCGATCCGGCAGCACTGAGGTCCTTCGTCGCTGCCGTCACGAGCCGGAACTCGCGTCAGTTCGGCCAGTACCTGAGGCCCGGTGAGTTCGTGAAGCGTTTTGGCCCGAGCACCGCGACACTCACCGCCGTGCGCGCTCAGTTGCGCTCCGAGGGTCTCCACCTCACCGGGACCTCCGGCAACGGCATGATGATCCGCTTCAGCGCGCCCGCGTCGGTGGTACAGCGCGCCTTCGCCACACGACTGCGGAGGGTCCGGATGGCGGACGGTCAGACGCGCCGCGCAACCGCGACCGCGATCCACGTACCGGCTGCGATCGCTCCCGCGGTCATGACCGTACTCGGGCTCGACAACCTCGCAAGCGCCCACCCGGTCGATCTGATGCAGCCCGTGCGGTCACAGCTCGCCAAGCACGTAGCGGCCAAGGCGAGCACCTTCCCGCATCCTGCGGGATCGCCAATCCCCTGCCACGCTGCGACCGCTGCCGCCAACCACTTCGGCGGCTTGACCGACGATCAGATCGCCAATACCTATGGGGCTTTCGGGCTCTATGGGGCCGGTGACTTCGGAGCCGGACAGCACATCGCCCTGTACGAGAACGAGCCGTTCGCGCGGTCGGACATCAAGACCTTCGACAGCTGCTACTTCGGCGCGAAACGGGCGGCCGCGATGATCGCGCGTCTGCACGTCTATCGCGTTGACGGTGGTCAGCCCACCGGCCCCGGCGAGGGCGAGGCGTTGCTCGACGTTGAGGATGTCTCGGCGATGGCGACTGACGCGACGATCGACGTCTATGAGGGACCGTTCACCGGTGCCAACTCCGCGGCGTACGACTCGCTTGACGAGTACACGGCAATTGTCGACGCCGATCGGGACCCGATCGTCAGCAGCAGTTGGGGGTTGTGCGAGCAGACCATCGAGAACGGTCAGACGGGACTTCAGCAGGCCGAAAACATCCTGTTCGAACAGGCCGCGGCCCAGGGGCAGACGGTCTTTGCCGCAGCCGGTGACAACGGCGAGGATGACTGCAACACGAATGAGACGCCGAACGTCGCACCGGGACAGAACCCGGTCTCCGTCGATGATCCCGGCAGCCAGCCGTACGTCGTTTCCGTCGGCGGCACGGCGATCAGCGACGCGTCGAGCACCAGTTCGGCTGAGCACGTGTGGAACGACGGCGCAGTCGGCGGTGCCGGCGGCGGGGGCATCTCGCAGGCCTGGGAGATGCCGAGTTGGCAGCGGAACGCGACTGTACCCGGGATCGCTCTGCCCGGGAGCGGCGCGTATCGCAACGCCGCCGCGGTCGAGCATGCCTACGGGTACCCGACGAACTTCTGTCAGGGAACCGTACCCGGCGCGAATTCGAATACGCCCTGCCGGCTGGTCCCGGATGTCTCCGCACAGGCCGACGAGTACACCGGCGCGGTGACGGTGTACACCGCCTCCGAATCCGGAGGTTGGGCGACCAGCGGCGGCACCTCCTCGGCAACGCCGATCTGGGCCGCGATGCTGGCCGATGTCAACGCTTCGCGCACGTGCACAGCCTCGACGACGACCGCTCACGGCGTCGGGTTCGCCTCGCCGTTGCTCTATGCGTTGGCCTCGAACCCAAGCCAGTACGCGGCTTCGTTCCACGACATCACCGTCGGCAACAACGACCTCTACGACCTCCGCAACGGCTCGGTCTTCCCAGCCACGCGCGGCTACGATCTCGCTTCCGGACTCGGAACCCCGCGGCTGACCGGGCCCCGCGGCGCTGCGGGGCTGGCGTACTACCTGTGCGCGAGCGCGAGCACGGGCACCCGTCCGACCGTTACGTCGCTGTCACCCGCCAGCGGCTCGGTGGGCGGGGGAGAGACCGTGACGATCTCGGGCCGCGAATTCATGACTGGTACGACCGACAAAGTCGCCGGCGTACAGGTCGGGACACTTCCGCTGCCGGCCGCGAGCATCGACGTTGTGAACGCCACCACGATCCGGGTCGTGATGCCGGCTGCGAGCAGCACGCTGCCTCCGAGCGCGCCTGCGCCGCAGGACGGATCCGGACCGGCGAACGTCGTGGTGAGCCTCCGCGACGGCGCCTCCAGCGCAACGACGGCAAGCTCGCGTTTTGACTACGTCGACGAGCAGGCGGGGCCGGTGCCGAGTGTCAGCGCGGTCAGTCCGACCGGCGGGCTCCGTAGCACCCCGAGCGCTGTAACGCTGCTGGGTTCCGGGTTCACCGGCGCGACCGGTGTCACCTTCGGCGGCGTTGAGGCCACGTCGGTCAAGGTCGACAGCGACAGCATGATCACGGCTACGCCGCCGCCGTACTCGGCGTCGACGCAGTGTTCGCAGCTTCCGTCAGGCGGTGCCTACACGGGCGAGAATGCGGCCAACGACATCTGTCAGGCACAGGTGCAGGTCCAGAGCCTCGACGGTGATAGCACGGTGGCAGCGATCCCAGTGCCATACGAGGGCGCGTTCGCGACCGACGCGGGCGGCGTCACCGTCCTTCCGCCCGGCTGCGGCTGCGAGGGCGTCCCCGCGCCCGACGAATACGACTACCTACCGAAACCTGTGGTCACCTCGGTGTCGACCTCGCAGGGGCCGGGCAGCCTCGCAGATGAGCACGGCACGACGCTGATCACGATCTATGGCCGCGGGTTCAGTCCGCTTGCGATTGACTGGGCCGACTTCGGCAACCCCGCGCAGGAGGCATCGATCGATACGAACTACGCGTTCGTCTCCGGAACCGAGATCCAGATCCTTGCGCCGGCGCAGGCCGCGACCGTCAATCAGTCCAAGATCGCGCTCAGCGTCCGCACGCTCGCCGGACAGTCCGCGCCGGCGACGGCGACCTACGCAGGCGTCCCCCGCATCACCGCTGTGACGAACACCGGCAACGGCCGGCGGCTCAACGGGCTGGCCGGGGCCCCGGACACAGGCGGCGCGCCGATCGCGATCGCCGGCAGCGGGTTCGCCGGCCAGCTGACCGGTCCGGTTCAGTTCACGGATGCGCGCCACGGCAGCTCGTCGGGAACCCAGTACACGTACAAGGTCCTGTCGGACGGCAAGCTATCCACCGCAACGCCTCAGCTCAACCCCGGCTTGGACCGGATACGGCTGTGCACCGTCAGCGGCTGCAGCAAGGCCGTCAAAGCTGACCGGCTGTGGATGTATCCGCCCGGTACGCCACATGTCGCATCGTTGACTCCGAGTTCGGGAGCCGCGCACGGCGGGACCGCGGCCACGGTCACCGGCGCCAACCTGGGCTGTGCACTGCAGGTGTTTTTCGGCGCCCGCGCCGCGCGATCGTTTGCCCAGCCGCCGACCAGTTACCTCGACTGCGGCACCAGCAACGAGGTGAAGGCAACTTCTCCCGCCGGCCGCGTGGGCTCCAAAGTCCCCGTCCGTGTCGAGACCGTCGAGAGCTACTTCAGCGGCCGCGGGCGAGGCACGACAGCCGCGAAGTTCCGATATACGAAGTAAGCAATGAGAAGCTCTGCGGGGACGACCTTATCCCCGGGACGAGACGACCCCGTCCCGCGGAGACGGAGACGACCTTGCCCCCCCGGAGAGCTTCATAAGGCGGTAGTACTGGACACTGCACCAGACGTCACCCCTGAACGAGACACCAGAGGAGTCACCTTGCCGATCCCACAACCGATCCCGGCCGAGACCAACGATGCGACCTTTGCCGGCGTGACCTACCACATCAGCGGCCCATTGGTCCCCCAGCTTCGGGTTGAGCTGCAGGATTCGGACATCTTCTTCGAACACCACACGCTGCTGTGGAAGGACGTGGATTTGAAGATCCACGTCCGCAAGCTGGGCGGAGCGGTGAAGCGCAAGTTCGCCGGCGGCGAGTTCTTCGTCAGCACTGCCGAAGCGCCCGGCAACGTCGCCTTCTCGCGCGATGCGCCCGGGCATATCCTCGCGTTGCACATCCCCGAGGGCGAGGAGATCAACGTGCGCGAGCATCAGTTCCTCGCCGCCACCGACAACATGGACTACTCGTTCGAGCGGGTGAAGGGCGTGCGCAACATGATGTTCGGCGGCACCGGGTTCTTCATGGACAAGTTCAAGGCCAAGAAGCGCGAGGGCATCGTCTGGGTCCACGGCAACGGCAACGTCTTCCTGGTCGAACTCGGCCCCGACGAGCGCATCGACGTCGAGCCCGGCGGCTGGCTGTTCAAGGACCGCTCGGTGAAGATGGAGGCCCACACCACCGGCCTGAAAACCGGCATGTTCGGCGGCGGCGAGAAGCTCACTTGGAACCGCTTCACCGGACCCGGCCGCGTCGGCATCCAGACCATGTACATCGACCCGGCCGGCGGCGACTCCTCCGACGACGACTGAGATCAGTGCGCTAACAGCGGCTCACGCTGCCTCCTGGTCACGCCATAGCTCGGCGTGGCCCGCGGTGGCGGCGACCGACGCCATGGTCGCGACCGGCTCAAACAACGGCTCCTGGTGTGGCTCCGGTTCGACCGGCGACAGCCTGAGACGCGGCTTGCCGTGGCGGGTGACGATGATCTCCTGCCCCTCGGCGACGGTGTCCATCCAATAGCCGAGATGGTCCCTGAAGGGATTCGCCTTAACGACGAGCGCCGGTCTATCGACCGGCGTCTCTTCAGTGGACCTGAGGGGGATCGAACCCCTGACCTTTCGGCTGCCAGCCGAATGCTCTCCCAGCTGAGCTACAGGCCCCGGGAACGCGAAGTCATCCGCGATATTGATGCACGCCCGCTGCCCGTTGCGCGTCGGCGTGAGCCGCAACTGCAGCGAAAAGTGCTCCCTAAACATAGCGACTGGAAGCGCAAAGCAGCGGTCAAGCTCGCCGCAGTAGGCGATGAGGTAATCGACCTCATGGTCCTGGTACTGCGTGTACACGTAACCGTGTGGTGTGAACCGGCTACCGCTGGTGCGGATACTCAGGAAGTCACCGCTCGGTGCAATGCTGGCCCACTTCACCTGAACTCTCCACATCCCCTTGTCGTTTTCAAGGATCATGTCCGCGCGTGAGTGCCCGCTGGTTGGCCGGTACACGGAGTAGCCCGCCTTGCGAGCGGCGGCCTCGGCCTCAGCCTCAGCCAGGGCACCCTTTTCGTTTCGTGATAAGTCCCTCATACGAACATACGTTCGCATCACCGTCGGACGGAACGACCGCCGGCGTCACCGATAGCCAACCACGACGGGCTAAATCGGGCCGCGACCCCCTACCCTCAGCATGAGCATGTCTGAACAGCGATACGACCCCCGTGCAGTAGAGGCCAAATGGCAGGCAGTTTGGGAAGCCGAGAAGACCTGGCAGGTCTCGAACACGCCCGCCAAGGCCGACCTTCCCAAGTCGTACGTGCTGGAGATGCTCCCGTACCCCTCCGGCGAGCCCCACATCGGACACATGAAGAACTACACGCTCGGCGACGCGATGGCGCACTTCCGCCGCCGCACCGGGCATCGCGTGCTGCATCCGATCGGGTTCGACTCGTTCGGGCTGCCTGCTGAGAACAACGCGATCAAGACCGGGGTTCCGCCGAGCGTCGCGACCCAGCAGTCGATCGAGTCGTTCCAGAAGGCCTTCCGCTCGTGGGGAATCAGCTTCGACTGGTCGCGGGAGATCGCGAGCCACACGCCCGAGTACTACCGCTGGACGCAGTGGCTGTTCCTGAAGTTCTACCAGCGCGACCTGGCCTACCGCCACGAGGCCGCGGTGAACTGGTGCCCCAACGACCAGACCGTGCTCGCCAACGAGCAGGTCATCGACGGGCGCTGCGAGCGCTGCGGTCACGAGGTCGAGTTGCGCCAGCTGGATCAGTGGTTCTTCCGCATCACCGATTACGCCGATCGCTTGCTCGACGACCTCGACGGGATCGACTGGCCCGAGCACGTGAAGCTGATGCAGCGCAACTGGATCGGTCGCAGCGTGGGCGCCGAGGTCAACTTCCACTGCAGCGATCTGGACATCGACTATCCGGTCTTCACCACCCGACCGGACACGCTGTTCGGCGCGACCTTCTTCGTGATGGCGCCGGAGCACCCCGACGTGCTGAAGCTCGCTGCCGGAACCGCCTACGAGGACGATGTCAAGCGCTACATCAACCGTGCGCTGGCCGAGTCCGACGAGGAGCGCGGCAACACCGATAAGGCCAAGACCGGCGTGTTCCTGGGTCGCACGGTCACCAACCCGGTGACCAAGGAGGAGATCCCGATGTGGGTCGCCGACTACGTGCTGATGGAGTACGGCACCGGCGCGATTATGGCGGTGCCCGCCCATGACGAGCGCGACTTCGACTTCGCCAGGACCTACGAGCTTCCGATCAAACCGGTGGTCGCACCCAAGGATGGCTCCACGCCGCCAACCGATGAGGCCTACATCACCAAGGCCGACGACGCGATCCTGATCAACTCCGGCGAGTTCGATGGGCTGAGCCCGAAGCAGGGTTTCGAGAAGATCGTCGCCTGGCTGGACCGCGAGGGCATCGGGCACGAGTCGGTCAACTACCGCCTGCGTGACTGGCTGCTCTCCCGCCAGCGCTACTGGGGCTGCCCGATCCCGATCATCCACTGCCCCGACTGCGGGATGGTGCCGGTCCCCGAGGACGAGCTGCCCGTACGGCTGCCTGAGATCACCGACTACAAGCCCAGGGGCAAATCGCCGTTGGCGGCGGCCGAGGACTGGGTCAACGTGAAGTGCCCGGAGTGCGGCAAGCCGGCCAAGCGCGAGACCGACACGATGGACACGTTCGTGGACTCGTCCTGGTACTTCCTGCGCTACTGCGACGCGCGCAACGACAAGCAGGCATGGAACCCGGCGGTGCTGAAGGAATGGATGGCCGTCGACCAGTACATCGGTGGCGTCGAGCACGCGATCCTGCACCTGATGTACGCGCGCTTCTTCGTAAAAGCGCTGGCGGACATGGGCCTGCTGGATGTTCAGGAACCGTTCAATGCGCTGTTTACACAGGGGATGATCCTCGGTCCCGACGGCCACAAGATGTCGAAGTCCCGCGGCAATGTGATCCCGCCGACCCCGCTGATCGACAAGTACGGCGCCGACGCGGTCCGCGTCTACATCCTCAGCATGGGACCGCCCGAGCAGGACGCGCCCTGGAATGAGAACGCGCTGGCCGGCGCCAACCGCCTGCTCTCACGCATCTGGAACGCCGTACAGGAGCTTGATCCTGTCGGTGCTGGCTTGCAGGCCAGCACCGCCGCTGATCGTCCCGACGGCACGCTGCTGCCGGTCTCCGACGCGCTCGAGACGCCGCCTGATCAGAGCGGTGATTCGCTGACCCTGATCCGTAAGGCGCACTGGGCGATCGACCGTGTCACCAACGAGTACACCGGCCGTTTTGGCTTCCACAATGCGATCAGCGCTGTCACCGAACTGGTGAACGAGATCTACCGCTACCCCGACGCCTCACCGCAGGCGCGACACTTCGCGATCGCCACCTCAGCGTCGCTGATCTTCCCGTTCGCGCCGCACATCGGCTCCGAGCTGTTTGAGCAGCTGACCGGACGACGCGCCTGGGAGGAACCCTGGCCGGCCGCCGATCCCGAGTTGCTGGTGGCCGACACCTTCGAGCTGGTCTGCCAGGTAAACGGCAAGGTCCGGGCCCGCGTCGACGCGCCGTCGGACGCATCACGCGAGGCGCTGGAGGCACTGGCGCTGGCGTCCGAGGGCGTGCAACAGCATCTGAACGGCCACCAGGTTGTGAAGGTGGTCGTGGTGCCCGGCAAGCTGGTCAACATAGTCGCCCGCTGAGTGGCCGAGGCGCCGTCTCGAGGCGCACGCGGGCGCTGCCGTCGGCGCCGATTCGGTGCGTAGACTCGAACCAGTGCCGCCGAGTCTGAAACCCTCATATCTGATCCACGGTGACGACCACGGCCGCATCGCCGAGCGCCGCAGCAACTTCCGCAAACTCGCAGAGACGCACTCCGGCGCCGCCGGACTCGAGGTCTTCGAGGGCGACGCATCGACGCCCGCCAACGTCGCCGCGGCGCTGAACGCGATGACCTTCGCGATCGGCCGCCGCTTCATCATCGTCGACGGGGTCGAGCGTTGGAAGGACAAGGAGGTCGACGCGGTCGTCACGGCGCTGAAGAACTCCGACCCCGACACCACGATCTCGTTCTTTGCGCGCGAGGAAGGTCGCTTCAAGACCCCTGCCGCGCTGCTCGAGGCCGTGCGCAAGACCGGGGGAGACGTCGCCACCGAGGACGCGATCAAAGCCTGGGAACTGCCCAAGTGGACCGTCAGCCAGGCCCGCCAGCTGGGACTCGACATTGGCCCCGAAGCTGCGAAGGCGCTCGTCAGTCACGTCGGCGACCGCCAACAACGCCTGCTCAGGGAGCTCGAGAAGCTGGCGCTCGAATTTGGCGCCACCGCACCGAATCCGCGCGACCCGAACGGCGGGCAGCTGGTCAGCATCGATTCAGAGGCGATCGACGCGCTGACCGCCGCCTCGGCCGAACGCAAGGCCTGGACACTCGGTGACGCGCTGCTAAGTGGCGATCCCGCTCGGGCCACACGCACCTACCTACAGATCCGTCAGCAGGGTGAGCGCCTGCCGGGGCTGATCTACTGGATGAGCACCCGCCTGCGGGACGCACACAAGCTCGCGCAAGCGATCGAACAGGGGAAGTCCGAGTCCGACGCCAAGCGCCTCGTAAGGATGCCGCCAAAGGCCGCGGATCAGTTGTTGCAGGAAGCCAGGCGCATCGGCAGCGAGCGGCTCAAAGATGCGATCGAGCTGATCGCCGACCTCGAGCTCTCCTCACGCGGCGGCGGCAGCCGCGGAATGTCCGAGGACAGCGGCGCGCTGCTCGCCATCCGCGAGATCACCACCGCGTAGACCCCCGCCGGCCGCACCGCGCCGCCACGATCGGGCGACAAGTGTCAGAAACTCGTCCCACAGACGAGTTTCTGACCTCACTAAGGCCGAGGACGGGTCACAAGCGCGCCGCACCAGAGCGAACGCGCGGCGCGGCGACGTCCAAGTACGAAAAAAGGGCGGCTGAGAGGTCTCAGTCGCCCTTCAACGAGCGGCGCCGCTGGCGCCGCCCTAAATTGACCGCCCAGTGGCGGCCTTGAAACTTACTCGGCGGAGGTGCCAGAAACGATGCGCGAGGCGCGAGCCTTCTTGCGGGCACCGTTGTTGCGGTGCACGGAGCCGCGCTTGACTGCCTTGTCGATCGTCTTCTCGAGCAGACGGTGCTCGGTCTGGACCGCCTCAGCGTCACCCTCGGCCACAGCCGATTCGAGACGACGGAAGTAGGTCTTGATCGCAGACGTGTAGCGGCGGTTCTCGTCGCGCTCACGCAGGGCGCGCTCGATGCGCTTCTTCTGGGAGTGAATGTTGGCCATAAAGCTTTTCTACGGGGTTCGGACGCCGGTCAAATCTGGACGCACAAAATCAGTGCAGTCCTTGCAGGCGCGGCTGCCTAATATAGCGACCCGGTGCCAGATGCTTCAGACAGGTATAACGACGAGCCCCGGCCGCTGAGCTTGGAAGGGCACCAAGAGCGGCCGCGACGTCACCGTCGGGGTGGACTCGATGAACTCCGCGCGGAGAACGACGCCCGCCGGCTCGACCAAGACGAACTGCACAGCACCGAACAGGTGCTGGCCAGCGAGCACGAGGGCGCCGGTGCGCGCACCCAGCGCCTCGGGCGGCTGACCGCGATCTTCACCGCCGCGACCGCGCTCAGCCGCGTGATCGGCCTGATCCGCGAGATCATCGCCAACTATCTGTTCGGCACCAGCCCGGCGGCGTCGGCGTTCACGATCGCCTCGCAGATCCCGAACCTGATGAGCAACCTGTTCGCGCAGGCCGCGCTCTCGGCGGCGTTCGTGCCGGTGTTCACCGACCTGCTGCAACAGGGCAAGAAGAAGGAGGCGTTCAGGCTCGCGTCGACCTTGTTCTGGATCGTGCTGATCGTGCTCGGTTTGATCACCGTGTTCGGGATCCTGCTTGCGGGCGCGATCATCCCGTTATTCGGCGGCAGCAACTTCGACGCGCATGCGGCCGCGGTGATGACGCAGATCATGTTCCCGGTGGTGCTGCTGCTGGGCCTGACCGGCGTGATTACAGGGATCCTGCAGTCCTACGACGAGTTCACGATCCCGGCGATCGCGCCGGTGCTGTGGAACATCGTGATCATCGCCCTGACGCTGCTGTTGCACGACGACTTCGGCAAGAACGGCCCTTACGCGATGGCTATCGGCTGGCTGGTGGCGACGCTGGTGCAGTTCGTGTTCATCGCCTACGCGTTGCGCCGCATCGACTACCGGCTCGAGTTCCACATCGATTGGCACGACCCGCGCGTGCGGCAGGTTTTCATCCTGATGCTGCCGGTCACGCTCGGGCTCGGGATCGTGAACCTCGACGCGCTGATCAATTCGAGCTTCGGTGCGCTGGTCAAGACCACCACGATCAACGGTGTCACGGTGCCGACCCACGGCGGTGGACCGCGCGCGATCCAGGACGCGTTCCTGCTCTACATGCTGCCCCAGGGGATCTTCAGCGTCGCGATCTCGACAGTGCTGTTCCCAACGCTCTCACGCCAGGCGGCAGCCCGCGATCCACGGCGGATGCGCGCGACTCTCGCCAACGGCATGCGCCAGATCAACCTGCTGCTGATCCCCTCGGCTGCCGGGATGCTGGTGCTCTCGACCCCGATCGTCAGTCTCGTGTTCGAGCATGGCGCCTTCAACGCGCTGTCGCTGCACCTGACCTCGACAGCGCTGTTCTGGTTCTCGTTCAGCCTCCCGTTCGCGGGCCTGAACCTGCTGATGACCCGCACATTCTTCGCGCTGCGGAGGCCGTGGATCCCGACCAAGCTGGCGGCGATCAACATGGTCGTCGACATCATCGTCTCGATCGGGCTCTACAAGCCGCTTGGCATCGCCGGCCTGGTGATCGGCACCGCGGCCGCAAACGCGGTCATGTGCTGGCTGCAGATCCGCCGCCTGAAGGCCGGCTTCAACGGGCACCTGGAACTTGGTCAGACGGGGATGATCACCGCCCGCATCCTGGTCGTCTCGATCGCGATGGCGGTGATTGCGCGGCTCGTGTGGATGGTGCTGCACGCGATCCTCGGTGGCTCGCTGGTGGCGCAGGCGATCGAGGTCGGGGGGGCCGTGCTGGTCGCGGCCGGCTTCTACATCTGGGGGATCTCGCGGATGCGGGTACCGGAGTGGCAGCAGATCGAATCGATCTTCGGCGGCAGACTCGCCAGCATGGGCGTGCGGCTGCCGACGACGCGCCGCCGCGGTGGCTGAACCCGAAGCGTCGCAGTGGCTGAACCCGAAGCGTCGCAGTGGCTGAACCCGAAGCTAACGATGCTCGCGGTAGATTCCTGGCCGTGAGGTTGCTCGTCACCATAGATTCCCGCTTGTGCTGACCTTCGCTGCCACCACCCTCACCGGACCGCTGCCCCGTATCGGGGTGATTCTCGGTGCACTGCTGGCTGCCGCGGCAGTGCTCGATCCGAACGCGCGCAGGCGTGCCGCGGCGATGCTCGGGACGATGATCGTCGGCGTCGCGCTGCTGCTCGCCGACGTCTGGAACTCGCGCCACTTCCACTTCGTGCACTCGCACCCGCTGTATGCGGTGATTCTTGCGATCATCGCGCTCGCGGCCCTC
Source organism: uncultured Actinomycetota bacterium (assembly GCA_963737115.1). Classification (GTDB taxonomy): domain Bacteria; phylum Actinomycetota; class Thermoleophilia; order Solirubrobacterales; family Solirubrobacteraceae; genus Palsa-465. The sequence continues at coordinate 49,992 of CAVTRM010000001.1, forward strand.
GCTGTCGCGGCTGCGCTGATCCGCAAGGTGCCTTGGGCGGTTGCGCCGCTAGCGGTGCTCGCACTTCCGTTCCGGATCCCGATCACCACCGGCGGCACCACATCGAACCTATTGGTGCCGCTTTACTGCGTAATCTGCGCAGCCGTCGTCGCCTGGGCGATCCCGACGCTGTTTCCGGCGGTCACCAAGCTCCCGGGACTCGGCCCCGAGCCACCCGACCTCCGCATTCCCGGGGTCGGCTCGCTGCGCGAGCTCACGGCCGACGCACGCACCCACGATCACCAGCCGCGGCGCCCACCAATACTGCTGGAGAAGATCCTCTGCGTGATCGTCGTGGTGTACGCGATCCAGCTGCTGTATTCGCCGGGGGCGGTTGGCCCGCTGCCGTCGGGCTTCGTGAAGGGCCTGCAGAACGAGATCTTCTTCTACCTGCCGTTCGCGGTGTTGTTCAGCCTGCTGCGCGACATTCACTGGTCGCGGCGGCTGCTCAACCAGTGTCTATGCATCACCGCCGGCCTCGCCGTGCTGTTCTCGTGCATCGGCTTCGCCGAGCGCCTCTCCGGCCATCTGCTGCTGAGCTCGAAGCTGGAGCAGTCCAATCAGCTGCACGTCTATTTCGCCGTGAACTCGGTGTTCTTCGATCCCGACATCTTCGGCCGCTATCTGGCGCTGACGATGATCCTGCTGGTCGCTGTTGTGCTCTACGACCGCCGCCCGCGGATCCAGCTCACCAGCTGCGCGGTACTGGTGATCCTCTGGGCCTGCCTTGTGCTCTCGCTGTCGCGCTCGAGCATCCTCGCGCTGCTGGCGGGGATGGCGGTGCTGGGGGCGATGCGCTGGCGGGCGCGCTGGATGCTCTACGCCGCCGGTGCCGTGGTGGTCGTCGGCGTGGTGGTCGTCGCCACCCATTACAGGACCTTGGTCCCGAACCTCAACACCGCCTCCAGCGGGCGCTCGAACCTGGTCTCGGGCGGCCTGCACCTGTTCGGTCAGCGACCGATCTATGGGTGGGGCGCGGGGTCATTCACGCACGAGTACACGCGCCTCTATCCCGAGGCTGCGCGCTCGGTCTCGGACTCGCACAACATTCCGGTGACGATCCTCGCCGAGCAGGGGCTGATCGGAATCGTGCTCTACGCGGCGCTCGTCATCAGCGCGCTGTTCACGCTCTTCAAGGGCATCAAGGGCAATGGCTACCGGGTCGGAATCGCAGCGGCGTTCGTGGCGCTGCTGGTCCACACCCAGCTCTACGCGGATTTCCTCGAGGACCCCACGACCTGGGTGCTGCTGGCGATCGGTACCGCACTTGCCGTCACTGGTGGCCAGCTAGCCACCAGTGACGCCGAATCGCGTGCTGATTCGGTTGATACCGCCACCACCGCCTCCGGACCGAAAGCGGTGTCAGCCTGATGCCCGATCGCCCCAAACTGCTGTTCGTCAAGAGCCGCACCGCCAGCTTCATCGAGCTCGACCAGCAGCTGCTGTCCGAGCGCTACACGGTCAGTCAGCTCTACCAGCCCGACAAGTTTTCAAACCCAATGGCCGCCTGCCGGGCGGTCTGGGACTCCGATGTGGTCGTCGGCTGGTGGGCCTCGTGGCACACCTTCGTTCCGTTCACGTTCGCGTGGCTGATCCGTAAACCCTCGCTGCTGATCATCGGCGGCTTTGACACCGCCGCAGAGCCGGAGTTCCGCTACGGCTACCAGCTCGGCGGGGTGCGCAAATACCTCTCGCGCTGGATCATGCACCGTGCGCGGCGGCTGATGACCAACTCCGAATACTCGCGGCGCGAGGCCGAACGCAACTGCGGCCTCGACGGCGCGCGGATCGCGGTCGTCTATCACGGCATCCCCGACACCGTCAACGTGATGGAGCGCTACCCGAAGCAGCGGATGGCGCTGACGGTGGGAATCGTCGACACGACCAACCTCACGCGCAAGGGATTGCGGGCGTTTGTCGAGGCAGCGGCGCAGCTGCCCGACGTTGAGTTCGTGCTCGCCGGTAAGCCCACGATCCAGGCCGAGAAGGCGCTGCGCTCGATCGCGACCGCGAACGTCACGCTGACGGGATGGGTGTCCGATGAGCAGCTCGAACAGCTGTTCAAGGAGGCCGCGGTCTACGTGCAGGCTTCCAAGCACGAAGGCTTCGGAGTTTCGCTCGCAGAGGCGATGTTGCACGAGTGCGTGCCGGTCGCCACCACCGCCGGGGCGCTGCCCGAAGTCGTGGGTGACGCCGGCGTGATCCTCTCCGACGCGTCCCCGCAAAGCGTCGGCGCGGGCGTTACCGAAGCGCTGCAGCGCGCCCAGCAGCCGGCCGCCGGAGCTGCCGCCCGCGAGCGCGTGGCCACCAAATTCTCGGTCGAACAGCGCCGCGAAGGGCTGTACAAGCTGGTCGATCAGCTGCTGACCAGGCGCTGACTATCGCTCGTCGGTGCCCGCGCGGCAGATCTCAGACACTCAGGGCCTGAGATGCTTCGCGCTGGAGCGCTCCCGGCTTCGTAATCTAAGTGCCATCACCGATCAGTCCCACATCCGCAACTTCAGCATCATCGCCCACATCGACCATGGGAAATCGACCCTGGCCGATCGCATCCTGGAGCTGACCAACACCGTCGATCCGCGCATGATGAAGGCGCAGCTGCTGGACTCGATGGAGCTTGAGCGCGAGCGCGGGATCACGATCAAAGCCCAGGCTGTGCGTGTCTACTACACGTCGGGACTGGACGGCGAGACCTACCAGCTGCACCTGATCGACACGCCCGGCCACGTCGACTTCACCTACGAGGTGTCGCGCAGCCTGCAGGCCTGCGAGGGCGCATTGCTGGTGGTCGACGCCTCGCAGGGCGTCGAGGCCCAGACCGTCGCCAACACGTACCTGGCGATCGACGCCGGCCTCGAGCTGATCCCCTGCATGAACAAGCTCGATCTGCCCGGCGCCGAGCCCGAGCGGGTTGCGGAGGAGATCGCCGATCTGATTGGTGAGCCCGCCGACGAGGTCCGCCGGATTTCGGCCAAGACGGGAGAGGGAGTTACCGATCTGCTCGACGAACTGATCGCCCGCTCCCCGGCGCCGTCGGGCGACCCGGACGCTCCTCCGCGAGCGCTGATCTTCGACTCGGAGTTCGACCAATACCGCGGTGTGATCGCCTACATCCGCGTCGTCGACGGAACCTTCACCAAGGGCGACGCGATCCGCGCGATGGCCGCCGGAACCAGCGCCGACATCGACGACATCGGCTTCTTCAGCCCGAAGATGATCTCGGCGCCGCAGCTCGGCCCGGGTGAGGTCGGGTTCCTGATCACCGGCCTCAAGGATGTGACCGCGCTGCGCGTCGGCGACACGCTCACGGTCCAGAAGAACCCGGCCACGGAAGCCTTGCCCGGCTATCGCGATGTGAAGCCGATGGTGTTCAGCGGCCTCTACCCGATGGACTCCGACGATTACCCGGACCTGCGCGACGCACTCGAAAAGCTGTCGCTGAACGACGCGGCACTCGACTGGACTCCGGAGACCAGCGACGCGCTCGGTTTCGGGTTCCGCTGCGGCTTCCTCGGCCTGCTGCACATGGACATCGTGCGCGAGCGGCTGGAGCGCGAGTACGACCTCGACCTGATGATGACGATGCCGTCGGTGGAGTATCAGGTGACGATGAACGACGGCAGCGAGCTCGACGTCCACAGCCCCGCGGACATGCCCGATCCGACCAAGATCAAGGAGATCCGCGAGCCCTACATCCGCGCGAGCATCCTCACTCCGAAGGAGTACGTCGGGTCGATCATGGAGCTCTGCCAGGACAAGCGCGGGGACCATGCGGGTATGCACTACCTCTCATCCGAGCGTGTGCAGATGACCTACGACCTCCCGCTCGCGGAGATCGTGCTCGACTTCTTTGATCAACTGAAATCCCGCACCAAGGGATACGCCTCGCTCGACTACGAGATCACAGGTATGCGTGAGTCCGACCTGGTGAAGCTCGACATCCTGCTCGGCGGCGACAAGGTCGACGCGCTCGCGATGCTGGTGCACCGCTCGAAGGCCGAGGCGTTCGGACGCAACATGGCCGAGAAGCTCAAGGAGAAGATCCCGCGCCAGCAGTATGACGTCCCGATCCAGGCCGCGATCGGCGCCAAGATCATCGCCCGCGAGACCGTCAAGGCCTACCGCAAGGACGTGATCGCCAAGTGCTACGGCGGCGACATCAGCCGTAAGCGCAAGCTGCTCGAAGCCCAGAAGAAGGGCAAGAAGCGGATGAAGAACATCGGTCGTGTCGAGGTTCCCCAGGAGGCCTTCCTGGCGGTCCTGGAGCTCGGCGACAAGTAGCGCTTGCCGAGCAGCGTGGCCTTTGCGTGGTGGCGCGTCGAGTGCCTACTGCTGCGCAGGCGCCTACCGCTGCGCGCGTGCCTGCTGTTGCGCGGGTGCCAACTGCTGTACGCGTGTCGACTGTTGTGTGGGTGTCGACTGTTGCGCGGGAGCTGCGGTCAGTGGAAGCGGCGGCCGACGCGGCGTCCGCCCCAGATCCTGAAGATCACGAACGCGGCCATCGGGATGATCCATGGGTGCGCGGTCGCGACCCCGACCGCAATCACGGTGGTCATAACGGCCAGCAGTGCTGCCGGAGGAGGTGAGTGGCGCGGCGGGCGGGCGACCGCGTAGCGGTCGCGGCGTACCGCCAGTTGCGGCTCGCGGTGCGGTTCGAGGAACCGTGCAGCGGGTAGATCCTCGATCAGTGCGTCGAGCTCGCCGTAGGTCTTGGCGGCGAACGCCAACCCCATCCGTTCCTCCAGCTCGTCCACAGTCAGCCGTCCATCGGCACCGGCCTGGCGCAGCTGGTCGACCACTCGCTCGCGCTCGGAATCCGAGGCTCGAATTGATGACCCGTGGATCGCCACATTTGAAGCCTAGCGCTACGCGCACCCCGCATCCAGCAGTGTTCGCGCTGCGCGTGTGACCCGCGCCGCATCGGCACCGCATCGGGCATCGCCTGCGCATGGGCAGACCGTGAACCTCGATCGGCGCGAAAGGGGAATTTAAAGCTCTGGGAGCGTTAAATTCCCCTTTCGCGCCGCGATCCACGAAGTTTGGCCGCGCCCGAGAGCACATGCCGCGCTCGGGAGCATATGGCGCGCCCGAGAGCACATGCCGCGCCCGAGAGCATATGCCGCGCTGGAGCGCGTATCGCTCGGAAGACGCCGCACGCCGTCGCCGAGCAGCACTCGCAGCGCTGGAGGCGGTTGGCCTGAGTCCGCCGAGGGCGGGAACCGGGGTAGCGGCACCCAAGCCACTACCCCGGTAAACGACTCAGTTGGAGGGGTCCGGAACCAAGCGGATGTAGGGCTTGGGTGCTTCCCACTCCCCGAACAGTTCCTTCGCCGCCTCGTTGTTCACGGATCCGGCGATGACGACCCTTTCACCCTGCTTCCAGTCGGCCGGGGTCGCGACCTTGTGGTTGGCGGTCAGCTGCAGTGAGTCGACCACGCGCAGGATCTCGTCGAAGTTGCGGCCGGTGGTCATCGGGTAGACCAGGATCAGCTTGACCTTCTTGTCAGGCCCGATCACAAACACGTTGCGGACGGTCTGGTTATCCGCCGGGGTGCGGTCCAACGGGTCGCCCGAGGTCGCCGCGGGCAGCAGCCCGTAGAGCTTTGAGACATTGAAGTCCGCATCAGAGATCACCGGGTAGTTGGGCGCGTAGCCGGTGACATCCTCGATGTCCTTGTTCCAGCCCTCGTTCTTCTCGACCGGGTCGACCGACAGGCCGATCACCTTCACGCCGCGTTTGTCGAACTCCGGCTTCAGCTTGGCAACGGCGCCGAGCTCGGTGGTGCAGATCGGGGTGAAGCTCTTGGGGTGGCTGAACAACACGGCCCAGCTGTCCCCGAGCCAGTCGTAGAAGTTGATCGTCCCTTCAGTGGTCTCAGCGGTGAAGTCCGGCGCGGTGTCGCCGAGTGACAAGCTCATGGTTCTCCTTAGTGTCCGGGTCCACGGCTCGTAGGGCCATGTTCCCAAGTGCCTTTGTGCAGTTTAGGCAATGGCTAGCGGCGTGCCGGCCGGCTGGCCGTATGCCAGACTGGCGTCCGTGCCAATACCAACGGATCAGATCGGCAAGAAATACCCTGCGACGGTGTACGCGGTCGGGCGCGAGAAGATTCGCGAATACGCCTACGCGGTGGGTGAGACCGAGCCGCTGTATCTGGACCTTGACGCCGCGCGCGCGGCCGGTCACAGCGATCTCGTCGCCCCGCCGATGTTCGCCGTCGTCTACTCCAACGGACCGATCGTCAAGGCGCTGTTTGACCCCGAACTCGAGCTCGATTTCGCGCGGCTGGTGCACGCCGGCCAGGAGTTCCGCTGGCACGAGCTTGTAATCGGCGGCGACGAAATCACCACCACCGGCAGCGTCAAGGACATCACCGAGAAGGGCGGGATGCGGTTTTACACGTTCGAGACCGTCTCCGTGAATCAGCGCGGCGAGACCGTCTGCGTCGGCACCTGGACGAATCTGATCCGCCCAGCGGGTGTCTGAACCGGCCCACCCCAAGATTCCGACCAAGAGCTTCCCATGACTGAGATTCCCGAACAGATCGAACTGCGCGTAACCCCGGACCCCTATGTGACCGTCCGCTACGCCGGCGCCTCGGGTGACTTCAATCCGATCCATATCGACGAGCAGTTCGCGCGCTCGGTCGGTCTGCCCGGACGCATCCTTCACGGCTTGTGGTCGATGGCGCAGGTGGCACGGGCAGTCACCGAAGCCACCGGCGGCCCCGAGCATCTGCAGTCGCTGAGTGCGTCGTTTCGCGGCATGGGCGCGATCGGCGAGGAGATCGTGATCACCGGCTCGGCCAAGCAGCCCGATGAGGCCGGCGTGGCGACCGTGAAGCTCGACGCCGTGCAGGGCACCCAGCGCCTGGTCAAGGGCGCGATCGCCGAAGTGCGTCTGTAGTGTCGACGGAAGGCCGGCCGCCGCTGTCCGAGTGGTCCGCCCCGGGGCGACTCTAAAATCCAATAAATGCTGACCGAACGCCAGGAATTGGTACTGCGTCGGGTCGTCGAGACCTACCTCGATGACCACGTTCCCGTTGGCTCCAAGGCGCTCAGCGAGGGCTTCAGCTGGGGCCCGTCCACGATCCGGCACGAGCTCGCCAGCCTCGAGGAGCTGGGATTGCTGGCGCATCCGCACACCTCGGCCGGCCGTGTCCCCACGGAGTCGGGCTACCGCTATTTCGTTGATCGCGTACTGGCCGGGGATCCGATGGGATCGATCGCCGCCCCAGACGGACTGATGCCCGCGAGCGTCGCCGGGAAGGTGCCTGCGCGGCCGGCGCTGGCGCTGTCGCTCGTGCGGCACGAACTCGACGAGGCGATGCGGATCACAACCGAGACGCTCTCGCAGGTGACGAACCTGCTGGCGATCGTTACCGCGCCGCCGCTGCGGACGGCCACGATCCGCCACGTGGAGGTGCTGACACTGCAGCCTCAGGTGCTGATGGTGGTCGTGATCACGTCCACCGGCGGCGTCACCAAGCGCATGTTCACCTTCGACCGCCCGGTCGATCCCGGTCTTGCCGACTGGGCCGGCAGCTACCTGAACGAACGGCTCGTCGGTACTGGACTGGGCACACGGCGGCTGACCACGCGAGTGCTCGATCCGACACTCCCGCAGACCGAGCGAACCTTCCTGTCCTCACTGGCGCCAGTATTTACGGAGTTGTCCGAGACCGAACAGGACGGCGTCTACTACGACGGCACCGCACACCTGCTGACGGTCGGCCGCGGGGGCGAGATCGTCGAGCTGAACTCACTCGTCGAGATGCTGGAGCGCAGGGTGACGATGCTCGGCGCGCTGCAGTCGGCGCTCGGCGACAACGAACTGACGGTCCGCATCGGTGCCGAGAACGAACAGCCGGCGCTGCAATCGCTGGCGGTGGTCGCTGCGAGCTACGGCCTGCCGCAGCGGACACTGGGCGCCGTATCGGTTATCGGACCGCTGTGGATGGACTACCCGCAGGTGATCAGCGTGGTGCGCGAAGCTGCCAACCAGCTGTCCAGCTTCGTCACCGACGTGTACGACGAGCGATAGCCAAACTTGTGCTGAAAAGCAGTAGCTAGCCTGTGTATCGACGATATGAGTGCATCCACGCCTAAACGCGACTATTACGAGGTGCTCGGAGTTGGCCGCGAAGCCGGCGAGGCCGAGATCAAGAAGGCATTCCGCCGCCTCGCCCGAGAGCTTCACCCGGACGTCAATAAGGACGATCCGGAGGCCGAGTTGAAGTTCAAAGAGGCAGCGGAGGCCTACGAGGTGCTGTCCGACTCTGACCGTCGCGCCACCTACGATCGCTACGGCCACGACGGTCTGCGGTCCGGCGGCTACTCGCCAAATTTCGACGGCTTCGGCTCGGTCAACGACATCTTTGAAGCGATATTCGGCGGAGGCGGCGGCTTCGGCGGATTCGGCCAGCAGCCCGGCGGCCCGATTCAGGGCGGCGACATCCAGATGGGCGCCGAGGTCACGCTCAGCGAAGCGGCACACGGCACGCCGGTCGAGCTCAGCTACGACGCGGTGGTGCGCTGCGACGTCTGCCACGGCAACGGCGCCGAGCCCGGTACTCCGATCGAGACCTGCGACCGCTGTCAGGGGCGCGGACAGATTCAGGGCGTCGCCCGCACGCCGTTCGGCCAGGTGATGACCACCGCCGTCTGCGACAAGTGCCACGGTGACGGCAAGATCCCGACTCAGCCGTGTCACGAGTGCCGCGGCCGCGGGCGCATCCAGGCGACCCAGCAGGTGTCGGTGGACGTACCCGCAGGTATCGACGACGGACAGCGCATCCGCGTCTCCGGGCGCGGTCACGCGGGCGAGCACGGCGGACCTCCAGGCGACCTCTACGTGATGATTCGCGTGAAGGATGACCCGCGTTTCGTGCGCGACGGTGACGACCTGCTCACCAGCGTCGATATCTCCGCACCGATGGCGGCGCTGGGAACGACGATCGAGATCGAGACGATCGACGGCACCGAGGAGCTGCAGATCCCGGCTGGAACTCAGCCGCACGAGATCCTCGCGCTGAAGGGCCAGGGCATGCCGTCCTTGCGCGGCCGTCGCACCGGCGAACTGAAGGTCGTGGTCAACGTCGTGATCCCGCGCAAGCTCAGCCACGAGCAGAAGCGCATGCTGACCGAGTTCGCGGGCACGCTCAACGACGAAAACCTCAGCAACGACGAGAGCGTCTTCAGCAAACTCCGGCGCGCGTTCGGCGGCTAAGCCGCGGTCGAGGCCGCTCGACGATGATCCGACTCGCGATTCAGGTCAGCCGCGAGCAGTCTGAGCTGGTGTTGGCCGAGCTGCTCGAGCTCGTCCCAGACGGCGTCGAGGAGGTCGACATCAACGCCGACACGGTCGAGTACGTGCTCTACGGCGCGGCCGAAGACCTTCCCTCCGAGGCTCAGCTGCGGGCGGTCGCCGGCGAGGCGCTGACGACGATCGAAAGCGGCGAGATCGCCGACGACTGGGCCGACCGCTGGCGCGAGTTCCACAAGCCGCTGGTGCTCGGAACCAGGCTCAGCGTGCGACCACCATGGGAGCCCCCACAGGCCACCGAGCTCGAGCTCGTGATCGACCCGGGGCGCGCGTTCGGAACCGGCGCCCACGCGACCACGCGATTGTGCCTTGAGGCGCTGCTCGAACTGCAGCAGCCATCCTTTGCTGTTACTGGCCGGCAAGCCAGTAACAGCATCCAAACCGTGGTCGACCTCGGATGTGGTTCGGGCGTGCTCGGGATCGCCGCGGCCAAGCTTGGGTTCGGGCCGGTGCTGGCGCTCGACTATGACCAGCTGGCGGTTGACGCTACGCGTGAAAATGCCGCCGTGAACGGGGTCGCGGAGCTGTTTGAAGTGCGCGAATTCGACCTGCTTAACAAACAAGTCCCCGCAGCACCGCTGGTACTGGCTAACCTGTTGGCGCCACTTTTGACGGCCTGGGCACAAAAGATGCCTTCGGAACGTATATTGCGGCCAGAAGTCATCATCGTTAGCGGAGTGCTCGCTGCCGAGGCCGATCGGGTCTGCGGCGAATTCGCACACAAGAACTTTTCGGAAGAGCGCAGGCTGACCCTGGGAGAGTGGTCAGCAAGTGTTCTACGCGACACAGATACGCGATAGATTCGGAGCAGATCATGGGACAGCACATAGTCATCGCGGGAGGCGGCTTCGGCGGCTATTACACCGCTAAGAAGCTCGAGAAAACGGCGCCCGCAGACGCGGTGATCACGCTTGTCACCGACGTCAACTTCATGTGTTACGCACCGCTGCTTCCGGGGGCAGCCGCGGGCACGCTCGACCCGCGTCACGTGGTGATGCCGCTGCGCGATCACCTGAAGCGCACCAACATCCGCGTGGGTGCCGTGATTGACGGCGACCCTGCCGCGAACACGATCTCGGTCGACCTGATTTCCGGTGAGCACAAGGAGTTGAAGTACGACCAGCTGGTGATCGCGCTGGGTTCGGTCTCGCGCACGTTCCCGATCCCCGGCCTGCACGAGCATGCGATCGGCTTCAAGACGATCGCCGAGGCGACCGCGCTGCGCAACCGGCTGGTGAAGCACCTCGAACTCGCAGAGTGCATCGACGACGTCGACGAGCGCAGGCCCTACCTGACGTTCGTGTTCGTCGGTGGCGGCTACGCCGGGCTCGAGGGTATGGCCGAGCTGCAGCACTTCGCCAAGGACGCGCTGAAGCGCTATCCGCGCTGCAACGAGGCGGGCATGCGCTTCCTGCTTGTGGACGTCGCCGACCGGATCATGATGGAGATGAAGCCGTCGCTGGCCGATTTCACGATGAAGGTGCTGAAGAAGCGCGGTATCGAGTTCCAGCTCGGAACTTCAGTCAGCGAGGTGACCGAGACGCAGTGCACACTCACCACCGGTGAGGTCGTCGACACCCGCACCGTGGTCTGGACCGCAGGCGTAAAGGCCAGCCCCGTAGCCGAGAAGCTCGGACTGCCGCTGGACCGCGGCCGCATCGAGGTCGACGCGACGATGCAGGTCAAGGGGTTCAACAACGTCTGGGCGCTGGGAGACGTGGCAGCCGTGCCGGATCCCGCGCGCCCCGGCTTCCCCTGCCCGCCGACCGCGCAGCACGCGATCCGCCAGGGCAAGCTGCTCGGCAAGAACATCGTCTCCGCGATCAACGGTCAGCCGCAAGAGCCGTTCACCTACAAAACCAAGGGTGCGTTTGCCGATCTCGGCCGCCATACCGCGGTCGCGAACGTGATGGGAATCCGCCTGAAGGGATTCTTCGCCTGGGCCATCGCGCGCTTTTACCACCTCGCCTGGATGCCGGGCGCGGACCGCAAGTCACGCCTGATCGCGGACTGGTCGGTCGAGATTCTGTTCCCGCGCGACGTCGCCGAGATGGGACAGCTCGGACACGCCCCGAAGCTCGGTGACCCGTTGATCGCGCCGCCCGCCGAAAGCGACCCGCAGGCGGCCAGCGCGCTGCAGCACCAGGAGCCGGCTTCGTCGGCGGACGGTGCCGCGGCGGCTGCCGTGGACGGGAAGGCGCCCGCGGCTGCCAGCGAACAGGCGACGGCCAAGTAGATGACGCGCGGTCGGGTCCTTCCGGCCGGCCTCGCCTAGGACGCAGATCCTGCGCTCGTTGGCCGCTGCTGACGAGCGTGGAGGATTTCTGTCGTCGCTCGCTGCCGGCCCGCGTTCACGCCTCGTACACACCATCTGCACATCGGCGGCCGCCCGGGGGTTTGACGTCGGCGGCGCGTCGTATCCTTATTCGCAGTTGAATGTTTTAGATCAGGTACGGGCTGACTCGGTCAGCGCCATGAGGTCAGGTGACAAAGAGCTGACAGGGGCTCTGCGCCTGCTTTTGTCTGAGCTGCAGAAGGACGCCAAGGAAGGCGACGGAGATGAGCTGGCGGTGCTGCGCCGTGAACGCAAGCGTCGCGCAGAGGCAGCCAAGCAGTTCCGTGAAGGCGGTCGTGACGAGCTTGCTGCGCACGAAGAGTTCGAGGTAGAGCTGATCAGCCGCTACCTGCCGGCTGACCTCGACGACGCCAAGCTGAACGCGCTTGTGAAACAAGCAATCGACGAGACGGGCGCCACCAGTCCCAGGGACATGGGAGCGGTCATGAAGCTGGTGATGGACCGGGCCGGAGGCCTGGTTGACGGAAAGCGAGCTTCGGCTGCGGTACGGGCGGCGCTCGCATGATGAACGCACCGGTGGCGCTCAAATCATGAACGCGTTCGCGTGTTCATGGATCAACACATCAAGGCTCCGAGCCTGCCCGGAAACGATGCGCTTCCGACAGGCAGAGGGCCACGCATAGAGAGAGACGGGATGCGGACCCAGATCGAACTCGACAACACCGTCGCCGCGGAACTCGCGGGGACTGGCGACAAAACACTGCAGATGCTTACCGATCACCTGGACTGCCAGGTGATTCTGCGTGGGAACCTGCTCACGCTTGACGGTGATGAGGAAGCCGTGGAGGCAGGCGTCGCGGTCGTGAACGAGCTCAGCGAGCTCGTCGGCCGGGGCTACGAGATCGCGAACGGCACGATTGAAGCCGTTTCCGGTGCGCTGGACGCGCACCAGGATCCGGCGGCCGTGCTCGAGGACGTGATCTGGCGTCGCGGCAGCAAGAAGGTCGCTCCCAAGACCGTCAACCAGAAGCGCTACGTCGATTCGATCCGTGACAACACCATCACCTTCGGGATCGGCCCCGCTGGTACCGGCAAGACTTTCCTTGCAGTTGCGCTTGCGGCTGCCGCGCTGCACCGTCGTGAGGTGAACCGCATCATCCTCACGCGTCCGGCGGTTGAGGCCGGCGAGCGTCTCGGGTTCCTGCCCGGAGACCTGATGGCCAAGGTCGACCCGTACCTACGGCCGCTGTTCGATGCGCTCCACGACATGATGGAGGGCGAGAAGGTCACCGCCTACATGGAACGCGGCGTGATCGAAGTCGCTCCGCTCGCGTTCATGCGCGGACGCACGCTCAACGACAGCTTCATCATCCTCGATGAGGCGCAGAACACGACGCCCGAGCAGATGAAGATGTTCCTCACGCGGCTGGGTTTCGGCTCCAAGATCGTTGTGACCGGCGACGTCACCCAGGTCGACCTCCCGCGTGAGCAGGCCAGCGGACTGGTGAACGTGGCCGACATCCTCGACGGCGTGCCCGACATTGAGATCGTGCGCTTCGCTGACGAGGACGTGGTGCGCCACAAGCTGGTGCGCAAGATCGTGTCCGCCTACAACCAGCACGATCAGCGTCAGGCACCGGGTTTGCGTTCGGCAAAGCGCTCGGCAGGTGACGTGATACGCGCCTCCGAGCAAAGCGCGTAATGTCGGGTTGGTTGGTACTGCCCCGCTACCGGATCTGACCATGGAAGCGACGGACCTCGACATTGAGGTACTCGGGCTCGAGTATCTGAACGTCCGTGCCCCGACTGCCGTCGAGGTCCGCGAGCTGTGTGTGCTCGCGCTGGCATCGGCCGGGATTGAACACGGCCACATGGCGGTCGAGTTCGTTGACGAGGACCGCATTCACGAACTCAACCGCGAGTACCGCGGCATCGACACGCCGACGGATGTTCTGTCGTTCGGGGTCGACGAAGACGGTGAACCCGCCGGGCCCCGGGAGCTGGGGGACATAGTGATCTGCCCCGAGCACACGGTCGACCTGCGCGAAGCTGTTGTACACGGAACGCTGCATCTGACCGGCATGGACCACGAGGTCGATGACGGGCAGATGTTGGCACTGCAATCGGAACTGATGAGGTGGGTGTCTTGAGACCAGGTCTCGACATATCAGCGGCGGCGAGCACGGGGCAGGAGCCCAAGACGCGCTCGGGATTCATCGCGCTCGCAGGACGACCCAACGTCGGCAAGTCAACGCTCGCCAACGCAATCGTCGGATCCAAGGTCGCAATCGTCTCCGACAAACCGCAGACCACGCGCCGGGCGATCCGCGCGATTGTCAGCGGCGTCGATCACGAGCGTGAGGCGTGGCAACTGGTGCTCGTGGATCTGCCCGGTGTGCAGCGACCACGGGACACGCTCACGCAGCGTATGCAGCGGCGGGTCGAGTCCGAACTCAGCGAAGCCGACGGCTGCCTGCTGGTGATCAACGCAGAGCAGGGCGTCGGTCCCGGCGACCGCTTCATCGCCGAGCAGCTGAAGCGCGCCAAAGGACCGGTCGTGATTGCGGTCAACAAGCTCGACCGCGTGACCCAGCCGGAGGCGGTCGAGGTGCTTCAGCAGGCGGCCGAGCTCGACGTCGCCGACGAGATCTTCCCGATCTCCGCGCGCAAGGGCACCGGTGTGCCGGCACTGCTCGAGCACCTGGTCAGCCTGCTGCCGCCGGGGCCGTTCTACTTCGAGGCCGACGAGCGCAGCGACCAGTCCGAGCGCACGATGCTCGCCGAGCTGGTGCGTGAGCAGGTGCTGATCCGCACCCGTCAGGAGGTCCCGCACGCGGTCGAAGTCGAAATCGAGTCAATCATCGAGGAACACGACGACATGATCCGCGTCGAGGGCGTCTGCCTGGTCGAGACCGAGTCCCAGAAGGGAATCCTGATCGGCGCCGGCGGCAAGATGATCAAGGCGATCGGCACCGGAGCACGCAAACAGCTCGAGCGCGAACTCGGCGTGCGCGTGCACCTCGACCTGATGGTTCGCGTGCGCAAGAACTGGCGCGCCGACGAGCGCGTGCTGGATCGTCTGGGAATCGAGTAGCCAGCGGCCGACCGTCTGAGATTCGCGAGCAACGCTTAGGCACTCCTCGCGAGTAGCTGCTTGACTCCAGTGCGTGCTGGAGTCAGACGAAATCAACTTCGACGCGAACGGCCTCGTCCCATGCATCGTCCAGGATTGGACGACGGGCGAGGTGCTGACGCTCGCCTACATGAACGCCGATGCGCTGGCACTGACCCAACACACCGGAGAGATGCACTTCTGGAGCCGCTCGCGGCAGGAGCTGTGGCACAAGGGCGCGACTTCCGGCAACACCCAGAGGCTCAGGGCGCTCCGATATGACTGCGACGCGGATGCGCTGCTGGCGCTGGTTGAGCCGGCCGGCCCGGCCTGCCACACCGGTGAGCGCAGCTGCTTCTTTCGCGGTGAGCCGGCCCCCGGCAGCGGCAACGATGGCGGGCTCGCTCCGCACGAGGTGCTGCCCGACCTCGAACGCACCGTCGCCGCGCGCCGGCAAGACGACGACGATGGCAAGTCCTACACGTCGGCGCTGCTGACCGACCCCGATCTGGCCCGCACCAAGGTTGAGGAGGAGGCAGAGGAGGTCGTGCGCGCGTCCCGCGATGAATCGGACGAGCGCGTCGCCAACGAGGCCGCCGACCTGCTCTACCACCTGACCGTGCTGCTCGCCACCAGAGAGCTAACGCTCGCAGCTGCAGAAGCGGTGCTGGCGCAACGGCGCGGCGCACCGAGACGTTTCAAGAACCCCGCGGAGGAACCATGAGCGCGACCACAGGCCAGAGCACCGGCGACACCCCGGTGGTCGAGACCTGGATCGACGACACCGAAACCCCGGTGTCGGCGTTCTTGAAGCTGCGGGCTGCTGCGCCGTCGGAACCGATCTTTCTGCTGGAGTCCGCCGACCAGGGGCGCGTCGGGCGCTTCAGCTTCATCGGCTACAAGCCGCGCAAGGTGCTGCGCTGGAGCCTCGGCGACGACGGCGACCCCTACGAACTGACGCAACGCGAGCTCGATCAGGTACGCACGCAACAACCCGAGCACAACGAGCTGCCATTCGGTGGCGGCGCGGTTGGGATGTTCGCCTACGACCTGGTGCGTACCGCCGAGCCGCTGGGCGACCCCAACCCGGACGTGATCGGCACGCCCGACCTGGCGTTGATGTTCACCGACACACTGGTCGCCTTCGACCACCTGCGGCGCACGATCACCGTGATCGGTCACCCGGACGACGACGACCGCACGGCACGCGCGAAGATCGCGGAACTCCGCGAGGTGCTGGCGGGGCCGCTACCCGCCGCCAACCCCAGCGCGGACGGTCAGGCTGGTATCGGTCGGCCAGCCAAGCCCAGCCGTGAAACCGAGCTGCGGTTCGAATCGAACCTCACGCGCGAGCAGTTTGAGGCCAACGTCAGCCGTGTGATCGAGTACATCTACGCCGGTGACGCGTTCCAGGTCGTGCCGTCGCAGCGCTGGTCCTCGGCGACCCCGGTGAGCGGCTTCAGCATCTACCGCGGGTTGCGCGCGGTGAACCCGTCGCCGTACATGTACTACCTGGATTTCGGTGACTTTGAGATCGCCGGTGCGAGTCCCGAGCCGCTGGTGACGGTCAGCGACGGCCGCGTCTCAACCCGGCCCGTTGCAGGCACCCGTCCACGCGGCAGGACCGCCGAGGAAGACGCCCAGATCGCGGAAGGACTGCTGGCCGATCCCAAGGAGCGCGCCGAACATCTGATGCTGGTGGACCTCGGACGTAACGACATCGGACGCGTTGCCGAGTACGGCAGCGTGAAGGTCGACGACTTCATGGTTGTCGAGAACTACAGCCACGTGATGCACATCGTCTCGAACGTCAGCGGTCGCCTCCGCGACGGGATCGGCGCACTTGGGGCATTGCGATCGGTACTGCCCGCGGGCACGCTCTCGGGGGCTCCGAAGGTTCGCGCGATGCAGATCATCGACGAGCTCGAGACCGTCAAACGCGGCGGCTACGGCGGGGCCGTGGGCTGGGCCAGCTACGGCGGCGACCTCGATGTCTGCATCCACATCCGCACCGCCGTGATCAAGGACGGGATGGTCCACATTCAGGCCGGTGGCGGGACCGTGGCCGACGCCGTGCCGTCCTATGAGTACGAGGAATCGGTGAACAAATCGCGCGCGATCCGCGAGGCCGTTGAGCTCGCCGCAGCGCAGCCCGGTTGGGAGTGACGCACGGCCGGCGACCCGAACCGCTACTTGACCCGGCCAACGGTCAGCCAAGATGGGGGTTCGGTTTGGCTGTGTTAGCGGCGGTTTAGCGGCGGCGTGTGCGCGTCACAGCGTGCCTGCCACGGGAATGAAATGGTCATGAGACCAACCATCAATTCCATGACGAGGCGCGGCCGTATCGCGCTGCTTGTCATGTTTGCGCTCGCACTCGTACCGGCCGCCGCATTCGCCGCGAGCAAGGTCATGTCCCAATCGGTCACGCGTGACGGCGTCACCGCGACCGTCAGTTACCAGAAGGGCAGATACCCGGACATGGACAAGAACGTCGAGATCTCGATCGCCCAGAAGGGCGTGGCGACGTTCAAACAGCAGATCAACGCACTGCAGTGCCACAAGCAGTGCCTCGTGCAGCCCAAGCACGCGCTCGCGATCGCGAACCTCGAGGGTGCAGCGCATCCCGCCGATGTGGTGTTGTCGCTGTACAGCGGCGGTGCGCACTGCTGCTTCATCGACGAGGTCTACAGCCACGGCCACAGCGGCTACACCAAGCGCCAGGCCGACTTCCAGAACTCGGGTGCCAGGCTTGAGCCGATCGGGCCGGGCGGGACCACCCAGTTCGTCACCGCCGACAACAACTTCGCCTACATGTTCACGGACTTCGCCGAGTCGGGCATGCCGATCCGGATCCTGTCCTTCAACGGTCTCAGGTTCATCAACGTCACGCGCAGCCACCCAGCGATGATCCGCAAGGACGCTGCGTCCTGGTGGACCGCGTATCGCAAGGACCACGATGCCGGGCGCAAGGGACTGATCGCCGCGTGGGCCGCCGACGAATACAACCTCGGACAGGCCAAAGCCGCGCGCGCGACGCTCAACGCCCAGGCCAAGAAGGGGCTCATCACCCGCGGCTTCGTGAGCACGCTGGAGCAGATGCTGATCAAGTACGGGTACGCATCCTGAGCCGCTGAACCGCATCGACGAGTGTCCGCACGTAACCTAGTGAGACCGTGCGGATACTCGTCGTCGACAACTACGACTCGTTCACCTACAACCTCGTCCAGTACCTGGGGGAGTTGGAGACGCCTGCGCACGAGATCGAGGTCGTGCGCAACGACCAGGTAAGCGTCGACGAGCTGATGCTGCGCGGCTATGACCGGGTGATCGTCTCGCCCGGACCGTGCACCCCCAACGAGGCCGGAATCTCGCTTGAGGTGGTGCGGCGCTTCCCGGAGGCGAAGATCCCGACGCTCGGCGTCTGCCTCGGCCATCAGGCCCTGGTTCAGGCGTTTGGCGGACAGGTGATCCGGCATCAGCCGATCCACGGCAAGAGCTCGCCGATCGAGCACGACGGTAGGACGATCTTCACCGGCCTGCCGCAACAGATCGAGGTCGGCCGCTACCACTCCCTGATCGCCGCGCCGGAACTGCCGGACGTGCTTGAGGTCAGCGCCACCGGCGGTGGCGTAATCCAGGCCGTCCGCCACCGCACGCTCCCAGCCGAAGGCGTGCAGTTCCATCCCGAGTCGGTGCTCACCGAGCACGGACACGAGATCATCCGTAATTTCGTCGACAGTGCGGGCCTACCGGCCTGATGACCAGACCCAGGGGCCCCCGTTGAGTGAACTGCTGACCAAGGCGATCGACCGTCTCGCCGACCGCCAGAACCTGACCGAGACCGAGACCGCCGAGGTGCTCGCCGAGATCATGGCGGGAGAGGCCAACGACATCGAGATCTCCGGGTTCCTGATGGCGCTGCGCGTGAAGGGCGAGACCGTCGAAGAGCTGGCCGGCCTGGCACGCACGATGCGGGCCTTCGCCGCGTTCGTCCCGGACGCCGGTGAGGACCTGCTCGACACCGCCGGCACCGGCGGCGGCCGCCGCACCTTCAACGTCTCAACCACCGCCGCGCTGATCGCGGCCGGAGCCGGCTGCCAGGTAGCCAAGCACGGTTCGCGCTCATCGACCGGACTCTCGGGCTCCGCCGACGTGCTCGAGGCGCTCGGAGCGAAGATCGACCTCGATACCGCCGGGGTCGGACGCTGCATCGCCGAGATCGGTTTCGGCTTCCTGTTCGCGCCCTATCACCATCCCGCGACGCGCCACGTGGTCGAGGTGCGCAAACAGCTGAAGGTCCGCACGACCTTCAACTTCCTCGGCCCGCTGACCAACCCGGCAGGCGCAAGCCGCCAGCTGTTGGGCGTCTCCGACCCCGCGGTGCTGCCGAAGATGGCCGGCGCGCTGGCACGCCTTGGAACCCGCCACGCGCTGCTGGTCTGCAGCGAGGACAGCCTCGACGAGCTCTCGGTTTCGGCCGCCACGCGCGTGATCGAGGTCCGCGGCGAGGAGCTCACCGAATACCTCGTCACCCCCGAGGAACTCGGCCTCAGCCGCTACCCGGCCGATGCGGTCCCCGGCGGCTATCCGGACGAGAACGCCGCCACCACCCGCGAGATCTTCGCCGGCCAGCTCGGCGCCGCGCGTGATCTGGCGGTTATCAACGCCGGCGCCGCGATCTACACCGCCGGCCACGCGGAAGGGCTGCGAGAGGGCGTGCACCTGGCGCAGCAGGCGATCGACTCCGGCGCGGCCGCGGCCAAGCTCGACGAGTTCGTCACGCGGACCACCGAACTCTCACCCTCGGCCTGATGGCAGCCGACGTACTGCTCGAGATCATCGAAACGACTCGGGCGGCGGTCGCGGCCCGTGCGGCCACGACCCCGCAGGCAGAGCTTCCGCCACGCCAGACGCCGCTGCGAGAGTTCAAACACGCGCTCACCGCGCCGGGACTGTCGATGATCGCCGAGCACAAACGCGCGTCACCGTCGGCCGGCGTGATCCGCGCCGACCTCGAGCTGGCGGATGTCGTCGGCGCCTACGAGCGCGCCGGGGCGCGCGCGCTCTCGATTCTGACCGAGGAGAGCCGCTTCGCCGGCAAGCTCGACGACATCGCCGCGGCGCGCGCCGCCACCGCGTTGCCGATCCTGCGCAAGGACTTCACCGTCGACGAATACCAGATCCACGAGGCCTTCTCGGCCGGTGCCGATGCCGTGTTGCTGATCGTCGCGGCACTTGACCAGGCTGAGCTCGAGCATTTCCACGCCGTCGCCGGCGAGCTCGGACTTGCTGCACTGGTCGAGGTCCACGACGACGACGAACTCCACCGCGCGCTTGCGATCGACCCCGAGATCGTGGGGATCAACAACCGCAACCTGGCGACACTCGCGGTTGACCTGAACACCACCTTCGAGCTGCTGCTGGAGATCCCCGACAACGTTGTGACCGTGGCCGAGTCCGGGTTCAAGACCCGCGAGCAGTTCGAGCGGCTTGAGGACGCCGGTGTCGAGGCGGTGCTGATCGGCGAGGCGCTGATGCGCTCGAGCGATATCGAGGCCGCCGTGCGCGGGCTTCTAGGATCAGGCGAATGAGTGCCCCAAAGATCAAGTTCTGCGGAATCACCCGTCCCCACGACGCCGAAGCAGCGGTCTCGCTCGACGCCTGGGCGATCGGCCTGAACTTCTGGCCGGGGTCGCCGCGGGCGGTCTCGATCGCGCAGGCCGCCGAGCTCGCGGCGCTGGTCAAACGGCGCGCGGAATCCGTCGGGGTATTCGTCAACGCGCCGCTTGACGAGATCGTCAGCACCGTCGACCAGACCGGGATCACGATCGTGCAGCTGCACGGCGATGAAGGGCCCTCGTTCGCGAACGAGGTCGCACGCCGCACCGGCTGCAAGGTGATCAAGGCGATGCGCGTGCAGGGCGGCGAGGACATCCAGGACCTGATCCGCTTCCACACCGACTTCCACCTGCTCGACAGCTACAAGCCCGGAGTCCCGGGCGGCACCGGTGAGAGCTTCAACTGGGACCTGATGCGGCTTCACGACCGGCTGGCGCCGCCGAAGAACAAGGGCCAGAAGGTGCCGGTGATCCTCAGCGGCGGTCTCACCCCGGAGAACGTGGGGGAGGCGATCGCGATCGCGCGGCCGTGGGGTGTGGACGTTGCCAGCGGCGTCGAGTCGGCACCCGGATACAAGGACCACGAGAAGATGACCGCGTTCGCCGCCGCGGTTGCCGCAACCGTGCCGCCGCCCACGATCACGGTCGAGCCGGCATGAGTGCCACGATCGAACACCGCTTCGGCCCCTACGGCGGCCAATACGTCCCTGAAACACTGATGCCGGCGCTGGCCGAGCTGGAAGCGGCCTGGACCGAGGCCAAGGACGACCCGGCCTACCACGCGAGCCTCGACGACCTGCTGAACAACTACGTCGGGCGCCCCTCACCGCTGTACCTGGCCGGGCGCTTCTCCGACGAGGTCGGGCACCCGGTCTATTTCAAGCGCGAGGATCTCAACCACACCGGCGCGCACAAGATCAACAACGCGCTCGGCCAGGCACTGCTCGCGCAGCGCATGGGCAAGACCCGCATGATCGCCGAGACCGGCGCCGGCTCACATGGAACCGCCGCCGCGACCGCCTGCGCACTGCTGGGACTCGAGTGCATCGTCTACATGGGCAGCGAGGACATGCGCCGCCAGGCCCCGAACGTGCAGCGCATGAAGCTGCTCGGAGCCGAGGTCGTGCCGGTCGAGGCCGGCGCGCGCACGCTCAAGGAGGCCGCCTCGGCAGCGATCCGCGACTGGGTGGCGAACGTCGGCAACACCCACTACATCATCGGCTCGTGCGTGGGGCCGGCACCGTATCCGGCGCTGGTCCGGGATCTGCAGCGGATCATCGGTGACGAGTCACGCGCGCAGGTGCTCGCCAAGACGGGGCGCCTGCCAGACCGCGTGATCGCCTGTGTCGGCGGTGGCTCCAACGCAATCGGAATGTTCGCGGGCTTCCTCGACGACCCCGAAGTACGGCTGATCGGCGCCGAAGCCGCCGGTGACGGGCTCGACACGCCACGGCACGGCGCGCCGCTCACGCAGGGCGGGATCGGCGGCAACGGCGGCGTGCTGCACGGCGCCTACAGCGCGGTCATGCAGGACGAAGACGGGCAGATTCTCGAGGCTCACAGCGTCTCGGCCGGACTCGACTACCCGGGCTCAGGCCCGCAGCACGCGTGGCTGCGCGACAGCGGCCGCGCCAGCTACGAGGCGGTCACCGACGGCCAGGCGCTGGAGGCGTTCCGCACGCTCACCCAGCTTGAAGGCATCATCCCGGCATTGGAGAGCGCGCACGCGATCGCCTGGGTGCTCGCGAACCGGGGCGGCAGCGAACTTGACCTGATCTGCCTGTCCGGCCGTGGCGACAAGGACCTAGCCGAGGCGCTGGAGCTGCTGGAGCTATGACGACCGTGACCCCGACCGGCGCCGAGCGGATCGCGGAAGCGTTCGAATCGGCCAAAGCCAACGGCCGTCGCGCGGCACTGATGCCCTACATGATGGCCGGCTACCCCGAGCTTGAGAGCTCGCGCCAGATCGCGCGTGCCTACGTCGACGGCGGCGCTGACCTGATCGAACTCGGGATCCCGTTCTCAGACCCGCTCGCGGACGGCCCCGTGATCCACGCCGCCGCGGTCGCCGCGCTCGGGCAGGGGGTGAAGGTCGCCGATGCGCTGGCCGTCGCGCGCGAGGTCGCCGCCGATGTTCCGGTGGTGGTCATGTGTTACGTGAACGTGATCTTCGCGCGCGGGATCGAACGCTTCGTCGACGCGCTGGTTGAGGTCGGCGCCTGCGGACTGATCGTTCCCGACCTACCGCTCGAAGAATCCGATGCGATGCGGGAGGCCTGCGACGAGCGCGGGATCGCGCTGGTGCCGCTGGTCGCACCGACCTCGCCCGATGAACGCCTGGCGCGCATCGGCGCCAGCGCACGTGGATTCCTGTACACGGTCTCGGTCACCGGCACCACCGGCGAACGCAGCGACGCGGCGGGAGACATTGCGGGGCTGATCGCACGCGTGAAGGCACACACCGATGTGCCGGTCGCGCTCGGGTTCGGGATCGGTACCCCCGAGCAGGCCGCGGGAGCCGCGCAGGCCGGGGCGCAGGGGGTCATCATCGGCAGCCGTTTTGTACGCGCGGCCGCGGGACTGAACGGCGCCGCCGCGGCTGTGAACGAGGTGGCAGCGCCCCCAAGCGCCGCCACCGAGATACGCGACCTGGTGGCGGACTTCTCCGAAGCGCTACGCATCGCCTGACTGGGATAGGATGAGGGGCAATGTCTTACGTAATTGCGGTAACCGTCGGTCTTTGCATCTGGATCGTGCTCTGGGCGCTGAACATCTCCGGCCTCGATGCGAGCTTCATCGCCATCGGCCTGGTTCTGGCGGTCAGCGTCGCGAAGGCTATGGTGCCTCGCGTGACCGGACGGAAAGACTGAATTGACTCGCTCACCTCGGGCGTTCGCGCTCGTCGGCGCGGCCGCCCTGGCCGCGCTTGTGGTTGCAGGCTGCGGCACCACCAGCTCCAGCAGCAGTAACAACACGACGATCTCAGGGAAGGCGCTGGCGATCGTGATCAGCGCACCGCACGACTACCAGTCAAACGCGGTCTACAGCGACATCGTCGACGCCGAGCAGCTCGCGTTCGCGACCCACAAGAGTCAGGTCACCAAGTACAAGCTGGCCGACGTGGTGCTGCACCAGAACCCGCTCTCGGACAACGCCCGCGAGTCGATCGAGGCGGCCGACGTGATCGCGTATCTCGGCGAGATCCAGCCCGGAACTTCCGACCAGACCGTCGGGATCACCAACGCGCTGGGGATGCTGCAGGTCAGCCCCACCGACACCGCGTTGGAGCTTGGGCAGTCAACGCCCGCCGTGAGCGGCGCCCCGAAGTTCTACTTCCAGCAGTGGAGCTCGTTCGGGCGCACCTTCGCACGCCTGGTCCCGACCTCCGCGCAGGAGGCTCAGGTGCAGGCCGACGAGATCAAGTCGCTGGGCGCCTCGAGCCTCTACATCGCGCAGGATCGCAGCGACTACGGCGGCGCGCTGGCCGACGCGCTGCGGACCGCCGCGCACAAGCTCGGGATCCCGCTCACCAACACCGAGAACAGCGCCGGGGCCGTGTTCTACGCCGGTACCTCGCCCGCGGCGGCAGTCAGCTTCTACAACCGTGCCGCGACGCTGAACTCGAACGCGAAGCTGTTCGGCAGTTCGGTGCTCGACACCCCGCAGTTCAGCTCGGCGCTGTCGTCCACGGCCGCTGGCCGGATCTACGTCACGACCCCCGGGTTCATGCCCAAGTCGCTGCCGCCGGAGGCCAAGCAGTTCGACACAGCGTTCAAGAAGGTCTACAAGCACGAGCCGACCGGACAGGCGATCTTCGGGTTCGAGGCGATGTCGGCCGTGATCGCCGATCTCGCCAAGCTCGGGAACAACGCCAATAGCCGCGCCGACGTGGTCAAGGCGTTTCTGAAGAGCGACTACTCCGACTCGGTGCTCGGCAGCTACTCGATCAACGCCAGTGGCAACACGAGCCTCGACGCGTTCGTCTGGAACAAGGTCAAGGGCGGGACGCTGGTCCCGTTCAAGGCCGCTTCCTGAGTTCCGCGCGCCGGTCGCAGGCGCGACCGACGCGGTCCGCGGGCTGAACGCCGGGGACGCGTACTAGCATCCGGCCTGTGAAGTGCTCGGCGCTCGTAACCCGCACCAGCGCGATCGGGCTGATCGGCGCGCTCGCGTGCGCGCTGGCGATCGGCGCCTGCGGCAACGCCGGGCCGCAACCGGCGTCGGCCGCCGCTTCGGCGCCCGCCGGTCAGCTGTCGGTGTACTCGAGTCTGCCGCTCGATACGGCCGCGGGGCAGGCGGTCGGCAACGGCCTCAAGCTCGGGCTCGAGGTCGGAGGCAGCAGAATCGGAACGGTGCAGATCGCCTACCGGGGACTCGGTGACGGGTCGCTGCTGGGTCCGTGGAACGCGGACCAGACGGTCGCGAACGCCTCGCGTGCGGCAACCGATCCGTATACCGGGTTCTATGTCGGGGAGATGCACATCCAGGCAGACCGGCTGTCGTCCCCGATTCTCGACCAGGCCACGATCGCGCAGCTGAGCCCGACCACGGGTCCGGTCCAGGACACCACGCCGAACGTGCTGAACTTCGAAGTGCCGACCGCGACACAGGCGAAGCTGGTGGCGCAGGGGCTGCTGCAGGCGGGCTGCAGCAGGGTCGTGATCGCCGCGCCCTCGACCGTGGCGCCGGTGAACGAGATGCGCAGCGAACTCGCCAGCGCGCTCGGCGTGCACGATGTGAGGGTGCTCGCGAACAAGGCCGTGAGCGGCTTTGCCGCCAACGAGCAGGCGCTCAGCCACGGGAATCAGGTGAACCTCGGTACCGCCGGGTTCAGCGGCGCCAATACCTTTCCCGCGATCGACATCTTCGGGACCAATTTCCCGGGGCTGCCGGCCTCGCGTTCCAGCTGCATGGTCGCGACCGGGCTGACGACCACCAACGTCGTGCGCCTCTCGGCGCTGATCCACCGCCAGAGCCGTCACGTGCGGATCTTCGGGATGGTTGCCAGCTGCACAGCCCGCGGCGCGCAGTTGCTGCCGTCGCTCGCCTGCGTCTCGCAGGGGCTGCCGCTCAGCAGCTACCCGGGCACCGCCGCATTGGCCAGCGAGTATGCGTCTCGCTTCGGCCAGCCTGCCAGCGCAGCCGCGGTATACGGGTATGCGGCAGCGGAGCTGTTCGACGGCGCGGTGACGGATCTTGGGATGCGCGCGCTCGATCGTGGCGTGCTGCTGGCATCGCTGTCCTCGACTCGCGGGGACATGCCGGTGCTGCAGAGCTATACGTTCGCCAAACACGGGCGAACGAGCATCAGCTTCCTCGGACTGCGACCGCTCCCCAACGTGCGCGCCGGCAGGAGCCCCACGTCCGGCGTGACGACCGTGACGCTGTCTGTGCTCTGACGAGCAGGTAGTGTGGTGAGCCGCAGCTCACCACGTTGCGTCGCTTCCCGTTGTACGTCTCCTGAATCACAATCGCATGGCCATCACCGCTGACAAAGTTGAAGTCCCCGAGCTGCTGCTGATCGACGGCAACAGCCTTGCCTACCGCGCGTTCTTCGCGCTGCCGGAGTCGATCGCGACCTCCACCGGCGTCCCCACCAACGCGATCTTCGGGCTCTCCTCGATGCTGGTGAAGATCCTCACGGAATACGGGTGGCGGCCGACGATCGTGGTCTGGGACGGCGGCTACACGGGCCGTAAGGAGCTGTATCCCGAGTACAAGGCGCAGCGCTCGTCGCGACCGGACCTGCTGCGCGAGCAGTGGCCGCACTTTGAACCGCTGATCGACGCGTTCGGCTACACCAACCTGCGGGTCGAGGGTTTCGAGGCCGACGACGTGATCGCCTCGCTCGCCCAGCTCGCCAAGACGGCAGGACCGGACGGCAGCGCGATCCCGGTGACGGTGCTGACCGGTGACCGCGACGCCTTCCAGCTGGTCGACGACACCACCCGGATCATGGCGCCCGGGCGCGGGATCACCGACACCAAGCTCTACGACGTACAGGGCGTGATCGACCGCTACGGGATCCGCCCCGACCAGGTCCCCGACTTCATCGGGCTGAAGGGCGATACCTCCGACAACATTCCCGGGGTTCCCGGGATCGGAGACAAAACCGCCGCGGAGCTGCTGCAACGGTTCGAGACCGTTGACGGGGTGCTCGACTCGATCGATCAGATCTCCGGAGCCAAGCGCAAACAGAACCTGACCGAGCACGCGGATGACGCGCGGCTCTCCAAACAGCTGGCGACCAACAAGCGCGACATCCCGGTCGAACTCGACCTCGCGGCGGTGATGGCCGGCGAACCGGACCGCTCACGGCTGCGCGACACATTCCGTGAATTCGAGCTGCGTGACCCGCTGAAGCGCCTGGAGGAGGCCTTGGGGTCAGCCGAGGCGGCCGCCCCGGCGCCGGCCGCGACCGTTACCCGCAGCAACGCCCCGGCCGTCACGTTGGTCGAGGCTACGCTCGACGACCTCGTCGCCACCGACCCGGCGACCGCGGTCACGCTTGCGGCTCGCGCCCCCGAGACCCCGGAGGGAGCGCTCTTCGGGGAGGGCGACAGCTGGACCTTCGGGGCCCACCTACCAGCCGCCGAACGGGTTCTCAGCGGCGCCTGTGAGGACCCGTCGCAGCTGGCGATCGCCGCCGGCGCGCATCCGGTCACCGCGCATGATGCCAAGGCGCTCGGCACCGTCCCCGAGGTGCTCGTGCACGACACCGAGATCGCGGCCTACCTGCTGGAGCCCGCGCGTCGCGCATACCCGTTGCGCGAGCTGGTCGAGGAGCGTGGCTTCGGGACCGAGCTCGAGCCGGGGGCGGCGGCCGACGCGGTGGTGATCACGCAGCTGGCCGGCTGGCAGGCGGCGCAGCTCGAGGATCGCGGGCTGACCGATCTGTTCAACGACGTCGAGCTGCCGCTGGTATCGATCCTGCGCGGCATGGAGCAGGCTGGGGTCAAGCTCGACGCCGAGCGTCTGGCGGCGATCTCGACCGAGGTCAAGGACGAGGCCGCACGGCTCGAGGCCGAGATCCACGAGCTCGCGGGGGAGGAGTTCACGCTCGGCTCCCCCAAGCAGCTCGAAGCGATCCTGTTCGACAAGCTCGGGCTCTCGAAGAAGCGACGCGGTAAGACCGGCTTCTCCACCGACGCGCGGGTACTGCAGGCGATCCGCGATGAGCACGAGATCATCCCCAAGATCGAGCGCTGGCGCGAGCTGACCAAGCTCGCGCAGACCTACCTCGATGCGCTACCCGCGCTGCGCGACGCCGAGGGTCGCATCCACACCACCTTCAACCAGACCGCGGCCGCCACCGGCCGCCTCAGCTCCAACAGCCCGAACCTCCAGAACATCCCGATCCGGACCCCGCTCGGGCGCGAGATCAGGGCCACGTTCGTGGCCGCCGACGGCAACCTGCTGGTGTCCGCCGACTACTCGCAGGTGGAGCTGCGGCTGCTGGCCCAGATCGCCGACGAGCAGGTGCTGAAGGAGATCTTCAAACGTGGGGAGGACGTCCACACCGCGACCGCGATGCGTGTGTTCGAGGTCTCCGCCGATCAGATCGACCCGGGGATGCGGTCCAAGGCGAAGATGATCAATTACGGGATCGTCTACGGACTCTCGGCCTACGGCATGGCGGACCGGCTCGACATCCCTCAGCAGGAGGCCGCGGACTTCATCGAGCGCTACATGGACGGGTTCCCAGCAATCTCGAAGTTCATCAAGGACACGATCGAGCAGGGCACCGAGCAGGGCTACGTCTCGACGCTGTTCGGCCGTCGCCGCCAGGTCCCCGAGCTCCGCGCCCGCAACTGGAGCGTGCGTACGCAGGGCGAGCGGTTCGCCGTGAACATGGTGATCCAGGGCACCGCCGCCGACATCATCAAGGTCGCGATGGTTCGCGCCGACGCGGCGCTGGCGGCCGCGGGCCTGCGCTCGCGGATGATCCTCCAGATCCACGACGAGCTGCTGTTCGAAGGCCCCGCCGAGGAGGCCGAAACCGTCAAACAGCTCGCGATCCGCGAGATGGAAGCGGCCTTTGACATGGACCCGCCGCTGGCGGTCGAGGCCGGCATCGGCTCCGACTGGCTCAGCGCGAAGTAGACCCGGAGGGCGCGGAGACGAAGTCCGGGTGGGCGATGTCGAGGTAGTGGTTGAAGGACCAGTCCACGAACTTCTTGCTACTGAGCGCCCGCAGCGTCGGCGCGAGTACCCGCGGCGGCACCCGCGGTACGAGGTTCTGAACGCGCAACATCCACTCGAACTTCCAGCGGTGCGCGGCGCTGAAGGCGCCGTAGCGGGCGAGCGCCGCGGCCTGGGTCTGGCGGCCCTGCAGCACGTGCGCGATCTCGCGACCGGCGGCGACGCCGAAGTACAACGCGGTCCGGATCCCCTCCGCCGTGAGCGGCAGGCAGTGCCCGGCCGAATCCCCCACGAAGAAGATCCCGTCCTCGGTGGCTTCACGGATGCGGTGGGGAATCCAGTTGCCCTGATAACCCTCCGGTTCGCGGGCGAGGTCCTGCGCCAGCAGCACGGTCGTGTCCTTCACATGAAAACGCGGGTCGAACGAGCCGACCCCGACCCGCACCTCGTCCTTGGCGGGGAAGCTCCAGCCATAGCCGGCCGGCACGTAGCGGCGGTCGATCCAGATTTCGAGATCCTCACCGGCACCGTCTGGATGCACCTCGAGCCCGCGCGAGAGATAGGCGTCAGGCGGCTGAATCGGCTCGCCTGAACCCAGCACCCGCCGCCAGCCGAGCGCGTCGATCACGAAGCTCGCGTTGATATCGCCGCGGTCGGTGTGCACGGTCTTGCCGCTGTTACTGGCTTGGAGGCCAGTAACAGCGCCGCTGCGCCGATCGGCAGCTTGCGCGCCCGTCCCAGCGTCGCTGCGTCCATTCACCTTGGCGGTCTCAAACTCGAAGTTGCCCTGCGCGGCCAGCAAACCGCAGAGCAGGCGATAGTCGAAGGTCGAGAAGGTCCACGGCAACTCGTACCGGGCGGTGGTGTGGGGGCTGTGGATCACGAGCTCGCCGAAGGTCTGCTGAGTCGATTCGCCAAGCTCCATCGCCTCGAGCCAGCCGGTCGGGATTCCGCAGGCCGAAGTCTGTCGCTCCCCGATCTCGTAGCGGTCGACCACCAGCACGTCGGCGCCCGTCTGGGCGAGCTCGCGGGCGACCGCGAGGCCGGCGAAGCTCGCACCGCAAATCAGCACGTCGCAATCGCGGTTTAGAGGGGTGCGCTGATCGCCGCGCTTAGTCGCTCTCGTAGGCATCGCGGCGGATGATAGGACCCCCAGATCAGGCCGGATCTGCCCTTGCCGACGTCATCAGTCGCTCACGTCCCGGGCCGTACGTTTTGCTGCCCGTCTGCTTGCCCTAGTCGATCTGCTGCCGTCAGCAATCGCGAGCTCCAAGGGCGGCTACCATTGGCAGAACCAATGTCAACTATTACTGCACCCAACCTAACCGAACTCCCGAACGCCAAGGTCGTTGAAGGTTCCGACGGCCTGCTGCTCGAGATCGACGGTCAGATCGTACCCAATTACGACGCCACGATTCACCCCTTCTCCGAAGGGGATGTTGTCACCGGCCATGTCGTCCGGATCGACAAGGATGAAGTCCTCGTCGATATCGGCTACAAGTCGGAAGGCGTAATTCCTTCCAACGAGCTCTCGATCCGCAAAGCCGTGGATCCCTCTGACGAGGTTCAGCTCGGTGAAGAGGTGGACGCCCTCGTCCTCACGAAGGAGGACCAGGACGGTCGTCTGATCCTGTCCAAGAAGCGCGCCCGCTTTGAGAAGGCGTGGCGGCGCATCGAGGCAGCAGCACAGTCCGGAGAGCCGGTTGAAGGTTCAGTCATCGAGGTCGTCAAGGGCGGCCTGATCATCGACCTCGGCGTCCGCGGATTCCTGCCCGCCTCGCTGGTCGATATCCGCCGCGTGCCGAACCTCGACGAGTACATGGGTACTCAGATCGAGTGCAAGGTCATCGAGCTCAACCGCAGCCGCAACAACGTCGTGTTGTCACGCCGCGCGGTGCTCGAGGAGCAGCGCAAGGAAGACCGCGAGCGGATCCTCGATCGCTTGCAGCCCGGCCAGGTAGTGGAAGGCGTCATCTCCAACATCGTCGACTTCGGCGCGTTCGTCGACCTCGACGGAATCGATGGCCTGATCCACATCTCCGAGCTCTCGTGGTCGCACGTGAACCACCCGTCCGAGATCCTCACCATCGGTGACACCGTCTCGGTCAAGGTGCTCGACATCGACCGCGACCGCCAGCGCATCTCCCTCGGTCTCAAGCAGACTCAGGAAGACCCGTGGCAGCGTGTCGTCGATACCTACAACATCGGCGATGAGCTCGAGGGCACCGTCACCAAGGTCGTCACGTTCGGCGCGTTCGTCGAGATCCTCGACGGCGTCGAGGGCCTGGTTCACATCTCCGAGCTGGCTCAGCACCACGTTGAGAACCCGCGCGAGATCATCCAGCCCGGTGACCCGGTGCGCGTGAAGATCCTTGAGATCGATTCCGAGCGTCGCCGCCTGTCGCTTTCAATCAAGCGTGTCGAGGGCCAGTACCTGCCGGTGCGGCCGATCGTTGCTCCCGGTGAGGACGAGTACGTCGACAGCGAGTACAACGACGGCGAGTACCACTACGCCGAGGGCGAGTACGCGAACGGCTACTACGACGAGAACGGCAGCTGGGTTGAGTACACCGCCGAGGATTACGCCGCCGCCGGCTACGCCGAGGGCGAGTATCCCGAGGGCGAGTACCACGACCCCAACGCGGTCGCCGCTGAGGGCGAGTACGTAGCCGAGGGCGACGCCGCCGTCGAAGCCGAGGCCACGGGCGAAGCCGAGCCCGCTGCTGAGGCTGGGGTTGCTGAGCCCGAAGCAGTTGCCGAGGCCGAGCTCGCTGAGGCCGAAGCTGAGACCGTTGCTGAAGCTGAGGTCGCCGAAGCTGAAGCCGAGGCCGTTGCTGAAGCTGAGGTCGCCGAAGCTGAAACCGAGGCCGTAGAGGCTGAAGCTGAAGCCGCCGCCGAGGACAGCGAAGACGAGGCGGAGGCCTAGTCGCGTCTGATCCTGAGCGAACTCGTCAGGATCATGGTTTTGCATGAAGGGTGGTACAGGTGACTGTGCCACCCTTCATCGGCTTAACCGGCGGAATCGGTGCAGGCAAGTCCACCGCGCTCGCGTGTCTGGAGCGGCTCGGCGCCGCCACCATCTCCAGCGATGCGGTGGTTCATGGGCTCTACCTTCAACCCCGCGTGATCGAGGCCGTGACCGGGCGCTTCGGGGCCGACGTGGCACCCGCAGACGTGGTCGATCGCGGGCTGCTGGCAAAACGCGCGTTCGCCACCGAGGCCGACCGCGCCTGGCTGGAGCAGCTGCTGTGGCCGTTGGTGTCAGAGCACGTTGCAGTCTGGCGCGCCGAGCAGGAGCGGCTTCGACCGCAGCCGCGGGCGCTGGTGGTCGAGGTGCCGCTGCTGTTTGAGGGCGGCAGCGAATCACGCTATGACGCGACGATCGCGGTGGTCGCTCCGGAACCGCTGAGGGCGCAGCGCGCGGCCGCGCGTGGCCACCATGCCGTGGACGAGCGCACCGCCCGTCAGCTCACCCAGGAGGAGAAATCCAGCCGCGCCACCTACACGGTCGTGAACGACGGCGACGTACCCGCCCTGGAAGCCGAGCTGTCCGACATCCTTGCGATGCTCGAACGGTGAGATTCGGAACTCTTAGCGGCTGCTGAAGGACGCTGCCTAGCATGCATGCAGCCGCAAACTGGCCGCTGGTTGGCCTTCAGAAACGGTTCCTAAGATGAGTCCCACTGCCCGCACCGTGACCGATACGCGACGTAAACAGCCGACACGGCGGCAAAAGCCGCTACCGCGCCACCTTCAGGTGCAGCAGCGCCGTGCCTCCGGGCGTCGCCGCTTGGTGATCGTCTGCGGGGCTCTGCTGGTGGTCGCGATCGCGGTGGTGCTTGCGCTGCCGTTCGCGCGCAAGGTCTACCAGCATTTCGAGCTGCCGCTGTCGTATGCGTCGATCATCCGCCAGCAGGCCCACATCAACAAGGTCGATCCGGCCCTGATCGCCGCCGTTATCTACGCCGAAACGCGCTATTCGCCGCGGACCTCGCCGACCGGTGCCGAGGGGCTGATGCAGATCGAGCCTGCGACCGCGAAGGCGTTGGCGCAACAGACGCATGGGACTACGTTCAAGGTCTCCGACCTCGGCGAACCACAGGTGAACATCACCTATGGCACCTACTACCTGCGGCATCTGCTGAATGAGTACCACGGCAGCGAGGCGCTCGCACTGGCCGCCTACAACGGCGGTGAAACGAACGTGGACCGCTGGATCAGCCAGGCCCAACAGAAGGGCCAGGCGTTCCAGATCAAGGACATCCCGCTGAGCCAGACTCGCGCCTACGTGCAGGAAGTCATGCAGAAGCAGCAGCAGTACCGCCAGCACTACGCCCGGCAGCTCGGGTATGGGTAGGCGCGAGCTCAGCCCGCAGCGGTTGAGGTGGCATAAGCCGCCTCAAGCAGTAATCGGCCGATAGATCGGTCGCGCGCTAGCCGGCCGCGCCAACCACCGGGTGCGCGACCGACGTCGCGGAGTAGGCGGTGGCGTCGCCGTAGTTGTAGACCTTGCCGGTGGCGGTCGTTAGCCAGTAGCCCTTGCCGTTGCCGGACGGCACGAGGCCACTGACGTCGGTGACCGCCGTGCGGCTTCCGACCGGCGAGCCGTACCAGTTGGTCCCGGAGTTATAGACGTTGCCGTAGGCGGTGATCAGCCAGTAGCCGCCGCCACCGCGGTTGGCCGCGATTCCGACCACCGGGTGGGCGGGGTGTACGGCCGCATGGTTGTGGGCGTCGCCGTAGGCGTACACGTGGCCGTTGGCGGTCACCACCCAGTAGCCCTTCCCGTCGATCGTCGAGGCGATCCCGACCACATTCGACACGGCCACGTGACTGGCGCTGGGCGAGCCGTAGAACCTGGTTCCCTCGGTGTGGACGTTGCCGTTGGAGGTCACCAGCCAGTAGCCGGCACCGACCGGGTTGGAGGCGATTCCGACAACCCGGTGGTGGAACCCGGTGGTGGTGTCGCTACGGGCGTCGCCGAAGCCATACACCTGGCCGCCCGTGGTGGTGATCCAGTAGCCCTTGTCAGCCCGTGTAGGGGCTAGGCCGATCACGTTTGAGGCTGACAGGTGCCTCGACGCCAGAGAGCCGTAGAACGGCTCGTAGACGCTGTTGTAGATGTTCCCGTAGGCGGTGTACATCCAGTAGCCGGTCGGGGTGAAGGCAACCACGGCGGTTTTGCCCGAAGTCACCCCGGAGCCGGTGCCGGCCGCGTTCTTCGCGCTCTCGGTGACGCGGATCGCGTAGCCGGCGTCCGCGGCAGTCAGCGTGTAGTTCTTGGCCGCGGCTCCGCTGATCACGCTGCAGCCGCTGCCGAGCACACCGCAGCGCTGCCACTGATAGTCGTATGAGGTCGGGTCGCCGCTCCAACGCGCGTGTGCCGCTGTCAGGACCAGTCCGGCGACCGGCGCGCCGATGATCTTGGGAGCGCTGCTGGCGGTGGGCTTCGTGGTTGACGCGGAGGAGGAGCCCGCCGCTGCGGTTTGCCCGTAGATCGCATCCTTGTCGATGTTCACCGTGTAGCCGCCATAGCTGGCGTTGGTCCCGCCGGTGTACTGGTGCACACGGCGTCCGTTGGGCCACTGGCTGGTTGTCGCGTAGGTGTCGCTGACGTTGTCGGCGCCGTTCCAGCTCGCGAACCAGATGTCGTCGGGCTCCACGTAGCCGCTGCCCGACTTGCTGGCGAGGTCTTTGATCCCCGAGTCATCGCTGCTGTAGACCCCGGACCTATAGCCGAGCTTGTGCAGCGTCTCGGTCCACGCCTGCAGGAAGGTCAGAACCGCGGTCGTGTTCGCTGTAGTCGGGGTGTAGCTCTCCATGTCGTCGTAGATCGGGTTGCCGGTACCGAACCCCACCGACCTCGCGCCGGCGACCGCGGCATCGGCTGCGGCGGTGCCCTCGCTCGCTGCCTGACTGGCGGTCATGTGAGCGCAGCCACAGCTGTTGGTCGGCGCCTGCAGCCCGACGTAGACCGGCAGCATGTGCCATCCCGCGGCGGATTCGGCGGACACCCATGAGCTCGTCAGGTTCGGCTGCGCGCAGCCCATGTTCTGCCCGCCGATGTAGACGCCAACGGCGCGGTACGGGGAGCTGCCCCAGGCGCTCATCAGGTTCGCACTGGGGGTTGCGCAGGCATCAAAGCCCTGTCCCTGGTAGACCTCGCCGGGGCTGGCATGGCCGGCGGCGGTGGCGGGGCTGGCGGCGGTAGCGGGGCTGGCGGCGGTCAACCTCGGCGAGAGCGCCGCCGCGGAGACGACATGGCTCGTGGCCAGCGTGGCGGCGTGCGGATGTGGCGTCGTCGCCCGCAATGCGCGCAGCCCCAGGGCACGACGGACCGTCGCCCTCGCGCCGGTGCGCCAGGTTGCGGTTATCACGAGTCCGCGGTGGCGGTCAACGATCCGCGACACGGCTCCCGAGAGCGTCGCGGTGCTGGTGCTCGCTGTGGCCGATCCCGAAAGCGGCTGCACGAGGATCGCGCCGGTCCGGCCAGCTACCTGCGTGGGGCAGAGCTCGTTGGTACCTGGCTGCCCCAGATAGACGGCGTTGCGATTGAACCGCACGCACACCGTTGACGTCGAAGAGATCCGGTACACCGGCCAGCTGCGCGGAACCACGAGCCGGTAGCCGCGGTAGTTGACGATCTTGGTGGCCGCTGCGGCGTGCGCGGAGGCCAAGGCCGACGCGGCGGCACACGGCGCCGCGACACAGATCATCACCACCAATGCCAACATCAGACGGCTGCGGATACGGACTCGGGTGCCTGGGAGGCGCATGACGGACGGTGTCTCTCCTGATTCGGGCGGCCGCCGCCCCACACAGAGCGGCGTTGGCGTTGCCTATTGCTTGGCTGCCTGCGGAGTTAGCTGACGGGCTCGCGCTGAATCAAGCGCTACCGGAGGACCACCCCCGGATTCGCCCCAACAACTTGGGTTCCCCGCTCCCTGACTTGGTTGGACCCAGAGACTCGGCACCCTTGTTAACAGGAGGTTAGAGCCGTCGATGCGGTGACGGCGACAGATTGCGACCATTTTTAGAAAATGTTCAAAGGACCGGAACTGACCGGATTACGGGTCATCATGTTCAAGATGCAGCGGTCGTTCCGATGCTGTTCATCGCGCCCCGCCGCGATGCGGACTGCTGACAGTGCCCCAGATGCAAACATGTGTACGTGCCCGGATTTGATTTAGACACCACCTTCGCGCCGACGGCCGATCAGCCTCAGGCGATCGCATCCCTTGCCGAGGGGATCGAGCAGGGCCAGCGGGCGATGACATTGCTCGGCGCCACCGGCACCGGCAAGACGATGACCATGGCGGCGACGATCGCTGAGGTTCAGCGACCGTCGTTGGTGATCGCCCACAACAAGACACTGGCGGCGCAGCTCTGCAACGAGTTCCGCACGTTCTTCCCGCGCAACGCCGTCGAATACTTCGTCTCCTACTACGACTACTACCAGCCCGAGGCGTACGTCCCCTCCAAAGACCTCTATATCGAGAAGGACTCCGCGATCAACCAGGAGATCGATCGTCTGCGTCACGCCGCCACAGCGGCGTTGTTCGCGCGCCGTGATGTCCTGATCGTGGCGTCGGTGTCCAGCATCTACGGTCTCGGTTCGCCTGAGGTCTACAACGAGAACCTGCAGACGATCGTCAAGGGCGCGATGATCGATCGCGACGCGCTGCTGCGCAAGCTGATCTACATCCAGTACAACCGCAACGACACCGCCCTGGCCCGCGGAACCTTCCGCGTGAAGGGCGAGACGCTGGAAATCTGGCCGTCATACGCCGAGACCGCCTACCGCATCAGCCTGTTCGGCGACGAGGTCGAGTATCTGATGCACTTCGACCCCGTCAGCGGCGAGGTGATCGAAGACGACATGGAGCACGTCGCGATCTGGCCGGCCTCGCACTACAACGTCCGCGAGGGTTACATCGAGGACGCGGTGGAGAAAATCGGGCAGGAGCTCGAGGAGCGCACCAAGGAACTCGAGTCGCAGGGCAAGCTGCTCGAGTCGCATCGCCTGCGCCAGCGCACCCAGTACGACATGGAGATGCTGCGCGAGATGGGGTTCACCAGCGGTATCGAGAATTATTCACGGATCCTCGACGGGCGCAAACCCGGCGAGCGGCCCTACTGCCTGCTCGACTACTTCCCGGACGACTTCGTCTGCTTCATCGACGAGTCGCATCAGACGGTCCCCCAGATCGGCGCGATGGCGGCCGGTGACCGGGCCCGCAAGCAGACGCTGGTCGACTACGGCTTCCGGCTCCCCAGCGCGATCGACAACCGGCCGCAGACCTTCCAGGAGTTCCTCAGCATCACCCCGCAGATGGTGTTCGTGTCGGCGACCCCGGGTGATTACGAACGCAATAACTCGGCTCGCATCGTCGAACAGATCGTGCGACCCACCGGGATTCTCGATCCGCGCGTCGAGGTGCGCGAGACCAGGAACCAGATCGACGACCTGATGAACGAGATCAGAGCGTGTCTCGACCGCAACGAGCGCGCGCTGGTCACGACCCTCACCAAGAAGATGTCGGAGGATCTCACCGACTACCTGCTCGAGTCTGGCTTCAAGGTCCGCTACCTGCACTCCGAGGTCGACACACTCGAGCGCATCCAAATCATCCGTGAACTGCGGCTGGGTGAGTTCGACGTGCTGGTTGGTGTGAACCTGCTGCGCGAGGGTCTTGACCTTCCCGAGGTGTCACTGGTCGCGATTCTCGACGCCGACAAGGAAGGGTTCCTGCGTGGAGCCACCTCGCTGATCCAGACGATCGGGCGCGCCGCCCGCAACGTGGAGGGTCGCGTGATCATGTATGCGGACAAGCGCACCGCCGCAATGGACACGGCGATCGACGAAACCGACCGTCGCCGCGCGATCCAGCGGCAGTACAACGACGACCACGGGATCACCCCGGAGTCGATCACCAAGGGCATCAGCGACATCGCCGAGTTCCTGCAGTCGGACTCGAAGGTGCCGAAGTCACGCCGCCGCCGCGAACGCGAAGCGAACATGATGCCTCCGGCGGAGATCGAGAAAAAGCTGGTGGAACTCGAGGAGGAGATGCTGGCCGCGGCCGAGGACCTGCGCTTCGAGTACGCCGCGAAACTCCGCGACGAGATCCGCGACCTCAAACGCGACCTCGACGTTGCGGTCGCGGACGGGCGCGCCTGAGCGGAGCCATTGATGTCGCTCTCTCCTAACCAGCGCAGCGCGATGCTCGCCCGGATCAACGCGATCGAAGCCGACCTGCGGCAGCTGATCGACACCGTGCAGAGCGGCGCCGAGCGGCTCAGCGCGGACCTCGAGTTGCTGCGGGCCAGCGTCGAGGAACAGTCGACGCAGGTCGCCGGGCCTGCCGCGGTTCCGCCCTCGGCCCCGGCGGCAGCCGCTGACGACGCCGACGACGCGCGCCTGGTGGCGCTGAATCTGGCCCTTGACGGCACCTCCAGGGAGGCCGCCGACCGCTACCTGGCAGAGCATTTCCAGGTTGCAGACCGCGCCGCTCTGCTCGACGAGGTCTACGCGTCGGTGAACGGCTGAGCCCCGAGTGACCGCTGTCAAACACGAACGTCCGTTCGACCAAATAAACTGATTATCAGTGGATCAACTAGTCGTCTCGGGAGCCCGGGAACACAACCTCAAGGACATCACCGTCTCCATCCCTCGCGGCTCGTTGACGGTAATCACCGGGCTTTCGGGGTCCGGTAAGTCGTCGCTCGCGTTCGACACCATCTACGCGGAGGGTCAGCGCCGCTACGTCGAGTCGTTGTCCGCGTATGCGCGCCAGTTCCTCGGGCAGATGGACAAGCCCGACGTCGATTCGATCGACGGACTCTCACCGGCGATCTCGATCGATCAGAAGACGACCTCGCGCAACCCACGGTCGACGGTTGGCACAGTCACCGAGATCTACGACTATCTGCGACTGCTGTGGGCGCGAATCGGCAAGCCGCACTGTCATATCTGCGGCCGGCCGATCACGGGCCAGTCGGCCGAGCAGATCATCGATCAGGTGATGGAACTGCCTGAAGGCACACGCTTCATGGTGATGGCCCCGATCGTCCGCGGCCGCAAGGGCGAGTTCGCCAAGCAACTTGAGGAACTTCAGGGCGAGGGTTTCACCCGCGCCAAGATCGACGGCGAGCTGAAGCGCCTCGACGAGCCGATTGAGCTCGACAAGAAGTTCAAGCACGATGTCGCGATCGTTGTCGATCGCCTGGTGATGAAGGGCGATCTACGTAAGCGCCTGGCGGACTCGGTCGAGACCGCGGTCCAGCTCGCCGACGGACTTGTCGAGATCGAGCTGGTCGACAGCGGCGAGATCCACACCTACAGCGAGAAGTTCTCGTGCCCGGTGCACGGCCCCAGCCTGGTCGAGCTGGAGCCACGGATCTTCTCGTTCAATAACCCGCACGGGGCCTGCCCGCGCTGCACCGGGCTCGGCTCTCAGATGGAGATCGATCCCGATCTGGTGATCCCCGATCCCTCGCTGTCGATCTCAGACGGCGCGATCGCACCGTGGGCGGCGAGCGCTTCCGACTATTACGAGCAGCTGATGCAGTCGATCGTGGATCGCTACGGAGTCGATCCAGATACACCTTGGAGTGACCTGCCGGCGGAACAGCGCGACTTCTTTCTGTACGGCACCGGCGAGGAGCGACTGAAGGTCGCGTATCGCAACCGCTACGGGCGCCGCCGCAACTACTCGACCGCCTTCAACGGGATCATCGCCGGGCTTCAACGTCGCTATCAGGAGACGGACTCCGACTACGTGAAGGAGAAGATCGAGGAGTACATGACGCTGCGCCCGTGCCCCGATTGCCAAGGTGCGAGGCTGCGACCCGAGTCACGCGCGGTGCTGGTGGGGGAGACCCCGATTCACGAGTACACGGCGTTCTCGATCCACAACGCGCTGACATGGGTGTCGGAGCTTGAGCTGAGCGAGCATGACCAGCGGATCGCGCGTTTGATCCTGCGCGAGATCGTGGAGCGGCTCACGTTCCTGCGCGATGTCGGCGTCGGCTATCTGAGCCTCGACCGCGCGGCCGCGACGCTGTCAGGCGGTGAGGCACAGCGCATCCGGCTGGCGACGCAGATCGGATCGGCACTGGTCGGGGTGCTGTACATCCTCGACGAACCGTCGATCGGCCTGCACCAGCGCGACAATCACAAGCTGATCGGCACCCTGGAGCGCCTCCGCGATGTCGGAAACACGGTGCTCGTCGTGGAACACGACGAGGACACGATGCGGGCCGCGGACCATTTGCTCGACATCGGCCCCGGAGCCGGCGAATACGGCGGGCACGTGATCGCCGAGGGCACCGCCGACGAGGTCGAGCAGGTGGCGGACTCGCTCACCGGCCAGTTCCTGGCCGGCACCCGCAGGATCGAGGTACCCAAGCGACGCCGCAAGCCAGCGGGCTATATCGAGATCAAGGGTGCCTCTGAGCACAACCTCAAGGGCATCGACGTGAAGGTGCCGCTGGGCGTGCTTTGCAGCGTCACCGGCGTTTCCGGATCGGGCAAGTCCACGCTCGTCAACGAGGTGCTCTACAAGTCGGTCCGCAACCGGCTGCACGCGGCACGCGTGAAGCCGGGCGCCCACCGTTCGATTTCGGGACTCGACCAGCTCGACAAGATCATCTCAGTTGATCAGTCGCCGATCGGCCGTACCCCGCGCTCGAACCCGGCCACCTACATCGGGCTGTTCGACCAGATCCGTGACCTGTTTGCGAAGACCCCTGAAGCGCGGGCCCGCGGCTACAAGCCGGGGCGCTTCAGCTTCAACGTGAAGGGTGGACGCTGCGAGGTCTGTAAGGGTGACGGGCAGATCAAGATCGAGATGCACTTCCTGCCAGATGTGTACGTGCCCTGCGAGCAGTGCGGCGGCAAGCGTTACAACCGCGAGACGCTGGAGGTGCGGTTCAAGGGCAAGAACATCGCCGACGTGCTCGAGATGCCGATCGAGGAGGCGCGGGAGTTCTTCGCGCACATCCCCAAGATCCACAGGCGCGTGCAGACCCTGAATGACGTCGGACTCGGCTACATGCGCCTGGGCCAGCCCGCGACGACGCTCTCGGGCGGCGAGGCGCAGCGCGTGAAGCTCGCCGCGGAGCTCGCGAAGGTCGCGACCGGACGCACCATCTACATCCTTGACGAGCCGACCACGGGCTTGCATTTTGCCGACATCCAGCGGCTGCTCGAAGTGCTGCAGCGGCTGGTGGATGCCGGCAACTCGATGGTCGTGATCGAGCACAACCTCGACGTGATCAAGGTGTCCGATCACCTGATCGATCTCGGCCCCGAGGGCGGTGATGAGGGCGGCACGCTGATCGCAACCGGCACTCCCGAACAAGTCGCAGGCGTTTCTGGTTCCCATACGGGCGCTTTCCTGGCACAGTTGTTGTCGACCAATGGCTCTGCTCCCCGATCCGCCAAGTCCCATGCCGCCCGAGGCGCAGCTGCAAAGCGAGCTGCCCCCAAGCGGCCCGCAGCAAAACGGGTCAAGGTCGCCTGAGCTGGCGATCGATGCGGTGGTCGGCCGCATCGAAGACCCCGAGGCTGCGCTCGAGGTACTGCTCGGGGCCGTGAGCGAGCTCTCGTTCGCGCAACATCTCGAAGACGTTCAGCGGATCGTCCGTGAGCGCGCCCGGCAACTGCTGAGGTCGGATGGGGCGACGTTCATCCTGCGCGACGTCGATACCTGCTTCTACGCAGACGAGAACGCGATCTCGCCGCTATGGAAAGGTCAGCGCTTCCCGCTCGAGCACTGCATCAGTGGGTGGTCCATGATCAACCGCCGTGCCGCCGCGATCGAGGACATCTACGTCGATCCACGAATCCCGCATCAGGCCTATCGGCCGACCTTCGTGCGCAGCTTGGTGATGGTCCCGGTGCGCCGCCAGGACCCGATCGCAGCGATCGGCTTCTACTGGTCTGAGCACCACCGTGCCACCGAGCAGGAGATCAGTCTCGCGCAGGCGCTGGCTGACAGCGTCGCCGTCGCGCTCGGCCACGTGCTGGTGCTGAAAGAGCTCGCGCAGACGGTCGAGATGTCGGGAACCGACGCGCTCACTCAGATCGCCAACCGCCGCACCTGGGATCGCGCCCTGGGGCAGGTACTCGGCTCGGGACGCGACGTCTGTCTGGCGATGATCGACCTCGACCATTTCAAGCGATTCAACGATCAGCACGGCCACCAGGCTGGAGATGAGCTGTTGCGCGAGTCCGCCCGATCCTGGACCGCGCATCTGCGCGAGACCGATGTCCTGGCCCGCTACGGGGGCGAGGAGTTCGGGCTGTTGCTGGACGACACGATGCTGCATGAGGCCGAAGGAATCGCAGAACGGCTGCGCTGCGCCACCCCAGGCGGCGCGACGGTCTCGATCGGGGTTGCGGCGTGGGACGGCTTCGAAGCGATCAGCGACCTGGTCGGCCGTGCCGACGCTGCCCTCTACGAGGCCAAACAGCAGGGACGCGACCGCGTGGTGGTAGCCGGACCGTGAAGCTGCCGCTCGATCGCAGGGCGGCAGTGCTATGGGGACAGAAGTGGCGTTGGTATCAGCGCAACCAGCTGCCCTGGAACCGCGCGCGAATCCACTACGAACTCGCCAAGCGCGAGGCCTTTGCCAAATGGCCACTGCACGGCGAGATCCTTGAGTCGCTGGCCGACGGGC
This sequence comes from uncultured Actinomycetota bacterium, assembly GCA_963737115.1. Lineage (GTDB taxonomy): Bacteria > Actinomycetota > Thermoleophilia > Solirubrobacterales > Solirubrobacteraceae > Palsa-465. The sequence continues at coordinate 92,207 of CAVTRM010000001.1, forward strand.
GCCTCAGCATCGGCTCACAGGTTCACTTCGAGCCCGGCGTCTGGCTGACCTGTCAGCCACCCGCGCGCATCACGATCGGGGCAGGCAGCTTCCTCAACATGGGCGTGATGGTCGCCGCCGCCGACCAGGTCAGCATCGGTGAGCACTGCATGTTCGCCAACGGCTGCGTGATCACCGACGCCAACCACCGCTTCGACCAACCGGCGACCCCGGTCCCGTGGCAGGGATTCACCAGCAAAGGCCCGACCACGGTCGGCGACAACGTCTGGTGCGGCGCGCACGTGGTCATCACCAGCGGAGTCACGGTCGGAGAGCGCAGCGTGATCGGCGCAAACTCAGTCGTGACCACCGACATCCCGCCGTTCTCGATCGCCGCCGGCAACCCGGCGAGGGTGATCAAACGGATCGAGTACCCCGACCAGGACCGCGAACGCCCTAGGAGTTCTTGATTACGATCCCCTCGAGGATGTGGGCTACATGTTCGGCTGCGTCGATCGCTTCCTCGAGCCGCTCGAACAGATCCTTCCAGCGGATCACGACCATCGGGTCGATACCGCCGTCGAACAGTGAGGCGACCGCTTCGCGAGTGATGCGATCACCATCGTTCTCGAGGCGATTGATCTCGACGGTGTGCTCGGAGATGTCGTTGAAGCCGCGCAGCTGCGGGATCGCCTCGGCTACGTGGATCGAAGTCTGCTTCAGCACAGCGGCGAGCTCAATCGCCTGCTGCATCGGGGCCTCGATCTTGTAAAGACCCAGGTAGTCAGCCACTTCCTCGATGTAATCGACGATGTCGTCGAGCGCGGAGGCGAGCGCGAGGATGTCCTCACGGTCGATCGGCGTTACGAACGAGTGGTTGAGGCGGTCGATGATCTCATGCGTAATGCGGTCGCCGTTGTGCTCGAGATCGCGGATCTCGCGGGCCAGCGCCTTGCTGTCCGGGTAGCCACGGAGCAGCTCATCGAGCAGCTCCGCACTTCTGAGTACGTTTCGACCCGACTCTTCGAACAGCTCGAAGTAGACGCGGTCCCGGGGGGCGAACGCCTGAGTAATACGCGGCACGCCCCCGATCCTAGACGTCAGAACGAATCAATGATGCTCCGGCATTGGTGCTGCGAATCAATGATGCTTGGCGTGGTGTTCGGCGAGCTGCGCCCTGAACTCATCGAGCGCATCGTGGTCGATCGAGTAGGTGTGCTCGGGACCAGGGAAGCGGTGCTCGCGTACATCGGAGGCGTAGGCCGCGATGCCGTGGCTCATTTCCCGCTGGATGTTGGCGTATGTCTTCACGAACTTCGCGCCCTTGCCCTCGCGGATACCCAGCAGATCGTGGAACACGAGCACCTGACCGTCGGTGGCCGGTCCGGCGCCGATCCCGATCACCGGGATATCCATCAGCGGCATGATCTCCTCTGTGACCGCTGCGGGGATCGCTTCGAACACAATTGCGAAACACCCTGCGTCCTGCAGGGCCAGAGCCTCCTCGGCGATCTTCGCCGCGCTGGCCGCTCCGCGCCCCTGGGCGCGATAGCCGCCGAGTGAGGTCGCGGTTTGGGGCGTGAGCCCGACATGACCCATGACCGGAATTCCGGCATCGGTGATCGCCCGCGCCCGCGCGACCGAGGTCGCGTTGCCGCGCTCGAGCTTGATCGCCTCGGCGCCTGCCTCCTTCACGAACCGCATCGCGGTCTTCACCGCCTGCTGGTCGGACTCCTCGTAGGAGCCGAACGCGAGGTCGGCGACCATGAACGGCGTGCGCAGCCCGCGGCGGACGGCGCGCGCGAGCGTCAGCAGCTCATCGGTGGTGACCGCCACGGTCGATGGGTAGCCGAGCACGGTCTGAGCGCCGGAATCGCCGACCAGCACGAGGTCAACGCCGGCGTATTCGGCGGCACGCGCGCTCGGGTAGTCGTAGGCGGTGACCATCACCAGCGGCTGTCCCAGCTGCCGCTTCTCGGCCAGCATCGGCAGCGTCACGGGCAGGTCCTGAGCGCCGGCGATGTTGGTCGCGGGGTTCGGGGCGGATGACATCAGGGTCTCCAATCATTTGTGCTTCCCGCCGTCGCGGGGACGGTCGTGAGCAATTGGTTGTCAATCAGACGTGTACTGCCTACCTGCGCGGCCACCAGCGCCAACACAGGACCATCGATATGGTCCACCGGCACGAACGTGTCGGGGTCCACCAGCTCAAAGTATTCGGTCCTCGCGCCGCTCTGACCGAGGATCTCTTGCGCGGCGGCCCGCACGGCCGCCGCACTGCGCGCGCCGTCCTTCACGGCTGCAGCGGTGGCCGCGAGCGCACGGCTGAGCGAAAGCGCCTGCTCGCGCTCAGCTGCCGAAAGGTGCACGTTGCGGCTGGACAGTGCGAGCCCATCGGGATCGCGGACGGTGGGGCAGACCTCGATCCGCACCGGAAGGTTCAGGTCGCGGACCAGCTTGCGCACCACGGCGCACTGCTGAGCGTCCTTCTGGCCGAAGTAGGCGACCTGCGGCTGCACGATGTTCAGCAGCTTGGTGACGACCGTGGTGACACCGTCAAAGTGGGCGCGGCCGCGGCTGACGCCTTCGAGCCGGTCGGTGATCCCGCCGACGCTGACGGTCAGGTCGAAGTCCGGTGGATAGATCTCGTCGGGGGTGGGCGCGAACACGTAGTCGACGCCGTGCGCAGCGGCCAGCTCCGCGTCGCGCGCCTCATCACGCGGGTAGGCCTCGAGGTCGGTGGCCTGGTTGAACTGCGTGGGGTTCACAAACAGCGACATCACAACCACGTCGCACTGCTCACGAGCGCGCTCGATCAGCGACAGATGACCCCGGTGCAGCGCGCCCATTGTGGGCACAAGGCCGATGCTCTGGCGGCCGCGGGCGGGCGCAAGTAGTTCGCGCAGCTCAGCGATGTCGCGGACCGTTCTCATCGAAGTGCCTCGTGTCGGTTGTGTCGGGGAAGCGTGTGCGACCGGTCGGAGAGCGCGGCGGTGGCGTCGACCAGCGCGTCAAACAGTTCCAGCAGCTCGGGATCGCGCGCGGCGATGGCGTCGCGCTGTCCTGCCACGGTCTCGTAGTCGCCGCGTGCGACGGGTCCGGTGAGAGCGCGCTCGGGTCCGAGTGCTGCCCAGTTCTCGACGCTGGCACGCACCAGCGGAATCAGCATCTGGCGGTCAACGCCCGCGCTCGCAGCTAGGCGTTCGGCAGTAGCCTCGAGCGTGATCAGGAAGTTCGATGCGATCGACGCGGCAGCGTGATAGGCGGTGCGATCCTCCGGTAGTACCCGGAACGGCTGCATACCGAGCGCGCTGGCGAGCGTCCGGGCGAACTCCAGCGCTCGCTCGCTGTCGCCGTCCACCGCGGCCCCGACATCGCGGAAACTCGCGCTGGCAGCGGTCACGGTCATAAGCGGATGCATCGAGAAGCCCTCATGGCCGGCCAGAGCGTCTAGTCCGGTGGCGCCGGAACAGTGGCCGACGAGCACGCCGCTGCCGATTGCAGCTGCCGCAGCCGGGATTTCTGAGTCGGGTACGCACAGCAGCACGGCCTCAAACATCCCGCCGTCAGCGGCCGGGTGGCGGCCGTCGAACCCACGCCCAAACGGCGTGGCGAGGCCCAACGCGCGCGTTATTGCGCCGCCGATGCGCCCATTGCCGACTACGGCAAAACGATTCCGAGAGAGAGTGTCGTCTGAAGAATCCAAATCCAGTTCCCAACTGAGATACCGGTTCGCGTGCTTAACGATATCGATCCGGCAGACGGATCGCATCCATCTGTGACCGGTAGCGCTAAACCGCGGCGTCGGCGCCACGGCGTAGGATCCGCCGGGATGGCGACGGCGGAAGAGCGCAGGGAGGAGCTGAAGCTGGTCTGGGAGCAGGCCAGGCACTGCCAGGATTGCGCCCTGCACGAAACCCGCACGAAGGTGGTCTTCGGTGCCGGGAACGCCAACGCAGACCTGATGTTCGTCGGTGAGGCGCCGGGCGCCAACGAGGACCAGCAGGGGCTGCCGTTCGTCGGCGCCGCCGGCAAGCTGCTCGACCAGCTGCTGGGGGAGATCGGGATTCAGCGCGCGGACGTCTTCGTCGTCAACACCCTGAAGTGCCGGCCTCCCAATAACCGCGATCCGCTGCCGCTGGAGCTCGCCTCCTGCGAGAAGTATCTGTTCAGCCAACTGGAGCTGATCGAGCCGACCGTGGTCTGCACGCTCGGGAACTTCGCCACCAAACTGCTGCGCGACGACCCCACCGGAATCTCGAAGCTGCACGGCAGGGATGAGGTCCGTCAGATTGGCCCGCGGGCAGTGCGGTTGTACCCGATCTACCACCCAGCAGCGGCGCTCTACACACGGGCGACGCTGGAGCTGCTGCGTGAGGATTTCGCGCGGATTCCGAAGCTGCTGGCGATGGGCGCGCCTCCGCAGCCGCGGTCACGCGCCGTGGTTGCACAGGCCGTTGAAGCTACCGCCGCTGTTGGCGACTCGCAGCAGACTGCCGCGGTCGCGGTCGAGTCGGAGCAGACTGCCGTGCTCGCGGTCGAGTCGGAGCGGACTGCCGCGGTCGCTGCCGAGTCGGAGCGGACTGCACTTCGCGGTCGCGGTCGAGTCGGAGCGAAAAGATGCCGACGCACTGGCGTCGACGGCGCCCGACACGACGCCGGCCGACGCGACCCCGAGCCCATCGGAACCCGAGCAGAGCTCCGAGCAGCTCGGTCTGTTCTGAGCGACGGTTCGACGCAGCCGCTGAATGGCAGCGACCTGGGTCAAAAAACCCGGCAGATCTGCCGGGTTTTTTGACCCACGCCCGGTGATGGTGGCCCGCAAGCCACCATCACCGGAAGCACCTCCTCAGGCTGTCTGCGAGCTCACCAACCGCGTGGGTGGCGCTTGATGAACGCCGCGGCGGTATCACTTTGCCCGCCGCTCACGCTTGACGACCAGCGGTCGCCGCGAGGCCACTGCTTGCTGTGGTTGAACTGCGCGGCGACGGTGTCAAAGCGCAGCCCGGCAACCACCAGGTAGGCGTGCTCGTAGTTGGTATGGATCGTGATCCACTTGCCCGGCCCCGGTTTCCCATAGGACTCGAATTGGCTTGAGTCCTCGGGCACGCCGAGGTAGAAGCCGCTGTGGCCATTGGCGTGGAGCGCGAAGCTGACCGAGCCGGAACAGTCATAACCTGACCCGACTCGGGTGAAGCCCGAGGGTCCACTTCCGCCCACCTGTTGGTAGAGGCTGTGGCCGCCGCCGTAGGTGTACGGTTTTCCCGCGATCCGCGTTGCGGCGTTGATCACGTTCACGATCCTCTGGGGCGTCCCGGAACGGGTCGGAACCGGTTTCCCGTCAACCAGCACCCACTTGACGGTGCTGGCCAACGCGGAGCTGGCGCCGGCGAGGAGCAGGAGTAGTGACACGGCTGCGCCGAGCACTGCTTTTCGGTACGACAAACTAACCCTTTCTCTCTCTACGCCTACGGGGTTAGCTGTCGGGCTCGCGCTGAAAGAGAATGCGCTACTCCGCGAGAACGCGGTGATTCGCCCCTAGAGCCTATGGCTCATACAACGGGTCCCCCGCTCCACGGCATCCGTACTGTGGACTCGGCTGGGTTGCAGGGGATCGTAACAAAGGCGTAACGGTTCAGATAAATAGACCTAAGCTTCGTGGCCGCGCTCTGAGTTGCCTTCAGGGGCCGCTAGGCGGCTTGAGGGCGTTAGAGCGTGCTTGACAGGCAGCCGCTAGGCGGCTTGAGCAGCCGCTAGGCGTTTACGACCGGTGGCGTCCGCTGCTCCTGACGGCCCGCAGCCAACGCGATCGTGTAAATCAGCACGGCCCCGATCAGCTGTACGACCAGCACCACTGCCGCAAACGATTCGGGGTTGCGGGAGGCATTTGACAGCAGCACCGGCTCGAGCAGTGCCACCAAGCCGATCGCCAGCAGGAACCAGACGCGCTTCAGCGCCAGCAGGTATTGCACGGCCAGATAGGTCATTGCCAGCACCGTGAACGCGGCGGCAAGCGGCACCAGCGCGTCCGAGGCGATCGCTCGCTTGGTGCCGAACACCGCTGCCAGCAGCGGATGCGCTGCGACCGCGAATATCAACAGGCACGGGATCGCGCAGGCGACGATGATCCCCAGGCACTGCAGCAGCACCGGGCGGGTGTCGCGCCCTTCCGCGCGACGCCGGGAGGTCTCGGGCACGAGGTAGAAGCTGGCTCCCATCGCGATCCAGATGAGCACCTTCGCGGCGACCGCAGCGACCGCATAGGAGCTCGCGACGTGATTGGAGAACTGATGCTTGGCGGTGATCAGGTCGACGTTCTGCAGCAGCTGCACGATCCCCAGCGCCAGGATCGGGATCGCCGCGCCCCAAGCCATGCTCCAGAACGGGACGTGAGCTTGCCCAGGGGCTCGGAACCGCCAGCGCGGGCGTCCGGGCGGCGCGAGCTGCCCATAGAGCCGTACGCCGCAGTAGACGGACATCGCCACGTAGGAGATCAGCGAGCCCAGGTAGGCGCCGGTTACGCCGAGCCCGATCACGGCCAGTGCCGATCCGGCGATCAGCCGTACGGCCTGCTCGCCGACCAGACTCAGTCCCACCGAGCGGTAGTCGCTGATCGCCTGCAGCGCCCCCCGCAGGATGCAAACGCCGAGGTACATACAGCCGCCGGGAACGCCCAGCGCGGCTGCCCACGGGTAGTTGTGCACGCCGACCAGGTCCGCGATCTGCTGGCGCAGCAGACACGAGACGATCGTGGCCAGCAGTGTGAACACGGCCAGCGTGGTGGCCCAGCGCTCGAGCGTGTCCAGCAGCTGCTCGCCGGTGCCCAGGTGCCCCAGCACGCCCTCACGAGCGGTTGCGACCTGCAGTGCCTGTCCGACCACGGTCAGGATCACCAGGTAGCTGATCAGCGCGGCGAGCGCGCCGTAGTCGTTCACGAGCCGCGCGAACGCCACCGACGACCCCAGCGCGATCACGTTGTTGACGATCATCGCCAGCGCGAGGCCGGCCGCCTGGCCCGTGTCCGAGCCGCGGATGTGGGCTAACAGGGACTCAATTCTGGCCCGCACAACACAAAACCTATCGGGCGCCGGCAGCGCCACCCGTGCTTGCGCCCACCGACGGACTCAGAGCCGGAAACAGATAGCCTCGAACGTGTGCCCGGCAGTCGGATGATCACCACCACAGCCTCCAGTCTGGAGACCGAGGCAGTTGCCGCCGAGATCGCAGCACGGTTGGTGCCCGGGGACGTGGTTTTGCTGTCCGGGGATCTGGGCGCCGGTAAGACGACATTCGTGCGCGGTGCCGCACGGGCGCTCGGCTTCAGCGGACCGGTGACGAGCCCGACGTTCACGATCGGACACATCTATGACGGCGCCGGTCCGGTGATCTCGCATCTGGATCTCTATCGCCTCGGGTCGATGGCTGCGGAGGACCCGGATCTACTGGCGGATTACATCGGCGGCGACACGATCACGTTCGTGGAGTGGCCTGCGACCGGGGAGCACGAGATCGAGGAGCTCGGCAGGGTCGCCTTCCGGGTGACGCTTGAACACGCCGGCGACGATTCAAGAACGATCACGGTGCGCTCGTGAGACTGCTTGCGATGGACACCGCCACGGCTGCGACGACCGTCGCACTGCTCGACACCGAGACGGGCCTGAGCCTGGAGGCGCGGGACGACCCCGCGCCGGGCGGCCGCCCGGGCCACGCCCAAAAGCTGCTGAGCCTCTGCGCTGAGCTGCTCGATCGTGCCGAGCTGGACTGGGTCGACTTCGACCGTCTCGTCGTCGGGACCGGTCCTGGAACGTTTACGGGGCTGCGGATCGGGATCGCCACCGCGCACGCGCTCGCGCAGTCCACGGGCGCGCCGCTGGTTGGCGTTTCCACGCTCGATTCGCTGGCGCTCGGGGCGGGGGCGGAGCCCCCGTCGTCCGGCGAGATCGACGTCAAGCGGACGTTGGCCGGTCCGCTGGCCGTGATCGATGCGCGTCGCGGTGAGGCATTCGTGGGCGCGCCGGGGCGCTTCACGGCCTCGGTGGTGGCGCCCGCCGAGCTGCCCCGTGTCGTGCAGGCGGCGGTCGCGGACGCTGCGGTCGGTGACGGCGCCGTGAAATTTCGGGCCGAGCTCGAGGCGGCCGGGGCCAGCGTCCCGCCCGACGACTCGCCGCTACATCGGGTCGACGCCCGCTACCACTGCCGGCTCGCCCTGGCGATCACGCCGACGAAGCCAACCGACGTGCAGCCCGAGTACCTGCGCGTCCCCGACGCGGTGATCACCCTCCGAGACAAGGCCGCGCGTGGAGGTTAGACAGCTACAGCTCACCGACCTCCCGCAGGTTGTGGCGATCGACCGGCGCGCGTTTACCTCGCCGTGGTCGCTGGGGATGTTCGTGCTGGAGCTGTCCAAGCCGGGCGGCATCAACATCGCCGCGATCGAAGACGAGGAGATCCGCGGCTACGTGATCTGCTCGCGCTACGACGAGGCCTGGCACGTGATGTCAATCGCCGTCGATCCCGACCACCAGCGGCGCGGGATCGGGCGGCTGCTGCTGGATGCCGTGATCCAGCGAGCCGGCGAGGATGCAAACTACACCTTGGAGGTGCGGGTCTCGAACACGCCCGCAATCGCGCTCTACGAGGCCTACGGTTTCGAGGGCGTCGGGACGCGGCCGCGCTACTACGCTGACAACGGTGAGGACGCGATGATCATGTGGCGCGCGGTCGGCGCACCATGGGCCACGTAGGTCGAAGACTCTAAATTTCCGTAGACGATGATCCTCGCGATCGAGACCAGCTGCGACGACACCTGCGCCGCCGTGATCACTGACGACGGTGAGATCCGTGCAAACGTGATCTCCTCGCAGCACGTTCACGACCGCTTCGGCGGCGTGGTTCCCGAGATCGCTTCGCGCCATCACCTCGAGCTGCTCCCCGCGGTGATCGACGACGCGCTCACGGCGCCAACACGAGCCTCGACGAGATCACGCTGGTTGCCGCGACGCGCGGCCCAGGCTTGGTGGCGGCGCTGCTGGTCGGGTTCAGCGCCGCCAAGGCGATCGCTGCCGCGCGTGAGCTGCCGTTCGCGCCGGTCGACCACCTTCACGGCCACCTGGCCGCGAGCTTTCTG
>CAVTRM010000002.1:0-22066 GCA_963737115.1 uncultured Actinomycetota bacterium
GTGTGTGGACGGGATCCCCGCCTCCGACGAGGAGGAAGCGCAGATCGTGCATGAACGCGCACACCTGGCTCGAGCAGCTCTACGCGACCGACACGCAGGTCTTCGGCTGCCCGCTGGCGCATGCGGACACGGCCAAGACGGTGCGCGTCCGCGACGGCCAGACGCTGCTGTCCGACGGTCCGTTCACCGAGGCCAAGGAGTTCATCGCCGGAATCGACATCGTCGACTGCGCCAGCGAGGCCGAGGCGATCGAGATCGCCGCCAGGCACCCACTCGCCAGCTACCACCGGGTCGAGGTGCGTGCCTTCGACGACGGCACCGACTGACGCGCAGCGGTCCTTGGAGCGGTTGCGATGAACTATCTACTGCTGATCTGCAGCGACGGCATTCCGACGCCCGAAAAAGCCTCGGTGGTCGGCGGCGGGATCGAGACCTGGGTCAGCGACAACACCGCGCGCGACATCCTCAAGTGCGGCCACCGGCTGGCATCGGCGGACACGGCCAAAACGGTGCGTCGGCGTGACGGGGAGACGCTCGTGTCCGACGGCCCGTTCGCGGAGAGCAAGGAGTTCGTGGCCGGCTTTGAGATCATCGACGCGGCCGACCTCGACGAGGCGCTCGCGGTCGCGGCCGCGCACCCGGTCGCGCAGTTCCACGCGATCGAAGTGCGTCCGTTCGTAGAGCTGAAGGCCCCTTCGGACGAGTTCCCGCTGTTCCGTAAGGACTCCGAGATCCCGTCGGCCGAGCGTCTGCAGACGGTGCCCGACGGCAAGACCCGCTATGCGCTGTTCGTGTGCGTAAACGGGATTGCGGAGAGCGACGAGCAAGAGGCCCAGATTGTCCGCGACGCGCATGCCTGGCTGCAGCAGCTGAACGAGCGCGATGCGCAGGTGTTCGGACGGCCGTTGGCGCACGCCGACACCGCCACCACCGTACGTGTCCGCAACGAAGAGACGCTGCTCTCCGACGGTCCCTTTGTCGAGGCCAAGGAGTTCATCGCCGGCGTCTCGGTCGTCGACTGCGAAAGCGAAGCGGAGGCGATCGCGGTCGCCGCCCAGCATCCGATCGCCAGCTACCACCGCGTGGAGGTTCGTGCGTTCGCCGACGACAATGACTAGCGGCGCTGGCGCGGCCGAGCTGGCGCTGTCCGCGGCCTTCCGCGATGAGTGGGGTCGCGTGGTCGCGGCCCTGATCCGTCGCACCGGCGACTGGGATTTGGCGGAGGAGTGCGCGCAGCAGGCGTTCGAGCAGGCGGCGCGGCGTTGGCCCGAGGACGGGGTGCCGATCAAGCCCGGCGCCTGGCTCACCACCGTTGCCGGAAACGCTGCGATCGACCGCATCCGCCGGGTCAAGCGCGGCAACGAGTTGCTGGAACAGCTCGGCCGCGATCCGACGATCGGCGACAGCACAGCCGGCGACGCGGCTGCCACCGATGCGCGCTCCGCACCGCTCAGCATCGGCTACGGCGGCCGCAATTTCATCGGCGTCTCGCGCTCGGCCGAGGAGGAGGCGATGAACGATCTGCTCAGCGACGAACCCGAAATCGAAGACGACCGCCTGCGGCTGATCTTCACCTGCTGCCACCCGTCGCTCGCGCTCGAGGCGCGGGTGGCGCTGACACTGCGCGCCGTTGCCGGCCTCACCACCGCCGAGATCGCCAAGGCATTCCTGGTCCCCGAGCCGACGATGGGCAAGCGCATCACCCGCGCCAAAGCCAAGATCGCCGGCGCCAAGATCCCCTACCGAGTGCCGCCCGCCTCACAACTGCCCGAGCGGCTGTCGGGCGTGCTCGCGGTGCTGTACCTGCTGTTCAACGAGGGCTACCTGGCCAGCTCCGGCGACGACCTCATCCGCCGCGACCTCACCGCCGAGGCCGTGCGCCTCACGCGCATGGTGATCGCGCTGATGCCCGACGAACCCGAGGCCAAGGGGCTGCTCGCGCTGATGCTGTTCAGTGACTCGCGCCGCGAAACCCGCGTCGACGACAGCGGCGACCTGGTCACGCTCGAAGACCAGGATCGTTCGCACTGGGATCGAGCCCAGATCGAGCAGGCCACGGCGCTGCTGAGCGACGCGCGCATCGCCGGACCCTACGTGCTGCAGGCCGCGATCGCCGCCTGCCACGCGAACGCGCCGACCGCCGAGACCACCGACTGGTCGCAGATCCGCGCGCTCTACGAGATCCTGCTGCGAATCAACGACACGCCCGTGGTGAGGCTGAACCACGCCGTTGCGGTGGCGCTCTGCGGAGACAGCGACAACGCGCTCGCGATCCTCGACCAGCTCGAGATGCTGCAGGAGCACCATCTGCTGCATGCGACCCGCGCGGATCTGCTCCGCCGCCGCGCGCTGACCGAGCACGCCGACAGCGCGATCAGCACGCGTCAGGCGGCCGAGAACGCATACGAGCGGGCGCTCGAACTCGCGCCCTCAGAGCCCGAACGACGCTACTTGCGCCGGCGCCTCGAGCAGCTGCGCTCAGGACTTCAGTGAGCCCCGAACCGCGTCCCTGAGCTCGTGCCGCAGCTTCGGCGGGCGCACCTCCACCGAACCCAGCACGGCCACCGCGCGGACCTCGACGATCGGCGCCCCGGGCGGCGGCTCATGCACCAGCCGTGAGGATTTGTCGCCGAGGATCGCGGTGCCGGACATCCGCACCTCGACGCCCTCGGGCACGCAGATCGTGATCGACCCCAGGGTCGCGTGAGCCTCGATCACGGTGTGGTGTGAACTCAGCACCGCGGACTGCAGCTCGAGCGTGATGTCGCCCAGCACCGACCGCAGCTGCATGTGCGCGGGGACGTGCCAGCGTCCCTGGCGGTGCTCGCTCGAAAGGATCGCGCGCACCCGTTCGGGAGCTCTGCCGACGTCTGTTGCCGGGGCTGGTCTAGGTGGACCTGCCCCGGCCTGGGACGCCACGGTCATCCCTCCGTGAGCCTGCTGCAGATCGTTGACGACCTGCGCGAGCTCATCCTGCATCCTCGCAGCCAGCGCCACGTCCACCCGCTCGGAGTACTCCTCGAGCGTCAGCTGCCCGTCGCTCGCCGCCTGGGCCAGCAGCTCGACGGTGTTGTCACGGTCACGGTCGGAGGCACGGAGCGACATGCGCCAGAGACTACTCGTCGCACCCGACCGCGGTGATGGACAGCCGCTCGGGCCGGTGGTACGGTCGCCACATGAGACGCCCTCGTAGTTTCCGGTGGCTCCTTTGGGGCCTCGTGCCGCTGGCTTTGGTGTTTGCGTCGCTAGCCAGCGCGGCACGAAGTGACGCAGTACTCAGCGGCGCAATCCACAGCCAGGCAGCGAGCGCTACAGCTGGCCTGGTCTACGCAACCGATCCCGAGCGCGGTACCAAGCAGCACCCGACCTTCCCCACGCCGCAGGTCTGGTCCGCGTCGGCGGCCGGAACCAGCCGCCACGATCTGGGTAACGGCCAGATGCCGTTGCTTTCAGCGAACGGCAAGTACGTTGCCGCCGCTGGCGCAAAGCTGAACGGGATGATCCTCTACGGCGCCGGTGGCGGTGTGTTGAGCCACGTCTCCGAGATCTCAAAGGAGCAGGTGACTCCGCTGTCGTGGTCGCACGGCTCGGACATGGTTGCGGTCAGCTGGACCAAGTTCGTGGGCGGTAAGACCAAAAATGGCCTGGATGTGATCGCCGCGCCCAGCGGCAAGCTGGTCGCCTCCACCACAGGGCTGGTTGAGGGCGCGAGCTTCTCACCGACGGCCGACGCGCTGGTGTTCGTGACCGCGAGCTCCGAAACGCTCACGGCCAAGACGACATTGAAGGAGATGAAGTTCGGCAAGAGCTCGGCGACGATCAGCACGCTGATCTCGGGCCGCCGCCTCGCCAACCCGCTGTGGACCCGCAACGGGATCATCTTCGACGGGATCACGCTGCGCGGTAACAACGCGCCCGAGTACCAGCTGATGAATTTCCGCAACGGCAGCATCAAGCAGATCACCCACACCCACCCGAGCAAGCTCGCCGAGGGACTGGTGCCGATTGCGGCGTCCGACAACGGCAAGCTGCTGATCGCCGATTGGGCCGGGACCGATCAGGACGACGCGTACACGGTGAACGTGACCACCGGCGCGGCGAAAGCGGTCGTGGTCAAGAACGAGATCGTCACCGGTTACGGGATCTCGTCCAACGGCAGCACGCTGTTGATCGACTACGGAGCCTTCGAGGCGCCGTCCAACAACGGGCACGTCGCGACGATCCCATTCGGCGGCGGAACTCCAAAGGTGCTGGTGAAGGGCGGTGTCGGCCCCGACTGGCCCGGCCAGTGAGTTTGGCGACCGCGACGTCCTGAGTGACTAACGCGCTGATCACTCGGCGATCCGGTCTGAGTGATCAGCGTCCCAATGTGAACGGCGCGGGCGGTTACGATCCGGTCCGAAAGTTCCGTCAGACCGACGGCGCTTCTGAGACCTGAGGATTGGAGACCGCCCGTGACCACGACCAGCCCTTACCCGCACCTGCTGGCGCCGCTGGACCTGGGGTTCACGACGCTGCCGAACCGGGTACTGATGGGGTCGATGCATGTCGGTCTTGAGGAGGTTCCCGGCGGGTTTGGGCGGATGGCCGCGTTCTATGCCGAACGTGCGCGCGGCGGAGCAGGGCTGATCGTGACCGGCGGCGTTGCGCCCAACAGCGAGGGCCGGCTGTACCCGGGCGGGGTGAAGCTGAACACCTCCGAAGAGGCCGAACCGCACCGTCAGATCACCGCGGCGGTGCATGAAAACGGCGGCCGGATCGCGCTACAGATCCTGCACTCGGGGCGCTACGGCTACCACCAGGAGGTGGTCGCGCCGTCACCGATACAGGCCCCGATCGTGCCGTTCCCGCCGCACGAGCTGACCGACGAGCAGATTGAGCAGACGATCGCCGACTACGCCAACTGCGCGCGCCTGGCAAAGCAGGCCGGATACGACGGCGTCGAGATCATGGCCTCGGAGGGATATCTGATCAACGAGTTCATCGTGCGCCACACCAACAAGCGCACCGACGCCTGGGGCGGACCCTACGAGAACCGCATGCGCTTCCCGCTCGAGGTCGTCGCGGCTGTTCGCGAGGCTGCCGGTGAGGACTTCATCATCATCTACCGGCTCAGCATGATCGACCTGATCCCCGACGGGTCGAGCCATGAGGAAGTGGTGCAGCTGGCCAAGGGCGTCGAAGCCGCGGGGGCGACGATCATCAACACCGGCATCGGCTGGCACGAGGCGCGGATCCCGACGATCGCGACGATGGTCCCGCGCGGCGCCTGGGCCTGGGTCACGAAGCGGCTGATGGGTGAGGTCAAGGTCCCGTTGATCACCAGCAACCGCATCAACACCCCGGACAAGGCCGAGCAGCTGATCGCCGAGGGCTACGCGGACATGGTCTCGATGGCGCGCCCGTGGCTCGCCGACCCCGAATTCGTGAACAAGGCGGCAGCGGGGCAGGCGGACGCGATCAACACCTGCATCGGCTGCAACCAGGCCTGCCTTGACCACACCTTCAACCTCAAACTCACCAGCTGTCTGGTGAACCCGCGCGCCTGCCACGAGACCGAACTGAAGATCGAGCCGGCCACCGTTTCGCGGCGCGTGGCTGTGGTCGGCGCCGGACCAGCCGGCCTGGCCGCGGCGGTGACGGCGGCTTCACGGGGGCATGAGGTGACACTGTTCGAGGCCGCCGCTGAGATCGGCGGACAACTGAACGTGGCCAAGCAGATCCCCGGCAAGGAGGAGTTCAACGAGACGCTGCGCTACTTCAGCTACCAGCTGCAGCATCACAACGTCGACGTGCGCCTGAACACCGAGGCGACGGTCGCAGACCTCGACGGCTTCGATCACGTGATCATGGCGACCGGCGTCACCCCGCGCATCCCCGGGATTCCCGGCGAGCAGGGAACCAACGTGCTCAGCTACCTGGACGTGCTGCGCGACAAGGCGCCGGTCGGTGAGTCGGTCGCGATTCTCGGCGCCGGCGGGATCGGTTTCGACGTCGCCGAGTATCTGTCGGATCCGGGGGAGGAGACCTCGCTGGACGTGCGCGCATTCCTGGACAGCTGGGGCGTCGACCAGGAGCAGGCCGAGCCTGGCGGGCTCAAGCCTGCGACGCCCAAGCACAGTCCGCGAGCGATCACGATGCTGCAGCGCAAGGACACCAAGCCCGGTGCCGGGCTCGGCAAGACCACCGGCTGGATTCACCGCATCGAGCTGCGTCATCGCGGCGTGAAGACCGTCGTCGGAGTCGCCTACGACAAGATCGACGCCGATGGGCTGCACTACACCGTGGACGGCGAACCGGCCGTGCTGAAGGTCGACGACGTGGTGCTCTGCACCGGCCAGGAGCCCAACCGCGCACTGCACGAGGCCTGCGCCGCAGCCGGGATCGAGGCCGAGCTGATCGGTGGCGCCGACGTTGCCGCCGAGCTCGACGCCAAACGCGCGATCGACCAGGGAACACGGCTCGCGGCAGCGCTGTAGGGGATGGTGCGTGCGAGCGTCGACAGGGCGCTTGCCAGCGTCCGTGACCGTGACGCTTGCCAGCGTCCGTGACCCGATATAGGGTTCAGGTCAGGTCCGAGACTAAAGGGGAGTGTCGTGTCATATCCCGTTTCATTCACCGTCGAGTACGAGCAGCCGCGCAAGCGGCTGACCGCGTTCTTCCGGCTGCTATTGGCGATCCCGGCGTTCATCTGGGTCATGCTCTACGGAATCGCCGCCGGCCTGGCGGTGATCGGCGCCTGGTTCGCGATCGTGATCACCGGCCGCTATCCACCGGCGATGTACAAATTCGTGGCCGGCTGGCTGACGGTCGCGACGCAGGTCACCTGCTACTCGCTGCTGCTCTGCGATCCCTACCCGCCATTCACCCCTGACAACACCGCCTATCCGGTACAGATGGGGTTCGAGGGGCCATTGCCCAGGTATAGCCGGCTGCTCACGTTCTTCCGCATCATCCTCGCGATCCCGCTGCTGCTGATCCGCTACGTGCTCAGCGGGCTGCTAGAGATCGCCGCCTTCTTCGCGTGGTTCGTGATCGTGATCACCGGGCGGCTGCCGCGCGGGCTCTACGAGATGATGGTGCTCGGTGCCAGCTACGTCGCGCGCTCGGACGCCTACCTGATGCTGCTCACCGAGAACTACCCGCCCTTCCAGGACGAGACCACCCGTACCGCCGGGCTCGCCTGAGCCTTCCGCGTACCTCACGGCAGTAGGGTGAACGGCTTGCCGCTGCTGGTCCTCAGCAGCGAGAAGTGACGGTGGTCGAGTGTCAGGAGGCGGTCAGTGCGACGGCGCTCGGCCAGTACGACCAGTGACGCGTCGGTGAGTCCGATCGCCTGATCGCGGTATCGCTCGATCACGCCGGCGGCCTCGCGTAGCTCTGGTGCCGTCATCGCCGGCAGTTCCCATGCACCGCTGCCGAGATCGCCGAGCACCAGTAACGCGTTGTCGACGCCCAAGCGGTTCGAGATCAGGTAGTCGAGCTCGGCCAGAACATACGGTGACACCACAAGCGGTCCGTGGTCCTCCATGACCGACCGGACCGTTGCTTGGTGGTCAGGCTCGCTTGCGTCAAAGAACGCGACCAGCCCGCTTGTGTCACAGATCAGCACTACTCCTGGTCGCCGAATCCGGCGAGCAACTCGTCTGTCCGCCGCCCGATGTCTCCCCGCCCCCCGCTGATGATGCCTGCGCGGGGCTTCGGGTGTGGCTCGGACTCAACCAGGCTCATGATCGCGACGCGGATCAGCTCGGCCTCGGACTCACCGCGGCGCTCGGCGACACGTGTCAGCGCGTACTTCAGATCCTCAGGAAGGTAGACGGTGGTCTTGACCATCGACGTATGGTACCACCGCAGGCACCGCCTCCAAGACGTTTGGCTCGGAGGCGGTGCTTGGTCTGGCGGTTAGGCGTAAGCGCCGCTCGTAGGCGGACCCGGATCTGGTGGTTACGCGTAGGCGCCCGTTGGGGGCTGGACGGTACTCGCTGCCGCGCCACGAGTGCTCTCGACGAGCTCGTTGATCTGCGGCAGCACGGCATCGGCTACGTCGATCCGGCGCTCGACAAGGCCGTTCTCGTAGTAGAGGTCGGCGGCGCGCTGCTGCTCGCTGACGAACGCGGTCGTCAGCGGCTCAAGACCCCACGGACGCGTGCGCAGCGCATGCTCCCATGCGGCTTGGTCCTCGCCCGGGAACAGTTCGGCGGCGGCGGCGTAGTTCTCGGTGATCCAGCGGTCCGAATCCTGTAGCGAGCGCACGATCGCGAGCAGCGCCTCGGGCTGCGACTGCGCGAAGTCGCGGCGCGTGAACCAGAGCGAGCGGTGGGTGAACAGCTCGGGCGTCTCCACCAGCGTGCGGACCTCGGTCTCGCGCTCGACCCGCGTGAGCGACGGGTAGGAGCCCACCCAGGCGTCGATCTCGCCCCTGAGGAATTGCCCGGCGGCGTCGTCGTAGACGTCGACCGGCACGATGTCCTGCCAGCGCAAACCGGCCTGTTGCAGCGCGATCAGCACCAGCGTCGTCTGCCACGACCCGTGACCGAGCCCGATCCGCTTACCGCGCAGATCGGCAACGGACTGGATCGGGGAGTCGGCTTTGACCACCAGACGGCCGTTCTCGTAACGCGGACCAGAGACGGCGACGTAGACGATGTCGTGCCCCTTGGCCTGGGCGGTGATCGGCGGGGTGGCGCCGGTTCCGATGAAGTCGTAGCCGCCGTCAAACAGGTGGTCGCCATGCGCTGACGGCAGGCCCCGTTGCGGATCGACCCGCACGTTTGAAAGCGTGCGCAGGTCTACCCATTCAACCGCGATACGGCCTTCGAGGATCCCGCGCTGGCGCAGTACCCAAAGTGAATTGTTTTGCGGGAAATACCCAACACGTGTTGACATCAGTCGCGTCCTTTCAGTAGTGGTAAGACATGTCTGCCGACGCGGCGTGCCTCCTCCAGATGCGGCACGCCGGCGAGGATGAATGCGTCGACACCGAGGTTCATGAGTTCGTTCAGCCGCTCCGCGACCTGCGCATAGCTACCCACGAGCCCGAAGGCAGGCCCGGGGCGCAGCTGGTCAAAACCGCCCCAGACACCGGGTTCGACCTCGAGCGCGCGGTAGTCATCGGCTCGCGTGGGAGCGAGCGCCGTGGCACGGCCGGCCGCCGCGTCCGCGACCGTGGATGAGCCGGCTGTGGCGGCGAACTGCCGCGCCCGCCGGGCACCGACGGAGTCGCCGTTGTGCTCGATCGCGCGGCGGTTGGCGGAGGCCCAGCCTGCCTCGATCTCCGCCCAGGCCTGTTCTTCGCTGGCGCGTGCAAGTACGTCGATACGCACCGCGAACTTGGGCGGCTTCAGGCCCTGGGAGCGTGCGTGGTGGCGGACTGCGTCGAACTTCGCCGTCAGCGCCTCAAACGGTTCGAGCCATGAGAGGTAGTAGTCCGCGTGGCGCCCGGCGGCATCGATCGCGGCGGGTGATGAGCCCGAGAAGAAGATCTCAGGAAACGGCTGGGCCGCTAGCTGCTCGGGCAGGCCGCCGCCCGCCACGCGAAAGAAGCGTCCGTCGTGGTTGAAGTCGGCGCCCGGCTGCCAAACCCCGCGCAGCACCTCGAGGAACTCGGCGGTGCGGGCGTAGCGGTCGTCGTGGTCGACCTTGTCGCCCCACCACAGCTGCTGCGGGCCGCCGCCTCCGGAGATGATGTTGTAGACGACGCGGCCGCCGCTCAGCAGCTGCAATGTGGCGGACATCCGCGCGACTGCGACCGGGTGCATGAAACCCGGCTGGAAAGCGATCATGAAGCGGTAAGAGCTGGTTTGTGGAGCCAGCATCGACGCCGCGGCCCAGGGGTCGTCGGTCGATGGGAACGACGGCATCAGCCCTCCGACGAAACCCGACGCTTCGGTCGCGCGCGCAACCTCGAGCATGTAATCGAGCGGAGTTTGGGGATCCGCCGCGAGCTCCGCGGCCCGCGGCCCGCGCGGCGCGTACCCGGCCGGTCCGAAGCCGCCCCGGGTGATGCTCGAGGTCCGCAGTGAGTGCGGATCGCCTTCCATCGCGATCCGCCAGTAAATGTCCACGGTCATCGCGTCACCTCAACGCTGTCAGTGGTGGTCTGGCCAAGCTCGGCCAGCTCGAACGCAGTAGCGATCGGGTCGGCGCCGGTAATGAATGCTTCGACCGCGCCGCGCCGCGCCAGCTCGGGAAGCGCGGATAGTTCGCTGAAATCGAGTTCCACGCCCCACGCGAGCCCGTCGGGCAGCAGCGCAGGATCGTCGAGCGGACCAAGCAGATGCACGTCCGCGTGTTCAGCCGCGAGCTCGAGCGCGGCAGCGCCGGTGCCGCTGGTGTAGATCCGCGGAAAGCTGCGAGGAGATCGCGGAGACTCCGGCAGCCCGCCGCCGGCAACCGCGAAGAACTCGCCCTCAAGGTCGACTCCGCGCTGGTCAAACACGCGGCGGGCGATGGTGAGGAACTCGGCGGCTCGCGCGTAACGCTCGTCGCCTGTCAGGAAGTCACCCTGAGCACGGGCGGTATGCGGATCGCTCAGCACGGCCACGTGCCATGCAAGCCGCGAGCCGCTGAAGCGCTGCACTGAGGCGGCGACCTTGGCGGCGTAGACCGGGCTGCTGGACCCCGGCAGCAGGTCGCTGCGGATCTGAATGCTGCGGGTTTCGCGGAGCAGCGCGCCGGAGAGCACCAGTGGGTCGAGCCCGGCTGGCTCAAAGCTCACGCTCACACCCGCGAGCCCGGCCAGCTCGGCCAGTCGCGCTGCCTGATACGGCAGGTAGCCGGCGGCCGCGGGGCGTACATCGGTGATGAACGCTGGCAGCGTCGTCGAAGCCGCGGCTCGCGCCGGAACGTTCAGGTGCAGCCTCATGAGCTCACCGCCTCGAGCTCGCGCTCGCGTTCCGGGACGACTTCGACGCGCGGGTTCTCGGGCGGCAGTTCCACTCCGAGATCCGTCAGCAGCTTGCGCCGCAGGCGCGTAAACGCGGGATCCGCGGGGTCACGTGGTCGCGCCGCGCTCACGTGCTCGTCGGTGACCAGCCGGCCCTTGTGCAGAACCGCCACCCGATCGGCGAGTCGGATCGCCTCTTCGACATCATGGGTGACGAGCAGCACCGCCGGCTGGTGCTTGGCGATCAGCGACGACACCAGATCCTGCATCTTCAGACGGGTGAGCGCATCGAGCGCCGCGAACGGCTCGTCCAGCAGCAGCAGATCGGGTTCCCGCACGAGCGCACGGGCAAGCGCGACACGCTGGGCCTCACCGCCCGAGAGCGTGTGCGGCCACGCGCGGCTGTGGGCGGCGAGGCCCACCTCGGACAGTGCGTGCGCTCCCTCGGAGTCGGCGCTGCGCGGAAGTCCGACGGTGACGTTCGCCAGTACGCGCTTGGATGGGATCAACCGCGGCTCCTGGAAGACGATCGTGCGGTTCTCAGGAACCAATACCGTGCCCGAGTCGGCGCTGTCGAGCGCGCCCAGAATCCGCAGCAGCGTGGTTTTTCCAGCGCCGCTTGCTCCGAGCAACGCCACGAACTCGCCGCGCGCAATGTCGAGGTTGATCCCATCGAGGACGCGGCGTTCGCCGAAGCCCTTGCTGAGCTGGTCTAGGTGGACAGCGATCATCGGCTCCTCCTCCAAGGCATCAGGATTCGTTCGAGCAGGCGCGCGATCATGTCGGCGCTGATACCGAGCAGCGCGTAGATCAGCACGCAGACGGTAAGGATGTCGGTGCGCGAGTAGGCCTGTGCCTGATTCATCAAATACCCGATCCCGGAGGTCGAGTTGATCTCCTCAGCGGCGATCAGCGCGATCACGCTCAGTGTCATCGACAGCCGCAGGCCCGACAGGATCGACGGCAGCGCACCTGGGAGCACGACGGCGCGCACCATCTCCATGCGCCCGACGCCAAAGGTGCGGATCGCCTCGATCAGCTTGGGATCGACTGCGCGTACGCCGCCGGACGTGGAGACGTACATCGGAAACGCGGTGGCGACCGCGATCAGCAGCACACGCGCTGTATTCCCGATCCCGAACCAGACCATGAACAGCGGCACCAGCGACAGGAACGGGATTGCGCGCAGCAGCTGCATGGGGGAGTCGAGCAGCTCCTCACCGAGCTTCCAGAAGCCGGTGATAACCCCAAGGATCAGGCCCGCGCTGACTCCGAGCGCAAGCCCGAGCGCGGCGCGCTCGAGCGACACCCCAAGGGCTGTCGGGAGCTGGCCGCTGCTCCACAGGTTCGCCGCAGCCTTTGCGACCGTCTGCGGCGACGACAGCGTGGTGGGGCTGAACACCCCGGTCGCGCAGGCCAGCCACCAGAGACCGAGCAGCACGAGCGGACCCAGCAGCCGCAGCGCCAGCGACGCCCCACGACCGCGGCGCTTGACCGAGCCGACGGGTCGTGGGGTCACCAGCTGCTCGTACGCGGGTGTCTCGTTTGGCAGGACTGTTAGGTCAGTCATGAGTCACTTCTCGTCGCAGCGATCAGGAGGTCGGGCTGACCACGTACGGTGCGACGTTGACCAGCGTCGGGGTGATCTTCTGGGTGTGGAAGAACTTGGCCACTGACTCGAAGTTCTTCAGATCCGTGCTCGAGATCGGATTTACGGTCGCGCCCTTGGACGAGACGTACTTGTTGACCTTGATCTCGGCCGGGGTGAGCGCCTCCGGTCCGCTGCTGGTGAACACGTTCACGAATGCGGTCGGGTTGGCGATCTCCTTCAGCGTTTCGGTATGCAGGTAGTGATAAAGCGCGGCGAGCACCTGCGGGTGCTGCTTGGCGAAGCCGCTGCGCACCGCCCAGACCGAGTAGTTCTGCGAGCCGAACTGGCCGGAGCGCTCCACAAAGTGAGCACCGTTTGCCAACGCCGCGATCGAGTAGGTGGACCAGGTAGCCCACGCCTGTACCTGACCGGAATTGAACACCGGCGAGGTCTCCGGCGGCAGCAGGTAGACCTGCTGAACCTTGCTCGCCGGGATCCCCGCGTTTGCCAGCGCCTTCAGCAGCAGGTACTGACCGGTGCCGCCCTGGTTGACAGCCACCTTCTTGCCGATCAGATCATGGATGTTCTTGATCGATGAGCCGTTCTTGACCAGAATCCCTTCCCCATAGAGGTCGGGGAGGTTCTGGGCGAACAGCTCGAAGCCCGGCTTCTGGGCCAGCGCGGTGACTGCGGATGTGATCGAACCCTGGGCGATGTCCAGCTCGTTTGCGTCCATCTCCTGCGCTGCGGGCGCGAACGGACCGGCGCTTCCAACCCACTGCACCTTCGCATCAACCGCGGCCAATGCCTTGGCCAGCGAGCCGTCCTTCTTGCCGACTGCCAGTGGTCCTGAGTTGCCGGGATCGGGTATCCGGACGACAACAGCAGCCTTGCTGTTGCTGGGGGTATCGCTCACCGACTTGTTGCCGGTGCTGGCGGAACCGCCCGAGCCGCCGCACGCCGCGACGGCGACTGCGGTCACGATCGCGGCCAGCAGCCAGATGAATCGACGGTGGCGGAAGGACGGTTTCATACGAGTTCTCCTGTCTTGTCGAGTACGAGCGCCCAGTCGTATACGTCGACTGGACGCGCGAGGAAGCCCTGTTGGTGGAGGAACGCCGCTTGCTGAGCAAGCAGATCCAGACGCTCCTCGGAAAGTTCGGGGTGAAGGTCGCTGTGCCGGTAGGCGGCTGCGACGCCGGCAGCGGCCGAGCCGGTTTCGCTGGCGAGTATGCGGCTGAGCTGGTCGGGGTTATCGCGGGCCCAGTCGGCCGCGCGATCAAGTACCTCAAGGAAACCAGTGACGATCTCAGGATGCTCATCCACGAGCCGCTGATGGACCGTGATCGGCCGCGGCGTTCCGTTGTTGACGCGCAGCCTCCGGTCCGGGATCTGGTCGAGGTTGATGGCCGTGATGGCACCGAAGCGCTCCGCCGCCGCGACTGCGACCGCACCCTTCACGTAGACGGCGTCGACGACGCCGCCGGCCAACGCCTGCAGCTCCGAGCCCCACTGTCCGAGCTCGGGGTCGGCGGGGATCTCCACAAGCCGGGCGTGATCGAGCGCCGTGCCGCTGAGCGCCAGCGCGCCGGCGAACCCGCTCAGCGCCATCGCCCGCCAAAAGTCGATCTGGACCTGATGGACCGGGATCGCCAGGCGCAGCTCTCTGAGCCTGCCCGGATCGCTGAGGTCGACGTCCGGACGGGTCAGGATCCGCTGGTGTTCCTCGATCCAGGTGAGGCCGATGAGGCGCGTAGGCTCGCCGCGTGACGCGGCCCACAGCGCGGGTACGTTGCCGCCCTCGCGGATCAGAGTGGGGAGCTCGTGCGTGTAGTGGGTATCGGCAAGTCCCGGGCGCTGCTCCGGCGCTTGACCGGCGCCGGCAGGCGCGCCTGCGCGCAGGTCCTGGAGTGAGCGGACCGTGATCCCATCGGGTCCAAAGCGGTCATCGAACCAGCCGCGGTCCGCGGCGATCCCGGTCGCTGTCGGCACCGGGCAACGGGTAAACCAGAGTGTCTTGAAATCATCCACGACCAATACATAAGCAACAAAGTCAATCAACTCTATGGGATATCCCATAGAATGGGACACGATGAGTGCCAACTCGAGCCCCACCGTCGGGTCGACGCCCGACTCGCTGCCCGTGCGTCCCACGATGACGACAGCGAATCCCACACGATCACTTGAACGCGCGCTGGCCGTGCTGCGCTGCTTCGGGCAGGAAGGCGCGATCCTGCGCCCGGCCGAAATCGCCCGCAGGCTGCAGCTTCCGACCTCAACCACGCACCGACTGGTGCGGACGCTGACCGACCAGCAGTTTCTGGAGCCGGTTGGCAGCGGCTACCAGCTCGGTCCAGCGATGCTCGAGCTTGGCCTGGTCTCCTATCGCCACCGAGGCTTGCAGCATGTAGGCCCCGAACTCGGACGGCTCACGCGCGTCACCGGCGCAACCGCCGACCTCGCGATTCGCAGTGGCGACTCGGTACTGCTGGTGGCCGGCAGCTCACTTATGAACGGCCCGTCGCTGTCGAACGACGGTTCGTTTGCGAACGGCGTTCCCGCCGCGACTGGCGGCTCGCGCAAGGCCAACGGCTCGCTCGCAGCCAACGGCTCGCTCGCGGGCAGCGGCTCGCCGCTCGGGACCGGCGAGCGCGAGATCCGCCGGTCGTTGCACGCCACCGCGCTCGGAAAGGTGCTGCTGGCCTGGGGCCGCAGCGGCAGTCCCGCACGGGTGACCGGATTGACGCCGCTGACACCGAGCACCGAGCGCACGATCACCGATCCGGCACGGCTCGCCCACGAGCTCGATCGCGTGCGCACCGTCGGCTACGCGATCAACGACGGTGAGTCCGCGACGGGGGTGAGGACGGTAGCTGTGCCGATCCTCGACCGCATGCAGGTGGCGCGTTTCGCCCTGGCTGTGCGCGGGACCCCCGACGCGCTGCCCGCCGCTGAGATCCCGCGCGCGGTGGCGCTGGCCAAGAACTCAGCGCGGGCGCTGACGGTACTACTGACCTGATCAGCGGCGGCTCACGCCACTTCTTGGAAGTAGCGTCTGACCGCCACGGCCGCCCAGATCGCCTCGACCACACCAAACGGCCAGGTGCCGGCCAGGAACCCGTAGGCGCTGGACAGCAGACACCCGCCGGCAAACGCAAGTATGTAGACGCGGTCACGCTTCTCGAGCGCATACATCACCATCATGAACGTCACCGCGCAAGCTCCGAAAACAGTTAGCACAGCTTGATTCTGACGTCCGCGCGGTTTGCGGCCACGGTTGATCCTCGCCGAAGCGGAGCTGAGCGCTGTGAGCTGAGGCGGCCGGTTGGTACATTCGGCCTGTGAGCGTTACGGGCGACGGCAAGCAGTCACGGCGGATTCTCGACAAGTTGCGCTCTACTCCGACCGCTGAAGAGGCTGCCGAGGAGCGCGTCGAAGGCTCCCCGGAGCGGATTCTCGACACCGCCCTGGCGGACATCTCCGACAACGGTCTACGCCGTTTTACCGTTGATCGGCTGGCCAAACGCGTGGGGCTCTCACGCGTCACCGTCTACCGCCATTTCCCCGGCAAGGAGGCGATCGTCGAGGCCGTGCTGCTGCGCGAGATGCGGGCTTTCATGACCCAGGTCGGCGAGGTCGTGGCGCAATACCAACGGTTTGACGACCGCGTCGTTGAGGGAGTTGTGTTCGCGCTGACCTGGCTGCGCCAGCACGCGCTCCTGCAGCGCCTGCTGCACGACGAGCCGCAGCTGATCCTGCCGTTGCTCACCACTCAGGGAGCACCGGTGATCGAGCTCGGTCGCGACTTTGTCACCGGGTTTGCGCGCAGCCAGCCGGATGCTGTCCAGATCCGCCTCAGCGCCGAGCAGCTCGACATGCTCAGCGAGATGCTCACGCGGATGGTGATCTCGTTCGTGCTCACGCCCGAATCGACGGTGCCGTTGAAGACCGACGATGACGTGCGGGCGCTGGCCGAGAACTACCTGCGGCCGCTGATCACGACCTTCACGCGCGGCGCGGCGGGGCAGTCCTCCCACTGACGCCTCGGCTCGGCGCTTTGCGTCGATCCGATCTGTAGCCGGCTAAGTCCGCTGGAGCGCAGGCGAGACGCGATCGCGCTCGCGACACGCGATTACGCGCGCTCGGAAAGCCGGCCGGCGGGGGTCGCGGCGCGGGGCCGGGCGGCTCGCTGCGTCACGCGTTGAATATCCGGCTTCTTGATTGCCAGGTAGAGCACTACCAGGAACACCAGGAATGCACAGAGGATCGCCGTGCGGCCGTTGCCAAAGCCCAGCCCCGTGAGGGCTGCGGGCTTGCTGATCCAGTCCGAGAACGAGGCGCCCAGGGGACGGGTCAGCACGTAGGCGGTCCAGAACGCGGTGATCGGGTTGAGCCCGAACCAGCGCCAGCCGATGGCCGGCAGCAGGAAAAGGACCAGGAATAGGATTCCCGATCCGAAGTAGCCAAGCCCGAGGCTGGTTGCGGTCAAATCCCCGGCAGCGGTTCCGAGCGCGAAGGTTGCGAACACCGTGGCCCAGTAGAACGCCTCGCGGCGCTGGGTGACGACGCTGTGGATCGACAGCGTGCCCTCCATGCGGTACCAGGTTCGGAACACGATCGCGAGCACCACCGCCCAGAGGATCGTGGTCCCGATGTAGGGGATGTGCATATCGAGGTGCATGAAGTCCGCCAGCCCGGTGCCGCCGATCGCGATCGCGAACGCCAGCGACCAGTACGCAAAGGCCTTGTAGCGCCGTGTCGAGAACTGCCATACCAGTGCGATCACGAAAAGCGCGACCTCGGTGCCACCGCCGCCGAAATTGCCCCAGTTCTTGAGCCAGTCGGAGGTCACCTCGCCGCCGGCTGTGGTGAGGATCTTGGCGACCCAGAACAGCACGATGATCTCCGGGACCTTGGCGGCCACTGGCGCCGGGAAGTAACGCCCGACGATCGGCAGCTGCGCTTCGAGCTGGCCGGTCATATGGAGATCTCCGAGTTCGCCACGCCGGTTGGTCGCGGTGCTCGCGCCGCGGCGTTCAGGCTCGTAGCTCATCGGATCCTATTGTCGCCTGCCAGCGGGCCGAGTCCAATCGGGCGTGAGGATGAAATTCAGCGCGCCGTAATGCGACTTTGGTCGCAGTCGCTGGCCGTAGCGGTGCACACTGCCCGGGGGCTCTGGCGGCTGCTAGTGATCGTGGTCTTCGCGTTTCACGATTGCCCGCGTAGCCACCGCCGCGACCGCGAATATCGCCGCCGCGACCGCTAGTCGTATCAGCGGCTTACGTGCACGTTCCACCACTGCGTCCACCTGCTGGGCCGTCTGCAGAGCGCGCCGTGCCTGCTCGAGCGCTACCTGCATGTGCTCGATCTGACGCTCGGCGTTAGCGAGCTTGGTCGCGAGGTCTGAAGACGCCTCTGCCTGCGGAGCGGGCGTTCCCGGCTTGGTCTTGTGAGTTCGCTTCATCGCCCCATGGTAAGGGCGGAGTGTCGATACCAGTGCCGACGCCGGTGCGCACACCGTTGTCGCGCGCCCGATCATCACTTATAGTGACTCAGTTCACACTCGGTCGAGGCCTTCGGTGCGGGCCGAGCGGGGCATTCATAAGACCCGGCGTCGGCGCCCAAGGGGGCACGGGCGCCGTTCTAGAGGGAGCAGGCGCGATGACATCCACGGCCTCGATCGACCAAGCGATCAGCGAAGCGAGTAAACGCTACGACGGTTCCAAGTACCACACGGTCGCGGAGCGGGTAGAGATGGGCAAGGCCGCCCGTGCGCGCGTCCCGCGCAGGAGCCATGCCGCGTATGAACCGGCGCCTGATCGTCCGGACCCGATCGACCTGCTGCAGCGCCAGGCGGCCACACGCGTGCACGACCTCGTCCCGATCCGCTATGGCCGCATGCTGGTCTCTCCGTTCACGTTCTACCGCGGCGCGGCGCTGATCATGGCCAGCGATCTCTCGCATACACCCAACTCCGGGTTCATGGTGCAGTGCTGCGGCGACGCGCATCTGTCGAACTTTGGTGCCTTCGCGTCCGCGGAGCGCAGGCTGGTGTTCGACATCAACGACTTTGACGAGACGCTTCCAGGACCTTGGGAATGGGATGTCAAACGGCTCGCGGCCAGCCTGCTGATCGCTGCCCGCAACAACGACTTCAAAGCGAAAATCCAGGACGAGATCGTCCAGGAGATGGTCAAGCAGTACCGGATTGCGATGAACACTTTCGCGACGATGACGAATCTGGAGGTCTGGTACGCACGGGCCGAACTCGAGGCGATGCTGCCGGACTACGTCTCGCAGTTCACTACCAGGTCGCTGAAGCGCACCAAGGCTGCGATTGCCAAGGCACGGACGCGCGACAGCATGACTGCGTTCAAAAAGCTAACGACGGTGGTCGACGGCCGTGCCCAGATCGTCAACCAACCGCCGCTGATTGTGCCGGCCGAACAGTTCGTGTCGCTGAACCGCGACCAGATCATCGCCTACCTGTCCGACCTGATGGGCCGCTATGGCGACACGCTTGGCGGCGATCGGCGCGTGTTGCTCGAGCAGTATCAGATCAGCGACTTCGCGATGAAGGTCGTGGGCGTCGGTAGCGTCGGGACGCGTGCGTTCATCGCGCTGATGACCGGGCGCGATGGTGACGATCCGCTGTTCCTGCAGGCCAAGGAGGCGCAGGCATCGGTGCTGGAGGAGTTCGTGGGGGCGAGCGCCTACGAAAGCCACGGCCAGCGGGTCGTGGTCGGTCAGCGCTTGATGCAGAGCTCCAGCGACATATTCCTCGGCTGGCTGGACGGCCCGGTTGGGCTCGACGGGGTCCAGCGCGACTTCTACTTGCGTCAGCTGAAGGATTGGAAGGCTTCGCTCGACGCAGACCAGATGGTTCCAGAGGGCATGATGCTCTATGGCCGCCTCTGCGGCTGGACGCTGGCGCGCGCACACGCGCGCTCCGGTGACCGGATCGCGATCGCCTCGTATCTGGGCAACGGCGATGTGTTCGACCGCGCGATAGTTGAGTTCAGCAAGGCCTACGCGGCCCAGAACGAACTCGACTACCGAGCGTTGTCCGACGCCGTCGAATCTGATCGGATCACGGCCGTATACGGATACTGAGCCGCGAACGCTGAACCATCATCGAGCGTCGATTCGCGACGAACCGCAGCTCCGCGCGCCGCACCACCGGTCATGACCATAACCAACTCAGAAGCCGGAGCCCGGCATATCGGTCTAGTGCTGTTCGATGAGGTCGAGGAACTCGACGCGGTCGGACCTTGGGAGGTGCTCGCGTTCTGGACGCTTCAATACCCGTCGGACGGGTGGACGATCAGCACCGCGTCTCATGACGGCGCGCCCGTAACCGGAGCCAAGGGCCTCGTGATCGGCGCCCATCACAGCTTCGAGAACGCGCCCCAGTACGAGATCCTGATCCACCCCGGTGGCGCCGGTACGCGTCCGTTGGTAGCCGCTCCCGCGTACCTGGAGTGGATTCGTGAGCGCCGGCAGACGGCCGAGATCATGGCGAGCGTGTGTACCGGCGCGCTGGTGCTCGGCGCGGCCGGTCTATTGCACGACCGCCCTGCAACGACTTACTGGGATGCCTTTGAGGAGCTGCACTCCACGGACCCCACGATCGAACTGCGGCGTGAGGAGCGCTGGGTCGATGACGGCGACGTCATGACCTCAGCCGGTGTCAGCGCCGGAATCGACATGGCGCTGCACCTGGTCGCGAGGCTTGCCGGTGTGGAGCGGGCGCGCGAGGTGAAACGCGGCATCGAGTACTCACCCGCGCCGCCTGTCTGAACTGCGACTCGATTCCGCTTGACTCTCCCACTATGGGAGGCCACAGAATCTGCTCAACGTCATGACCGGCGAATGTTCAAGCTACTTGAAAGGCAGCTCAGGATGATCGACCACATTAGTCTCAAAACACAACAGTTCGATGCGCTCGTCGAGTTTTACGAGGCATCGCTCGCGCCGCTCGGCTACAGCATCCGGTTCGGCGCCGAGGGATTGGCGGCTTTTGGCAGCGAGTCGGATGGGCTGCTCGCCATCAACTCAGCGGACTTCGAGCCGACCGGGATTCACGTCGCGATCTCCGCGCCGGATCGGGCGAGCGTCGACGCCTTCCACGCGGCAGCGATTGCGGCCGGCGCGACGGACAACGGACAGCCGGGCCCGCGGCCCCACTACGGCCCCAACTATTACGCCGCGTTCGTGCTCGACCCAGACGGCAACAACCTGGAGGCTGTTTACAACGCCTGACCCCGCGGGAAAGTGAGGGCGGCGCGCCTGATGCGAAGCTTCTCCGGACGGCGGCACCGCCCCCGCTGCTGCCGAAGCAGCGGCAACGGCGGCCAGATGTTCAGACGAGCGCGGCTACGCGGTCAACAACACAGCTGCCACGAACGCCAGGTACCCGCCGATGATCACAGCGCCGTGCCCTCGCCGCAGGCCGCTGGCGCTGTACGCGCACCCCAGTGTCACCACCGTCAGGCCCAGGTACCAGGCCGCAACGAGCGTCGCCTGCCCCGACGGGGCGCCGAGCCCGACGATCATTCCGGGAAGCAGCAGCCCTGCGGTCACATTCAGCGCGTTGCTGTTCAAGGCGGTGCTCAACGTCGCCGCTCCCCGTCCCCGGGCCGCCAGATACAGCGCGGCGACAGCGTTAGGCAGGCTCGTGACGCCGGCCAGCACCAACCCGCCGATGACGATCTGGGGCACCCCGTGCCGCGACCCGAGCGTTGACGCGGTCTGTTCCATCGCGACACTCGCCCCGACAACAACCAGCACCGAGACCCCGGCGACAATCACGTCAAGCGATCCACCGCGACGCGGATGGATCGCTGGCAGTAGCTCCTCCTCCTCACTCGCCACCGTCCCAGCCAGCCAGTTCACCCAGGCTGTCGGGAGACCAAACCGGCTCAACGTTCGTGCGCTGACCCCTGACACGACCACGTAGGGCACCAGCACCGCGGCAGCCACCACCAGACCGACCCCTGGTGACGGGCCACCGAGCGTGACGGCGAGACAGACAACGGCGATCGCGATCGCGACCAAGCCCTCGAACAGGATCACCCGCCGATGCAGACGAACCTCACCGGAAACCACCGCCGCGACACCCAGCAGCGCGGCGAGGTTGAATACATTTGAGCCGATCACGACCCCGGCCCCGATCCGCGACTGATGGCCGGCCATCGCCGTCACTGCACTGGAGATCTCCGGCGCGTCCGCGGCCAGCGCAGCGACCATCCCCAACAGCGCCTCAGACAGACCGACACGCGCGCCGACACGTTCCAGCCGCGACACGAGCACCCAACTCGTCGACAGACTCACACCGGCAGCCGCAACGAACAGGATCGCCAGTAGCGCGTCAGGCACGACGCCCCGTTCCAGTGGGCAGACCTAACCAGCCAGACCGAAGGTCCGCAGCGGGGAGGGGAAAAGAGTCAGAGAATCGGGACATGGTCAGCAACCCATCGAAGGGCACGCCGACCAGTCTTCCCGGCACTCCACCGCCAGTGTAAGCATGGACACGGTGACCGACCGCCGTCATTTGAAGTGCGGCGATTCAAGTTCGGTGAGCGAGG
>CAVTRM010000003.1:0-805961 GCA_963737115.1 uncultured Actinomycetota bacterium
TGCGATCACCGGCCTCGCGGCCGCTCGGACGATCGGAATTCCGAAAAGCGATCGTCGCGCGTTCCGGAGCCCCAACGAGTCCTATGGCGACGGAGCAAACGCGCGCCTCGCGCTTGGACTCACGATGGCCACGCCACGAGAGCTACGCGATGACGGGTCAGGGAGTGACCACCGCTTTCAAGATTCCGGCCCGGTGCCAGTTCAGGTGCCGGGCCCGAATCCATGATCGATTGGTCAGATACGGCCGGTGAGTCGTGCGTTCGCGGGGATCATCGGCGCGGCGCGTTCGTGCACAGCATGGATGATCTCGGTGTTATCGATCCCGCGCAGATACACGGATGTGATCCCGAGGTCCGCGTGCCCGAGTTGACGCTGGATGACCTGGAGCGGCACCCCTTCACGGGACATCTCGACCGCGTGAGCATGCCGGAGTTGGTGCGGGGAGAATCTGCGTCTTACCCCGGCAGCCCGGGCGGCGTGGTGCAGCTGTGAGCGGATGCCTGCGGGAGCGCAGGGTTTGCCGCGTGTTGGTCCTCTGAGGATGCAGAACAACGGTCCGGTTGGCAGTGTTCGCCGGAGCTCAAGCCAGGACTGTAGTTGTGTCCATGCCCAGCGGTCCATACCGACCTCACGGCGTTTGCCGCCCTTTCCACGACGGACGAGGAGTGCGCCGCGTTCGGTGTCGAGATCGGTTTCGGCGAGTGCGAGTGCCTCGCTGATCCGCAGTCCTGCCCGCCAGAGGATGACGATCACTCCCCGGAGTCTCGCTCCTTCCGGCGCGTCGCCTGCCGCGATCATCACCGCGACGATCTCTTCGATGGTTGGCGGGTCGGCCGGGTATTGCATTCCCTTATTGCCCGGCCGGAGTCCTTGATGAAACGCTGGCAGGGTTGCGGGTGATCGGCGGCGGCCGGCTCGGTCGAGTAACGGAACGGGTTCCATGGCTTACTCCTTCGTGACGACGTTGATGATGTCGTCATCGTGCGAGCACGCTGGCAGGTGCGCAACCCACGGCAATCGGCGGCGAGTGGCGAGTCCGCCGTTGCCTTTGCGCCTACAGCTCAGGTTCGTCCCAGCAGTTAGTCGTTCTTGGTCGGCCAGCCGTCTGGCCAACCGTGACCTGGAACGTACGGTGCATGGACACGGATCCCGAATCGGCGCATGCGCGCCCTGCGGACGTCTCGCCGGACCGTGGCGTCCTGAATGTCGCGTGAGTAGTCGATGAAGTCCAGGAAAGCCTTGCTCGCCGCTGTGCGCTCGCCGCGAGCGTCAAGGATGTTCGCCCGCAACATCATGTGCTTCGCCACGAACTGGCGATCCGCAGGATCACGGGTCTGCTGATAGGTCTCGGTTCGTGAAGCGATCGCATGATCGGCCGCGTCGAGTGCCAGGTCGAAATCCCCAAGCCACCAGCAGGACACCGCCTGGTGCGCATACGCGGCGGCTCTGACTTCCTGTCCGTCCGGTGTCGAGACCTCCGCAAAATCAACTAGAGCAGATCGCGCTGCGTCCAAGCACTCCGGCACTCGCTCGAGTCGGCCGAGCAACTGCATCTTGTGAATGACGACACGGGCCTTCAAAGACGCCAACCCTGGTTGCGTCATCTCGGCGAGATCGATCTGCTCGAACAGACTCAAAGCCTGTTCGAGATCGCCACGCTCACGCGCCGCATGAGCCTTCCAACTCCTGACCGCCGCCAACGTCAACGTGCGGTACGGGATCTGTGCAAGCAGCAGCTCGGCTTCATCGAGCGGCTCCGCCGCCTCGTCATACCGTCCGAGTTGCGTCAATGCACCACCGATCCTGGCCAGGCACGATGCCCTCTCATCGCGAGCATCTTCGTCATCAGACGCGTTCAGAGCAGCGAGCCGGGTCCGCGCAGCACTCAGGCTCTCCTCGAGCTCGGCGGTGTTACTGGTGGAGCTGCTCACGATGTGCTGAGGCTATCTGCCACGCACCGCCATGTGATCTTTCCGAGCATCAGGACCGCCGTCGAGCGTTTCCGACCGAATGTCCAGAGCGTCCGACAGCAACTGCTTTGCCACGCCTGCGAACACCAGCCTCGCGGCCGTTCAGCGTCTATGTGTGTCTAAACGGTTTTTTAGACGGGCGTTTGGGGGTCATGCACGTCGGGGCCGCCCCCGGGCGGGACGCTCGGTGTCGTCAAATGGATGAACGCGGCGCAGATATACGGCGAACTGTGGGACTGTGAAGTCCAGTTGGGTGCCGGTGGGGTTGTAGATGAGGCCCTTGTCGATGAGGCCGGCTCGTCGAACCGAGAGCTCTTTGGGTGTCATTCCGAGATGCCGGGAGATATCTCCAGAGCTGTGGCGGCCGTTGCCGAGGTCTGCCATGGCCGCCATATATATCCGCTCAGCCTCGGTTGCCTTCTCGGTGACCCGATCGCTTAGAGCTTGAACTGGTGCTGCAGCGAGTCGATCAGGATCAGCGCCGCAGGGTTCGGCTCGCGATGGCGCGCGTGGCACAGCGCGATCGTGCGTGGCGTGAGTGACTCGGCCGGCTCAAACCAGGTGAGCGACGGCTCGACCACGCCCACCGCGGCAAGGCGGTCGACACAGGCGTCGCCATAACCGGCCGCGACCAGACGCTGGAGCGCGAGGTTGTCGTCTGTCCGGAACAGCACGCGGGGATGTATGCCGCGAACGCTCCACTCCCGCTCGAGCTCCTGTTGGCTCTCCCAACGCAGGTTCCAGGCGATCAACTCACGGTTGTTGAGCAGGTCGAACGAGGGCGAATCTATCGCCGCCAGCTCACTGTCGTGGCGGGTGAGGATCACCCACGGGGAGAGCATCAGCGGGATCGAGACGATGCGATTGTCCGGTCTTGGGTTGACCGTGAAGGCGAGATCGAGCTCGCCGTTGGCCAGCTGCGAGTAGACCGACGCGTCGGCGTTCATCTCATGCAGTGAGACCTCGACGTCCGGGCGTAGGTCGCGGAGTGCCCGCAGAGCAGCGGGCAGCAGCTCGGTGGTGATCGTCTGCGAGGTCCCGATACGCACGCGCGGGACTTCGCCCTCCTCCATCGCGGCGATGTCAGCGACCAGTGTTGCGACCTCACCGACGGTGCGCAGCGCGCGGCGGTAGACGACCGTTCCGGCGGGTGTCAGACCGACCGTTCCGCGCCCGCCGGGGCGCACGAACAGGGTCGTGCCGAGCGCGTGCTCGAGCAACGAGATCTGATGTGAGACCGCCGATTGCGTGTAACCGAGCGAGCGCGCCGCGGCGCGGAACGAGCCCTCTTCGGCAACGGCTATCACCGCCCGCAGGCCCCGCAATTCAATCGTGTTGTGATCGACAGAGCCGATCACAACGGTGAGAAAAACTCGTAAAACATGGCTACTTGCGAATCGTAACATCTTGCTTGATGTCCTTCCAGTCCAGCTCACGCATCTCTCGCATGCGCACCCACAGCGCTCGCATGCGCGTCCGCGATCTGCTGGATTCCGCCACCTGGTGGGCGCTCTGCGCGCTGTTCCTGATGGCGGCGCTGGCCCAGGCGCTGATCGTGCCGGTGCTGCCGACGCTGACCGAGCGCTACCAACTCAGCAGCTCAGGAACGGCAGTGCTGTTGGTGCTCCCCGCGGTGGCGACCCTGCTGATATCCGTCCCGGCGGGGATGCTCGGTGAGCGCCTCGGGGCTCGCCGTCTAACGCTGTGGGCGAGCGGGCTGCTATTCGTCAGCTGCGCGGCGCAAGCGGCACCGTCCTATCCGGTGATCCTGGCTGGGCGGATCGGCATGGGGCTCGTCTTTGGGGTCGTGTGGACGGCCGGGGTCGCTTGGGTGACGAGCATCGGCTCGCGTCGCGCCGCGGTCGCGGTCACCGTCACATGCGCATCGGTCGGCAGCCTCGCCGGTCCGGCCCTTGGCGGCATGCTGGCCGAGGTTGGCGGCGTGGAGTTGCCGTTTCTGGTGGCAGCGGCGGCGGCCGCTGTCGTGTCCGCCGCGCTCGTCGCATTTACGTGGACGGCCGGCGCCGATCAGGAATGCGAACTCGATGAATCCGCATCCCGGCCCACATCGGCAGCGGGCTTGCTGTCGGTCGCGCGTCGTCCGCGCGTGGTGATGGCTGGCGGGGCGTTGGTCGTCGTTGGCGCTGTCACCTCTGTGGGCCAGTTGCTGATCACCGCTGGTCTGCACGCCGATCACCTCTCCAGCGGCCTGATCGGAATCGCGTTCACTGCGTACTCCGGTATCTACATCGTCGTGGGGCTCGTTCAGGCGCGGCTGGGTGGGCGCGCGGTAACCACGCGAATCAACGCCGTGATGACCGCGATGCTGGCCCTGTCTTTGTTTCCGGCTGTGCTCGGTGGAAGCACCGTGCTGCTGGTGTCGGCATTGATGTTGGGGGCGGTGCCGGCCGCCGCGGCCACCACCGTCGCCTATGAGCTCTGTAGCAGTAGCGATGGAACCGGCGGGGCTGCATTTGGGCTCGTCACGACGGCATGGGCTGCCGCTCGGGTGCTGTTCCCACTGGCGGCCGGCGCGCTGACCCAGGCCGCCGGATCCGGCGCCGCGTATCTGGTGACGATCGTCAGTTCAACCGCGATCGCCGCTGCGCTGCTCTACGGG
This sequence comes from uncultured Actinomycetota bacterium, assembly GCA_963737115.1. Taxonomy (GTDB): domain Bacteria; phylum Actinomycetota; class Thermoleophilia; order Solirubrobacterales; family Solirubrobacteraceae; genus Palsa-465. The sequence goes on from CAVTRM010000003.1 coordinate 4,591, forward strand.
GTCGGGTATCGGGCGGCCCGTCGGGCGCCGGCCACAGGGCCGGCGCCACTTTGGTCCAGGCGCGGCGGCTTGCGGGCGGCAGCGGTGCACGGGCGCCCGCGGACTGCGCGCGCACGCGGCGCCGAGCATTCACTGCCGGTGTGGTTCCACGACCGTCCGGATCGACTTTCCGCGCCGCATCAGCTCGAACCCTGCGGGGATCTCTTCGAGCGTCAGCCGGTCGGTGATCAGGGACTCGAGCGGGAGCCGTCCGCGTCGATAGAGCTCGAGGATCAACGGGAAGTCGCGTTCGGGGCGCGCGGACCCGTACATGCTCCCGAGAATCCGTCGCTCCATGCGTGGGATTGAGATTGCCGGCAGGGTGAGTTCGTCGGTGGGGGATGAGATCCCCACCAGCACTGCCGCGCCGCGGACGCGCGTGGAGGCAAACGCTGCTCGCATCGTGTCTGGGCGGCCGATCGCCTCGACCGCGTAGTCCACGCCGCCGCCGGCCGCGTTCGCCACGCGCTCACCCATCTCATCAGGGTCTGCTTCCCACAGCAACGCATCGCTGGCGCCCAGCTTCAGTGCGGTCTCGAGCTTCTCCGGCTGTGTATCGACAGCGATGATCGGCGCGGCACCGGCTGCTGCCGCGCCGAGCACCGCGCTGAGCCCGACGCCGCCAAGGCCGAACACCGCGACGCGATCTCCGGGTCGCACCTGCGCGGTGTTCCAGATCGCCCCGACTCCGGTGGTGACCGCGCAGCCAACTATCGCGGCAACGTCCAGCGGTACGTCGTCCGGGATTGCAACGCACGACGCTTCCGGAACCACTGCGTACTCGGCGAACGAGGAGAGCAGCGAGTAGTGGTGCAGCGGCTCGCCCTTGTGCGACAGCCGCGGGGTGCCGTCCAGCAGCCCGCCCGCGAACATCGCCGGCCACGCGTCGGTGCAGAGGTGCGGAAGCTCGCGCAGGCAGTTCTCGCAGTGCGCGCATGACGGCGCCCAGGAGAGCGCGACGTGCTGACCGGGGGAGATGCGGCGCACGCCAGGACCGACGGCAGCGACGGTGCCGGCGCCCTCGTGACCGAGCACGGCAGGGAGCTTGCTCGGGATCTTCCCGGTCACCACCGACAGATCGCTGTGGCAGAGTCCGGTCGCCTCGATCCGGACCAGGACTTCGCCGGCTTTCGGCGCTGCAAGCTGGACCTCGTCAACGAACAGATTGCCGTCGGTGTCGAGGATCGAGGCGCGCATGGTCAGCCCCGACCCGAGGGTGGTGGTGTCAGCTACGGTTGTTCGCATGGTGAATCACTGGGTTGGGTTGGTGTGACGGACGAGGCCGCTGGCGGCCGCTTGGGCGCCGACGGGCCGCGGCCATCGCGGATACAGGCCGTGGATCGGGCGGTGATGCTGCTCAAAGCCGTCGCGGACGCGCCCGAGCCACCGACCGCCGCACAACTTGCTGGCGCCTGCGGGATGAACCGGACCACGGCTTGGCGATTGCTCAGCACGCTGGAGGACCATCGGCTTGTGGAACGTGACGCTGCCCAGCGGTACGCGATCGGGTACGCGGCTGTCGCGCTCGCGAGTTCCCGGTCGGGCAGCGCTGCACTTGCACGCGCGGCGCGCCCGGTGATGGAGCGGTTGGCGGCCAGGGCGGGTGCCACCGTGTCGCTCAGCGTCGGTGACGGGCGCGGTGTCGTGGCCATCGACCAGATCGATCCGCCGGACGCGACACTCGTGCTCAATTACCGCGGCAAGCTGCTGCCGCTGCACGCCGCATCCAACGGCAAGCTGCTGCTCTCGAGTTTCTCGGAATCCGAGCTTGAAGAAGTCCTTCAACGACCGTTGGAGAGGCTGACCGATGCCACGCTCGTCGACCCGGAACGTCTCCGTAAGGTCGTCGCGGACGCACGCCGTGACGGGTATGCGGTGACCGTGGGGGAGATCGACCCCGGGGTAAACGGAATCTCCGTCGCGGTCAGGGACAGATCTGGATCGGTGCTCGCCCTGCTGAGTCTGTCCGACACCGAGCATCGCCTGCCGGCCGCCGAGCTGAAGCAGCGGCTGCCGCTGCTGACGGAAGCGGCGGAGGAGCTGCAGCAACGCCTCGCACGAGCCAGCTGACCTGCTCGGTCCATCGGTCAGGGACCAATGGACTCTGTTCGTATCGTGTAACAGGTGCCGCAGTATGTGAACAGTCTAGGTGTTGACTGACATCCGCGTCAAGGGCATCGGCGCTGCTGGGACGCCACTGGTTGTGGGGCGCGAAACCACACGGCTTCTGCATCTGGCCGGATCGACGCATTGACCCGAACGCGTGCCGTCACACGAAGCTGTTCCTGACGCAGCCGACCCCCGGAACCTCGACCTCAACTACGTCTCCGGCCGTCAGCAGCAGCGGCGGATCGCGCCGAAACCCGATACCGCTCGGGGTCCCGGTGAGGATCAGGTCCCCGGGTGCAAGCGCGGCGAACTCTGAGACGACAGCCACGAGCGTGGGAATGTCGAAGACCATCAGCGAGGTCGATGCCTCTTGGACCACCTGTCCGTTCACGCGCGTGCGCACCACCAGCTGATCAAGCGGGCCAACCTCGTCCAGGGTGACGAGCTCGGGGCCGATCGGTGTCGTGCGGTCCCAGGCCTTTCCCTGGAGCCACTGGTGAGTCTTGTTCTGGTAGTCACGCATCGAGACATCGTTGGCGACCGTGAGACCGGCAACCACATCGAGCGCCTGATCGCGCGGGACACGCCGGCAATGTTCGCCGATCACGACCACCAGCTCACCCTCGTAGTCAACGGCGCTCGACTCGGGCGGGCACTCGATCGCGTCGTAGGCGCCGGTGAGCGTCGATGCGAATTTGGTGAACAGCGCCGGGTACTCCGGCACATCTCTGCCGGCCTCGCGCGCGTGTGCGACGTAGTTCAAGCCGACACAGATGATTTTGCCGGGATTCGGGATCAGCGGCCGGAAACGGACCTCCGACAGCGGCAGGCGCTCTGAGCGCGAAAGATCACAGTCACGCAGACGCGACAGCGAAGTCTCGGCTCCGAGCTCGGACCAGCCGCCGATCGGGACCGCACGCTCGCTGTCAATCGCGACCGCAAGGTCGGTACCTGCATGTGTCACCGAAGCGAATCGCATCAGCACGCCCTCCTATGAGTTGCCTTCATGTGGGAAAAATGCATACAGTTATGAAATCTGTCTATAGTTTGCCAGAGATGGAGAGCCGGGTGTCTTTGCCCGCAGCAGAACCAAAGTCAAGGGAGCTGTAAATGAAGCTGGTGACATACGACGACGGTCGCGTGGGCAAGGTCATCGATGACGTCGTGATCGAGCTCGACGTCCCCGACATGCGGCGTTACTTCGAGCTCGGGGGCAATGTGCAGCCAACCGGCCGCCAGACGCCGCTGGCGGATGTACGCCTGCGGGCGCCGATCATCCCCAAGAAGTTCTTCCACACCGCCGGCAACTTCCAGGAGCACCACGAGGAGTCGACCCGCGTGAACTGGTCACATCCGGTGCTTCCGTGGATCGTCTTCTTCCAGAATGTCGATGCGATCATCGGCCCTGACGACCCGATCATCTACCCGGAGGGCATGACCAACGAGCTCGACTACGAGCTCGAGCTCGCAGTCGTGATCGGCAAGGCAGGCAAGTTCTTCTCAGCCGATGAGGCGTCCGAGTACATCGCCGGTTACCTGATCTTCAACGACATCACGGCGCGAGACATCCAGCGTGAGGAGATGAAGTCCGGCGTCTTCAGCCTCTCCAAGGGGATCGATACCTTCTGTCCGATCGGCCCATGGATCGTTACGCCAGATGAGATCCCGGACCCCCAGGACCTGTCGATGGCGCTGCGCGTCAACGGTGATTCACGGCAGATCTCGGACACCAGCCGCATGTCGGTTACCGTCGCCGAGATCGTCAGCCACTATTCGGCAATGGGCTACAGCGCGGGCGACATCGTCTCCACCGGCACCGTCTCCGGTGTCGCGGGATTCAGCGAGGACCCAGCCTCGCTGTATCTGCGCCCCGGGGATGAAATCGAAGCCGAGATCGAACGCATCGGCGTGCTGCGCAACCGCGTGATCTCCTGGGCCGAAGGTCACCCGGAGCTGCCGGTGCCGACCGGAGCCACAAGCGACTAGGCGATGTCGACCGTTGAGGTTGCCGGCGGGCGTGTTCAGGGCACACGAGGTCACGGCGGTCTCGCATTCCTCGGGGTGCCGTACGCGCGGGCAGAGCGGTGGTCCAGCCCCGAGCCGGTGGCCAACTGGCCGGGGGATTGGGATGCGTCGCGTCCCGGCCCCTCGGCGCCGCAGCCGGATCGCGCTGCCAGCCGCTTCACCCACGGTGAGTTGCCGGCATCCGACGAGGCGGCTTGCCTGAACCTCAACGTGTTCACACCGGCGCTCGAGGGCAGCCGGCCGGTGCTCGTGTGGATCCATGGCGGCGGGTTTGCGATCGGCCATGGGGGCGCGAGCCTCTACCGAGCTGAACGGCTCAGTCAGATCGGCGACCTAGTGGTCGTCACCATCAACTACCGGCTCGGCAGCCTCGGCTGGCTCGCGCACCCGGCGCTCGCCCCCAGGGCCGGTGCGCCGGCCGCCAACTGGGGTCTGCTCGACCAGATCGCAGCCCTGCGCTGGGTGCGAGCCAACGTCGCAAGCTTCGGAGGCGACCCCGACGCGGTCACGGTGGCAGGCCAGTCGGCAGGCGCGCTCAGCGTGATGGACCTGATGGTCGCGCCCGGCGCCGAGGGACTGTTCAGTCGCGCGATCATCCAATCGCCGCCGCTGATGGATGTTGCGCAGCCGATGGCCGATGGCGTCCGCTGGGCCGAGGCTCTCGGGCAGGCGGCGCTCGGCGACGTGTCAGCCCGGTTCGACCCGCAGGCGCTGCGCCGCGTGGACTCGCGACGCCTGGTGGAACTTCATGAACAACTGCTGCTGACGCCGGAGTTCCGCGGCGCCCGCGGGGCGCTGCCGACGATCGACCCCGGAACGCTGCCCCGGTCTCCCGCGGCGAACGCCGGCGCCAGCCCCGGAGTTGAAGTCCTCATCGGTCACAACGCGCAGGAGGGCACGTTCTTCTTCCGCAGCCCCTGGCGAGCTGCGCCCTCCCCGCAGCAGATTCCCGGCATCGTTGCCCACCTCTGTCACACCGAAGATCCGGGCTCGGTTCTGGAGGACTACCGAGATCGCGCCGCCCGGCAAGGCGGCGCGACTGATGACCTCACGCTGCTCGTCGATATCGCAACCGACGCGATGGTGGCCGAACCGCTGTCGCGTTGGACCACCGCGCGCCTGCAGGCGCTCGGATCCGAGCAGGGGCGCGTCTACCGCTACCGCGTTGACCACCCAGGCGCAGGACCGCTGCTGCGGGCGACCCACACGACCGAAGTCCCGCTCGTGTTCGGGACTTGGGACGACGGCGACGCGGGCGAGCGGCTCGGTGGCCAGGCTCCCGGTACCGCGACGGTCGCGGCTCAGGCGATGAGCAGCTGGACGGCGTTTATCCACGGCGGCTCCCCGGGATGGGAGCCGGTTACCAGCGCCGGTGGTGGGCTGCAGCGGTTCGGCGGCCTGGGCGGATCGGCCGTCGAGCCGTTCTAGCGGTGTTTGTGGCCGGCCTTCACACGATGCAAATCTGCGCGCGTATTGACATGCTGGACACATAAGCCTAAACTGTGTACAGTTGTCAGCCCGAGGGAACCGCTGAACCCAGCGCGGGTCACGAGAGAGAGGCAAGATGGAGCACCGGCCGCTGCTCGACGTTGAGCAATTGCGTGTCACCTATGGAGGAGTCGTAGCCGTCAACGATGTTGACCTGCGCGTCGAGGAGGGCCAGGTCTTTGGGCTGATTGGCCCCAACGGGGCCGGCAAGACCTCGCTGATCGACGCACTCACCGGCTACACCCGCCCCAGTGGTGGCAGCGTCGGCTTCGACGGACGCGACATCACCCGGATGCGCGCATACCGGCGCGCGCGTCTCGGCCTCGCGCGCACATTCCAGTCGGTCGAGCTGTTCGACGATCTCACGATCGACGAGAACCTGTTGGTGGCCAGCGAGCAGATCGGCGTCGGTCGCGCGCTCCGCGATCTCTTCACCGTCGCGAAGCCGATTGACCGCAGCACCGTTGACTGGGCGATCGGCGTGTGTGACATCGGGGAGATCGTTGACAAGCACCCACGTGAGATCTCACATGGGCAGCGCAAGCTCGTGGGCGTTGCGCGAGCGCTGGCACAGAAGCCGCGCCTGGTGCTGATGGACGAGCCGGCCGCGGGCCTCGACACCGATGAGAGCCAGGAACTCGGGCAGCGCCTGCGCGCGCTGCCCGACGAGCACGGCGTCACCGTGCTGCTGGTCGACCACGACATGAGCCTGGTGCTGTCGGTCTGCGACAGCCTCATGGTGATCGATTTCGGCACCACGATCGCGTCCGGCACGCCGACCGCGATCCGTGAGAACCCGCGCGTGCTCGAGGCGTACCTCGGAAGCCATGGGGCCGCAAAGGAGGCTGCGTGATGAGCACCGCAACAAGCACCGCGCTGTCGGTGCAAGGACTTGCCGCGGGGTACTTCGGTAGTCCCGTGATCCGCGACATCTCATTGCAGGTCGAACCCGGAGAAGTGGTCGCGCTGCTCGGCCCCAACGGCGCCGGTAAGACCACCACGCTCGAGACGATCGCCGGCTTTCACGCGCCGATGGCCGGGACGATCTCGTTCTACGGCGAGAACATCGCCGCGCGCCACACGCATCTGCTCGCGCGTGATGGTCTCGCGCTCGTCCCCGAAGGCCGGGCGCTGTTCTTCGACCTGACCGTCAGCGAGCACCTGCGTCTGGCACGTTCCAAAGACGGCGTCGCCCAGGCCGAGCTCCTGGACATGCTCCCGGAGCTTCAGAAGTGTCTCGACCGGCGGGCCGGCGTGCTCTCCGGCGGCGAACAGCAGATGCTGGCTGTCGGTCGCGCCTTGGTGAGCCGCCCGCGGCTGCTGCTGGTCGACGAGATGAGCCTCGGACTTGCGCCGGTGATCGTCGAGCGGCTGCTCCCGATCCTGCGCCGAGTCGCAGACGAACTCGGCGCAGGAGTCCTGTTTGTCGAACAGCACATCGCGCTGGCATTGGAAGTCGCCGACCGCGCCTACGTGCTCACCCACGGACGGATCGCGCTCGAGGGCGCGGCCGAGCAGCTGCGGAAGGATCGAAGCCTGATCGCCGCCAGCTACCTCGGTGATCCCGGTACGGATGAACCTACAACGACGGCATAAAGCCGAAACCCAAAGGACCATCAGATGAAGTCACTCCTTAGACCGCTGGCTACTGCCGCGGCTGCCGGGATCACGGTGCTGGCGATAGCCGCCTGTGGGGGCAGCAGCACCACGTCCAAATCAACGAGCAGCACGACCCCGGCGTCATCCGGTACGAGCTCGACAGCCTCGAACAGCTCGATCTTCGGGACCCCGCACAAGGCCACGGGAAGCCCATACGTTTTCGGCCTGATCAACGACGAGACGGGCCAGGTCACGTTCCCCGAGGCACGTCAGGCGGAGATCGCCGCCGCTGACTACGTCAACAACTACCTCGACGGGATCAACGGCCATCCGATTCAGCTCGCCGACTGCATCGGCGACGGTACGGCGCCCACCAGCGCGCGCTGCGCCAACGAGCTGATCGCCAAACATCCCGTAGCGATCCTCGGCGCGGCCGACACCGGGACACCCGCGGCCGAGCAGGTCTATGAACGTGCCGGTCTCGCCTATCTGGGCGGCGTGCCGTTCACCCCGGTCGAGCAGAACGCCCCGAATTCGATCCAGTTCTGGTCCATCAGCCTCGGCGACAACGCGGCGGCGTCGGTCTACGCCGCGCGGGATCTGCACGCCAAGAACGTGGCCGTGCTCTACTTCAACAACTCGCAGGGGAAGATCGCCGGGCTGCAGGTCATCCCGCCGGTGCTGAAGGCGGCAGGTGCGACAACCGTGAAGACGATCGCGGTCCCGCCAACCACGCCGGACCCGTCCGCGCAGGTTGCGGCGGCGATCGGCGACCATCCCGACGCGATCTACGTCGACATTCCCAACAACTGCGGCGTCGTCCTCAAGGACATCAAGTCGCTGGGTTACACCGGCAAGATCCTCGGCATCGACCCGTGCACCTCACCGCAGGCGATCAGCTCGTCAGGCGGCGGCGCTCAGGGCCTGATCGACGCCACGCCGTTCCAGATCGGAAGCTCGCAGTACCGGCTGTTCGAGGCCGCCGTGCACAAGTGGGGCGCGTCGGGCACCGCGATTGACAGCATCGCAGGCGCCGGCTTTGCGACCGTGATGAACGTCCAGAAGGCACTCAGCACGATCAAGGGTCAGCCGACCACCAAGGCGATCCTGGCCGCGTTCAGAACCGGTTCGAACCACCCGAACTACATGTCGCACCCGTACACCTGCAACGGCCAGGCGATCCCCAAAGCGACCGCAATCTGCAGCAACTACTACCTGATGGCCCACGTTGCCGGCGACCAGCTGGCGGTCAGCAACAGCGGCTATTGGGTCACCTCCAACCCCTACTTCAAGGGCCTCTAGAGGCGGCCAGTCGATCATGGGCCTGCCCACATGGGCAGGCCCACCGGCAACGAATATCGTGTCCAGTTACATCCTCTTTCTGATCCTGGGGCTAGGTTCCGGGGCTACGTACGCAATCCTCGGCCTCGGGCTGGTCCTCAAGTACCGCAGCAGCGGGATCGTTGACTTTGCCCATGGCGCGATCGCGATGTGGATCGCCTACGTGTTCGTGGGCCTTCGTTCTCAGGGCACGTTGCCGTTGCCGTTGGTGGTGCTGCCTGACCACATCACGCTCAGCTCGCACGGGATCGACACCACGCTCGCGATCCTGATCTCGCTCGCCTACTCGGCGATACTCGGAGCGATTCTCTACGCGCTTGTCTACCGCCCACTGCGGTCCGCGGCACCACTCACCAAGATCTGCGCGTCGGTCGGAGTGATGCTGTTCTTCGAAGCGATCGCCGTTCTCAACTTCGGCACCACCGGGGAATCGACGACATCGTGGCTGCCGACCGACCCGATCACCGTCGGGGGCCTGACGTTCCCTTCAGACAGCATCTTCTTTGCCGTGATCGTCATCGTGATCGCGGTCATGCTGACGCTGACCTACCGCTACACGCGCTTTGGGCTCGCGACCCGCGCCGGTGCCGAGAACGACCGCGGCGCCGCGCTGATCGGCATCTCAGCCGACCGCGTGGCAGCGCTCAACTACGTGCTCGCATCGATGCTGGCGGGCCTGGCCGGCATGCTGATAGCCCCGATCGCGAACCTCAACCCGACCTCCTACACGCTGTTCATCGTGCCGGCGCTTGGGGTGGCGCTGGTCGGACGCTTCCGATCCTTCTGGGTCGTCGCGATCGGCGGCCTGTTGCTGGGGATGCTCCAGTCGGAGATCACAAAGTTCCAGACCACCTGGACCTGGTTCCCCCAGAGCGACATCCAAGACGCGCTGCCGTTCATCCTGATCATCATCACGATGGTGCTGCGCGCACGCAGCCCGCTGGCCCGCGGTGAATCGGAGGACCAACGCAATCCGAGCATCGCCCGCCCCAACAACCCGCTCGTGAGCGCGGGCTTCTGCCTGGTCGCAGGTACGATCATCCTGTTCCTGCTCAGCGGCTCGCTGCGGAGTGCGTTCATCTCCTCGATGACGTTCACCTGCGTCGCGCTGTCGCTGGTGCTGCTGACCGGTTATGTCGGACAGGTTTCGCTTGCGCAGATGACTTTCGCGGGCTTCGGTGGATTCATGCTCGGCCATATCTCGCACGGGTGGGGGATCGGATTCCCGTTCTCGCTGATACTTGCGGGACTCTGCGCGGTGCCCGTCGGGTTGTTGATCGGGCTGCCCGCGTTACGCCTGCGGGGGGTCAACCTCGCGGTCGTGACGCTCGGCGCGGCGTTCACGGCCGACGCCCTGCCGTTCAACAGCCAGGGATTCGCCGGCGGTCTCACGGGACTGCCGATCAAACCCCCGCATCTGCTCGGCCTCGACCTTTCGATCTCACAGGGCCACGCCTATCCGCGTGTGATCTTCGGCGTGCTGGTACTCGTGGTGGTGATCCTGATGGGGCTGATGGTCGCGCGGATCCGGCGGGGGGCCACCGGACGCATGCTGCTAGCCGTGCGCTCCAACGAGCGTGCGGCCGCGTCGGTCGGGATCAACGTCGCTCAGGCGAAGCTGTTCGCGTTTGCGCTAGCAGCGTTTATCGCCGGAATCGGCGGAGCGCTCACCGGCTATCAGCAGGGCACGCTCACCTCCGACGGGTTCGCCACGTTCGCCTCATTGACATTGCTGGCGGTGGTCTACGTGGCTGGCATCGGCCGCATTTCCGGTGCGGTGTTCGCCGGAGTCATGATGGCCGGCACCGGCTTGTTCGTGACCTTTCTTGACGAACAGTTCGGGGTCGGCAAATACCAGATGCTGGTGGCTGGCCTGGCGCTCACGATCACCGCGATCATGAACCCGGACGGGGTGATGAGCACCTCCACCGGCAAGGGCCCCGCGGTCGCCTACTTCAAGGCGCGGGACCGCCTGTTACGAGAATTCCATTCCCGCCGCGGCGGAGTGGGGCCTGCAGGCAGCCCGAGCTGATGTCGGTCCCCAAGACACACCGAACCGGCAACATCGCGCTGCCGGAGGCACGGCGGCTGATCGCGCGGGCGGTGGACAAGGCGGAGCAGATCGGCATGCGCGGCGCGTTCGCCGTGGTCGGCGGATCCGGGTCACTGGTGTCGCTCTCGCGCATGGATCATGGCGGCGCGGGCGGCAGCGCGCGCGCTCGCTCCAAGGCCTGGATCGCAGCCACCCAGCAGATCCCCAGTCTCGAGCACCTCAAACGGATGGGCATGATCGCGCCTCCGATGGTGACGGGGTTCGTTGCCTGCTGTCCCGAGGCGGTGTTTCCCGGTGCCGGCGGGATGCCGATCACCGAGGACGGCTGGGTCGTCGGCGGAATGGCCGCCTCCGGTGCCGTGATCGGACCGTTCGTGGACTACCCGGGAGCGGACCCCCAGCAGCTGATCGCGGACGGCCAACCGTCCAACGGTGAGGATCTGATCGTCCACTACGCGATGGGGCTCCCGTACGAGGGCCAGCACGGTGACGACCTTGAGCGCTGGGTGAACGCCTACGGCGCCTTCCCGGACGATGCTGGACCCGGGCTCGGAATGGCGCCGGCGCCACCGGCCGTGCGGCAGCTCGAGCACCGCTGGGCACTGGCGACAGCCGACACCGCGATGGATGCTGCAGTCGAAGCGGGCAAGCACATCGCCGTTGCGATCGTCGACCGCCGTGGCGACCCGATCCAGATTGACGCGATGGACGGCTGTCCCGGGTCGGCCCCGGTGGCTGCAGAACTGGCGGCCGCCGCCGCGGCCAACTTCCAGTGTCCGAGCGGACAGCTGGCGGAGCGCTACAGCGAACAGGCGTTGCGGGAACTGGCCGCCGCGTTGCCATACGGCATCCTGAGCGCTCCCGGCGGCGTGCCGATTGAGGAGGACGGCGAGGTCGTTGCCGCGATCGGGATCGGCGGCCCGCCCCCGGGTGAATGTCACGAGCTGGCAACCGGCGTCGTGGCAGGCTTGCGGTGAGCCGCATCAGGGTCTGCGTCGTCGGCTGCGGCGCGATCGGCGGGATCTATGCGGCGCACCTGGCGGCGCTGGATGACGTTGAGGTCTGGGCCTACGACCGCTCCGCTGAACACGTTGCGGCGATCAACCGTGACGGACTCCGTCTGACCGGGGCCGTGTCAATGACGGCCCGCGTTCAGGCACGCACCGACGCCGCTCAGATCCCGGCCTGCAGCCTGGGTCTGCTGGCCACCAAGGGCACTGCCACAGCCGCGGCGATGGACGCGTGCGCGCCGATCTTCGCGGACGGTGCGGTCTGCAGCGTCCAGAACGGGATTGGCAATGAGGAACTTGTGGCCGAGCGCGTCGCCAGGGTGATGCGCGGGGTCACGCTGCCGGCGGGGCGCGTGAGCGCGTACGGCGTGATCGAGGTGGACGCGCTCGGGCCGACCTGGATCGGACCGTTCGAGCCGGCCGCGGCGACCCGTGAGGAGATCGCACAGCTCGGCACCCTGCTCGTCCGCAGCGGTCTGCAGACGCATGTGATGGACGATGCGCGTGGTCCGCAGTGGACCAAGTTGCTGTTCAACGCCGCGACCAACCCGCTCTGTGCGCTGACCGGCCTGACCCATAGCCAGCTCTGCTTATACCCGCCGACGCGTGCGCTCGTCGGCCGATTGGTGGCTGAAGGCCGGGATCTTGCCGATGCCCAGGGGATCGTGCTCGAGGCCGATCCTGAGGAGATGATTGACGAGGCTGCTCGCGTCAATCCGCTGCATCGCCCCAGCATGCTCCAGGACGTCAGCGCTCATCGCCATACCGAGATTGCAACGCTGAACGGTGGGATCGTCGATGCCGCGGACGCGTGCGGGGTGGAGGTGCCGCTGCATGCGGCCGTCACCGCTCTGGTGCGCGGCCTCGAACACAGCTGGGAGGCGTGAGGCGCGCGGGCCGCTCGCGTCGAGTTGGGGTCGGCGAGCGGCCGGCCTTTGCTTCGGCACGGCAGCCCCGCAGCTGTCAGCGGGATGGCACGTTGAGCCGCTCGCCAAGCACGGCCATGGTGCCGGCCCAGGCCTGCTCTGCGGCGGCCTCGTTGTAGGCGGGCATCCCCGGCATCGTGTAGCCGTGGTCCGCATCCGGGATCACCTCGATCCGGTGCGGAACGTGATGCTCGTCCAGCTCCTCACGCAGCGGTGGGACGACGCTCAGCGGAGTGACATGGTCGCGCTCTCCGAAACCGAGGTAGAGCGAGGCGCAGACTCCGTCAAGGTGGCGATGCGGCGAGTCCGGTGAGTCGGTGACCAGGCCCGAAGGGTGCAGCAGTGACGCGGCCCTGAGGTCCGGGCCGAAACGGTGCGCGGCGCGGACCGCGAAGCGTGCGCCCATGCAGAACCCGACCGAACCCCAGCCCTCGTGCGTGTCCCCGATCGCCTCGAGCATCAGCTCCGTATCGGCCAGAACCTGCTCGTCGCGGATGCTTGCGACGACCGATGCCATCCGCGCGAACTCCTCGGCGTCGCCGGCCACGAGTCGTTCCAGCCTGGGGCGGTCCGCGGGCGCGATGGCGTAATACAGATCTGGCAGTGCGGCACGATATCCAGCGCTCGCGAGCCGTTGGGCGTGGCCGTGTAGAGCCGGCCGGATGCCGGGGGCATCCATGAACAGGATGACCAGCGGGCCGTCCGGATGGTGTTCTTCGGCGTGGATGTGGACCGGCATCGTGCCGCGCGGGGTCTGGACCTGGATCGTGGTTTGGGGCATCGGTGCTCCTGTTGTCGGAATCGTGGCTGCTCGGGACCGGTGGCTGGTTATCGCTCGGCCGATGCGTTCAGTCCGGCGATACGCCCGAATACGAGCGCATCGGCGAGACCGCCGCCGTGCTCGGTGAGGTGGCCCCAGATCGAGCCGGCGGCGCCGGCGGCGTAGAGACCGCGGATCGCGGCCCCGTGTTGCGAGAGCACGCGCGCGCCGGCGTCCCGTCGCGGACCACCGGATGCCGTGGCGACACCCGGATGCATACGGATCGCGTAGAGCGGCGGCTCCAACGGCACGAGTGTGCGCGGCGCGCGCCCGAAGTCGTCGTCGCGCCCAGCGGCCACCGCGGCCGCGTACTGCGCGAACGTCTGCTCAAGCGTGGCCGGGGCAACGCCGATCTGCTCCGCGAGGGCGGTGACGTTTGCGGCCTGCGTGATCCAGCCAGCCGCGACCTCGGCTGAGTTATCGGCGCTCCACGCATATCCGTTGGGGCTGCCGACGAGCCCGTGCAGCGGCCCGGCCAACCGCGCCGCCTCATCGAACACGAGCCAGCCCGGCATCCGCGGCCGGTTGCGACGGCGTGGCAGGAATGCGGTCGCCGAGCGGACACGGTCGTGCACCTCCCAACCGGTCTCATCCGCGAACCGGCGCCCGTCACCGTCGAGCATCAGGTGGCTGGGGGCGTGCACGTCGAGCGTGAACGCCGCCGGGTAACCCGGATGTACGAATGAGAACCAGCCAAAGAACGCACTCATGTGCCAGAGCTGAGCGTCGACCTGAGCCGCCAGCCGTAGCGCGTCACCGGTGTTGGCTTGATGGCCGACCGAAACTAGGGAGAGCGGCAGGTAGGTATCGCAGAGGCCTGGATCGGCCTCAAAGCTCCCGCAGGCGAGTACGACGCTCGTGGTGTTGATCCGCTGCCTAGAGCCGTCGCGTTCGACCGTCACGCCACAGAGCCGCTGTCCCTCGGTCCTGAGTTCCGTCACGCTGGTCTGAAACGCGACCATGATCCCGCGCTCGCGCACCGCCGCTTCGAGCAGCTCCCAGAGCGCCACGCCGGGGCGCTGGCCGACGCCGGCGACGTATTGGCGATAGCGCACGCGGCCGGCGCCGGGAAAGTGCGGCCATGAGGGCAGCATCCCGCCGAACCAGGCGATGTCCACCGGCACGGTCGCGCCGCCGAGTTCAGCGAGGAACGCCGGAACGTCGCGTAGACCGTCCGCGAACGCAGCAAGCACGTCACGGCCGGTCTTGCCGAAGCAGAGCGCGTCGAGGTGGTCGATCGCCTGCGGGCCATCGAGCTCGAACAGAAACCCACCGGAGTTCACGCAGTTGCCGCCGCCGGCGCCCGTTTTCTCCACGAGCACCACACGCGCGCCATTGTCGTGCGCTGCGATCGCGGCCGCGGCCCCGGCCGGTCCGAAGCCCGCAACGACGACATCCGTGTCGGCCGGCAGAGCCGGTGCGGTCGCCAGCGTTGTCATGCCTGTGGGTGCATCAGCCGTAGCGGACTGCCGCCGTCCCACCCGAGCGCAGCCGCCCGCACCGATTCATAGAACTCGAGGATCTCGGGGCGACGCTGAAGCACCTCAACTGGATGACCGAGCACAGGAGCGCCGCGCAGCCATACCGCCGATGCGGGACCGGTCCGACCGGCATGAAACGCGGTAAGGCCGAGGCGCTCAAGCCGCGCTACCTCGTCGTCGAGCGAGTCCGCCAGCCAGGCGACATGGCCAACGCCACCACCAGGTGTGACCAACGCGTTGCGGAACTCGGCCGGCTGCGCGTCGTGGACCTGGGTGAGTTCCACCAGCAGCGATCCCCACTGTCCGAACGCTGAGGAATGGTCGTACAACGCCGGCCCACCTTCGTAGCTGACCTCATCGAACTCGAGGTGTTGCATGCCGAAGAAGGGCCCCGCGCCGTAAAGCGAAGCGAAGCGCTCGACTCCGGCTCGCAGATCTTCCACCACATAACCGACGTGGTGGATTGCCGGCAACTTCAAGACCGTGTTCGACTGCATCGTGTCGGGCTTCCTCTCAAAAGAACTCATGCACGCAGTAAATAAAACTGTAGACGACAAGCATAACTGTATGCAATACTCCTGGTGGATGAGGGATCTTGCGCTTGACCATGTCGGCCTCTCGGTCGGGGACCTCGATGCGGCCGCGGATTTTTACAAGCGGGCACTCGGGTTTGGTCCAGAGTTCGCCTTCAACCTCGCTCCACACCCGATCCGTGGCCTGATGATGCTGCACCCGTCCGGCACCCGGCTCGAGCTGTTCGAGCACTCAGGTTCAGCGCACGGAATCCAGGGTGCTCCCCCGATCGAGGCACTTGCCACACGTGGGTATGGCCACTTTGCGCTCAGCGCGGTCGCGATCGAGCCGGTCTTCGAGGCGGTTGTCGATGCTGGCGGGACGGCGCTGGTAGAGCCGTCGCAATCACCCGAACCGGGAGTGCGCTTCGCGTTCCTTGCCGACCCGGAGGGAAACCTGATCGAGCTCGTGGAACGCGAGCGCGGGGAACACGCAGGATGAGCGGGAGGCGTTGATGGCGAGGCTTGAGGGTAAGGTGGCACTGATCACAGGGACCGCTGGCGGGCAGGGGGCAGCGGCCGCGCGACTGTTCGCGGCGGAGGGCGCGATTGTGTGCGGTTGTGACCTCGACGCAGAGCGTGCGCAGGCGGTCACCTCCGAAATCCGCGACGCCGGCGGTGCGATCCACTGTTCGGCGCCAGTGAACCTCGCCCATCCCACCGCCGCAGCGCGCTGGGTTGACGAGTGTGCCGAGACCGCCGGCGGGATCGACATCCTCTACAACAACGCATCCGCGCCACGCGTTGGTCCATTCGCGGGGATGAGCTGGGAGGACTGGCGGTTCACGCTCGACAACGAACTCGACCTGATCTTCACCGTCACACACGCGGCCTGGCCGCACCTGATCGCACGCGGAGGCGGGGTCGTCATCAACACCGCCTCGGTCTCGGCGCATCGTGGCGCGACGTTCATCGAGCAGGCGGCGCATGGCGCCGCCAAGGGAGGGGTGCTGGCGATGACCAGACATCTTGCCGCGTCCGGTGCTCAGCATCAGATCAGAGCGAACTCGATCAGCCCGGGTCTGATCGTGACGCCGCAGATTGAGCCGTTCCTGGAGGAGTCCGGCCATCCCGTGCATGAGATGCTCACGACACATCCGCTGCGACGTCTCGGTGTTCCCGAGGACGTTGCCAACGTTGCCCTGTTTCTGGCCAGCGACGAGTCCCGCTACCTCAACGCGGTTGACATCGTCGTCGATGGCGGGCAATCACTGATCTCATGAACGGACGGCTGATCTGGCGGGGTGAACCCGACTACGATGAGGCCCGAGTCGGCCGAGTGTTCAACGCCCGCCGTCCTGACCGCTACCCGGCAGCAGTACTGCTTGCCGCCGACGAGCAGGACGTGGTTGCCGGCGTGAAGCTGGCCCGTGAACGCGGCCTGCGCGTGTCGGTCAGAGCCGGTGGGCACAGTTGGGCCGCCTGGAGCGTGCGTGACGAGGCGCTGCTGATCGACCTCGGACAGATCCGCGAGATGGGCTATGACCCGGCCACCGGCGTCGCGACCGTGACCCCGGCCGTCAAGGGCGGCGCGGAGTTCGCGCCGTTCCTGACCTCGCACGGTCGGGCGTTCCCCGGCGGGCATTGCCCGAGCGTCGGTCTTGGCGGGTTCCTGCTGCAGGGCGGCCAGGGCTGGAACTCGCGTAAACAGGGGTGGGCCTGTGAGAGCGTGATTGGAATCGACGTTGTCACCGCCGACGGTGAACTGGTCCACGCCAGCGCGACCGAGAACAGCGATCTGCTGTGGGCCGCGCGTGGTTCCGGCCCTGGGTTCTTCGGCGTGATTACGCGCTTTCACCTGCAGAGCTATCCACTCCCACAGGCGATGATGCACGACACCTGGACGTTCGAGCTCGAGCAACTCGAACCGCTGCTCGCATGGATCGACGAGCTGCTTCCGAGCCTTGACAGCGTCGTTGAGCCGGTGGTCGCCGCCACGCGGCTGCCAAGACCGGAAGGTCCGCCGTTGCTGTTCCTGCACACCACCGCGATGTGCGACACGCACGAGCAGGCCGAGCGTGCGCTCGCACCGCTGGCCGATTGCCCGATTGCGGATCTGGCCGTGGCGCATGAGCGCGGGCCGACGACCGTGGAGGTCGAGAACGAGGCCCAGGCCGCACAGAACCCCGAGGACCATCGCTACGCGGTTGATTGCACCTGGACCGACGCCCGCGCCGAAGAACTCGTGCCGCACCTGAAACAGCTGTGGTCGGAGCTGCCGACTGAGCACTCGTTCTCGATCTGGTACGGCTGGTCGCCAAAGCGTCCGCTACCTGACATGGCGTTCTCGATCGAGGGTCACGCCTACCTCGCGACCTATGCGATCTGGGCCGACCCGGCCGACGACGAACGCCACCGCAACTGGGTCGTGGCGCGCACGCGAGCCATGGCTCAGGCGTTCGGCAAGGGCGTCTACCTCGGCGACACCGACTTCACGCAACGCCCTGACCGTTTCCTGACGTCACAGAACTACGCGCGCCTGCAGGAGATCCGGAGCCGCCGCGATCCCGATGGCCTGTTCTGTGGCTACCTGATCGCCGACGACGCGGAGCTCAACGCAGAGCCAGACCGCCGTCCACCGACAACGTCTGTCCGGTGATTGCACCGGCGTCGTCCGTCGCCAGGAACGCGACCGTGGCGGCGACGTCCTCAGGGGCGAGCGGGCGCTTGATCGCCTGGCGCTCGAGCACGTCCGCGAACGCCGCAGCGGGGGTGTCGCTGACCGCGGCCGGCGTCGGGGTCAGACCCGGTGCCACGCAATTGACCGTGATCCCGTGCGGTCCGTAAGCGCGGGCGAGCGTGCGAGCGGCACCTACCAACGCGGCCTTGCTGGCGACATAGGCGAGCAGATCCGGAGCCGGCGGATCCCAGATCGTGTCCGAGACCACGAACACGATCCGCCCGAACCGCTGCGCCACCATCGCGGGCGCGAAGGCTTGTATCAACAGCAGCGCCGACTCGACGTTCACCGCCTGCACCCGTCGCCAACTCTCGAGCGTGAGCTCGGCGAGCGTCGCACGGTCGAAGCAGGCCGCCGCGTGCACGAGCACATCGCAGGCCGGCCCACGCTCCCGCAAAACGTGCGCCGCCGTACGTACAGCGTCAGGGTCGCCAAGGTCGATCGGATGCGTTCCACCGCGATCGAGCACATCGACCGAATGTCCTGCAGTGGCAAGCGCCGTGACGATCGCGCTTCCGATCGCGCCTGCGCCACCGGTCACCACCGCATGGCGGCCGGGCTCGTCCGGGGTCCGACGGGTGTCTTCAGGGGTTGACATCACAACACATGTTGAGGTATTTCTGCACGCAGGTTAGAGTTCTGCATACAATACGTCAAACGACGAGGCTTGAGGAGAGGTCATGTCTTCCCATCTTGAAAGCGGTGCACCAATCAGGGAACTGCCCGGCAAGGGAGTTCCCTATCACCTGTCTGACGGCGACGGTCGTGCGCATCTGCTGCTCGGCCAGGTCGGTCGCACGCTGGCCGGAGACGAGGAGACCGCAGGCGCGATGTCGGTGATGACCGCGGTCGGCCCCGCCGGCGACCCGATTCCACTCCACCGACATGACAACGAGCACGACTACTTCCTGTGTGTGCGTGGCGCGATCCAGGTCTGGGCCGACGGTGAGAGCAGGATCCTGCACCCCGGGGACGTTGCAAGCGTACCCAAGGGGGTGCTGCACGCGTACCAGTTCCACGGTCACCCGAGCCAGTTCATGGGCCCGATCGCGCCGGCTGGCTGGGACCGCTTCTTCGATCTCACGGGAACGCCCTACGACGGACCTGCCTACCCGCAGGTGGACAACAGTCCGCCCCCGTTTGCGAAGTTCGGTGAGGCAGAGGTGAAGTTCGCGATGAAGTACTTCCCGCAGGAGCCATACACCGACGCCACCACGGCAGCCGACGACACGCTGCCCGGCGCCGAGCTGCCCTACTTCCTGAAGGCCGGGGAAGGGCCTCGCCACGAGCTGTTCGGCCAGATCGCCTTTCAGGTGATGACCGGGTCAGAAAGCGGCGGCAGCCTTGGGATGACAATCACTGAAGGGCCACGCGGACCGGCGATCCCGGCACACGTGCACGAGCACACCTACGAGGGGGTCTTCTGCCTCGACGGCCGCCTGCGCGTGCAACTCGGCGACAGCCAGTGTCTGCTCACACCGGGTGACTTCGTCAGCATCCCCGCCGGGACCGAACACAGCTACGCGATCGAGGGCCAGTTCACGCGCTTTGCGACCATGTACGGGCCCGCGGGACCGGAGCGCCTGCATGAGCTCGCCGGTGAGATCGCCGAGCAGCGGATCTTCCCGGAGAGCGCACCGACGCTCGACCCGGAGCGGCTCGCGGCCGCAGCGTCCGAACTTGACATCACGTTCGTCGATTCTGACGCCAGCGCCGAGCGATGAAGGTTCTGATCGCCGGCGGCGGGATCGCCGGGCTGACGCTCGCGCAGGGCCTGCGCTCGAAGGGGATCGAGTGTGAGGTGTTTGAGCGCAGCGCGCGCGAGGGTGCTCGCACTGGGTATCGGCTGACGCTCGACGCCGACGGTGGCAACGCCCTCGAGGCATGTCTGCCGCCGGCACTGTACGAGCGCTACCAACAGGCGTCGCACCGCACGCCCGCGCGGCCGGACCTGGCAGTGGTGATCGACGCGCAGGGCCACGAGCTGACGACGATGCCGCACATCGGTCCAGCCAACAATGGTGAGCGCCCCCACACCGCGATCGACCGCGCAAGCTTTCGGTCGATCCTCGCTGACGGGCTCGATGACCTGATCAGCTATGACAGCATCACGGCCGGCTACGCGCTCCTCGATGACGGCGTCGAGCTGCGCCTCGAGGACGGTCGCTGCACCCGCGGCGACGTGCTCGTCGGCGCCGACGGGGTCGGCTCGGCTGTCCGTCAACAGCTGCTACCGGGGGTGCCGATCGTCCCAGCACCGGTCGGTGCGCTGGGCCTGTTCGGACGCTCTCCGTTGACTGACTCGGAGCTTGACGAGCTGCCGGAGATCCTCAACTCGGGATTCGTGATCGCAACCGACCGACACGGGGTGCTGCTGTCGCTGGGGCTGTGCGTGCCGCGCGAGCGCGGCGCGGGCATCGCTTCGCCGTACATGATGGTCTCCGGTGGGGTGCCACCGCAGACCGAGATTCCGGCGCCGAACGACTGGACGCCGGAGACCGCGCGCGAGATGCATGCCGCAATGTGCGCAGGCGTGGCCAGCTGGCACCCGGCGATCGTCGGGCTGGTAGCGCGCGTCGACCCGCAGACGCTGTTTTCGCACCCGTTCCGGCGGCTCGATCCGACTCCCGCCTGGGAGAGCTCACGCGTCACACTCGTCGGCGACTCGATCCACGCGATGCTGCCGACGCTCGGTAAGGGCGCCAACATGGCGATGCGCAACGCAGCCGTGCTGCGCGATGCGCTGGTGGCGGCCGAACGCGGCGAGCGGGGTCTGATCGAAGCCATCTCCGCCTATGAGGACGAGATGCGCGCCGCAACCTATCCGCTTATGCGGCTCGCCTCCGACCACAGCAACTTCGGTGGCGGTGGGCTGCGGCCGGAAGCCACGGCACGATGAGGGTTCTCGGATTGAGCGCGGGCAACCCCAGCGGCAGCGCCGAGATCCTGCTCACCGCGGCGCTGGACGCCGCCTCGCAGCAGGGTGCCGACGTCGCTCTGGTCCGCCTCGACGAGCTCGAGCTGCCGACGCGCCCGCTCGCGCCCGGCCAGAACGCACCGAGCGATGACGGCGGCTGGCTGTGGGACCAGCTCATGGACAGCGACGGCTTGATCGTGTCCGCGCCGATCTACTCGCGCACCGTGCCCGGCAAGCTCAAGCTGGTGGCCGACCGGCTGTCGGGACCGGCCGCCGACATCGCCTTTGCCGAGAGCTACCGCCAAATGCTCGACCGCGGCGAGACACCGCCGGTCGGTTTTCCCTACGACGAGCGAGTGTTCCGCCCGCGAACTGCGGGGCTGATCGCCGTCGGCGGCGCCGCCACGAGCCAGTGGAAGACACTGGCGCTGCCGGTCATGTTCCAGATGACCTTCTCGGCGCATATGGCGGTCGCCGACCAGCTGCTCGTGGGCGGAGCCGGGATGCCGCGCTCGGTGGTGCTCGATAAGTCTGCGCTGGCCGGCGCGGCACGCGTCGGACACAGCGTCGGAGCCCAGCTCGGGCTGCCGTTCGACGCCGTCGAATACCGCGGTGAGTCGGGTCTCTGTCCGCTCTGCCATCTGTCGCTGATGAACATCGAGGGACAGGATGTTGAGTGTGCGACCTGTGGCGCCGGCGGGCGGCTTAGCGTAGATGGAGGCCGGGTTCAGGTTCTGTTCGACGACCCTGAGTCAGTGCAGCGGTCAGTGATCACGCTGGCCGAGAAGCGCGCGCATTTCCGCGAGGTTCAGGAGACCGGAGCGGCGCAGGGGGCGCGGGCTGCGGAGATCGAACGTCTGGCGGCCGGCTACGAGCCGGACAAGCTCTTGATCACGCCGTAGGCGGCTGCGGCCACCGGGTGATCGCTAGGCGGCTACGGCCGCCGGGCGATCGCGTAACGGAACACATTGTGCATCTCGACCCGACCCCCAGTCGTCACGAACGGCTGTACCGCGGCGGTCAGCGCCGCACGCGCGGCCGCCTCGCCGGACGCCGCGATCGCCATCGCCCCGCCGCCAGATGCAAGCACCGCGCGAACCGCGCCGTCAACATCCTCGTGCGCCCACACGAGTTGGACCTCACCGGCCTCGACCGCCTCAAGCCCGGCTTCGGCGAGCAGTTGTTCGAGGCCGCCGGGGCCGGAGAGTGCGTAGGGCAGGTGTTGAGCGTCGGGTGCTGGCGCAGCTGCGCGCAGTGGCTCGAGTGCCAGATGCAGCGCGGTCGACTGATTGCGCTCAGGCTCTGCAAAGGTCGTGGCCGCGACAAGGCCACCGCGACGCACGACGCGAGCAGCCTCGCTGGTCGCTGCTTGCGGGGCGTCCGCGAACTGCAGGGCATTGAACGCGACCACCGCGTCAAAGCTCTCGGCGGCGAATGGAAGCGAGTCCATGCCGCCGGTCACGAGCGTTGCATCCGGGACGCGCTCACGCGCGATCACCAGCAGTTCCGGAGTGATGTCCAGTCCCGTTACCCGGGCGCCCGCGGCGGCCGCCATCTGCAACGCGTAGCCGGAGCCGCAACCGATGTCGAGTAACTCGGTCTCGGGGCCGGCCCGCATCAACGCGAGGACATGCCCGAACAACTCACGGTTCGATGGCTCGGCGAGCTCGGCCCAGTCTCGTGGGCGCGTGCCCCAGTGCTCAGAACTCATGTCTGGGATTCAAGCAGAACATTCGGCCATAGTGTGGACGGATTATCAAACTGTATGCAATACTGGGGCAATGGAGGAACCACAGAAGATTGACTGGGACGCCCAGGAGTTCGCCGAGGTCCGTCCCGGAATCTTCGGCGCCACGGTCCATACCCCGCAGCTGACCGCGACGTTGTACCGCTATGGCGCCGGCAGCGAGTGGGAGGAACACCAGCATCCGCAGGACCAGATCACGCAGGTGATCTCCGGGGCGATCGATTTCGTCGTGGACGGCCAGGCCGTGCACATGAGCACCGGCCAGCTTGCGGCGCTGCCTGGCGGTATCCCGCACTCCGCGACGGTCCCGGCTGACGGACCGGCCGTGACGCTCAACGTGTTCACGCATCGGGAGGCCCCGCCAAGTGCCGGCTGATTGGCTTGAGCTGGAGGGGCGGCGCGTACTCGTGGCCGGAGGAGCCGGGACGATCGGCCGCGCGCTGGTCGACGGCTATCTGCGCGCGGGCGCCGACGTCGGTGTGACCGACGTCGGTGAAGCGGCGCTCGCGGAGCTCGATGCAAACGTCGCTGCGCGCCAGCAGGCAGACCTGACTGACCCGGCCGCGGCCCGGGCGGCTGTTGTCGCGATCCGTGAACAACTCGGCGGCCTTGACGTATTCGTCCACTGCGTCGGGATCAATGACCGCCGTCCGATCGAGTCCTACGGGGCCGAGGACTGGGACCGGATCGTGTCCGTCAACCTCACGAGCGCGTTCCACACCGCCACGGAGGCGCTGAGCGGCATGAAGCAGGCCGGGTTCGGCCGGATCGTGTTCTTCTCCTCGGTTGCGGGACGCAGCGGTCACAAGAATCATGGTCCCTATGCGGCCACCAAGGGCGCGCTCAACCAGCTGATGCGCGTTATCGCGCATGAGAACGCGGAGTTCGGCGTGACCGCCAACGCGGTTGCGCCCGGTTACATGGACACCGAACTCACCCGCGCCTACCTCGAGGCGAATCCGGACAAGCGCGAGGCGTTGGTCGAGCTGATCCCAGCCAGACGCTTCGGTCGGCTCGAGGAGGTCGTCGACCCGGTGCTGTTCCTGAGCTCTCCGCGCTCGAGTTTCATCACCGGCCAGGTTCTGTACATCGATGGCGGTCGCACGATCGTATGAGGAGAGAGATGCAGCGACGATTCGAAGGTAAATCGTTCATGGTGACGGGCGCCGGCACCGGATTCGGTGCGGCGCTGTCAGAGCGCGCGGCGCAGGAGGGCGCTGCCAAGGTTCTGATCCACTACCGGAGCTCGGCGGCAGGCGCGGAGGCGACGGCGCAGCGTGTCCGCGCGGCCGGCGCTGAGGCCGAGCTGATTCAGGGCGACATCACCTCGCTGGCCGACGTGCAGCGCATGGCGCTGTACGCGTTTGGTGAATTCGGCGGTGTCGATGTGCTGATGAACAACGTCGGTGACATGGCCTCGGGTCAGTCCTCATGGCAGGAGATCACCGAGGAGGCGATCGATCACGTGCTCGCGGTCGACATCAAGGGCACGCTGATGATGGTGCACGAGTTCGGTCAGCGGATGGTCGAGCGCGGCGGAGGTGAGATCGTGAACGTCGGTTCGACCGTGATCGTGCGTGGCAGCCCGCGTGCGCCGCAGTACGCAGCTGGTAAATATGGTCTATTGGGTGTCACCAAGTCGTACGCCAAAGCGCTCGCACCAAGCGTGAGAGTGAACGTGTTCGCACCGGGATTCATGGAAACGGAAGCGCTGTTGGCGCGTCCGGAGTGGAAGTCCGGTCGGCGCGAGGCAATCCTTTCCGCCACACCAGCTGGCAAGATTCCTAAGCCTGAAGATATGACCGGAGCAGCGCTCTTTCTCGCCAGTGAAGATGCCCATCACATCACCGGCACCTACATGATCGCCGACGGCGGTTACAGCATGCTTGGGGCTTGAGCATGGAATCGGGGCAGAACACCGACGATGTCTACGAGCGTCTGCGCGGCGCGATCCTCGACGGCAAGCTCGCACCGGGGGCGGTCATGTCGCAGGTCGCGCTTGCGGAGGAACTCGGAATCAGTCGCACGCCGCTGCGCGAAGCACTGCGCATGCTTCAGAGCGAGGGCCTGGTGGAAGGTGAACCGAACCGTCGCGTGAGGGTGGCGCCGCTGACGGCTGCTGATCTTGAAGAGCTGACTGTGATGCGCGTGACGCTCGAGGCTGAGGCGCTACGGCTCTCGACAGCTCGTATGAGCTCCGAGGACATCGCCCGGCTTGAGGGCTACATGGCAGAGATGGCGCACTACGCGCAGGCACGTGACTACGCCCGCTGGCACGTGCCCCACCGTAACTTTCACCGCGCCCTGACCGCGCCGGCCGGCGCCCGTGTGAACTTCACGCTTGGGCAGATGTTCGATCATGCCGAGCGCTACCGCAGGCTGCACATCGGCCAGGGCCCTGGGGCCTGGGCGACACCGCAGCATCGCGAGATCCTCGACGCCGTGAAGGATGGCGACAGGGACCGGGCCGCGGGGTCGCTCGCCGGTCATCTGGCGCGGACCGCATTCGAGGTCGCAGAACTGCTGGAGAGCGGCTACGAGTTGGAGCGGCTGCGTGAGGCGCTGGCTGACGTCGGCGGTGAGGTCCCGATCGCCGCGCGGACGCCCGGTCAATAGCGTCCGCAGCGGTCAGCTGATCAGCCTCAGTGCCTGCTGACGCGCGGTTTCCGGGGTCGCGCATCCGATCGCGGCCACGGCGGCCGCGCGGGCGTCGGTGAGATCGACCTCCCGCAACGCTTGTTTGACCGCTGGCACAAGCGGGGCAGACATGCTCAGCTCGGTGACGCCGAGGCCTGCGAGCAGCACCGCAGTGGCCGGGTCGCCGGCCATCTCTCCGCAGACGCCGGTCCAGCATCCGTGCTCAGAGCCGCCCTCGACCGTTGCCTGGATGAGCTTGAGCACCGTCGGCTGGGGGCTTTCCAGCAGTGGGGCCAACGCCGCATTGCCGCGCTCGGCGGCCATCGTGTACTGGGTCAGGTCGTTGGTTCCGAGTGAGAAGAAGTCGACATGCGGCGCAAGCTGTGCGGCGGCCAGGGCGGCCGCCGGGATCTCGACCATCACCCCGAACTCGACGGGCGTGTTGACTGCGATCTCCGCGCGCGCCTGCTCGAACACGCGCCGGGCAGCCTTGATCTCGCCGATGGTCGCGACCATCGGCATCATCACCTTGATCGGGTATCGCTCGGCTGCACGCAGAATGGCGCGATACTGGGTTGCCAGCAGTTCTGGGCGGGCCAGCTCAAGTCGCAGGCCGCGGATCCCGAGGAACGGGTTCTCCTCGGCGGGCATCGGCACCGCCGCCAGCGGCTTGTCGGCGCCGACGTCGAGTGTCCGCACTACCAGTGGACGTCCGTCTAAGACCGCGCCGATTTCGAGCAGCATCTGAGTTTGCTCTTCCTCGTCCGGCAGTTCGGTACGGCCCATGAACAGGAACTCGGTGCGCAACAGCCCGATGCCCTCGGCTCCGAACTCGACCGCGCGGCCGGCGTCGGCTACCGCGCCCGCGTTGGCGAATACTTCGACCCGGGTGCCGTCACGCAGGCTGCCGGGTTCATGTGCTCGTGCCTGCGCCTTCGCGGCGCGCGCACGTTCAGCGGCGCGGCGGCTGCGGGCCTCGTCGGCCTCGCTTGAAGTGGGGGAGATGGTCACCGTCCCGGCGCTGCCGTCGAGCAGCACCTGGGTCCCGTCGGCCACCGCCAGGATCGCCGGCCCGAGGCCCAGCACGGCCGGAATCCCGAGCGAGCGCGCGAGGATCGCCGCGTGCGCCGTGGTCGACCCGCGCGCGGTGGCGATCGCCTCGACACGCTCCGGGTCAAGTCCAGCGGTGTCAGCCGGGGTCAACTCGTCGGCTACCACGACGCCGCTCGCGCCATCGCCTTGGTCGACCGCGCCTTCTTCGACCGCGCCTTCGTCGACCGCGCCTGCGCTGGCCGAGAGCGCCACCAGCACCCGGCGCCCAACGTCGATGACGTCGGTCGCGCGCTCCCGCAGTAGCGGATCATCGAGTCCGCGGTAGACCTCCGCAACCTGCTGTACCGCATCGAACCAGGCCTTATCAGCCGGGGTGCCAGCTTCGATTGCGGCTCGAGCCGGAGCTTGTAGTGCGTCGTCCTCCAACAGCGCCAAGTGCGCGTCGAAGATCTCTGCGTCGGCGGCGCTGGCGCGAGCCCGCACGACCTCGCGGTCGTGTTCGATCGCGAGCCGGGCGCTGGTGATCGCCCCATCCAACAAACCCAACTCGTCTGCCGCGGCCCCCGCGGGTCGCACGCCCGGCGCCTCCAACGGTCCGCCGCCCAGCCGGTGGATGTTGCCGACCACGACTCCAGCAGATACGGCCACACCGGCAAGCACGGTCCCGGCTTCGGGGGCGGCATCCGAGGCGTCACCAGATGCACCCGCTGCAGCAACCGGGGTTGTTGCCGGATCAGCGTCAGGCCGCGCCGGGTCAACCGTTCCCGGGCCAGCACCAGCGGGTACGCCGTCACCGAATCCGCTGCCGGCAAGTTCGCTCAGCCGCTCGACGGCAAGCTGCGCGTCCGGGCCTGAAGCGGAGACGACGATCACATCGCCCATACGTGCGCCGAGCGCAACCAGGTTGGTGAGGCTGCTGGCGCCGACCGGCGCAGCGCCCGATCCCTGCTTGAACACGGTCACAACCGCGTCGAGGTCGCGTACTGCCGCTGCGAAGCGGGCCGCGGGCCGGGCATGCAGACCAATCTCGTTCAGCACCGGCAGCTCCACGGTCGCGTCGGCCGCGGCAACGGACTCCGCGCCTGCGTTGTCGGCAACCGCCGCAGCGCCTTGCGCGGTGGCTTCCGAGGCTGGGGCTCCCGAGTCTGGGGCCTCGGGGGCTGGGGCTTCGGGGGAAAGGTCATCTGTGACCTGCGCGAGCTTCATCGCCAGCGCGCCGCGCGCCTCAGCCGCGACCTCGTCCAGGGGTGCGCCTGATGACGCGGCAACAGCCGCTGCTACCGCACCCTCGGCAAGTGGTGCCGAACTCAGCCGGATCGGCCCCGGAGGATCCACGATCAGCTCGGTTGCCAGTTCCGCACTCATCAGCGCCGACCCGAGGTCCATCAACACCAGCACCCCGTCCGGTGACATCGCCTGCTCGATCGCGACCATCACGCGTGAGGCGTCGGTTCCGAGCACATCCGGCTCACCGATTCCGCCGGCGGGCTCGATCTTCAGCTCCGGCGCCGCCATCTCCTTGGCCAGGCGCACGACCCCGTTGGCCAAAACCTCGCTGTGCGAGACGATGACGAGCCCGACCATCGCTACACGACTCCGCTCGGCCCAAAGAACCAGGATAAATCCCCAATGGACAGCGGCGCCGTGGTCGATTGGGGCTTTGTCCTCGTTATTCGAGCATAAATCCCCAACCGACGCCGGTGATCGGCTCGGCTGTGGATTTGTCCTGGTTTAGCGGACGACACTAAACGCGGGCGGCACTCGGAGCGCACGGCACTAGACGCAGAAGACACTTGGAGCGGACGGCACTAGGAGCACAGGGCACTAGGAGCGGACGGCACTAGGAGCGGTCGAGACCGTAGGCGCGGTACAGGTAGTCGATCGGGTGCACCGACGGCCGCTCGGTCGACTTCTCGATCTGCCAGCGGCAGGTCTCGCTGTCGCAGGCGACGGTGGATGCGCCCGAGGCGGCGACCTGGTCGAACAGCTCCTGGCCGGCGGCTTGGGCGATCTCGTACTTCTCCAATTTCAAACCGTAGGTGCCGGCCGTCCCGCAGCAGCGCGCGGTCATCTCCTTCACGTCAAGCCCAGGGATCAGCGCGAACAGCTCCAACGCCGGCTTGCCGATCCAGTGCCCCTGCTGCTGGCAGGGCGCGTGGTAGGCGATCGTCTCGTTGACCGGCTCAAAATCAACTCGCAGCTCATCGCGATCGTGCATCTCGAGCAGCAGCTCGCAGATGTCGTAGGTCCGCTCGGACACCCGTTTCAAGACCGGATCGTCCTCGAGCGAGAGAATCTCTCGCGCCTCGCGCTTGAGCATCAGCGTGCAGCTGGTGGAGTTGCCGACGATGATCGTGTTCTCGTCGTCGAGGTGTTTGTTCAGCGCGTTGGCCAGCGCCAGGATCTTCTTACGCGCGTCGTCGAAGAGGCCACTGGACTGCAGCGGCAGCCCGCAGCATCCCTGCTTGGGCGTGACCACCTCGAAGCCGTTGTGCTCGAGGATCGCGACGACCTTTTCACCCTCCCACGGCTCGTAGAACTCGGTCCCGCAGCCGTGGAAGTAGACGATCCGTTTGCCTGTGGCGGGGCTGGGATTGGCCTTCACCCACCGCGAGAACTTGCGGCCCGCGAATGCCGGCATCGCGGCGTCGCGGTGGATCTTCAGCAGCTTCTCGATCAGGATCCGGCTGAAGCGGTTCTTCAGCATGAAGTTCGCGATCGGCGCGAACGGTGTCCCGAGCGTCCCCAGCATGGTCGGGCGCGTGATGATCTGGTCGCGTAGCGGCACGCCGTTCTCGCGCTTGTACTTGTCACGGGCGTGCGCGTTCAGCTCGGCGATCTTCACCCCTTGCGGGCAGACCTGCGAACAGATTCCGCAGCCCGAGCAGTAGTCGACCGAATGATCGACCGACGGGTCCGCGGCGACGCGGTAGCGCTCGGCCTGAGGTCCCGTGTACTTGGGGCCCGCAAACAGCGGCGTCACGTTCGAGACCGGGCACGCGGTTTCGCAGATCGTGCACTTCACGCAATGGTCGAGTGAGCCGCGCACGCTCTCGAGATCAAGTAGATCGGTCATCGGGCTGCCTCCGTGTCGTCGCTCGCAAGCTGCGAACCATCCGTGGGATCCTGCACTATGGACATCGCCGGGCGTTGCTCTGAGATGAACCGCGCCGCCTTGGAGGCGGTCGCCAGTGCGATCCCCTCGCCGGAGCCCTCTTGCCAAGCGGCCGCGCCCGCCAGCGAGGCCCCGGCCACCAACACGTTGCTGGTGCCCTCGGCAACGAAGTTCGCGTCGGTCGCTACTCCCGCCCGGGTCATCGGCTGCTCGGCCTCGTAGTCGGCGAGAAAGCGCGCCTCGCCAGGACCGGGGATTCCGGCCAAAGGCAGGTCCATCACCAGTTCGTGCGTCTGCCAGTCGGCGTCGAGCTCGATCGCTCCGGCGGCAAAGCCGCCGCTCGCCAACACGAACCAGTCGGCCGCGTAGCTCAGATCGTGTCCGGCGGTGTGCGCGGTGACCGACAGCATCCGCTCGCCATCGCGCTTATGCGCGTGGATCTCGGCGCCCATCGCGATCCGGGCACCGGCGCGTCGTACCGCGGAGCGCAGGATCTCGTACAGCCGCATCCCGGGAACCGACGGCGGCAGCATCGGGATCTCAAAGACTTCACGGCCGAGCCGCTGCTGAACGTCGGTCCACACGGCGAACGGGTCGAGCACGCCGAGCATCGCCGGAAGTCCGACGAACTCGGCGTCGCCGAGCAGCGGTTTCAGGCGATTGCAGAATTGGGCGCGCCAGTCGGGGCGGTCAAGGTGGTGTGCCAGCGTCAGGCAGCTGGCGTCGGCTTTCTCGAGGTCGAGGTCGACGAGCACCGGACGGGCGTCGATTCCGGCTTCGCGCAGGCTCCCGGCGCAGAGCGCGGGGTGGAAGTCGCGCAGCCACGGCGTGCCCACCACCGCCACCTGCTTGAGCCGCGAGCTGTCGCCCGCGAGCATCGTGTTCGGCACCAACCCCGACGGGCGCAGCGCGCCGACCGCGGTCGGAAGTCTGACATTCGAATCGAGCGAGCCGACGTACTCGTAGCCGGCATAGGGGCCATCACTCACGGTCTGTGTGAACCAGCCGACGGCGTCCTCGAGCTCGACCCACGAGAGCTTCGCGTAGGGATGGCCCGGGTGCGCCGTCGCCAACGCCTCGAACCCTTCCCTGCCGCTGACCGCAACCCGGCGGCGGCCGTTCGCGGACGCGGGTAGGTAGCCGCCGACGTCCAGCGTGGCGGGGGCCAGGTGGGTGGAGCCGTGACCTCTGGCCACCAGCGCGACCCGCGCACCTGACTGCGCCAGGCGTGCCGCCGCGGTCAGGCCGGCGGTGCCGGCTCCGATCACGACCACATCAAAGTGCAGCTCGCTGGCCCTCATGCCGGCACCTCGGTCTGTCCCGACTCGGCTGCCGCGGTTGCGGGCATGTGCTCGACGTCCAGGATGCCCTGGAAGATCCAGTCGTCGAGCCGCGCCTGACGCAGCTGCCCGCCGTGGAGGATCGGCCAGATCCCCTTCCAGCGTTCGTGCAGGAAGGCGTTCAGCGAGTCGCCGGCCTCGGGTGCCGTGCAGCGGTCGGCGGCCTGCAGCAGTCCGGTCGCTCGATAGATGCAGAAGCCGCCCTGGCACGGGCCCATGCCGAGGCGCAGCTGGCGGCGGATGTCGTCAAGGTTGCGGGTCTGGTATTGCTCGATCGCGTCGGTCAGGCGCCCGCGCGATACGAGCTCGCATTCACACACGATCTGGTCGTCGACTAGGTCGTGCTCCTTGCGTCCCAGGCGCTCGCCGAGCAGGTAGAACGAGCCGTCTTCGGAACCGACCAGCGGGGTGGACGCGGTCGTGCACGGTGTGGTGACGTCGAGCTGTGCGCAGACCGCGTCGACCGTCTGCTCGGCCATCAACCGGAAGGTGGTGAGCTTGCCGCCGGTGATCGTCACGAAGCCGCCCACGCCGTCGCGCTCACGATGGTCGAGCAGCGCATGGGCGCGGGTCACGTCGCGTGTCTCGGTATCCGATGCCTTGGCGTCCTCGAACAGCGGACGCACACCGGTCCAGACGCGCAGCGCTCGCGCCTGGCGGAACTCGGGCACCAGCTTCTCGCCGTCGGCGAGCATCTGGTCGACCTCTGCCTGGTGGACCGTGTGGTCGTCAGGGTCGTCGGTGTGTTCGTCGGTTGTGCCGATCACCGAGACGGTGCGGATCGGGACGATGATGTCGCCGTCGGCGGGCATCTCGCAGCGGTTGATGACCGTGTTCACGAGCCGGTGGTTCATCGCGATCATGATTCCGCGACCGGGCAGTACCCGCACACCCTCGATTCCGGCGAGGTCGGCCACGCGCCCGGCCCAGGCGCCGGTGGCATTCACGACCACTCGCGCTTCGATATCCACGAGTTCGCCGGCGCGGACGTCGTGCAGACGCGCACCCGTGACCGTGTCGCCATCGCGGTGAATGCCCACCACCTCGTGGTAGGGCAGAACCTTCGCGCCCCGCTGCGTGGCGCCGTGGGCCAGCGCCCACACGGTCTTCCAGACATCGATGTTCGCGTCCAGAACCCGGAACGCGCGGGAGATACCCGGGTTCAGCAGCGGCTCTTGCTTCAAAGCTTCGGCCACCGTGATCTCGTCGCAGACCACTCCGGTGTCGGCGCAGCCGGCCTCGAAACGATCCCCGAAGGTGGGGTCGTCGAACGGAGTGGCGACGAAGAATCCGCCGGTGTCCTCGATGCAATCGGCGGCTACGCGCCGCAGGATCGCGTTCTCGGCCACGCATTCACGCGCGGCGTTGGGGTCTTTGACCGCGTAGCGGCCGCCCGAGTGGAGCAGGCCGTGGAAACGGCCGCTGGTGCCCTCGGCCAGATCGAGGCGGTCGACCAGGATCACATCCAGACCACGGAGCGCGGCATCCCACGCCACGCCTGCGCCGGTGGCGCCGCCACCGATCACGAGTACTTCTGTGCTAAGCGTCGCCATAACGGGAGCCTACTGTCTTGCGATTGCTCGTGGCACCGACGGCAGGGGCCGGGGTGGTGGCCCGCAAGCCACCACCCCGAGTATTCGGCCCTTGCTTTATTAGTCGACCCAGTCGAACGTGCGGGTGACGGCCTTCTTCCACTCCTTCATCTTCTCCGCGCGCCAGGCCGAGTCGGTCTGCGGTGTCCAACGCTTGTCCTCGGCCCAGTTCTCGCGGATGTCGTCCTCGGTGGCCCAGAAGCCGGTTGCGAGGCCGGCCGCGTAGGAGGCGCCGAGCGCGGTGGTCTCGGCCACCACCGGACGGATCACCTCGACGCCGAGGATGTCGGCCTGGAACTGCATCAGCAGCTCGTTCTGAACCATGCCGCCGTCGACCTTCATGTTCTCGAGCTTCACGCCCGAGTCCTTGGACATCGCCTCCATGATCTCGGCGCTCTGGAAGGCCGTGGCCTCGAGCGTCGCGCGGGCGATGTGGCCATGGTTGATGAAGCGCGTCAGGCCGGCGAACACGCCGCGCGCGTCCGAACGCCAGTAGGGCGCGAACAGACCGCTGAAGGCGGGCACGATGTACAGCCCGCCGTTGTCCTCGACGGTCTTCGCCAGGTCCTCGACCTCGGGAGCCGCGCTGATCATCTTGAGGTTGTCGCGCAGCCACTGCACCAGTGAACCGGTGACCGCGACCGAACCCTCGAGCGCGAACACCGCCGGCTGATCGCCGATCTTGTAGCACGGGGTCGTGAGCAGTCCGGACTTCGAGTGCACGAGCTCGGTGCCGGTGTTGATCAGCATGAAGTTGCCGGTTCCGTACGTGTTCTTCACCTGACCCGGCGACAGGCAAGCCTGCCCGAAGGTCGCGGCCTGCTGGTCGCCGAGGATCCCGGCGATCGGAATGCCCGCGGCGGGACCTGACTTGACCTCACCGTAGACCTCGCTGGAGGAGCGGATCTCCGGCAGCATCGAGAGCGGCACGCCGATCGTCTCGGCGATGTGCGGATCCCAGCTGAGCGTGCGCAGATCCATCAGCATCGTGCGGCTGGCGTTGGTCACGTCGGTGACGTGGATGCCGCCGTCGACACCGCCGGTCAGGTTCCACAGCACCCAGGTGTCCATGTTGCCGAACGCGAGCCGGCCAGCATCGGCCTTCTCACGCGCGCCGTCGACGTTCTCGAGGATCCAGCGGACCTTGGGGCCCGAGAAGTAGGTGGCGAGCGGCAACCCGACCTTGTCACGGAAGCGATCCTGGCCGCCGATTTGAGACAGCTCATCGACGATCTTGTCGGTACGGGTGTCCTGCCACACGATCGCGTTGTAGACCGGCTCACCGGTTTCGCGATCCCAGACCAAGGCGGTCTCGCGCTGGTTGGTGATGCCGAGCCCGGCCACGTCCTCGACCGAGGCACCGGCCTTGGCCAACGCGTCGGCGAGGCAGTCGGCACAGTTCACCCAGATCTCCATGGCGTCGTGCTCGACCCAGCCGGCCTTGGGGAAGATCTGCTCGTGCTCCTTCTGGGAGACCGCGACCACGCGCCCGGCATGATCGAACACCATTGCCCGCGAGCTGGTGGTGCCCTGGTCGATAGCTACTGCGTACTTGGCCATCTTGTTCCTCTCGTCTATTGGAAATTTGGTCGGGTGTGCGTCTTGGATGACGCACACCTGCTCGGTCCGGGTCGCACTCGGCCCGGCGCTTGATTAGTCGGCTAGGGTGTCCGCCGCACTCTTGATCAGGTAGTAGCTGGAGGTCGCGCCGGGGTCCTGATGGCCGGCGCTGCGCTCACCCAGATAGCTCGCGCGGCCCTTGCGCGCGACCAGCGGAGTTGTGGCGCGCATCCCTTCACGGGCCGCCTCGGCGGCGTCGTG
Organism: uncultured Actinomycetota bacterium; assembly: GCA_963737115.1. GTDB lineage: Bacteria > Actinomycetota > Thermoleophilia > Solirubrobacterales > Solirubrobacteraceae > Palsa-465. Next base: position 38,956 of record CAVTRM010000003.1, read on the forward strand.
TAGCGCGTTGTCCAGGGTCGTGCCCTGGCCGACCGCCTGCTGCAGGCTGGTCACGGCCGGCAGCAGCGCATCGATCATGGTCTTGTCACCGGGCTCGGCCTTGCCGCGCGCCTGAACGCCTTCAACACCCTTCTGTAGGGCGGCGGCGAAGTCCGCCAAGCTCACGTCCTGGACGCCGTTCAACGAGGTCGACATCTGCAGGAACAGCGTGCCGTAGAGCGGGCCGGCGGCTCCGCCGACGGTGGAGATGAGTGACATCGCCACCGTCTTCAGAGCCGCGCTTGCATCGGAGGGCGGTGTCGCGGACAGCTGCTCCACCGCCTTCTTCATGCCCCGGTCCATGTTGGTCCCGTGATCGCTATCGCCGATCGCCGTATCGAGCTTCACGAGCTCCTGCTTGTGCTCGTCCACCTCGGCCGCGAACGCCTGCATCCAGGCCACGACATTGGCGCCATCTACAGCCACCGTGCCGCCTCCAGCCACATCCGTGTTGCCACCGCTACCACCGCAGCGCAGGCGTGTTGACCGGCGCGTCCCAGTACCGCGTGAGCTCATCGTCGAGCTTCAGCAGTGTGATTGAGGCGCCCTGCATCTCGAGGCTGGTGATGTAGTTGCCGATCAGGTTGCGCTCGATCGTGAGGCCACGCGCGGCCGCGATCTTCGCGACCTCCGCGTAGAACACGTAGAGCTCGATCAGCGGCGTTCCGCCCATCCCGTTGACGAACGCCAAAACGCTGTCACCGGACTCGAACGGCAGGTCGTCGAGGATTGGATTCATCAACCGCTCGGCCATCTGCGCGGCGGTCCCGACCTTCTCCTTGAAGCGGCCCGGCTCGCCGTGGATGCCGATCCCGATCTCCACCTCGTCGTCGCCGAGCTCAAAGCTCGGCTCGCCCGAGGCGGGGGTAATGCAGGGGGAGAGCGCCAATCCCATCGAGCGCCCCTGGGCATTGACCCGTCGGCCGATGTCGGCAACCTCCTGCAGGCTCTTGCCCGCATCGGCCGCCGCACCGGCGATCTTCTCGACCAGTACGGTGACGCCCACGCCACGGCGCCCGGCGGTGTAGAGCGAGTCCTGTACCGCCACGTCGTCGTTGGTGAGGACGCTCTCGACATCGATTCCGTCGGCCGCGGCCAGGTCAGCCGCCATCTCGAAGTTGAGCACGTCGCCGGTGTAGTTCTTGACGATGTGCACGACTCCGGCGCCGCCGTTCACGGCCTTGGTCGCTTCGTACATCTGGTCGGGCGTCGGCGAGGTGAAGACCTCACCTGGGCACGCCGCGTCCAGCATTCCCGGCCCCACGAAGCCTCCGTGCAGCGGCTCATGACCTGAGCCGCCGCCGGAGATGAGGCCGACCTTGCCCTGCACCGGTGCGTCCGCACGGACGATCGTGTAGGGGCTGTAGTTCACCTTGAAGCGGTCACCGTAGGCCGCTTCGATACCGCGTAGAGCGTCACTCACCACGGTGTCGGGGGTGTTGATGAGCTTCTTCATTCGTTGCTCCCTATGGCCTCGTACCGTCGTTTGCGCTAGTGAATTACGTGGACGGAGAGGACGTGAGCCACAGCCGTGGGCCAGAACGCGTCATAGAGGATCGCCCCAATCGCGCCGCCGACCAGCGGTCCGAGCACCGGGACCCAGGAGTAGCTCCAGTCGGAGTCTCCCTTGCCGGGGATCGGAAGTACCTGGTGCACGATGCGCGGCATCAGGTCACGAGTTGGGTTGATCGCATATCCGGTCGGTCCACCGAGTGACATGCCGATGGCGACAACCAGGAACGCGACCAGCAGTGTGCCGAGTCCGTTGGCGACCACGAAGCCGTTGCCGACGTTCGTCAGTGCGAGGATCCCGAGCACGAGCGTCATCGTGGCGATCGCCTCGGTGAGGAAGTTCCACTTGTAGTCGCGGATCGCCGGACCGGTGGAGAAGCAGGCGAGCTTGGTCGCCTTGTCCTCGGTGGCCTCGAAGTGCTTCCAGTAGGTCAGCACGGCAAGGATCTGACCGATGGTCGCGCCGATTGCCTCGCCTACCCACTGATGCCAAGCGATCGTGCCGTCGATCGAGCCGTGAATCCAGAGTCCGAGTGTTACCGCTGGGTTCAGTGCTGCGCCGTCGAACTGTCCGACGGCGTAGGCGCCGACCATGACCGCAAAACCCCAACCAAAGGTGATGAGGACCCAGCCCCCGCCTTCGCCCTTCGACTTGTTCAGGATGGCCGCCATTACGACGCCGTTACCGAACAGAATCAGGAGCGCTGTACCGATGATTTCAGCGCCGATAGTGCTCAACTTCCCCTCCTCTGGTGGAAAGTGTTTAAGTGTTCCAATTCGCGGAACGTGTTCGATACTATCCGCACAAGTTCGACATTGTCAAACCCGTTTCGCGGAATGTTTGCACGTTTTGTCGGACCTTGGAGAGAGGTCGCAGAAGGACGGGGAGAGTTCGAGAGTTGCCCGGGAATATCCAGTCGATAGAGCGTGCCGCCGCGATTCTGCGGCTGCTTTCGGGACCCTCTAGGCGGCTCGGTGTGGTCGACCTCGCCGGTGAGCTGCAGCTCCCCAAAACCACGGTCCACGGGATCCTGCGGACGCTCCGCGACGTCGGTTTCGTCGAGCAGGACGAGGCTTCGGGCAAGTACCAGCTCGGCCCGGCGCTGCTGCACATGGGCTCAAGTTATCTCGACGGAAACGAGTTGCGCGCCCGCGCCTTGAACTGGGCCGACTCACTCGCCGCGCGCACGCAGGAGGCAGTGCGGATCGCGACCCTGCACGATGGTCAGGTGCTGATCGTCCACCACGTGTTCCGCCCTGACGACAGCTTCCAGACGCTCGAGGTGGGAATCCTGATGCCGGCCCACGCAACCTCACTTGGAAAGGTGCTGCTGGCGGACCATCCATACGTGCTCGAGGAGCTGCTGGCGGATGGGCTCGAGCGGTTCACCGACGCGACGATCACCGACCCCTCAGCGATGCGCAGGGAGGTCGCGCGCGTAAAGGAGCTCGGATGGGCTGTGTCAGACGGTGACCTGATCGACAGCCAGACGACGATCTCGGCGCCGATCACGGACCGCAGCGGCCGCACAGCCGGAGCGATGGGAATCGTCGGCACTCCCCAACGTCTGCTCGATGCCGAAGGCCGCCCCAAAACAGACCTGCTTGGATACGTCAAAGAGGCAGCCCGAGCGGTCTCGCGTGAGCTCGGGGCGATCCCTTGGTAGAAGCGCAGGCTGATTATCGGGTAGTTTCCCAGGGGATCGCATACGTGTCGCCGAAATCAGGACGCCGGAGAGTGACAAAGCCAGTGCTAGCCGCCGTGGAGATGTACAGGCAGTGGTAAGACCGGAGCGTTATATCGCAGCCGTTGATCAGGGCACGAGTTCGTCGCGCTGCCTGATCTTCGATCATGGAGGCCGGATCGTCGGCTTTGCCCAGCGGGAACACCACCCACTGCTGCCACAGCCCGGCTGGGTTGAGCAGGACCCGCAGGAGATCTGGCGCAACGTCGAATACGTGATCGGTCAGGCACTGAACAGCGCGAGCCTCTCGGCCCCGGACATCATGGCGCTGGGGATCGCCAATCAGCGCGAGACCTCGGTCATCTGGGACCGCAACACCGGCGAGCCGATCGGCAACGCGATCACCTGGCAGGACACGCGTACCGAGAAGCTGATCCGCGAGTTGACCGGCAAGCACGGGTCGGTGAATGTCCGCGCGATCACCGGGCTGACGCTCGCGACCTACTTCTCCGCAACCAAGCTGCGCTGGATGCTCGATCACGTTCCCGGGCTGCAGCAACGCGCCGAGGCTGGCGAGGTGCTGTTCGGAACCGTCGATTCGTGGCTCGGGTGGAAGCTCACCGGCGGTGCCAGAGGGGGCCTGCACTACACCGACGTGACCAACGCGAGCCGCACACTGCTGATGAATCTCGAGACGCTCGACTGGGACCAGCAGATGCTGGACATGTTCGAAATCCCACGCGCGATGCTGCCACAGATCCGCTCGTCAGCCGAGATCTACGGGGAGGCCACCGGCCGGCTCGCCGGGGTGCCGCTGGCGGCGGCGCTGGGTGATCAGCAGGCGGCGCTGTTCGGCCAGGCGTGCTTCAGCGCAGGGGATGTGAAGTGCACCTACGGGACCGGCGGGTTCATGTTGCTGAACACCGGCGAGATGCGCGTTCGCTCGCAGCGCGGGCTGCTCAGCACGATCTGCTGCCGGGTCGGATCGGAGCAGCCGACGTATGCGCTTGAGGGATCGATCGCCGTCACCGGCTCGCTCGTCCAATGGCTACGCGACAACCTCGAGATAATCGGCTCCGCGGCGGAGATCGAGACCCTGGCGCGGACCGTCGACGACAACGGCGGCTGCTATTTCGTGCCTGCCTTCTCGGGTCTCTACGCACCGCATTGGGAGAGCGACGCGCGCGGCGTGATCACCGGCCTCACCGGTTACATCAACAAGGGCCACATCGCGCGCGCGGTGTTGGAGGCCACGGCGTGGCAGACACGCGAGGTGATCGAGGCGATGACCGAGGACTCCGGCGTGGTGGTGGGCGACCTGCGCGTGGATGGCGGGATGACCACAAACAACCTGCTGATGCAATTCATCGCCGATGTGCTCGACGTGCCGGTGGTGCGTCCGATCGTGGCCGAAACGGTATCGCTCGGTGCGGCCTACGCCGCCGGCCTTTCGGTCGGCTTCTGGTCGGACCGCGACGAGCTGCGTAGTAACTGGCACGCGGCCGGCCAGTGGCTTCCGCAGATGGAACCGGTCCTGCGTGAGCGCGGCTACCGCAAGTGGCGCAAGGCGGTCACGCGCGCCAAGGACTGGCTCGACGAGGACGACATCGAGGCTGATGATGGGCTCCGTTACGGGGTTCCTGCCACCCAAGCGGTTCAGCGACCCTGACGAGGTCACGTGAGCGGCGCAGCTTGCTGTGGGGGTCTGAGGTGAGCGGCGCAGTGTTCGGTCTGGGGCTTGCGGCGCTCGGACGGCCTGGCTATATCAACCTCGGTCACGGCGACGACTACGCGTCCGACAAGAGCGTCGAGGCGATGCGGGTACGGGCATTTGAGGTGATGGATGCCGCCTACGCAGGCGGCGTGCGCTACTACGACGCGGCGCGTTCCTACGGCCGCGCCGAGGAGTTCCTCGGGGCATGGCTGGAGCTGCGCAACCTGCCGGCCGTGGCCTGCGGCGCCGACGGGCCCGACGCGGTGACCGTTGCATCCAAGTGGGGCTACCGCTACGTGGCCGACTGGCACACCGACGCCAAGGTCCACGAGGTCAAGGAGCTGACGCTTGAGAACCTGAAGGTCCAGCTGGCCGAGACGCACGCGCTGCTGGGCTCGCGACTCGAGCTCTACCAGATCCACTCCGCCACGATCGAGAGCGGGGTACTGGATGACGCTGCGGTCCTGGATCAGCTCGCGAGGCTGCGCTCGGAAGGGGTGAAGGTCGGCTTCACCACCACCGGCCCGGCGCAGTCCGAGACGATCCTGCGCGCGCTCGAGGTCGGTGGCTTCGATGCGGTGCAGTCGACCTGGAACCTGCTGGATCAATCAGCCGGCGACGCTTTGACCCAGGCTAACCGTGCCGGTCTGCGGGTGATCGTGAAGGAGGCGGTGGCCAACGGTCGGCTGACTTCACGCGGCGACTGCCAGCCGCTGTTGGCCGGCGCGCTCGAGCTCGAGGTCGCGCCCGGATGCGCTCGCGCTCGCATGTGTGTTGGCGCAGCCCTGGGTGGACGTGGTGCTGAGCGGCGCCACCACGGTCCCGATGCTCCAAAGCAATCTCTCCGCGCGTGAGCTGACGGTCCCCGACGGGCTCCTCGCCTCGCTGCTGGCGCTGGCGCTGGCGCTCAACCCTGCGGAGTACTGGCACGAGCGTTCAGCGCTGCCCTGGAACTGACCCCGTCCTGGGTCGGGATGCATTTGAACTGAGCGGGCCGGGGAGTGGCGTGGGTTTAGCTCGGCCTACTCGGCGCCCCGTAGAACAGCCGTCCGTCGTTGGTTGCGGTGACGCACTGCCCGGCGGACCCGCACCAGATCCCATCGAGCCAACTCTCGATGTCGCCGGCGGGCGTTGCCAGCTGCACCACCTGCCAGGAGCCGGCAACGGTCGGGGTCGACGAGAATGCCAGCGCGCCGGCTCCGCTGTGCAGGTGACCGGTGATCATGCAGAAGCTCGTGCTCAGGCACGCGACCTGCTGACCCTCGAGCGGATAGCTGGTCAGGAACTGCGGGATCTTCAGATAGTGCCAGCCGCTTGGCCCATGCACCCCGGGTGTGGTGTACGCGACCTGGCCGCGAGACGATGCTACGGATGCCACGCAGAGCCGTTTGCTGGGGCAGACGACCCCTGAAATCCACGAGTAGCTCGCGTGCCAGCTGCCGGCCCGCGACGGGTTCGTCGAAACCAGCAGCGTGCCCCCACCGATACCGCCGCGCGTCTCCCAGTCCGGATAACCGGCGAAACAGAGGTGGGTCGTCGGGCAGCTCACGTACTCGACAGCCTGCGGCGGCTGGTCGGAGTCCAGAGCCAGGCGCAGATGTGTGCGCTCGTGCCAGCTGCGTCCGGGTCCGGCCGGGTCGGTGCTGACCAACACCTTGCCGTTGGAGGTCCCGATCACGCAGAGCTCGGTCGACGCGCAGCTGATCTGCTCTGCAAAACCCCTGCCCAACGCCGCGACCTTTGTCGCGTGCCAGCCGCGTACCGGGCCCTCGGCGTCGGTGGAGATGGCCAGCTCGCCCCTACCGGCGCCGGCGACGCAGGTCTTTGCGCTGATGCATGCGATCCCGCTGCCGGTGTGCTGCCCAGGGATCTGGCCGTCCCTCCAGCTGACGCCTGAGGAGCCGGACGAGACCCGCAGGACATCGGCCTGCGAATCGACCACCAGGCAGAGGTTCGGCATCGGGCAGGCGCCACCGGTGGCGGCCGTGAAGCCGTCGAGCCGTCCGCCGCTCCAAGGTCCGCGGCTGCTCTTGGAGGTGAAGACCTCGCCGTCGTTCGGGGTGTTCGTGACCTTGGCGCAGAAGCCAGCTACGGGACAGCTGAGTTTCCGCGCTCGCGCGCTCGTGGTGACCGGCTTGGCGACCTTGTGCCAGCCACCCGTGAGCGGAGTCGTCGTCACCCAGGTGCCGCCGTGGGGGATGCTGGTCCAGCAGAACGTCTTTGACCGGCAGTTCACCGGACGCATCGGGTAACCGCCGCGGAACGGTACCTTCGCGCGGTGCCACGCCGACTTGCCGCCGAGCGGGTTCGTGGAGGTCAGGACGTCTCCGAGCTGGTCGTCGAGCAGGCACCATTTGTCGCCGAGGCAGAGCGTCGAAACGTTACTGCCGCCGTTCGGTCTGGGCACCGCGAATCCGGTCCAGGTCGGGGATTTGGCACTTGGATTTGCGGTTATGTATGCGTCGCCGCCGTAGTCGCCGAAGATGCACAGCTGTGCACTGGGGCAGGCGATACTGAAGCCGTAGGCAGAGCCCGACGGGAGCTGCGTCGCGCTCCAGCTGCTGGGCCCGCGCAGCGGATCGGTCGAGATCAAGAAGCCGTCGTCGGAGAGCGCCGCGCAGAACTGTTTGGATGCGCATGAAACGGCCTGTAGGTGTTCATCGACGTTCTCAATGCGGTGGGGTACCAGTGGACTTGACCAGCTCAGCGGCCCGCTCGAAACACCGGCAGGCGCTGACAGCGACGCAGTGGCCGTGGCAGTGGACGGCCGGGCACTTGCGGGCGTCTGGCGCACCGCGGCGCTGGCGGATGAGGCGCAGACCATGGCGACGATCGTCGCCAGAAGGATCAGCACCGCCACGCAGGGGGCGCGCCTGACTGGGCTGACGGGACCTCGGGTTACGGCTACCTCCACGGGTTCCCTCCCATCTCGGAATCGTTCCTCGGGCGCCGGACAAGCTGCCGACACACTCTCGCTGCTACACGGTCCCGATTATGGCGCCGGGGTGCGTCCCGAGAATTTAAGTTTCTGTTCGGTCACGGTTGTGGTGGCGTAGGCATCGGTGCCGTTGTTCCAGCTGGCCGTGACGCTGACCGCCGGGTGCCCGACGCGTTGCGCCGAGAGCGTTGCACGTACGCGGTAGCGGCCGATCGTGTTGCCGGCGATCGTCACCGTGCCGGCCACCGACACCCCGGGAATCAGCCGATCGTTCACCAACGTCAGCCGTGTGCCCCCGTGGCTGGCGATCACTGTGCCGGCGTAGAGACCCAGGTCGTGCGTGTGGCCGACGGCCTCGTAGCGACTGACGGCATCGCCGGCCGTGTCAACGGCGGCCACCGCGAGCTGTCCGGCGGTGCCGGCGCTCTGGCTCAGGGTTGTCAGCAGTTGCGGGACGGCTGCGAGCGACGACGGGAAGCTGCCGACCGCATGGATCGCCGGGATCTTCGCTGCACAGCTGCTGTCCAGGTGCGCGAACGGGTGGGCCGTGAACTCGCGCACCACGGTGTCGCCGCAGGCGGTGTCTTCCTCCCCGACCACGTGTGTTGCATTGGCAAAGTGCACGATCTTCACATGGCCGCCGATCTGGCGCGCCACCAGTCCGTCGCCGGCGGCCGGCGTCCAGATGTCGAGCTCGCCGCTGAGGATCAGCACCGGCACGTGGGGTGCCAGGCGCTTCGCGGGAGCGGTCGCGGCTGAACGCGTACCTGCGGTCACGCGCGGCCAATGCAGGCAAACCGTGAGCGCCTCGGTGTTGAAGTTCTGGGCCAGCCATTGATCCACCGTGAACGGGCTGAAGGCGTGAGCGGAGACATGGGCCTTCGCAGCGTTCAGCTGGCGCTCGCGCGCCGCGAACGAGTCCCTCATCGAGAACAATTGGGTGTAGTCAGTGCAGGAGACGGCGGTGTAAAGGCCGGCGGAGTATTGCCTGTAGGGGGTGCGCGCGTAGCTCTCGTCGAGCCACAGCCGCTGCGCGTAGAGGCGCGCCAGCGGTGCAGCGTCGCGATGCTTAACTACGGCCTCTGCAGCGGCCGGCAGGGCTCGATAGATCGCGCTGTCGGCGCCGGCGTCGCTGACCAGGTTGACGATCCCGGTGGCGGTCACGCGAACCCGACGGCGCTGGCCCCACGCGTTGGGCACAACTGCATTCACCGGTTTCTTGTCGAGCCGTGCGACCAGCGCTTTGACCACCGCCCAGCCGTGCCCGCCGAGCTGCTTGCGGCAGGCAAGCGCCACCGTGCAGACGTGATTGAAGCTGCGCTGCAGTCCGCTCATGGTGCTGCGATACCAGGGGGCCAGGTGGCGCACCTGATAGGCCGAGTCGAGCACCGCGTCCTTGACCAGTGCGGGGTGCTGCTCGGCGAATACCTGCACGAAGAAGGTTCCGTAGCTGTCGCCGTAGATGCTGACCGGCCCGGTGTGAAGCGCTCGTAGCAGCGCTGCCATATCGTCGGCGGCGGCGACTGACCCGAACATGTCGGCGGCGTGTACCCAGCGGCCATTGCGGTACTTCCAGCGGTGATCAAGTGCGCGCCCGCAGCTGTAAGCGGCAGACTGCACTGCTCGTGGGCTGGCGGTGGCGGACAGCGTCTGCAATGCCGGACAGTCGATCGCGCTCGAGGCGCCGGTACCGCGATTGTCAACCAGCAGGAGGTTATGGTCGCGCAGATCGGAGCCGTATTGGCCGCGGTACCAGAACGCCGACTGTGTCGATGGATAACCGGGGCCGCCCTCGACCGCGACGATCGTGCCGCGTGCGTGGCCGTCCGCAGCCGGCCACCAGTGGAAGGAGACGCGGATACGCGGACTCACGCTGGGGTGCTGCCAATCGAGCGGAACGCTGATACTTCCGCAGAAACGCACGGGATGGTTGCCGCAGCGATGCCGATGCAGATCCGGCTGCGCGTGCGTGCCAAGCGGCGCGGCGGGCGCGAGTGCTGCGAGCAGCAGCACCGCAACCGCTGTCAGCGCAGCCACGGCAGCCGCAACCCTCGACGCCGTGCGCGCCGCCGATCTCCTCCCAAAGCGGATCATGGCCTGGACTTTAGTCGACCGCCTAGCCTGCGTCGGGCCCCGCTCGTGTCTGCAAGTTGGTCATGCCTGAGCGCACGACAGACAGCGGTTTGGCGATGTCCTCCAGCGATTTGCCTTCAGCGTCGACGGCGAGGAACGCTGCGACGAGTCCGCCGGCGATCATCAGGCCGGCGCCCAATAGGTAGCCCCAGAACAGCCTGTTGGGGTCGTGCCCGTTTCCGATCAGGTGGCCGTAGAGGTGAGTGCCGAAGAATCCGAAGCACTGCGCGATCGCGAAGAACACCGCGATCGACTGGGCGCGGACCTCGAGCGGGAAGACCTCGCTAGCGGTCAGATATCCGGCGCTGGCGCCGGCCGATGCGAAGAAGAAGATCACGACCCACGCGATCGTCTGGGTGGTGGCGGTGAAGTCGCCGTTCTTGAACAGGATTGCGCTGATCACCAGCAGCACGCCGGAGACCAGGTAGGTGCCGGAGATCATCTTGCGGCGGCCGATCGAGTCAAACAGCCTTCCGAGCGTGAGCGGTCCCAGCAGGTTGCCGGCCGCAAACGCGAAGAAGTAGTACGGCACCTGGTTTACAGGAACGTTGAAGAAGCGGTTCAGCACGATCCCATAGGTGAAGAAGATCGCGTTGTAGAGGAACGACTGCGTCGCCATCAACGACGCAGTCAGTACAGAACGCCGCGGGTAACGTGAGAACAGCGTTCTCAGCAGCTCCACGTACCCGATCTGCTTCGTCGGGCGGATCTCAATTGCGCGGTCGTCGGGCACCGGCTCGAGCACGTGACCGGAGGCTTCCACGCTGTGCTCGATCTCGGAGATCGCTTGCTCGGCCTCGCGCTCGCGACCGTGCATGATCAGCCAGCGTGGGCTCTCAGGAAGGTTGCGCCGCACGTAGATGACGATCAGCGCGAGCACCGGTCCGATCAAGAACGCCAGCCGCCAACCGAAGTCCGGAGACAGCTTGTTCAAGAAGTACAGCGTCGCGGCAGTTCCGATCAGCGCCCCGCCCCAATACGTTCCGTTGATGCCGATATCAACGCGCCCGCGGAAGCGGGCAGGGATCATCTCGTCGATTGCGGAGTTGATCGCGGCGTACTCCCCACCAATGCCGCTTCCGGCCAGGACCCTGGTGGCGTAGAGGAATACCACCCAGCCGCTGCCGACCGCGGTTAGCGCGGTCAGGCCGCTGCCGACCAGGTAGACCACGAGCGTGATCATGAACAGGTTTTTGCGGCCGAGTTTGTCGGAGAGCCGGCCGAAGAACAGCGCGCCGATCACCTCGCCAACCAGGTACCAGGTCGCGATGTCCGCGGCCTGGCTCGCGCTCAAATCCAGTGTGGCCTTCTGGGTCAGGGCCGCGCTCAGGTTCGCGGCGATCGTGATCTCGAGGCCGTCCAGGATCCATGCGATGCCGAGCGCCATCACCAGGCGTGTATGGAATCTGGACCACGGCAGCCGATCGAGCCGGGCCGGAATAGTGCTGCGGATCGCTTGACCCGCCGTGGCACCTTCAGTTACTGCCATGTCTCCCTCCTTGCAGCTGGACCTCCCGGCTGCCCGCCGAGCGGAAATGGCGCCTGCTGGCGCGACCGCCCTTTCGAGCGGATCTAACCGAGGTGTTACCCCTAGCTGCAGACCTTCAAACCGGTCAGCCGACCGCGGTACCCGCTCTGGTCCTAGGGATGGGTGTGCGCCGCGGGTACCCAGGCGGCACACCGCGCGGCGCTATCGAGGCGTATTCAGTCTTTGCGGTGGCGGTAGAGCGACTTGACCTGCTCGGCCTTGCCGGAGTCGAAGAACTCCTGCACGCGCTCGATCGTCTCGTTCACGTCGCCGCCGGGCGCGATCGGGTCGCCAAACCTCACCTCGACCTTGTGGCGGCGTGAGAAGACCTTGCCGCGCAGGCGCTTGGGCCAGCTCTGACCCGGCGGCATCATGTCCGTGGTGCCTTTGACGATGATCGGCACGATGTTGCGATGATGGGCCTCGGCCATCACCGCCGCGCCGCGGCGCAGGCGCCCGTCATTGTTATGACGTGAGCCGTTGGGGTAGAGCAGCAGGCTCCAGCCGTCGTCGAGGATCGTGTCCAGGTGGCTGCCGCCCTTGCCGACGCCGCTGCCGCCGCGACGGTCCACGGGAACGGTGTTGAAGATCATCGACGCGGCCCAGGCGGTGAGCCGGTTCTTGTAGAAGTAGTCTGCCGCGGCGACTACGGCGGTGCGCTTGCGCAGCGAACGCGGAAGCGCGGAGAGGATCACAGGGGTGTCCATGTGGCTGGTGTGGTTCGCCACCAGGATCACCGGGTCCTTGAGACTCAAGAGCTGCTCAGAACCCTCGGCGCGGCGGCTGGCGTAGTAGTTCATCACCGGCTTGAGCACCAGCTGCATGAACTTCTCACGAATCCAGATGGCCGGCTTGGAGCGAGCCCACTTCACGTCCAGTTCGGCTGCGGCCTTACGCAGTTCGCGGTACTTCTCGGGTGCGTTCTGGGCGGCCTGGCTCGCGATCTCCTTGACCCTGTCGGGCGTTCGCTGAGCCGCCTGGTTCGCGATTGCCCGAGCTCGCTCAGGGGCGTTCTGGGCCGCCTGGGAGGCCATGTCGCGCACCCGCTCGGGGGCGTTCTGGGCGGCGTGCGCAGCCAGATCACGAACCTTGTCGGGCGCGTTTGAGGCCGCATCCGAGGCCACGTCAATAACCCGTCCGCGAAGCGGTTCCTTCAGCGTCGTCTGCGATTTCTTGTTGGAGGGGCGTGAACGGCTCACGTTATTTTTGTACCCCTGCGAGTGATCCTCGTTACATTAGGCCGCGTGTGGCGGCTCGCGCGTCGCGCTCGTTTTTTGCGCTAATAGCGGGAATTTGGGCCGCTCGGGAGCGGGACTGACGGAAACCGACTGAGGGAGTCGACAATGACGAGCGTAGGGCGTAGGACAGGGGCGGCGGCGCTGAGCCTCGGACTGCTCATCTGCGGATCCGCCGCGGCACCGTCCGCGTTGGCCAACACCAGCCACGCGGCGAGCGCGCATTGGCGTAAGACGCTGACGGTGCCGGTGCGGGTCAAGGACGCCCCCAAGACGGGGACGATCACGATCTCGGTACAGCACGACAGTGACTTCAAGCACGGGGTTCCGCAACGGTTCACGGAGATCCCGATCAAGACCGTGAACTTCACTCACGCCGGCCTCTACAAGGTCACGGTCCCGGTGAACAAAAAGGTCAAGAGCGCTGCGACCTACCCCAAGGCCGAGGCAAAGTACGACGGTAGAGCTGCGCTGCAGGCGTTGGGCTCGGGCGCGGGCAAGTCCTCGACCTACTCGCTTGCGGAATGGTTCTACACGACGCGCCCGCCGAGCGTCGTCGGCCAGGTAGGGGGCACCTTCTACCTGACGCACTGGTTCCCGAACGCCACGTCGGCGTAGTTCGCGGCGGCCGTCTCCGGCGGGGGAAGCTGCGGCGACCCCGCCGGACCCAAACGCGGGTCGGTCAGACCCAAACGCAGCGCCCCCAGACCCAAAGTCAGACGTTCGCGTGCGGGGCGCTGATCAGCTCCGGCGCAGAACCCTCGAACGCGGTCCACGCGGTCCGGAACCCCTGAGCGCCGGCGGCCTCCATGCGCGCCCGGGAGTTCTCCACCTGGCTGACCATCGGCGAGCCCTGCGGCGGTCGGATAACGCACAGCGCGGGATCGGCGTCGGGGTCGGCGGCGCGGGCCGCGATCGCGCCGATCGCAGCGTCATAGCGCGCAGAGCGCGTGTGGTGAAGCTCGACCAGCGCCGGGTTGAACTTGTTGAAGTAGCGATCGGTGAGGTTCCCGAGACCGCTTGAGAGACCCGCATGCGCGACCCCGTAGGGCCGGGTTTGCAGCACCAGCAGGTCGGTGCAGGTGGTCTCCGCCACGTGCAACGGGATCGCCTCGGCCAGGGTCGCGTCGAAGTATTCGTGGCCGCGGAAGCTGACCGGACCGCCGGCGATCCACGGCAGCCGTGAGGACGCCAGCATCGCGTCGCGGATCTCGCGGTCCGAGCTGAAGTTGGTGAGGTCCTGGACCTTGGCGGTGGCGACGTCGGTGGCGGTGATATGAAAGTCGATCGGGCTCGAGAGGATGCGTTCAGTGCGCAGCGGGCGCTGCTCGGCCCAGACCTGGTCAACCACGTAGTCGAGGTCGAAGATCGGACGCCCCTTCAGCGTCCGCCGCAGCGAGACGAACTGCGGATCCCCGAAGCCGTGCGGATAGATGCCCGCCAGGTAGGTCGCCTGGTGGGCGATGAAGAACGCGCCGCTGAAGGCTCCGGCGGAGGCGCCGTGGACCTCGTCAAACACGTCCGAGAGCCCCAGCTGCTCAACGGCTGCGAGCATCCCGACCGATACGACTCCGCGCATGCCGCCACCCTCGAGCACCAGTCCGATCCGGCGCCCGTCGGAGCGGGCTCCGGGCTTGGAGTCGCTGGCGCGGCGTTCCAGCAACCGCTGGATCACCGGGTGCTCGCGCTGGTCCAGGGCGTGCGGGTAGGTCGCGAGCAGCGGATCCGGCGCAAATCGGTTGATCCAGGGAAGTTTCACTTGCGCGAGGCTAGCGATCGGCTGTTATCGACGAGTCGGCGCGGTCGCTCAACCAAGCGCGACCGCGAAGACCTTGACGGGATCGAGACTGACCTCGTAGCGGACCGCGCCGGGCTCGTCGTAGACGCGCAGATCCGCGCCACCGTACTTGCGTCCGAGTCGGTCGGCGAACACGTAGTCAGGGTCCGGTACCGCGGTCGCGTTGCCGCGAATTTCCAAATAGCGCAAGCTGTTGTCCGGATCCGGAATCATCAGCGAGACGCGCGGATCACGGGCGATGTTGTGGGTCTTCTGTCTGCCCGAATCCAGTGAGAACTTCAGCTTGCCGTCCTCGAACAGGAACCAGATGATCGTCGCCTGAGGCGACCCGTCCCGGCCGATCGTCGTCAGCGAGGCGATGTTGGTCTGCAGTAGGTCGCGGTGGGATTCAGGGATGTCAGTGGCCATCAGCAATTGATACCGCAAGCCGCGATCCGGCAAATCACGCAATCATTGGCGTCATGAGCCAGCTCACGTTCACCCAAGACGACATCCCTGATATGACCGGCAGGCGCGTGGTCATCACGGGCGCAAACAGCGGCATCGGAAGGGCGGCGGCCGAGCTGCTTGCGGCGCGTGGGGCGAGCGTGACCCTGGCGGTGCGCAACCTCGACAAGGGCAACGAAGCCAAGTCGACGATGACCGGTGACGTTGAGGTCCGTCGGCTCGACCTCGCGGATCTGGCTTCGGTGCGCGAGTTCGCATCGGAGTGGGGGAGCCAGGACATCGACCTGCTGATCAACAACGCCGGGATCATGATTCCGCCGTTGTCGCGCACAGCCGACGGCTTCGAGATTCAGTTCGGGACCAACCACCTCGGGCACTTCGCGCTCACCGGACTGCTGCTGCCGCAGGTCACCGGCCGTGTGGTGACGGTCTCGTCGAGCGCGCATCGGATCGGCAAGATCGACTTCGCCGATATCAACTGGGAGGAAAAGAGGTACCACGCTTGGCGGGCCTACGGCCAGTCGAAGCTCGCGAACCTGCTGTTCACCTACGAACTGCAGCATCGGCTCGGACTGGCCCACTCGCGCGTGCTGTCGATGTCGGCCCATCCGGGCTGGGCGAGGACCAACCTGCAGTCCCATTCAGGCAACGCGTTTCAGGGCTTCTTCATGCAGGAGATCGGCAACCGCTACTTCGCGCAGGACATCTACGGTGGCGCGCTGCCGACGCTCTACGCGGCGCTCGGCAACCTCCCCGGGAACAGCTTCGCGGGCCCGAGCCAGGCCTTTGAGATGCGCGGCCCGGCGCATCTGGTGGCCCGCAGCAAGGCCGCGCGCGACAAGAAGACCGCCAAGTGGCTGTGGTATGTGTCGGAAGAGCTGACCGGGGTCAGGTACCCGTTCTAGTAACCGTCGCCTGGTTCAAGTGCGGGCGATCGAGGGTGCGTCGGGGCCGGCCACGCGGGTCATCGTCACGCTCGCTTGCAGCGTCGAGTTCGCGAGTCCCCGGTAGACACCCTTGATCGGCGGTACGTCTGCGTAGTTGCGCCCGTGGCCGATCTTCACATGCCGTACCCCGACCGTCCCGCGGTTGGTGGGATCGACGCCGAACCACTGCGGCTCGCCGCCGTCCTGCGCCGGCAGCAGCGCCTGGATCCATGCGTGCGTATCGACCTCGACCGACTCCTCGGAGCCGCTGTCGTCGTCGGTCGTGAACAGGTACCCCGACACGTAGCGAGCGGCGATTCCGCGCTCGCGCAGCAGGTTCAGGCCGATATGGGTGAAATCCTGGCAGACGCCCGCCCCGGCGTCGAGCGCGTCGGTGATCGGCGAGTCGACATAGGTGGCCCCGCGGCGGTACTCGAAGCGGTCCGGGATCAGCTCGGATACAAGCATCACCGCGGCGAGCGGCGTGGGCGCGGTCGCGACCGCCTGCTGTAGCTCAACTAGCAGCGGATTACCGGGCGCGTCGTCGGTCTGGCTGAGGAATTCGCCGCCGGCTTCCTTGTAGTCCTGCATCGTCAGCGCTCCCCAGCTGCCGTCCGGTGGCGGCGACTGGCCGTTGGTGGTCACCCGCGCTCGCACGTCGATCGTCAGCTCGCGGTGCGGTCGGATCACCTCGAACTCGATCACCTCGGTGCCGAAGTAGTCGTCGTGGCGTAGCTGGCGGGCCTCAGGGCTGACGCGCACGCTGAACTCTTCGACGCGCTGGCTGGCGTTGGTAGCGGGCCGCACCCGCAGCGCGTTCATGTTGTCGACAACCTCTGCCGCGTACTCGTAGCGGGTGAGGAATCGGATGTGAAAATGCCCCTCAACGCTGTTATCGGTCGGATCGGTCACGGAGTGTGTCTTTCAGAGGTGCAGTGCCATCGGGGCCGCTACTGCGTAGTAGCGGTCGTAGACGTCACGATCTATCAGTTCGAGTTCATCGGAGCAGCGTGCCAGCAGCTCGACCACGCCGCCGCCGGGATCCGGGGAGCGGCGCTGCAGCTCAAGGTCGGCGATCAGCCTGCCAACCCGCAGCACCGGCGGCGAGGTCCGTGGCGACGGGTCAGCGGTCTGCAGCGCGTCGTGAAGGTTAGCCAACGAGGCGACAACACTCCCCGGGTAGGCGGCTTCGTACAACAGGAACCGCGCCACCAACCGCAGCTCCGGGGGCTCGCGGGTTGAGCGGCGGAACGCCTGAAAGCCGCCGACCGCCTGCAGCAGGGCGAGCGCTTCGGTCTCATGGTCAGGCGCGCCCCAGACGCTTACGGTCGAACTTTCGCGGCCACTGAGCGCCACGCGCAGCATCCGCAGCATCATGTCGGCTTCCTCGATCCCGGCGCCGGCGTCGAGGAACGACTTGGCCTCGTCGTTCAACATCGTCTTGTCCATCAGGCCCCAGAACAGCGCGCAGCGTTCCTTGACCTCCTGGTAGACCGAGTACGGGCCGGTCGCAAGCGCGGCACGCAGGTCATAGCGCCCGAGCGACAGGTAGAACCCGTTCAGCGCCTCCCACATCTCGGTCGAGATCACGTCCTGCAGCGTCCGTGCGCGCTCGCGGGCGCGGTGCACGCAGGAGACGACCGACGCCGGGCTGTCGGTGTCGAGCGTCAGCAGCGGCGCGATCTCCATGCGGCCGTAGGCACCCAGTGCGGGGCGCGAGGCGCCCGGCTCGAGTTCGTCCGGCTCGGTGCTGCCGGGCGCCGGCGGCTTGGTACCGATCACGGCCAAGACCCCGTGCCAGCTGAGTGCCATGCCCGGTTCCCCGGGAGCGCCCGCAACCTCTGCGTGAAACGCCCCGTCGAGCATGCGCGCGGTGGCCTCCGCGCGAGTCATGTCGCGCGCCAGCCAGAACAGCTCCTGAGCGATCCGCGCTAACACGAGCCGGTCTGTTGTTGCTGCTGTTCCTGCCCGGACCAGCCGCCATAGCGGATCTCAGGGAGCGGTGGCGGCCGGCGTTCGGAGACGTCACCGGTCAGCGGCTCGGTGCGTTCGTCGCCGTCGTCGAGCACCCAAGTGTCCTTGGACCCGCCGCCCTGCGAAGAGTTCACGATCATCGAACCCTCTGTCAACGCCACGCGCGTGAGCCCGCCGGGGACGATCTGCAGTTCCTCGCCGTACACGGCGAACGGCCGCAGATCAACGTGACGCGGAGCCAGTCGTCCGTCGCCGGTCTCCGTCGGCACGGTCGAAAGGTGGACCAGCTCCTGAGCGATGAAGCGTGCTGGATCCGCCGATATCAGCCGCGCCTCCTCCTCAAGCTCCTGGGCGCTCGCGTGGGGTCCGATGAACACGCCCTTGCCGCCCGACTCAGAGGTCGGCTTGACCACCAGCTCCGGCAGCCGCTGCAGCACCTGCTTGCGCACCTTCGGGTCGGAGAGCAGATAGGTGGGCACGTTCTCGAGAATCGGCTCCTCACCGAGATAGAACCGGATCATCTCGGGGACGTAGTGGTAGATCGCCTTGTCGTCGGCGACTCCGGTGCCGATCGCATTGGCGATCGCGACCGTGCCGGCGCGGTAGGCACGGACCAAACCGGGGACGCCGAGCAGCGAATCGGAACGAAACTCGATCGGATCGATGAAGTCGTCGTCGAGCCGCCGGTAGATCGTGTGCACGCGTTCGAGCCCGGCGGTGGTGCGCATGTAACAGGAGTTGTCGCGGACCACCAGATCCGACGACTCCACCAGCTCGATTCCCATCTGGCGCGCTAGGAACGCGTGCTCGAAGTAGGCGCTGTTCAGCGAACCGGGGGTCCACAAGACCACTGTCGGCTCGGACTCCACTCCCGGCGCGGCGGACTTCAGCGCTTCGAGCAGCAGCGACGGGTATTGCGCGACCGGGCGGATCCGATGTCCGGCAAACAGCTCCGGTACCAGCCGTGTCATCGCCAGCCGGTTCTCGAGTACATACGAGATTCCCGAGGGCGTACGCACATTGTCCTCGAGCACCCGCCAGCCGCCGTCGCCACCACGCACGAGGTCGCAACCGGCGACGTGCGTGTAGATCCCGCCAGGGGCTCGGATCCCGTGGACTGGCCGCGCGAAGCTCGGGCGCGAGACGATCAGCGACCACGGCACCTTGCCCGCGCGCACGATCTCATGGCCGTGGTAGACGTCGTCCACGAACATATTCAGCGCGCGAATCCGCTGCGTCAGACCGGCCTCGATCCCCGACCATTCCTCGGCCGTGATCACGCGCGGGATCAGGTCCAGCGGCCAGGCACGATCACGCCGCGACCCGTCGCTCGCGTAGACCTCGAAGGTGATCCCCTGCTGCATGAAGATCACGTCACGGCGGCGGCCCGCGTCGCGCAGCGCCTCGGGACCGAACCGCCGCAGTGCGTTCACCAGCGGCGCCACATGCTCCCTGGGGCTCCCGTCGTTTTCCAGCAGTTCGTCGTGAAAACCCTCGGGGATCACGTAGTCACTTGTCAGCGAAACGTCGGTCACCGCGCCTAGCTTATGCCTCACCGCCCGCGCATGCGAGCTCGTCCGCGGCCGCCGGGATCGCGGACCGCCGGCAACGCCCGGCTAGCCTCCTTTAGCGACCGTGACTCAGCAGGCGACCACACCCGCCGCGAACGACGCTGCCAAGCAGCTGCAGGCGCTGGCGGCCGAGATCCACAACTGCCGCAAATGTCCGCGGCTGGTGACATGGCGCGAGCAGGTGGCCCGCGACAAGCGCGCCGCGTTCAGGGACTGGCACTACTGGGGCCGCCCGGTCAGCGGCTTCGGCGACCCGCAGGCACGGATCGTGATCCTCGGGCTGGCCCCGGCCGCGCACGGCGCCAACCGCACCGGGCGAATGTTCACCGGTGACCGCTCCGGCGATTTCCTCTACGCGTCGCTGTATCGCTGCGGGATGGCCAACCAGCCGCAGTCGGTATCGATCGACGACGGGCTGAAGCTCAGCGACTGCTGGGTCACCGCCCCGGTCCGATGTGCACCTCCGGCGAACAAACCCACGACCAGCGAGCGCGACAACTGTGCGCCCTACCTGGCGCGTGAGCTGCGACTGCTGACCAACGCCAGCGTGGTCGTTTGCCTGGGCGGCTTCGGCTGGGATGCGGCGCTGCGCTTCTTCGGCGCGCCGCGCCCGAAGCCAAAGTTCGCGCACGGCGCCGAGGTGACCGTCGATGCGGTTACTGGCTTGGGTGCCAGTAACCGCAAAATCACGCTGCTCGGGTGCTACCACGTGAGCCAGCAGAACACCTTCACCAAGCGGCTCACCGAGCCGATGCTCGACGCCGTCTTCAAGCGCGCTCGCGCGCTTTCAAGCGGGCGTCGGGACTGAAACCTCGACCACCGTGCCAGGGGTCGCCGGGCTGATCCGCAGCCGTCCGCCAGCCGCCTGGATCCGTGTGCGCTGCGAAGCCAGGCCGACATGCCCCTGCCGCAGACGCTGCTCGAGCGCCCCCGGCTCGATGCCCGTGCCGTCATCGGCAACGGTCAGGCGTGACTCTCCGCGCTCAGCCTCGAGGGTCACGCGCACGTGCCGGGCCTGTGCGTGACGGATCGCGTTGGACAGTAACTCGCGGCAGGCGGAGTACAGCAGGTCATCAACCGCTCCGCGTGGCTCGTCCGGCCAGTCGGCGGCGACGAAGGTGACCTCTAACCCGGGCCGCTCACTGGAGCTGCAGAGATCCGCCAGCGCGCGGCTGAGCCCGGCGCTGTCGAGCACCGCAGGGTGCAGTTGGCTGACCTTGGCTCGCAGCAGCGTGGCGGACTGATTGAGGGCAACGCCGATCCGCTCCAGTGACTCGGAGTCGCCTGCCTTGCGCGCATCGTCGAGGTCCTGGCGCGCGGCCAGCACGTATTGCAGCGCGCCGTCGTGCAGCTCTTCAGCGAGTGTCTGGCGGGAAGAGCGTTCGACCCCTACTAGCTCCTCCATCAATGCGCCGCGGTCGGCGATCAGTCCCGCGATTGTCAGCACGCGCGAGCGCTGGATCCACGAGAGCGAGACACAGCCGACGCTCAACGCCGCCAGCAGGAACGTTCCGATCACGATCCCGGCGGTGGGTTCGACGTTGGCGGGCTGCGCGGCAATCAGCGCGGCGAGATAGAACGCGACCGCCGGGGTGGTGACGGCTGCGCCGACGCTCGGGCGCAGCTCGGTGGTGGCCATCATCGGGATCAGGAAGAAGCCGTTGACCAGCACATCGGTAGTCCAGGTCTGCTCCGAGGAGCTGGCCAGCAGGCTCAGCACGCCAAGTACCAGTACGTCGGTGGCGAGCGTGATCCAGATGATCCGCAGCCGCAGACCGCCGCGCTGACAAAGCACGAACGCGACCGTGCTCCAAGCCGCGTAGACGCCGATCGCCACGAAGCAGGCGGCCTCGTTCGTTTCCGGCGGCACGAGCGCGATTGTGGCCGTCAGAAACACGATCAGCGCTGCCCGCAGGACGAACTGGACACGGATCCCCAGGTAGGCGTGGCCCAGCAGGATCCCGAACATCTGGCTGTCGCGCCTGATCTCGGCGACACTGAGCTTTCTGGTTGTCTCAGGCACGGCCGCTGGCTCGCTCGGTCGGGTTACTCCAGCAGGCCCAGCCGCATCGCGGACGCGACGGCCGCCGCACGATCCGACACGCCGAGCTTCTCGTAGAGGCGTTGCGTGTGCGTCTTGACCGTGCTCGGGGCGACAAACATCTGCTCCGCCAGCTCAGGGATCGATTTGCCCTGCGCGAACCCGCGCAGGACCTCCAGCTCGCGTGGCGTCAGCGCCGGGGCGCTGGTCTGCGCGCGCAAACGGATCTGCTCGGCGACGCCGGTGGCGAGCCCCGGCGGGAGCACGGTCTCGCCCCGGGACACGCGGATAACGCCCTCGATGATCTCAGCGCGTGAGGCCTCCTTGGAGATGTAGCCGGCGGCGCCCTCCTCGAGCGCCTGGAATACGACCGCGCCGTCGCTCACCGCTGAGACCAGCAGAACTCTGGTCGCGAGTCCGTCGCGCTTCAGCGCGTGGACCACCCCGATGCCGTCGAGGCCGGGCATCTGGTAATCGACGACCGCGACATCGGGTAGCTCGGCCTTGATCAGGTCAAGTGCTTCGTGCCCGTCGCCGGCTTCGCCGACCAGCTCGATGCGGGTGTCCAGCGCCAGGCCACGGGACACGCCGTCGCGGAAGAACGGATGGTCGTCGACGACGACAACTTTCACGCGCGGCTCAGGCATCGACCTTTCGGCTCCCGCACGATCGCACCAGCCGCAATGGTTCCCGCGCCTCGCATCACAAGCGGATCATACGGCCGGGTCCACCGATCGGGGGACAGCGACATCAACCGCCCGATCCACCCGACGCCCGACTGTCACGGCGGTCATTTGGCTGGATGCTGATTCCAGGTCAGGAACAACTACTCAAGGAGAAACCAAATGACCACCTACAACGATTCATACGCAACCGACTACGAGACCCAGACGAACGAGCGCCGCGAGCGTCGGCGTGATCAGGAACAGCGCCGCGACACAGACCGCAAACGGCACTTTGTCCGGGCAGCGGCACTGGGTGCGACGCTGTCAGCGGTGATGTTCGGCGGCATCTTCGTCGCGACAGATCTCGCCCACAGCAACGCGGCCGCCCATCACCATTCCAGCCAAGTCGTCAACTCTCCGCAGGCGGCTGGGACGGCAAGCTCGGGTGCGGCCGCCGCGAATTCCAGCGCGGGCGGCGCGTCGACGACCGGGTCGGGCAGTGGCTCACACGTTCAGACCGGACCGGCTGTGGTTGCGTTGCAGAAGGATCTGGGGCTGCTGAACTACTACGAGGGACCGGTAAACGGTGTCTACGGGCCGGCCACGACCGCTGCAGTCGAGAACTTCCAGCGCGCCAATCACCTGACCGTGGACGGTGTCGCCGGACCGCAAACGATGGCTCTGATCCAGAAGCAGCTGATCACCGGTGACAACCAGATGGGTGGTAGCGGTGTGCCAGCCAAGCACGGCGGATCCACCGGCGGCGGCACGACCAACGGCGGTAGCTCGACTCACGGCGGCTCTGGCAGCGGCGGCTCGACCCACGGCGGCTCGGCGAATGGCGGCGGCTCCAACAACGGCGGCTCGACAAGCGGCGGCTCGAGCAACGGCGGTTCTGGCTCTGGCGGGACAGGGTTCGGCGATGAGGCCGGGCACAGCACCGCTAACTGAGCCGCGACACCACGCCTGATGGCGGTACTGAAATTCGAAGCGTCGGCTCGAGCGTCGGGCTCGAGCGTGGGACTCGAGCGTCGGGGGCTCAGCATCATGGAGGCGGGTGAAGTGGCCCGCCTCCATCGCCGCGTCGGCACCCGCAGTCCGGGTGGCCACAGGTCGGTAACGCACGGCGCGGCGGAAACGGCGATCATGCAGCGACATGGATCTTGTGCGCAAACCTGACCTGATCGAGCTGCAGCTCGCTGACGATCCCGACGCCTGGCGCGCGCTCGGGTTCAAGCTCGACGAGAACGACAACCTCGACCTCGGTGGCGTGCGCCTGCGGTTCGGTGCCCACGGCGGGGGAATCGTCGCGTGGTCGTTCGATCTGATTGGCGTGCGGTGTGAGATCGACGGACTGAGTACGCCGCCGCCGTCGCTGCGGCTGCCGCCGCCGTTCCACACCCACCCCAACGGCGCCACCGGCCTCGACCACCTGGTGGTCGCCACCAACAACTTCGATCGCAGCGCGCTCGCGCTCGACGCGGTCGGTCTGACGCTCACGCGCGAAGACGAAACCGACTTCGGACGCGCCGGCTTCCGCCGGATCGGCCCCGCGATCCTCGAGCTGGTTCAGCGCGAGGAGGAACCCGCCACGCGCTTCTGGGGACTGGGAATCGTGGTGATCTCACTGGAGTCGCTGGCCGAGCGGCTCGGTGAGTTGCTCGGGCCGATCCGCCCGGCCGTGCAGGCAGGGCGCAAGATCGCGACGCTCGACTCGGCTGCCGCGGGCATCAAGACGCCGGTCGTGTTCATGAGCCCGGAGCCGCCGTAGTACCGGGTGCTAAATAAGCCCCAGTGACTTCTACGCACGCAAGCACGCGCCACAGTCGGCTCCACTCTGCCGGGCTAACGGCGGCACTTGCGTTCGTGCTGGTGATTACTGCATTCCTCAGCGTCGATGGTCTCGCCGAGGCACAGCTGAGCGGCAACGATCCGCATCTGCACCGCCAGGGATTCCTCTGGACCGCAAGCTCGGGATGGATCGCGTGGAGCTCGGAATCGCACACCGCAGCGATCACCACAACCGTCACGGCGCTTCCGGCCGGCACGGTGGCTGCGAGCAAGACCGCGACGCCCAACGCGCGCGGCGTGGCCAAGGCCAAGTTCAGCCTCAGCAGCGCGTCCGAATATCGGATCTGCGCGCACCAGCACGCAGCCGGCGGCTATGCCGCCGCGACACTCTGCAAGACCTACTACTTCAGCCAGGGATACCAGTACTCGGACAGCAGCACCACGCTGCTGCTGGGGCTGGTCGGTTCGCAGGGGATCTATGCGGGCTGGCCGGTGGAGAGGTCCAGTAACGCTTGCCACTTCTCTGCAGCGACCCGCGCGCTGACGGTGTTCCCCCTGAACAGCGGCAGCTTCACGTACTCGGCGACGGTCGCAAATAGCTACGGCGGCACCGACCGGGTCTCGATCTCGGGCGCACTCGAAGGCACCAACATCGTGGGAACCGCGACTATCCGCGGCGCGCACTGCAGCGGCTCGAAGCTGAGCTACGACGCGGCAGCGTTGGTGGGGTTGCTCCCTTACTGGTAACGCCGGAGCATGTGGTTACGATACGAACGTGAGTTCTGTCGGAACGCCGCTGGATGCATTCTCACCCGCCACCCGGGATTGGTTCACGCGCGCGTTTGAGGCCCCGACTCCGGCCCAGGCACTGGCCTGGCCGGCAATCGCGTCTGGCGAACACGTACTGCTATCCGCTCCCACAGGGTCGGGCAAGACGCTGGCCGCGTTCCTCTGGGCCATCGACACGCTCGCGGCCGAGCGCACGGCGTTACTCGGAGCGCAAGCCGACGAAGCCGACGGCAAGCGCCAGAAGCGTGCAGGCATCAGCCTCGTCTACATCTCACCGCTGAAGGCGCTGAGCTACGACGTTGACCGCAACCTCAGGGTCCCGCTACGCGGGATCGGGGCCGACCTCAAGGTCGCGGTGCGCTCCGGGGACACACCCCAGTCCGAACGCCAGGCGATGCTGCGCGATCCCCCCGACATCCTGATCACCACACCCGAGTCGCTGTACCTGATGCTGACCGGGCGCGCACGGGAGCTGTTCAAGACCACGCGCTGGTGCATCATCGACGAGATCCATGCTGTCGCGTCGACCAAGCGCGGATCGCACCTGGCGCTGACGCTCGAGCGCCTCAGCGCCGTGGCCGCGGACGGAAGCATGGCTGCCGCGACTGCGGATGCGGACGGAAGCGTGGCTGCCGCGACTGCGGATGCGGACGGAAGCGTGGCTGCCGCGACTGCGGACGCAGCGGGCGGAACGGATCCCAACCGCCCACCCCCGCCCACCGACCTGCCGCGAGAGATGCAACGGATCGGGCTTTCGGCGACGCAGAACCCGCTTGAGGAAGTCGCCAGGTTCATGGTCGGTCCACGGCGCAAGTGCAACGTGATCGACGCCGGGATCCGCAAGCCGCTGGATCTGCAGATACGGGTTCCGGTGGAGTCGATGAAGAACCCGGGGGATGGGCAGAGCGAGGAGCTCGACCCGCTCGAGGGGACGGGCGCCGAGCAGGCCGGAAACTCAATCTGGCCGGCGATGTACCCCGAGTTGCTGGAGCTGATCCGCGCGCATCACTCGACGATCATCTTCGTCAACGCGCGTCGCGGGGCAGAGCGGCTGGCGCTGCGCCTGAACGAGCTTGCTCAGGAGACGGGCTCAGGGTTCGCCGACGACCGCGAGATCGCGCGTGCGCACCACGGCTCGCTCAGCCGCGAGGAGCGTACCGTGGTCGAGGAGCTGCTGAAGTCAGGGCAGCTGCCGTGCCTGGTCGCCACCAGCTCGCTCGAGCTTGGGATCGACATGGGCGCGGTCGACCTTGTGATTCAGGTTGAATCGCCGAAGTCGGTGGCCCGCGGGCTGCAGCGCGTCGGGCGCGCCGGCCACAACGTCGGTGACGTCAGCCGCGGACGGATCTTCCCCAAGTTCCGCGCCGACCTGTTGGAATGCGCGGTCGTCACACGGCGCATGCGCGCGGGCGAGATCGAGACCACGGTGGTGCCGCGCAACGCGCTTGATGTGCTGGCGCAGCAGATCGTCGCGATCGCGGCCTCAGCGCCCGAGCAGGAAGTCGACGGCAAGCGGGTTACGGAAGCGGTCAGCATCGACACGCTGTATGAGCTGGTCACCGGCACGCATTCGTACGCGGAGCTGAGCCGCGCCTCGTTCGAGAACGTGCTCGACATGCTCGACGGCCGCTATCCGTCCAGCGAGTTCTCGGAGCTGAAACCGCGGATCATCTGGGACCGCTTGGGCGCAACGCTGCGAGCGCGACCGGGGGCGCGGCAGCTGGCGGTCACCAACGCAGGCACGATCCCCGACCGCGGGCTCTACTCGGTGACACTGCCGGATGGGCGTCGTGTCGGCGAGCTCGACGAGGAGATGGTCTACGAGGCGCGTGCCGGTCAGACGTTCCTGCTCGGCGCCTCGACCTGGCGGATCGAGGAGATCGGCCGCGACCGCGTGATCGTCACTCCGGCACCGGGGCTGCCCGGGGCGGTGCCGTTCTGGAAGGGCGACGGGATCGGGCGCCCGAGCGAGCTCGGGGAAGCGATCGGGGCGTTCTCACGCTGGGCGGTGGAGCAGCCGCCGAGCGAGCTGATGGGCCAGTACGACCTCGACCGACGTGCCGCCCAGAACCTGGTCGAATATCTGCGCGAGCAACAGGCCGCTACACGCGTGGTGCCGTCGGACACGGCCGTGGTCGTCGAGCGCTTCCGCGACGAGATCGGCGACTGGCGCGTCTGCGTGCTCAGCCCCTACGGCGGCCGCGTGCATTCGGCCTGGGGGCTCGCGCTCAGCGCCCGGATTCGCGATCAGCTCGAGCTGGAGGCCGACGCGATCTGGTCTGACGACGGGATCATCATCCACCTCCCGGACGCCGAGGACCTCGATCCGACGACGCTCACCGACGCAATCATGATCGAGCCGGATGAGGTCGAAGACCTGGTCGTGCAGGAGCTTGGCGGCAGCGCGCTGTTCGGCGCCCGCTTTCGTGAGAACGCAGCACGGGCGCTGCTGATCCCGCGCGCATACCCGGGCAAACGCACGCCCCTCTGGCAGCAGCGGCTGAAATCGCAATCACTACTGGAGGTCGCGCGCAAGTACGACGACTTCCCGATCGTGCTCGAGACCTACCGCGAGTGCCTGCGCGACGTGCTGGACGTGCCCTCGCTGACGCAGCTGCTGGCCAAGCTGCAACGCCGCGAAATCTCGCTGGTCGAGGTCGAGACGCCGACCGCCTCCCCGTTCGCCTCCTCGCTGCTGTTCGACTACGTCGCGACCTACATGTATGAGGGCGACACGCCGAAC
The DNA here is from genome assembly GCA_963737115.1 of uncultured Actinomycetota bacterium. Lineage (GTDB taxonomy): Bacteria > Actinomycetota > Thermoleophilia > Solirubrobacterales > Solirubrobacteraceae > Palsa-465. The sequence goes on from CAVTRM010000003.1 coordinate 66,485, forward strand.
GCTGAGCGGCGCGCGGCGGCTCTGAGCCTCGACCGCGATCTGCTGCGCGAGCTGCTTGGCCAGGAGGAGCTGCGTGACCTGATCGACCCGGGGGCGCTGACCGCGGTCGAGGCCGACCTGCAGTGGCTCTCCGGCCACCGCCAGATCGCAACCAGCGACGCGCTCCACGACATGCTGCGCAACCTCGGTGACCTGACCCGCGAGGAGATCGAGGCGCGCACCGTGCACGGGGTCTCGCTGACCACGTTGCTGCGGGCGCTGTCCGAGGAGCGGCGCGCGATTCGGGTGCGTGTCGGCGGCGAGGAACGCTGGATCGACTCCACCGATGCGGGCCTCTACCGCGACGCGCTCGGAGTGGTGCCGCCGGGCGGCCTGCCGGATGCGTTCCTGGAGGATGTTGAGCGTCCGCTGTTCAAGCTGATCAAGCGCTACGCGGCCACCCACGGCCCGTTCCTGACGGCGGACGTGCGCGAGCGCTATGGGGTCGACGTGTCATCGGTGCTGACCGAACTCGAGCGTGAGGGCGATCTAGTGCAGGGCGACATCCGGCCCGGGGGCAGTAGCCGTGAGTGGTGTCACCCCGAGGTGCTGCGGCGTATCCGCCGCGCCTCGCTCGCGGCGCTGCGCAAGGAGGTCGAGCCAGTCGACGGCCGCGCGCTGGCGCGTTTCCTGCCCGCCTGGCAGGGTGTCGACCGCCTGGCCGCGAGCGGTGCCGGGATCGATCGCCTGCGAGACGTGCTCGTGCCCTTGCAGGGACTCGCGCTACCGCCCGATATCTGGGAACGCGACGTGCTCCCGCGCCGATGTGGTGCGTATTCGATCGCCTGGATGGACCAGCTCTGCGCTTCCGGGGAGATCGTCTGGATCGGGGCCGGGGCGCTGGGCAGGAACTCCGGCCGCGTTGCCCTGTTCTTCCGTGACGATGCGCCGCTGCTGGCCGCAGGACTGAGGCGCGACACCGACGCCCTGAGCAGTCCTGCGCAGGTGGCGGTGCGTGAGCGCCTGACCGCCGGCCCGCGGTTCTTCACCGACCTTCTGCTGGAGCTGGGCGAATTTGAGAGCGCGGAGCTGACCGACGCGCTGTGGGACCTGGTCTGGGCCGGTGAGGTGACCAACGACGCGTTCGCGCCGTTGCGCGCACCGCGCCTCTCGGTCGCGAGGTCGGGAGTTGGGAGTGGCTCGGCAAACAGCGCCCGTCGCGGGCGCTTCTCGGCTCGGGCTCGGGGCGGGCGCAGCGGCGGGAGCCCACATGTGCAAGGTCGCTGGTCATTGACCACGAACCTGCTTGAGGCTGACTTCGACCCAGGGACACGGAGGCGAGCGCTCGCCGAACTGCTGCTTGAACGCAGCGGAGTGCTGACCCGCGAGCAGGTGTTGGCAGAGGGGGTCCCGGGCGGGTTCTCGGCGATCTACTCGGAGCTCACGCAGCTGGAAACGCTCGGGGTCGCTCGCCGCGGCTACTTCGTCGAAGGGCTCGGCGGCGCCCAGTTCGCGGTACCCGGGGCGGTTGAGCGGCTACGTGAGCGCGAGCCCTACGGGGAACAGTCGCTGGTGATCTCAGCCGTCGACCCCGCTCAGCCCTACGGCGCCGCCCTGCAATGGCCCAAACGTGACGGTGAGGAACGCGGTTCCGGCAGGCGCGGGCCTGCGCGTGTGGCGGGCGCGTACGTGGTGCTCGCCGGCGGCGAGCCCGTGCTGTACCTCGAACGCGGTGGCAGAGGTCTGCAGATCCTGGTCGACGATGACGATGAGCGGTTGCGACCTGCCTTGACCGCGCTGGTTGAGTTCATCCGCTCCGGCAACTCGGCGCTCCGGCGGGTGGCGCTCGAGAAGCTCGACGGTGATCCGGTGATGGGCAGCCGCTTCGCGCAAGACCTGCTCGAACTCGGGTTCGAGGCCGGTCCACGCCGATTGACGCTCAGTGCGTGATGGATCGAGTGCGTGATGGAGCGAATGATCGACGGATTGCGTGCGTGATGGATCGCCGCGTGTGACGTAGTAGGGGTGTGACAATCGCAATGGCGTTCTCGGGCAACGATGTCGGCAGTTCCTGGGGGAGACTCGAGGACGTCTATCGCTCCAGCCGCGATGACGTCTACGCATACGTGCTCACGGTGCTGCACGACGAGGCCGCCGCCGAGGATGTGACCGCGCTCGCGTTCGAACGCGCCTACGCGCGGCGGCGCAGCTTTGATCGCCGCCGCGGTGAGGAACGCCCGTGGATCTTCGGGATCGCCCGCAACGCCGCGCTCGACGAGTTGCGCCGCCGCCAGCGGGTGGCGGCGCTGGCCTTCGACCCAGCCGCCGAGGAGGCCGACGAGCTCACCACCGAAGCCGACGACGAGGATGCGATGTTGCGCCGCACGGTCGTTCGCGACGCGCTGGCGGCGATGTCGGCGCGCGACCGCGAACTGATCGCGCTGAAGTTCTACGCCTCGCTCAGCAACGCCGAGATCGCAAAGGTCCTGGGCGTCAGCGAATCCAACGCCGGCACGCTGCTTCACCGTGCCATCCAGAAACTTAGGAGGGCGGTCAATGCGCCTGTCTAGCAACCAGCCGCTCGACCCCGAGGTCCAGACCGATCTCGACGCGATCGATGCGACTCTACGCGGGGATGCGGTGCTGCCGGCCTACGCCGAACTCGCCGAGGTCGCGCTGCTACTGAGGGATGAGCGTCCGGCGCCGCCACGGGAAGAGTTCACGCGCGAGCTCGACGCGAAGGTGGCGCGACGGTTTCAGCCTGAGCCGTCCGTGAATGGGCAGGCCACACGGTCCGACAGGCGCGGCTGGCGGCGGATCGCGGGGCCGATGTCGGCAGCTACGGCGGTACTCGCAGCCGCAGTCATCGGGCTGATAGTGATCGTCGGCGGGAACGCCAACAACAACAGCAGCTCCGTGGCTACCACTGCCGGGTCGGGAGCGAACGCGTCAACTTTCAACGGCGCTGCATCGGGCTCGGGGTCATCGGGCGCGGCGGCGCACCCCAAGTCGGCAGGCGCCGGCGCTCACGCATCGAATGGGTCCAGCAGTGCCCTTTCGCAAGCACGCACGCTGCAAGGGACGGCGAACGGCGCGACGTTGGGTGCCGCCGCGTCCGGTTCGCTTTCGTCCCAGTCTGCTGGCATACCGGCACAGAACTCTGCCGGGCGCAGGATCGAACAATCGACGCAGATCCAGCTGAGCGCCGGCAACGACCACATCGACGCCGTCTCACAGGAGATTTTCAACGTCGCCTCGGCCGAGGACACGATCGTGCAGCGCTCGCACGTAGCCGCGGCGACCGCGAACGGCGGCGGCAGTTTCGCGACCTTCACGCTGAACGTGCCCGATGGCAACCTGCAGACGGTGATGGATCGGCTCTCATCGCTGCACTATGCGAACGTGGTCTCGCGACAGCAGACCAGTGAGGACGTCACCAACCAGTACAACGACGATAAACGTGCGCTGAACGACGCTGAGGCCCTGCGGACATCGCTGCTGAAGCAGCTCGCGGGCGCGTACACGACCGGCCAGATCGACAGCCTCAAGGCGCAGATCCAGACTGCCGAAGGCCGCATCCGCGCCGACGAAGCGCAGCTGAACCGGATCGAGCACGCCACCAGCTACACCACCGTCTCGGTGCAGGTGAACGCGGCCGCCGCCGTCGCGCACTCAGGCAAGCATGCGGCAGCCGGCTTCAGCATCGGGCGCGGCGCTCACGACGCTTTGCGCGTGCTGGTGGTCGCGGCCGGCGTGGCGTTGATCGTGCTGGCGGCGTTGATCCCGCTGGCGCTATTGGCTGCATTGGTCGCCTGGATCGTCTACTGGATCCGTAACCGCCGCCGCGAGCACGCCCTAGATCAGGCCTAGACCGGTCCCTTCGCAGCCGCAACCGGGCGTCGCGAGCCGGTCGTAACGGCGGTCAGGACGCCCTCGGCCGCGGTCACTGATTGAATCTGTCGCTCAGGGTGTCTCCGCATGCCGTCGCGGAGCTGGCCATCGAGGGAGCAGACGAGGAATCCGTGGCGAACACAAGCACTGAAACGATCAACCTTCTACGCCGTGTCCCGGTCTTCGCGGGGCTGAGCAAGACCGACATCACACGAGTGGCTGAAGTCGCTGTCCCGCGCCATTTCAATGCGGGGGAAATCGTCTTCCGTGAAGGCGACGATTCAAACACCTGTTACGTGGTCCGTTCCGGCCTGGCCCGCGCTATCCGCGAGCATTCCGACGGCCGCTCGATCACGCTCTCGAACTTCGGGCCGGGAGACATCTTCGGTGAGCTCGCGATGTTCGACAACGAGCGCCGCTCGGCGACCGTCGACACGCTTGAGGAGACCGAGGTGATCGCGATCCTCGGCGGTGACATGCGCCGCCTGATGGCAGACAACCCGGAGATCGCGATCAAACTGATCAGCGCGCTCTCCCAGCGCCTGCGTGCGACCAACGAACGGCTCGCGCGTCAGTCCTTCCAAACCGTGCAGAGCCGTGTCGCAGCGGTCCTCGCGCAGATGGTGCAGGCGGCCCGTGACGACGGCGCCGGTGACGGCGACGTGCTGATCACCTCAACTCAGGCGGACCTCGCGCAGCTGGCCGGATCCTCGCGCGAGTCAGCGAGCCGATTCCTGGCCGTGCTCGAGCGCGCGGGGGTGATCACCCAGGGGCGCGGCAAACTTACGGTGCACGACGCCCGCGCCCTTGAGCATTATGTCTACTGACCCCACAACGACTGTCGGTAAGCCAAAGCGGGTCGACGACGCGATTCACGACGCCGCGCTGAAGGACGGCTTCGAGTTTTCCGCGGGCGGAGTGGTGGTCCGCGATGACAAAGTCGCGGTGATCGTCCCAACCAGGCGCAACGCCACCGGCTCGCACGTGCTGGGGCTGCCCAAAGGCCACCCCGAAAAGGGCGAGACCGCGTGGGAGGCGGCCGCGCGTGAGGTGCGCGAGGAGGCCGGCGTCAGCGGTAAGTCGCTGGGGTCGTTGGGGTATGTCGAATACGTTTATGAGCGCGGCGGCAAGACCCGCCGCAAGCGCGTTGAGTTCTTCCTGATCGACTACCGCAAGGGCTCGCTCGATGACCACGACCACGAGGTCGTGGAGGCTCGCTGGCTACCGCTGAAAAAAGCGGCAAAGACGCTCAGCTACAGCGGTGAGCGTGAGATGGTCAAGCGCGCGATCACGCGCTTGAACGGCGCCCGCTCTCGGGCTTGAACGGCGCCTGCTCTCGGGCTTGGACGGCGCCCGCTCTCGCGCTTTAGCCGAACCCGATCGCAGGCGTGGACGGCAACTGACTCGGCGCCGGTGCGGCGGCCGGGGTACTGACCTCCGGAAGCGGTAGATTGACTGCGTGCGCGTTCTCAACTTCTACTCCTCGGTCTTCGCAGACCAGCTACGCCGCGGTCGCAAGACGGCCACCATTCGGCTCGGAGACAAGTCCCACAAGTATCAGAAGAACGAGTGCGTGATGGTCACGATCGGCTATCAGCACTCGCCACGCGAAAAGATCTTCAACGCGGTCATTGACCAGGTTGAGGTCAAGCGCGTGCGCGACCTGTCGCCCCGCGACATCGAGCACGACAACCCAGAGTTCCGCCGCGTCGACGAGATGATCCACTTCCTGGAGAACATCTACGGCGACAAGGTCTCGATGGACGACACCGTCACGGTTGTGCGCTTCTCGCAGATCATCGAGAACCCGCCGGAGCTGCGCGACCGTCTGCACGGTCTCGGCGGCGTCAACAACTAAGCCGAACTAACCGGTCGCGAGCTCGGGTTTCGAACTCACCGGTCGCGAGGTTGGGCTTCGAACTCACCGGCCCCTCGCTCGCGGTTCGAACGGCAGGGTAGTGAGTCGCGGACCTCGTGGCCGTCAGGTGACGAAGTCGTGAAGCTTGGATTAGCCGTTGGCGCCAGCGGCGGCTAGCGCTAACGTTTCTCTCGTCATGAGCAGGTACGGCAGACCAGCGGCGGTTCCGGCCCGGCGTCCCACGCGGGGAGGACGGTCGTTGACCTACAGCGGGTCAGCCCAGCGGATCTTCATGATGCGCCGACGCGCCGACAGTCGCGCCTCTGAACTGGCGCTCACGACGATCGCGGTCGTGGCCGTGGTGTTCACCTGGACCCTGATCACGCTGCAGCTCGTGATCATGTGGCTGTGGGCGGAGATTTTCGCCGACCGCCAGCGGCGCGGACGCCGAGACCTGCGCCGGCTGCAGGCCGAGCAGCGAGAGCTCGAGCGCCGCGGGCGGGCGGGAATGCGTCGCGCACGCCGTGACCTGCTCGGTGCGAACAACGAGAAGCCATCCGGACGACTGCTGCGGCGGACTACAGCCGCGGTCGACGACCTCGGTCCCGCCGTCGAGGCTGTCGCCGCTGCGTGGCAGCGCGGCCGTCACGCCGCCGCGGCCCAGGCCGCCGAGCTCGCGGGACGCCCACAGGAGCTTGTCAGCGACGCCGACCGCGAACAGGTGATCGCCGCGCTGCAGTTGCACATGGTGGACGGCCGCCTCACGATCGACGAGTTCGAGCAGCGCGTGGGCATGGCCCACAGCGCCCGCACGCGCGCCGATCTGGCGCGCTGTCAAGAGCGTCTGCCGCGCATCCAGGCCTGAACGCAGACCGGCCGGTCTTCCTGCACAGCCGGTCTGCGAGGCACTCAGGCTGAGATCACGGAGCTGACCGGTGGCTCCGGTGCGACCACCGCGCCACGCGCGGGTTCGGGATCCTGCCGTAGACCGAGCGGGATCACGATCAGCGCGGTGACGACGATCGATGCGAGCACGGCCCATACGGGAACATCGCCCCAGTAGCCGAGCAGCAGCAGGAAGCCGGGAATCGTGCAGGTCGTGAGCGACAGCACCAGCGTGAGCCAGCCGGCCAACTTCGTCAGCGAGGTGATCCCCTGGGCGAGCACCAGGAAGAACAGGAACCACAGGACCGCCCACTGCAGCCAGAGCAGGCCGGTAGTTGTCGAGTTGAAGCGCAGGATCTCGGTAAGCCCAAAGCCCACCGCAAGCACCGCGACCCAAAGCGAGTACCAACCGATGCCGTCGCTCTTGAAGCCGGCGAGGTTGACGATTCCTACATACAGGTAGGTGAATCCGAACAGGAAGATGCCGGCGTCACCAAGGATGTCGTTGGTCGTGGGTGCGTGTGCGATCAGGTAGAACGGGACCGCCGTCTGCAGCGCGCCGACGAACAGGTTGAACACGGCCGCCCCCTTGGGGTCGACCTGTCCCAGGAACAGCAGCCCGTTCAGGAACAGGACCGCACCTACAAATAGAAGGCCTACATCAGACATGCTGTTGTGCTCCTAGAGTCGCCGTCGATCAGAAGTAGGCGTTCGCCGGGAACGCGGCACCGTTGACGACGTGGTCGCCGACCGCCGAGGCCTTCAGGAACGTGGGGTTGTGGGTGGAGATCGTGCGTGCGTTACGCCAGTGGCGGTCGAGGTTGTAGATCGACTGGGTTGCCGAAGCGCCGCCGACGTCGAAGAGATGCGCCGCGGTTGCGTAGGAGAAACGATCGATTGCGATCTTGGCCTCGGCTGCCGCCAACTGTGCTGCCGCCGCCTTGTCCGCCGCGGGGGCGCCGTCCTCAATCGAGTCGAAGGCCTCCTGGATCTTCTCGGCTGCGAGCAGGACGATCGCTTCGGCCGCGAACGCGTCGGCGGTTATCTCGCCAATCACCTGCAGAACCTGGCGGTCCTCACTTGGATGTTGCGGCGCACCGGAGTGGCTGAAGTTGCGCGCACGACGCTTGACCAGCGCCACCGCGTCATTGCGTGTCGCCTTCAGCACCCCGGCCGTGACCGCCTGCAAATACAGCTGCAGGAACGCCCCGTGGTAGCTGGGCGGCTGCTCCCCATCGGGTTCACCGAGGTCGAAGAACTCGTCGGCACTGACATACACGTTGTCGAGCCGGGTCGTGCCAGTGGCAGTCAGGCGCTGGCCGAACCCATCCCAGTCGTCCTCAAGCGTGACGCCCTCGCGCTCCAGCGGGATCACGGCTCCGGCGATGCGGCCGTCCGGCGCTGAGGCCCAGATCTGAGTGTGGGTCCCGTACGCGGTGCCGGTTGAGTAGTACTTCGCGCCGTTCAGTCGGTAACCATCGCCGTCGGTGGTGAACGCGGTATCGAAATAGAGCCCAACAGGGCGCTTGCTCTGCTCGCTGAAGCCGTTCCCGACGACGGCGCCGTCGTTCAACAGGCTGATCCCACGGCGGCGCACATCGGCGTCATCGGTGGTCAGCTGCTGCTCAACGAACCAATAGTGCACCCGCAGGATGTGCGCGACGTTGGAGTCGGCCTCGGCAAGATCGATCAGCGCCTGAAAGAACTCGCGCAACGAGACGCCTGCGCCGCCGTCCTCGACGGGAAGTCGGAGCTTGGTCAGGCCCGCTGCCTTGATCCAGCCGATCTGCTCATGCGGAGCGGTACCGTTGCGCTCGCGCTCGTCGGCACCCGTCGCGATCCGTGCCAGCAACGCTTTGAACTCGGGCGAGGCGGGATGGATGGAGACCGGCGTACCGTTCGCGGATCGTGTTTGCTGCGGCTCGGTGGTTGCCGACATGCGCTGCCGTCCTTTCAATTACATGTAAGTCGATTGACTTTATGCAAATAGCTTGGCGGCGGCGGTCGCGACAGTCAAATACAGATCGCTGACCGCGCGATAGGGAAACCCTCATCCAGCGGTCGGAACGGCGTCGAGCCCTGAGGCCGCTGGCGCTCGAGCGGCGAACGATTAGGGCCGCGGAGCTCAGGCCGCGAGCGCTTCCGCGTGGTGGTCGCGGTAGGCGTGTGCCTGGGTAACGAGCAGCCGGTGCAGGTCGGAGGTAGCGCGGGGATGGGTGCCTGCGCGCCGCCTTTGGATCGCCAGCTGCACCTCGCTCGAATCCCCGTGCAGCGGTCGCCAGGCAATCGCGCCGCGACGCAGCAACGGGTCGCCGATCACGCTGAAGTCTGGGAGTACGGTGGCGCCGAGGCCCTCGGCGACCATCAGCTTGCCCATCTCTGCGCCGTCGGTCGTGTAGGAGATATCGGGGTTGCGGCCGTCGAGCAGGCGATGCACATAACGATGCATCAGGTATCCGGCGCGCATCAGAATCAGCGGTTCGGTCAGTAGCTCGTCGATGCTGATTCCCTCGAGCTTGCAGAGCGGACTATCGGGGCTGATGCAGGCTACCGCGCGGCCGCTCATGATCCGCACCGTGTCAAGGTCGGGCGGCGTGTCGTCTGCGGCCATGCAGGTGACCAGCCCGAGGTCCAGCGACCCTTCCCTCAGCCAGGTGTGGATCGCGTCCTGCTGGGCGCTCACGACCTCGACCTGGGTGTTGGGATGCAGCGCCCGGAACTGTGCGGCGGCTGCCGTGAGCAAGGTGACCGTGGCAGCGTTGACGGTCCCCACCCTGACCATTCGCGAGGCCGCGTGCTGTTGGCTGGCTGCACGTCGCAGCTTGTCCACGGCGTCGATCGCGTCGGTGATGTGAGCCAACAGTTCGCGGCCCTCCGCCGAAACCTGGGCTCCGCCACGGCCGCGTTCCAGCAGGTCGACCCCGAGTTCGCGTTCGAGGTTGCGCACGGTCGCACTCAGCGCCGGCTGCGAGATGTGCAGCTCCTCGGCGGCGCGCCGGAACGACCCGTGGCGAGCGATCGCTGCGACGTACTCAAGCTGTTCGCTTCTCATGTTCTGTCCAGTAATACAATCGAATTAGTCAAGATTGTAGCTCGGGTTATCGCACGATCAGAAAGCTCTATTGGACTTGGCGGCTCTGGACGAGCATTCTCGAGCAGCAGCACAAATTCAATTGGAGTAGTTGAAATGCCCATCGTTCCGCACTGGTTTCTGCCGACCAACGGTGACTCACGAACCGATCTGAGCCTCGGCAATGCCGTGGGATCGGAAGGCAGCCGCGTGACCGAGGGCTCCTCGGAACGGGCGCCAACGATCGACTACATCGGCCAAATTGCGCGCTCGGCGGAGAGCCTCGGATTTGCCGCCGCACTCACCCCGACCTCGTCATGGTGTGAGGACGGCTGGATCATGGGTGCCGCCCTGAGCGCGTTGACCCGGAACTTCAAGTTCCTCGTTGCGTACCGTCCCGGGCTGGTCTCGCCGACGCTCGCGGCACAGCAGATCGCGACATTCCAGCGGGTTTCCGGTGGGCGCCTGTTGCTGAACGTGGTGACCGGGGGAGACGACGCCGAACAGCGCCGCTTCGGCGATTATCTGAACAAACATCAGCGCTACCAGCGGGCCGGCGAGTACCTGCACATCCTGCGTGAGCTGTGGACCGGTGAACAGGTCAGCTACCGCGGCCGTCACACCACCGTTGAGAACGCACAGATTATTCCGCATCCGGTTTGGCCCGCTGTTTACCTCGGCGGCTCGAGCCCGCCAGCGCTCGAGATTGCGGCACGCTACGCCGACGTCTACCTGACCTGGGGAGAGCCGCCGAATGCAGTGGCCGCCAAGCTCGCCGCCGTTCGGGACCTGGCGGATGCCTACGGCCGTGAGCTCCAGTTCGGGATTCGCTTACACGTGATCGCGCGTGAGTCGAGCGCGGAGGCGTGGGCGGTGGCAGAGCGGCTGCTCGACGGTCTCTCAAGCAGCCAGATCCGTGAGGCCCAGCGGATTCAGCGGGCTTCGGGCTCCGAAGGGCAGCGGCGGATGGTGGAGTTGCACAACGGCAGCAAGGATGGCCTCGAGATCTATCCGAACCTGTGGGCGGGCGTTGGGCTCGTCCGCGGCGGCGCCGGAACGGCACTGGTCGGCAGCTACGAGCAGGTCGCCGATCGGATCGCCGAGTACCACGAGCTCGGTATTGACGAATTCATCTTCTCCGGGTACCCGCACCTCGAGGAGGCCTATCAGGTGGGAGAGGGCGTTCTCCCGATCCTGCGTGCACGCGGCCTACTCGCATCTCTCTCTCCTGAATCTCAACCGACCACCTTGGAGGTCTAGTCATGCCCACCGAAATTCAAGCCGAGCCGCTGCGCTTTGCCTATTGGGTTCCCAATGTCTCGGGCGGCCTGGTGGTGAGCACGATCGAGCAGCGGACGGATTGGTCCTACGACTACAACAAGCGGCTCGCTCAACTCGCGGAACGCGCCGGCTTTGACTATGCGCTCAGCCAGGTTCGCTACACCGCGAGCTACGGCGCTGAGTTCCAGCACGAGTCCACCAGTTTCAGCCTCGCACTGGTGTTGGCGACCGAGCGTTTGAAGCTGATCGCGGCGGTGCATCCAGGGCTCTGGCACCCCGGTGTGCTGGCCAAATGGCTGACCACCGCGGACCACCTCAGCGGCGGACGGATCGCGGTCAACGTCGTCTCCGGCTGGTTCAAAGACGAGTTCCGGCAGCTGGGTGAGCCCTGGCTCGAGCACGACGAGCGTTATCGACGCTCGGCGGAGTTCATGCAGGCCCTGAAGCTCTACTTCACCAGCGACGACGCGCAGCTGGGCGGCGACTTCTACCGCATCCGTGACTTCGATCTGAAGCCCAAGCCGCTGTCGTTGCCGGGGCGTCCGTACCCGGAGATCTTCCAGGGCGGCAATTCCAGCGCCGCGCGGGTCAATGGCGGCCGCCACGCCGACTGGTACTTCTCCAATGGCAAGGACTTCGACGGCGTCGTGGAACAGATCGCTGACCTGCGGCGTCACGCCGCCGAGTTCGGCCGGTCAACTCCTCCCAGGTTCGGGCTGAACGGGTTCGTGATCGTCCGCGACACCGAGGCCGAGGCGCGGGAGCAGCTGCGCGAGATCGTCGCTAAGGCCCACCGTCCGGCGGTCGAAGGCTTCCGCGGCGCGGTGCAGCAGGCCGGCGCCTCGACCGCTGACAAGCAGGGGATGTGGGCCGACTCCAAATTCGAGGACCTGGTCCAGTACAACGACGGCTTCCGCACCCAGCTGATCGGTACTCCCGAGCAGGTCGCGAGTCGCATCATCGAGTACCGGAAACTCGGTGTGGACCTGATCCTCGCGGGGTTTCTGCACTATCACGAGGAAGTCGAGGCGTTCGGCCGCGATGTGATTCCGATCGTGCGCGAGCTTGAAGTTGAAGCGGGACTCGAACCGACACTGGTTCCCGATCCGCTCGCCGGACTGTCCGACACCGAGTTGGCGGTGGTGTGACCATGGGAGTCACGCAGCAGCCGACGTTCGAGCAACAGCCGACGTCGGAGCGCACGTCGCTGGTGATGCTGGAACCGGAGCGCCCGCCGGTGCTGGTCGACCACCGCGATGCAGTGAGTGTCGCTCAGGCGTTTGCGGAGGGCATCGCAAGTCGCGCGATCGAGCGCGATCAAAGCGCGCTGCTGCCGGTCGAAGAGTTAGCCGACCTGGATCAAAGCGGGCTGCTGGCGATCACCGTCCCGGCCGAGTTCGGCGGTAGTGGGCTCGGAGCCAGGACGATGGCTGAGACAGCACGCGCGATTGCGGCGGTCGACCCCGCGGTGGCGCAGGCGGCTCAGGGCCATTTCCTGTTCGTCGACGTGCTCGCCGCGTTCGGCAGCGCTTGGCAGCGCCACCGGCTGTTTGCGGACGTGCTCGAGGGCCGGCGGATCGCCAACGCACTCGCCGAGCGCGGCGGCGCCCATGCACAGGACCTCAAGACCCGGCTGCGCGGCGACATCGGACTGCAGCCTGACGCTGCACCCTATCTCGAAGGTACGAAGTACTACGCCACCGGTGCCTTGACCGCGCACTGGATCGCTACATCCGCGCTGGATGACGGCGGCCGCCAGCGGCTCGTGTTCGTTGAGCGCCAGCAGCCGGGAGTTACGCTCAGGCGCGACTGGAACGCGATGGGGCAGCGGGCGACCGTCAGCGGATCTGTGGAATATGCCGCGGTCAAGGTCGATCGCGAATTGGTACTTGACTACGCCCGCTGTTACGAGGTTCCGCAGCAGCTCGGCGCTCGCGCTCAGCTCTATCACGCCGCGATCCAAGTGGGGATCGCGGGGGCGGCACTGCGCGATGCCGAGTGGTTCGTAACCGAGAAGGCACGCCCCTTCTTCGAGGCCGCCCGCGCTGGCGTTGCGAGCACGGCAGTCGAGGATCCTCATACCCTGCGCCGCTTCGGTGAGATCGCCGCGCGCGTGGCCGCGGCGGAGGCGTTGCTGCGTGAGACCGCGGCCACGGTCGACGAGATCGGGCTGCTGCCGGCCGATGAACACGCCGCGGCACGCGGTTCGATTGCAGTCGCGAAACTGAAGGCGTTTGCCAGCGAAACCGCGGTCAGTGTCGCCAGCGACCTGTTCTCGCTCGCGGGCGCGAGCTCCACGGACCGCAGCTATGACCTGGACCGGCATTGGCGCAACGCTCGCACGCACGCAAGCCACGACCCGGCGGACTGGAAATACTTCCACATCGGCAACTACCAGCTGGCCGGCGTACTTCCGCCTAACCACGGACAGCTCTAGTGGCCTTCAGAGCTTTACGCTGGTGACCTTATGGGCGCGGACCGTGATCATTCTGACCGCTCGCACCCTGTGCTCGTTGTCCGTGAGTAACGAGAGCTTGTAGCGCCCCGGGGGCAGGTCATCGCGGAACCGGGGACTCGAAAGCGGCGAAGTGTCGAGGTTTTGGCCACGTATCTGGGTTGGTGTTTGGACCCGCACCTCAAACGCCTTTGAGTAAGGCAACGTGGGGCAAACCCCGCCGCACTGGGTAATCTGGGCGATCAGCTCACCGAAGGGTGGCTGCCGGAGCCTCACGCTCGTGGTGCGGCCGAGCGTGACGCGACTGCGGAGCACCGTCACTCTGGTGTTGACCTGCTGGCCTTCACCCTGCAACGCGATCGTCACACCCCCGGCGATTGCCAGTTTCAGTCGGAAGTATCCGTGATATGGCTCGGCAGATCCGATCAAGCGGTTGTGCTGGAACGCGATCACGGCCCCTGGGTGCGAACAGTTCACTGGCCTGTAGTGCCGCGGCGTACATCCGACGATCGATCCACGGATGGTCGCGTAGGGCCGCGTCACAGGTTTCGTCAGCCGCCGCATCAGCGTGACCAGATTGCTTGCGAGGATCATGCGCGAAATGTGACCGTTGTCGGCCGATTCGCAGCCGCTCACATTCACGGTGACCGGGTTGCCAGGTGCCGAGTTGTAGCCGAACCCGGCGATGATCTCGGTGCCGTCGTCCATCGGACAGCTGAACACGCCGGACTGCGGCTTGAGCGCGTCCAGCTTGCGCACGAGCGCGGTGATCGTCTTGGCGTTGCTGCTCACGCCAATCGCCTTCAGACCCCACTGCGGTAATTTGCGGGTTGCGTTCATGCCGTTGTAGCTGCACAGCGTCAGCGTCGTCGCGCCGGGGGGCACGAGGTGATGCCTGGATCCGCGGCGGTGGCTGACAAGATGCGTACCGGCATCCGAGGGCGCGCACACCTCGCTCGGCTGGCTCGTGAGGATTCCGGGGCCGATCGGGCCGTCGGCCTGAGCCGGGCGCGCTTGGATCTTTGTACTGAGGCCTGACGGGTTTGATGAACGCGTGCGTGCCGGCGTACTACTGCCGCACGCGGCCAGAAGACCGGTGATTGCCAAGCCGGCGGCCACGACTCGAAGACGACTTCCCATCGATCTCATACCTCCACTACCGCCGGGTCGGTGATTTATCACAGGTCTCGTTCAGATCCCGGCCGGTCAGCCGGCCCAGCCCTTGAACACGACGGTGGTGACGCGGCCGGCGCGGACCTTCACATGGAACGTGCCGCCGGCTGCAACTGCCGGTTTGGTGTGTTTGCTCGTGAACAGGAACTCGACCTTGTAGCGGGCGGGCGCGAGATGCATCCAGAACCGGCCGTGCTTGATCCGCGCGGTGCGAACTCGCTGACCGTTCGCATTCAACGCCGCCGCCCGGTCCAGGTACTGACAGGTCGCGGTGCCATCGCTACTTTCGACACAGACCGCCCAGCGCTTGGTGGCGACTCCACAGTGCGGTTTGGTCGTGCCCGTGTAGGGACCGCCGCACAGCTCTCGCAGTCCCTTAATCGAGCCGTTGTCAACGGTCGCGACCGATGCACCGACGTGCCTGCGGACGCCGGCCGGCGAAGATGATGCGAAGGCGCCGGAGACCCACGCGGCCAACACCCCACAGACGACTAAAGCGGCAATCGCAGAAGCAGCCCGGATACGCACGAATCGGAACATACACTCACTACGGCCGAGCCGCCAGACCGTCACGCGAGCTTGCTTAGCGCTTGATCAGGCTCGCTGCCACAGGGCTGCGAGCCGTATGACCGACAAGGCTTTTGGCACTCTTTACACGAGAGTGCCAAATCGGATCCGAAAACGGCTATAGTCGTGGCACGTTGGCACTCTCAACCCGAGAGTGCCAAGAGTTCGGACACCCAGGGATTCCACCCGGAGGCTCAACAGAATGGCATCGAAGCTTAAGCTCAAGCCGCTCGGCGATCGTTTGATCGTCCGCGCGATCGAGGAGGAGGAGACGACCGCCAGCGGCCTCGTGCTCCCCGACACCGCTAAGGAAAAGCCCCAGAAGGGCAAGGTCCTCGCCGTCGGTGACGGCAAGATCAACGAGGACACCGGCAAGCGCACCCCGCTGGACGTCAAGGAGGGCGACGAGGTCCTCTACAGCAAGTACGGCGGCACCGAGATCAAGGTCGACGGCGAAGAGCTGCTCGTCCTGCGCGAGTCCGACGTCCTGGCCAAGGTCGCCTAGCGCGCCCTCAGGCAGAACCTCTTTCAGGAGAACACATGGCTCACAAGGAATTGAAGTTCGACGCTGACGCGCGCAAGGCTCTCGAGGCCGGCGTCGACGCTGTCGCTAACGCTGTAAAGGTCACGCTCGGTCCGAAGGGCCGCTACGTCGTGATCGACAAGAAGTTCGGCGCTCCCACCATCACCAACGACGGCGTCACGATCGCCCGTGAGGTCGAGGTCGAGGACGTCTTCCAGAACCAGGGCGCCCAGCTCGTCCGTGAGGTCGCCACCGCGACCAACGACGTAGCCGGCGACGGAACCACCACCGCGACCGTGCTCGCTCAGGCGATCGTCCGCCAGGGCCTGAAGAACGTCGCCGCTGGTGCCAACCCGCTCGCGCTCAAGCGCGGTATCGAGCAGGCCGTCGGCCAGGTAGTGGAGAACATCGCTTCGCAGTCCAAGGTCGTCACCGGCAAGGAGCAGATCGCGCGCGTCGCGACCATCTCCGCGGGTGATGAGGAGATCGGCGACGTGATCGCCGACGCGATCGACAAGGTCGGCAAGGACGGAGTCGTGAACGTCGAAGAGGGCCAGACCTTCGGCATGGACCTCGAGTTCACCGAGGGCATGCAGTTCGACAAGGGCTACATCTCCCCGTATATGGTCACCGACCAGGACCGCATGGAGGCTGTGCTCGAGGACCCGTACGTCCTCATCGCCAACCAGAAGATCGGTGCCGTCCGTGACATCCTCCCGATCCTCGAGCAGACGATCCAGGGTGGCAAGCCGCTGCTGATCATCGCCGAGGACGTCGAGGGCGAGGCACTCGCAACCCTGATCGTCAACAAGCTGCGTGGCACCTTCACCGGCGTTGCCGTCAAGGCTCCGGGCTTCGGCGACCGCCGTAAGCGCATGCTCGAGGACATCGCGATCCTCACCGGTGGCGAGGTCATCACCGAGGAGATGGGTCTCAAGCTGGAGAACACCCAGCTCTCTCAGCTCGGCCGCGCGCGCCGTGTGGTTGTCGGCAAGGACAACACCACGATCGTCGACGGCGCTGGCGAGAGCGCCGCGATCAAGGGCCGTATCAACCAGATCAAGACCGAGGTCGAGAACACCGATTCCGACTTCGATCGTGAGAAGCTCCAGGAGCGTCTGGCGAAGCTCTCCGGTGGCGTTGCGGTCGTCAAGGTCGGCGCCGCTACCGAGACCGAGATGAAGGAAAAGAAGCACCGCGTCGAAGACGCGCTGCAGGCCACCCGTGCCGCCCTCGAGGAGGGCATCGTGCCGGGCGGCGGTTCCGCTCTGCTCGTCGCTCAGAAGGCACTGAACCTGGACCTGATCGAGGACCCGGACGAGAAGACCGGCGCGAAGATCATCTTCCGCGCGCTGGAGGAGCCGCTCCGTCAGATCAGCGACAACGCTGGTCTTGAGGGTTCGGTCGTCGTCAACGACGTCCGTAAGGCGAAGAAGGATCACGGTCTCAACGCCGCGACCGGCGAGATCGTGAACCTCATCACCGAGGGCATCATCGATCCGGCGATGGTCACCCGTTCCGCTCTGCAGAACGCGGCGTCGATCGCCAAGAACATCCTCACCACCGAGGCGATCATCGCTGAGGTTCCGGACCCGGTTGCGGCCGGCGGTGCTCCGGGCGGTATGCCCGACATGGGCGGGATGATGTAAACAGGGACCTCTGGGCTTACTGAACCTGTAAGCCAGATGTCCCGGCAACGTCACTGACGTTGCCTCGAGTGGGGCCGGCGTTCGCGTCGGCCCCACTTTTTGTTTGCGGGCTGGTTGGGGTTGGCGCAGCAGTTACGGCTGCGCGACTGGTCGCCGCCGGTCCGCGGATCGTGGTCCGCGAATTGTTGTATTCGCGGCGCCAGTCCGGCCGCCATAACTCGACCCGCGAGGCTTCATTTCGTGCGTCGGTCGAGTTAGGCTCACCACGTCGGCACAACTCGACCCGACCCCCGCCGGCCGTAGGTTACGGTCGAGTTATGGCGCCGCCCGCGACACGGAGGTGAGGGCGAACGTCGAGTTATGGCGCCGCCCGCGACAGAGTCGAGTCGACCGCCGATCAAACCTCGAGCCCGAAGTCCGCTGATCTGGGAACTATCGGTCGGCCGCCACGCGCCGCGGCAACAGCCGCTCGTACACACCGTGGGTACGGCGCGCGACCTCGGTCCAATCGAACTTCAGCACGTGCTCACGCGCCTGTGCGACCAGCTGCTCGCGGGTCGAATCCTCGGTCAAAACCTGCTCGAGCAGCTCGCGTAGGGCGCCGGCGTCGGAGGAGGGGAAGCGCAGGCCCACGGTCCCGCCGGCTGGCACTACCTCGCGCAGCCCGCCCGTGTCGGCGACCACGCAGAGGCAGCCGGACGCCATCGCCTCCAGCGCGACCAATCCGAACGGCTCGTAGATCGACGGCACGATGCAGATGTCGGCGACTCGGTAGAGCGAGTGCAGGAGGTCGTCGCCGGTCCAGCCGATGAACGAGCCGTAGTCGCTTAGCCCCAGCTCCTCAGCCTGCTGCTTCAGTTCGGCCTCGGCATGGCCGCTGCCGGCGATCACGAACCGGACCTTGCCGTGACTGCGCTTGGCGATCGGCGCGAGCGCATCCAGCGCGAGGTGGAAACCCTTCTCGAACACGAGTCGACCCACCATCAGCACCAGCTCCTCATCCGGAGCGGCGTACTTGAGCCGGAGCTGTTCGAGATCGTGTTCGGTCGCGGGCTTCAAGTCCTCGGGGTCGATTCCGTTCTGGATTGCGGTGATGCGCTCGCCCGGGACCTCGAAGATCCGCTGCACGTGGCCGGCCATGTAGTCCGAGCAGGTGATCACATGATCGGCCCGCTGCACCATCCCTTGCTCAACGGCGTGGATATGCGACTGCGGGTGGTTCTGGACCCAGCCCTGGTGGCGGCCGTACTCGGTTGCGTGCACGGTCACGAGCCACGGTAGCTCGTTGGCTCTGGCCACCTGTTCGGCGGCGTCGCAGACGAGCCAGTCGTGTGAGTGCACGAGTTCGAAGTCGTAACGCTCGACCAGCTGCGCTCCTAGTGCGCCCATGTCATGGTTCATATCGTCGACCCAGTGCACGAAGGCCTCGACGTCCTTGGGGAAAGGCGGCTCGGTGACGCGGTGGACGTGAACGCCGTGACGCAGCTCATAGGCGGGAAGGCGGCCACCGCCGCGTGTGAGGACATGCACTTCGACGCCGTCCTCGGAGAGCCCCTCAGAGAGCTTGCGCACGTGCCGGCCGAGTCCGCCCTCGATTACAGGCGGGTACTCCCAGCTGAACAGCAGCACCCTCATGAGTGGTTAACGGCGGTCAAGTGCATCTGAGCGCCAGCCTACAACGCGGCCAGTTTGGGATGTGTGCCTGACTCACACGTGCAGTCCCAACGCCTGCGACTCTGACAAGCTGGCCTGTGACTACGTCAGCCTCGGTTTGACCGGAACGGGAAACGCAACAAGGTGAGCTTGACATGGATGAGCTGCTCAGAAAACCCGCCACCGAGCTGGCCGAGCTGGTCCGCAGCGGCGAGCTCACCGCGACGGAGCTGACCCGCACATCGCTGACGAGGATCGATGCACTGGATCCGCGCATCGGCGCATTCACCCACGTCGCGCACGAGCAGGCGCTCACCGAGGCCGCACAGATCCGCGCCGGCGATCCGAGGCCGTTCGCGGGCGTGCCGATCGCGATCAAGGACAACCGTCCGGTCCAAGGCATGCCGATGACCTTCAGCAGTGACCTCTGGGCCGACTTCACACCCGACCACGACGCCTATTTCGTGCAACGCCTGAGGCGAGCCGGGTTCGTGATAGTCGGCAAGACCAAACTGCCCGAGGCCGGGATTCTGCCGACCTGCGAACCGCGGCGCGGTGGCCCGACCAACAACCCCTGGGACCTGACCCGCACGCCAGGCGGTTCCAGCGGTGGCTCGGCGGCTGCGGTCGCGTCGGGGATGGTGCCGGTGGCGCACGGCAACGACGGCGGCGGATCAACGCGGATCCCGGCGGCATGCTGCGGACTGGTGGGTCTGAAGGCCCAGCGTGGACGCGTGTCGGTCGGCCCCGACGCCGGTCAGAGCTTCCTCGTCAGCGACGGCGTGCTGACGCGCAGCACCGACGATCAGGCCGCGATCCTCGACCTGCTGCAGGGCTACGAACTCGGGGACGCAAATTGGGCGCCGCCGCCGGATGGCCCGTACAGGCAGGCGGCATCCAAGCCGCCTGCCCCGCTGAAGGTCGGACTCGCTTTCAACACTCCGCTCGACGGCGTGCTCGACCCGATCTGCGAGCAGGGCGCGCGCGACGCCGCTGCCTTGCTGGCGACACTTGGACACAGCGTCACCGAGATCGAGCCGCCGTGGTCGGGACTCGACCTGCTGCCCGACTTCACACGCGCGTTCGGCCCGGGGATCGCGATGATGGTGGTCAAGGGCTTCGAGCGGCTCGGCCGCGAGCCGACTGCCGAGCTGGTCGAACCGCTCACCTGGATGATGTATGAGCGTGCCCAGAAGCAAACGACGATCTCCTATCTGCAGGCGCAGTCGAGACTGGAGGCGGTCGCGCGGCGGCTGATCCGTTGGATGGCGCCGTACGACGTGGTGCTCACGCCGGCGCTCGCCGAGCGTCCGCTGAAGACCGGGACGGTCCATGGCCGCGGCCCCGATCCGGCCGGGAATTACTCGCGTTCGGGAGCGTTCACGCCGTACACCGCGATCATCAACGTGACCGGGCAACCCGCGATCACCGTTCCGCTATACCAGGGTGCAGACGGGTTGCCGCTGGGGATTCAGCTCATCGGCCGTCCCGCCGGTGAGCGATCGTTGCTGGCCCTCGCTCAACAACTCGAGCAGGCGAATCCCTGGGCGGGCCGTCGCCCGGAGCTTTAGCCCCGTACAATCGACGGCCGAACCAATGCAGGGAACACCCAGAAGACAGGAAGCACCACATCTATGGCCTACGTGATCGCTGAACCGTGCATCGGCACCAAGGACAACTCCTGCGTGGAGGTCTGCCCTGTCGACTGCATCCACCCGACGCCCGACGAGCCCGATTACGACACGGTCGAGCAGCTCTACATCGACGCTGAGGAGTGCATCGACTGCGACGCCTGCGTTGAAGCCTGCCCGGTCGACGCCTGCTTTGCCGAGGACCAGCTCCCCGACGAATGGCAGCGGTTCACGATCATCAACGCCGAGTACTTCCGCAAGTAGCGGCCGGTCGATATCGAGTTTTCAAACGGCGCCCCTGTGGGCGCCGTTTTCATTCGTGGCCTCGCGTGACCTGGCTCGGAAAGGGATTCGCCGATGAGCAACACAGCTGACCTGGTGCTGGTGAACGGACAGATTCGCACGCTCGACTCCGCCTCTGAACACGCAACCGCGGTGGCGATCGCCGACGGCCTGATCGTCGCGGTCGGATCCGACGCCGAGATCCGCGAGCTCAGTGGTCCCTCCACTGAGCTGATCGACCTGAACGGAGCCTGCGCGACCCCAGGGTTGGTCGACAGCCACACGCACGTGTTCGGCGGTGTGTTCAGCACCCGCGGCGCGACACTGTACGGGCTGGAGCGGCTCGAGGATGTACTCGCGGCCCTGCGCGCGGAGGCGGCCAGGTGCCGGTCTGGAGAGTGGGTGCTTGGCTGGGGCCTCGACTACGACGTGTTCACGGACAGCGGGATCAGCGCCTCCGTGATCGACGAGGCCGTCGGCGGCGCTCCGGCGATGTTGAGGTTCCGCGACGGGCACACGATGCTGGCCTCAACGCGCGGGCTCGAGGCCGCCGGCATCGACGGACCGCGCGAGTTCAAAGAACACGCTGAGATCGTCTGCATTGACGGGGTTCCGACCGGTGAGCTACGCGAGGACGGGGCCATGGACCTGATCCGAGCGGTAGTCCCGGAACCGACCAGAGAGCAGATCTACGCGATGTGCGCCGCCAACCTGCACCGCTTCGCGGAGGTTGGGCTGACCGGCACGCACATGATGGACGGGACACTGCTCTGGCTTGAGCTGCTGGCGTGGCTCGAGGCGCGTGGGGATCTGATCACCCGCGTTCTGGCACCGTTCACGATCAACCCCGACACGCCCGAGCAGCTCTGGGAGCTGTATGCGGCCTGCGCAGGAGCGCGCGGGCGGCGTTGGCGGAGCGGGGTTGCGAAGTTTTTCATCGACGGCGTGATCGAGTCGGGGACCGGCTGGCTGGTGGAGCCGGACAGCCACGGCGAGGGGGTCGCGTCGTTCTGGCCCGACACCGACAGGTATCAACGGGCGGTGCGGTTCTTCGCCGACCGCGGTTTCCAGTGCGCGACCCACGCGATCGGCGACATGGGTGTGCAGTTCGCACTCAACACCTACGAACAGGTGGGCGCGGCGCCCGGCGTGCGGCACCGGATCGAGCACATCGAGCTGCTGCAGCATTCGGACCTTCAGCGGTTCGCGGCGCTCGGTGTGGTCGCCTCTCCGCAGCCGGAGCACATGTTCGGCCTCGAGCTCGACCGTTCCGATGTCTTCTCCCAGCGGGTGGGCGCGGAGCGCTGCGCGCGAGCTTTCCGGGTCCGCGACCTAGTTGAGTCTGGCGCGGTGGTGACGCTCGGGTCCGACTGGCCGGTGCGCAGCCAGGATCCGCGCTCGGGGATGGCAACGGCGCGGCTACGCCGTCGCCCGGGGGCACCAGAACTCGCGCCGTACGACGACCAGGCGCTCGACGGGCTGGCTGCGCTTTACGGCTATACGCGTGCGCCTGCGATCGCGACCGGCGATGCGGATCGCCTGGGCTTGATTCGGCCCGGCTTCCTTGCCGACATCACCGTCTTCGCGTCCGATCCGGTGACCTGTGACCCCGACGAACTACTGTCGCTGCCGGTGCTCGCGACGATCGTCGACGGTGAGGTCGTGTTCCGCGGCGACTCGGGGGTTGTCTGATCAGCGGGCTGCCGCACCCGTCCGCGCCGCTAGCTGCAGGCTGCGAGCGGCTGGCGTCAGGCCGTAAGCGGCCAGCGTCAGGCCTTGAGCGGCTGGCGCTCGCCGATAGTCTGCATCAGGCCGCCAACCCTGACGTCCGTGAGCGCCCCGTCGCTGACAAGTACTTCGGTTTGGATCCGGGAGGGGCGGCCCATCGCGCGGCCCTGAGCGATCGTCCAGCGCCGCCAGCCGTTTGAGCGGCTTGTGTGACGTGTGAGGTATGCGCCCAGCGCGCCTGCCGCCACGCCCGTCGCCGCATCCTCGTCATAGCCCGCCCTCAGTGGAAATTGGCGCGCATTGGCATCGGCTTCGTCGGCGTTGGTCGAGAACGGGTAGATGCCGGTCACGCCGAGGCGCTCGCACAGCTCCCAGAGGTGTTCGAAGTCAGGCTCGAGCGCGTCTACCGCCTCGCCCTCGCGCAGCGGCACCATCAGCTTTGGACGCGCGACCGATACGGATTGCACCGGTCCGAGATCGTTGGCCAGCTGCTCCGGGGAGGTCCCGAGCGCGCGGAGCAACTCATCTGTTTCGGAGACCGGAGTGCCGAAGTGAGCCGTGAACATCTCGACCGTCGCGCTGCCCGCACTCGCATCCCAGGCCACCTGCCGCGGTCCCAGCGGCGTTTCCACGACCGCTGTCGGTGCCGGTAACCCACCTGCACGACCGGCAACCACGACGGCGGCAACGGTCGCGTGAACGCACATCTCCATCTCATGTCGAGGCACGAAATAGCGAAGTCTGATGTCTCCGCCGGCTACGGGGGCGAGCACGAAACCGGTCTCCTCGCCGAAGGATGCGGCAATCGCCTGCATCTGCTCCGATGACCAGGCCTCGGCGCCGAACACAACCGGACAGGGATTGCCGCCACCGGCGCCGTCGGCGAACACGACCGTCTGCTGGAACTCGGTACCGGGCACTGTGAGGATTCTGGCCTAAGCGGTCGCGGCGTGAGCCAGCGCGATCGCGCCGAGCACGCCGGCGTCGTCTCCGAGCGCTGGCGACACCAGATAATCGTCGATCCGCTCGCCGAGCAGCGGGCTCTCGAGATATCCGTTGAGCAGCGCCCGGAGCCGCTCGCGGATGGTCGGCAGTAGTTGCGGGCGCTGCATTACACCGCCGCCGAGGATCACTCGCTCAGGTGAAGCGATACAGATGATGCTGAGGATTCCGTGCGCCAGATACTCGGCCTCGAGCGCCCAAGCAGGGTGATCGTCCGGGAGCTCAGCCGGCGATTGCTGCCAGCGGTCTGCCAGAGCGACGCCGCTGGCGAGCCCCTCCCAACAATCGCCGTGGCTCGGGCAGGAGCCGGGGAACGGGTCGCGGGCGATGTCGTGCGGAATCCGGATATGTCCGACCTCGGGGTGGATCAAGCCGTGCCACGGACGAGCCTCAACCGTGAGTCCGGCTCCGATCCCGGTCCCGACCGTGAGATAACAGACGCTCCCGCAACCGCGGCCCGCACCCCACTTCCGTTCCGCCGTCGCGGCGGCATTCACGTCCGTCTCGAAGGCAACCGGAACCTGCAACCGCTGCTGCAACGTCGGTCCGAGCGCGACGTGCTGCCAGCCCGGTTTCGGGGTCGTCGTTATATACCCCCAGGTCGGAGAGTCGCGATGCAGATCGACGGGCCCAAAGGCCCCAACGCCAACGGCGACCGGGGCGGGGTGGGCCGCAAAGAAGCTGACGATCTGCTCGATCGTCTCGTCCGGCGCCGTGGTCGGGAATTGCGCTCGAGCTTCGATCTTTCCGTCGGCGGACCCGAGCCCGCACACGCACCAGCTACCGCCGGTCTCAACGCCTCCGTAGAGGGCGCTCATCGCAGCAGGCAGCTAGGCGGGCGTTGGTCGTCTAGGCCATTGGCAGCGACATCCCGACCGGGGCCGGGGCGTCAGCGGCGGGCGCCGGGGACTGCACCTGGATGATCGGCAGCGCGACCGGGGTCGAGGCAATCAGCTTCAGCGCGATCGCTTCGATCGCCTTCGCGGCCGCGTCACTCGGATCCGAAACCACCAGCGGCAGACCGCTGTCAGATTGCTCGCGCAGCGCCATCGTGAGCGGGACCTGTCCGAGCAGCGGCACGTTCAGCTCCGAGGCGAGTGACTGTCCACCGCCGGCGCCGAAGATCTCGAAATGCTCACCCGACGGGGTTGTGAACCCGGCCATGTTCTCGATGATCCCGGCGATCTCGAGCTCGAGCTTGGTGGCCATGTCGGCCGAGCGGCGCGCAACCTTCTGGGCGACGTCCTGGGGCGTGGTCACGATCAAGAACTTGGCCTGCGGGAGCAACTGGCTGAGCGTCATCGAGACGTCCCCGGTGCCGGGCGGAAGGTCGATCAGCAGGTAGTCCAGAGCGCCCCAGTCAACGTCCTCGAGGAACTGCTGCAGCGCCTTCTGAAGCATCGGGCCGCGCCAGACCACGGCGCCGTCCTCCTCGATGAAGAACCCGATTGAGATGATGCGAACACCGCCGGCGCCGTTCAGCGGCACGATCTTACGGTTGTCGTTGACCGACGCGCGGCGCCCGGAGAGCCCGAACATGCGCGGCTGCGAGTAGCCCCAGACGTCGGCGTCGAGCACGCCGACGCGCTTGCCCTGCCGAGCGAGCGACGCAGCCATGTTCGCGGTGAGTGAGGATTTGCCCACGCCGCCCTTGCCGGAACCGACGCAGATCACGTTCTCCACCTGCGCGAGCGCGCCCTCAGGCAGCGAACCTCCGCGTCCCAGCTTCTGGCTCAAAGCCTGCTTCTCAGAGTCGGAGAGCACGTCGAAACTGATGTTCACGCCGGTCACGCCGTCGAGCTTGCGGATCTCGTCGTTGACCGATTGCTGGAAGTGATCGCGGATCGGACAACCGGGTGTTGTGAGCGAGACGGTCACGTCCACGACGCCGTTGGCATGCACGTTGACGGTACGCACCATCTCGAGCGTGACGATGTCTTTGCGCAGCTCCGGGTCGATGACGGAGCGCAGCGCATCGATGACTTGGTCTCTTGAAGGCATGCTCTCATGATACGTTCCTGCGCTGTGGGGCTTCAGATCACACCGGTGAAGGGGCGAGCAGATCTCAAGCAGTTCGTGCATCTGCCCTACCGCCTGCATGCCGGAACCAAATGGGTGCCGCCGTTGCTGCTCGAGCGCTATGCGTTCCACATGCACTCGACCAACCCGTTCTTCAAGCATGGTGAGGCGCAGCTGTTCGTGGCGCGCCAGGACGGCCGCGTGGTGGGCCGCATCAGCGCCCAGATCGATCGCAACTTCAACAAGTACCACGACAGCCGCTGGGGCTTCTTCGGATTCCTCGAGTTCGAGGACGACCAGGAGATCGTCGATCAACTGCTGGACGCCGCCTCTGATTGGCTGAAGTCACGCGGCTGCGACCGTGCCATCGGCCCGTTCGATTACACGATCAACGAGGAGTGCGGGATCCTGATCGAGGGCTTCGACGTCGATCCCATGATCCACCAGCCGTGGCACCCGCCCTACTACCAGGCGCGACTCGAAGAGGCCGGGATGACCAAGGCCATGGACGTCTTCCACTGGCATCTGGACATGAGCTACCGCGACGACAAACTGCTGCCCAAGCTCGAAGAGATCGCGGTCGCCTCACACAAGAAGCACGGGATCACGATCCGCAAGATGGACTTCTGGAAGCTGCGGAAGGAACTCGACGAGTTCAACAAGGTCTACGAGGCTGCCTGGGCGGATAACTGGGCGTTCAGCCCCTACGACGAGCACGATCTCGCCGATCAGGCCCTGATGTATCGCCTGATCTTCGACAAACACTGGTTCATGGTCGCCGAGAACGAGGACAAGGAAACGGTCGCGATCGCGCTCACCATTCCCGACATCAACCAGGTCCTGAAAAAGATGAACGGGCGCGTACTGCCGTTCGGCTGGTGGTACTACCTGCGTCGCAAGAAGATCGTCGACCGCGTCCGCGTCGGTTTTCTCGGTGTGATGCCCGAATATCAGCACACCGGCGTAGCCGCGCAGCTCTACATCGAGAACTTCGACATGTGCAAGGTCACCCCGGTCCGGACCGGCGAGCCCGGCTGGATCCTCGAGACCAACACCAGCATGAACCGCAGCCTCGAGGCGATGGGCGGTTACATCATCAAACGCGCCCGCATCTACGAGCGACTGCTCGAAGACGGGGCCGAGCCCGCTGCGCCGCCGCCGAGCGTGCGTCGCTACCGCAACGCCGAGCAGCGCAAGGCCGACCGCGCGGCCAAGTCCGCCGCGGCCGCCGCCGCAAAGTCAGAGCAGGACTAGCCCCGCCTCGCGGCTCGGGCTCTGGTCGCCTCTCGCTCGGGCTCGCGCTCGCGCTCCCGCCTGTTGGCTGCCGGCTCGCGCGTCTTGGCTACCGGCTCTCGCGCCAGCTCGCGCCTCTTGGCTACAGGGTCCCGCCTCGCGGATCCGCAGGAGCCGAGTCGCGAATGCGGAGCGGGGTCGCGTGGCGGATGTCGAACCACACTTATCCACCAATCGGGCGCTCCGGGCAGAGCGGTTGGAGGATAAGTGTGGTTATTTCCGCCTACGTCTCCAACCGCTCGCGGAACCACGAGCGAGTGGCGGATTAGTGTGGTGGTGCGGTCGGGACCCGCGAGCTGTAGGGGCTTCCGCCGGAGCGGGCGCTTACGCCTGAGCGGGCGCTTACGCCGGAGCGGGCGCTTACGCCGGAGCGGGCGCCGCGGGGGCGCCGTTTCGACGCCGCGCTAGGCCTCGTATGGGCCTCGCGTTCAATCTCGCGGGCCCCGTGGACTGCTGGTTAGACCCGGGCGTCCCGTCGGCATCGGGCTTAAACACCGCGGGGCGCCACTTTCGTGACGCCCCGGCGGATGAGGGAGGAGAGGGTGCTACGTTCGTCAGCGGAGATATGAGGCTGACGAACCCTTCCCGGTCTGCCTAGCTCTCCGTCTGGCAGCGGGGGAAACTTTCTTATGTCCGAGAACATAGCACGGCAGACATTTAGTTCCCCTAAGTTATAAGTCCGTCTTCACCAAATCTTCACGAAGCGGGTGGGGATTGTGACAGGTGGCACAAGATCTAAGTGCCTGTCGCGCACATCTTCGCGAGCCCGCCGAGCCGCCGAGCCAGTTGAGCCCGCTGACCCCGAGCCGCCGAAGCCGTCGAGCCAATTGAGCCCGCTGACCCCGAGGCCGCCGAAGCCGTCGAGCCAGTTGAGCCCGCTGACCCCGAGGCCGCCGAGGCCGTTGAGCCCGCCGAGGCCGTCGAGCGCGCCGAGAGCCGTCGAGCCCGCCGGGGCCATCGAGCCCGCTGAGCCCGAGACCTCCGCCTACAGGTCAGGACCCACGCGGCGCAGCCAGGTGCCTGGAGCCTGCACCTCAGCCAGCGATGGCAGCGCCGCCGGCGATGAGAACACGTAGCGCAGCGCGTCGGTCCCGCCGCTAGCCACGATCGCATCGCAGAATGCCTTGCCCTGCTCGTATTGGCGGAGCTTCATGTCCATCCCGAGCAGGCGGCTGATCACTTTGCCGGGCAGGCTCTGATTCCGGCGCCGCTCGCTCATCTTCGAGCGCAGTTGCGGGAGCGTGGGAATCAGCTCCGGAGCGACCGCATCCATGACGTGCTCGGCATGGCCTTCGATCACTGCCATCACCGCCTGCGCGCTATTGATCAGGTCGCGTTGTTCCTCGCCGGCGACCACCGCGATCAGATCTCCGGAACGTGCCGCGCGTCCGATCCGTTCGAGCTCCGCGCGTCCGGGCAGCTGCGCCACACGCTTGCGCGAGAGGAGCCGAGCTTCTGCGAGGTCGGCCATCTGTCTGATCAGCTCGGCCAGGTGGTCTCGTAGCCACGGAACCGATCCGAACTGCACGGCGTGGGTTACTTCGTGCAGCGTCACCCAGGTCATGAATTGCTGTGGATCGGCGTCGAAGCGGACGATCGCGCGTTCCAGATTCGGCATTACCATCAGCAGTCGCGGCTGCTGTCCGTCGGCGTATTCGTCGAGCAGGATCAGTTCGTACTGGCCGAGTACGCGCGACGACATGTAACCGATCAGTACCCCGATCTCGGTGCTGACGGCTGCGCTCGCCATCAGCGAAAGGCTCCTGGGGCCGGTGAGCTTGTCCGCGACGCCGTTCATCAGCGGGTCGACCATCGCCCGTGAGGAGGCGATGTTGCTCGCCGCCCACTCAAGCCGCGAGACCGCCTCGGGGGGCGGTAGCGGGCCAGCGGGCACCAAGCCGGTGTAGGCAACGACGCGCCGCTCGGAATCCTCGGCCAGCCGCTCCAGATCGATGTCGATGCTGCTGTGGTCCGTGCTTGTGCCGGCGATTCGGGCCGCCAACCAGTTGACCAGGACCCAATCGATCATCGGCGCCGCCATCGAGCTCAATCTCCGGGAGCGACCGCGGTCAGCGGACGATCTGCTCCAGCTGCGCGAGCGTTTCCGTGGTGCGGGTCGCGACCACCGGCGAGTGCGGAAGCAGGTCAAGCGGTGCACTCAGGACCGGGTCAAAGCGCGGGAACGACACGTAGCCGCCGGCTTCGCGGACGATCAGCTGCGCCGCGGCGACGTCGACGGCGCGGCAGGCTTTCAGCGACATCAGCGCATCGAACCGACCGGCGGCCACTTCACACATCGAGCTGGCCAGCGATCCCTGTGCACGTAGGCGCCCGGCGACGTCCCCGAGCTGGTCGACAACGCCACTGAGGTGACGCGGGTCGGTGGACTCGATCCCCAGCACTTCGAGACGTCCACGGCGTCCGCGACGCTCGCCCACCGAGCGATCCAGCGCAGCATCGTTCAAAAATGCGCCCTCGCCGCGCGCGGCCCAGAATTCCTCGTTGGTGCCGAGCACGTAGACATAGCCGAACACGACGTCTGCCATGGTGTCGCCTTCGGCGACAGCCACCGACACGGCGTGATAGGCAAGCCCGCGTTTGGCGTTCAATGAACCATCGATCGGGTCGATCACAACCAGCATTGCGTCGGAGCCGAAGTCGACCGCTCCGCGCTCTTCCGACAGGGCGTAGAAGTCGAGGCCTGCAGCGTGTAGCCGCTCGAGCTGGTCGAAAACGATCTGTTCCGCGGCGGCGTCGATCTTCAGCGTATGGTCGCCGCCCTCGCCGCGGGTTCCGGTCTCCTCAGCACGTTCGACGGTCGTTGGGCGGGCGTCGAGCATCTGCTTGAGCTCGGCCGCCGCCTGGCGACACGCGTCAAGCCAGGGTGCGTCCACGTTACTGATTGTCCTGGTCCCGCTGGCGCAAAAAGCGCTGGAAATCTCGCTCCAGTGAGTCTCCTGATGGGACATCGAAGTGAGGCTGGTCGTCCTCGGTCGCCTCCGCCTCAAGCCGTTCCACAAACGCCTGAATCTCGGGGTCGTGCTGCACCGCGAACGCGACCTGACGTTCGAACTCCGCCGACGCAGCTTCGAGTTCGCTGCCGTCGACTGCGACTCCGACCAGACCTTCCAGCTTGCGCACCAGCGCCAGCGCTGCTTTCGGGTTCGGTGCCGCGGGGATGTAGTGGGGTACCGCCGCCCAAAGGCTCGCGCAGGGGATTCCAGCCTGGGTGCACGCATCTCCGACGGCCCCAAGGATCCCGGTGGGGCCTTCGTACGAAGGTTCCTGCAGGCTGAGGCGCTGGACCAGCCCAGGATCTGTGGCAAATCCGGACACGTTCACGGGCCGCGTGTGGGGCACATCGGCAAGCAGCGCGCCGAGTGTTACGACCATCTGGACGCCCATCGCCTCGGCCAGCTCGGTGATGATTCCGGTGAACGTGCGCCAGCGGTACGAGGGCTCGTGGCCGCTGAGCATCACCAGATCACGCGGGGCGCCGGGGACCTTGACCTCCCAGAGCTTCACCTCCGGCCAGATCAGGCTGCGCGTGTCGCCATCGACCATGCGAACCTGCGGGCGAACCTGCTGGAAGTCGTAGAACTCTTCGGGGTCGATCGTCGCGAAGTTGTGTGCGCCGAGTGAGCGCCCAACGAAGCGGCCGGCGGTGGACGCAGCGTCGCCCGCGTCGTTCCATCCCTTGAACGCGCACACCAATGCCGGTGCGCGTAGGCCGTCGGGGCGATATTTCCACTGCAGAGGCTGCATCGGACTCACCGTACCATCACAACGTATGGGAATTGACAGCACGATCAGCTCGCTGCGTGAGGGGGAGGAGTTCAACGGCGTTTATGCGTGCGTGCGCAAGGATCGGCTGAAGACCCGCACCGGCAGCCCCTATCTTGCGCTCGAACTGCGTGATCGCACCGGCTCGGTGCAGGCACGGGCGTTCCGTGATGCCGACGTGCTGAGCGGTCGTTTCGAACGTGGGGACCTGGTCTCCGTGGTCGGTCGGGTTGAGCGCTTCCGAGAGCAGCTCACGGTCGAGATCATCGATATCCGTCGTGCCGAAGTCCGCTCCGAGTCTGGCGCGCCGGGGCCGCGCGCCGCAACCACGACGGCCGACGCGAGCGGCAGCTCCGGCGCGGACGATCAGACCGTGGTGCTTGGCAGCGACCCGTCAGGACCGACGGTCGCGCTGACGGATTTCCTGCCGACCGCATATCGAGACCTCGACGAGCTCGATGGCTTTTTGGAGCACCTCGCCAGCGAGGTTTACGACCCGGGTTACAAGCTGCTACTCGATTCGATCCTGCAGGACGACTCGCTGCGCGCGCAACTGCGACAGGCGCCGTGCACTCGCAACGGCCATCACGCATACCTGGGTGGGCTGCTGGAGCACACGGTCGCGGTCGCGACGCTGGCGCGCGAGACCTGTGACCTGCACCGACGGCTGAACAGTGACCTGTTGCTGACCGCGGCGATCGTCCACGATTTCGGACGAATGAGAGAATTCACATACGGTGCGGAGATCGGGTTGTCGGACGAGGGCCGGCTGCTGGGCCATCTCGCGCTCGGCCAACAGATGCTGCTGGAGCGGTTCGCCCGATTCGATGCCTCGCGCGCGGGGGTTCAGCTCGACCAGTCGCGTCGCCTGGCGCTGCTGAACTGCGTGCTTTCCCACCACGGGCCGTCATCGGCCCCCGGGGGCCGATTCAGCTCTCCCGAAGCCCTTGCGCTGTTCCGCGTCAACACCTTGGATGCGGGCGTGAAGGGCGTGCTTGAGCACGGCTTCGGCGGCGCGCCGGTGGATTGACCACCGGCCTCGCGTCGTCCGCGGTTCGCCCGGCCTCGCGTCGCCACCGGCCCGCGTCGTCCGCGGTTTGCCCGGCCTTGCGTCGCCCCCGGCCCGCGTCATCCCCGGTTCGCGTCATCCCCGGTTCGCGTCATCTCCGGCCTGCGTCATCACCGGCCTGCGTGATCAACGGCTGCGCCATCAGCGGCCGCTGTCACCAGCGACGAGCCCGACAGCCGAGCGGGAGCCAAGTTCCGGTTGGCCCCCGGGATGCCGTCAGCGTTCGAGCTCCGCGGGCTGCTCCAGCGCAATCGGCGCGCTGGTCGGATCGAGTGGCTGCTCGTCCGGCTGGATCTCGGCTCCGTCAAAGGTTTCAGGATCGGACTTCAGTTCGTCCACAGCAGAGCCGTTCGCGCGGGCAAGCTTGCGCCGCTGCTTCTCGGCGCGCTTCTCGAGTAGCTTGCGCTCACGGTTGATCTTGTTCATCGTCGTCTTTTGCTTGCTTGAGGCCATACGCGGCGCTCCCGTGGTTGGTTGTGGGCGCCGCAATGACGCAAGAATGTGGCTGGTCCGTTCCGGGCCGCCGTGGCCATTCGTGATGACCGTCTATGACTGGCGGGCGCGGCGGTCTCGCCGCTCGGCCGCCTCGCGCTTCAGTTGGACCTGCAGGTTGGCGGCGTCAGCAGATTCCAGTGCTTGACGCTCGGTTGCGCTGAGGCGCCGTCCCGGTCGTTGGACTGGAACGGGTCGCTTTGGCCCTGTTGTCTGGTTGTCGGCCGTCATGTCGTCTCCTCGGGGATCACTCCGGCGCGGCTAGCGCGCATTGGCAGAGTCCCGTGTTTGAACGCCTGAAACTGCCCGAGCGGTTGCATCTGTCGTCAGGTCCGGGCACCGTGCCCCGCAGTCAAAACCAGTCGCTGGCGCTCCATGCCTGATGAAGAAGCTTGCCGTACCGGTCGACTGCCGGCTTCGTGGGGATCCTGGTTGCGAGGCCAGGTCTCTACCGACTCTACTCTGATGGGCACGGTTTTCGGATCGAAAGCCGATAGAGCCGACCAGTGCGGTGCCCGCATGAACCGCACCGAAACCTTACGATCAGTGCCATGGGCGCCGACTCCACCACCACAATCGACACGCTGTTCGCCAACAATCAGAGCTACGCGGACAGCCGACCCCAGAACCTGCACGCGGTCGAACCGAGCAAACGGATCACGATCGTCACCTGCATGGATTCGCGTATTGATACGTTCGCCGCACTCGGACTCGGGGACGGCGAGGCGCACATCATTCGCAATGCCGGCGGCGTGATCACTGACGATGTGATCCGCTCACTCGCGATCTCGCAGCGCAAGCTCGGTACCCGCGAGGTCATGCTCATCCACCACACCGACTGCGGACTTCAGAAGATCACTGACGACGGCTTCCGTGCCGAGCTTCAGCAGGCGACCGGCATCGCCCCCGCCTTCGCCATCGAGTCCTTCGTCGACGCCGACGCCGACGTCCGCCAGTCGGTCCTGCGGGTTCGTCGCTCGGACTTCATCCCGCACCGTGACGCGGTGCGCGGGTTCGTCTACGACGTGAAGACGAGCCGGCTGCACGAGGTCCACGTCGACTGAGCCAGACGACTTCCCGGCCGGCTACGGGAGTGGGTCCTAATAGAGCCCGTCGCCGCGCGCGTACCTCGCAGCACGATTGCGGTCGTAGTCATCAGCATCAAAGTCGTCGCCGCGAACCGATCGTAGAATCTCCCCGCTGCTCGGCAGCTCTGAACGCTCGACGTGATGACGGTCGTCCCAAAGCTCGGAACGTATTAGCGCCTTGGAACATTGCGTGTAGGCCTCTCGGACCGAGACCAGCAGCCCGAGTTTCGGCGCCTTGCCGTCGACGGAGCTGGCTGCAAGCAGTTCCGCATCGTCAGTGATAACCGCGCGGCCATTGACCCGAAACGTGTCACCGATCCCCGGAATCAGGAACAGCAGCGCGATACGGTCGTCGCGCAACAGGTTCGTAAGGGTGTCTGCGATCCGGTTACCGGGCCGGTCGGGTATGAGCAATGTCTGCTCGCCGAGAATCCGCACGAACCCCGCGTGGTCGCCGCGTGGTGAGACATCCAGCCCGCCGTCAGGACTCGACGTTGCGACGCACACGAACGGCGACCGTTCGATGAACTGGCGCGTGAGTTCATTCACACGGTCACTGATCTTTGAGACCACCACTTCTGTCGGCTCGCCGATGATTGCGCGCAGTTGCAGCTCGTCGGTGATCAGGTTGAACTCGCGGGAGACGGTCACGAGCTCACGACCCTACCAGTCAGATCTTGGGCGCTAGCCTCCGAACCGTCCCCAAAGGAGGTCTCAGATGAGCGACGACTACCTGGTGGCCGGCAGCTGCCTGTGCGGCGCGGTGACATTCGAGCTGACCGAGCGGCCGCAGCTGGCCGGCTACTGTCACTGCACCCGCTGTCAGAAGCGGACCGGCACTGCCGCAGGGGCTTCGGCTTGGGTGAACCCCGCTGCGTTCAGGTGGACGGCGGGTGAGGAACTCGTGAAGGGTTGGCGCCATGCCGATGGTGGCGGCGTCAAGATGTTCTGTTCGGCCTGCGGTGGCCACCTGGCATCCGCAAATCCCGACGTGCCCGGGAATATGAGCATCCGCATGGCGGCCTTTGACTCCGACCCAGAGGTCGTCCCGAGCTACCGCCAGTACCTGGCCTACGCGGCGCCGTGGGAGCCGATCCCGGACGATGGCCTGACGCGCTTCGACGAAGCCCGGCGATGATAGGTTTCAGCACCAGTAGCAGCGACTCGTAACCGCGCACGGGGGACTCAGATGAACCGCCCACTTCCAATCATCGGCGCCCCCATGGCGGGCGGGATCTCGACTCCTGAGCTGGTGGCCGCGGTCAGCAACGCGGGCGGGTTGGGGTTCGTGCCCGCCGGCTACCTCACACCCGAGCGCACACGTGAGCAGATCCGCAAGGTGCGCGAACTCAGCGACGAGCCCTTCGGTCTCAACATCTTCGTAGCCGGCGCCGAAGACGGCGATCCGGCGCGGATCGCCCGGTACGCCCGCACGCTTGAACCCGAGGCGGAGCGGCTCGGGGTACGGCTCGGGGAGCCGCGGTTCGAGGACGACCACTACGAGGCCAAGCTTGAGCTGGCGGTGGAGGAGCGCCCGGCGGTGGTCTCGTTCACCTTCGGCTGCCCCAGCAAAACGCAGATCACGCGCCTGCGCGCGGTCGGGATCGAGGTCTCCGTCACCGTAACGTGTCCCGAGGAAGCCGGGCTCGCAGCCGCGATGGGCGCCGACTCGCTGGTACTCCAGGGAACCGAAGCGGGCGGCCACCGCGGCTACTTCAGCGATGACGGCGCCTGTGGCGAATACGGCCTGGCTGCGCTGATCGCCGCCGTCGCCGAATGCGCGACGGTGCCACTGATCGCGGCAGGAGGGATCGCGGATCGCGATGGCGTCGCCGCGGTGCTCAGGGCCGGTGCTCAGGCGGCGCAGGTCGGGACGGCGCTACTGCTGGCGCCCGAGGCCGGGACCGCGGCGGCCCATCGCGAGGTGCTCGGCGGCGATGCCGGCACGCGTTTGACGCGAGCGTTCACCGGCCGCACGGCCCGCGGGATCATGAACCGCTTCATCGAGCAGCACGATCACGACGCGGTGCGCGGCTACCCGCAGGTTCACCACGTGACCGCGCCGATCCGGGCCGCTGCCAAAGCCCAGGGCGATGCTTCGGCCCTACACCTCTGGGCCGGTACGAGCTACCGCAGCACTCGCGCAGCCCCGGCCGCGGAGATCGTGGCCGAACTGGCTGGATAGTCTGCGCTCGCAAAATATTTCTAGGCGCCACGACACTAGTCGGCCTCACCGTAGGGCAGGTCGGCGCCCGGAGGGCTGAACAGCGGCAGCGTGACGTGCACCATCGGGCCGATTGCCAGCGCGAAGTACACCGTCCCGATGCCCACGGTGCCGCCCCACAGCCAGCCGGCAGCGAGCACCGTCAGCTCGATCGTCGCGCGCGTGACGCGAATCGAGAAGCCGTACTTGCGTGAGATCCCGGTCATCAACCCGTCGCGCGGACCGGGCCCGAACTCGGCGCCGATGTACATGCCCGTGGCGACCGCGCAGAGCGGCACCGCGACGATCAGTTCGACCAGGCGCACCACCAACTGGTGCTCATAGGGGATTACGTCGAGTCCCACGTTGATCGCAAGCCCGACCACGATCACGTTGCTGATCGTTCCCAGCCCAGGACGCTGTCGCAGCGGAATCCAGGCGAGTAACACCACCGCACCGACCAGGATCGCGACCGTGCCGATCGCTATGTGCAGATGTTTGGCGAGCCCCTGGTGGAGCACATCCCAGGGATCAAGGCCGAACCGCGCCCGCACCAGCAGCGCGGCGGAAAGGCCGAAGGCGATCAGCCCGACATACAGCTGCACCAGGCGCACCCCCAGGCGCCACGTGATCTGTGGACTTCTAATGCTTGACGATTTCACGCGTGGGAGTCTCACCGAGCTCGTCGGCGAGACCGGTCAGCAGCGTGACCAGCTCGTCGTCCTTGTCCGGGTCCCACCCGTGCAACATCCGGTTCAGCGTCGCGCGACGTTCGGCCACGAGCCTGTCCGCGGCCTCGGCTCCGCGCTGGGTAACGACGAACGGGCCAGTCAGGGTCGCCACGCCGGACTCCGGAGGCGGCGGAGTCTCCGCGAGCTCCTCAGGCGTTCCTTCGGTGATAGTGGCTTGCTGGCCACTATCACCGGCAAGCTCGATCATGCCGCGGTCAAGTAGCTCGTTGACGCCATGGTGCGCACGTTCGAGCGGCACGTCGTAGTCCTCGCAGAGCTGTTCGACATCCGCGTTCGGGTTCGCGGCGAAGCGCGCGATCAGCCAGCTGCCGGCGGCCGAGAGGTCGACGCCGGCGCGGTCGGCCATCTGCTCGACCAGATGGCGGCGTTCGTCGCGGCCGAGCAGCACGCTCAGCGCGCGGATGAGCTCGGTACCGGAATCGCTCGGTTTCGGTGCCGCGAAGCTTTCGCCGATGCGCTCGCCGACACCGGCGCCGGAGCTGACGGTCTCGCGCAAGGGCAGTTGCTTGAGGAACCAGCTGAGCACAAACGCGCCCGCGGCCACGAACGCGGCGACCAGGAACACGTGGTCGAGCGCCTGCGTGTATGCGCTCAGGTAGACGTCATGGACCTGCGGCGGCAACTTGTGGATTTCGGTCGGGTTTCCGCTCGCCACCTGAATGTTGGCGATCTGCGCCGGTGTCATGTTCTTGGTGGCGGGGTTAGAGGCGAACCCGTCGCGCAGGTTGGCGGTGAGGCGCGTGGCGAAAACCGAGCCCAGGATCGAGGTTCCGACCGAGCCGCCGATCGATCGAAACAGGGTCGCGCCGGACGTGGCGACGCCCAGGTCCTTGTATTCGACGGCATTTTGGACCGCCAGTACCAGCACCTGCATGACCATCCCGAGTCCGAGACCGAGCACGAACATGAACAGGTAGGTGACCGGGTCGGAGGTGCTCGCGCCCAGGTGTGAGAGCAGGTATAGACCGATCGTCATCACGAACGTGCCGGCGATCGGGAACGGTCTGTACTGGCCGGTGCGGCTGATCAGCTGGCCGGAGCCGATCGAGGTGATCAGCAGCCCTGCCATCAACGGCAGGATCTGCAGCCCCGATCCGGTCGGGCTCGCGCCGCGCACCACCTGCAGGAACAGCGGCAGGTAGGTGACCGAACCGAACAGCGCGAAGCCGACCACCAGGCCGATCGCGCTCGAGACCGTGAACACGCTGTTCTTGAACAGGCGCGGGGGCAGCACCGGCTCGGCGGCGCGCTTCTCAGCAAACACGAACGCAACGACCAGGATCAGCGAGGCCAACGCGAGCCCGATGATGAAGGGGGAGGTCCAGCGGTAGCTCGAGCCGCCGAGCGTGCAGACCAGCACGATTCCGGCAAGCGCGG
Organism: uncultured Actinomycetota bacterium; assembly: GCA_963737115.1. Lineage (GTDB taxonomy): Bacteria > Actinomycetota > Thermoleophilia > Solirubrobacterales > Solirubrobacteraceae > Palsa-465. The sequence goes on from CAVTRM010000003.1 coordinate 104,188, forward strand.
CGGCCAGCAGCCCACAGCCGAGGTAGTCGATTGTGTGCTTGCGTTCGTCGCGCTTGCTCGGCAGGGTCGCAGCCAGCACGATGAACGCGACCACGCCGATCGGCAGGTTGATGTAGAAGATCCAGCGCCAGGTGAGCGAGCTGGTGAAGAAGCCGCCGAGCAACGGGCCGATGACGCTCGCGAGGCCGAAGGTCGCGCCAAAGAAGCCCTGATAGCGGCCGCGCTCACGCGGCGAGACGACGTCGCCGATCGCGGCCATCGCCCCGACCATCAATCCACCGCCGCCGAGGCCCTGCAGCGCGCGGAAGGCGATCAGCTCGGTCATGCTCTGGGACAGGCCGCAGAGCGCCGAGCCGATCAGGAAGATCACCAGTGCCACCTGCAAAACGATCTTGCGGCCGTACTGATCGCCGAGCTTGCCGTAGATCGGCGTCACGACCGTTTGCGCGAGCAGGTAGGCGGTGACCACCCAGGAAATGTGCTTGAGCCCGCCGAGGTCGCCCACGATCGTTGGCAGCGCCGTCGACACGATCGTCTGATCGAGCGCAGCCATCAACATCACGAGCATCAGGCCGGCGAAGACGACCATCACTCCCTTGGTCTGCTGCGAACTCTGCTCCGGCACGTGTTCCTCCCTGCTTGGACCCGGCACCTGTCGGGCAGGCCGCGGTGACCCGCCATACTAAAGGACGTGACTTCCGCGCAGCTCACCGAAGCGCTGGCGCCGTTGATGGCCGATCCGTCTGATTCGGCGCTGTTGCTCGACGTTGATGGGACGCTCGCTCCGATCGTTGAGCACGCCGCCGATGCACTCGTGCCCGAGCCGACCCGGCAGCTGCTGATTGCGCTCGCTCGCGGCTACGGGCTGGTTGGGTGTATCAGTGGGCGTCGAGCCTCCGACGCCCGTGCGATGGTCGCGATCGGAACGATCCCGTACGTCGGCTCGCACGGCGCCGAGCTGCTGCGATCGGGCTGGACTGAGTCGGTGCTCGATCCAGAGCTCGATGACTGGCAGGCGCGGATTGCCGGCTTTAGGCGCGAGTTTGAGAAGCCCGATGAACACCGCAACCTGGTGCGGATCGAGGACAAAGGCCCGATCCTGGCGTTTCACTGGCGCGGCTCCAAGGACGAGCAGGGCGCCCGCGAGGCTGTTGACAGCATCGCCGCGCAGGCGTCGCTACGCGGGTTTGACGTGCACTGGGGCCGCAAGGTGATGGAGGTTCGCCCGCCGGTGAAGCTCGGCAAGGGAACTGGGGTCAAAGCACTGTTGGCCGGCCGCAAATGGAAGTCGGTGCTGTATGCCGGCGACGACGCCACCGACCTCGATGCCTTCCGTGCCCTGCAAAAGCTCCACGCCGACGGCGAGATCCCGCACGTGGTGCGGGTCGGGGTCCGGTCCGACGACGGACCGCCGCAGATCACCGACGAGGCGGATCTGATCGTGGACGGAACTGACGGAGTCCGCGGTCTGCTCGCGGTGCTGGCCGATTCGCTAGCCGGTCCGGCCGCGGCCAGCTGACGCGCGGAGACCCGGAGCAGCTGATGCGTTTTCCCGAATTCCTCAGAGCCACCACAATGGCGGCCGGCGGCTGTGCAACGTTGTTGGCAGTGTTGACGCTGGTGGGTATCAACACCACCGGTGACAACTCAGTGGCATTCGTCGCGATCGGCTGGTGGCTGCTCGCGTCCGTGGTCGGCAGCTGGCTCGGACGTCAGCGTGCGGCCTCGCCACAGATCGCTTCGCTGCTGGCCGGCGCCCGCACGCAGATGAGCCTGCCCGAAATGCATCCAAATCGCACGCTCATGAACCGTCTATGGCCGCTTTTGCTGCTGACCATGATCGCCGGCGGTGTGTCGTTCCTGTTTCCGCAGGTTCCCGCGGTTGCCGCCGGGTTCATGGTGGTGTGGGCGTTGTTGTGGCGTTACCAGTCGGCGGCCGTTATGGCGATCGAGCAGCGCGACGGCGCGCGCTTCTACGTCGAGCGCACGCGCGCATGGCAGCCGATCCGGCTCGTGCGCACGCCCGGGTTCCGCGCCAACCTGATGCAGATGGCTCGCGACAGCAGCGACGAGGGCAAAGCTGAGGGACGTCTCGCGCGCCCAGTACGCCTGCTTAAGCTTCGCCTGAGAAAATGAGACTCCGTTCGCTGCGGTCCGGCTTGTCCTGAGCCCGAGGACCGGGTAGATCACTTAGCCCTGCGCCTGACCAGCACCTGACTTGAACCCCACACTGTTTGCCTACATCCCGAGTCCGTCGAGCGACGGGTTCTACATCGGCCCGCTGTTCTTCCACGCGTACGGAATCTGTTACGTGTTCGCGGTCGCGGCCGCGATCATCATCACGCGCCACCAGTGGATGAAGCGCGGCGGCGATCCGGAGTCGATCTACACCGCCGCGTGGTGGGGTTTTCCGGCCGGACTGATCGGTGGTCGCCTGTACTTCATTGCCACCACTCCGAGTCAGATGCCGGACCATTGGTGGGGCCCGTTCGCGATTTGGGACGGCGGACTCGGTATCTGGGGCGGGGTTGCGCTGGGTGCGGCGGTTGGAGTTTGGCGCTTGAAGCGGGATCTGTCCTGGAACGATGTGTATCGGCTGATGAACTGCGTTGCGCCGGGCCTGTTGGTAGCGCAGGCGATCGGTCGGATCGGCAACTACTTCAACCAGGAGTTGTTCGGAAAGCCCTCGACACTGCCCTGGGCAGTGCGCATCAACGTACAGCAGCATCCGCTCCCGTCCAGCTTCCACGGACACCTTGACTGGGTCGGTGCAGGGCACGTGTTCGCGACCTTCCAGCCCAGCTTCCTCTACGAGATGATCTTCGACGTGTGTTTGGCGCTGGTGCTGATCTGGCTCGACAACCGCCAGAAGGTACGACCGCCGGCGCTGTTCGCGCTGTACGTCGCCGGTTACTCGGCCTACCGGATGTTCGAGGAGACGATCCGGATCGACTATTCCGAGCACATCCTGGGGATGCGGCTGAACTTCTGGATCGCGGGAATCGGCGTGATCGTTGGGCTCGCTTTCTTCGCGCGCATTCAGTTCAGGAAGCGGCCGCCGCTCGCTTACGAAGTTGAAGCAGCTCGTGCCACGGCCGGCAGTTCAAGATCTGGTCCGAAGACAGCCACGCCCGCCGCGCGGTAGCTACCCCGTAGCGGTTCACCGCGAACCCGTCGGTGCGGTGCGAGTCAGTGTTGATGACGAGCTTCACGCCGGCCTTGGCGGCCGCCCGTGCGTGGGTCTCGTTGAGGTCGCGACGCGCGGGGCTGGAGTTGATCTCCAACATCGTGCCGGTTCGCAGGCAGGCGTCAACGATCGCCTCGAAGTCCAGCGCGTAGGGCTCGCGCTCGCCGATCTTGCGACCGGTGAGATGGCCGATGCAGTCGACGTAGGGGTGCTCAATCGCCGCGATGATGCGTGCGGTCATGGTCTCTGAGTCCTGCTTCATCGAACTATGCACGCTCGCGATGACCCAGTCGAGCTGCGCGAGCAGTTCGTCCTCGTAATCGAGCGACCCGTCGGGGAGGATGTTCACCTCGGAGCCCGCGAGCAGCTCGATCCCGGGCACCTCGGTCGTCCGGATTCGTTCGATCTGCGCGACCAGCTGTTTGGGTGAGACATCAGCGCCGAAGCCCATCGACGCGGAGTGGTCGGTGATCACCAGGTATTCGTAGCCGTAGCGCTTGGCACCCTCGGCCATCTCCGCGATCGAGGCGGTGCCGTCAGATGCTGTGGTGTGCGAGTGCAGGTCACCCTTGAGGTCTGCCGTGGTGATCAGCCGCGGCAGCTCATGGTTCAGCGCGGCTTCGATCTCGCCGCGGTTCTCACGTAGCTCCGGTTCGACGTAGTCCATGCCGACCAGCTCATACACCTGCTGCTCGGTCGCGCAACGGTGGGTCACACCGGTCGCGTCGATCAGCACGCCGTACTCGGAGATGTGGATTCCTCGCGGCGCGGCGTATTCACGCATCACGCGGTTGTGGTCCTTGGACCCCGTCAGGTGCTGGAGGACGTTCCCGAATTGGTCTGGCGCGACGATCCGTACGTCCACTGAGATGCCGTTGTGAGTTCTCAGCTTGACCGCGTTGTCGCCTGGGGTCGATGAGCTCTCGACCTGCGGGAGTTGCGAGACCTCATGCGCCAGCGCTCCGGGAGTGGTGGAGGTGGCGACGATGTCGAGATCCTTGACCGTCTCCGTCCAGCGCCTTGCCGAACCGGCGAGCTCCGCCCGCTCGCACTGTGGCAGCGCCACGATCGCGTCACGCAACTCCTCACCGGTGACCAGCGCCTGTTGGAGCGGGATCCTGCCTTGACGGCCGGTCGCCTGATAGGCGTCCAGCGAAGCCAGCAGTGCCTCTTCGGCCTTGGGCCCGAAGCCACTGAGCTTGCGGATCTGTTCGCCTTCAGCCGCCGCTCTCAGCTTCTCCAGTGAGTCGATCCCGAGCTCGTCGTAGAGTCGCCGGGCGCGCTTGGGCCCGAGCCCCTCGAGGTGGGTCATCTCGACCAGGCCAGGCGGGAACTTCGCGTGCAGCTTGACCAGTGCCGGAATCTCGCCGGTCTCGGTGAGCGCGTTGATCTTCTCCTGCAGCGTCGCGCCGATGCCAGGCATCTCGGTTGCGCGGCCCTGTCGTGCCAGCTCCGCCACCGAGGTTGAAGCATCGCGAACCGCCTTGGCGCCGGTGCGGTAGGCCAGGACCCGGTGGACCACCGCCCCATCCAGCTCGTATAGATCTCCGAGCTCGTCGAGTGCGGCTGCGATTTCGGTGTTGGTGGGGTCAGGCACGGCTGCGCTTTCGGTCTGGGATTTCTGCAAGGATGACGGCTCAGGCGGCGTTTTTGAAGCGCCCACTGCGTCGCTATACTTTTTGAAGTACAACAAGTTTCGTAGAGGAGCCGCAATGGCTGAGAACGTTTCTGTAGTCACCGACAACAACTTTCAGGCTGAGGTTCTCGAGTCCGACGTCCCCGTGCTCGTCGACTTCTGGGCCCCTTGGTGCGGTCCGTGTCGCGCGGTCGCTCCGGTGGTCGAGGAGATCGCCGGCGAGAAGGCCGGACAGCTCAAGGTCTCGAAGTTGAACACTGATGAGAACCAGCAGACGGCGATCAAGTACAACGTGCTTTCGATCCCGACGCTGATCGTGTTCAAGAACGGTGAAGAGGTCAAGCGCGTAACCGGCGCCTATCCCAAGAAGCGCCTCGAAGCTGAGATCGAGCCGGCGCTGGCCTAGGGCCCAGCTCCCTCAACCAACTCTCTCTCCCCACATACGGGACTTCGGGCCTCGCTGAAAAGCGGGGCCCGATTGCGTTAACGAGCGCCAGCGTTCGATTGAGTCGAGTACTGCCGGAAGTAGTTGTACACCAGCTGCCCGGCACCCTGCCCGTAATGCGCGGAGTTGCAGGCAAAGTTCGCCGCGAACGCATTCGGCTTGTACAGATCCGTCGGGTTGGTCGTGTCACGTGCCACCGTCAGGTTGGTGGGCACGTAATGGTTGGGGTCAACGGTGAGCGCGCCGGCCTGCAGTGACCATGCGATCAGACCCGCGTGGATACTCGCGAGGTAGGTCAACAGGTCGTTGGCGGCCGTGGTCGCGTTGTCATAGCACTCATCCTTGATCCCCGCATACTGCGACCACTCACCGTCCACCAGCGGGTACTGCCGGGCCAGATATCCCCAGGTGTGATACCAGTTCGGGAGTCCGAGTGAGAGGTCCGGATGGTGGATGCTCAGCACCAGGTTGTTGGCCGCGATCGGGTAGCTCTGGTATTGGCCGAGCGCATCGTCGAACAGCGGGCCTTCGACCCAGATGATGTTGTTCCAGTGGTGGTAGCGGATCAGGTTCACCAGCTGTTGCTCGCCGACGTACGTGTAACCCAGCCCGCTTCCGCCGTTCAGCCAGGTGTTCCAAATCCAGGCGAGATTTCTCGGGCCTTGCCCGGGGCCCATCTGGACACGCGCAGCCCGCGGCTCGTTGAACAGGTCAAACATGACCCCGGGCTGGTTGCCGTAGATCGCCCCGATGTACTTCCAGAACGTCGCTGTACGGGCGGTAGGGTTCTGCTCGTAGTAGTTGGAAAACAGCGTGTTGTCGTTGAGCACCACCTGAAGGCCCTCGCGGCGGGCAAGCTGCACCTGGCTACAGAGATCGTTCAGGAAGGCCACATTCACGGGGTCTCCGGGCGCACGGTGCGTGAACAGGTTCGCCTCGCCGACCTGGATGCGAATCGTGTTCGCAGACCAGTGCGGGGCCGCCTCGATCTGCGCTCTGCTGGACGCGACCGCGTGCGGCCACAGCTTGCTGTCGATCGGATTTTGCAGGCCGCCGTAGGTTGAGAACCCGTAGAAGGTGAACCGCTGGCCGGTGCTCGTCAGGACCTCGTTGCCGGACACGTGCAGCGCCCCTGCGCTTGAGGGGTCCGGACAGGCGGGCAACACAAAGTGTCGGCTGGCTGCACTCGCCTTCGGCGCCAGCACAGCGAACAACGCTGCGGCGACGATTACGGCGCCGAGCCTACAGGCGCGATTCCCCAGTTTCAGTGAATGCATGCTCAACCCCCCGGTTCAGAGCAATATCAAGCTTAAGGTCATCGATGTACGTGACGGATGTCTCGACCGTGGATTTATACGATACTGACACGGCGAGCACTTCACCAGCGATGTAATCCTGGTACTCACGGGCGGCATTCAGTAGGCGCTCGTCGCCCCCGAGCGTCAATTCGATGCGATCGGAGATGTCGAATCCGGCCGCACGTCGGGCGGCCTGAATCGCGTGGACGAGCTCACGCGCCCAACCCTCGACTCGCAATGATTCCGTGACCTCGAGCTCCAGGGCGACGCCGTGCGATCCCTCGCGCTCGACCTGGTAGCCGTCCAGCGGCTTCATGCTCAACAACACATCGTCCGCGGTCAGGACGTGGTCGTGGCCGGCGATCGACAGCCCGATCTCACGACCGTCGCGCAGTGCCGCGGCAACCACTGTTCCGTCGAGGCCGGCGATCGCGTCGGCCGCCAGTGGCATGTCCTTGCCGAAGCGGGGCCCGAGCGAGCGGTAGTTGGCCTTGACCTCGACCTCGCCGAGTTCGTCGGCCTCGTTCACGAACCGCAGCTCCCGCACATTCAGTTCCTCGCGCACGATCTCAGCGAGCCGTTCGATCGCGGCGCGCTCGGTTCCGGCCGCGACGATCACGGCGGCCCCGAGCGGCTGGCGCAGCTTCAGCTTGGCGGCGCCACGGGCGCCGAGGCCGAGCCGCACGGTCTCACGCGCGACCGCCATCGCCTGCTCAAGCTCGAGCTCGCGAGTGAACACCGCACCTGCTCCCGACGGAACCGGTCCGGCTGTGCGCTCGACGACCAGACCGTCGCTGACGCCCGGGAAGTCGGTCAGGTGCACGGAGCTGCCGCTGTCGGTGAGGTTGTCGTAGATCTCGTCGGCGATGAACGGCGTGAACGGAGCCAGCAGCTTGGCCACGGTCACCAGCGCGGTATGCAGTGTCGCGAACGCGGCCCGGTCGCCATCCCAGAAGCGGCGGCGCGAGCGGCGCACGTACCAGTTGGAAAGGTCATCGACGTATTCAGTGATGGCCCGCGCGGCCGTGGTCGCATCGAACTGATCGAGACTCGGGTCCACCACGTCAACTGTCGCCTGCAGCCGCGAGAGCGCCCAGCGGTCGAGATCGGTCAGCTCCACCGCGTCGAGTGCGAGTTCGGTGCCCGAGATCTCGTTGGCGTTGGCGTAGAGCACGTAGAACCCGTAGGTGTTCCAGAGCTGTGAGAGGAACGGACGCGAGAACTCGCCGAGCAGCTCGATGCTGAAGCGGTACCCGTCCCACGGGAGCTTGGAGGCGAACAGGTACCAGCGGAAGGCGTCGGCGCCGAAGCGGTCGATCACATCCCACGGGAGCACGATGTTGCCGCGGGACTTGGACATCTTCACGCCGTGCTCGTCCAGGATCAGCCCCAGGCACACGACGTTCTTATATGCGGACTTGTCGAACAGCAACGTCGACACGGCCAGCATCGAGTAGAACCAGCCGCGCGTCTGGTCGATCGCTTCGCAGATGTAGTCAGCGGGGAAGTGACCGTTGAACTCCTCGGTCTCGGCCGGGGTCTGGTCTCCGCGTGAGCCGTACTGTGCGAACGGCATCGAGCCCGAGTCGAACCAGACGTCGATCACCTCGGGTACGCGCTGCATCTCAGCGCCGCAGCCCTCGACCACGCAGTCAAAGGTGACGTCGTCCACGAACGGCCGGTGCGGGTCGGCGAGCTTCGTTCCGGATCTACGCTCGAGCTCGGCCAGCGAATCGACCACATGCAGGTGACCGGCCGAACAGCGCCAGATCGGCAGCGGCGTGCCCCAGTAGCGCTCGCGCGAGAGCGCCCAGTCGACGTTGCCTTCGAGCCATTTGCCCATGCGGCCGTGCTTGATGTGCGGCGGCTGCCAGTTCACCGCCTCGTTCGAAGTCAGCAGCTGCTCGCGGCGTTGGCTGGTGCCGATGTACCAGGACGGCTTCGCGTAATAAAGCAGCGGGGTCTCGCAGCGCCAGCAGTGCGGATAGGAGTGCTCGTAGGGGTCCGACTTCAGCAGCTTGCCGCGCTCGCGCAGGTCCGCCAGCAGATCCTCATCAGCGTCCTTGACCCAGCGTCCCTCGTAGCCGCTGATGCGTTCGTCGTAGGTGCCGTCCAGCCGCACCGGATTGATCGGTGCAAGCCCGTTTTGCTCGCCGAGCCGGAAGTCGTCCTCACCGAAGGCGATCGCAGTGTGGACAAGCCCGGTGCCGTCCTCGGCTGTGACGAAATCTGCTGCGAGTACGGTGTGGCCCTTCTCGCCATAGGCCGAAGCGGGGATGAAATCAAACGGCGGCTCATAGCTGAGGCCGACCAGTTCCGAGCCTCGGAAACGCTCGGCGATGCGCGAATCGGTGTCGCCGTCGCCGTCAGGGCGTGGGCCGAAGACCTTGTCAAGCAGCGCTTCGGCGACGATGAAGTCATCGGTCGTGCGCACGTAGGTCATCTCGGGATCGACGGCCACGGCGGCGTTGGAGACCAGGGTCCACGGCGTCGTGGTCCAGACCACGAGCTTGCCCTTCGGCGAGGGCAGGATCACGTAGGCGGAGGCGTCGACGACATCCTTGTACGCGCCCGGCTGCCCGAGCTCGTGCGAACTCAGTGCCGTGCCGCAACGCGAGCAGTAGGGGACCACCTTCAGCTTCTCGAACAGCAGGCCCTGATCGAAGATCTGCTTCAGCGCCCACCAGACGGACTCGATGTAGCTGGCATCGAGTGTGCGGTACGCGTGCTCGGCGTCGATCCAAACACCGATCCGGTCGGTCAGCCTGATCCAGTCGTGGATATGCGAGAAGACCTTCTCACGGCAGCGCGCATTGAACTCCGCGATCCCGTACTCCTCGATCTCCATCTTGTTGTTGAGCCCGAGGTCCTTCTCGACGGCGAGCTCCACCGGCAGCCCGTGACAGTCCCAGCCACCCTTGCGCTCGACGTAGTAGCCGGACATCGTGCGATAGCGCGTGAAGATGTCCTTGAACGATCGCGAGAGCACGTGATGCGCGCCGGGGGCGCCGTTCGCGGTCGGCGGTCCCTCGTAGAAGCTCCAGCGTGGTTGCCCACGCCGCTGCTCGACTGATTCAGCAAAAACGTTCTGCCGCTCCCAGCGCTCCAGCACCCGCTCTTCCATCTGCGGGAACGAAGCCTTGGGGTCTACTGGGCGGTGGGGCGTGGTCTTGGGCATCGACCTGCCAGTTTATTTAGGGTTGAGGGCTGGGGTCTCCAGCCTGTTGGTGGCTTGGATGCCACCAACAGGCTCCGCCGGCCGACTCGGGTCCGTTAGGGCGCTGCGAGCCGTGCGGGCGGACCCTCAGGCCTCGTGTTTTTCCAAAAACGCCTGCGCGAGCTTGTCCGGGGCGCGGTCGAGCCAGGCCTCGACGATCGTCTCGTACAACAGCTCTTCACGAATCGCGTCGAGCCGTACCAGGATCGCGGCGTAGTTCTTGAAGTGAGGGATCGTGAAGAACACATCGGGCTCGTTCTCGATCAGCACCTCCTTGGCGAGTTCGTTCTCGACCCGGGCGCCCATGATCTCGCCGGTGGGGATCTCCTCGCCGAGCTCGGTCAGCTGGCGCAGGTCGCTGCCGTTCAACGGACGCACCCATACGAATGTCTTGTCCCTGACCTTCCAGGCAGTTCTGCGGAAGTTCAGACCCTCTGTGGTCTGGGGCAGAGACAGTGCTATGCGCCGGACGTCATCCCAACTCGCCATGGTTACAACATACCCCTGCAAATGAGTGGATTGTGGGCACCATCGTGCAGCGCGTGGCACGCTTATACGGATGCGTCTGCGCCTCTATCACCACTCCGACGCGGCCCGGGTCGCATATCGCGAGGCCGGAACCGGGCCGGCGCTGGTGCTGCTGCATTCACTTGGGCTCAGCCACCGCGAGTACGAGCCCGTGGTCAAGGCGCTATCCCAGCGGTTCCGGGTGGTTATTCCCGATTTGCCGCTGCACGGAGACTCGGAGGATCGCCCTGACCACCCCTACAGCCCCGACTGGATGCTGGATGTGCTGGCCGGCTTCTGCAAGTCCGCCGGAGGTCCGAGTGCGTCGCTGGCGGGCCACGGGATCGGCGCGGAGTTGGCGTTGAAGCTGGTCGCGACCGGGCGCTACCGCCCCGCGCGTCTGGTACTGCTCACCAATCGCCTGCACCGCCAGGTGGTGCATGCCTCCGGTGTCCGCGGCGCTTGGCGGGCGGGAATGACACTGGCCGGGGTCCCAGGACTCGACGTTGCGATCTCGCACGGCGCTGGACTGGTGGTGAGGCCGGTCGTCGGCAGACGCCTGACCGCGACCGACAATCCCGCCGCCCAGGATCTCGTGCGGCACGCGTTTTCGGAGGTCGCGGGCAACGGTGGCAGGGCCCGAGCCTGGGCCAAGTTCGTGCGCAACTGGCCGAGCGACGCGCAGCTGTGGCTGCTTGACGCCTATCCGGAGGTTGAGCTTCCGGTGCTGCTGTTGTGGTCCCCGCTGGACAAGACCGCGCCGATCCAGTGGGCGCAGGAGGCCGTCGACCTGCTCCCCGATGCAGATCTGCGCACGCTGCCGGGGACCGGCTTCCTGGTCGCCTACGACGACCCCGTCGGCCTTGCCCGTGAGCTGATCTCGTTCTGCGGGTAGCGACCGACGATGCCGTGGTTGCGCGCACCAGTCCTTGAGCGGATAGCGTTTATGCGACCGCTGCGTTCTCACCGGAGGTAATCGATGCAGGTAACCGTTTGTGACGTCGCCGCCCGCGACGGACTCCAGAACGACGCGGCGACGCTGGAGCCGTCGGTCCGCGCCGAGCTCTGCCGACGGCTCGCGGCAGCCGGCGTCAAGCGGATCGAAGCGGCGTCGTTCGTGAACCCGAAGCGCGTCCCGCAGATGGCCGGCGCCGAGGAAGTGATGAGCGAGCTCGGTCCCGCCGGTGACGTCGTCTATGCGGCGCTGGCGTTGAACCTCCGCGGCGTCGAGCGAGCGATTGCGGCGGGCGCGGGGGAGATCCACATCGCCTATCCGCTCACGGATACATTCGGGCAGCGCAACCAGGGGATGACGGTCGAGCAGGGCGCGAGCGCCGCGGAGGCGATGATCGCGGCTGGGCATGCCGCCGAGATTGCGGTCACGGTGACGCTCTCGGTCGCGTTTGGGTGTCCGTTCGAGGGCCTGGTCGACCCTGGCGTGGTATCTGAGCACGCCCATCGCATGGCCGCGGCGGGTGCGGACGAATTGATGCTCGCCGACACGATCGGCGTTGGCGTGCCTGCGCAGGTACGCCGGCTGCTTCCGGATGCGGTCGCCGCGATGGCGGGACGTCCCGCCGGCCTGCACCTCCACAACACCCGCAACACCGGCTACGCGAACGCGATCGCGGGACTGGAGCACGGCGCGCGAGTCTTCGACGCGTCCCTGGGCGGGCTCGGCGGCTGCCCGTTCGCACCGCGCGCAACCGGCAACATCGCCACCGAGGATCTGATCTACCTGTTTGACAAGGAAGGCGTGGACAGCGGCGGTATCTCACTCGAGCGCCTGATCGAGGTGACCGAGTGGCTCGCCGGCGTGCTCGGGCGCGACCTTCCCGGCCTCGTTTACAAGGCCGGCCCGTTCCCGTGAGCCGTGGCCGTCTCCAACCGACCCGCGCGTTCGTTTCGAGCCGAACCGCGCGTTCGTTTCGAGCCGACCTGCGCGTTCGTTTCGGGCCGACCCGCGCGCTCTTTTCCAACCGACCCGCGCGCTCTTTTCGAGCCGAACTCGAGCGCGCGTCGCCTGAAGATGGGAATTTAATGCTCCCACAGCTCAAAATTCCCCTTTCGGCGTTCAGCCGACTGCACAGCGGCCGCCAACCGTGGCGGTCGCGAGTCGTGACCGAGGGCTGGCCGCGGGCTCTCAGGTAACTTTTGCCACGAGAGAGAGCTGCGGGCAACAGCACATCGACAAAAGGATCGGGCAGTGAGCGAGCAACAACATCTTTGGGGCGGCGAGACCGAGAAGGCAATCGGCAACTTCCCGATCTCGGGCGAGCCGATCCCGGCGCCTGTGATCCATTGGCTCGGCCGCATCAAGGGCGCGGCCGCGCGCGTCAACGCCGAACTGGGCCTGCTGGACGCGGGACTCGCGGACCGCATCGCAACCGCGGCCGACGAGGTGGCCGCCGGTAAGCACGATGATCAGTTCCCGATCGACGTGTTCCAGACCGGGTCCGGTACCAGTTCCAATATGAACGCCAACGAGGTGATCGCCGCGCTCGCCACGCAGGCCGATCCCGAGCATCCGGCGCACCGCAACGACGACGTGAATATGGGCCAGTCCTCGAACGACGTGTTCCCCTCGGCGGTCCATCTCGCGGCGCTATCAGAGGCCAGCCACGAACTGCTGCCGGCGCTCAACCAGCTCCAGGTGGCGTTGGAGAAGAAGGCGGTCGAGTTCCACGACATCGTCAAGGCCGGCCGTACACACCTGATGGATGCGGTACCGGTCACGCTGGGCCAGGAGTTCAGCGGTTACGCGGCCCAGATCCGGCTCGCCCAGCGGCGCGTGAAGAACGCGCTCCCACAGGTCTCTCAGATCCCGCTCGGCGGGACTGCCACCGGCACCGGACTGAACACCCACAAGGAGTTCGCGATCAAGGTCCGGCACCTGCTCGCGCACAACAGTGGGCTGGAGATACTCGCGCCCGAGGACCCGTTCGAGGCGCAGGGCAACCGCGACGCGCTGGTCGAACTATCCGGCGCGCTGAAAGTCGTCGCCGTCTCGCTCACCAAGATCGCAAACGACCTCGCGCTGCTCGGCTCCGGTCCGCGCGCCGGGATCGGCGAGATCTTCCTGCCCGAGCTGCAGAAGGGCTCAAGCATCATGCCCGGGAAGGTAAACCCGGTGATCCCGGAGGTCGTACTGCAGGTCTCCGCGCAGGTGATTGGCAACGACGCCGCGATCACGATCGCGGGCAGCCAGGGCAACTTCGAGCTGAACGTGCGCGTGCCGTTGATCGCCCGCAACCTGCTCGAGTCGATCAGCCTGCTCAGCACCGCCTCAAAGGCGCTGGCCGAAAAGTGCGTGGAGGGGATTACCGCCAACCTCGCCGGCTGCGAGCGCAGCGCCGAGTCAACGCTCGCTGCGGCGACCGCGCTGAACCCCTACATCGGCTACGACAAGGCCGCTGAGATCGTCAAGGAGGCGGCCAATTCCGGACGCCTACTGCGCGAGGTCGCTTACGAGGCCGGCGTCGACGAGGACACCTACAACAAGGCCATGGACCTGCGCAAGATGGCGCAGGGCAACCTCTAGAACGCAGCGCTGCTAGCTTGCACGGACGGCGTGCGCTTCTCGGCGCACGCCGTTTTGCAGGCTAATTGCAGAGTTGCGGTAACACTGGACGGCGACGTTGTCCGATTTCGTCCGGAACTTTCCGCGCCCCGACGCGTTGAAACAACCAGTGCCAGTACTCCGAGCCCCGCTAACTACCAAGGCTTTCATCTGCTCGCTGCTGACCGCGATCGCCGTGCTGCTCGCGGTCATCGCCGCGCCGACGGCGGGCGCTGCCAAGGCTCCCAATCACGTGCATCCTGCGGCCGGCGGCCCGACGGCCAAGACGTTGTACGACCAGGGTGCAGCTGCCGCCGCTAAGCGGATTCGTGGCGTCAAGATCGCCAAGGCGAGCCCGACAATGGCACCCGACGCCAGTACGACGCAGCGATCCAACTCGGGGTTCTATATCCGCGGCGGCGGATTCGGGCATGACATCGGTATGAGCCAGTACGGAGCCGCTGGGCTCGCCGAGCATGGATGGAGCTTCGGCTCGATCCTTTCTCACTATTACGCCGGGATCCAGCTCGTCAAGAGCGGCACGCGCTACGTGACCGTGCTGATCTCGCAGGGATCGCAGAGCTTCCATGGCGCCAGCTCGATCCGCGGGTCGCGGGTGCGGCTGAACCCGAACACCACCTACAGCGTGTGGACCGCCGGCAACCGTCTGGAACTCGCCGCCGGTGGCAAGGCGCTGAGCTCGGGCGGCAAGGTCATCACTTTCGGGACGCCGTTGACCGTGAGCGCAGCGAAGATGGTGTACCTGACCGGGCATGGTTGGTATCGCGGCAGCCTACAGTTCCGGTTCGGAGTCAGCGGCAACGGCTGCGCCAGCGGTGGCGCGATCGCCGCCATCAACCTCGTCGGCGTGAACGACTATGTGCGCGGAGTTGTCACCGAAGAGAGCCCGTCATCGTGGCCGCAGCAGGCGCTCGACGCCCAGGCCGTGGCAGCGCGCACCTACGCGCTCACCGCCGGCTCGGTCAACCCCGGTCGCTGGATGCTGTACGCGAATACCTGCTCGCAGGTGTACGGCGGGGTCGGGGGAGAGACGAGCTCCGCCAACCGTGCGGTCAACGCCACCTACAACGACCTCGTAGAGCTGGACGGGCGACCGGTCACCACCTACTTCTTCTCGAGCTCCGGTGGCCACACCAAGTCGATTCAGTTCTCCTGGGGAATCACCGGTGACTCCTGGCTACAGGGCGTCACAGACCCCTACGACGACTCCTACAACAACCCGTACCACAGCTGGGCCTACAACGTCAGCATCGCGCGCGTCCAAGGACAGCTGGCCGGGGCCGGGTACCTGGACGGCGCGCTGCGTTACATCCGCGTCACCAACGACAACCTGCAGATCGTCGGCAGCACCGGCACCGTCACCACCGACGGCGCGAACATTGAAAACGTCTTCGGGACACTCAGTCCCAACATGAGCTACACGACCATGTGGGACCACGTCGGGGCCGTGGGCAACGACAAGCTCGGCATCTGGGGCACGATCCTGCCCGCAAGCGCCGGGAGCAGAGTGACCGCGCAATGTTGGCAGACCGGCGGCTGGAAGGCGCTTCAGGCGAGCTTCACCAACGCGAGCGGCGCGTTCCACATGTCGCTGCCGTCGGCCGGTCGCTACCGCATCGTCTACCACAACATCGACGGTCCGGGAGTCGACGTCGGTTCCTGATTCGGTGGGTGGTCTAGCTGGACCACCCACCTCACCAGGCGTCCCGTAGCTCGGATCATCCAGCCCGAGCGTCGAGCCCGCGTCCCACTGAAAGCGGGACGAACACGAGACGAACGGTTGGTACAACGCCGTCCGCGGCTGTTGCCATTTGCCGCTGCGGGAAAGTGATCATGAGATTGGGCGAGTCGTGCGCTCGTGCCTGCCTTGGAGGGCTGAGAGATGGGGAGGCCTGCGGTGTGCAAGCTGGCGATGGCGATCGCCGTTTTGGCGATGCTGCTTGCGGGCGCCTCCGCATCCGCCGCTCCGCGCCCGGCGACCGACTTCGGCGCGGTGCGGGCGATGATGCTGTCGCCGCAACAGAAGAACGCGACCGGGATCTACCATGATCCGGCCGGCGGGCTCGGTGCCTGCCTGACTCCGGAGGGGGCGCTCCCCGGCACCGATGGGATTCCCTACGTGCACGTCACCTCCAGCTCTGGTGCCGCCGGTACCTGGGCCTGGGAATTCGACGAGTCGGGTGCGACGACGACCGCGGCATTCTGGCCGCGTCACGGTCAGGGCATCACCGCTGGACCGCTCAGGCGGCTGCACGATTCCGGCGCGAACGCGGCCGCGTCGATCGACCAGGCCGCGAACATCATCGACCCGCATTACAACTATTACGACGCGGGACGGCTCGACCACAGCGGTCGGATCGGTCGCCAGTTGGCGGAATTCGCGAAGTCCTACCCGGGCCCCTGGCATGTGGTCGGCGGGCTGCGGTTCCGCGGCACCTTGACCGTCGGCCAGCGCTACGCCGGCACCACCACCGTGCGTGCGAGCAACGGGAGAACGGTCCCGGTAACGGGACTACCGGTGCGTGTGGTCTCGACCACCGGCGCGAGCGTGCGGCTCGACCGCGATCGAACCACCGGCGGAGTCGTCAGATGGACGCTCAGCCCGCATGCTGTCGGCCAGTCCTCTGCGGAGATTCGGGTCAGCGATCTGGCGCCGGCCCGCTCGACGGTGATGGGGCCCCGAGGTGGCAAAGCATCGGGTCTGCAGTACCTGCTCCAGGCGGGCAAGGTGGGGACCGCGACGGTGCGCGTGTCCCGCCGCGCGCACCCGGCCGGGACCTTCCTGTATGTCGAGAAGGTCAGCGCCGCGACCGGCAAGGTCGTCCCCGGTGCCGTGCTTACGGTCAAGGACCTGACTACCGGCACCGCGCTGCCACAGGTGAGGACCGGCACCAGGGCATCGCGCTACACGGATCCGCACGGTTGGCGTGGCGAGATCCCAGCCGGCCACAAGATCGTGGTGACCGAGGTCAAGGCTCCGGCCGGCTACTACATCCCGACCGATCACAGCAAGGTGTTCACAGCCCGCGGAGGGACCACGACTTACACGCTGAAGATCGCCGACCCGCTGATACCGCACCCGCGGATCGTCACCCAACTCACGGCTCCGATCGCCGGTGGCGCTCCGGTCGCGGCTGACGCTTCCAACTGGCGCACCAGGCGCAGCGGCGCGGGTTCGCGGGCTGCGAGCAGCAGTCCGACGGTTCCGGCAAGCGAGAAGATCCTTGCGGCCGGCCAACTCGTCGGGGACACGATCTGGGTGTCCGGTGACGACGGCGAGAATGGAACCATCACCGCGACGATGGATTCGGTGCCGGCGCCCGCCACCGGCGACTGCACGAAGGCGTCGTGGGCGAAGCCGACCGCGGTTGTCACCCAGAACCTCGAGCTCAACGGTGCCAGAAGCCGGGGCAACTACCGCGTCTCCGCCACACCGGTGAGGGTGACCCGGTCGGGGGTGTGCGTTACCTGGGTTGAATCGTTGAGACTGACACCGTCCGGGGCAACGGCCGCGACGGTGCCCGGACAGCCGCCAGAGACCGCGCTTGCGCTGTCACCGACGATCCACACCGCTGCGTCGGTTCAGCTTGCGCTGCCCGGACGCACGATCCATGACGCGGCCGTGGTCCGAGGCCTATACGGCGACACGGCCAAGATCGCCGGCTCGCTGCTTGGGCCTGTCGCCCCGGTCGACGGAACCTGCAAGCGTGTCGACTGGAGCGGTGCGCCCAAGGCCGCCGCGATCGCTGCCGTCAGCATTCGCGGTAGCGGTACTTATGACGTCGGCAGCTACAAGATCGGAGCTGGGGAGGGCTGTTACACGTACGTCGAGACGCTCACGCCGCACACGACGATCGGCAGTCCGGTCACGATCACCACAGCAGCCGGGCAGGCTACGGAGACGTTGCTGGTGATCCATCCGACGATGCACACGCTCACCCAGCAGGCGCGCCCGAACCGCAAACTGAGCGACAAGATCACCGTTGCCGGCATTGACCACGCGACAGCGCAGATCAAAGTCCAGCTGCTGTTGGCGCCGGCTGTGAAGGGCGGGTGTATAGCTGTGGACTGGCACGGCGCACGCGTAATCGGCCGTAGCACGATCACTGTCTCCCGCGACGGCACCGTGAGGACCAAGCCGCTCGGCCCCGCCTACACGCTCGCGGGCCGCACCTCATGTACAACGTTCGTCGAGACGATGGTGGTCGCCGGCCAGGTCGTGTTGCGCACGCATCCCGGCGAGTCGAGCGAGACCAGCAAACTCGGTGCTCCGATCACGCGCGTGTTCGAGATCGACACCTGGCGGATGAGCACCCAGGCCTGCGCTACGAAGGTGTGGGACTCGCTTGACTACCCGTACTACCAATACGGGGCGCTCGACTGGACCTTCACGACCGCCTACGGGCGCGCGTGTTTCACCGAGCACTGGCAGGTGCTGAACGTGGCATTGGCTTCCGGCGCCAGCAAGCAGCAATGGCTGCACGCGATCAACGCCAAGGTCTTCGCCAAGGGCGTCGGTCACGTGCACACGTTCGCGCCACTGACGGGCCTGCACGCCGGCACGATCACGATCGCCTGGATCACGCCCAAGCACGGCTGGCTCAAGAGCCGTCCGAAGAGCGACCGAAAACCGCACATCTACTTCGCCCGCTCGTAACGAGCTTGCAGGGCTAAAACCATCTCATAAGGCGGTTTTGGCCCAGACGGAAACGGCCGCGCGAATGGCTCCACGCGGCCGGGTAGCCTCACCGGCATGTCACGACCACTGCTGGTAGCCGACGCACCGTTCCTCCTTTACCGGGCGTTCTTCGCCCTGCCCGACTCGATCAAGGGCAGCGCCGGCAAGCCGGTGAACGCGCTGCTCGGCTCTGCCAACAACCTGTTGCGTGTGGCTGCCGACGTGAACCCGCGCGCCGTCGTAGTCTGCTTCGGAGCCGAGGATGCCCCCTACCGCGTGGAGCTCTACTCCGGCTACCACGCCCAGCGTGAGCCGATGCCGGAGGCGCTGCGCTGGCAGTGGGATCGAGCACCGGCGCTGTACGAGTCGTTCGGCTGGACGGTGGTCTCGTCCGAGCAGCTTGAGGCTGACGATCTGCTCGGCGCCTACGCCGAGCTCGAGACCGAGGCCGGCGGCACAACGCGCGTGCTCACCGGGGACCGTGACATGTACCAGACCGTCTCCGACTCGGTCAGCGTTCTCTACCTGAAGCAGGGCTCCGCCGGCTTCGATGAGGTCGACCCGACCGAGGTCGAGCGCCGCTACGGTGTGCGGCCCGACCAGGTGCCCGATTTCATCGCGCTACGCGGCGACCCCTCCGACGGGCTTCCCGGTGCGCCGGGCATCGGCGAGAAGACCGCGGCCAAACTGCTGCAGACATACGGTTCGCTGGAAGCCCTGCTCGACACCGTCGGAACGGTCGACGAACCGCGTCTGAACCACAACGAGCGACCCAAAATCACGGCCTCGCTGCGTGAGCATGCGGACGCACTGAGGGCCTTCCGCGAGATCGCGACGCTGCAACCGGTCGATGTCAAGCTGCCGCCCGACCACGAGACCGATCTCGCGAGCGCAGCCGCGGTTGCCTCGGAGCTGGGCATGGGCAACCTCGCCGGCCGGCTTGAACAGGCCGCGACGCTCGCGGAGCTTTAGCCGGGGCGACGGCCGGTGCGAGGAATCCGTCGCCGGTGGCTGTCAGTTGGTGTGTTTTATCGTGATCACGTCGCCGTCCTGGACGACGTAGTCGCGGCCTTCGAGCCGTAGCGCGGCGTTCTCGCGAGCGCGGGTGTAGCCGCCGTACTCGACGAGCTTGTCCCACGCTACGACCTCGGCGCGCACGAACCCCTGCTGGATGTCGGTGTGGATCTCGCCGGCGGCGTGCCAGACCGACAGTCCCTGGCGAAGGTGCCAGGACTGAGCGATCTTGTCTCCGGAGGTGAGGAAGGTGATCAGATGCAGCAGCGAGAAGGCGCCACGTACAACGGTTTGCAGGCCCGATTCGGCCAGCCCAAGCTCCTCGCGCATCAACGCGGCCTCGTCGTCGTCGAGCTCACCGAGTTCGTTCTCGAGCCGGGCGGAGACGGCCACGGCCTCGGCGCCGTGGGATGCCGCGTAGGCGGCGATCTCCTCGGGAACGCCGGATGAGCCCTCGTCCACGTTGGCGACGAACAGCACCGGCTTTGAGGTCAGCGAGCCGAGCAGGATCGCGGCGTCGGGCGCCTCCTCCGGAAGCGGTACCGTGCGCACCGGTCTGCCGGCCTGGAGCGCGGTCACGACCTGCTCAAGCCACTTCTGCTCGGCAATCGCATGCTTGTCGCCGCCGCGCGCCTGCCGCACCACCCGGTCAAGCCGCCGTTCGGCCTGCTCGAGGTCGGCGTAGATCAGCTCGGTCTCGATCGTGCCGATGTCGCGCATCGGATCGACGTTGCCGTCGGGATGGATGATCGAGCTGTCGTCGTGCGCGCGCACCACGTGCACGATCGCGTCGGTCTCGCGGATGTTGGACAGGAATTGGTTGCCGAGGCCCTCGCCCTTGTGCGCACCCGCGACCAGACCGGCGATGTCATGGAACGAGATCGTGTCCCAGACGATCTCCTTGGCGCCGGTCACGGCAGCGACCTCCAGCAACCGCTCATCCTTCACGGGGACGACCGCGACGTTCGGTTCGATCGTCGTGAACGGATAGTTGGCGGCTTCCGCGGCGACTCCGGTCAGCGCGCCGAAAAGTGAAGACTTGCCGGCGTTGGGCATGCCGACGATCCCGACCTTCATCGGCATGGGCGGGGCTCCTTGATCGAGTTCAGAATGGTCATTGAGAGGGCGTGAGGCGTGGTGGGCGGCGTCGGCGAAACCCGGATGAGCTCCCGCGGGGTCGCCCCCCGGCAGCCGTCAGCCTACGGCGCCGGCTGCCAGTCCGATCACGGTTCCGAGCGTAGCGCCGGCGATCACGTCGCTGGGGTAATGGACGCCCAGATACGGTCGGCTGACGGCGTAGGCGCCGGCGACCGCGTAGAGCAACGGTGCCGGGAGCAGCTTGCGGTAGGCGGCCGCAGCAGCAAACGACGTGGTCGAGTGGGCGCTCGGGAACGAACGTCCCGAGATCACGCCGGTGAGCGGCGGCAGCCCGTCGAGCACCGGGCGCGGCCGCTGTACGCGAAGTTTCACGGCGCTGTTGACACCGAATGCCACAGCGGTTGCCGCGAGCCCGCGCTTCCAGCCGGCGCGGCGCGGAGAGCCGGGCTTCGACAGCGCATACCCGACGGCTCCGAGCGCGAGCCACGAGGCCGCGTTCTCGCCGGTCGCGGAGAACAGTGCCACCGCACGGTTGAGTTCAGGCGTGTGGCCGCGGGTGCGCATCAGCTTCAGGACGCTGAGATCAGCCCTCAATGGCGGTTCGAGCAGGATCGTCATCGGCCGGCGCGGGTTCGACAGCTGGCGGCGCTCATCAATGGCCAGCAGGCTCGACGATCTCGGTCAGCACCCCGCCGCTCGCAGCCGGATGCAGGAATGCCACGCGCGAGCCACGGATACCGATGCGCGGCTGCTGATCGATCAGCCGCACGTCCTGCGCCTTCAGCGATGCCAGTACCGCGTCGATGTCGGCGACCCGGTAGGCGACGTGATGCAGCCCAGGTCCACGTTTCTCGATGAACTTGGCGACCCCGGTCTCAGGCCCCAGTGGCGCGATCAGCTCGACGTGGGAATCGCCAACGTCGAACAGCACGGCCTCGACCCCCTGCTGCTCGACGACCTCGCGGTGAACCAGCTCGAACTTCAGAACGTCACGGTAGAACGGGATCGCGGCGTCGAGATCGGCGACGGCCACTCCGGTGTGGTCGATGGCGGTGAACATCGCAGGCAGATTACCGGTGCCCGAGCGGCGAGTCTTCCCGGTAGTGGTCTTGCCGGACCACTACCGGGAGCATGACCATGATCGGGCTCCCGACCGCTACGGCTCGGCGAGCGGCTAGGCGACGCGTTCGAGCCGCGAATTTGGGGCGAAGCGGCGCCCGACCTTGGCGCACGGCTTGCCGTCGACGATCACGACGTCGGCGGTGAAGTCGTTCTGGCCCCGGATCAGCGATGAGCCGACCCCGTAGGCGTCGACCGGCACGCCCGCCGCCTCGAAGCGTTCGATCCGCTCGGCGTTGAAGCCACCGGAAACGACGATCTTCACGCCCGGGAAACCTGCCGCGTCAAGCGCGGCGCGAACGTTTTCCACAAGCCGCGGATTGACTCCGCGCGGGTCGTAGCCACCCATCTGATCCCACAGTGAGCGGTCTACGAGTGATTCCGAGGTGTCGAGCCGCACCCCCCAGAGGTCGGGTCCCAGTGCCCGCGCGACTTCAACGGCGGTGCGGACACAGTCGTTGTCCCAATCGACCAGCACGGTGATGTTCATGCGGTCCTTGAAGCGTTCGGCGAACGCCTTCGCAGCTTTGACCGTGTCGCCGCCGTATGCGGCGATCAGCGCATGCGGGACCGTGCCGACTCCGGTGCCGCCCCACCAGGACGCCTGGGCGTCCGTGGACACGCCGATCGCTCCCGCCACATGCGCCGCCCATCCGTCGCCGGTCTGTACGCGCATGTGATCGTGGCGCGCCGGGAAGTAGAGGATCGGCTTGCCGCGCGCTGCCTCCACCACCGCCGCGACGTTGCGCATCACCAGCGACCGGCGCGCCAGCGATCCCAGATACACCGTTTCCAGGTGCGCGAACAGCGCGTAGTCGCCCTCGACCGTGAGCACGGTCTCGAACGGGCTGATGCGGTCGCCCTCATACAGAGCCTTGACCGTCAGCTGATCCCAACCCGAAACCCAGCTGCCGTCTGTTGCGCGGTAGCCGGACCCGAGCTTCAGAATCGCCAGCGCCTCGTCGATTCCGCCCAGCAGCGACGACTGCTTCTGGAAGACCTGCAGCGTGACGCGCGGGTGGTGATTCTCGGCCTCGAGCAGTTGCTTGGCGTAGACGAAATATGCGTCGGAGTAATAGCCGTCGCGCAGGCGGTCGACGGGCAGGTTGAAGGTCTCTGGAGCAAGGCGCTCACGGACAGTCTGAAGAGCCTCGGACATAGCGGCGCAGTGTATGCGGTTCAGGCGCTTGCGGTAATGCTCAGGCCATCGTTGTCAGCGCCGTGTGCGCTGGCGCCGAGCACGTTCGTGCCCGCATATATTCGGATTGACATGTTCAAAGGGCGGGGGCTCACGGTTCTGCGGAACCGCAACTTTCGATTGCTGTTCATCAGCCAGGCGATTAGTCAGGTCGGCTCGATGGCGGTTACGGTCGCGATGGCGCTCTACATCACGCAGCGCACGGGATCGGCGACGGACCTCTCCGTGATTCTTGGCGCGGGCATGATTCCGACGGTTGTGCTGATCCTGTTCGGCGGAGTCTGGGCCGATCGTCTGCCGCGCAAGGAGATCATGGTCGCCAGCGACACCGCGCGGCTCGGTCTGCACGCGCTGCTCGGCGTGCTGATCATCGTCGGCGCGCCGGCGATCTGGCTGATCGCCGTGATCGAGGCACTGTTCTCGGCCGCTACCGCGTTCTTCCAGCCGGCGTACAGCGGACTGGTCCCGCAGACCGTGCCCGAGGATCAGATCGGCGAGGCACAGGCGCTGAAGGGCGGGGTCCAGAACCTTTCGATGATCATCGGGCCGGTGCTCGCCACAGTGCTGGTGCTGGCGTTCGGCGCCGGGCCGATGTTCCTGATCGACGCCTTCACGTTCCTGGTCGGCGCCGTGATCGTGCTGAGGATCAATCCGCGGGAGCGTACGGCTGACAGCGTCACCGAGCCCCGCGGCCCAGCCCCGAGTTCGGCCGATCCCGCGCGCGCGGCATCGACGGACCGGCAGCTCTCGCAGCCAGCCGGGGAACCGCGGGAAAGCTTCCTCGAGGAGCTGCGAGCCGGTTACCGGGAGGTTGCCTCCCGCGGTTGGGTTTGGGGGACGATCATCGCCTACGCGGTCGTACTGCTGGTCGCTGAGGTGCCCTGGGAGGCGCTCGGGCCGCTGGTCACGCGCAACATCTACGGCGACGTCCACTACTACGGGGTGCTGTTCGCGTTGTATGGCGTCGGTGCGCTCGCCGGATCGGTGCTCGCCTCGATCTGGCAGCCTCGTCACCCGATCCGGCTCGCGTTGCTGTTCGGAATCCCGTGGGCGGCACTGGGCATCCTGCTGGCGCTGGGTGTCGCCACGCTGTGGCTGGACCTCGCCACGGTTGTCGCCGGCGCGGCGGGTGCGCTGGTCGGGGCATGGTGGGAGACGGCGCTCGCGCGTCACATTCCGCCGGAATCGCTGTCACGGGTGAGTGCGTGGGATTACATGGGCACGCTCGGCCTGATGCCGCTCGGTTACGCAATCGTTGGCCCGCTGGCCGACGCCGTGGGAGCCCGCTGGGTGCTTGGAATCGGCGGGGTCGTGGGTACGGTTGTCGCGGCCCTGGCGCTGCTCGCACCGGGAGCGTGGTCACTGCCCGCGCACCCGATCCCGGACGAGCCGACGCCGTCGGCGCGCGCTTTCTGAATCGGTAGGTTGTGGCCGCCGACTTGCGTCTGATCGTGCGCTGCGGGTCGCTCAGCGCTGGAGCGTCAGGATCGCGGCCGAGTGGGCGGGAACGGTCACCGAATATCCGCCATTGCCGTCGTCGACCGGTGCCGACTTAGGGATACCGCTCAGCAGGCCAGTGCGCGCGGACAGGCTTTGGCCTCCGAGGGTTGTACCGCTGGTGGCAGCGAGCGAGGCGGCACTCAACAGCGTGAGCGAACCGGATCCTCGTGTGCCGCTGGCGGCGACCGAGACGCTGCGCGCGTTCGAACCGATATTGGTCAGCACCACTCGCTCGGAGCCGTCGGGTGCGCGCACCGCGAACTGGTAGAAGCCGCGGAAGCCCGGGATCCGAGATCTGCAGCAGATGCGAGCCGGCCGGCGCTGCACGCGCGAACGCCAGCAACCCGTAGTACTCCGGTTCGACCGAGATGCGCCAACCCGAGGCGGAGTGCTTGGCCGTGATCATCTGGTTGAGGTTGCCGTCAATCGTCTGAAAGTTGACGCCTTGGACACCCGCCTGCCACAGCGCCGGCAGGATGTTCAGCGCCCAGAGTGCTTCGCCGAAGGAGTTCGAGAGCCCGGCACGTCCCGCGCAGCTGATGCCGTTGATCTCATCGATGCGCAGCTGCTTGTGACGCGCCGCGGCGACCTCGACTGCGGTATGGATGCGAGCGGCGAGCCCGCCGATCGAGCGCTGGGTGAACAGGTCCGCCATCGTTGGATGTGCTCCGACGTAGCACGGTTTCAGCGCGTACGCGTGCACGGTCACGTACTTCAACCGCGACGGCAGGTGGCTGAGGATCGTCCCGAGGCGGTCGAGCCACAGCGGACCCCCCGTGTCATCCGGACCGACCAGCGGCGCCTTGCCGAGCTGCGCCGCGACCTCGGTGAATTTCTTGCCATAGGCGGGGATCGTGTCGTGACCGCTGCCGCCGTTGACGACCGACAACGGATAATTCTCGGGCTCGTTGCCGAGTTCGAACGCATCGATCCGGCTGCGCCCGATGTAACGGTAGAAGTTCGCGACCTCGGCCTTTGCGATCCTGCCGTTCAGCTTCGGCGCCAGCTTCAGCGTGACGCCCATGATCGCCTGGCCGTGCAGCGCCGTCAGCACCGCCTTCACGTTCGTCGCCCACTGCGGTGTGAGCTTTTGGATGTAGGGCTCGTGGATACCGTGTATCGGCCACCACGAGTCGTCGCCCGAAACGCCGCCCAGACGCAGCAGGAATGGTGCGCCCGGGGACAGACTCTTCAGCAGCTGGATGAAGGGCTTGTCCAGATCTTTGGCCGAGCCTCCGAGCGCTGGGATCGTGCCCATCTCCGTAGCGATCCCGACAAATCCATGGCTGGTTGAGGTGGCAGCGACGGCGGCCGGACCGGACACGGTGATAGTCGTCGTCGTGTCAGCATTGGTGCGGAGCGTGGTGGCGGTGCCAGCAGCAGCCGAGGCGATCGCGATCGGGGTCGCGAGCGCGACGATGCAGAGACCCGCCAGTAGCGCCCGCCGTAGTCTCAGATATGGCGAGCCGGGCTGTGACAGAGCGCGATCAGCCTAGCAATGCGGTTGCGGCGTCTACATAAAACTGCGCTGCATATCCAAGGTCGCGCACGTCGATGCGTTCATCCGCGTTGTGCATCAGTGGCACCGTCTCGAGCATCGACTGATGCTTGTGCGGGAAGTATCCGTAGGCAACCAGGTCCGGAAACGCCGCGCGGAAGTGGCTGGAATCGCTGTAACCGGGCAGCAGCACCGGCACAGCGGTGGCCTCCGGGTCGTGCAAACGCAGCCAGTTCTCGATCACGTCCATCAGCTTCGATTCCGCTGAGGAGGCGTAGCCGCAGACCTGCTCGGTGAACTCGATCTCGACGTTGTTGGCGGCATCCCCGAGAACCTCGGTGAGGCGCTTCAGCGCGACTTCAGCCCCGAGCCCCGGTGGCACGCGCGTGTCGACCTTCAGGTAGGCGCGTGCAGGGATCACATTGATCTTCTCGGACGCGTGCGCGATCGTGGGGGTCATCGTCACCGTCAGCATCGGCTCGACGATGATCGGCAGCAGCGGATCGATCTCGCCCAGGTTCCGGATCGCCTGTTGCGGATCGCTGGAATCCTGGCCCAGCAGCTCGAGCATCCGCAGCGGTGCCTCGGTGGCGTCGATACCAACCGAACCGCGGGTGAGCTTGGTCAGCACCGGAGCGAGCTTCAGCAGCGCGTTGTCACCGAGCCTCGGCATCGATGCGTGCCCGGCCTGCCCGTGCGCGGTCAGCTTGAACCGGAAGATGCCCTTTTCGCCGCAGCAAACCCCGCAATAGCGACGGCCGTCGTAGTCGAAGGGGCTGCCCGCGCCTTCGTTGAGCAGGAAATCGCAGCGGACCTTCTCCGGATGTTCGGTGGTCAGGAAGTGGGCGCCGTACTCACCGCCGGT
Source organism: uncultured Actinomycetota bacterium (assembly GCA_963737115.1). Taxonomy (GTDB): domain Bacteria; phylum Actinomycetota; class Thermoleophilia; order Solirubrobacterales; family Solirubrobacteraceae; genus Palsa-465. Next base: position 131,028 of record CAVTRM010000003.1, read on the forward strand.
CTCCTCGTCAGCTACGAAGATCAGCTTCAGCGTTCCCTCTGCCGGTCGCCAGCCGCTGCGGGCGAGCTCCACCGCAGCCACTGCCTCGGCAGCCACCTGGTTCTTCATGTCGATCGCGCCGCGTCCCCACAGATAGCCGTCGGCGACGGTCGCCTCCCAGGGGTCGTGCTGCCAGTCCTCGGCGCTGGCCAGGACCGTGTCGACGTGCCCGAGGTAAACGAGCGTAGGGCCGTCGGCGCGCCCCTTGAGGGTCGCGATCAGGTTGGGCCGGTTCGGGTCCTTGGCCAGCTGCTCGGTCTCGAAGCCGTGCGCAGACAGATAACCGTCGAGATAGTCGATCGCGGGCTTCTCGTTGCCCGGGGGGTTGACCGTGTTGAAACGAATCAGGTTCTGCAGGACAGAGACCGTCTCGGCCTGGAGGTCAGCGGTTGCGAACTCGGACATGAGCGTGAGGCTAGCCAGCGCGCTGCCGGTGATGCGGAACGACGACGTTCGCGACGCGCACTCGCCGGCTCTCGTCAGGGCGATTAGCGGCGGTCCGCGATCGATACTGATCAAGCAGTGAAGTCAGCGTCCTGCCGAGTGCGTGCGCCTCGTCGGCTGTGAGCCAGACATCGCTGGTGGCGAGGACCGCGGCGCTTTGCCACTGCTTGGGCTCGTCGCGCTCGGAGGCCATGAACGCCTCCGCGACCCTGCGGGTGCGGTCGAAATATGCAAGTGCAACGGTGGCGGTGGCGGCGGCCCCGGCCGGCGTCGTCGGTTCAAAGTCGAAGGTCTTGCGCGCGCTGGTTGCCCGCCACGGCCGCTCGCGTCCATCGCTGCGTGCCGGCGCGGGCTCGGCCAGCGCGTAGCGCTCGAGAAACTTCAGGTGGTACGCAGTGGCGCTGGGGCTGAGGCCGGTGAGCTCGGCGCATTCGGTCGCGGTCAGTTCGTCGCCGGAGGCCAGCGCGTCGACGATCGCCATGCGCGCTGGGTGGGCGAGCGCGCGAATGTCGCGTGCCTCCGTGAGGCGGACCGGGGTGCGCTCGTTGGGCATCGCTGCGAAGCATAACCCTTGACCTGGAGATATTCAGCAAATACTGTTCAGTAAATGCTGAACATTTTCAGAGGACGCCGCGACCTGGCCATCACGGTCGTCGGCCGCGCGGTCTCGGCGTTCGGTGATGGGGTCGCGATCGTAGCCCTGATCCTGCGTCTACAGGAGAACGGAGCCCAGCCCTACGAGATCGGCCTGCTGATGGGCGTTGGCGGCATCCCGCAGCTGTTCTTGGCCGGTCCGGTTGGTCGTCTCGTTGACGCCCGTGACTCGCGACACCTGCTCGTCGCGGGTGGCCTCACCGAGGTCGCGGTTACGATTCCGCTGATCTTCGTCCATGCGGTCGTGCCCGTGCTCGTGCTCGTCGCGCTGCTGGGCTGCGCCACGACCGTGACCAGTACCACCTGGTCGGCGCTGCTCCCGCGCGTTGCCGGGGAAGATCACGTCGCGCAGGCGATTTCCGCCCAGCAATCGCTCCAAGCACTGACGCTGGTCGCCGCGCCGGCCGTCGGCGGGCTGCTCGCTGGGGCCTTCGGCGCCGGACTGCCACTGGCGATCGACGCCGCCACGTTTGCGGTAGTCACGCTCGCCGGCCTGCTCGTCCGCACACGTCGCGTGCCGAGCGCGGCCGCCGCCGATGCGGACTCGAGCGGCGGCAAGAGTGGATTCTCGATCCTGCGTGCGGACACGATCCTTGCCCCGCTGCTTGTCGGAGTATCCGTAGTTGTGCTGCTGGTCGGGATGGCGGACGTCGTGCTTGTGTTCCTGATTCGTGAAACGCTGCACGCCGGCGGAGCCTGGTACGGCGTCGCCGAGGCCGCCTGGATGGCGGGCATCGTCGCCGGCGCGCTGGGTGGCGGCCGGATGAGCAGCGAACGCAGCCAGGTCCGCGCCACGATCGCCGGGGTTGCGGTGGCCTGTTTCGGTGTCGCGGGATTCGCCGCTTCGCCCGGAGTCGGGGTGCTCATCGCGTTCGCGGTGATCGGCGGTATCGGCAACGGCTACGCCGTCACCTGTGTTTCGACCTTGCTGATGACGCGCACCGCGGAGATGGCTCGCGGCCGAGTTTCGGCCGCCGCCAACGTGCTGCTGAACGGCGCTCAGGGCGCCTCGCTGGTGCTCGGTAGCTGTATCGCCGTCGTGCTCTCTCCGCGAGCGATCTACGCCCTCGCCGGGATGCTTGGATTGCTCGCTGCCGGCGCCGTCGCAGTCGTCGGCGCCGCTCGCGAACGCCACGCGTCGGCGGCGCGGAGGACGCCGCACCCGACTTGATGCCGGACCGACCTGATGCCGCACACGACCTGATGCCGCACACGACCTGATGCCGGATTGACGTCTAGGCAACTCGAACACGGGGCCGCGCGAACTGCGATCACGAAATTGCGTATGCCGCGTCCCGAAAGAAGGCTAATTTACGGCTAGGAATTCATGATCTTGTGCGTCGGGTTGAGGACGCGTCGGCAGCCGTGTGATGCTGGTCGCGCCACCGCGGACCTGTGCGATAGGTCGGCGCGTCAAAATCGTCCGAAAGAGACCGGGCGGCCGAACTTGTTGAGATACACGGGTTTGATGTTGCAGGTGCCAGGGGCGGTCTGGTAGACGAACCACGACCCGTGTCGCGGCGCCCACGCGGGTAGCGGCCGCGGCGCGATCCGCCGAGCAATGCGAATGCGGTGTACCGGCGGGCCCTGCTCATTGCACCAGGAGTGGATCAGGACCCGTGCGGCTGCTGCCGGTACGGGTCCGAACACAAAACGCTTCCCGACGGCGTTTTCAGTGTCTTCGAACGTGCCGACGAACGTTCCGCCAATAGGTTCGGGACTGAATCCGCATTGCCCTTGTCCGTTGTCGCTCCTCGGCTTGAAGTTGATCGACATGCAGATCGTCTTGCCCCTAGCCGACGGCCTGGTCACGGTGATTGACCAGCTACCGTTTCCGAGCTTGCCGGTCGCCAGGACCGCAGAACGCGCCTTTGTGCGGGTGGCTGACGCGTGGTTCCCGCATGCCAGCGCCGGCACAGCTAGTGCGATCCCGAGCGTGAGCGCCGCCACGCAGCGGCGTAGGCTCAACCGGCTCCCAGGGTTTCGCCTATCGCTCATATCGAGTCCTGGTCCGGAATGATGCTCCGGACCGAGGCATCGCGCGACCCGGTACACAACTGGCAGCGGGCTGTAGTCGTCTTCTATTGTCGTTCGCGGTTCGTGTCATTACCACTGTTGCGTCTCTTGAACGGCGTAGATCGTCGGTCTGCCGGAGTTCTTGAAGTGCCCGTCGGTGAGTCCTGAACGCGTTTTTCCAGAGACTCGTGCCGTTGTAGTACGCCCAAGAGCCAGCGTTTGCTTGCCGTTGCTGCACGCTGCTAGACAACGTAGCGTCGGTCTGCGCTCCGACCGTCCTTCCCGCGAATTGCCCGTCGGAGCCGGTCATCAGCGGCATCGCGTTCACCGTAAGGGTGACGCCCGTGGACTCGATATGGTCGGAGCCTCAAAAACAGAGCAGATAGAGGTACCTGGATGCGCGAGTTCTCCGAGCGCGATGGTCTCTATCACTTGCGTGGGCCATCCGCTATCGGGAGTCGTGTTGTGAGCATCAGGAAGACCAGCGAGACCGGGACTTTTGACGACGATCTCAAGCTCGCGCTTGAATTGGCGGACATCGCCGATGCGATCACGATGCCGCGCTACCGCGCCGCCGATCTCGAGGTCGAGACCAAGCCAGACCTGACACCGGTGTCGGAGTCCGACAAGGCCGCCGAGCAGGCGTTGCGCGAGCGTCTCGCAATCGCACGTCCCAATGACACCGTGATCGGCGAGGAGTTCGGGGGGCTGGTCGAGGTTGGCGCAAATGGCCGCGCTTGGGTGATCGACCCGATCGACGGCACCAAGAGCTACGTGCGCGGAATGGATACCTGGACGACGCTGATCGCCCTGATGGTCGACGGCGAGGTGAAGGTCGGAGTGGTCGCGATGCCGGCGCTCGGCCGCCGCTGGTGGGCGGTACGCGGTGAAGGCGCCTATACGGCGCTGAAGGGCGACGGTGATTACCGCGACTCGCTGCGACGGATCACAGTCTCGGGGATCGCGTCGCTATCCGACTCACAGGTGGTCTGGAGCGGGATCGAAGAGTGGGACGCGATCGGCCGCTTTGACCGAGTGCTGCAGTTGGGCCGCAGCGCCTGGCGCACGCGTGGGGTGGGGGATGCCTGGCAGTACATGCTGGTCGCCGAAGGCGCGGCAGAATTGGCTATGGATCCAGAAGCCACGCTCTGGGACCTGGCACCGATCTCGATCGTGGTCGAAGAGGCCGGTGGGCGCTTCACATCGATCGACGGAGTGCCTGGACCCGGCGCCGGTAGCGGACTCGGTTCCAACGGGTTGCTGCACGACGAAGCGCTCGCGATCCTCGCCGGGTAACACCGCGTCACGGTGCCGCGACCGCGATTTTGGGCGCGTGACAGGTACTACAATTGTTCGATGTGAGTCGTACGAGTTGTTGCTGCGTCTGATCAGGTTGGGAGCGAGCTTCCGATGCGCATGATCAGCCACCCCGAGACCGACCAGGTCGAGCTCACTCAGGTACTGCACGCACTGAGTGATCCCGTTCGGCTGAAGATCGTTTGTTACCTCGGCACCAGCGGCGAGGAGTGTTCTTGCGGCCGGATCGAGGTATCGGTCTCCAAGTCGACGCTCACCCACCACCTCAAGGTGCTGCGCGATGCAGGAGTCACCCACACTCGCAGCGAAGGAGTGCAGCGACTTGTCTCACTGCGCCGGGACGAACTTGACAGAAGGTTCCCGGGGCTGTTAGATCTCGTCCTCACGCACGCGGCAACCGCGTCGGATTTCGACGCCGGTAGGGCTCACCAAGCCGGCTAAGGGCGTGGGGTGGCCGTTTGTTGCGGCCACGTTGGGTTTTCGTAGGCACATGTCCTTCGAGAACTCTTAGTCGAAGAACACGAAACCTTGGACTGTCCTTGGTGTTCTTCTTGTCGTAAGCCCATGCGGATAGCGCCCGGTCAAGGCGCCTTCAAGCGGGCATATCGCCGCCAGTGTCGTATGTCACAGGCAGCACTACTCAAGCAAATGATAGGAAGCTGGCGGACAAAGCGCCAAAAACCTTGAATTTGCGGGAGAAACCGCCTGCAGGGGAGGCGGAGCGCGGGGACGCGGTAGCGGTCCGGCGCCCCTTGACAAGAACTTGACGCAGACGTATAATTTGATCATCTTCAAACTAACGAACGAAGGAGCCAAATGACCGCACTGGCATCCAAGGGTCGCAACCGAGGCGACCACAGCGAAAACACAACCACTCGCCGCAACCGCGGTACCGCCACGCGCAACTCAGCCGTACGTGAGCACACCAGCCAGGCAGCGACTCGTACCCGTCGCGCTGCTGCACCGATGCTCGACGGTTCGATGGAGGCGCTGGAGATCTTCTTCCGCGAGGCACGCACTCACGAGCTGCTGACCGCGGCCGAGGAGATCGAGCTGGCCAAGCGCATCGAGCGCGGAGACCTTGAGGCCAAGACCCGCATGATCAACGCAAACCTGCGTCTGGTCGTTGCGCAGGCCCGCCGTTACCAGGGCCACGGGCTGCCGCTCGAGGACCTCGTGCAGGAGGGCATGCTGGGCCTGATCCGCGCCGTTGAGAAGTACGACTGGCGCAAGGGCTTCAAGTTCTCGACTTACGGGACCCTCTGGATCCGTCAGGCGATCCAGCGCGGGCTGCAGAACTCCGGCCGCACGATTCGCGTTCCGGTGCACGTTGCCCAGCGTCAGGTGAAGGTCCGCAAGGTTGAGAGCGAGCTCGCGATCAAGCTTGGCCGTGAGCCCTCCGATGAGGAGATCGCGATCGTCGCCGAACTTCCGATCGAGCAGGTTTCCGAGGTGCGTGAGCTGGCTAACGGCATCACCTCCCTGGACCAGCCCGTGTCCGATGACGGTGAGACCGCGCTCGGCGATCTGCTCAAGTCGGATGCCGCCGGCCCTGAAGAGGTCGCGGCAGCCAACTGGCAGAACCGCGAGGTGGCCGAGGTCCTGAAGAACCTGCCGGAGATGGAGCGCAACGTACTGCTGAAGCGCTTCGGTCTCGACGGTGATGAGCCCCGTACGCTGCGTCAGACTGGCGCGGAGCTGGGCATCACGACCTCACAGGCGACCGAGCTCGAGCGCCGCGCGCTCAGCACCCTTGCCCGTACCCCGGAGCTGGCGCACCTGCGTCCGGCTGCCTAGGTCTGCGGAGCAGTCACTGACTGACTCTCGGTTCTCTAGGCACCGGGCAACGGTCAGCCCGGTACCTGGTTAGCAAAGCGGGGCGGTCCCTTTTGGGGCCGCCCCGCTTTCATTTAACGGCGAGATCCGTTCAGGCGCCAGATCCGTTTAGGGGGAGATCCGTTCAGGGGCCTGATCCCGTTTAGCGGCGAGATCCGTTCAACGGCCTGATCCCGTTTAGCGGCGAGATCCGTTCAACGGCCTGATCCGTTCAAGAGCCAGACGCTCCCGAACCAGGCAAACGCCATAACCACCACGGACGCAAACCGCGGTTATGGCTTTGTCCTCGAATAGTCGGACTTCAGCCACAACGCTGATCCGCGAGGGCCTCGGTTGTGCGTTCTACAGGCGCCGGTCGTGGATGCCGTCGCGCCCGGGGACCGCGTGACCGATACTGCAACGATGGACAGTCTGTTCGGCGACGAAGAGTTCAAGACCGAAGACCCGGGCGCGAGGGCGACGAAATCCGGCTCAGCGACGGCGACTAAATCCGGCTCAGCGGCTGCGACGAGTTCCGACGGCTCAGCGCCCGCGGCGTCGAGCGCCGAGTTCGGCGCGCCCCTGGCAGCGCGGATGCGCCCGCAGACGCTCGACGAGTACGTCGGTCAGCGTGACCTGCTGGCCGAGGGAACCGCGCTGCGGAGGGCGATCGAGACCGGGCACCCGCACTCAATGATCCTGCACGGCCCGCCCGGGACCGGAAAGACCTCGCTGGCGCGAATCATCGCCGGAGCCGCCGACGCAGCCCTGGAGGAAGAAAGCGCGGTTCAGGCCGGACGCGCAGAGGTCCGGGCCGTGCTTGAACGCGCTCGCGAGCGTCAACGCCACGGACGCGCGACGGTCTTCTTCCTCGACGAGATACACCGCTTCAACAAGGCCCAGCAGGACGCGCTGCTGCCGGCGGTGGAGCAGGGCCTGGTGACGCTCATCGGAGCCACCACCGAGAACCCATACTTCGAAGTCAACTCGGCACTGCTGTCGCGCTGCCGCGTTTACGAACTGACCGCGCTGGACGAGGCGGACGTCCGTGAACTGCTGCAGCGCGCCGTCGACCGCGGCGAGGTCGGCGCCGGCGAGCGGATCGACACCGAGGCGTTGGACTACGCGGCAGCCTGGACGCAGGGCGACGCGCGGGCCGCGCTCGGCGGCCTCGAGCTCGCGGCCGAGGCAGCCGGACTGACAGGCGCGGTCGCCGCAGCGGACGAGCTCGAGGTACGCACCGGGCAGGGACTCCCGCGGCTGACGGTGGAGGTCATGGCCGACGCGCTACAGGGCCGCACGCTCCAATACGACCGCCAGGCGGACAACCATTACGACACGATTTCGGCTTGGATCAAGTCGACCCGGGGCTCGGATCCGGACGCGTCGCTCTACTACCTGGCGGTGATGCTCGAGGGTGGGGAGGACCCGCGCTTCATCGCCCGGCGGATGGTGATCCTCGCCTCCGAAGACATCGGCAACGCCGACCCGCAGGCGCTCCAGGTCGCGACCGCAGCCGCGGCCGCTGTAGACCGCATCGGCCTGCCAGAGTCCCACTACCCGCTGGCACAGGCCGCCGTCTATCTCGCGCTGGCTCCCAAGTCGGATGCGGCCGGAAAGGCGCTACATCGAGCACGCACCTATGTCCGCCAGAACGGCGCGCAGCAGCCGCCGCCCTATCTGCGCTCGAGCACGCGCAAGGAAGACGGCTACGACTTCCCGCACGACCATCCCAACCACGTCTCGCCGCAGGAGCTGCTGCCAGACGCTGTCGCCGGAACGCGCTTCTTCGAGCCCGACGCGCTGGAAGCGGATCTGCGTGACCGTCTCCAGCGCATCAGAAAGGCTCGTGGTCGGGAGTAGAAGCGATCGGATTGCGGGGCGGGCATCCAAGCCCGCCCCGTCAAAGCAACGCCGTTAGAGCTGTGCGATGACCGTCTTGGTCTCCAGGTAGTTGTTGAGGACCTCGGCGCCCATCTCACGGCCCCAGCCGGACTGCTTGTAGCCGCCGAACGGAAGCTCTGCGCTGAACACGTGGTAGCTGTTGAGGTGCACGGTGCCGGCCTTGATCCGCTTGGCGAGCCTGTGAGCGTTGGAGATGTCGCGCGTCCAAACGCCCGCGGCGAGGCCGTAGACGCTGTCGTTGGCCTTGGCGGCGAGATCGTCGACGTCGTCGAACGGCAGCGCCGCGATCACCGGGCCGAAGATCTCCTCGTCGACCACCGCGTCGCCGTGCTCCGCCCCGACCAGCACGGTCGGCTCGACGAAGTAGCCGGGACCGTCGATCGCGTTCCCGCCGACGGTCGCGCGGGCGCCCTGCTCGGTGCCGCGGTTCAGGTAGCCGGTGACCCGCTCGAACTGCTCCTGGGAGACCAGCGGCCCCATCTCGGTGTCGGCATCGAGCCCGCGACCGATGCGGATGCTCTGCGCCGCGTTGGACACGCCTTCCACCACGCGGTCAAAGTGCTCGCTGGCGACGTACAGCCGCGACCCGGCGCTGCAGACCTCGCCCTGATTGAAGAAGATGCCCTGCGCGGCTCCAGCGATCGCCGCCTCAATATCGGCGTCGTCGAAGATGATGTTCGGCGACTTGCCGCCGAGCTCGAGCGAGACACGCTTGAGGTTGCCCGACGCGGCGTTGACGATCGATTTCCCGACCTCGGTAGAGCCGGTGAACGCGACCTTGTCCACGCCCGCATGAGCGGCCAGCGCCGCGCCCGGCTCGCCGAAGCCGGTGATCACGTTCAGGACACCGTCGGGAACGCCGGCTTCGGATACCAGCTCCGCCAGCCTGAGTGCCGACAGCGGCGTCTGTTCGGCGGGCTTCAGCACGACCGTGCAGCCGGTGGCGAGTGCCGGTCCGAGCTTCCACGCGGCCATCAGCAGCGGGAAGTTCCAGGGGATGATCTGACCCACAACGCCAACCGGTTCGCGCAGCGTGTAAGCGTGGAATTCGGCTCCCGGCATGTACGGGACCGAAGGGCTGATGGTGCCGCCGTTGAGCCGCGTGCAGGCGCCGGACATGTACCAGAAGAGGTCGGCTGCGAGCGCGCAGTCAGCGGCCTTGGCTACCGCCACCGGCTTGCCGTTGTCAAGCGAGTCGAGCTCCGCGAGCTCATCCGCGTGCTCGGCGATGAGGTCGCCGATGCGGTGCAGAATGCGTCCGCGCTCCGACGGGTTGAGTTTGCTCCATGGTCCTTCGAACGCCCGGCGTGCGGCGCTCACGGCACGATCGACGTCGGCGGCGTCGCCGCGTGCGACCACCGCCAATACCTCGCCGGTGGCAGGATCTAGCGTTTCAAACGTTTGGCCGTCGGCGGCGTCGACCCATGCGCCGTCGATGAACAGTTTGCGGGGCGCGCCATCGAAATACTTCGCTGCGCTTGCACTGGGAGCTACGGTTGCCATCTCATCCTCCGGTTGATCCAACGGCGACTACGCCCGTGCCGATTTGACACGGCGAGCAGTCGCGCTTTGCAGACCCCTGGAGTCTGCGCTCGCGACCGTTGCAGACACGTTGCAACGCTGCTTGGGCGCCAGTAGGCTGGTCACTCCAACCCAGGGAGAACCCCGATTACCAATCCTTGGATCGCCATTGACTCGACCAGCGACCGCAAACAGCGGGCGCAGCAGATAGCTGCGGCGCGTGAGTCGGTGCTGGCCGGTGGGGCTGCGCCGGCAGGCGTGATCCGTTCGGTGATTTCGGACTCGTGGCGCCGCTCGCGCACGGCCGGTGTCGATGCCGACGGCGGTCTGGCGCCGGTGCTTGATCACGGTGATGCCCGCGCCCGCTGGCGCGAGCATCCGGTTTCAAACGCGGTAACGGCGGCCAAGGCGCTGCTCAGCGATGTGGGCAGCTCCGACCATCAGATGCTGCTGTTCTGCGACGCCGACGGCACCCTGCTGTGGTCGGACGGCGACGCGGAAGTCGTGCGCCGCGCCCGCGAGGCGCGACTTGAGCTGGGCGCCGTGTGGTCCGAACAGGCCGCCGGCACCAACGCGATGGGAACCGCGCTGGCCACAGACCATCCGGTCCAGGTCTTCTCGGCCGAGCACTACGCCTGGCCGGTGCACAGCTGGACCTGCTCCGCAGCCCCGGTCCGCGATCCCGAAACCGGCCGCACACTCGGGGTGCTCGACCTGTCCGGCGGGATTCAGACCGCGCACCCGCACTCGCTGGCAGTGGTTTCAGCTGCGGCGCAGGTCGTAGAGCAGGAGCTTCAGCGGCTCGCCGACGAAGCCGCGGGCCGGCTGGTGAACACCTACGGGTCGAGGGTCGGCAGCGGCCCCTCCGGTCCCGACGCGCTCGCCACTGCGAACGGCCGGGTGTTGGTCTCCGCGCGCGGGTGGCTCGACGGCCGCAGGCTGGTGTTGCCGCCGGCAGGCGGTGCGGCGATGACCGCCGACGGCCGTTCGGTGATGGCCGAGGCGCTGCACGGCGGCGGGTATCTGCTGTGGATCGTCGGTGACCCCGGCGCTGAAGCGGCGACAGCGCAGCTCGAGGCGCTAGGCCGCGATACCGCGCAGCTCACGATCAACGGGCGCGCCGAGACCCTGTCTCGACGCCACTCCGAGCTGCTCGTACTGCTCACGCTCAGGCCCCAGGGATGGAGTGCGGAAGCGCTGTGCGATGCGTTGCTCGGGCCGAGTGGCAAGACCGTCACGATCCGTGCCGAGCTTTCGCGACTGCGGCGTGTCCTCGGGCCGCTGCTGGCGAGCCAGCCGTACCGGCTGACGATTCCCGTTCAAACCGACTTCGCTCGCGCCGAACGACTCTTGGAGGCGCACGACCTGCAGGGCGCGCTCGATGGGATGGCTGCGGGAGAGCTGTTGCCCGGCTCCGATATCCCGTTGATCAACGAGTTGCGCTTCCGGCTCACGATGGGAGTCCGCGAGGCGGTGGTGTCGGCCGCGGATCCCGAGTTGTTGGCGAGCTGGCTGCGGCTTCCGGCCGGTTACGACGATCTGCACGCGTGTCGCGAGCTGATCATGCTGACGCCGCCATCGGACCCGCGTCACGTGCTCGCGGCCGGCCGGCTGCGCAGGCTCGCGAGCCTGCGTTGACAGCCGCTGGGAGAGTATCGTCGGTGTCCGAAAATGGCCATCGGAAACCGGTGCAAAACGCGGCTCAGGGCGGTTCTGTTTCGGCCGTGCAACCGCCTTGGTCAAACGCACTAACCGGGCCTCGGAACCTCGTTCATTTCCACTACCCGACCGTGATTCCCGTGAAGTAGTCTCGCGCCATGCATTTTCACAATCCGCGCGGCAGGCGCGCTTCGGTCGCCTTCCGCTTACTAGCCGGCGTCGTGGCCGCGGCCCTGCTCGCGGCGCTTGTGGCGGCATGCGGTGGTGGAGGCAGTACCAGCGGCAAGACTGGTACGTCGACGTCCACTAGCAGCGGCGGCAAGCCGACCAGCGGCGGCACGCTGACGTTCGCTGAGCAGCCGGGCTCGCCGCCGACCTACATCTTCCCGCTGTATAACGGCGCGAATTCCGGCAACAACAACATCACCTATCTGCAGCCGTTGATGTGGAAGCCGCTGTACTGGTTCGGTCACCCGAACAGCGCTGCCGCGACCGTCGACTACGGCCTCAGCATGGCCAACCCGCCGGTGTTCTCGAACGGCAACAAGACGATCACGATGACGCTGAAGCATTACGTGTGGTCGGACGGCAAGCCGGTGACCTCACGTGACGTGCTGTTCTGGATGAACGAGCTGCTGGCCGAGAAGGTCAACTACGCCGGCTATGTACCTGGCGGGATCCTCGATCACGTCGCTTCGATGTCGGCGCCGAACGCGAACACGTTCGTGCTGAAGATGAACAAGGCCTACAACCCGACCTACATGCTGTACAACGGTCTGGCGTTGATCACGCCGATGCCGCAGCATGCTTGGGATAAGGAGTCCGCGAGCGGTAAGATCGGTAATTACGACGAGACCCCGGCTGGCGCCAAGCGCGTGTACGCGTATCTGAATAAGGCGTCGATGTCACTGTCGACGTGGGATACCGATCCGCTGTGGCAGGTTGTGGATGGTCCGTGGCGTTTGAAGCCGAATACTGGTTTCCAGGTGACCGGTCAGACGGTCATGATCCCGAACAAGGCTTATTCGGGTCCGGATAAGCCGCACGCGAGCGAGTTCGAGGAGCTGCCGTTCACCAGCGAGGACTCGGAGTTCAACGCGCTGCAGTCCGGCACCGTCGGCTACGGCTATGTACCGACGACAGACGTCGGCGCGATCAGCGGGCTGAAATCGAGCGGAACCCAGGTCCTGCCCTGGTACGAGTGGGGGCTGACGTTCATCGGCCTGAACTTCTCGAACCCGAAGTACGCCCCGATGTTCGACCAGCTCTATATCCGTCAGGCGATGCAGCATCTGATCAACGAGCCGGTGTACATCAAGGACGTCTTGAAGGGCTACGGCACCCCGACCTACGGGCCGGTACCGACCACTCCCAAGACCGACGTTCCTGAGCCCCCAGGGCGCGTCCGATCCGTATCCGTACAGTGTCTCGGCCGCGCGTCAGTTGTTGACCTCGCATGGTTGGAAGATTCCGTCCTCGGGCGCGGCGACGTGCCAGAAGCCGGGTTCGGGCGCGAACGAGTGCGGCGCTGGGATCGCCTCCGGGGCACAGCTCAGCTTCCCGCTGATGTATGAGACCGGAGTCCCAGCGCTGCAAGCCGAGATGCAAGCCACGCAGTCGGCATATCGCAGCGCCGGTATCGAGCTCACGCTCCAGGAAGCTCCGTTCAACACCGTGCTGGCGGACGCATATGAGTGCCTCGGCAAGACCACGAAGCAGTGTTCACCGAACTCAACCGCCCTGAGCAGCCTGTCCTCGCCGAACTGGACCTACGTGCCGATCTACTACCCGGACGGTGCGAGCCTGTTCAGCTGCGGCGCGGCGACCAACAGCGGCAACTACTGCAACAAGTCGGTGGACTCGATGATCGACAAGACCGAGACCAACCCCACGAGCTCGATGCAGTACATGTACCAGACGCAGAACGCGATCGCCAAGGACGTCCCGGGGCTGTGGTTCCCGAACAGCGCGTACCAGATCTCCGCGATCACCAACAAGGTCGGCGGCGTGACCGTGCAGGACTCGACTGGCCACATTTACCCGCAGACGTGGTGGGTCAAGAAGTAGCGACGGTGCGCTGCCCGGGCTTTGAGCCCGGGCAGCGCGCCGCGTCAAGCCTGGCTGCACAGCCACGAGCAGGAGCGTAAGCAGTGGGCGCCTACATCGTGAGACGGCTATTGCAGTCGCTGGTCGTCGTGATCTTGATCACGATGATCGTTTTCCTGATCCTGCACCTGCTTCCCGGCAGCCCGGCGCGTGCGTTGCTCGGGCCGAAGGCGACGCCGGCTGCGATCGCCGCCTTCAATAAATCCCAGGGTTACAATCTCAGCCTCCCGGCGCAGTACCTGCGCTACATGGGGCGTCTGCTGCACGGAGATCTCGGGTTCTCGTATCACTTCCAGCAGTCGGTCTCGGCGCTGCTCGGCCAGGACCTCCCGAAGACGTTGCTGCTGGTCGGACTCTCATACTTCTTCGCGCTGCTGTTCGCGATCCCAATCGGTGTGATCCAGGGGCTGCGGCGCAACTCGCTGATGGACCATTCGTTCACGGTGCTGGCCTTCATCGGCTATTCGATGCCGGTGTTCTGGCTGGGGATGCTGTTGGTGGTGCTGTTCTCCAACCGCCTGCACTGGTTACCCCCCGAGGCGCCCCAGGGAGCCACGGTCGGCCAGGTTCTGCAGCAGCCGAGTGCGTTGATCCTGCCGGTGGCGACACTCACGATCGTCACCGTCGCACAGTTCAGCCGCTTCATCCGCTCGGCGATGATCGACAATCTGCTGCAGGACTATGTGCGCACAGCCCGGGCCAAGGGCCTGCAGCCGCGGCGCGTGGTGTTCCGGCACCTGCTGCGTAACAGCCTGCTGTCGATCATCACCCTGATCGGCCTCAGCATCCCGGCTGTCGTCGGCGGCGCCGTGGTCGTCGAGGCGCTATTCAACTATCCCGGGATGGGCTGGTTGTTCTGGACCGCGGCGGGGGCCAAGGACTATCCCGTGATGATGGGCTTCATCGTCGTGGTCGGAATCGCGACAGTGCTCGGAAACCTGCTCGCCGACATCGCCTACGGCATGGCCGACCCGCGGATTCAGTACTGATATGTCCTCGCTCACCACCACTGAACCGGCCGGCGGCCAGATCGCACCGCGCAGACAGCGGGCGTCGTTCTTCCGCGACTTCATGCACCGCAGGCTGGGAATGCTGGGCGTGGGGATCATCATCTTCATGGTCCTGTTCAGCTTCGTCGGTCCGCTGGTCTACCACACAAACCAGGTCAAGACCGACGTGCTGGCGATCACGCTGCCGCCCGGCCCGGGGCACCCGCTCGGTACCGATGCCGTCGGCTACGACGTGCTCGGTCGGCTCATGAAGTCGGGTCAGTCATCGCTCGAGGTCGGCATCGCGGCGGCCATCATCGCCGCGGTCGTGGGCACCTTCGTGGGAGCCGTGGCAGGCTTCTTCGGCGGTTGGGTCGACACCGTGCTGATGCGGCTCGTCGACGCGCTGGTCGCGATCCCGACCGTGCTGATCGTGATCCTCGCGTCGGTGATCATCACCCCCAGCACCTTCTCGGTGATCCTGATGCTCGGGTTCGTGTCGTGGCTCACTACCGCCCGCCTGGTCCGCAGCGAAGTGCTCGTGATCCGCAAGCTTGACTATGTGCGCGCCGCCGAGAGCTTCGGCCAGCCACGGATCGTGATCCTCAGACTGCACATTGTTCGAAACGTGATCGGCACCGTTGCCGTGCAGGCAACCTTCGAGGTCGCCAACGCGATCCTGCTGCTGGCCACACTCGGATTCCTCGGGCTCGGGCCGGCGCCGCCCGCCACCGACTGGGGCTCAATGCTGACCTCGGGCCTGAACTACATCGCCGACGGATACTGGTGGCTGATCTACCCGGCAGGCATCTGCATCGTGGTCACTGTGATCGCGTTCAACCTCGTAGGGGATGCACTGCGAGATGTTGTCGACGTACGACTGCGCAGCCGGTGAGGAGCATGAGTGAAATGACCCACCGACGGCGCGCGAGGAACTGAACAGAGGCATGGCAACAGAGACCGCAGCCGCAAACACGCCGGCGCTCAAAGTCGAGAATCTGTCCACCGACATCCATCTGGAACGGACGGTCGTGCACGCAGTTTCGGACGTGAGCTTCACGATCAACAAGGGTGAGACGCTCGGTCTGGTCGGTGAGTCCGGCTGCGGCAAATCGATGCTCGGGCTGTCGATCATGCAGCTGCTGCCCGGCGGCGGCAAGATCACCGAGGGCTCGATCGAGCTCGACGGGACCGACCTCGTGAAGCTCAGCCACGAGAAGATGCGCGACGTGCGCGGCAACGACGTCGCGATGGTGTTCCAGGATTCGCTCACGTCGCTGAACCCGACGATGGCGATCGGCGAACAGATCGCCGAGTCGGTACGCCGGCATCGCGGTGCCTCCAACAAGGAGGCGCGCGCACGCGCCGCGGAGCTGCTGGGAATCGTCGGCTTCCCGAGCCCGGAGGAGCGGCTCAACGACTATCCGCATCAGTTCTCCGGCGGCCAGCGCCAGCGGATCATGATCGCGATCGCACTCGCATGCGACCCCAAGGTGCTGATCGCCGACGAGCCGACCACCGCGCTTGACGTAACGATCCAGGCCGAGATCCTGGGGCTGCTGGACGAGCTCAAAGCGCGGCTCGGGATGGCGGTGCTGCTGGTCACCCACGACATGGGTGTGGTTGCCGGCCGCGCCGATCGAGTGAACGTGATGTACGCCGGGCGGATGGTTGAAAGCGCGACGACCGACGAGCTGTTCACGCGCATGCGCCACCCCTACACGCAGTCACTGCTGGGCTCGATCCCGTTGCTCACGCAGGACCGCAAGGTGCCGCTGTTCAGCATTCCCGGGCTTCCACCCGATCTCACCAACCCTCCCACCGGTTGCCGGTTTGCCGCGCGCTGCAGCTACGCCACCGACAAGTGCCGCGCCGAGGAGCCACAACTCGACGGCGACGCCGGTCACCTGTTTGCCTGCTGGCATCCGGTCGACGGCCCGGTCGATCGCAGCCAGGTAGCCGTGACCGCGGCCGGCACCACGGTAACCGAGGGAGCGATCGAGGCCGCCGTTCAGGCAGCTGAAGCCGCCGGCGATATCGCCGTTCCGGATGCGGCCGAGCAGGCCGCCATGGCGGCGCTCAAGCAGTCCGGCTTCGATGAGCCCGGCTACGACGGCGAAGAAAGCACGGAAACACAAGACGCGGCTGCAGCGTCCGACTCCGAAGCAACGCCGGACACGGCCCCATCCCCAGAGACGGCCGCCACCAACGGCAAGCCGGTGCTCGCGGTCGAAGATGTCTACTGCGAATACCCGGTGAAGGGCGGCGTCCTGCGCCGCACGGTCGCGACCGTGAAGGCGGTCAGCGGCGTCTCGCTGACGGTCGAGCGCGGCCAGACGTTCGGCCTCGTCGGCGAGTCTGGTTGCGGCAAGACCACGCTCGGCAAGGTGATCGTCGCGCTCGAGAAACCGGACGGCGGGAAGACGACCGTGCACGGCCGCGACATGTCCAAGATGCGCGGCGGCGAGCTACGCAAGTTCCGCAAGAACGTGCAGATGATGTTCCAGGACCCGATCACCTCACTGGACCCGCGGCTGCGGGTCGGGGACGCGCTGCGCGAGCCGATGCGAGCGCAGGGCGTCGGCAACCGCAAACAGCAGGATGAGGTGATCCTGCGGCTGCTCGGCGAGGTAGGTCTGCCGGCCGACGCGGTCGACCGCTACCCGCACGAATTCTCCGGCGGACAGCGGCAGCGACTCGGGCTTGCGCGGGCGCTCACACTGAACCCCGAGGTGATCGTCGCCGACGAGCCGGTCAGCGCTCTCGACGTGTCGATCCGCTCGCAGGTGCTGAATCTGATGAAGCGCCTGCAGGCCACCCACGGGCTCACGCTGATGGTGATCTCGCATGATCTCGCAGTGGTGAAATACCTCGCCGACCGGATCGGCGTCATGTACCTCGGCAAGCTCGTTGAAATCGGCAGCGGCGAGGACATCTACGAGCGCGCCGCGCACCACTACACGGCCGGACTGATCGCGGCGATCCCGCAGCCCGACCCAAAGGCCAAGGTCAATCGCCAGGCGGTGATCAAGGGCGAGCTCCCGAACCCGCGCAACCCGCCGAGCGGCTGCCGCTTCCGCACCCGTTGCCCGGCGGCGCAGAGCATCTGCGCCGAACAGGAGCCACCGCTGCGCTCGATCAGCGAAGGACATGAAGTGGCCTGTCACTTCTCGCTCCACTAAGTACCCAAGCACCAGTGTCCGCAGCGACGGACGGTCGCACAGACCCTAAGCCTAAGGAGGTCCACGCATGACTAGGATCCTGATCTCAGCCGACATGGAGGGCATCACCGGCGTCACCTGTCCCGAGGACGTGGACGAGTGGACTGACAGCTGGAAATACTTCCGCGAAGTCATGGCCGCCGACGTGAACGCTGCAATCGACGGCTTCTTCGCGGCGGGCGCGACCGACGTGATCGTCAACGACTCGCATTCGCACAAGCGCAACATCCCGCTGCTGAGCCTCGACGAGCGTGCCTCGCTGATCACCGGCACGCACAAACGACTGGGGATGATGGAGGGGCTCGAGCGCGACATCGACGCGGTCGCGTTCGTGGGCTACCACACCGCCGCCGGGACCCAGGGCGTGCTCGCTCACACCAACATCGGCCTGCCGCTGCTGGGCGTCACGGTCAACGGCAAACGCGCCAGCGAAGGCCACATCAACGCACTGCTGGGTACCGAATACCGGGTGCCGCTGGTGCTCTTCACCGGCGACGATCTGGCCTGCGCCGACGCCAAGACCTACGCTCCCAACGCGCAACGAGTTGCTGTGAAGCGTTGCATCGACCGTTACACCGCCGAATGCCTGCCACCGGCGAAGACCGGCCCGATGATCCGTAGCGCGGCTGCCAAGGGATTGGAGGCGCGCACTCCGGTGGAGCCGCCACAGGGACCGTTCACGATCGAACTCGAGTTCATGACGATGCAGGCGGTCGTGGCCGTCACCGCCGTCCCCGGCGTCGAAGAGTCCGGCGAGCGCAAGGTCCGCTTCACACTCCCGACGGTGCTCGAGGCGACCCGTTGTCTGCGCGCCGTCAACACGCTCGCGTCGGCCTCGGTCGAGAAGATCTACGGCTGATAGGAAGCCGGCGGTGGCGGCCGTTCAGGCGGCCCGAAGTAAGCTAGAGACCGATGCCTGCACAAGCCTACGCCGGCAAAGAATGCGTTTGCCAGTTCAAGAAGGGGATCTGCGACCAGTCCTGCGTGAAGGACATGCTCGACACCCCGTTCTACATCGCCTGCCTGCGTCTCAAAAACCGCGGCGCAGTGGTCGTCGGCGGTGGCGAGATCGGACTCGAGAAGGTCGAGGGTCTGCTCGCCTGTGACGCTGACGTGACGCTGGTCTCGCCCGACGCCGTCCCCGAGCTCGAGCAGCTCGCGAGCGAAGGCTCGATCACCTGGGTCCCGCGCGATTACCAGGCATCGGACCTGCAGGGAAAGCTGATCGCGATCGCCTGCACCGATGACACCGACATCAATATCCGCGTGTTTGAAGACGCCGAGCAGCGTGCAATGCTGGTCAACATCGTCGACGTCCCGCCGCTTTGCAACTTCATCCTGCCGGCGATCGTGCGCACCGGACCGCTCGCGGTCGCGATCTCCACGGCGGGTGCGTCGCCCGCGCTGGCCAAGCGCATGAAGCGCGAGATCGCCGCGATGTTCGGCGAGCCCTACGCGACCCTGGCGGTGCTGCTGAACGACGCGCGCGGCTGGGCCAAGGGCACGCTACCGACCTATCAGGACCGCAAGGAGTTCTTCGAAGGGATCGTCAACGGCGACCCCGATCCGATCGCGCTGATCCGCGAGGGCAACGTGGCCGCGGTCAAGGAACTGATCGGCGCGGCCCAGAACGCCTACCAGCCGGTCTAGATCGGTAGATTCTGCGCTTCCTGGCTTGGGTGCCAGGAAGCTTGCTGAGCGCTTCGGATCCCGACTGGACACCACGCGATGAACGAGTTGACACATCTCGACTCTGAGGGCAACGCCCAAATGGTCGACGTCTCCGACAAGGAGACCAGCGCTCGTCGCGCCGTGGCTCGAGCAGTGGTTTACATAACGCCGCAGACGGCGGCAATCGTGGCCAAGGGCGACGCCCCCAAGGGCGACGTGATCGGCACCGCGCGGATCGCCGGGATTCAGGCGGCAAAGCGCACCCACGAGCTGATCCCGCTCTGCCATCAGCTGCCGCTCAGCTTCGTCGGCGTCGAGGCCGCGATCGACACCGACAGCGGCAGCATCGAACTGACCGCCGAGGCCCGCACGACCGCGCGCACCGGGGTCGAGATGGAGGCACTCACGGCCGTGAGCGTGGCGGCGCTCACCGTCTACGACATGATCAAGGCCGTCGAGCGTGGCGCGCGGATCGGTGAGATCGAGCTGCTCGAGAAATCCGGCGGCCGTTCTGGCCACTGGGTGCGCGACCGGTGACCGCGGCAGCGGCTGACGCTCCAGCGATCGAACTGAAGAAGGTCTATCGCCACTTTGGCGAGCGCACCGTGCTGCGAGACGTCAGCTTCAGCGTGCAGCCGGGGCAGACGCTGGCGGTGCTCGGGCGCAACGGCGCCGGCAAGTCAACGCTGCTGCGGATCCTTGCGACGCTGCTCAAACAGCACGAGGGCGACGTCATGATCCTCGGCCAAGCGACCCCGCGTGAGGCCTGGAAGGTACGCGGACGGGTCGGATTGCTGGGGCACGAGCCGCTGCTCTACCGTGACCTCACCGGGCGCGAGAACCTCACCTACCACGCGCGTCTGCACAACCAGCCGCAGGCCCGCGTCGAGGAGGTGCTCGAGGCGGTCGGCATGAACCGTCGCGCCGACGATCCGGTGCGCTCGCTGAGCCGCGGCATGACCCAGCGGCTGACGGTCGCGCGCGCAGTGCTGCATCGCCCCGAGATCCTGCTGCTCGATGAGCCGCGATCGAACCTCGACCCGGCCGGCGGCGAGCTGATGGAGCCGCTGATTGGCCGCAGCTCGGGCGTCACCCGGGTACTCACCAGCCACGACCCGCAGGCGGCGCTGCACGAGGCCGACATGGTCTTGGCGCTCGGCGACGGCCGCACCACCTACTGGGGTCCGCCTACCGGCGTCGACGCGCAGATGCTGAAGGAGCTCTACCGTTGAGGAGCCAGGTTTACATAACGCCAGCGTCGGGTGCTGAGGTCCGATGAAGACCACGATCACGCTCCTGCGCAAGGACCTGCTGCTGGAGCGGCGCACGCTCGAGACGATCCCGGCGATGGTGCTGCTCAGCATCACCACCTTCATCATCTTCCATTTCGGCATCAATCGCGACCGCATGGGCGGTCAGCTGGCCGCAGGGGTACTCACCGTCACACTGTTGTTCAGCGCGATGCTCGGCATCAACCGCCTGTTCGTGGCCGAGCGCGAACAGGGCGGCTTCGACGCGTTCCTGCTGGCCCCGGTCGACCGCACCGCGATGCTCACCTCCAAGGCGACCGCGATGTTCGTCTACCTCGTGATCCTCGAGCTCGTGGCAGTGCCGGCGTTCGGGATCTTCCTCGACCCGCCGCATCTGGCCGCCTCGCTGCCGGCGCTGGCGCTGTTCCTGGTGCTGGCCGACATCGCCTTCGCGGTGATCGGCACGTTCGTGTCGGCGTTGGCGATCAATACTCGCGCGCGCGACCTGATCGGGCCGATGATCGGACTGATCCTGCTGCTGCCGGCGCTGATCGCGACGGCCCGCGGGATCGGCCCACTGCTGACGGTGCACGCGAGCGGCTCACCCGAGGTGAAGTGGCTTGCCGTCGCGGGACTCTATGATGTCTTCAACGCTCTCCTCGCCTTTGCGGTGTTCGATTACTTGCTCGAGGACTAGCGTGCTCCCTGGAAACACCCGATGACCACCCACGTCAAGCACATGCGTGAGCTCACCATCGCCACAGCGGTGCTGGTGACCGCAGCCCTGGCGCTGATCTTTTTCTACGCGCCGCTCGACGCCAACCAGGGTTTCGTCCAGAAGATCTTCTACCTGCACGTGCCGCTCTGCATCGTTTCGCTGTGCGGGTTCGTGCTCGGCGGGATCTACGCGATCGCCTTCATCCGCACCGGCAAACGTGTGTGGGACATGCGCTCGTACGTGGCGATCCACATGTCGCTGATCTTCTCGATCCCGGGCCTGATCTGCGGCTCGATCTGGGCCAAGGCCTCGTGGGGGCATTGGTGGGTTTGGTCCGAGCCGACGCTGGTCTCGTTCCTGATCGTGATCCTGCTGTTCTGCACCTACCAGCCGCTGCGCTTCAGCATCGAGGACCCGGAGCGGCAGGCGCGTTACGCGGCCGTGTTCGCGATCGTCTGCGGTGCGTTCGTGCCGATCAACTTCATCACCGTGAACCTCGCCACCCAGTATCTGCACCCGCGGGTTCTGAACCTCCAGGGCGGCAACCTGCCGGGCTCGATGAAGCTCACCTTCTACACAGCGCTGGTGGCCTGCGCGCTGTTGTTCGCGCTGCTGATGAAGTATGAGATGGCCGCCAAGATGACCCGCATCGAGACCCGCCGCCTGCGCCGCCTGGCGTTCGGCGACGATGCAATCCGCCCGCTCGGAAGGAGCGCCGCCCCACAATGAGTTTCCTGTTCGCGATTGCTCCGGCGCTGCCGCTGCATAGCGCCGGCAAGTACGTGGCCGCTGCCTACATCGTCGCCGCGCTCGTGCTGATCATCTACGTGGGGATCATGGCCAAGCGGCTGATCAGCAACCAGCGCGAAATCCTGGAGCTGCGCAAGCTCATCGAGGAGCGCGACGAGACCTCCCAGGCCGGGGCAGGTCCCGCAAGACCAGCCCCGGCGCAAAGCGATCAGAGCCACGCCCAGGAACCTGTAGCGTGAGCGAGCTGCTGGCGATCGGCGTTTCGCACAAGACCGCGCCGGTCGAAGTGCGGGAGCGGCTTGCGCTGACCGAGGAGGTCGCGCACGCGTTCGTGCGTGATGTGCACGGGGTCGGGGACGTGCAGGAGGTGGTCGCGGTCTCGACCTGCAACCGCACCGAGCTGTACCTGGTGGTCGATGATCCGGTCGAGGCCGAGTCGACCGTACTCGGGATGCTCGCGCGCCATGCGCACACGCGGCCGACCGAGCTCGCCGGCGCGATCTACTCCCATCACAATTGCGAGGCGGCGCGTCACCTCTACCGCGTCACCTCGGGTCTTGACTCGATGATCGTCGGCGAGGATCAGATCCAGGGTCAGGTGAAGCGCTCGTTCGAGCTTGCGCAGCAGCGCGAGACGCTCGGTCCGCTCACCTCGCACCTGTTCCGCGCGGCGCTGGCAACCGGTAAGCGGGTGCGCACCGAGACCGGCATCTCAGAGGGGCACCTATCGGCACCCGGCGCCGCGGCGATGCTCGTGCGCGAGAACCTCGGGTCGCTGAACCGCAAGCGGGTGCTGATCCTCGGCACCGGTGAAACCGGACGGCTGGCATCGGGACCGGTGCTGAACCAGGGCGCGCAGGTCGTGTTCATGGCCGTACATCACGTGCAGCGGGCAGCTGCGCTCGCCGCCGAGCTCGGGTCCGAGTCGGCGTTGTTCGAAAACCTCGACGAGGTCCTGGCCACGGTTGACGTAGTGATCTCGACGACCGCCTCCGAGCATCCGCTGATCGAGGCCGAGCGCCTGGCAGCGGTGATGCGCCGTCGCTCGGGTGCTCCGCTGCTGCTCGTGGACCTCGCGGTGCCACGCGATATCGAGGCGGCGTGCGCGCAGATTCCGGGCGTGACGCTGTTCGATGTCGATGACCTGCAGGCGGTCGTCTCGCGGGCGCACCGGCTGCGCCAGGGCGAGGCGCTGAAGGCCGAGGGCATCGTCGAGGAGGAGATCCAGGCGTTTGCCACGTGGCTGGGCTCGCTCGAGGTGTTGCCGACGATCGCCGCCCTGCGCTCGAGCGCGCAGGCGATCGCAGACATGGTCGTGGCCGAGAACCACGGCAAGTGGGAGTCGCTCAGCGAACACGACCATGCCCGCCTGACGACGCTCTCACGCGCGATCGTGAACCGCCTGCTGCACCGACCGACGCTGCAGATGAAGGAGATGCGCGACGACCGCGTGCACGCCCGCATGGCGTTGGTAAGAGAACTTTTCGGGTTGTCCGTCGATGAGGATGAGGCGATCGACGCTGCCGCGGCCGGCGCGTCGGATCTGGCCGAGATTCGCTCACTGCCGGAGTCCAGGGAAGATTTGGGCCGGGGTTTGGTGAGACCGCGCGGAGGTGCGCTGATGCGAGTTGGAACGCGCGGGTCTGAGCTCGCGTTGATACAGGCCCGGCAGGTGGTGGAGCGGCTCGAGGCGCAGGGCGTGCGCGCGGAGATCGTCGTGGTCAGCACCGTCGGTGACCGCGGCGAGGCGTTCTCCGATAAGGCGCGCTGGACCTCAGAGCTTGAGCTGGCGCTGCTGGACGGGCGCATCGACATGGCAGTGCATTCGTGCAAGGACGTCCCCGGGGTACTGGCCGACGGCACGCTGCTGGCGGCAATCACCACCCGCGAGGACCCGCGTGACGTGATCTGCGGCGCGCCGTCGTTGGACGCGCTCGCTGCCGGCGCGCGGGTCGGCACCGTGTCGCTGCGGCGCGCGGCACAGGTGAAGGCGCTGCGCCCCGATCTGGAGATCGTGGAGATGCGCGGCAACGTCGACACCCGCCTGCGCAAGCTCGCCGCCGGCGATGCCGACGCGATCGTGATCGCCTCCGCGGGACTGGTGCGGCTCGGTCGCATGGACGCCGCCGGTGGCGTGCTCGACACGCTGGTTCCGGCACCCGGTCAGGGCGCGCTCGCGGTGCAGGTGGGAATGCTTGACTCGGGCGTGTTCGAGGCCGTGCAGAAGCTCACCGATCCAGCCGCGGACATGTGCATTCGCGCCGAACGCGAGGTCGGGCTGGTGCTGGGAGCCTCGTGCCACACCCCCATCGGCGTCTACGGTGTACCGGGCGCGGAGCAGGGCACCGTGAAGCTGCAGGGCTGGGTCGGCCTGCCCGACGGCTCCGAATGGATCTCAGACTCGCTGGTCGGCCCCTGGGCCACGGTCGGAGGCGAGCTCGCCGAGCGCATGATCGCCGCCGGCGCGCGGGATCTGCTGGATCGCGCCGAGCAGGCCGCCGCCAGGACATGAGCGTCCGCCTGACTCGCGGCGTAAGCGTGCGTTCGGTGGCCGCATGACCGTTTATCTCGTCGGTGCCGGCCCCGGTGACCCAGGGCTGATGACCGCACGGGCGTTGGAACTGATCGCGTCCGCCGACGTGATCATCTATGACCGCCTGATCCCGGAGACGGCGCTCGACGGCGCCCGTGCCGACGCGCTGCTCGTGTACGCGGGCAAGGAGGGCCACGGGCCCGCGATGCCCCAGGATCAGATCACCTCGTTGATCGTCTCGCACGGGTCGAGCGGGGCGTCGGTGGTGCGGCTGAAGGGCGGCGACCCGTTCGTGTTCGGACGCGGAGGGGAGGAGGCCGAGGCGCTGGTTGAGGCTGGGATCGAGTTCGAGGTCGTGCCCGCGGTCAGCTCCGGCATCGCCGCTCCCGCCTACGCCGGGATCCCGGTCACCCACCGCGGCGCCGCGTCGTCGGTTGCGTTCGTCACCGGTCACGAGGACCCGGCCAAGACCGACTCGGACCTCGACTGGGCGGCGCTGGCCGCGTTCCCCGGCACGCTGATCGTGTTCATGGGCGTCAAACAGCTGCCGCTGATCACTTCCCGGCTGATCGAAGGCGGTCGCCCCGCGAGTGAGCCCGCAGCGCTGGTACACCGCGGCACGATGCCCGGCCAGCGGGCCCTCGTGTCGACGCTGGAAGCGGTCGCTGCCGACGCCGTTGAACAGGCGATCAAAGCCCCGACGATCGCCGTCTTCGGGCCGGTTGCCGCCCTGCGCGACAAGCTCGCCTGGATCGAGAAACGACCGCTGTTCGGGGTCAGCGTCGCGGTCACGCGCGCGCGTACACAGGCGTCGGCGCTGGCCGCGCGCCTGCGCGAGTTGGGAGCCTCGGTGGTGGTCGCGCCGACGATCCGCACGCAGGTACTTGACGCCGAAGTACCCGAGCTCGGGTCGTATGAGCTGGTCTGTTTCACAAGCCCAGTTGGAGTTGCGAGCTTCTTCGAGCGACTACGTGCGTCGGCTCGCGATTCCCGCGCGCTGGCCACGGCAAACGTCGCCGTGATCGGACCGGGAACCGCCCGCGCGCTGCGCGAACATGGAATCGACGCCGACCTGGTGCCTTCGGTAGCCGTGGCCGAGGCGCTGGTGGATGAGCTCGATCGCGTCTTCTCGGTCGGCGAGGAATTCGGCGTCAGGCGCGCGCTGATCGCACGTGCGGCGGAGGCGCGTGACGTGCTGCCAGACGCGTTGTCGGATCGCGGCGCGCAGGTTGATGTGCTGGCGGTTTACGAGACCGTGGTCGAGCCACTGTCCGCTGACCAGCTCGAGGCGACCGCGGCCAGCGACTTCATCACCTTCACCTCGGCCTCGACGGTCCGCAATTTCCTGCAGTCGGCCGGCGGCGCGTCCGCCTGGCTCGCGCGCGATCGGCGCCCGCGGATCGTCTCGATCGGTCCCGTGACCAGCGACGAGCTGCGGCAGCACGGCCTCGAGCCCGATGTCGAGGCGAGCGACAGCAACATCGACGGGCTGGTCGCTGCGCTGATCGCCGCAAACCGCGGCTGACGCGGTTCTTAGGCCGGTCGGTCAGGGCTACAGCGCCGCGGCGGCCCGCTCGGCCGCCTCGGTCACCGCGCCGACAAACTCGTCGTGGCGCTCTCCGCACAGCCGCGCGGTTGGACCGTAGATTCCGAGCACCGCGATGATCGCCCCGCTCGGGTGGCGGATCGCGGCACCGATCCCGCTCAGCCCTGCTTCGAGCTCGTCGATGGTCTCGGCGTAACCCTGTGCGCGGACATGCTGCAGTTCGGCCTCGAACTGCTCCGGGTCGGTGATCGTGGCGTCCGTCCAGCGTCGCAGCGGCAGCACAGCGATCTGTTGGCCGCGCTCCGGTTCGTCGAGGTCTGCCAGCAACAGCTTGCCGCCGACTGAGGCGTGAGGGTCAACGGGGCGGCCGACCCACGCCGCGACCCCGAGCAGATTGGGCGCGTCGATCTGGCTGATCACCTCGACATCACAGACGCCTCGGACGACGGCGACCATTGCGGTTTCACCGGTCTGCTGAACCAGCCATTCGAGTGCAGGATGAGTCCTCGTAGCGAGGCTGCGCGTGGCTCCGACGGTCTGTCCCAGCCGCACCATCTCATAGCCCGCGGTCCACCTCCCGTCGCCATCGCGTTCGGCCATCCCGACCGATTCCAGCGTCGCCAGCAGCCGGTAGACCGTCGGCCGCGGTACATCGATCTCCGCGGCGACCTGCGCCGGAGAGATGCCGTCGGGGGTTGCGGCGACCACGCGCAGGATCTCCATCGCGCGCACGAGCGATTTGGTAGTCGAGTTCGTATCCATTTGCCCTGGCTTCAATTTTCATGTAGGGTTTAGTGATAATGAATGTTCACGATACGGACAGTATAGCCGCTCGGGTGGACTGCGACATCCACCTCGGCTACCGATCGCTGTCTGAGCTCCATCCGTACCTCACGCGAGACACGCGCGCGCTCATCACCGAGTCGGGCACGTTTGGGTTTTCGATCCCTGGATACCCCTGGCAGCACCCAACCGGGTGGCTGCGCCGGGACACCTACGACGCCTCAGCTGTCGCCGACGTGCTCACGCCGGGGTTCGAACTCTCGCAGCTCCGCAGCGACCTGCTGGACCGCTATGCGATCGATTACGGGATCGCCATCCCGGACGAGCCGGCGGGCTATTCGATCCTTCCTAACGCGGATCTCGCGGCGCAGCTGTGCAGTGCTTACAACGCCTGGCTGGCAGACAATTGGCTAAGTGCCGACAGTCGTCTTCGGGGGACGATCGTGGTTCCCGCCCAGCATCCGGCCGCGGCGGCCCGAGAGATCCGCAAATGGGCCTCCGATGACCGGTTCGTGGGAGTGTTCCTCCCCGGTGGTGCTCGCATTCCCTACGGCAACCACGTGTATGACCCGATCTGGGACGCGGCGGACGAGACCGGCCTACCGGTCGCGGTGCACGTGCACTTCGAGGGTGTGGGGCTCGCCGGTCCACTCACCGGCGCCGGTCATCCCGACTTCTACTCGGAATATCACGCGTTGCTCGCGGCGAGCCTGCACGGCCACCTGGCGTCCGTGCTCTATCACGGGATTTTCGAGCGCTTTCCGCGCACGCGGATGATGCTGATGGAAGGGGGTGTGGCGGGTTATGCGGGACTGCTCTGGCGGCTTGACACCAACTGGCGCTCGTGTCGCAGTGAGACACCGCATTGTGTTCGGCCGCCTTCCGAATACGTATGGGATCACGTCCGCTTCACGACACAGCCGCTCGAAAGCCCTGAGGACGAGGCCGCGCTGCGCGGGGTGGTTGAACCGATCCGCCCCTGGGAGACGCTCTGCTTCGCCAGCGATTACCCGCATTGGGACTTCGACGATCCCAAGCTGACGTTGCGCGCGCTCCCACAGGAATGGCATGCACCGATCCTCGGTGACAACGCGGTCGCGTTCTACGGACTGAAGCGAACCCCGGTGCTGACATGACCACCGTGCGCATTCCCCGGGACGCGTTCGAAGCGTCGGCCACCGTCGGCGTGCAGCTCGGTAAGCACCAGGTGGTGGTTGCGCTCACCGAGCAAGGGCCGCTCGCATACCTCGACCGCTGCCCTCACCGCGGCGCCCCGATGCTCGCTGGCGGCCGCATCGTCTCCGGGCTCACGCCCGAGAATGGCCGGCTCCGCAGCGATGGGTCGATGCTGCACGTGCGCTGCCCCTGGCACAAGTGGGACTTCGACATGCGCAGCGGCCGCTGCGCGGTCGATCCGCGGCTGCGCCTACGAACCTACGCCGCCTGGTATGACGGCGATGAGATCGTCGTGAGTTTGGAAAGGGTCACAGGTGAGAACTGATATCGAACGGGCGCTGCGCTTCGCCGCGACCGACGCGGCCGAGCCGCGCGTCCCGCAGGCGCGGGCCTTCGCCGACTCGGAGTACGCCGATCGCCGGGCCGCGCTCTGCGCGGCCGCACACGATGCCGGAATCGCAACGCTGATCATCACGGCCCCTGACACCATGAGCTGGCTCTCCGGATACGAGTCGCGCTGGTACCGCTCCGGCTCCAGCACCGCGACGCCGCCCTGCCAGTGCATAGTGCTGCGCAGCGACAGCGGGCAGGCGTTTCTGATCGAGACCGGGTTCCATCGGCAGCTCGCGGCCTTGTGCGTGTTGGACGATGTGCGTCTGATCCCGGGTTCCAGCCTGACCTCCGAACCGGGGCTGGGCGATTTCACGCGGTTCCTGACCGACAATCTCAAGCGCGAGGGATGGCTCGGTGACCGCATCGGGCTCGAGGACTACAGCTGGGTCCCGAGCCCGGCCGTATGGTCGGCGATCACCACCGCGCTGCGGGCAAGCGGCAGCGAGCCAGTTGATGCGACCGTGACGATTCGCGGTGCGCGCCGGCGCAAGTCAGCGGCAGAGATCGCGTACATCGAGCAGGCGCAGCGCTGCTGTGACTCCGGTATTCGGGCGCTGCAGGCCCGCGCGAAACCGGGAATCACGGGACTCGAGGCCTGGCGCCACTACATCGACGGGGTGATCGAGGCGGGCGGGGAACCTGCCGCCATCCACGAGTCGGTGTTCGCGGGGCCACCCGAGCCCTGGGCCCATCTGCTGTCCGGCCACGGTCGGATCTGTGAGGACGAGTATTTCCACGCCGATGCGGCCGCTGCCTACCGCCACTATCACGCGCGCGCCACCAGAGTCCTGTCGTTCGGGCCGCCGGCGCCGGAGCTGGTGACGCTCACTGCCATAGCTGGGGACGCACTTGACGTGATCCACGGCCACCGTGCCGGTGATAGCTTCGCAGCGCTCGGCAAGGCACTGCGCGACTACTTCGCGGACGCGGGGGTGCCCGCGGACGCCTACTTTGCGGGCGGCTATGAGCTCGGGCTGTCGTTTGCGCCGGACTGGGTCGGAGAGCTGATGTGGAGCTCGCACGACGAGACCAATGACGAGCTGATCCCCGACGGACTCGTCACCAACTTCGAGAGCTGTCTGCACGTCGCGATCGTCGACACGATCGTGTTCGAACCCGACGGCGCACGAACGCTTTCAACACTGCCAACCGAGGTTCTGCGGGTCGGCGCCTAAGGCGTCGCCCTCACCGTTACACAGGAGTCCTGCTACCGATGCCGATGCTGAGCGCCACACCAACCGAAATCTATTACGAGCAATCCGGGTCCGGGCCGGACATCGTCTGGGTGGCCGGTGGAGGCGGACTGCCCGAATGGACCTGGTGCAAATGGCAGCTGCCGCATTTCTCCGGCTTTCGCAACATCGTCTTTCACAACCGCGGAATCGGAAACACGATCTGTGAGCAGCCGGCGCCCTGGACGATCGCCGACTTTGCCCGCGACACAGCGGCGTTGATCGAGCACGTATGCGACGGTCCGGCGATCGTCGTCGGCAAGTCGATGGGGGCGATGATCACCACCCAGCTGGCGCTCGACCGGCCAGATCTGGTGTCGCTCGCGATCCCGATGGGGACGGCCGGCAAGAGCTACGGCTGGATCCACGACTACATGCGAGCCGAGATCGATCTGCGCAAGGCGGGCGGCTCGCTCACCGGGTTGTTTGCGATCTGCCACTACGCCGCCAGCCTGAACCCGGCGGACGAGCTCGGGGATCTCGAAAGTTGGGAGGCGCTGAAGCAGCAGTACGCCGGGTTTGGCGCCGCAGAGGGAAACCAGAACGAACGCTCGTTGGAGCTGCAGTGGGATGCGTGCGACACGTTCGACTGCCTGGAGCAGCTGGCCAGCTGCTCGGTACCACTGCATGTGGTCGGATTCGGCCAGGACGTGCAGGCACCACCGAACTATGGCCGCGAGGTCGCGGAGCTGGCACCGACCGGGGTTTTCCACCTGCTCGAGGGTCACGGGCACGCGTCGCTGTGGGGCCCGAGGCGCAGCCACGAGGTCAACGAGCTGGTCCACGAGATCATTGCGGAGCATCGTGCCTGAGCGTCCGCTGCTGATCGAAGTCGAGGCCGGACGCAATCTGGCTGTCGAGGTTGTGGGTCCTGCCGACGGCGAACCTGTGGTTTTCCACCACGGCACTCCCAGCTGTCGTCTGGATCTGCCGGTTGAGCTCGCGGATCTCGATCGCCTCGGGATCAGGCTGATCAGCTTCGACCGGGCCGGCTACGGACGCTCGGCGCCGCAGCCGACCCGCAACGTGGCGAGCGTCGCCGCTGACGTGGCAGCGATCGTCGATCAACTCGGCGTCGAGCGCTTCACGACGATCGGCGTGTCCGGTGGCGGTCCGCACGCGCTCGCAACCGCCGCCGTCCTGGGCGATCGCGTGCGGCGCGTTTGCGTGAGCGTCGGCCTGGGCCCGGTCGGCTCGGACGGCTTCGACGGCTCCGAGGGAATGTTGCCCGAGACGCGTGAGGAGATAATGATCGCCCGCGGCGGCGAAGCTCCGTTGCGCGCATTCGTCGCGGGCTGCTCGGATCCCGAGGTTGGCCTTGATGGTTGGCTGCGACAGCTGCCGCCATCTGACCAGGCGGTATTGAGCCGCGCTACGGTTCGCGACCGCGAACAGGTCGTGGCCAGGGAATGGCAGGCGCTGTCGCTCGACGGGTGGGTCCACGACGACCTCGCGCTGTTCACGCGGCCGTGGGGGTTCGAATTGACGCAGGTGAAGCAGCCGACGTTGCTGGTTTACGGCGACGCCGACGTACTGGTCCCGCTCGAGCATGGCGAGAAGCTTGCGGCGTTGCTCCCGCAGGCGACGCTGCGAATCGTGCCCGGTGGCGGCCACTGGCTCGAAGACCAACACCCGCCAGCGCTCGCATGGTTGGCGCAGACGCACGACTGATGACATTCGAAGTGAGGAGGGCGGCGCGGTGCCGCTGACAAACAGAATTCAACGTTGGATCGCCGCGACGGTCGCGCTGATAGCGCTCGCCGGACTGGCAAGCGCATGCGGTTCGGAGGGCGCCTCCGACACGGGCGATCATGGCAACGGCGGCGTGGTTGCAATCTCCGGCCTGAAACAGACCGGTCCCGGGTTGACCGAGCCGACCAGAGGTAGCGGCGCGCGCATCAGTGGCGGCACCGTGACGTTCGCCGAGAGTGCGGGCTCGCCGCCGAACTACATCTTCCCGATGTACAGCTCCGAGTACTGCATTAACAGCAACCTCGGTGACCTCACCACGATGTTGTACCGGCCGCTTTATTGGGAGGGCAACAACTATTCACCGACGATCGATTTCAGCGATTCTGTCGGCCAGAAACCAGCCTTCAGCAACCACGGCAAAACCGTCACGATTCGGCTGAACAGGTTCAAGTGGTCGGACGGCGAAGCGGTCTCGGCGCGCGACCTCGTGTTCTGGATGAATCTGCTCAAAGCCGACCCGGCGGTGTGGTGCGATTACTCACCAGGCAAGTTTCCCGACAACGTCACGAGCTATCGAGCCGTCAACCCAAGCACCTTCCAGCTGACCTTCAATCGCGCCTATAACCCGAACTGGATCCTGTATTCCGAGCTCACACAGCTGACGCCGATGCCGATGGCGTGGGACCGTACGTCGTTGTCACAGAAAGCTCCGAACGCGGATGCCGCAAACCTCCCCGACACAACCAAACGGGGTGCGCTAGCGGTCTACAAGTTCCTGAACGCGCAGGGACAGCAGATCGGCAGCTGGGGCTCTTCACCGCTTTGGCGGGTCGTCGACGGCCCCTGGAGAGTCGCGAGTACCACCAGCAATGGTGGGGTGACGTTTGTGCCCAACAAGTCCTACTCGGGGCCGGTCAAGGCGTCGATCTCGAAATTCGTCGAGGTTCCATTCACGTCGGAAGCGTCACTGATCGATCAGATCAAGTCGACCGGGCCGGCCGGGCTGACGGTGGGCTACATCCCATCCCAATACCAGCCACTGACGGCATCACTGGCGAGTCAGGGTTACGACGTGAATATGGCTTCGCTGTACTCGTACAACTCGTTCCCGTTGAATCTGAACAACCCGACGGTCGGGCCGATATTCCGCCAGCTCTACTTCCGTCAGGCGCTCCAGCATCTGGTGGACCAGCCCGGCTGGATCAAGAGCTTCCTGCACGGAGCGGCGGTGGCCACCTACGGTCCGGTGCCGCCCGCGCCGCCGAACAAGCTGCTGGCCGGCGTTTCGAGCACCACCAATCCATACCCGTTCTCCGTGTCCGACGCCAAAACGCTGTTGGGCGAGCACGGCTGGAGGGTCGTGGCCGGCGGTCAGAGCGTTTGCGAGAAACCCGGCACAGGGAGCGGTGACTGCGGCGCCGGAATCGCCCGCGGAAAAGCGCTCGCGTTCACGCTCGACTATGTGTCGGGCATGACCTCGATGCAGGAGGAGATGCAGGATCTGCAGTCGCAGGCGGGCAAGGTCGGAATGAAGATCACGCTCACCAACCATCCCTTCAACACCCTCATCGCCACGATGACGCAGTGCACGCCGCGGGAACCCAAGTGTGCCTGGGAGGCGGCCAATCCCGGCGCCAGCTGGATCTACACGTTGGGTAGCGGTTATCCGAGCGGGGAGGAGGACTTCATGGGATCAGCTACCGCCAATCCGTCCAACTACAGCAACCCGAAGATGGACGCGTTGATCATGCGGACGCTTACCAGCTCGGCCAGCGACACAGTCTCGAGCATGCGCAATTACTCCGAGTTCGCGGAGAAGGATCTGCCCGTCGTATGGCAGCCGACACCGATCGGGACCCTGGGTTTCAGCGCCGGGATGCTGATCAGCAACAAGCTCGGCGGCTACGCGGCCAACGCTGTCGGCCTGCTCACGCCTGAGAACTGGTACCTGACCAAGTAGCGCGCGCAGCTGAAACATTGCGGCCGCGCCCAGCGATCCGGCGCGGCCGCCACGCGCCGCCGTCGACTTGCACCCGGCCCCGCCACGCGTCGCCGTGGACTAGCAGCGCAGCCCCGCTACGCGTCGCCGTCGACTGGCAGCAGCCCGGCTACGCGTCGCGCATGCTGTCGAGGATCTCGAGCACGATTTCCCGGGTGGTGTCGGGATGCAGGAACGCCAGCCGCGCGACGGTCTCGCCGTCCCACACGGTCGGCATTACAAATGCGATCTGGTCATCTGCCAGCTTCTGGCTCCAGGTTTGGTAGTCCGCGTCGCCCCAGCCCAGACGGCGGAAAACGACCACCGATAGCTCGGGGTCGCGGATCAACTCGAGCTCGTCGCGCTCGCGGATTTGATCGGCGGTCCAGCTTGCCAGGTCAATACCGCGATCCACGGCCTCCGCGTAGGCGTCGGTGCCGTTCACGGCGAGCGAGAACCACAACGGCAGTCCGCGCGGGCGGCGCGTGAGGTGATAGGCGTAGTCGCTCGGGTTCCATTCGTCCGCCGGGGCGTCGGTGTGGGCGACGTCGAGGTAGCCGGCGTCCTGGGTGTGCACCGCGCGTGCCAGGTTCGGATTCTTGTAGATCAGCGCGGCGCAGTCGAACAGCGAGAAGATCCATTTGTGCGGGTCGACCACGAACGAGTCCGCGAGTTCGAGGCCACGCATGCGCTCGCGCACCGTCGGCGAGAACAGGCCGCCGGCGCCGTACGCGCCGTCGACGTGGAACCACATGTTGCGGCGCTGCGCGAGCTCACCGATGCCGGTGAGGTCGTCGATGATCCCGGCGTTGGTCGTTCCGGCCGTGGCCACGACCGCGACCACATCTTCGGCGTCAGGATCGTCGTCGAGCGCCGCCTCGATCGCGTCGGCCTCGAGCCGATGGTCAGCGGTCGGGACCACGAACGACTCCATTCCGATCACGTGTACCGCCTTGCCGACGGACGCGTGCGCCTGGTCGCTCATCGCCACGCGCATCCGTGTCAGCTCGGGTTTGCGACGCTTGGCCGTATCGCGAGCTACTACGAGCCCCGACAGGTTGCCGGCCGAGCCGCCGGAGACGAACACGCCGCCCGCGGTCGGCGGAAACCCGGCGAGCTGCGCGAGCAGCGACAGGACCTGGTTTTCCGCGGTGATCGGGCCGGCCGATTCGATCCAGAACGATCCCGCCATGCCCGAGGCCGAGATGATCATGTCGAACAGCCGCGAAGCCTGGGTGGGGGCTGTGGGAATGAACGCCAGGTATCTGGGACTGTCGACCGAGACATGAGCCAGCGCCAACACCTGCGTGAACACATCGAGCACAGCCTGCGGATCGCGTCCGTTCGCGGTAATGAGCCCGTCGATTGCAGCCTCGAGCGGAGCCTTGTTCCCGCCCGATGCATCGAGCGGAAGCGGGTCCAGTGACAGCCGCTCACGACAGTAGTCGAGAATCTCGGCTGTCATCTTCTCGTCGTAGGTGTACATCTGGCTGCTCATGCGTGCTCCTTGGGTACCGCGCTTAAGGGGCCGACGTGGGATGCCGACCATCGCAGAATATGGTGTGTGGCTAGTGAACGAGCTGCCGGCCACATCTCTGGGTAACCCGCGACGCCACTTTCAGGTTGTCGACTCGACCAATCGTGTCGCGCGGCAACTAGCCGACGCTGGTGCCACGCACGGAACGATGGTTACCGCCGCCGAACAGAGCGCCGGACGCGGCCGTCAGGGACGCCCATGGAGCGCGCCGCCCGGAAGCTCACTGTTGGTCTCGCTGGTGGTCAGAGATCCCTCACCGTTGTTGTCACTGGTGGCGGGGGTCGCGGTGGCAGAGACTGTCGACCAGGTGGTCAAACCGCTTCACGGCGCCGCGCCGGCAGGCGATCAACGGTCGCGGCAAGCTCAGATCAAGTGGCCAAACGATGTGATGCTCGACCGTCGCAAGGTCGCGGGGATTCTGGTCGAGGGCCGTCCGCAGCAGCGCTGGGGGGTGCTTGGGATCGGGCTCAACGTGGCGGTCCAGCCCGCTGACCTCCCGCCGGAGCTGCGAGCCCGTGCCGGGACGTTGGGACTGACCCCGGACGCGGTTGAAGCGGTGCTTCAGCGACTGTTGGCGGCGCTCGAACGCTGGCTGGCAGCGTCCGATGCGGAGGTGTTGGCGATGCTCGATGAACGCGACTATCTGCGCGGTCGCGAACTCACCTGGCAAACCACGACTGGCGAAGCCTCGGGAACGGCAGTCGGGATCGGATCCGGTGGCGGCCTGCTCGCGCGGCTTGCGGACGGGACTGTCACGACGATCGAGGCCGGCGAGGTCCACATCGGTACGGTCTGAGCTCAGACCAATAACCAGGCCCGACCGGCAACAGACCTTACGGATCCTCAAGCTCGGCGGGCTTGGTCGCCTGTTGTGCCGGCACGCGGAAGCTGAACAGCAGCGCCAGCACGGCAATCACGCCAAGAACCGCGAGCGCGGAGCGGAGTCCCGCCAGGCGCGCGGTCTCGTTTTCCTTGACGATTGCGGAGGCGGCGGCGGGACTGACGCCGGCCTGCTTCAAGGCAGCGTTCAGGTCGGCGTCGGAGACGAATGGGGCGCCGCTGCTGAGATCGGTCGTCACATGTGACTTCACCGCCTGAGGAACGGCAGGATTGGCCTGAATGTTCGTGGACAGCGTTGTCGTGAGGGCTGCGATCAGCACCGCGCCCGCCAGCGCGGTGCCAATTGACGCGCCCAGGTTGGTGACCGTGTTCTGCAGTCCACCGACTTCACCGGAGAGGCGATCCGGGACCGACGAGACCGTGATCGCACCCAACTGGGAGGCCAGTGCGCCGACGCCGAAGCCCGCCAGCAGCATCGGCCAGGTGACGATCCCGGGGCCGGCTCCGGCCTGCAGCGCGCCGACCATCACGATGATGCCCGCCAGCAACGCGGCGAAGCCCAACAGCACGACCCGCCGCGGCGAGGCATTGGGGAAGGCCTTCGGGATTCCGGCCGCGGCCAACAGCAGGCTGACGGACAGTGGCAGCAGTCGAATTCCGGTTTCGATCGCCGAGAGGCCGAGCGCCACCGACAGGAATAGCGGCACTGCGAAGAACAAGCCTGCCTGAAGCAGGTACTGGAAGAAGAACGAGGTGAGCCCCGACTGCAGCGTTTTGTTGCGCAGAATCTGAGGATTCACGAGCGGCTCGCCGCCGCGGTCGCGGACGCGGTTCTCCCATGCGAGGAACAGGCAGATCGTCACCCCACCGGCGAGGATCAGCCAGATCGTCGGCGACAGCCCCAGCCAGGTCGGTGCGCCCTCCTTGGGCTGCACGAAACCCCAAGACGCGGAGCGCAGGATGCCGAATACAACGAGGCTGAGCCCCAGCGCGGACAGCACCGCGCCGACTACGTCGAACGCGGCGCCAGCTGACCCCGGGGGGTCCTCGATCTTGCGCGCTAGCAACAGGATCGTGAGCACGACCAAAACCTCGCCGACGAACACGAACCGCCACGAGAGGTAGGTGGTGAACAGGCCCCCGATCAACGGACCCGCCGCGACCGCGATCGCACCCGCCGACGCGACCAGCCCATAGGCCTGCGGTCGCTGATCGCGTGCGAAGTTGGCGGCCACAAGCGCCACGATCGCGGGCAGGATCAGCGCCGCACCGACGCCCTCCAGGCAAGACCATCCGATGATCAGAATCGGCAGGCTCGGCGCGATCGCGGTCACGGCTGACCCGCAGCCGTAGATCACGCAGCCGATCATGAACGCTCGGCGGCGCCCGACAATCTGCCCGATCTTGCCGCCGGTGATCATCAATGCGGCCATCACCAGCGTGTAGAGCGTGATCGCGGTCTGGATGCCAGTAACGGTCGAGTCGACATCTTTCGCGACGGTCGCGATCGAGACGTTCATCACCGAGCTGTCCAGTGTCATCAGGAACTGGCCGGTAGCAAGCGTCATCAACACGCCGGCTGCGGCCGTCGAAGCGGTCTTTGCCTGCATGACTAGTTGATCAGCCCCGCGATTCCCTTGATCACAAGCAGGATCCCGATCGCGGCGCAGCCTGTGACCGCGAACACGTGCGTATGACGGACGACCCAGGCGCGCGCTCTGGAGACCGCCCCGGGGGTCCAATCCGGTGCCACGACAAACAGCAGCAACGGCACCTCAAGCAGCCACAGCATCACGATGTTGAACCCGATCACGGTGGCGACCGTAGCTGCTGTCGAATAGTGAAGCTCGTGGATCTCGTGGAGTCCGGCCAGGTAGGAGGCGCCCGGGAGGGTTAGCAGGGCGCCGATCACAAACGTGGTCCGCATTGAGCCCTTGCTGAGTTCCCGCTGCCAGCGCGGCGGTCCCTTGTCGGGCTTGGCCGCCTTGCGCTCCTTGCGCTGCCGCTGACGGCGTTCGTAGGACTGAGTGCGCAGCACGATCGCGATCACCAACAGCACCACCCCTAGGGCGATGTCGATGGCCGGATTGATCGTTTGCTTGGTCGAATTGGCGACGCTCGAGTTCGAGAGCGAGAACACGATCACCAGCCCCAGGGTGAGGCTTGTCAAGCAGGCACCCAACAGATAGCCGCCCATCAAACGCACCGGCTTGTCAAGGAGCATCATCACGGTGGTCGCGCCGACCAGCGTCGGATTCAGCGACGCGGTGAGCGAGAGCAGGATCACCTGGCTCACGACGTCACGACCTTCGGCCGGCATGGTCCGCTTGTGGGCATAGCACCGTCAATCCTGGCGGCTATCTTGCCGCGTGGCATTGGCTCGCGTACAGTTCACCCGGGTGATTGACCCTCTGCGGGACGAGCGGTGAGGGGTGTTGCGATGGGCGCAGTGACTGTCGAAGGAGGGAGCGCAGGCGTCCGCGTGGCTGAAGCCAAGCTGCTTCCGCCGCGGCTGCATCCGGGCGTCGTGGTCCGTCGTGCACTGTTTGAGCTGTTGGACCAGCACGTCGAACGACCGCTCACGCTCGTCCGAGCCGGGGTCGGTTACGGCAAGACAACGCTGGTGCGGTCGTGGTGTGCCGAGCGGCCTGAACCCGTCATGTGGGTAACCCTCGACGCAGCGGACAACGACCCGGTGAGGCTATGGACGCATCTCGCGACGGGCCTGGAACGCATCGCCAGCGGCGTCGGGGGTCAGGCACTCACTTGTCTGCGCGGTCGCGCCGCGCGTGTTGACGTGGCCGTCGACGAGCTTATGAACGGCCTGGTGAAGTACGGCGGGCCACTCACGATCGTGCTGGATGATCTTCACACCGTGACCAGCGAACCGTCAACGCGCTCAATCGCCAAGGCGATCGAGCGGCTCCCGGCCGGCGTTCGGGTGGTGGCACTGACCCGGACCGACCCCCAGATCGGGGTCGCGAGGCTGCGGGCTCGACGGGCGTTGATCGAGGTACGCACGCGCGATTTGGTGTTCACCGTCGACGAAGCCGTCGAGCTATTGCGCCGCGAGCAAGTCGAGCTCAGCCGCGACAGCGTCAGGCTGCTGGTCAAGCGCACGGAGGGGTGGCCGGCCGGGGTATATCTAGCGGCGCTCTGGTTGCGTGACCTCGATGACCCTGACGCGGGCGTCAGGAGCTTCGACGGCAGTACCCGCGACGTGGGCGACTATCTCACCGACGAGGTGCTGAACGCGCTCAGTCCTGACCTACGTGACTTTTTGGTCCGGTCGGCGATACTTCAGCGGCTCACGCCGTCGCTCTGTGACGCCGTGCTCGGGCGCACGGATTCGGCAGCCGTACTTGCCAATCTCTCACGGTCGAATATGTTCCTCGTGGCGCTCGACGGCCGCGGCGAGTGGTACCGCTATCACCACCTGTTCGGCGAGGTGTTGCGGCTGGAGCTGGGACGCGACGGCGCGCTTGAACCGCGACGCGCAGCGGCGAGATGGTGTGTCGATCAGGGTCTTGTAGAGGATGCGATCGAGTACGCGTCCGCCGCTGACGATGACGGGATGGTGGCGGAGCTGGTTGCCGATCATCACCTCGAGTTCATCTGGAGCGGTCGCCTCGCGCAGTTGCTCAGCTGGATCCGCTGGCTGCCCACGCACAGGCTCGCGGAGCGTCCTGAAGTTCCAGTGGCCGGCGCAGTAGCCGCAGCATTGCTCGGTCGTCCACCGGTCGAGGTTCGGCAGCTGCTCGCAGTCGCCGAAGGTACGCGTGAGCGGCACCCGGCGTTGTGGACCGATTACCTGGAGGTAGGGGTGGCGCTGACGCACGCCGACGCAATCGACGGCGGCGATGTTGGCGCCGCGGTCGCGCACGCACGCCGCGCGGTGAGCGCAGCCCGCAGAGGAGCACCGGTACTGACGGTAGGGGCGCTCGCGAGCCTCGCTCAGGGGCTGTTCTTCGCCGATGACACGGAGGGAGCGCGACTTCGCGCGCTGGAGGCGGTGGGGCAAGCGGATGCCACCCAAGCGACCAACGGATATGTCGCCGCGCTAGGCGTGCTGGCGCTGGTTGAGGCCGAGCACGGTCGCACACAGAGCGCCGCAGCATGGGCCGCACAGGCGATCGACTTCGCGCACCAGGTGTTCGAGACGGAATCGTGGATCCTGACGTTCGCGCACCTGGCGCTCGCCAGGGTTGAGTTGCAGCGTGGCGCGCTGGATCCGGCCGAGCGTTCGGCAAAGCGCGGGGAGCTCTTGCGGCGTACGAGTTATCCGACGATCGGGCACGCCCACGCACTGCTGGTGTTGGCTGAGGTGCGGATCGCCAGGTCGCGACTGACGGCCGCCACCAACGACCTTGAGCGCGCACGACGGATGCTGGCGGAATTCACCGACCCAGGACGCCTTCCGGCGTTGCTGACAATTGTCGAGCGCGAGCTGATCGCAGCTCAAACAGGCCATCGCAGGGAGCTCACTGAGCAGCCGAGCCCTGCTGAGCACGCGGTCTTGCAGGCGCTCGCCACCGGCTTGTCGCGCCGCGAGATCGGTCTGGAGCTCTATATCTCGCTAAATACGGTCAAGTCCCACACGCGCGAGCTGTACCGCAAGCTCGGCGTCACCTCTCAGCCCGAAGCTGTAGCCCGCGCCACCGCACTTGGGCTGCTGACCGGATCGAATCACCCGGGTGATATGTAGTCAAACGGCCCACGGCCCGGCGGGCCGCGGGCATGCTGGCACGTATGGTGGCTCAGCAGTGCCGGTTGGTCATACGTGGCGAAATCCGGTCTCGCTACGCGTCAGCGTTCGAAGGTATGAAGATCCGGCCGCACGACGGAGTTACCGAGATGACCGGCACGATCGCCGACGCCAGCGAGCTCCATGCTGTACTCGAGCGCCTCGCGGCACTGGGTCTAACCCTGATCAGCCTGAATATGCCCGACGAGGAGTCTTCCCGGACCCCCGGCGGCGAACCCCCCGGCGAGGAGTTCCAGCCACATGAGTGACCCCGCAGCGCCATCGACACCGCCGGCGCAGGAACTCACCTCGGAGCAGGCGGATGCGACGATCGCCAGCCGCAGTTTCATCGCCCTGCTGGTGATGGTCGGAATCATCGGCCTGATCGTTTCGCTGGCGGCATGGTGCTTTTTGATGGGGACCTACCAGCTGCAGCAGGAGCTGTATGTTCACCTCCCGCACGCCCTCGGCTACCAGGGCACGGCGCCGAAATGGTGGCCACTGCCGGTGCTCGCGCTCGGCGCATTGGTTGCAGCATTGGCGATTGATCGGCTGCCGGGTGACGGTGGACATATCCCTGCTAAGGGCCTGGCGTTCGGCGGAGGCAAGCCCAATCCGCGATTCCTGCCGGGAGTCATTGCGGCAGGGGCGGCGACGATCGGCTTCGGTCTCGTGCTCGGACCGGAG
Source organism: uncultured Actinomycetota bacterium (assembly GCA_963737115.1). Taxonomy (GTDB): domain Bacteria; phylum Actinomycetota; class Thermoleophilia; order Solirubrobacterales; family Solirubrobacteraceae; genus Palsa-465. The sequence goes on from CAVTRM010000003.1 coordinate 172,244, forward strand.
GCTCCTCTGATCGCACTTGGCAGCGGCCTGGCTGCCTATTCGCTTCAGCTTCTGCGCCGTGACACACCCGACCAAGTCACGGCTGTGGTCGTGGCGGCGGGCGCCTTCGCGGCGGTTTCGTTCATCTTCGACTCGCCGCTGATCGCGGCGGTGCTGTTGATCGAAGCAACCGCCATCGGTGGCCCCAAGTTGCGGATCGTTTTGGTTCCGGGCCTATTCGCGGCAGGGATTGGGACGCTCGTCTCCGTTGGCATCGGTCATTTCAGCGGCCTCAGCAGCAGTGCATATTCGCTCGGCGCGCTGCCGCTCACACCGCTGAAACACGTGACCTTCGTGGAGGTGCTGTGGACCATCGCAGTGGCGAGCCTGGTCGCAGCGCTGGTCCGCGTGGCGATGCTCGGAGGCAAACTCACTTACGCGACCGTGTCTCGCCGCCGTTTGGTGGTAGTGCTGCCGGTCGTCGGGCTCGTGATCGCCATCCTGGCGATTCTGTTCCAGCAGATCACGGGGGTCGGCAGCAGCGAGGTGCTGTTCTCCGGTCAGTCGGCGCTTCCTGGGCTGGTCGCCCACGCGGGGGCTTGGACCGTGGGGACCCTGGTGTTGCTGGTTGTGATGAAGGGAATCGCCTATGCGCTCTCGCTTGGCAGCTTCCGCGGTGGCCCGACCTTCCCAGCCCTGTTCCTTGGCGCAGCAATCGGGATGATCTGCGCGCGCCTTCCTGGGTATCCGGTCCAAGTCGCCGTATTGGTCGGGCTCGGGACGGCCACCGTCGCATTGCTGCGGCTCCCGCTCACCGCGGTCGTGCTTGCCACGGTGCTGGGCTCACACGCCGGCTCGGACGTTGAGCCACTGATCATCGTTGGCGTGGTCGTCGGCTACGTGGTCACGCTGCTGCTCGAGCGCAGGATGAACTCGGCGGCGTCCGACAAGGTGTCACCGACCCCGGCGGCGCACCAGCCAACGACAGCGTCTGGGACGACGACAGTGGCCGACCCGAGCGCAGCAGCGGGCTCGGGGCCGGCACAGGCCAGCAGTCCGTGAGCTGCGGCTGTTAGCTTCAGCGGGCATGAGTACCTACCTGGCACCCGATGGTGAACCCCGCTGCGGTTGGGCGGGCGCCGTCCCGGAGTTTCTCGACTATCACGATCGTGAGTGGGGCTTTCCGGTTGCCGACGACATCCGGTTGTTTGAGAAGGTCAGCCTCGAGGGCTTCCAATCGGGACTGAGCTGGCGCACGATCCTGGCCAAGCGCGAGAACTTCCGGCGCGCGTTCGCCGGCTTCGACTTCCAGGTCGTCGCCGGATTCGGCGACGCCGACGTTGAGCGGCTGCTTGAGGACGCCGGGATCGTCCGCCACCGCGGAAAGATCGAGGCAGTGATCAACAACGCAGGCCGGGCCGTGGAGCTCGCTGACGAGTACGGTTCACTCGCCGCCTACTTCTGGGAGTATGAGGCCGGCCCCGACGAGGTATCGGAACCGCTGTCAGCATCGACCTCCGAGACGTCGGTCAAGCTCTCGAAGGATCTAAAGAAGCGAGGCTGGAAGTTCGTCGGTCCCACGACCGTGTTCGCGTTCATGCAGGCGATGGGGTTGATCAACGATCACGCGCATGCGTGCGTGATCCGCGGTCGGGTAGACGCGGCCCGCGAGGCGTTTGCTGTGCCGACCCGTAACTGAGTCGGTCGGCGCTCAGGCTGCGTCGAGATCGAGCTCGCGCTGGGGAACGTCGGCCGGCTCGGGCGTAGGGGTTGTCGCGCGCGTAGCCGTTTGTCGTGTGGTAGCCGCTTACGTGTGGCCGCTGGTTTACGCGTGGTTGCCGGCTTCGCGGCGCCAGTCGCGTTGGCGGACGCTGTCTTGCGCGTGGACGGCTTCGCCGCCGAAGTCGATTTCCTCGCGGCAGGCTTCTTCGCGACCGTCGCCGGCTGCTTCGCGGCCGTGGTCTTGGCGGCGGTGGTGCGCCGGGTTCGAGGCTTGGATGCCGGTTTTGCCTCAGCAGAGTCGGTCTGAGTCTGGTCCGAGTCGCTCTCCGGGGCGTTGGGCTCTGCCTTCGCGGCGTTCGCACGCCTCTGACGGCGCGGCTTGGGCGTTTCGTCAGCGGGTTTGTCGTCGGCGACGCTGGTCTCCGCGCCCGCCTCGGCAGGTTTGGCCTCAGCTTCGGGCTGTGATTCCGCGGGTTTGGGCGAGCTGGCGTCTGACTTGGTCGCGCCCCTGGCGGTGCTTCCATTGGTGGCGCGCCTGGCGTTGGTCGATCGCCCGCGCGTACGGCGACGGGGAGCGGCCTTTGGCTCCGCTTCGCTTCCCGAAGCCGGTCCTGAAGTCCCACCGTCGGCTTCGAGGGTCGATGGCCCCGCGGCGGTCGTGGCCGTGGTGCTGTCAGCCGCGGCTGGCTGAGCTGTGGATTCGCCCGTGGTGGACGTCTCGGTTGCGGCGCCGCTCTCGGTCGACCTGGAAGCGCCGGTCAGCTTGGTGTCGTCGGGCGCGGTCGACGCTGCTGCCGTCTCGGCGGTCGCGCCCACGGCTGCGGTCGCCAGTGTCTTCTCGGCGGCGTTCTGGTCGCCGTTCTTACCCTTGCGGCGGCGGTTCTTGCCGCGCTTGCCCTTGGGGAAGTTGCGCAGCAGCTCGCGGGCCAATGCCGCCGGTTTGCGGGCCATGCGCTGTCGCGCGGAGTTGATCGCGTCCGCTGCCTCGGGCGTGTGCGCGAGCGCCGCGGCCAGCAGTGCCGCCGACAGGCGCCGGTCCTCTTTGCGGGTTGCGTGCACCAGACGCCGTGCGTTGCGCGCATGTGCCGCCCCGGATGAGTTCACCAGCAGGCCCAGTAGTCGCTTGGTTTCAGGCCAGCGCTGGACTGCGTACTCCTCGTGGACCTCGCGCGTGTATTCGGCCAGCTGCCAGATCCAGTTGTTGGCCTGGTCGCGGCGGCCGATGCGGCGCTCGGCAAGCGCCTGCAGCATCACCTTCACGCCTTCGCGACGCTCGTCGCGGCTGTTCCAGGTGCCGATCATCTCCACGCCCGTGGTGAACGCGTCGGCGTCCTTTGACGCCGCGATCTCCTGTAGCGCGCGCAGACGCAGCTGCTGGCTCTTGTTGCGTTGCAACGCGGTGAGCAGAAACAGCCGCTTCAGCTCGCCCTGACGATCGAAGTGGAGCATCGCCTTGGCGCGGCGCCAGCCATTGGGGGTCACGCGTGCGCCGGCCAGCTGTGCCCAGACGCGCTGCTCGCCGTAATCGAGGTTCTCCACCGCGATCCGCCACAGCTCACGTTCGAACACCATCGCGCGCCGCTGCGGCTCGGGCGTGACCGGAAGTACCCGACGCTCGACGCGCACGCGGCGCCCGCGGCCGCGCCGGACCGGTCCAACCACGATCGCGCCGCCACGGTAGACGTCGCGGTCTAACAGTGAATGCAGGGTCACGACCGGGTCGTCGTGCTTGGTCGCCGGATGCACGAAATCGACCACGATTCCGGCCTCTTTTCCGGGATGACGACGCGTGACGCGACCGACCCGCTGCTGATAGATGCGCTTGGAGGCGGTCGGCGCGAGGTGCATGCAGACGGTCGCGCGCGGACTGTTCCAGCCCTCCGCCAGCAGCTGTGCGTTCACCAGCACATCGACCTTGCCGGTCTCGTAATCGGCCAGGATCGTGGCCAGCTCGCGCTTCGGAGTCTCGCCGGACACCGCCATCGCCTTGATGCCGACGGCGCGGAACGACTCGGCGACGTTGTAGGCGTGCCTCACGCCCGCCGCGTAGACGACGCCGGGAACGCCGTTGAAGCGGGTCTTGTAGAGGTCGGCGATCGCAAGGTTGAAGGGCGTGTGGTCGAGCAGCTCGGCCAACAGCTCCTGGTCGAACTCGGTATCCACCTCGCCGCGCCGCAAAGGCACCTTGGCGATCGTGCGCACCCCGGGTCCCGGAGGGATGCGAATGCACCGCAGCGGAGCGATCACGCCTCGGCGGGCGGCCTGCGCGAGGTCGAAGCGCGAGGTCTGGGTGGGGAAGAGGTCGGTGACGTGTCGCGCGATCAATGCCCCGGTCGCGGTCATGCCGATCCAGATCGGGCGATCCCAGCTGCGGATCTGCGCGGAAGTCTTCTCGCCGAGCGCGGTGTGGGCCTCGTCGCAGATCACGACGGTGTAGGCGTCGGAGATCTTGCCCGCGTTGCGAACGAACCACTGATAGGTCTCCACGGTCACCGGACCGTTGGCAGCGTCTTCGCCGATCAGCAGCGGCTTGCACAGCCGGTCGCGGTAGCCGCGGGTCTTGATCTCACCGATGAACTGGTCGACCAGGTTGCGTCTGTGGGTGAGGATCAGTACGCCACCCGTGCGCGACGCTTCGACGAAGCCCATCGCGGCGACTGTCTTGCCAGCGCCAGTCGCGTGCTCGAACCAGAAGCGGCGCTCTGCGCCGGGGTCGTCGGCCGCGCCTTCCGGAAGGATGTCGTCATCGAGTTCGGCGTCGTCGACCCAGTCCTGCGGCTCCTCGTCAGAAGAGACGTCGACGTCGACCTCGACCTCGGTTTCGGCGTCGACCCCATCCTCGATCGTGTCGTCGAGCTGGTCGTCGATCGCGCCGTCAAGCTCGTCGTCGCTCGAGTCATCGAGCTCGTCGTCGATGACCTCGTCCTCGTCCTCGTCGAACTCGACCAGGATCTCGTCAAAATCGTCGTCGCCGGGATCGCCGTCCAGCTCGACCTCTGGGCTGAACTCGGCTTCCAACTGAAGGTCGGTGTCGGCGGCCAGGTCAGCTGCGGCGTCGCCCTCGGCCTGACGCTCGGATTCACCGTCGCCGCCTTCGGCCACGATGTGTTCCTCGACAGGCGGACCCCCTGCAACGGCGGCGCTCGCGAGCAGCGCGGTGAGCGTGCCCGACAGCGCATCAACCTGGTGGGCGCTGAGCGTCGTCCCGTCTTCGAGCTTGGGCTCCTCCTCGGAGAGCACGCGCTCGAGTCCCAGCAGCAGCGAAAACTCTTGGCGCCACTCCAGCGAGGGAACGCTTAGCTTGGCGTCGACCTCGAGCAGCGCTGCATCGAGCGCGCGGCGGCGAACCGACCCAGGGGCGATGGCATCCTCGACGGTCTCACCGTCAAAGACAAAGCGCTCACGTGTGAGCTTTTCCGCGCGCTTTATGGCGGCGGCACTGGGGAACGGGGTGGAATCACCCATTAACAAGCACAGAACAAGGTGGTCTCAAGCAACGGGTCGCAGGACGAATCAATACGACCCCAATTGGGGCGGTTCGGCAATGGCCGATACCGCGAGATACTGCTGAGGACAGCGGTTGCCTCCGACCGCTAACCGAATCAGAGGATATCGAGTATTTAAGCAGAACCTCGGACGGAGCCTCTCAAGGCCCTCAAATAAGCGGTAGAACTACATCGTGCGCATCTTCTCCCACGCTAGGTCACCCCAATCAATCGCACCTGTCGTAAGCGTTCAAACGGACTCGGGCTTGGAGATCCGACGGGTGACAACCAAGGACGAGATGGAGGCCGCGCTGAAGATCCGCTACGAGGTGTTCTGCCTCGAGCAGGGTGTCCCGCGCAGCGAGGAACGCGACGGTCGCGACCACAGCGCGCTGCACCTGATCGCACTGAGAGACGGCGAGGTGATCGCCACCTGCAGACTGGTGTTCGTCGGCGCCACGGTGCAGTTCAGTCGCCTGGCAGTGTCTGCGTCCGCCCGTCGCCAGGGAGTAGCCACCGACCTCCTGAAGGTCGCCGATGCCGAGACTCTCGCCGGCGGCGCCGATCGGCTCGTGCTCCACGCCCAGACCTACGCGCGCTCGCTGTATGAGCAGGCCGGTTACGTGGCCCGGGGACGCGAGTTCGTCGAGGCAGACATCGAGCACGTTGCGATGGAAAAAACTCTGTGAGGGCGCTCGTGCAGCGCGTGACCCGCGCCAGCGTCTCCGTTGCGGGGGAGCGCGTCAGTCAGATTGGGCCGGGGCTCCTGGTACTGCTCGGCGCATCGACCGACGACGACGAAGCGGCCGCCGACCGCTTGGCGGACAAGGTCCTCAGCCTCCGCATCTTCTCCGACGCGGAAGGGCGCATGAACGAGCCGCTCGGCGAGCGCGAGCTGCTCTGCATTTCGCAGTTCACGCTCTACGGCGACACCCGTCGCGGTAACCGACCGAGCTGGGGTCGCGCCGCCAAGGGCGGGGTCGCGGAGCCGCTGTACGAGCGCTTCTGCGAGCGAACCGGCGCCCAGCGCGGGGTGTTCGGTGCCGACATGCAGGTCGAGCTGGTCAACGACGGCCCGGTCACGCTGATGCTCGAGTACCCGCAGGCCTGACGCGCTCGCGGCGGCGGCCTTGCTCGACACCCCGCGTGTGTGCGCGATCGCGGGAGTGCGTGAAACATATTCCGCGTCCGCTGCGCCGCGGCCTATCCTGCACGCACGATGACAAACGTGGTGGTCACCGGCGGCGCCGGCTTTATCGGATCGAACCTGGTCGACGCGCTGGTGGCGCGCGGCGACCGCGTGCATGTGATCGACAACCTCGTGGCCGGCAAGCGCAACAACCTCGCGGGTGCGATCGAAGCCGGAGCCGTGCTGCACAAGGTTGATGTTCGCGACGCCGCCGCCGTCGACCATGTTTTCCAGGCCGCCATGCCGGAGCTGGTGTTCCACCTCGCAGCCCAGATCGACGTGCGCTCGTCCGTGGAGGAGCCGGGATTGGACGCGGCGACGAACGTGCTCGGAGCCGTGAACGTGCTGGAGTCGTGCCGCCGGCATCAGGTGATGCGCGCGGTCTATACCTCCACCGGCGGTGCGCTCTATGGCGAGGCCGATCAGATCCCCACCCCGGAGAGCTACCCGATCCACCCGCTCGCTCCCTACGGACAGAGCAAGTTCGCGGCCGAGGGTTACTTCCACCTATACAGCCGCCTCTACGGAATCTCGACGATCACGTTGCGCTACGGCAATGTCTACGGACCGCGCCAGGACATCGACGGCGAGGCCGGCGTGGTGGCGATCTTCTGTGGCCGGCTGATGTCGGGCGCGATTCCGATCGTCTACGGCGACGGCCTGCAGACTCGCGACTGGATCGACGTCAGTGACATCGTGCAGGCCAACCTCGTCGCGGCGGCGAGCAGCTACCAGGGATCGCTGAATGTCGGCAACGGGCATGAGACAACGCTGCTTGAGCTGATCGACGTCCTCAGGCAAGTAGGCCGCGAACGCGGCCTGATCCTGCCGGAGGCGGTTTACGAACCCGAGCGCCTGGGCGAGGTTCGTCGCAGCTGCCTAGCAGTCGACAAAGCCATGGAACACCTTGGTTGGGAGGCACAGGTGAGCCTGCACGACGGGCTGCATGTGATCCTCGACTGGCTCGGCGCTCATCCCCTTGCGCGCGAAGCCACACAGCGCTAGCGCTGACAAGCCAACTTTAGCTTCGTCCCTCTAACATCTGCCGCGATGTTCAGCCGTCTGCGTGGGCTTGAGGTCAGTGAGCGACAGTTCAAAATCGCCTCCTACGTCGCCCTAGCGCTCCTCACCTTCATCGTTTTCACGGGCGCCGCTGTGCGCCTCACCGACTCGGGCCTCGGCTGCCCGACCTGGCCGCACTGCTACGGGACGATCACGCCGCCGCTCTCGGTGCATCCGCTGATCGAGTTCTCAAACCGTGCGATCTCGGCAGGCGTGGGCGTGATCATGGTCGTGATCTTCATCATGGCGCTGCTGCGCAAGCCCTACCGCCGTGACCTCGTGTGGCTCTCGGCCACGATCCCGGTCGGGGTGCTCTGCCAGGCTGTGTTGGGCGGCTTCACGGTCCGCGAGCACCTGGCTCCCGGCTTCGTCATGAGCCACTTCTTATTGAGCATGGTGATCCTGATCTTCTGCGTCTGGCTGGCGTGGAACGCGACCCACGTTCCGGGCTGGCGCCCGCGCACCCAAGATCGACTGATCGTCTGGTGCGTGCGCGTCCTGGCGGTGCTCACCGGACTCACACTGTTCGGCGGGACGCTGGCCACGGCTGCGGGCCCGCATTCGGGCGGCCTGCGCTCCCAGCTGCACGAGATCGTACGGCTAACGATCCACGGTAAGGACACGCTCGAGTGGGCGGTGAACCTGCACGGCACGATCGCGACCGTGCTCGGAATCTCCACGATCTTCGTGTGGCTGTTGAAGGTCAAACGCTCCGGGAACCAGGTTGACCCGACCTCGCCGTTGACAGTGATGGGAATCCTGTTGGCCGGCCAGGGGATCCTCGGAGCAGTCCAATACGAACTGAAGCTGCCGGCCGGAATGGTCTGGCTGCACGTGGTCATGGCGACCGCAACCTGGCTGACCGTGCTGTGGGCCGTAGCGACCGAAGGGATGGTGGCGAAACGCCACGCAACCGATTCCGACGCCGCGAGCGATACGATCGAGCACGATTTGTCAACGCAAGACCTAACAGCTAAAACGGTTCTATGAGTTCAGGCGGCGACGTCTCACTGAACATCCTGGTCGTGGATGATGAGTCGGACCTGCGGGAAATGCTGAATCGCTCGTTCACGCGTGAGGGCCACGTGGTGACCGCCGTGCCGGACGGCCGCACAGCGATTGAGATGGCCGGCAGCGAGCACTTCGACATCGTGCTGCTGGACGTCGCGCTCGGTCCCGGCCCCGACGGCTATGAGGTCTGCCGCAGCCTGCGTGCAAGGCGTAACGTCGTGCCGATCATCATGCTCACGGCGCTTGACTCCGAGGCCGACGCGGTACTGGGCCTTGAGGCCGGCGCCGACGACTACGTGACCAAGCCGTTCGGCCTGGCCGAGTTGCGCAGCCGGATCCGCGCGGTGCTGCGCCGTTCGGGCGCACGCGCCAACAGTGGACTCGGCAACGAGGTCGTGTCGGTGGGGCCGATCTCACTCGATCGCTCCCGCCGCGAGGTCTCGTTCGATGGTGAGCTCGTGAAGCTCACGTTCAGCGAGTTCGAGCTGCTGGATGCGCTCATGGACGATCCGGGCCGGCTGCTGAACCGCCAGGAGCTGCTGCGCGCGATCTGGGGTGACAGCGCCTACCGTGACCCACGCGCGATCGACGTCCACATCCGCCACCTGCGTGAAAAGCTTGAGCCCGAGCCCGACAAGCCGCAATACATCGTCACCGTACGCGGCGCGGGCTACCGGCTCGGTGGGACCTAAGGGTGCCTCCGGGTCCCTGACTCCGCAGCAACCTTGACATGTCCGGGTACATCCCAGATTCGGTCAGGGCCTCCGAGGAGACCTAAATGAAACGGCTGGAGCGGCTGCGCTGGGGTGCCCTGGGCCTCCGTGGCCGGCTCGTCGGCGCGGTGATCGGCACCACGATCATCACGCTCGCGGTCGCTGCCGTGGTGCTGCTCCCGCGGCTTGAGGATTCACTGCGCAGCGCGGCTCAGAAGACGCTGAAGGGGGAGGTGCGCGCAGTCGAGCACTTCGGAGCGATCAGCGAGATTGCGAAGATCCCGTACCCGGAGATCGCGCTTCAGCACGTCAACGTCAAGCACCCGGACAAGCAGACACAGCAAGTCATCGACCGCGCGAGATACCAGGCCGGCCAAATGGCGGGCTTCGTCGGATACGTGGAACGCACGGTCGGCGCGTCGTTTGTCGGCGTGGTTGGCTATATCGATCAACACGGAGCCGGGCGGATCGTATGGCCTCCGCCGAACCCGGCTACCAAGGATCATCGCCCCGCCAGTCACCAGGACACCGATCGTGACGTCGGACCGGTAGGGCCGGGCGTGACCGACGATGTCGCCGACGCCTACCAGGGCCACCACACCGTCTACAGCTTCGGAAACATCCAGGGCCACCAGGTTGTTCGCGCCGCAATCCCGCTGACCCACCGCCACAAGCGCGAGGATGCGGTGCTGATCATCCGTAAATCGATCGACGAGATTCCGGCGGCCGTCGACGCGGTGCGGCGCGCGTTTGAGATCGCTGCGCTGATCGCGATCGGACTGATGCTGATGCTCGCGATTCCCCTGGCCGGCACGCTCGTGCGCCGCCTCCGCCGTCTGCGCGAAGCGGCGCTGCAGATGGCCGTCGGCGGCAGCGGAGCCGCGCTCGAGCTGCCCACCGACCGCACTCGCGACGAGGTCGGTGACCTCGCGCGCTCATTCTCGATCATGCAGCGCCGTCTACGCCACCAGGAGCAGGCACGCCGCGGTTTCGTCGCCACGGCGTCGCATGAGCTGCGTACGCCACTGGCTTCGCTGAACGGCATGCTCGAGCTGCTCGAAGAGGATCTGCAGTCCGAGAATCCCGACCTGGAGGACGCCGCGCGGCTCTTGGACCGCGCGCGTGCGCAGTCGTTGCGACTCAGCCGCCTGGCCGCCGACCTACTGGATCTCAGCCGCATCGACGCGCAGGTTGAGCTGCGTTCCGAACCGCTGGAGCTGGGGGAGTTGGTGCGCGCGGTCTTGGCGGAGTTCGAGATCCCGATCCGCGAGCGCGGGGTGAGCGCTGTCCTGCGGGACAGCGACGAGCAGGTTTGGGTGATGGCCGACCCCGGCAGCGTCGCACGGATCCTGCGGATCCTGCTCGACAACTCACTGCGGGTGGCGCCACGCGGCAGCGAAGTGGCGGTCACTATCGTCCCCGGCGAGCGCCCGACGTTGAGTGTCTCCGACCGGGGGCCAGGTGTCGCTCAGGACGAACGGGCCCTGATCTTTGAGCGCTTCAAGCGTGGCACGGAGACTGGCGGACAGGCCGGCTTCGGCCTCGGACTGGCGATCGGCCGCGAGCTGGCAGAGCGCATGGGCGGAACGCTCGTACTGCGCGACGACGCCGAGCAGGGAGCGACGTTCACGCTCACGCTGCGGCGCGCAAACGCCCGGACCGCAGAGTCCGCTTCGACCCCCGCCTGAGCCGCCGCGGCCACACCGCGACCGCCGGCGGACCGCAAGACGGCTTCTAAGCTTGCTGGATGCTGCGCCGATCCCGACGACCCGCTGAGCTACGCCGATGATCCCGTTCATCGCGGCCATCGCAAGCTTCGGCGCGATCTTCAGCGTCAACAGCGGGCTCGGCTATCTGCTTCCCGCTCTGATCGGCCTTGAATCAATGGGCATCCCCTCGCCCGGCGAGACCGCGCTGGTCCTCGCTGCGGTGCTAGCCAGCCAGGGAAAGCTCGACATCGTGCTGGTGATTGTGATCGCGTCCGCCTCAGCGATCGTCGGCGACAACATCGGATATTTCCTCGGGCGCAAGCTCGGGCGCGATGTCCTGACAGGGCCTGGACCGCTGCGCGCGCGCCGCGTCAATGTCATGAACACAGGCGATCGTTATTTCAAGCAGCATGGCTCAAAGACCGTGTTCATCGGTCGCTGGATCGCTCTGATCCGCTTCGCCGTGGCGTGGCTCGCAGGAATCAACCACATGCGGTTCCGCACCTTCTTCTTCTGGAACGCGCTCGGCGGCATCACCTGGGCAACCGCCTACGGGCTGGCGGGCTACTTCGGTGGCAATGCCGTCATTCACGTAATGGAGACGGTCGGGGTCGGAGCCGCGATCGCGGTCGGCGTCGGGATCATCGTGTTGTTCGTGATGGTGAAACTGCGTGAGCGGCGCGCCGGCGAGGAGATCGAGGCCGACTACGAGCAGGCCGCCGACAACTCGGCCGCAGACGAGCGAGCCGCCAACGACGCGGTCGGCGACGAGCCCGCCGGTCCTTCAACTGCTGGAAATTCAGAGACTCCGTCGCCCGCGACCCGCCACGAGGGCGCTCCGACTCCTGCCCGAAGCCAAGAGGGCGCTTCTACTCCTGCTCGAAGCCCAGAGCCAGAGAGTTGATGCAGTAACGCAGTCCAGTCGGATTTGGCCCGTCCTCGAACACGTGACCGAGATGGCCGCCGCAGTTCTTGCACAGGACCTCGGTGCGAACCATGCCGTGGCTGTTGTCGGCGCGCGTCACCACGTTCGCCAGGTCCAGCTGGTCGTAGAAGCTGGGCCAGCCACAGTGTGAATCGAACTTGGTGCCAGAGCTGAACAGCTCTGCGCCGCAACCCGCACAGGTGTAGGTGCCGGTCTCGTCAAGGTTCAGGAACTCACCCGTAAACGGGCGCTCGGTGGCTGCGTGACGCAACACCTCGTACTGCTCGGGAGTGAGCCGTGAACGCCACTCCTCATCGGTGAGCTGGAACGGCGCGTCGGCGGTCTCGCTGCGTTCATTCGTCATACCAATTACGTTACCGCGCTGCCAGCCCCAGCTCTGCCGCTGCCCGATCCGGTCACTTGCAGGGATGATTCGCCGACCCCCGCTGGCGTCCGATCCGATCGGCACTATGGGTCGCCCGTGACTGCCACAAGTACCGATCCAGCGCGCCGGCGAGGCTCGCACACGCCCGCCCAAGATTCCGCTGAACCGGCAGCCGCGACGCTCCACAAGCCCACTGGCTCGACACCCCCGCCGATCGCCGGCCTGCGCGATTGGCAGACGCGCGCGATGGCGGCGATGGAGTCCTGGGACTCTGGCTCGTTCCTGATCTCCGCCGCACCGGGGGCCGGAAAGACCCGCCCGGCACTGGAGTTCGCGCGCCGCGAGCTACTGCGGCGGGCGGTTGACGGGATCGTGATCGTCTGTCCCACGGCGCCGCTGACGCGGCAGTGGGCACGGGCGGCGCATGCGCTCGGGCTGGAGCTGCTGCCCGACGCCGACTCTCCGCGGCCCCCCGCCGGGTTTCACGGCGTGGTCGTCACCTTCGCCCGGATCGCGATGGCCCCGAAGCAGTGGGCCGCGGGTACGCGCGAGCGCACGCTGATCATCGCCGACGAGGCCCATCACCTCGGCGAGGAGCTGGCATGGGGCGAGTCCTTCAACCAGGCGTTCGCCCAGGCCAAACGCTGGCTGCTGTTGTCGGGCACTCCGTTCCGCTCCGACGCAACTGCGATCCCGGGCGTCGAGTACGACAGCAACGGGCTGGCCGAGCCGGACGTGTCCTACACCTACGCTGACGCCGTCAATGACCACGTCTGCCGGCCGGTCGTGTTCGTGACCTACGACGGCACGCTTTCATGGCGCTCCGGGGACGATGTGATCGAGTCCTCGTTCGACGACGTTCTCAGCACCCGCGAGGCCAGCCGCCGCTATCGAACCGCGATCTCCACCGAGCTTCCTGACGGGCTACCGCGGATCCTGCGCGAGGCGAGCGAACGGCTCAGTGCCCTGCGCGCCGGCAGCCATCCCGATGCTGGCGGTCTGGTGATCGCCGCCGACTCTGACCACGCCCGCAAAATCGCCAAGTTGCTGCACGAGCTGATCGGTCACTCGCCGGTGGTCGTGCTGCACCAGGACTCCAGGTCCGCCGACAAACTCTCACGTTTCACCGGTTCGCAGGAGCCGTGGATCGTGGCCGTGAACATGGTCTCCGAGGGCGTCGACATCCCGCGACTGCGGGTCGGCGTCTACGCGACCGCGTCCAAGACGCCGTTGATCTTCCGCCAGATCGTGGGCCGATTCGTGCGCACGATCCCGGGACGGGCAGCCGAGCCGTCATGGCTCTACATCCCCGCCGACACGATCCTCCGAGACCACGCCGCGAGCGTCGAAACCGAGCTGCGCTACATGGTCAAGGCGGCCGAGGAGACCGGCGAGCTCGACGAGCTTGAGCGCCGCGTCAACGAACAGTCTGCGCAGCTGGACTTTGAGCCGCTGGCCGCCGACGTCGCCCCGCAGATGTCGCTCTTCGGCCCCGAGCCGGGCACCGCACCGGCACCCCCGCCGCGTCCGGCGCCCATCCCTGTGCCGGTCCCGATCGGTGATAGTGGCCAGCAAGCCACTATCACCGGCAAGCGTGATATTCCCGCGTTTGAACGCCGCGCCAAGCTGCGCAATCAGCGTCACCGGCTGGTGTCGGATCTGGCCCGCAAGCAGCGGACCGGGCAGCGTGACGTGAACGCCTGGGTGAATCGCGAGCTCGGCATCAACGCTGTCGACAAGGCCACGATCGAGCAGCTCGAACGCTCGATCGCCTGGCTCGAGCGCAAGCTCGGTCCCGCCGGCCGCCGCTGAGTTCGTGCGTGCGAACAGCATATAGTTGAGTGCGCAAGTATCTGCTACGCTGTCTACATGAGCTTTGAGATCGGACTAGCCACTTTCGCGGACCTGGGCGCAAGCCCCAGCGGCGAGCAGCGCATGAAGAACCTGCTGGAGGAGGCGCAGCTGGCGGATCAGGTCGGCCTCGACGTGTTTGCCGTCGGCGAGCATCACCGGCCTGACTTCGTGGTCTCCTCGCCGGCCGTCGCGCTCGCCGCGGTCGCCGCACGGACGGAGAAGATCCGGCTCTCGAGCGCGGTCACGGTGCTCAGCTCCGACGACCCCGTGCGTGTGTTCCAGGAGTTCGCGCAGGTCGATCTGATCTCCGGCGGTCGTGCCGAAATCATGGCCGGGCGCGGCTCGTTCATCGAATCGTTCCCGTTGTTCGGCTACGACCTCGACGACTACGACGAGTTGTATGCCGAGAAACTCGAGCTGCTGCTGAAAATCCGTGAGGGCAACCCGGTCAACTGGTCCGGTAAGCACCGCGCTGCGCTGCACAACCAGTCCGTCTACCCACGCCCGCTGCAAGAGCAGCTGCCGATCTGGGTCGCGGTTGGCGGGTCGCCGGAGTCCGTGGTGCGTGCGGCCCAGCTGCAACTGCCGCTTACGCTCGCGATCATCGGCGGTCACTGGGAGCAGTTCGGCCCGCTGGTGGAGCTCTACAAGCAGGCTTGGGACGAGTTCGGGCACGGCCCCGAGAGCTACGCGAACCGCAAGGTCGCGATCAACACCCACAGCTTCGTCGCGCCCACCCGGCGCGAGGCCGACCGCGTGTTCGCCGCGCCCTACCTCGAGATGATGAACAAGATCGGCCGTGAGCGCGGATGGCGGCCCTCCGGACGCCGCGAATATGACCTGCTCACCTCCGAGCGCGGCGCGGTTGCGCTCGGGTCGCCTGAAGCCGTGGCGGAGAAGATCCTCGCCCAGCACGAACTGTTCGGCAACCAGCGCTACGTAGGGCAGATGAGTCTCGGCTCGGTCCCGCACGACGAGGCGATGAAGGCAATCGAGCTGTTCGGGACCGAGGTCGCGCCGGTGGTGCGGGAAGAGATCGCTCGGCGGGAGCGCGAAGCCGATAAGTTGCCCGTGTTGAGTCTGTCCGAGCGCTGAAACGCACGGAAACCGGGTAGCTTCTTAACCGCACGACCACAACCGAGAGGTAAGAGATGAAGATCGGACGCTTGGCACTGCGCACCGTCGTGGGCGGCCTGTTCGTTGGACATGGAACGCAGAAGCTGTTCGGCTGGTTCGACGGCCAAGGTCTCGACGCCACTGCGCAGGGTTTCGACGCGATGGGACTGCGTCCCGGTCGCACCAATGCAATCGTTGCCGGCGCCAGCGAGGCGGTTGGCGGCGCCGCGTTCGCGGCGGGCTTCGAGACGCCGTTTGCGGCGGCCCCACTGATCGGGTCGATGCTGATGGCGATCAAGCACGTTCACGCCAAAAACGGACCGTGGTCCCACAAGGGCGGCTACGAGTACAACCTGGTTCTGATCGCGGCTGCACTGGCGGTCGTCGAGGCAGGTCCCGGATCGCTCTCGATCGATGGCCGGCGTGGCAAGGAGAAGACTGGGCTGGGCTGGACACTGCTGAGCTTGGGGCTCGCCGCCGGTGGTGTGGCCGCGGTTGAACGCATCGGCGAGATGCAATCGCGCGAGACGCAAGCTGCGCAAGCACCAGCGGCTTACCAACCCGCCCCCGTAGACGCCGCTGAAAGGCCTGCAGCCACGCCAGCTGCGCCGGCAACGCCGGCGGTCACCAAAGCGCCGCCCGCAAGCACACCTGCAGCGGCTGACAAACCCGCCGCAACCGCGGCTGCAGCGGCTGACAAGCCAGCAGTCGCGCCGGCCGCGGCTGACAAACCCGCCGCGAAGGCCCCGGCCGCAGCTGAGAAGCCTGCTGCGACGTCTTCCGCAGCCACCGAGAAGCCCGCCGCGAAGACACCCGCGGCGGCCGAAAAGCCGACTTCCACGGCGTCCACGGAGGCCGACAAGCCCGGTGCTGCAAAGGCGCCCGCAGCTGCTGAGAAGCCGGCGGCAAAGGACGCCAAATCGGGTTCCGGCGCCGACGCCAAGGCTGACGCCGACGGCGATTCCAAGAGCGGCGGCGACTCCGACTCCAAGTCCGGCGCGGGCGGCGACAAGGCCTAAGACCGTCGCCCGGAGCGCCGGGCGCGATCTTGCAGGACTAGCGGTGAACGCCCCGTATCCCGACACTAATGGGGATGCGGGGCGTGTCATCACTGTTGGGGGTCGGTCCACGGGGTCGTAAGCGGGCTCTGCCGCTGCTTGCGTGTTGCGGGCTGCTCGCCGCCGTCTCAGCTGTCTGTGACAGCCAGGCACACGCCTCCACGAGTCCCGCATCGAAGTCGGTGGTGGGCACGATCTCAGCAGTTGGCGACTACCAGTTCACGCTGAAGGTTCCGGGCGCAGCGCACGGGATCGTCGGCGCGCTGACCGAAGCCGCAAGCGAGATCGGCGCCCAGGACTGGCCCTACGTGTGGGGCGGAGGCCATGCCGTCGCCGGAGTGCCCTCGATCGGGGACCCGGGCGGCAGCGGCTATAACGGCAAACGTAAGGGCTTTGACTGCTCCGGCTCGGTCGCCGCCGTACTCGTCGCCGGTGGGCTGTGGCCGGCGGGGTCTTCGGTTCCGGCCGATAACGGCGTGATCGCCGAACTCAAGCAACAGGGACTGATCTCCCGAGGCCCTGCATCGGGGCCGGGCACGGTGACCCTCTATGACTGGCCTGGACACCACATCTTCATGAACATCGCGGGACGGTTCTGGGGAACGTCTGACGGCGGCACCGACGCCAACAGCAAGGGTGGGCCGGGCTGGCTCACCGGCTACCCCAATGACGTGACCAGCGGAAACTTCAAGGCCTACCACTTCCTCGCTGCCAAGCTGCAGGTCCGTACGATCGCCGGCGAGGCGCTCGGCTTCACATACCCGCAGACCGGAACGCAGGTGCTCGGATCGTTCAAGCCCGGCTCCGCGGTCCGCGTCACCTATCAGCAAGGTCGCGGCGCGACGATGGTCGCGACCGCCGTCGCCAAGGCTCGGATCAAACGCCCCCAACCCGGGCCCGGGACCGGTGGCGCAGGCCTCTAACGAACCCGCCGTTCGTCGCGAGCGCTTAAGCCGTACGATGCCTGAGTCATGGCGATGGACTGCACATATCGACTGCGAATCCCGCACCGCTCCGGGCAATTGGCCCAGGTCTGCGGCCGCATCAGCGAACACCAGGGTCTGATCGGCGACATCTCGACGATCCAGGTAGCCCGGCACGAGGCGATTCGTGAGATCACGGTCGAGCTGCGGGACAAGCCGCATGCCGATCGGCTCGCGGACGGGCTCAACCAGCTCGAGGGCGTGTATGTGGTCTGGTACCACGACCGGGCGTTCATCGCCCACGAGGGCGGAAAGATCAAGACCGCCGCAGTGAAGCCGGTCCGCACCAACCAGGACGTGCGTGACGTCTACACACCCGGCGTGGCCCGCGTCTCGAGCGCGATCCATGAGTTCCCGGATCTCGCCAACCGCTTCACGATGATCGGGCGCAGCGTCGCGATCGTCACCAACGGCAGTCGCGTGCTCGGGCTCGGTGACATCGGGCCGGTCGCATCGATGCCCGTGATGGAAGGCAAGTCGCTGTTTTACTCGCAACTGGTCGAGGTCAGCGCCGTGCCGATCCTGATCGACACACATGACGTCGATGAGTTCGTCAACACCGTCATCAAGATCGCGCCGAGCTTCGGTGGCATCCATCTTGAAGACATCCGCACCCCCGATTGCTTTGAGATCGAGCGCCGGCTGATCGAAGCACTGCCGCAGCCCGTGATGCACGACGACGTCCACGGCACCGCTGTGGTTACGCTCGCAGCGCTGATCGTCGCCTGCCGCCAGGCCGGGCTACAGCTTGAGGACGCATCCGTGGGGCAGGTGGGCCTCGGTGCTGCCGGTCTCGGAATCGCCACGCTGATCCACGACGCCGGCGTCAAGCGCGTGCTGGCGAGCGATCCCAACCCCGCGGCACAGGCGATGGCCGCCGAGCGCGGGATCGAGGTCGCTTCCGGACTTGAGCAGATCATGGCCGAATGCGACGTCGTGATCGCGACCAGCGGCCGCCCGGGCCTGATAACGCCCGAGATGATCCGGCCCGGACAGGTGATCTTCGCGCTCACCAATCCGACTCCGGAGATCGAGCCGACCGCCGCACTTGAGGCGGGCGCCGGGTTCGCGGCCGACGGTACCTCCGTGAACAACGTGCTCGGATATCCGGGGATCTTCCACGGAGCCCTGCTGGCGGGCGCCTCCGCGATCAACGTCGAGATGAAGCGTGCCGCCGCCTGGGCACTGGCGGGGCTGACGGCCGAGTCCGAGCTGATCCCGGACGTCCTGGACCGTCACGTCCACCAGGTGGTGACCGAGGCTGTCCGTCAAGCAGCGGTGGACAGCGGCGTCGCGGAACCCGGACGCGTGATCGCGGTCCCGGACTCCGTCGCGTTTTGAGCCAGATTTTCGCGGTTGCGATCTATAGTCGGTGAGCGTGAAGACGCTGCGTAAGGTCATCTCGTCGACGCTGCTGGCGGTGGCGTTCATGTGTATCGGCGTGAGCTTCATCATCTTCTGTGTCTTCCACAACCGCACCCACGACGTGCTTCGCACCGCCGAGATCGGCGTACCGGCCGCGATCATCCTCGGCCTGGCCGCGGCGATCATCTATCCGGGTCGGCTTCCGGTTCCCGGCGGCCGCTGACCCAACGGCTGCTTGACCGCGCCCTGGACAAGTCCAGGCGCGTGGCTGGCAACGTTGGCTGCTCCAAGGTTACCGCGCCCTGGCTTGCCGCGCCCGTGCGCCCGTGGTGACCGTGGCTGGTCCCGGTGCATCACGCCCTACGGACGGCAGTGTCGTCCGAGTGTTAGCCGATCCTCATTGCTGGGAAGGACTATCTAATGACCCGAAATCGTAAGTCAGAATGATAAGGTTAACTGAGTAAATGCCTGAATCGAACCAGACTGAGCTCACCGGCGCGCTCGACCTTCATACGGCCGCCACCGAACTGCGCAGCAGCATCGGCGAGGTCGTGCGCCGCATGGGGCAGACGCGCCCGGAGGGCGCGATCCCTTGGGCCGCTTCCTCGGTTGTCGCCCGCCTGGTCGAACGGGGACCTGCGAGCTCGGCCGAGCTGGCCCGCGCTGAGGGCATCACCCCGCAGTCAATGGGAGCCACACTGAAGACGATCGAGGGACGCGGGTTCGCTGAGCGCGCGCCCGACCCCGACGATCGCCGCCGCTTCGTCTACACCGTGACCGCCGCCGGCAAGCAGTTCTACGAGGCCAGGATCGACGCCCGTGTCCACCAGTTCGTTGAGCTGTTGGACGAGGATTTCAGCGACGAAGAGGTGCGGCAGCTGGTCGCGGTCGCGCCGCTGCTCGAGCGTCTGGCCGAACGGCTCCACGCTCACTTCCGCAGCAGCGGGTGAACGCTGGACGTGGGCGAAGGACGATGACCGGTTCCGCATGAGCACCGCGCAAGTTGCACCCAACAGGCGCGCGCCGAGGACGTCGGCGTCGCGGCCGGGCTGCTGCGCACCTTCGGCTACATCGGCTCGATCGCATCGTCTGCGATCGTCAGCCTGGTCTTCCACACCAGCGTCTCCGACCACGGCTTGCACCTGATTGCGGTCGTCATGATCGTGGTCAGCGCCGCCGCGCTGCTGCTGACGCTGGTCGACCGCACTCTCCGTGGCGGTCGCTGAGCATCCACAACCTGACGGCGTCCGTTAGGGCAGTGTCAACCAATTATTTGGTGTTTTGTCGGCGTCTGGACGCGGCTGGGGGCGCCCGCCTCGCGGCAGGTACACCAGGTACCTGCCTAGCGAAACGGTCTTCCATCCACGCCCAGACACTGCCAAAACCCTCAATTTCTGGCCCTGCCTAAGTTGCGGGGGTCGCGACTGCCTGCTTGCGCGCGGCTTCAACGACGACGATCGCCATCTCACGCGCGGGACCCGATGCGGATGCGGCCTGCTGGAACTTGGCGGCGGTGGTCGCACCGTCGTAGATGATATGCAGCTGTGTCGCCAACGCGTGCGGGTCGCTCGCGCCGACGCCCATCGCCAGCTCATGGAAGAGCGTGTGCACGTCACGACGGAAGGCGCGGGTCTCCTCGTCGACGAGTCCGCCCGCCGGCGCCTCTGCCGAAGCGGCGATGAAGGGGCACCCGTGGTAGTCAGCGGCGGTGGCGATTTTGGCCTGCTGGTCGTAGATCGCGAGGATCTTCGCAAGCGGCTCGTCGAACTCATCGATCGCCTCACGGAACTGCCTCAGCTTGTTGCTGTGGCGCCGCTTCAGATAGGCCTCGATCAGCCCCTCTTTGCTCCCGAACGAGCTGTACAGCGAGGCCTTGGCGACCCCGGCTCGCTCGATTACACGATCGATCCCGACCGACTGGATCCCCTCGGCGTAGAACAGTTGGTCCGCCGCTTCGAGCAGTCGCTCACGTGGCGCGAGCTTGGCGGTTGCGGTAGCCATGATCAATTCCTATCAGGCCTCGCAGACCGTGGCAGCCACGGCCTGCGATTCGTTACGGGCGTTCCAGAGAAGACCGGCCACCGTCAGTGCTGCGAGCCCGATCACCACAGCGCCGAACTCGTATGCGGTGTTGGCCAGGGTTCCGTTCACTACCAGCACTCCTGCTGCCATCGCCGGCAAGCCCATTGCCAGGTAGGAGATCAGGTACACCACCGAAAGCACGCCGGCGCGCTCACTGGCCGAGACCAGCGGGATGATCGTCCTCAAGCCGCCTTGGAAACCGCCGCCGAATCCCATTCCGGCGATCACGGTTCCGACGAAGAACAGCACGACCGAGTCAGCCGCCACGGCCGTGAGCACGGTGCCCACACCGGCGATCATCAGGGCGTTGCCGAGCAGCGCGAAGCGTCGCGCCTCAAGTCCGCGCAGCAGCAGCACGGTCAACGATCCGCTGGCCGCCAGCGCGAACAGCGAGGCGCCACCCAGCACCACCGCGTGGGAGCCCGAGACCAACGCCGTCAGTGAGGGCCCAAGCGATCCGTAGAAGCCCGCCAACGCCCACACCGCGACGAACGAAGGCGCTGCGGTCAGCACCGCCGCGCGTGCTCCTGCAGGAACTCCCACCACCGGCTTCAGCGACGAGAGCGCGCCGGCCCGCTGAGGCGAGGTCTCGGCGATCCGCCGCACCCCGACTGCCTGCAGCACGAACACCACAGCCAGCAACAGGTAGACCAGCTTGGTGGGGGCTGGCAGCAGCGATACCAGCAGCGCCGAGCCCAGCGCTCCGGAGGCCGTTCCGGCCATTGCCGACACGGCATTCGCCAGAGTCCCATGACGCGGGTGTAGGTCAACCAGCCCAGCGCCAATCGCGCTGATCGCTGCGCCGGTAGCCAGACCCTGAAGGACCCGTGCCGCCAGTAGCGTGTCAAGGCTGCCCGCGAACGCGAACAACAGCATCACCGCGGCCTGCGCAGCGACTGCGACGGTCAGAACCGGTCGACGGCCGACGTGGTCGGAGAGCGAGCCGAAGATCAGTAGCGAGGTCAGCACCGCGACTGCGTAGACGCCGAAAATCACCGTTACCGTCACGTCCGAGAAACCCCAGCGGGCCTGGTAAGCGGCGTAAAGTGGCGTGGGGGCGCTCGAACTGGCCAGCAGCGCGATCAGGATCGAGCCGAGCAGCGCGAAAGCCGCCTTGTTTCCGAGCACCCAACGTCGCGTCGATTCGGTGCTCGAGTCGTCGACCGTGTCGGTCGTCCGGCTGTTCTGTGATTTGGCCTTGGGGAGTGTCAGCGTGGTCAAAGCGGGGCTCCTTGTGAACAGACAGGTCTGTCTGGTTTCATAAAGGTAGCAGACAGACCTGTCTGTATGCAAGGCCCCGAGACCGAATCGTCCACCGACTGATCCCGACCGGCCTGCGAGTATGGATAGCCGTGACAACCGCCACCTCGTCCCGATCCGCATCGCATCCCGAACCGAGCCCGCGTGGTGTCGGCGGCGCAGCCGCCGGGATGGCCGCTGCGCTGATCTTTGTCGCGGCGAACCTGCGGATCACGATTGCGGCGCTGCCTCCGGTGCTCAGTCAGGTGCAGCGCCAGACCGGGCTCAGCTCCGCCGGGGGCGGGCTGTTGAACGCGATGCCGGTGTTCTGCTTTGGGCTGTTCGCGTTCGCTGCACCGCGGCTGCTACGACGCTTCGGGATGGGCTGGCTACTGCTGTTTACGATGGCGGCCGTCGCGGTCGGTTCGGCGATCCGCATAGCTCCTCCGCTGGCGGCCCTGTTCGGTGGAACGATCCTGATCGGGGCTGGGGTCGGAATCGGCAATGTGCTGGTGCCGGGCGTGATCAAGCGCGACTTCGGTACGCGCTCGGTATCGATGCTCGGCTTCTACGCGCTGGCGCTGTGCATCGGCGGCGCCGTCTCCGCTGGCCTGACCGTCCCGCTCCAGCACCTGACGGGTCTCGGCTGGCGCGAGGTGGTCGGCTTCTGGGGCGTGTTTGCACTGCTGGCTCTGGCTCTGTGGCTTCCCTACGCCCGCCGGGAGAACAGGATCGCGCCGGCGCAGCAGCCCGAGCCGATCCGCGGCCTCTGGCGCGACTCGACCGCATGGGCGGTGACGTTGTTCATGGGATTGCAGTCGTTTGGCTTCTACGCGCTGCTCACATGGCTGCCGACGCTGTTCGAGAATCAAGGCGCCTCGAGTGCCACCGCCGGCTGGCTGCTGTCGTTCTCGATGTTCCCGAGCACCTTTGCCGCGCTCGTGACCCCCGGTCTGCGCCAGCATCTGAGCCGCCCGGTGGTGATGGTCTTCCTGGTCGTGGTCGCCTATGTGATCGCGTTGGTCGGCCTGATCTCGGATCCGCTGTTTGCCGGCGGGTACCTCTGGATGACGCTCATGGGCCTCGCCCAGGGAGCATCACTGGCGATCGCCCTCGGCTACATCGTGGCGCGTTCCCGTGACACCCATCAGGCCGCGGCGCTGTCGACGATGTCGCAGGGGGTCGGCTACCTGATCGCGGGCGCCGGCCCGCTGATCCTCGGCGCTGTACACGGAATCACCGGCACCTGGACGGTGCCGCTGATCATCCTGATCGTGATCATGGCGCCGCTGCTCGCCTGCGGCATCTACGCTGGCCGCCCCGGTCACGTGCTCGAGCACGCAGGCTCCAGCGAGTAATTCTCCCGTCCGACGCTGTCACGAACCCAAATACGTGGTTCTCGGCGGCGACGCGTTAACGTACCGCGCAGCCGATACGACACAGCGGAGGAACTAAGTGAGCCAGTCGACGTCTCCCGAGTTTGCGACTTCTGTCGTAACGCTGGATGGTGGCCTGCTCAGTAGCGCGCAGATAGTCGCGCTCGGCACCCGTCGCGCGACCGCCGTAGTCAGCGACGAGGGACGCGCGCGGGCCCGCGACTCCCACATCTACGCGATTGAAGAGAGCTCGCGGCGGGCGCTCTACGGCCGCTCCACCGGCGTCGGCGCAAACCGCACCGTGGCCGTCGACGACAGTGAGGGCCAGGCCGCGAGGCTGCTGGCCAGCCACGCGACTTCGGCGGGGCCGGTTCGCTCGGAGCCGCGAACTCGCGCGACCCTGGCTGTGCGCATCAATCAACTGGCGGCCGGCGGCAGTGGGGCGCGCCCGGAGTTACTGGACGCGCTACTCGAGATGCTGCACTCGGACACGCTCCCCACGATCCGTGAGTACGGCTCGATCGGCACCGCCGACCTTTCGGCGCTGGCGACCATCGGTCTCGCGATCCCGATCCGGCTCGAGATCCATGACGTATTGCCGTTGCTGTCAAGCAACGCGGCGGCGATCGCGGATGCTGCGATCGCGCAGCACCAGCTCTCCGGGCTCGCGTACGCGGCGCTGGATGTTGCCGCCGCCACCTTCGACGTGATCGCCGGCAACACCGAGGCCTACTCGGTGGCAGCGCAACTGGCCACGCCGTTCGAAGGGGCGCGGCTCGCGTCCGAGGCGATGCTCAGCCGCATCGCCGGCCTGCCCCCGGCACGGATCCAGGACCCCTACGGAGTTCGAGCGATTCCGCAGGTCCACGGTGCATTCCTCGATTCGCTGTCCGCGCTCGAGCAGGTCGTCGCGCGCTTCGCCAGCGCTCCCGCCGAAAATCCGGCGCTGATCAGCACGGCTGGCACCGCTCACCACGCCGGCTTCCATGCGGTCTACCTGGCGCAGGCGCTGGACTCTGCGGTTTCAGCTGCGGCCCAGGCCGCGCAGCTGTCACTCGCTCGCCTGGCGCTACTGACCGAACCTGGATACACCACACTTCCGCCGTTCCTCTCCGACGGCGAGCCGGGCGCCTCCGGGGTAATGATCTGCGAGTACGTTGCGGCCTCAGCGCTGGCGGCGATCCGCGCACTCTCGACTCCGGCCGCAGTGCAGAGCGTGAACCTCTCGCGGGGGGCGGAGGAGGACGCGAGCTTTGCCTCGCTGGCTGCTCGGCAGGCGCTGGATTCGGTGGAGCCCTATCGCGTGCTGACCGCGTGCGAGGCGATCGCAGCAGTGCGCGCGCTGCGGATGCTGGGACGCGAGGTCCCGTCCAAGTTCAGCGCGCTGCCCGACGACTACGCAGATCGCGACCTGACCCCAGACATCGCGCTGGCGGAAACGCTGCTCGGCGGCTGAGGCCGCGAACGAACGGCCCTTAGTGTGGCGGCCACAGGGCCGCCACACCTGAAAGCTGCTTACTTGGCTTCGAGCGCGAAGATCGGGATCAGGCGCTCGGTGTTCTGCTGGTACTTGGCGTAGTTCGGGAACGCGGCGACTGCCCGTTCCCACCACGTTGCGCGCTCGTCGCCCTCGAGCTCCCGGGCGGTGCGATCGACCTTGGTGGGGCCGTCCCAGACCTCGACCTCGGGGTTGGTGCGGACGTTGTTCACCCACGCGGGGTTCGAGGGTGCCCCGCCCTTGGAGCCGACCGCCAGGTAGGTGCCGTCATGCTCGACTCGCATCAGCGGGGTGCGCTGCAGCAGTCCGCTCTTGGCGCCGCGGTTCACGACGATCACGCACGGCAGGTCCGTGCCGGCCAGGTTGATTCCGTCCGTGCCATCGGACGCCTCCCACTTCTCGATCTGTTCAGCGACCCAGCTCTGAGGAGAGAGCGGCGCGTATTCACCTTTGAGTGCCATAGCTCGAGACTACCGGGCTGGCACCGGCGCAAGCCTCAGCGCGCGTGCTTCACGGTTGTTGAACGCAGGTTCTGAGTGCACCGTGAAACGCCTCGATGTCACGTTGGCCGTGTCCCTGAGACGGACGTCTGTCGAAACCTTGACCGAACGTGTAGGGTGAATGCCTTCAACGCCGGTCCGTACACGAGGAGGAAGGGCTGATGTCGATTACAGAAGGCGCCAACGCGGCGTCCGGCGCAGGCGCGCCAGACTCCGACCGATTGGCGCGGGGCGTCCTTAACGACTTCGACATCGCGGCACTGACGCTGTCGGATATGGCGCCGGCGATGAGTTTCTACTTCTCGGTCGGACTGCTGGTGGCGACCGCCGGAATCGCTGCGCCGCTGACAGTGATCTGCGCGATGGTCGCGATCGCCCTGCTCGGCAACACGATCAGCCAATTCTCGCGGTCGCGGCCGTCGACCGGCTCGTTCGTGACCTTCATCGGCCGAGCATTCGGTGGTTACAGCGCGGTCGTAACCGCGGTCGTGCTGTGCGTCGGATACATCATCGCGGTGGCCGCCGTGGTGGCGATCTCCGGCGGTCTGCTCCAGATCATCCTGCAGCACTATCTGAGCATCAACCTTCCCTGGCAGATCAGCAGCGCGGCGCTGACGATCGGCGCCTTCGCGCTGATCGTGACCGGAGCCAAACCGTCAACAAGGGTCGCTGCAGGCCTGTTCATATTCCAGGTCGCGCTGCTGCTGGTGGTCGCGGTCGCGCTGTTGATCGAGCACTCCAGCTACATCAACCTGAAGCCGTTTGATCCGTCTCAGCTGACCAGTGGCTTCTCCGGGCTGTCACTCGGCTTTCCGTTGGCGATCTATCTGTTCATCGGCTGGGAGAACTCGGCGGCGCTGGCCGAGGAACATCGCGACCCGCGGCGCGGTGTCACACGAGCGGTGTTCTCGAGCATCGCGGTCGTCGGCACGCTGTACGTGTTCCTCACCTACTCGACGATCATCGGCTTCAATCAGAACGCGAAGGCGCTCACGAGCGCGCAAATTCCCTTCGTGACCGCGGCCGGTGGAGTTTCCAGCGCCTTGATGTTCATCGCCTACATTGCGGGCTTCACGTCGATCTGCTCGTGTCTGATCGCGGCGACGAACTCCCAGGCCCGGATCATCTTCAACTCCGGTCGCGAGGGTCTGCTCCCGTCGGTCCTCGCGCGCCTGACGCCCCACACCCGGACTCCGTGGGTGGCATTCCTGGTGTATATGGTGCTGGCGCTCGGGCTCTGCTACGTCTTTGGCTGGAACACCCCGCCGGTAACCTTCTTCGGGGAGATCGCCACGCTCGGCACGATTCTGATCGCGCTCACCTACCTCGTCGCGAACCTCGCACTGCCGTTCTACTACCGCCGCTACGAACGCGCCAGCTTCTCGATCGTCAAGCATCTGGTGCTGCCGCTGCTAGGTGTGTTTGCGATTGGCTACCCACTCTACGAACTGATCAAGCCGGGCCAGCCTGCGCCGTACGACCACTACCCGCTGATCGCGGGCATAATCGTGGTCGTTGCACTGATCTGGGGAGCGATTGTGTTCGCGCGCGACCGGTCGATCGGGGATCGCGTCGGTTCGATCGTCGCAGACGCCGACTGACGTCGGGCCTCTGCAGCCTCTGCGTCTGCCCTGATGCGAACCGTCGTCGCATGAGGGCAGACGAACCCTGACATCGAGCTGGCACTCGGATCGCTGAAGTGGCCTGCCCACGCGCGGCAGGCCACGAATCATTCGATCAGTCCTGTTCGCGCATCACCCGGCGGTCGCCCTTGGGCTGGTCGCCGAGATCGATCGCCATCAGCTTGCTCTCGGTGAACACATCCAGGAACCAGTTCGATAGCTCGCGGCCGACGCCGCTGTGTCCGGTCCCACCGAACGGCGCCAGTTGATCCCAGTAGTTGGTGGTCTCGTTGATGTTGACGGTGCCGTGCTGAAGCGCCTCGCCGACGCGGAATGCCGTCGCCAGATCACGGGTGTATACGGCTGCGTTCAAGCCCAGCTTGGAGCTGTTGGCGATTGCGATCGCCTCGTCGTTGGAGTGGATCTTGATGATCGGAGCAACCGGTCCGAACGTCTCTTCGCGCGCGATTCGCATCTGCGGCGTAACCCCGACGAGGATCGTCGGCGGGTAGAAGACACCATCGGGCTCACCGAACTGGGTCACTTCAGCACCGGCCCCGCGGGCTTCCTCGACGTGCTCGGTGACGCGGGTCAGCGTCAGCTCATTGCACAGCGGCCCCATGTCGGTTTCGGGATCGGTGGGGTCACCAAAGCGAAGCTCCGCGGCTCGGGCCTTCAGCTTCTCCACGAATTCGTCATGGACATCCGCGTGCACCAGAATCCGTTCGGCCGACGTGCAGACCTGGCCTGCGAGGTAGTAGCAGCCGGTGATCGCACCCTCGACCGCCGAGTCGACATCGGCATCCGCGAGCACGATGTGGGGGCCGTCGCCGCCGAGCTCCAGCAGCTGCTTCTTGAGACCGGCAGCCTGGGCGATACGCAGTCCCGTGGCGGTTGAGCCGGTGAAGAACACACAATCCACATCGTCGTGCGACACGAGCGCCGCTCCAACCTCGCCGTACCCAGGGACCAAGTTCACGACGCCATCCGGGAAGCCCGCCTGGGAGAACAGGTCGGCGATCATCGAGCAGCTGACGTTGGCCCATTCGGACGGCTTCCAGACGACGGTGTTGCCGGCCGCGACCGCGTGCGCAATCGCGATTGAGGCGATGTCGGTGGGGAAGTTGTACGGAGTGATGACCGCGGTCACGCCGACCGGGCGGAAGCTCTGCAGCAGGCGCTTGTTGTTCGAATGCTCCTGGGTCGAGGGAAGCGTCAGGCCACGGTGCCGGAGAACTTCCTCGGCGGCCTTTTGGTAGGACGGTGCCGTGTATTCGACGATCTCTTCACGGGTCTCGTTGATCGTCTTCCCGGTCTCCAGTGTGATCATCTGTGCGATCTCCTCGGCCTGGTCGAGGATCAGTCCATAGAGCGTCCGCAGCATCTGCACGCGCTCCACCAGCGGCGTATCCCGCCAGCCGGGGAAGGCGTTGCGCGCAGCCGCTATAGCCGTCTCTGCGTCCGCGGCTGTGCCGCGGTTCAGGGTCGCGACTAGTTGGCCCGACCACGACGATTTCAGTTCCATCGGCTCGCCACTGCCTTCCGTCCAGCGGCCGTCGATCAGCGCGCCTACCTTCACCTGTTCTGAGATTGCCATCTCGCTCTCCTGTGCGGGGGGTGCTGTGGCGAGACTAAGCCAGGAGTTCTGAGGCGTCGTTTGTACGACTGTATGACCTGTCGTGCTCCTATCCGACGAGCATCCAGTTGTTGCGCCCCGAGGCACACAGGAGTCTGTCGAGGGGTTCGCGTCGCGAGCCGCCGCGCTGTTTTGTCACTAGGAGAGGGATCAGGATGGCCGAAGACGGCTCAAATAGCCGCAACGACTTCGTCGACGAGGAAGTCATCAAGACGTTCGTAGGGAACGTCGAGCCGGGTGGAGAGGTGAGCACGACCGTGGTCGTCTGGTCGGTGCTGTTCAGCATCGCGCTCGCGGTCGGAACGACGCTCTGGTGGTGCTGGCACTGATGGCCGGGCACGCGCTCGGAAGCGGATTCAGACGATCAGAGAGATAGAGATGGACACAAAACTCACAGAAACCTACGGCGAGGGCATCCTGCCGACGGCCAAAAAGAATCGCTACGCCGGCGGCCTGACGATGTTCTGGCTCTGGTGCGGCGGCAACATCCTGCTCACCAGCTTCTTGCTCGGCAGCTATTACGCGGCGGCGCTGGGCGCGGTCGGCATGATCGTGGTCACGATCGGCGGATCAGTGCTCGGCAACCTGTTCCCGTCGTTGTCGGGCCTGCGCTCGGCGCGATACGGAGTCGACGAGTACGTCGGCATGCGCTCAACCTACGGGACCTTCGGCGCGTACATCGGCATCCTGCTGCTGGTCGGCGTGAACTTCGGCTGGATCGGGATCCTCGCCTCGATCGCGGGCAACTCCGGCAAGGCCTCGCTCGCGGAGATGGGGATCCACTGGAAGAGCTGGTACACGGTGTTCGCGCTGGGTTTTGGCCTGGTCGTGCCAACCGCGATGCTGTACATCAGCCCGAAGACCGTATTCGCGCTGGTCAAGGTCGCCGTCCCGCTGCTGATCATCTTCGCCGTGTGGCTGCTGGTCAAGCAGTTCACGACCTTCGGCTGGCACAAGATCGACTCGGCAAAGCCGACGCACGCGGTCTCCTGGCAATACGCGCTCGAAGCAAATATCGCGTACGCCGTCTCATGGTTTGCCTACATGGGCGCGTGGAACAGATTCGCGAAGAGCGAGAAGGGCGCGTTCTGGGGCGCCTGGCTCGGACTCGTCGTGATCGTGATCCTGTTCGCCGTCGTCGGAGGTATCGCAACGATCACAACAGGATCCGGCGACCCATCAGTCTGGGCGGCCAAGTCCGGTCTAGGCGTTCCGGCGCTCGCGATCATCATCCTCTCGACCGTCATCAACAACGCGATGTTGCTCTACTGCTCGGCGGAGGGTGTGCGCACCGCGTTCCCGAAATTGAACTACCACCTCGTGGTGGTGCTGGTCGGGCTGCCGTCGATCGTGTTCATCTACGCCGGATCGCTGCAGAACAACTTCAACAACATCCTCACCGGCGTTGGCGCACTGATCGCGCCCTACTGGGGCGTTGCGCTGGGCGACTACTTCCTGCTGCGCCGTCAGCGTCTCGACCTGGTCGGTCTCTATCGGCGTGACGGCGGGCCGTATTGGTACAAGCGCGGCTTCAACATGATCGCGCTCGCGGTCTGGGGAGCAGGAGTTGCCGTCTGGGTGTTCCTCGGCGGATGGCAGTCCTCGCTGACCTGGCTGCATATCGGAGCCGGACAGTCGTTCTTCATGAAGCTGACCGCCACCGCTCCGACGATCGTGCTCACGGCGCTGGCGTACTGGGGAATCATGAGCTACCTCGGCAGGCGCCAGCAAGTGTCCGAGCCGGAGGCGACCCCAGAACCCGCGCTGACGACGCAGTCCGTCTAGCCGAGGTGATTGGTTCGTGGCCTGCCCCTGGATGGGCAGGCCACTTCTTTGCTGGCCTCGGTGGCGCCGTTTCAGTAGTGGTTGGTGTTTCTCGATGCGGGTACTAACGTACGGCCGCGTGACGCTGAGCGTCCGGCAGCTGACCGAGATCCCATATCTGCGTACGCGTTTCCATGCCGGCGAATCCGGCGGCGACCGTGTGATCACCTGGGCTCACAGCATCGAATACCCGCGGCCATGGGAGTGGCTGGAGGAGGGGCAGCTGATGATGACCGTCGGCCTCGGGATTCCCTCAGGTGAGTCAGCTCAGGTCGAGTTCGTGGAGGCGCTGTCGCGAGTGAAGCTCGCGGGCGTCGCGATCGGCGAGAACATGCAGGCTCCGCCGCTCAGCGAGGCAATGGTGCGGGCCGCCGACGAACACGGGCTGCCGCTGCTCTGGACTGCGTTCGAGGTCCCGTTCATTCAGCTCAGCCGCGCGGTCGGCGGCGCGAGCCACTCGCTCGAGCACCGTCGCCTGGTAGACGCGGCCCGGATCTATGACCGGATCCGCGCCGATCTCGCCCGCGGGGCGTCGCCGGCGGAGTCACTCTCAGGGCTGGCCGGCGAACTTGACTGCGAGCTGTGGGTGCTGGCCAATCAGAGTGGACTTCCGATCTTCCCCGGGACGGTGGCTCCGCCCTCGGCCGTACGGCAGTTGTTCCTCGACGCCGTGCGTGAGCGCGGCGGCGTACTTCCCGGGATTATGCACCTCGAGGCCGATGGCGCTCCGGCTGCGGTCGTACCGGTACCGGCACGGCGGCCGGTTTCGCTGCTGGCGTTCACCCGGCGTGGCGGTGACCCGCCCGCGTATTCGCTGCTGCAGCATGCGGCGACGGTTGTGGCACTCGAGGTCGAGCGGCAGTGGGCCGGAATCGAGGAGCAGCGCCGGCTCGGGAGTGAGACGCTTGCCGCGCTCATCGACGGACGCATCGGCCCGATGGCGGCCGCCCGCCAGATGCGGTTGCACGGGCTCGAGGATGGGAGCCATGTACTGCTCACAATGGCCCGTGACGACGAACCCACCGGAGGGCTGCACCATGTGCTCGCCGAACGCGAGCTAGCAAACATGCTGCTGCGGCGCAACGACATCCTCTACTGCCTGCTTGCCGCCGACGATCAGGGCGTCGATGCCGTAATCGATGTTCTCGCTCGCGATGCTCGCGTGGGTGTGAGTGCGTCGTTCGAGGAGCCCGACCAAGCTGCGGCCGCTGCTCGCGAGGCGCGATGGGCGCTCGGAGAGGCCCGGCGGACTGCGGCACAGGTGGTGCGCTACGGCGACCAACCACCCTCGCTGCTCGGTGCACGCTCGGTTTCGGAGGCACAGGTACTTGTCGACAACGTGCTCGGCCCGGTGCTCGACTACGACGAGCAGCACGGCACTGAGCTGGTGAACTCGCTCGCGGTGTTCCTGGCCTGCAACCGCTCCTGGCAACGCGCTTCAGCGCAGCTGTTCGTGCATCGACAGACGCTTGTCTACCGCATGCAGCGAATTGAGCAGCTCACCGGGCGCCAGCTCAGCGACACTTCCGCGGTCGTCGAGCTATGGCTGGCGGTGCAAGCGCGGGAGTTGTTGACCGGCTGAAGCCGTCCCTGCGCGCGTGGGTTGGCGCAGCGGCCTCGCTTTGGCGTATCAGTGCTTTGACGCCAGGGGGCTCTCTCTCTCTCTCTCTCTCTCTCTCTCTCTCTCTCTCTCTCTCTCTCTCTCTCTTCCGCGGTCGCAGTTCTGCAGCAAAGTTGACACGGAGTCGTCACGAACGTGTCTTGATTCGTCACTAGCAGTCCGTCGACGCTGCCGAAATGGAACTAGGCGACGCCATTGGGCGCGTGGGCGGTCGGGGCGGCAGCCCGGGCGGCTCGCAACATGTATCCGCGAACGAAAGTCTCCCGCGACGGTCCTCCGAGCCGGTCAGCGGTCGGTTTGGGCCGGTATGCGGACAGATTCCTCCGGTGAGCATTGCGACACCGCTGCGAGGGAGAGTTTTGACCGTTCGGGGATCGATTGACGAACGGATCGCTGCGATTGCGTCTCACCAAAGTGGTCGTCTGTCCCGGAGCCAACTGATCGCGGCGGGTGCCAGCTCGTCGTCGATCACCAGACGCGTCAACGCGGGGAGGCTGATCCGGGTTGCGCGCGGGGTCTATGCCGTCGGCCATGTCGCGCCCGCGCCCTATCTGAAGGAAGTCGATGCGCTGCTCGGGCTCGCCGGGCAAGCGCTCTTGAGCCACCTGACGGCGGCTCGGCTTTGGCGTATCCATATGCCCGCGGACGACCGCTACGTGGATCTGCTCGTGTCACATGACGCAAGACACTGCATGACTACCGCGCGTGTTCACCGAGCCAATGACTTCGAGCGCCTGCGACCTGTCTATCTGCACGACCTCCCGGTCGTGCCGGTGCCGCTGGCGCTATTTCAGATCGCAGCGCTCGTGAGTTCTCGCGAATTGGAGCGTGCAGTGGATGAAGCGCTGGCGCGCGAGCTAACGAGCACCGAGGCGCTTCACCGCGCGCTCAACGAATACTCAACGCGCGTCGGCCGTGTGGCACTTAGGCGCGTGCTGGCGGATCGCGTTGAAGCCGCCGGGTTCACGCGGTCCGCTATGGAGCGGAGGATGCTTGAGTTGATCCGAGAGGCGGGCCCTCCGGAGCCGGTGAAGAACGCCCAGATCGGGGAGTTCACCGCTGACTTCTATTGGCCCCAGTGCAAGGTGGCGGTTGAGATGGACAGCTACCGCTGGCATCGCGTGAGGAGCAACTGGGAGCGCGACCGCCGTAAGGACATTGTCTTCAAGGCGGCCGGGATCGATTTGACCCGGCTCACCTGGAGCGCGCTAACACACGAGCGCCTGCGGACGGCGGCGCTCATGGGTGGTCTGCTCGTCAACTGTCCGCGCCAGACCGGATAACGTACGCCGCTCTCATACAAATGACACAACGCCAAGCGTTGGTTCGTCGCCTTGCACGGTGGCCCTGCTCATACAACACAGAGAGACTGAACTGGTGTCATCTAACAACGTCATCGCCTCGTTCCCCAAGAGCCCCGTCTGGCCGTCGGGCAAGAGTCGCGCGCTGTGGCTGCAGCAAGCGCTGAGTGCCGCCCCCGAAGCGCCGGAGCGCACGCCACTACCGGCTCGCGCTGACCTCTGTGTGATCGGCGGCGGGTTCACCGGACTGTGGGCTGCGTTGGCTGCCAAACGCCGCGATCCAAGCCTGGACGTGGTCCTGGTAGATGGCGATATCTGCGGTGGCGGAGCGAGCGGGCGCAACGGTGGCTTTGTGATGACTGCGTGGTCCAAGTTCTCGAGCCTGAAAAAGGTCTGCGGTGAAGCTGACGCGCTGCGCTACGGCCAGGCCTGCGAGGACGCCGTAGGCGCGATTGGTGGGTTCCTCGATGAGCACGGCATCGACGGGGAGTTCAACCAGGCCGGTTGGCTGTGGGTCGCGACCAACGAGAGGCAGCTCGGCGCCTGGGACGCGGCCGTTGAAGCTGTGACCGCCGCCGGTGTATCGCCGTATGAGTTGCTCACTGCGGATGAGGTTTTCGAGCGCTCCGGAACTCGCACACACCTCGCCGGCGTCTACGAGAAGACCCCGGCCACGTTCCATCCCGCCAAGGTTGCGTTCGGTCTCGCCGATGCGGCGCGCAGGCTCGGCATCACGGTGGTGGAGCGCACGCAGGTGCACGAGCTCAGCTCTGGTGCTGCGGTGACCGTCTCCACAGATCACGGCAGCCTACAGGCGCAGAAGGTGCTGTTGACCGTAAACGCCTGGGCTGCGGTGTTGCCCGAGATCCGCCACGCGCTGGTCGTCACCTCCAGCGACATCGTCGCCACAGTGCCGGCGCGCGCCAAGCTCGATGAGATCGGCTGGCCCGCCGGGCTTTCGATTTCGGACTCGCGGCGACTGGTCGGCTACTACCACCGCACGGCCGACGATCGCGCGGTGTTCGGGAAGGGCGGCGGGCAGTTGGCGTTCCGCGGTCAGGTGGCCGACGGCTTTCATGGTGACTCGGCGCGCAGCGACGAGGTCTCCGCGGCGCTGCACCGCACCTACCCGCGTCTGCTCGACGTGCCGATCGCCCAAAGTTGGCGCGGTCCGATCGACTACTCCGTTTCGGGGCTGCCGTTTGTCTTCGAGGTCGGCGGCGACCCATCGGTACTCGCCGCAACCGGCTTCTCCGGAAATGGCTGTGGGCCGTCCTATGTAGTCGGTGATGCGTTGGCGGCGATGGCGCTCGGACAGGACGCCGAGGTCTTCCCGGAGGCGCTGCGTCGGATACCGCGGTCGCCGCTGCCACCGGAACCGGTCCGCTACCTCGGCGGTCGTCTGGTGCGCGAAGCGATCGCCCGTAAGGAGAAGCTCGAGGACGACGGCCGACGGGTCGACAAGTTGACGAGCACGTTCGCCGCACTCGACCCGACAGGGTTCGTCGATCGCGGCGAGAGCTAAAGGCTCTCGCCGGTCCGGTTCGCCTCGCGTCAGTTTCCTTCTGGCGTTGGCGGCAGCGGGAACCCGGTGGCGTTCAGTCTCACCGGGAGCGCTCCGGGCGGGCGTAGTTCCTTGTCGGTGCTGCGCTCGTTGTAACGCGTGAAGATCGCGGTTAGCTCGTCTGAGATCGCCCCGAGTTCGTCGGCCGTGAGGTAGACGAGGCTGTAGTTAGTGAAGGCCTGGTCGTGCCATTCGGCCGGGAACGCGCCGCGGCTGGCCATCCACTCGCGACCCTCGCGGTCCACCCGCTCACGCATATGCTCGGCCAGAGCCCCAGCGGCTGCGGCCATGCCGGCGTCTTCGTTGCTGTCGGAGAATCTGAACGATTTATCGCGCAGGCGCCAGGGACGGCTGCGGCCCTTCGCGCCGGGGGCCTCCTCGATGAACCCGTACTTGGCCAGCGTCTGTAGGTGCCAGGACATATTTCCCGGGTTCTCACCAAGCAGTTCGCCGGCACGTGTGGCGGTAAGCTCGCCGTCGCGTTGCAGCGCCTCCAGCAACGCTATGCGTACCGGATGAGCCAACGCCCGCATGGTCTGCGCGTCAGTGATTCGTCGTGGTTCGGTCATCCGCTTGCAAGCCTAGTTATCGACGCGGCGCCGGGGTGCAGGTCTGAACGCGCTCAGCGGCCGAGGCGGGCATACAGCTTCTGGAGGCGGGGCCTGCGTGAGCCGCGGGTGCGCCGAAGCTCGGCCTGGCGGTCGTGCACGAGTGCTTCTAGCTGCGAATTCGGGTGTTGCATGACGGTCTCCCTGTGTGAATGGTGGGTGGGTGAGTCCGATACAAGAACTCTTGTCACAAGATATCCTATGACAAGGCTTCTTGTCAAGCGCTGTTTGAATCTCATCTACGATCCACGCGACGAGATGGCTCACGAGAACGTGTTACCCGGCTTCAATCCGACGCTGTTGCTTGTGCTGAACCTGATCGGCACGTTCGTCTTTGGCCTCAGCGGCGGTATGGCCGGGGTGAGGGCGCACCTCGACGTGTTCGGTGCGATCGTGCTTGCGGTCACGGTCGGCATCGCCGGCGGAACGATCCGCGACCTGATGATCGGCATTCCGCCGACGACCTTCCGCGAGTGGTACTACCTCGCGGCCGCCAGCGGCGGCGGGCTCGTGGCCGTGTTCGCACATCCCGCGGTCGGCCGTATGACGCCGTTGATCGACACCCTCGACGCAGCCGGGTTGGGCTTGTTTTGCGTGACCGGAGCGGCGATCGCGCTGGCCAATCACTTGGGTGTGATCGACTCGATTCTGCTCGGGGCGCTCACCGGTATCGGTGGAGGGATGGTGCGCGACATCCTGCTGCGCCAGGTGCCGACGGTGTTGCGCGGCGGGCTGTACGCGATTCCCGCGCTGGTCGGGGCGGCGATCGTCGTTGTCGGCTACCGCCTCGGCAATTACACAGTACTGTTCCCGATCGTCGGTGCAGCCGTTTGTTTCGCGCTGCGCATGCTGGGCCTGCGCTACGGGCTCGGGCTACCGAGTGCGGCCGACGTGGCCGTCACCGGTCTGCCGCGGGTGAGGCGCGGCGGCGAGGGTTCGCCGCCGCTCTGATCGCTAGTCGCCGGAGAAGATCGCGAGCGGGAGCGTGAAGCCGACGTTCCACATCCCAGCGTCGACGAGCTCGAGGATCTTGAGATCGCCGGCCAGGCTGCAGAGCATGTAGGCGTCCTCTCGGGTCAGCGGGTACTCGTCCACGAGCCAATCGATCATCGCCGAGATCGCTATGCGTGCGCCTTCCATGAGGTCGGGGGCGATGCCCATGGCGCCTTGATGGCCGTTGGCGTCGACCTTTGGCGTAAGCGCGCCCGACGTGCGGAAGTAGGGGGCGGACACGGTCCGATGTTCAAGTGTGATCCGCAGGGTCGCGCGCATATCGCATTCCAGGGCCGCTACGCAGACCTCACCGTCGCCCTGCATCGCATGCGGGTCTCCGCACGAGAACAGCCCACCCTCACACCAGACCGGAAGCCACAGGGTGCTCCCAACGGTCAGGTGGCGGGTGTCAATGTTGCCGCCGCCCTTGTGTGGTGGGAACACTGCAGCCTGCGCCGGTTCGTCTGGGGCGGTGCCCATGGTCCCGAGGAATGGCGCGAACGGAATGCGGATGCCTGGAGCGAAATCGACATCCCGGCCATTGCGCAGGTCGAAGCTCCGAAAGTAGGGGTTCGGGAACTGGTCTGGGAGCGTGCCCATCCCTTGATCGATCATGCACCAGCCCCAGTCGCCGGGGGTCAGCTCGAGGATGTCGACGCGCAGCGTGTCACCGGGCTGTGCACCCTCGATATGGACCGGGCCGGCAAGGTTGTAGAGCGTGTCGAAGTCGAACTTCGTGTCCGCGTACGTCGCGCCTTCGTGAGTCTGGCCCCGCCCGCACATCTGGAGGTCGTAGTGCACGACGTCGCCGGAGGAGATCGTGAGCGTCGGCGGCAGTGTGTTGTCCCAACTGTGATGGACCAGGGCTGGATCGATCGTGTGCTCCACGGGGCGTGTGGCTCCTCAAGTCGGGGGTGCGGGGTGGATTTCAGCTGGCCGCTAGCGACCGCGGACCGTTATCGGCTCAAGCCGTAAGGCCGGCCCTGGCTGGTTCAGGTCAAGTCGGGGAAGAACTCTTTGGCAAGGTTGGCGTGACTCTCCGCGGACGCCTGCGCAGCGGCCACCGCAGGATCACTCTCCGGCATCTTTGCACCAGGGCCGGCAGCCGCGAGCCGGCTCGCGATGCCTGCTTGATCGTGAGCCCTGCTGATCATCGTCTTCGCCAGTGCCCGCCCGGCGACAGCGTCGCGCTCGTTTCTGCTGGCGCGCGCGTCCGCCTGCTCCTTACCCTTTGCTCCAGCGGCGTGGCCGACGACCGCGCCCACCAGCGTCCCAATGGCGGCGGTCACCACGCCGACCACCGCGGGGATCACCGATCCAGGGTTGCGGGCGTTGTGGAACGCAACCACCGCGACAATAAACGCGATCAGCACCGCGGCGATGCCGATGAGCACAGTCAAAAATATGAGCTTGTCGTCCATGAGCGGCTCGCCGCGGAGTGTTGGGGGCTGACGTTTGTCCATGTTGACCTCGGCTTCGGGGTGACGCCCAGCGTCGGCGTTATCGATTGGCTCCGTATCGGAGACGTTGCTGGTGGTCGAAGTTGGATGGGCACTGGCAGCTAGGAACGGGCTCCCCGAAGTCACCGGACCCGAAGGCCCGCGCAGGCTCGGCGGGGTCAGGTTCACGGGGTCGGGGAACGACATGCGGCTGAAGTCCAGGAAGTCGAATACCGGCGCGGCGTTGGCGTCGCGATTGGTGAGCGCCGGCAGGTTCCACTTGTGTTCGATCGTTGCGAGCACGGACGTGTGGTCGTGTACGACTTCGGTGACGCCACCCGGCTTCGAGTAGGGGGACACGACCACCGCCGGCACGCGCGGTCCGTACAGGTTGTAGCTCGCCGGGGCCGTTCCGGCTGGTAACTGCGGAGCGACGTCGTCAGGGATCGGCGCCCGCGGAGGCGGCACGTGGTCGTAGTAGCCGCCATGCTCGTCGTAGATGTAAATCAGCAGCGTCCGCTTCCAGACCGGGGAGTTGACCACGGCGCTCACCACCTGATGGGCCCAGGCCTCACCGTCGTACATATCCTGCGGGTCTTCCTCGGTGGCCGCGGTGTCGGTGGTGAGGTCCGCGCCGACGCTCGCAAGGAAGTGCTGGAAAAGTGCCGGCAGCGCCGCAATCGGTTGGCCGATTCGGGACAGTGCACCAATCCTCGGGTCAACGAAGCTGACCGCAGGGAGCGTGCCCGCCTTGCAGTCGGCGAAGAAGCTGTCGATCGGCTTGTGATGCTCGATGTGTTCGATGATCGTGGAAGGGATCACCATTGTCATCGGGATGTCGGAGAAGTAGTTGGTCCAGTCGATGTCGTTCCGCGACAGCAGGTCGAAGATCGTGCCGTTTGCCGGTGGCAGCTGTAACAGGCTGTCGCTGTCGGTCACCGTGCAGCCGTAGGCGGTCCCGGCGAGCAGGAACCGACGATTCGGATATGTCGGCCCTGGCAGCGAGCAGAACCAACGGTTTCCGACCGTGAACTTCGAGGCCAGCGAATATGCGAAGGGCAGCGTCTCGGGTGTGTAGTAGCCCATCGGCTGGGTCGAATTCGTGGAGCGCACGAAGCCGTCCATGCGGCCGCCGTTGATCTGCGCGTGCGCGTCCGCCCAGGTTTGTGAGACGTCCGAACCCTGCGCCGTGTTTGGCAACGGGAACGCAGTGACAGAGTCGGGCAGCTGCCCGCCCCCTGGGTTCGCGTCGGTGGCAACACCGTGCTCGAACGTCAGTCCATCGACCGCTGGGTTCGTCAGCGGCATTGCCCCCAGCAGGTTGTCGAACGAGTGGTTCTCCATCATCACGACGACGATGTGGTCAAACGGCAACTGCTCGTTGACTGTGCCCTCGGCCTCATGCGGCCGAGGCCGGCTCCCGGCCTCCCGTGGCGCGGCGCCAAATGCCCCTTGGTCGCTCATTTCGTCCCGCTCGTAAATGTCTGGCAACCGCGAATGGCTGCCGACTGTCCCGTCCGCGACTTATACGCCCGCGAGCGGTATTAGTCAAATCCCGCGCGGGCGGTGCAGCGCATCGCAAACGCTAGCTGCGTAGCCGTCAGAGCCGCTCCAGCAGCCAGGCGTTGATCTCCTTGAGGTGATTCGTAGTCAGCGTGAGGTGTCCGTCCTCGTCGGAGAGATGGGCTTCCACACCCGGGATGCGGCTGGCGAGCCACTCAGCGTGGGCGCACGATACGAATTTATCCTGGCGGCCGTGCCAGAGCGTGACCGGGGTTCGGATCTCGTCGAGCTCAAAGCCCCAGGGTGAGAGCTCGGCCTCGCCGTCATCCCACCATCCGTCACCACCTGGGGCGAGCGCGAGGCGCCCATCGGCGACGATGAACTCGGCAAGTTCGCCGGTGAACGCCGCTTGGTCGGCGGGCCCGAGCAGCGTCCGCATCATCTCGCCCAGCTCGTCGGCGTCAGTGTGGAGCATCTCCTCGCGGTCGGCATCGAGCTTGGCTCTGGCGGCCGGCTTGTCTCTGAGCTGCAGCAGCGTATCTTCGACGTTCAGCTCGCCCATTCCGGCGAAGTAGTCAAGATTTTCGGCTCCCCAGGGCGCCGGCGAGGCCAGCACCGCGACCGCCGGTACGAGTTCGGGGAGCAGCGCAGCGCAGGCGATGGCATGCGGTCCGCCACCGGAGATTCCCCACACCCCGAGGCGCTCGATTCCGAGCTCATTGGCGATCGTCTCTACATCCACCGCGCAGTCAGCGATCGTGCGGCCCGCGAGCCGATCTGAACCTCCATAGCCGGGGCGGTCGTAGGTGATCAGACGAATTCCCTGGGCCTCTGACTGGGCGACTTCCGTCGGTAACGCCAGCCGCGACCCCGGCGTGCCGTGATGCCTCAGCACCGGTCGTCCGTCAAGGTCGCCCCATTCGGCAATGCGCAATACGCGCCCGTCGCCGGCGACCACTTCGTGTTCGAGCATTCGCTTAGGTTGCGACATAGGAGGGCACTCTACGCGCACATGCAACCGGAACCGTCCGGTCGTGATGAAATGGTCACTCACGGATGACTGCGAACCAAGACGCCACCCCTCCGACCGCCAAGATGATCGATTTGGCCACGGCGGCGGAGTTTGAGCAGTGGCTCGAGACGAACCACCAAAGCCAGCGTGAGATCTGGCTCAAAATCGCCAAGAAGGGGGCGGAGCGAACATCCGTCAGTTACGACCAGGCGGTCGACCTGGCGCTCTGCTTCGGTTGGATAGACGGACAGAAGGCGGGCTTCGACGACGACCACTGGCTGCAGCGCTTCACCCCGCGGTCGCGCAAAAGCCGCTGGTCACAGATCAACCGAGAGAAGGCTGAGCGGCTACTTGCAGAGGGCCGGATCCGGCCGGCCGGAGCGGCGGAGATCGAACGTGCGCGGGGCGATGGTCGCTGGGACTCAGCCTACTTTGGCCCGCGCCAGGCGACGATTCCCGTCGAACTGCAACAGGAACTCGACCACGATCCGGCGGCTGCGGCCGCCTTCGCCGAGCTCGATGCCCAAAACCGGTATTCGATCATCTGGCGGATCAACGACGCCAAGCGCCCAGAGACCCGAGCCCGGCGCGTTGCCAAATACCTCGACATGCTCCGGCGCGGGGAGCGCATACACAGCTAAGCCAGTCGAGCGGCCCCGGAACTCCGGGGCCGCTCGACTGCTTCATGTTCGTGAGTCTCGGGATCAACCGCAGCCGGTGGTCGAGCCACAGCTGTTGCACGTATAGCAAGCACCGGTGCGCTGCATCATGCCGCCGCACTGGTAACAGGCCGGACCGAGCTCGAGGCCACCGTAGGCCTTAGCCGGCACCACCGGAGGCGTATCGGTCAGCGCTGCCGCGGCAGGAACAGCGGCCGCAGCCGCGGGTGTCCCAGTAGCCGCAGCGGGGCCGCCGTTACCGGCCTGCGGGGCCGGACCGGAAGTGTCGCCACGGTAGGAGCTGGCGGCGGCCTCAGCGGCCTTGCGCGCCCGTACCTCAGGAGTCAGGATCCCGAGCTCCTCGTGCGTCTCGGTGTCGAGGAACCGCGAAGCGAGCCAGCGCATCATGTAGTCGGGGAACGACTTGGCGAACGGGATCTCCGGGTTGGTGGTCATGCCTTCAGGCTCGAAGCGCATGTAGGAGAACTTCTGCACCAACGTCTCGAGCGGCACCCCGTACTGCAGCGCGATCGAGATCGCGGTCGCGAAGGAGTTCATCATCCCACGCATGGTCGAGCCTTCCTTACCGATATCGGTCAGGAAGATCTCACCCACGGTGCCGTCCTCGTACTTGCCCGCGGTGATGTAGCCCTCGTGGCCGCCGACGGAGAACTTGTGGGTGATGGACTGGCGCTCGCGCGGCATGCGACGGCGCTGCGGACCGACCGCAGCGATCGCGTCCTTCACGGCCTTGTCGACGGTTTCCTTGACCTCGGCCTCGGTGAACAGACCCTCGGGAGCCGCCGTGCCTGATTCAGAGGCGTCCTTCTGCGCGTCGGTGCGCAGCGCCTGTGCGGTCTTGGAACCGTCGCGGTAGATCGCCAGCGCCTTGACGCCGAGCTTCCATGCCTGCACGTAGGCGTCGGCGATGTCGGACGCGGTCACATCGTTCGGCATGTTCACGGTCTTGGAGATCGCGCCGGACAGGAACGGCTGAATCGCGCCCATCATCTTGATGTGGCCCATGTGGCTGATCGCGCGCTCACCGACCGCCACGTCGAACACCGGCAGGTGCTCGTCCTTGAGGTCGGGGGCGCCGACGATCGTGCTGTGCTCGTTGATGTGCGCCTCGATCTGCTCGATCTGCTGGTCGCTGTAGCCGAGCGTCTGCAGCGCGAGCGGTACGGTGCGGTTCACGATCGTCATCTGGCCGCCGCCGACCAGCTCCTTGAACTTCACCAATGAGAAGTCGGGCTCGACGCCGGTGGTATCGCAGTCCATCAGGAACGAGATCGTGCCGGTCGGAGCCAACACCGTTGCCTGTGCATTGCGGTAGCCGTTCTGCTCGCCGAGCGAGACGGCGTGGTCCCAGACCTTGCGTGAAGACTCGAGCAGAGCACTGTCAGTGCACAGCGAATCGTCGATCGCGTAAGCGGCGTCGCGGTGCTTGCGCATCACAGCGTTGTGCTCTTCGCGGTTCTCCGCGTAGCGATCGTAGGCGCCGACCTGACCCGCGACCTCCGCGGAGCGCAGGTAACCACGGCCGGTCATCAGCGCGGTCACGGCGGCTGCGAAGCCACGACCCTCGTCGGAGTCGTAGGGGAGACCGTTGGACATCAGGTAGGCACCGAGGTTCGCGTAGCCCATGCCAAGCTGGCGGAAGGCCTTGGCGTTGGCGGTGATCTCCGGCGTGGGGTAGCTGGACGGGGAGACAACGATCTCCTGCGCGAGGAACACAACGTCGATCGCCTTCTCGAACGACTTCACGTCGAAGCTGCCGTCAGCCCTGCGGAACTTCATCAGGTTGAGCGACGCCAGGTTGCAGGCGGAGTTGTCGACGTGCATGTACTCCGAGCATGGGTTCGACGCATTGATGCGGCCCGAGTTGGGGCTTGTGTGCCAGTCGTTGATTACGGTGTCGTACTGGACACCGGGATCGGCGCAGCGCCACGCGGCCTGCGCGATCTCCTGCATCAGGTCGCGAGCGCGGACGGTTTCGGTGACCTCGCCGGTCACACGCGAGGTGAGGTCCCAATCATCGTCGTCCTCGACTGCCTGCATGAAGGCGTCGCTGACGCGTACCGAGTTGTTCGCGTTCTGGTACTGGATTGAGTGGAAACCGTCGCCGTCGATCGACATGTCGAAACCGGCGTCGCGCAGCGCCTGAGCCTTATCTTCTTCCTTGGCCTTGCACCAGATGAACTCGCGAATGTCGGGATGGTCGACGTCGAGGATCACCATCTTTGCGGCGCGGCGGGTGCCGCCGCCGGACTTGATCGAGCCCGCCCACGCGTCGGCACCGCGCATGAAGCTGACGGGGCCCGATGCGGTACCGCCACGGGAGAGCTTCTCGCTGGAGCCACGGATGCGTGAGAGGTTGATGCCGGAGCCGGAGCCTCCGCGGAAGATGATCCCTTCCTTGGTGTTCCACTCGAGGATCGACTCCATGTTGTCGTCGACGGAGAGGATGAAGCAGGCCGATGCCTGCATCTTCGGGGAGCCCTCGGGAT
Source organism: uncultured Actinomycetota bacterium (assembly GCA_963737115.1). GTDB lineage: Bacteria > Actinomycetota > Thermoleophilia > Solirubrobacterales > Solirubrobacteraceae > Palsa-465. The sequence continues at coordinate 215,787 of CAVTRM010000003.1, forward strand.
GCCAGCCGACGTTGAACCAGACCGGCGAGTTGAATGCCGCCATCTGGTGCAGCAGGATGTGGGTGAGCTCGTCTTCGAACGCGCGCGCGTCCTCGTCAGTGGCGAAGTAGCCGCGCTCGGCGCCCCAGCCGGCGATCGTCCCGGCGACGCGAGTGAGCATCTGCTTGACCGAGCGCTCGCGCTCGGGGGAGCCCTGCTGACCACGGAAGTACTTCTGCGAGACGATGTTGGTTGCGTTCTGCGTCCAGCTCTTGGGGAACTCGACATCAGTCTGCTCGAACGAGACACGTCCGCCGTGACCGATGCGGGCATCGCGCAGCTCCCATTCCACCTGATCAAAGGGGTGTTGACCGGCGGTAGTGAAATAGCGTTCGATCGTCAGACCTGGACCGGTCTGGCTATCTGCTGTGAATGGGGTCTGCTCGGTACTGGCCATTTGCCCGCGTGCTCCTTGTTCCGTGTCTGCTGCTTCCGTGGACCCTCGTCAAAGTCTCCTCTAAGGGGGGCGTGAATCATGCGCCTTGGCTCGGACGGAACGCCGTCAGTGACCCTGCAAACAGCGCACTTTTTCGCGCAATCAACCCACTACTAATTTTACTCCCGAGGGCTGTCAACTCCGAAAAACCCGCAAGCTGCAGGAACTCCGGAATTCTGTGGTTCGGGATCGAAAAAGTTTTGGCGCAGAGACGATCTTTGGTTATGGAACGCCGCACTTGGTCATCGCCCACGCGCCGCGTTCCGCCCCGATCTGGGCGGCCTCGGCCACGGTGCGGCCGTCGGCTAAACCGAAGGTGAAGCCGCCCGCAAAGCTGTCGCCGGCGCCGTAGCTGTCCGCCAGCGGACCAGGGAGCCGTGCGGCTTGCCAGCGGCCACTGGACTTGCCTGTCCAGTGGCCACCGCGGCTGCCTTCGGTGACGACTTCAAGCCCGGCGTGATCGCGCATGTCGGCGGCCCAGAGCCGTTCCGCGGCGTCGTCTGCGCTGTATACGAGTGCGTCGAACTCGACCGGCACAGGGCCGAGGCGCTCGGCCGCGCGCGGCGTCAGCACCAGCTTCCGCGCGGTGCGGGCGGCGGTTAGGACGCCGTCATCGCCGGCGGTGAAGTACACGCCGTCCATCCGCTCCAGACGCTCCCACGGCAACGGGTCAGACCGGCTTGGCTGCGAGCGTTCGCCGACCGTCACGATCGAACGCTCAGAGCGTGCGTCGACGAACGTCAGCACCTCGCGTGTGGGTGTTGACCGACGCGCTGCGTGCACGGCGATTCCGCGGTCAGAGAGGGCGCCTATAGCGCGCTCTGCGAGTTCGTCGTCGCCGAACGCTCCAAAGAAGTCAACCTCGGCCCCGAGCGCGGCGATCGCCAGTGCTGCCACTATCGCACCACCGCCTGCGCTGGCCTGGATCCGATCGGCGGCCTCGATCTGTCCCTCCGCCGGCAATTGCCGGACCGCGAAGAACTGCACCCACTCGACGTGGCCGACGACGGCAACGCGGGTCATGTCGGCGCGATCGCGGGTCGGGGTCTGCCTAGGGTAGACGTGCCGCGTCGAGCGCGGCCTGCGTGCGTGCCTGGACCTCGCGCAGCTGCCCGGCGAGTGCCTCTTCGCGCGCACGGGCAGCCACCGTCAGCGACTGCTTGTCAAGCTCGTGCTTGGCGGTCGCGTCCAGCAGCGCGTCTTCCGTCTTGCCGCGCGCTTCGCGCTCCTGCTCAAGCTGCTGTTCGGCAGTCTTGCGCTGCTCGGTCTCGAGCTTCAGTTGCTCGGTCAGCAGCGTGTTTTCGGCCTGCGTCTTCTCAGACGCCTCAGAGCTGGCGAGCAGCTCTGCGGAGACCAACGCAGCGGCTTCGCCGACGCGCTTCAGCTCAGCTTCGGATTCGGCGTGCGCCGTCTCCGCGGCGACCGCTCTGCGCTCCTGCGCCTCGAGCGCCTGCTGGTGTTTGGAGGCTTCCTGCTGCATCTCCTGCAGCTGCGAGCGCAGTAGTTCGATCTGGGCGCTATGTGCGGTCGAGGCCTGCGAGCGGGCGTCGGCGACCTGGCTTACGAGCTCATCGTGGAAGGCGGTGAACAGCTCGTTCTTGGCCTCCGTCAGGCGTGCGCTGAGGAGCTGAGGTGACTGCGTTTGGTCGTCCACGGATCAGAGCGTATAAGAAACCGCGGACTCTGCCGCACGCTTGACCCCCGCTTGATCCGGTCTAGGTACCGTTGCGGCCATGAAGTTGCTCGTCACCGGCGGCGCCGGCTACATCGGGTCGATCGTCTCACTGTTACTGATCGACAACGGCCACGAAGTGGTCGTACTGGACAACCTGGAACGCGGCCACCGGCAGGCGGTCCCGCCGCAGGCACGCCTGATCGAGGCGGATCTGCGCGATGCTGTGCAGCTCAACGACGTGCTCGCAGGTGAGGGCTTTGACGGGGTATTGCACTTCGCCGCGCTCTCGCTGGTGGGGGAGTCTGTGCAGCAACCGGACTTGTATTGGGCGAACAACGTCGTCGGCACGTTGAACCTGTTGACCGCGATGGTCAACAACAAGGTCACGCGTCTCGTGTTCTCGTCGACCGCCGCGACCTACGGAATCCCCGACACGTTCCCGATCACCGAGAATTCACCCACGCGACCGATCAACCCGTATGGCACCACCAAGCTCGCCGTCGACATGATGATCGGCGACTTCTGTCGCGCGCACGAGCTCGGCGCCGTGTCGTTGCGCTACTTCAATGTCGCTGGCGCGCACGCTCACGTGGGCGAAGATCACGAGCCCGAGACGCACCTGATCCCGAATGTGTTAAAGGTGCCGCTTGGCCGCAGCCCGCACGTCGCCATCTTCGGGAGCGACTATCCGACGCCGGACGGGACCGCGATCCGCGATTACACGCACATTGACGACCTTGCGCAGGCACACCTGCTCGCACTCCAAAGCGCGATTCCAGGCAAGCACGAAATCTTCAACCTCGGTACCGGTACCGGGTTCTCTGTGCGGGAGATCGTCAGCGCAGTGGAGCAAGTGACCGGACAGGCGGTCGCGGTGATCGAGTCACCGCGCCGCGACGGCGACCCGCCGCAGCTGGTCGCCTCCAGCGCCAAAGCGCAGCAAGAGCTCGGCTGGGAGCCTCAGAAGGCGGACATCAAGACGATGATCGACGACGCGTGGGCGTTCCACAAGGCGCACCCAGACGGTTACGGCTCCTAGTCGGTCGCCGGCTGGTTGGTCAAGCCGGGTGGGTCAAAAAACCCGGCAGATCTGCCGGGTTTTTTGACCCAGGTCCCACTCGCACAAGCGCGGGGCGCCGAGAACTAGGTTCCACTCGCACAAGCGCAGGGTGCCGAGAACTAGGTTCCACTCGCACAAGCGCCGGGTGCCGACAACCAAGTCCGCCCCCGCGCAACCAAGTCGGTCAGTCGCCCCAGCCGGCGCCGGTCGCCTCGTACTCGCGGACGCGGTCGTGCATCAGCTGCTGGCACAGGTCCACGGGGACGTCGACGTCGTAGGGGATCTTCACGAACGCAGCGCCTGTCTCGTACCCGGCTGCGCGCACGGCTTCTTTGTGAACCGCGAAGAATCGTGGCGGGAACCGTAGCGAGCAGTGGTTCTTGAAGTTCTGCAGCATCCATAGCCGCACCTTCTCGTCGCGCACGTAAACGGGAAGGTTCCACGCAAGCTTCTCCTCAGCCTTGGGATCGGCCTCGAGGCTCAGCCGGCGCAGCAGCTCCAGATGCGGCTTTTGATAGTCAGCGAGCTTGTCGAAGTAATCGGCAACATCGACACGTTTGGGCATCGGCATGGGTTGAGCCTACCTCGGCGTCCAGCACCGGCGGCTGAACCACCATCAGGCGTTGCCGTCAGGGACCAGATCCGGAACCGCGATCAGCTGTGGCTGCCACCAATGACCAGATCCGAAACCGCGATCAGGCGTGGTTGCCGCCAGGGAGCAGATCGTGGACCGCGATCAACGCCTGCGCGAGCACCGCATCCGGCTCCGAGGCGGCGTCAATCACACGGATGCGCTCAGGCTCATCGGAGGCGAGCTGCAGGTATGCGCGGGCGATCTTCATGAAGAACGCGTCGCCCTCGCGCTCGAGGCGGTCGAGAATCTCGCCGCGGTCGTCGGTGCGTGCTCGGGCCGCCGAGGGGTCGAGCATCAGCAGCAGCGTCCGATCGGGCTCGAGGCCCGCGGTGGCGAACATGTTCAGCTCTCGCACCGCCTCGATCCCGAGGTCACGCCCGGCTCCCTGATAGGCGAGCGAGGAATCGACGAAGCGATCCAGTAGCACCCAGTCGCCGGCCTCAAGCGCCGGGCGCAGCGCCTCTTCGACAAGTTGTGCCCGTGCGGCGGCGTAGAGCAGCGCCTCGGTATGCGGGCCGATTGTCAGCTCGGGATCCTTCACGAGGTCACGGATACGCTCAGCCGCCACGACTCCACCCGGTTCGCGCAGCACCCGTACTGGCAACCCCAGCTCCGACAATTTCGCCGCCAGCGCTGCCACGAGCGTGGTCTTGCCAGCCCCGTCGACACCCTCAATAGTGATCAGCCGTCCACTCATATCGTCAAAAGTACATACCGATGGCGGCGGCCATCGGGCGACCCGATGCCCCGCGGAAGCGAGGGCGCTGGAGCCAACCGAGCAGTTGACGATCGAGCGACCCGGTGCGGCACGCAAAACATGCCGCTCGAGCCAACCGAACAGCTGACCATCGAGCGCGCCCATTACGATCGGCAGATGATCGCGGAGCTGGACCGGCATCCGAATGCGAAGGCGGTACTCAACACCGCGCAGCCCAGCCACGCCTACCTGTTCTACGGTCCCGGAGGCTCGGGCAAACGCAAGGTGGCGCGTGAGTTGGCGGCCGCATGGCTTTCCGAGGGCGAGGCCGACGACGCCAGCGCGCATGCACGCGCACTGGCTGGCAGCCACCCGGATCTCACCTGGGTAACACCCTCGGGTGCACACGAGCTGTTGGTCTCCGACATCGATGAGGCGGTGATCGCGGCGGCCTCCAAGACCCCGTTCGAGTCCTCACGCAGGGTGTTCGTGATCGAAGGCGCGGCGATGCTCGGTGATCAGGCTGCCAACAAGCTGCTGAAGACGCTCGAGGAGCCGCCCGCCTACGTGCACCTGATCCTGATCACCGATGACCTCGCACAGGTCATGCCGACGATCCGCTCGCGCTGTCAGCTCGTGCGTTTCGAACCGCTGTCCGACGAAGAGCTGGCCGGCCAGCTGCAGGCGACCGGTGTCCCCCCGCAGACCGCGGAGGCGCTGGCAAAGCTCGGGTTCGGCGACGCCGGACGCGCACGTGCGTTGGCGGACGCGGACGGTGAAGCGCTCAGAGGTCAGGCGATCGCGCTGACCCGCGCGGCGCTGGCAGGTGCCGCTTCCACGCAGACGGCATGGGCGCCGCTGTTGAAGGCGGTGAAAGGCCGCGGCGAAAGCTTCAGAACGGAACTCGAGCAGCAAGCTGAGAACGAGATCACGCTCTACCCGAAGAAGGAACAGGCCCGCGTTCGCCGTGAGTGGGAGGAACGCATCAAACGCGGCCAGCGCCGTGTCCAGACCGCGGCGCTCGACCAGGGGCTGACGATGATCGAATCGTGGCTGCTGGACCTGGCGGTATTGAGCGCCGGGGCTCCCGACCTGGTCCGCAACAGCGACCGGCTCGAGGCACTGGAACAGGATCTCGATCGCCTCGGTTCGCAACAGCTGACCGATCTCAGCGGCGCCGTCGATTTCGTTGAGGACACGCGCCAGCGGCTGCAGCTGAACGTCACCGAAGAACTCGCCCTGGAAGCGCTGACCTATCGCCTCGAGCGGACGCTCGCGGCGAGCTGAGGGCAATGTCAGCAGCGCCGCGCGTCTACATCCGCTCGCCGCAGCCCGATGACGCGCAGCAGTTCATCACGCTGATGGAGGAGAGCAAAGCGTTCCATCGCAAATGGGCCTCGGCACCGACGGACGAGGAGCGCTTTGCCGCGTACATCACCGACTCCCAGCGTCCCGACTTCGAAGCCCGGCTTGTATGTCGCAGCGAAGACGACGCGATCCTCGGGTTCTTCAACATCAGCCAGATCACGCGGGGGCAGTTGCAGTCCGCTTACCTGGGCTACGCCGCGGCCGAGCGCTACGCCGGCCACGGCTACATGAAGGAGGGAATGCAGCTGATCCTCGCGCTCGCCTTCCTGGAACTGCAACTGCACCGGCTTGAGGCGAACATCCAGCCCGGCAACCAGGCATCGATCGCGCTCGCGCGCCGCGCCGGTTTCAAGCGTGAGGGCTTCTCACCGCGCTACCTGAAGATCAGCGGCCGCTGGCGCGACCACGAGCGCTGGGCGCTGCTGGCGGATGACTGGCAGCGGCTGCGCCCAACCTGACGGCCGCAGCAAACGACTGCGCCCGAGCTGAGGCCGCACCAAACGACTGCGCCCGAGCTGACAGCCGCAGCAATCGACGGCCGCGTTGCAGCCGCGAGGTCGCCTAGCGTCGCAGCCGCCAGGCCGCCTAGCGTTGCCGCGCCGGACCGGTGCTCTTGCGCAGGATCAGCTCGGGCTCGATCACGAACCGTTCATCGTCGCGCTGGTCGCGCCGGATCTGATCGACCAGCATCTCGATCGCGCGGCGGCCGACGGCACGGAAGTCCTGACGGATGGTGGTCAGCGGCGGGTTGTAGTAGCCGGGGTCGTCTCCGTCATCGAAGCCGACCACGCTCACGTCCTCAGGCACTCGCAGGCCACGTTCCGAGAAGGCCAGCAGCAGCCCCAGCGCCATCTCATCGTTGCCGGCGAACACGGCGGTCAGGTCCGGGATCCGCGCGAGCATCAGCCCGGCCTCGTAGCCGGAGCGCGGGCTCCAGTCACCGGCCAGCGGCATCGGTGCTTCACGGCCGGCCTCGAGCAGCGCGCCCTGCCAGCCGCTGATGCGATCCTGGGTCTGCATCCAGTCCGACGGTCCGCGCACGTGGAACACGGTTTCGTGGCCAAGCTCAAGCAGATGCTCGGTGGCCTTGCGCGCGCCGACCTCCTGGTCGACCGCTGCAGTTGCGATCCCGCGCCCCGGCTGGCCCTCGATCGCGACCACGGGAATGTCGGAGGGGAGCGATGCGAGCGCGTCGCTGGCGGTCTCGATCGGGGCGATCACCATCAGCCCGGCAACACGCTGCTCGGACAGATAGTCGACGGCCGCGCGCACCGAGGCGCGGTCGACGTAATCGAGGTTCGCGGTGCCGACGAAGTACCCGTGCTCGCGTGCGCTGCGCTCGATCCCGTACATCGGCGGCAGTCCGTCGCTGTCGTCGACGTCGAGTGTGATCACGCCGAGCGTGTTCGAGCGACCCGTTACCAGCGTGCGGGCCGCGTTGTTGGGGCGGTAGCCGAGCTGGTCGATCGCCCGCTGCACGGCGCTGCGGGTCGAGGCCTTCACGTTCGGGTGCCCGTTCAGCACGCGTGAGACCGTCTGGTAGGAGACGTTCGCAAGCGCTGCAACGTCGGTCATCGACGGGTTGCGGGGCCGTTCGCCGTTCATCCGCGGCCGGGTCGTTGGTTGTGTCGGTGCCGCCTCGGCGTCACCGTTGCGCTGCGCCCCGGTGTTGGCGATGGCACCCACGGCTCGCTGCTCCCCGGTCTTGGCGATGTCACTCGCGGCTCGCTGCGCACCACTCGAGCCTGAGTCAGATTGTGAACGTCCCACATTTCCGGATACTATCTCAGCTCGGCCGGAAAATGCCAGTAGAAATAAAGTCCCTTTCCTGGGGTTGACGGCCAGAACCGGCTTTGGAATACTGGCGGACGTCTGCGGAAACGCACTGAACGGGCAGTTTTGGGGAGGATATTGTGAACGCACACAAATTGAGCGAAACGTGGAAGCGAGCCAAGGTCGGTTTGTTCGGCGCTGTTGCAGTCGCCGCGACCGCACTCGCACTTGCCGGCTGCGGAGGCGGCGGCACTTCGCTCGGCAACGGGTCAAGCAGCAGCACCAGCGGCGGCGCCACGGCGGACTCAAGTACGCCGGTGCACGGCGGCAACCTCACCGTCGACACCGTCACCCCACAACTCGACCTCGACATCGACACCACCAGCGACAACGAGTCGATCTGGGCGCTGGAGAACATCGCCGAAGGCCTCTACCGCAACGCCAACAACGGCAAGTCGGTGATCCCCTGGCTGGCGACCGGCTACACGGTCTCGAGCAACAAGCTGGTCTGGACCTTCAACCTGCGTCACGGCGTCAGGTTCTCAAACGGTCAGACGATGACCTCCAAGGACGTCGCCTGGTCGCTGAACTGGGCTGCAGGTCCCAAGGACGCGGCCAACAACTACGTCGACGCGGCCTTCCGCACGGTCGAGACCGACGGCCCCTACAAGGTGAAGATCATCACCAAGGAGCCGTGGGCGCCGTTGCTCGCCGACCTTGCGATGTACGCCAACGACATCTTCCCGGCGAACCTCAACGGTGAGAGCCGCTCGCAGTTCTTCCAGAACCCGATCGGCACCGGCCCGTTCAAGATCGCGACTTGGCAGAAGGGCCAGTACATGAAGCTGGTTCGCAACCCCGACTACTGGCAGAAGGGCAAGCCCTATCTGGACTCGGTGACGCTGCAGGCGGTGGGCGACTCCAACACCCGCATGGATCAGCTCAAGGGCGGCCAGGCGCAGGTGATCGAGGACGTGCCCTTCCAGCTGATCTCTTCATTGCGACAGACCAGCGGCATCAAGGTCGGGCTGTTCCCCTCGAGTCGCATCGACTACGTGACCATGAACCAGCTCGAGAAGCCGTTCGCGAACCTCCATGTGCGGCTCGCAATCACGCACGCGATCAATCGCGCGGCGATCATGAAGGCGGTGTTCGCCGGGTATGGGCAGACCGCGAACTCGCCGTACATGCCGATCCTGAAGTACTACACGCCAGTCAACATCCCCGCCTACAGCCTCGCGCAGGCCAAGCAACAGCTGGCGCAGTCCCCCTACCCGCACGGCGGCTTCACGGTGAAGTTCCTGTCGGCATCCGGAGATCCGATTCAGGGGCCGGTCTCCCAGATCATCCAGGCGGAACTGGCGAAGCTGAACATCCACGTGCAGATCGAGACGCTCGATCCGTCCGCGGTGCAGGCCCAGGAGCAGGCCTTCCATTACGGCATGCGTGAGACCTACTGGACCAACGACATCATCGATCCGGACGAGTACACGGCGTTCACGCTCTGCGGCTCCTACAAGAACTGCGGTGGCGTGTACGCGAACTTCACGCACTTCAATGACCCTGAGATCAACCGCCTCACGCTGCTCGGCGAGCGCACGCTCGACGGTCCCGCACGTCAGCACATCTATGAGGAGATCCAGCGTTTGGCGGCGCAGCAGATGCCGATGATCTGGCTCGGCTACAGCCCGTTCGCATATGGATACAGCGACAAGGTCCACGGCTTCGTCGTGAGCACCCAGGGCAACGCCCACTACGAGGACGTGTGGCTCTCCAAATAAGTAGCTACTGGCGCAGGGGCTTGGGGATGCCCCTGCACCGCTCACAGCCACGGTTGATCCTGAATGACACGTAAGCGTTACATAGCCGGCCGCCTCGCGCAGGCGGTGCTGGTCCTGATCGGGGTGATCATCCTCACCTTCCTGCTGATCCACATCGTGCCGGGTAACCCAGCACGCACGATCTTGGGCGTGCATGCGACCCCCAAGGCGGTGGCCGCGCTCGATCGCGACTTCGGGCTCAACAAGTCGCTGCCGGTGCAGCTGTGGGACTACTTCGATCGCATCCTGCACGGCAACCTCGGGACGTCTTTTTACTACAACAGCGCGGTTGGGCCGCTGATCATGAACGCGCTGCCGGTGACGCTGTGGCTGATCCTGTTCGGGATGATCATCGCGATTGTGGTGGCGGTGCCGCTGGCGTTGCTGTCGGCGGTCAGGCAGGGCAAGCCGGCCGACCACGCCGTACGCGTGGTGCCGATGGTGGGGCTCGGGATGCCGCCGTTCTGGATCGGAGCCGTGCTGCTGATCGTGTTCGCGCTGGACCTGAAGATCTTCCCGACGGGAGGTTACGGCACCACCGTGGCGCAGCACTTCGAGGGGCTGATCCTGCCCGCGATTACGGTCGCGCTCGGCACCTGTCCGCTGCTGATTCGCAGCCTCCGAACCTCGCTGATCGAGATCCTCGACTCCGACTACATTCGCGCCTGCACCGCCAAGGGCCTCAGCCGCTCGCGTGTGCTGGTGCGGCACGCCCTGCGCAACGGGCTGCTGCCGGCGGTCAGCGTGATGGCGGTGAACATCGGCTTCTGGGTCGGCGGCACGGTCGTGATCGAGCAGGTCTTCACGCTGCCCGGGCTCGGCAGCCTGATGCTGACCGGGGTGGAGAACCGCGACTTCCAGGTGGTCCAGTCGGTCGCGCTCGTCTACGCCGTGATCATCGTGCTCGTGAACCTGGCTGCGGACCTGCTCTACAGCTACATCGACCCGCGCGTGGTGCTCGGCAAATGAGCGAACTCACCGACCGCGCAAGCGTCGCCACCAAGGAGAGCCTGCGCGACCGCTATCCCTGGCTGCGCAACCACAACCTGATGGGCGGCATCGTGCTGCTCACGGTGCTGGTGATCCTGTTCGTCGGCGCACCGCTGATCACGAGCCAGAACCCCGACACTCAGAACCTTGCAGCGACACTGTCGAACCCGTCCTCGGCGCACCTGCTCGGCACCGACGAGCTCGGGCGCGACGCCTTGGCACGGCTGCTCTACGCCGGCCGCATCGACCTCGGGATCGGGGTGCTGGCGGTCGTCGCGCCGTTCATCCTCGGCACGATCCTCGGGCTCTTGGCCGGCTACCTCGGCGGTTGGGTGGATGCCGTGATCATGCGCGTGCTCGAGATCGTGGTCGCGTTCCCGTTCTACGTGCTGGTGATCGCGATCGTGTTCGCGCTCGGCTCCGGGGTGAAGTCGATCTTCATCGCAATCACCGCCGTGGCCTGGGTCTCATACACGCGAATCATCCGCGGCGAAGTGCTGGTGGCAAAGCGCGTCGGTTACGTACAGTCCGCGCGCGCGGCAGGGTTCTCAACGCCGCGGATCATGTTCCGCCACCTGACTCCGAACGTGCTCACGCAGGCGCTGGTGTACGCGATGAGCGACATCGTGATGACGATCCTGGCGATCGTGACGCTCGGCTATCTCGGGCTCGGGGTGCAGCCACCGACCCCGGAGTGGGGCGCGATGATGGGAGACGGCTATCAGTACATCTCGATCCATCCCTGGCTCGTGACCGCCCCCGGAATTGCCGTCGTGATCACTGGACTCGCCCTCTCGCTGATCGGCGATGGCCTCGCCAAAGAGCTCGGGAGACGCCAGTGAGCCCGGCTAACGACCCGCTCGCAGCGCCGAGCCCGGCCGCCACTGCCGGCGACGGGCCGCGGCGGATGCTGCAGATCTCGGGCCTCTCGGTGACGATGCCGGCGCGCATCGGGCCGCCAACAAAAGTGCTCGAGGGACTGAACCTCGAAGTCGGCCGCGGCGAGGCCGTTGCGCTCGTGGGCGAGTCCGGTTGCGGCAAGACCACGACCCTGTTGGCGACGCTCGGCCTGCTGCCGCGCGGGGCCGAGATTACGGCCGGGTCGATCGACTTCGACGGCGTCGACACGGTCACCGCCAGCCACCGCCAGATGCAATCGATTCTCGGAAAGCGCATCGGTGTGATCTGGCAGGACCCGCTGGCCGCGCTCGATCCCGTGATGCGAGTCGGCGATCAGATCGCCGAGGTGATCCGCGTGCACGAGCGGCTGAACCGCAAGCAGGCCGCCATACGCGCCAAGGAGCTGATGCGCCAGGTCGAGCTGCCGGACGTCCAGCGGCTCGCGCAGCGCTATCCCCACGAGCTATCCGGCGGCCAGCGCCAGCGCGTCGTCATCGCCACGGCGATCGCGACCTCACCTGAACTGCTGCTCTGCGACGAACCGACGACCGCGCTTGACGTCACCGTCCAGGACCAGGTGCTCGGCCTGCTCAGCCGCCTGCGCCATGAACTTGGCGTGGCGCTGGTGCTGGTCAGCCACGACCTGGCGGTGGTCGGCGAGATGTGCGACCGCGTCTGCATCATGTACTCGGGCCGGATCGTCGAACAGGGCATGACCGAGCCTGTGTTCGAGCGTCCCAAGCACCCATATTCCGCCGGGCTGCTGGCCGCCTCCCCGGATGTCGAACGCGTCGGGGTGCTGCCCAAGGGCATACCCGGACTGCCTCCCGGTCGCGTCGCCGAGCACTCGTGTGCATTCGCCGACCGCTGCCAGTTCGCCGATGACCGCTGTCGCTCGGAACTGCCGATGCTGGAGCAGCTCGGTCAGCGGCTGGTCGCCTGCCACCACCCGATCGACGCTGCGGAGCAACTCCATGACTGAGCAACTGCTGCCCGCGCGCGGGGATTCGATCACCGAGCCGTTGCTGCGCGCGCGCGACATCACCGTCGTCTACAAGAGCCGCGAGGCCAAACGCGGTGACGTGCACGCGGTCACCGAAGTAGACCTGGACGTGGTCCCCGGCGAGATGCTCGGGCTCGTGGGCGAATCCGGCTGCGGGAAGAGCACGCTGGCACGGGCGCTGCTCGGACTGGAACCGTCGACTGGTGAGATCGAGCTCGACGGTGAGACGCTCCCGGTGAAGCGCACCCCAGACCAGGCGCGGCGGCTCGGGATCGTCTTCCAGGACCCGTACGCGTCACTGAATCCGCGCATGACCGTGCGCTCGGCGCTGGCGGAGCTGATCCGCGTGCACAAGCTGAGAGCGGGATCAGAAGTAGACGCGCGCGTGCGCGAGCTGGTGCGCACCGTCGGCCTGCCCGAGCGCGTGCTCGACGTGCGCCCAGCGGCACTCTCCGGTGGTCAGCGTCAGCGGGTTGCGATCGCGCGGGCGCTGGCGCTCGAACCGAGCGTGCTGATAGCCGACGAGCCGACCACCGCGCTCGACGTCTCCGTCCAGGCGATGATCCTCGATCTGTTCGCGAAGCTGCGCAACGAGCTCGGGCTCGCGATCGTCCTGATCACCCACAACCTGGGCGTGGTCGCGGCGGTCTGTGACCGCGTCGCTGTCATGTACCTGGGACGGATCATCGAGGCGGCGCCGACGCCGGAACTGCTGGCTGACCCGCGCCACCCCTACACGCGGCGGCTGCTGGAGGCGGTACCGCGCCTTGGGGCGCAGCGGCGCGCGGCTAGCAGCGCGCTGCCCGGCGATCCTCCGGACCCCGCCGCGATCCCGTCCGGCTGCGCCTTCCATCCGCGCTGCGCGATCGCGACCGATCGCTGCACCGGCGAACGGCCCGGACTTGTCGGTTTCGGTGCGGTCACCCAAGACCGCACCGATAAACCGGCATTTGGGGAGCACCTTGCGGCTTGCCACTACGCGTGGGAGCCGCGTAACAACACAGAGAGAGGGTGAGGTCGTGAAACCACGACTGACCGGGCCGGGCTTGATCCGGCGAATATTGGTGGTGATGGGTCTGTGCGCGCTGCTCGTAGTTGGCGTCAGCGCCGGCACGGCGAGTGCCTCCGGGACCAACGCGGCCCCGACGCCGCCGCTGGGTTTCAACAGCTGGAACGCTTACGCCTGCGACAGCAACGCGCAGGCGCTCGAGTCGGTGGCCAGCTGGCTGCACAACTCGGGCCTTGAGCGTGACGGTTACAAATACGTCAACCAGGACGGTTGTTACACCGACCTCGAGGGACTGCAGAGCCCCAATACCTACGGCGTGACCGCGCCGACCAAGCAGAACTCGGAAAGCTGCGGAGCGATCAACGGGCGCATGCCCGACGGCTCCGAGTACGTGAACCCCTATCTCTACCCGTCCAGCCGCCCCTGCGCCGACAACGGCGTCGAAGTCGTGGCGCGGTATGTGCACGCGCTGGGGCTGAAACTCGGCATGTATCTCGACGCGTCAAACAACTGGAACTGCGAAGAGATCCCGGGCAGCTACGGCTTTGACGGGATCGATGCGCGCACGCTCGCTGGATGGGGGGTCGACTACGTGAAAGCCGACTGGGGCTGCAATGACGGCACGGTTCCGCCGGGCAGCAATGCGCCCGCTGGTTATAAGGGCATCGACGCTCCCGCCAGCGGCAGCTTCAGCTTCGGCGGCCCGACCTTCGCCACCAACCCGGCATATCTGACCAACGACCAGACGACCGAGCAGAAGATGTATGACGCGCTCGGCAAGGCGCTGGCTCAGGTCAAGCACAAGATCCTGTTCAGCGTCGCCGGCGCCGGCACTTCGAACCCGCAGGCCTGGGGCTTCCAGTACGGCGGGATGGTGCGCCCGACACCGGACTCCAACACCTACTTCTCGCCGACGCAGACGACCAAGCCGAGCCGTCAGGGTGGCTCCGTGATCGGCATCGTGAACGCCGAGGCGCAGACCTACGAGCAGTACACCGGGCCGGGTCACTGGATCGACCCGGACATGATGCAGGTCGGCAACTTCTCCGACATCAACAGCGGCGGCGTCGTGGTCTCGGCGCAGACGCAGGATCGGTCCGAGATGTCGATGTTCTCGGAGCTTTCCGATCCACTGCTGGCCAGCACCAATCTGTGCCCGAAGAACTGCGGGCCGGATGTCCAGCCCGCTGCGTCTGCGGCGCTGTCCGAGGCCAAGACGGTGCTCGGCAACCGTCGTGTCGTCGCCGTCGATCAGCAGTGGGGCGGCACGCCGGCGCAGATCATCAATGGTTCGGATCCGGCCGGGGTCAGCAGCGGCGGCACCGACCTGGTGATGTCGCGCCGCCTGGCCGACGGCCAGTTCACGGTGACGTTCTTCAACGAGAGCTTGACCACGCCGGCGACGATGACGGCCACGGCCACGCAGATCGGCCTGCCGAGCGCTTCGAACTACGAGCTGCAGGACCTCTGGAGCGGCGCCGTGAGCTCGTCGAACGGCAACCTCAGCGTGACCGTCCAGCCGGGTCAGACGGTGATGTATCGCATCGCCGCGGGCACCAAGGCTCCATGGAGCCCGGCAGCGGCAGGCGCGGTCAAGCCGGTGAACGTGAAGGTGTCCCCGATTCCGGCATCGAAGGCGCCGGTCGCGGCTAAGACCCCGCGCAACCTGGTCGGGATCAGCTGCCCGACCGCGAACCGCTGCGTCGCTGCCGACGCGTTTGGTGCAGTGGCTTCCACCAACCCGGCTGCCAGCGGCAAGCTGAGCTTCACCGACGTCGACCACGGCCGTCAGCTGGTCGCGATCTCATGCCCGAGCGCGGCTGAGTGCGTGACGCTCGACCTGGGCGGGCACGCGGTGACGTTCAACCCGGCGCACGCGGCCAAGGGCGCCCACGTTTACGCCGTGGACCTGGGAATGGAGCCGACCGCTGTCGACTGCTTCTCGACGACGGCCTGTGTGGCCGTCGACGGCAGCGGTAACGAGCTCTCGTTCAACCCGGTAACCGGGCACCTCACCGGCAGCCATCAGGTCGATCCCTGGATCTACCTGGCGGCGGTCTCGTGCCCGTCCGCGACGCAGTGCACCGCTGTCGGCGGTGGCGGCAACGGCGGCTCCAGTGAGGTGACGTTCGATCCCAAGACCGGCGCCGTCTCGGCGGGCGGGGTCGCGTCGTTGAACGGCAACACCGGCAATGGTGACGTGAGCGTCACCTGCCCCTCGACGAGCCAGTGCACGCTGGTCGACGGCAGCGGCGACGAGCTCACCTTCGAGCCGGTGTCCGAGACCGCCAACGCGGCCGGGGTGGTCTCGATCGACGGCGGCGGCACCTCCGGACTCGGCGTGTTCGAGTCGGTCGCCTGCAGCTCCGCGACGCAGTGCACCGGCGTCGAGCTGACCGGTAACGAGGTCACCTTCGATCCGACTTCCGGCGCCGTGAACAGCGCCGGAGCGGTCGATGTGGATCCCGCCGGAAACGGGATGGAGGGCGTCAGCTGCAGCACGGACGGCGGCAGTTGCACGGCCGTCGACTTGAACGGCCGGGCGCTGACGTTCAGCACCGAGACCGGGAAGGTCACGGCGCTCAGCAAATAGACGACCCTCAGTAAGAGTCACGGAAGAACCCGGGGCGCGACCGGAACTCCGGCGCGCCCCAGCTGTTTGTACCGATACGGCCCTCAGGGGATGCGGGCTGCCCGGGAGGTCCACCCGGGCAGCCAGCAATTACTGGCGCCGGTGCCACTAAGTTCACAAGCCGCGCAGATTCCGCGGCTAACGTGGCGCGCATGCGCCGCTACGCCGGACTTCTCGCCACGCTCCTGGCGCTGAGTGTCACTGCGCTGCTGTTGCTGCTGGTGCCGGAGCTGCGCCACGCATTCTCGCTGACCGTGCACGGGGACCTGAACGGGCTGCGGAACTACGTTCGCGGGCTCGGGGTTGGCGGAGCCGCGCTGCTGTTCGCGCTGATGCTGCTGCACGCGGTCGTCTTCTACCCGACGGAGATTCTTACCGCCACCGCCGGGTTCGTATATGGGTTCGTGCCCGGGGTTGCGCTCGCGATGTGTGGCTGGGTTTGCTCGGCGATCGTCTCGTACGGGCTTGGGCGGACCGTTGGGCGTCCGGTGCTGCTGGCCGTGCTCGGTAAGCGGTTTGTTGCGCTCGAAGGGGCGCTGGACCGTGGTGGGGTGCAGCTGATGCTGAGCGCGCGCCTGATCCCGATCGTGCCGTTCAGCCTGCTCGGGTACGCCGTGGGGGCAACCCGGAGGTCGCTGTGGACGCTGGTATGGACCAGTGCCGTCGGCTACCTGCCCTTGACCGCCGCCGTGGCTTACCTGGGCGCGCACGCGCAGAGCCTTTCGGCCAATCAACCGCTGGTATGGGTGGCTGTGGTTGTCGTGATCGCGTTGTTGGTGCTCTCACGCGTGCTCGCGGGCCACTCGTTACGCGATCACGACGACGAGCAACAGTCGCCCGGTCCGCAGTCGACCGCCGAAGAGCAGACCGACTGAGCGGGTCCTCGGCGAGCGGCAACTGCCGGTGAAGGTGGCGTCGATGCTTCGTCCTCGCAGGCTTCCTACACTGAGGTCTCTCAGAGTTGCTGAGGACCTGGCGTCTCGGGTCCGGTTCCTGGAGCCGTAACGGCGGTGCGGGAACAGCTTCCCTGGCGGTGCCGACATAGCTCAGCTGGTAGAGCACTTCACTCGTAATGAAGGGGTCCGCGGTTCGAATCCGCGTGTCGGCTCTCAGGATCCGCAGTGTTGCTCTGGATTTTCTGCTTTCTGGGGCCTTTGCAGGCGTGAAAATCTGGGTGGTCACGGAGCCCGCAGCCGGGCTAGATGACTGAAGCCGTGGCGCTAAAGCGACAGTTTCTCTCCGGCCTGGATGGGGACCGTGATCGTGTTCTCAGGCGGGGCTAGGGGGCATTGCCAGGCGGGGTCATATCGGCAGGAGGGGTGGTAGCTGAAGTTGAAGTCGACTGTCAGCATTCCATCCCGTGCTCCAAGGTCGGCGCCTTTGGCCGTGTCGAGCAGGTACCGGCCCGCGCCGTAGGTTGAGCTGCCGGCAGTCGCGTCGCGGAACGGTATGAAGATGCCACCGCCGTACTGTTCGAGCCACCACACCGCGAGTTTTCCGGCGGCCGGGTGGGGGAGTTCGATCGATCCGATCTGTCGGATCTTGGTGGTCTCGTCAGCGCCGGTTGTGATCGAATAAGTCGGTCCGGATCGGATTGGCAGGACGGCCAGTTCGAAGCGCAGGTCTGGTCGGTATGACCAGTAAGGCAGTCCTGTACGTCGCATCGGGTCACCGAGTCCGAGCGGGCTCTGCGGGTGTTCGCGGAAGAGCCGGTCTCGCCGTCGACGCCAGAGCGCGTGCGCGCGAGCAGGATCATCGAGGTTCCTGACATCTCGGTATATCTCGAGGACTTCGCGCCGCCAGTCGGCGAGCGTGAGCTCGCTTGGCGGCCCTTTCCCGCCGTTGCTGCCCGGCGGCGCGGGTGAATGGCCGGCGGCGGGGTTCTCGACGGCGTCGTTTGTGGTCATGACGAGCCGATCCGTGCATCAAAGTCGGCTTGCATCAGTTTTCCAGTGCATCCAGAGCGGCGAGAACGTCCTTAGGCTCGGTGCGGGTGCTGTAATCGGCGTGCACGTCGATCCAGCGCACGGTCGCGTCCGCGTCGAGGATCGCGGTCGTCGGCATCGGGAGCGCTGTGGTGCCGTCGGCATTGATGGCTGTGAGGTCGAGGCCGAGCTCGAGCTGCTTGGCGCGCGCCGCTTCTGAAGGCGCGGTGAGGATTCCCGCGGCCCTGGCCAGCGTGTTGTGTGGATCGGAGACGACAGTGAACGTCAGCTCGTGCTTCTCCTTCATGCTCAACGACCCGTCAGGCGTTTGTGGGCTGACCGCGACCAGCCCGACGCCGCGCTCGTTCAGCGCCGGCAGGAGCTCGGTCTGGTAGGCGCGCAGAGCGATGTTGCAGAACGGACACCAGGCGCCGCGGTAGAAGACCAGAACCGTGCGGCGGCCGTGCAGCGCGTCCAGAAGATGAGTTGGTGCACCGTTGACGTCGACCAGGTCAGCGTCGGGCAGCCGCGCGCCGATCGGGATGACGTGGTCGACAACCAGATCCGCGAGCTGTTGCTGCTCACGGTCAAATGCGGTGGGCGGTCCAGCCGGCTGACTGGATCGAAACTCACTGACTGCTTCTGCGATGGGTGGCACTGGACGCTGGCTCCTGGGTCGAGGTTGTGGATACCTTCTTGGCGTCGAGCTAGGTCGGGGTCTTACGTCTCCTGTCGAGGCCGATGGTCGCACGCGGCTAGCATTCGGGGCGATGCCGCGCTCGGCGACCATGCGCTCTATGACCGCTGCCTCGTGGTCCGCCGACTGGACGTCTGATCTGCGAGCGAGCGGGCCGCGGCGCGAACAGGCACTCACCCGGCTGCACGCGATCCTGATCAAGGCCGCATGGCGAGAGGCGGCGCGCCGCTCCGATTCGCGCATCTCCGGCCCCGAGCTCGCCGACGTCGTGCACCAGGCCGCCGACGACGCGCTCATCGCGATCATCGCGAAGCTCGACGACTTTCGTGGCGAGAGCTTGTTCACGACCTGGGCCTATCGGTTCGTGGTGCTCGAAGTTGCCTCCAAGCTGTCTCGGCATACGTGGCGGACCCGGCCGACGGTTTCCGCCGACCAAGACATGTGGGAAGGGCTTGCAGATCGCTTTGGGTTCGCGCCCGATGAGGCGCTTGAGCAGCGGGAGCTGCTGGATGCGGTGCGCGTCGCGGTCGAAACCAAGCTCACGCCCCGCCAGCAGCGCGTGTTCAGGGCGATCATCCTCGAGGCGATGCCGCTCGACGTCCTCACCGCGGAACTCAGCAGCAATCGCAACGCGATCTACAAGACCCTGTTCGACGCGCGAAGTAAGGTTCGCGCGCACCTGGTCGCAAACGGTTATATGGAGGCCGCATGACTGGCTTGTCGCAACTGGAGCGCTTCCTGGCCACCGACCCGGACGACGCCGGCTGCGAAGAGACGTTCGCGCTGATGCACCTGTACGTCGAACGCGAGCTCACCCACGGCGACGCGGCCAGCCGCTATCCGCGTATCGCCAAGCACCTCGCGAACTGTGCGCCATGCGCAGAGGACGCCCGCGGACTTCAAGCACTGCTGGCCTGACCCGCGCACCGTCAGCTTTGGCTGTGCGCGAATGGGTCCGCGACCGCTCCCTCGGGCGCCTGGGCTTCGAGTTCACGCTTGACCTCGAGCAGTGCCTGGCGGTGGCTGTGCGTTACCACGGGGTACCGAGGATCGAGGTCCAGCAGCGTTTGTGCGATCACGAGTCCGACGGCCAGTCGCTCGAACCATTTGCGGTCGGCGGGAATCACGTACCACGGTGCCCACTCGGTACTGGTATGCGACAGCATCTCGGACATCGCATGCTGGTAGTCGTCCCAGTACGCACGCTCCTCCACATCTGCCGATGAGAACTTCCAGTTGTGGTCGGGGAGATCAATTCGTCGAAGCAACCGGGTCCGCTGCTCCTCGCGCGAAAGATTCAAGAACAATTTGACGACTCGAAACCCGTTTTCGGTGAGATAGCGCTCCCAATTGTTGATCTCGCGGTAGCGCTGCTTCCACACGTTCCCTTTGTGCGCCGCCTTCGGAATCTGTTGTCGATCGAGATTCTCTGGGTGTACCCGAACGACCAGCACCTCTTCATAGTGGGAGCGGTTGAAAATCCCGATCTCCCCGCGCGCCGGAAGCCGCTGGGCGTAGCGCCACAGGTAATCGTGAGCGATCTCGGAGCTTGACGGAACCTTGAAGCTGTGCACAGCGACGCCTTGAGGGTTCACTCCACTCATCACGTGCCGAATCGTGCCGTCCTTGCCTGCTGCATCCATTGCCTGAAGCACGACCAAAACGCCCCAGCTGGACTGTGCCGCGAGTCGTGCTTGGTATTCGGCCATCAAGGAGATTCCCTCCTCCAGCAGAGCCACGCCGTTCTTCTTCTTCTTCACTCCGGCTTTGAACGCGGGGTCAAAGTCAGTGTCCAGCCGCACCCGCGAGCCAGGCTTGACTCGAAAGAGTTCAACGAATTCCTCAAGCCGCCTGCGTCGTTTCTTTGGTAGGTCTGTGGCTGTCATCGGCGGACCGTCGCATCGCCTCGTGGCCGCGTCGTCATCCGATCGGGGTGATGGCGGGCGTCGTTTCCCCCGACACTATCGCATGTACCAAGCGGCACGATGACGGCGCTTGAGCAGCCGAACGCCACCGAGCCGGAGTCGTACACCAGGCCGGCGAGCTGAGGTTAAGCTTGATGCGTCACGGCACAACCGTCACCTATCAACGCCCGGACGAGCGAGACCGAGATGGTCGCGCAGCGTCGTGCCCGTGTACTCGCTTCGGTGCAGGCCGCGATGCTGCAGGATCGGGATCACGTGATCCACGAACAGCTCCAGTGATTCGGGCAGGGTCGTCGGTTGCAGCGTGAACCCGTCGCTCGCACCACGTTGCAGCCACTCCTGCACCATGTCGGCCATCTGCTCGGGCGTTCCCGTGAACTCGAGCCCTCCGGGCAGACCGGTCACCTGTTTAGCGACCTCACGGAAGGGGCGCTGAGACTCGAGCGCGCGGGTAACGATGGTCTTGGCGAATGAGCTGTCACCCGCAGTCGCCGCGACCTCGGGATCCAGCGGCTTATCGGGGTCGATCAGATCTGGGTTGATCCCGGCGTTGTAGGCGAGGTTGCGCGCTCGGGCCACCTCGTCGACGCTTGCTTCGAGATGCTCGCGCCGCTCCTTGGCCTCCGCTTCGGTGCTTCCCAGGACAAACGAGATCCCGGGAAGCACCACGATCTCACCGGCGCCGCGTCCGTGCCGTGCCGCGGCGGCATCGATCTTCTCGCGGAATGCGATCCCCGCCTCGGCGTTGGGCTGGGGCGTGAACACCAGCTCCGCAAACCGGCCTGCGAGCTCGATCCCCGGGGGCGAGGACCCGGCTTGCACCAACACCGGATGGCCCTGCGGCGAGCGCGGTATCGGCAGCGCACCCTCTACGTCGTAGTAGCTTCCGTGAAACTGGGGGGGATGGATACGACTCGTGTCGGCCCAGACACCGGTCGCCCGGTCGGCAACCACCGCGTCGTCGTCCCAGGCGTCCCAGAGCCGGCGGACGACCTCGGTGAACTCGGTGGCGCGGTCGTAGCGATCGTCGACTTTGGGCGCCGGGGCCATGCCGAAGTTCTTGGCGACCTCGGGGTCGTAGGTCGTGACGATATTCCAGCCGATCCGGCCGTGCGTCGCGTGGTCGGCGGTGGCCAGTCCGCGCGCAAGCTCGTAGGGAGTGCTGTAGGTCGTGGAACCGGTGCCGATCAGCCCGATGTGCTGGCTCATAACGCCCAGCGCAGTCAGCCAGATGAACGGCTCGTACCACATCTGCGGGAAGAAGCTCGCGCGGATCGTCGACAGCGCCGGGCGGTCGGCCATGAAGATCGCATCGAGGCATCCCCGCTCGGCAATGGCGGTGGTACGCGCGAAGGCCTCGATCGAAGCTGACAATTGCGGGTCGTGGGTGCCGACTCGCCAGCCCGCCTCGTGGTAGCCGTCCGGAGTGATAAAGACCGTGAAATGTGCCTGGCGTTGACTCACGCCACCATCATTCCGTAATCACTGCGGGGCGTGCGCCGGTGGATGCCGCAGAGGGGACTTGGTCACACCGCAGAGCGGACTTGGTCACACAATTGGCCGGGTTTGCACTCCACCCTCTCGGGTATAAGAGAGGGAATGGCGCTCGGATCGGGGCGCCGCAACGTTGACATGACGTTGACTCGGTATTAACAGCGGCGTTTCAGCGCCCTGTATGCATCGAAAATTACGTTCCTCTCATTAACGGCGAGATCCCAGCAACGGCCGTGGATAACGGTTGATTGGACAACTTGCCTTTATCGGCCGATTAGTCCACTGTGTCGAAGGTCACGCTTGATACCGCGTGGTCGGTTCAATAGTTACTGCCGCACGGCGACAAGAGAAGCCGGCATACAGTCTCGCCTCAAGCATTCGTAGACCATCATTGCGGCCGTCGGAGGAACCGACGGCCTCGTGGTAACGGGCCAGGTGCGGCACTAGGCAGATGCCCGCTGACGCGGGCATGCCTACTAAACCCACAACAGGAGGTCGCACGACGGCATTACGGAACGCCGGCGAACTGCCCATGCGTTGGGCGGTCGTTCACCCACGCGGTGACACGGCTAGGCGAAGTCACGTAGCGACAAGTTCCGCAGTGCACGGACCGACACCACTGGAGGAATCCATCCATGAAACCCTCAATTTCTTCTATGGCCGCTGTGGCAGCAGGCCTGGTTGCGCCCGCGGCAATTGCCGGCACGGCAGTGGCCGGTACCGCGCCTTCCGCCAGCGCCCACCACAAGCTGAAACATCACGCCGTGCATGTGCACCGTCATGCGCACCGTGATCACGTCGCCCGCTCCGGTCACAAGCTGACCGCGCTGGACCGGCGCTACCTGAAGCTCTACAACGAAGCTGCGCACAAGTTCGGTATGCGTGCCCCGGGCCGCAACATCGTGCTGAACGGCATCGCCCCGCACAAGGCGGCGAGTGTCGCTGCGATCGAGAAGTCGGTCGGGACGCTGGCCGGGATGGTTGCTCCCGCCTCGAAGCCGGTTCAGGCCGCAGCCGCCACGAGCTCAACCGTACCGAGCGCGACCACGACTACCACGACGGCTGCTCAGACCAGTTCTGCCCCGGCGTCCGGGCTGACGTCGTGCATCATCTCGCGTGAGTCGGGCGGGGACCCCAGTGCCGTCAACGCCTCCGGACACATGGGCGAGGGCCAGTGGGATGAGTCCACCTGGCTGGCTGATGGCGGCGGCGCCTACGGCGCCACCCCGCTTGACGCGAGCGCGTCCGAGCAGCAGCAGGTCATCGCCAGTCAGGTCGCTGCCGGTAACACCGGCCAGTGGACCAACTACGACGGCTGCTAAGCAGCCGACCGACTGTATTTCCGCCGGTGTTCTAGGCCGGGGGAGCAGCAATCCAGAGCGGGGAGTCGTGCGCCAAGCGCGGCTCCCCGTTGGGCTTTAAGCGGTCGGCGCGGTCAGCGGGTCGCGCGGTCAGCGCACCGGCGGGGGACTGCCGGCGATGCTGGCGGCGAGCTCGGGCCGCCAATCGCAGGCCTCGCATGAATGCGTGAACGCGCTCTGCGCGAAGCTGAGCGCCGCAGCGTGTGGGTCGTCGCTGTTCACAACGTCGTTCCAGTCGAACACGAACTCGCCGAGGTTCGCCTCCCAACGTGCCTGCTTGGGCCTGAGCTCGGCGACGCCGTAATTCGCAGGCGCCGGATGCGCGTAGGCGTAAAACGCCGCGTGCGGGTACTTGGAGTCACCGGGCCACCAACCCACTGCGACCTCCTGCGCATCCATCGCGTTGCGCATGATGAAGTCCTCTGATGGTGGCTGCGCGGGAAGCCCGGAGAAGAGGTTCACGGCCAGATCGAATGAACCCCACCAGGCGTTCACCGGCGTGACGCGGCCACGGAACGGGGCGCGGAATGCGGCCAGCACCAGCGCTGCCTGCGTTGCGGCAGCGAAATAGGTTCCAGCCTGCTCGGGGTTGTAGGAGTGATGCTCCAGATCCTCATCGAGCTTCGCGCTCCACGCAACCTCCTGCGGCTCGAAGTTGATCTCGACCGCGCCGCCCATGCGCGTGAAGGCCCCAACCACGTCTGCGGTGATGTCGGCGACCGGACGCGCAGCCAGCGATGTCTCGTAGCTCTCGCCGTCGCTGTGCTCGACCCGTGCGAGATGGGTTCTCAGATCGAGCAGCGCGACGATCGCTCCCGACCCGTTGGGCGCCGGTAGCGGCGCCGTCTCCCATCCGCGCGCCGTCAGCCGCAGCGCCGCATGTTGCAGCTCCGGCTCCGGCGGCGCAACCGCGACCGCCAGCTTGCCCAGCAGCTGCGTGAGCGCGTGCAGAGTGTCACGGCATTCGGTCCAGCTGTCGTACTCGAGCGTCGGCCACGACGGCATCCGCACATCCTATGCGACGTTCGTCCGCACCGCCAGCGACGTGCTCGCACACCGCTCTCGGCTTCCCCGCCAGCGACCTGCTCGCACACCGCTCGCGGGACACCCGATGCCGTCCCTCAGCGAAATGGATTACTTGCTATTGACAAGCGTGCTTGTTTTTTGCAAGTATGTTCTCATCGCATCAGAGTGATCGCCGCCTAACAGCGGCGAAACCAATTGACAAGAGCAAGGAGCTCGACATGCCAGGGACCAACATCTTCGTGAATCTGCCTACCGATGATCTGGAGCGCAGCAAGACGTTTTACACGGCGCTCGGCGCGTCGATCAATCCGCACTTCACCGACGACAACGGCGCCTGCATCGTATGGGACGACAACGTCTACTTCATGGTGCTGACCAAGGAGTTCTTCTCCACCTTCACCGACAAGCAGGTCGCGGACCCGCGCACCACCGCCCAGACATTCGTCGGGATGAGCTGCGATTCTCGCGAGCGCGTCGATGCGATCGTCGAAGCCGGGCTGGCGGCCGGCGGGTCCGAGCCGCGGCCCGCGAGCGACTACGGCTTCATGTACAGCCGCGACCTCGAAGACCCCGATGGCAACGCGGTCGGCTTTCTGTACATGGTGCCGGAGGCGATTGAGAAGGGCCCGCAGGCCTACATGGCGGAGCACGGACAGGCCTAGGGCCCGCTCGGGATATAGCGATGGCATCCCGAGCCTACGGCGACTACTCCGGAGTAGCTGCGGCGGTCGCGCGGGTCGGGGAACGGTGGGCGCTGCTCATCGTCCGCGACCTGCTCGTCGGTCCCCGCCGTTACACCGATCTGAAGCAGTCGCTGCCGAGGATTCCGACCAATATCCTCTCAACCCGCCTCAAGGAGCTTCAGGAGGCGGGGGTCGTCCATCGCGTACCGATCATGAACTGCGGGCTCGTCTACGAGCTGACCGCGTACGGCCGCGAGCTCGAGCCGATCGTGCTGGCGCTCGAACGCTGGGGCTCCGAGCAGTTGGGCGCGCCCGGCGAGGACCGGCTGATCTCAGCAGACGGACTCACGATCGCGCTGCGGGCAGCGTTCCGCGACGCTCCGGGAGCGACCGGCGTCGACGTCGAACTGCACGCGTCAGGGGTGGTGCTGCGCGTGCAGGTGCAGACAGGGGAGTTGCGAATCGCTCAGCTGGCCCCTGCCGCCCCGCCGGTCGGCGGACGCCTGCCAGACGGCCAGGCGCCGCTTGCGATCGAGTTGGAAGCGGGCTGGCAAGCGCTGCTGGAGCGGCCGGCGCCGGAGTTGGCTGATAGCGGCGTGCGCGTTCTGCGCGGGGATCCTGCGCTTGTGACGGGGTTCGTCGCCGCGTTCTCGCGAGCCGCCAGACCCGTGGCCGACGCTTGAGCCGATCCCGGGGGCCTCAGTCCCCGCCGGTCGTGAACCGGTCGTGCGATTACTGGGGTCGCCCGCTGAGGGCAACCCCAGTTGTCCGAGGTCGCGTTAGTGCCCGATCCCGACTTCGATCGCTTTGACGATCAGCATCACGACCGCGACCACCAAGTAGCCGCGGAGCGTGATCATCCCGACCTTGCGGGTGCGCGACCAGACCGGCTTGTCGAGCAGCTCGAGCTGCGGCATCGTCCAGTGCTCGCGGACGATCTTCGGCGCCTGCGAGGGCCGAGCGCCGCGCGGCACGTCGAGCCGACGACCGACCTTGCCGCGCATCGCATACGGGCCCGCAACCGCCAGCGCGATGAATAGCAGCCCGAACAGCACTTCGGTGAGCGTGGTGACGTTCACCTGCGGGAACAGCACCGTCGCGGTGAGGATCGCGGAGAGGATCACCAACACCCCAACGATCAACCCGGCGACGACGTTCAGCCAGCCCGGGTTGGTCCACGGGCCGAGCACGGCTCGATCGTTGCAGAGCAACAGCAGGAAGACGGTCGCACTTGGGAGCAGCACCCCGGCCAGTGCCTGGACCGCGATTGTGATCGTTCCGAGCGGCGCGCCTGGGATCAGCACGATCGCGCCCGCCAGCACCACCATCAGCCCGTAGCTGCCGTGGAACAGGTTCGCCTTGCCAAATCCGTGATGCAGTGAGTGCGGCTTGCGGAACACGTCGCCAAAGGCGTAAGAGCTTGCGAGCGTGACGGCGGCGGCACCGATCACGGATGCGTTCAGCAGCGCGATCGCGAACAGGTCCCCGGCCAGTGGACTGACGTGTGCAGACAGGCCGCGCGCGACTCCGCCCGCATCGGTGAAGTGCCCCTGCAGCGGCGTCGAACCGAGACCGAACGAGACCGCGATCATCAGCGCCGCGGCTCCGAGGATCACGACGAACGACCCGATCACCGTATCTGCCCGCTCGTAGTTGATCCACTTCGGGGTGATCCGCTTGTCGATCACGTTGGACTGCTGGAAGAACAGCTGCCAGGGCGCGACGGTCGTGCCGACGATCCCGATGATCAGCAGCATCGAGGTCGAGTTGAAGCCGCCTGCGACACCCGGGGTGATCGCGCCACTGACGATCGGACCGGAGTGCGGATGCGAGAGCAGGGCCAACGGGATCGCGATGAAGTTCGTGATCACGAACACAAACATGAACCGCTCCCACTTGCGGAAGCTGCCCGTCATCGTCATTGCGATCAACGCCGCTGCAGCGATCGGGACCGCGAAGAACTTGGAGACGCCGAAGTAGCTCAGCGCCAGGCTAACGCCGATGAACTCGGTGACCAGCGTGAGGAAGTTCAGCAGGAACAGGTCGCCGACCGAGAACGCGCCCCAAAACTTCCCGAAGCGCTCGATGATCAGGCGTGCATGGCCCACGCCGGTCACTGCGCCGAGCCGCACGACCATCTCCTGGTTGACGATCAGCACCGGGATCAGCAGCAACAGCGTCCACAGCAGCGTCAGGTGATAGTTCTGCCCCGCCTGCGCGTAGGTGGCGATACCACCGGCGTCGTTGTCGCCCACCATCACGATCAGTCCGGGGCCCATCACGGCCAGCAGCGCCAGCAGGCGGTGGCGGCGAGTCCGCGGCCTGCTCCCGTGCTGGCGCAGCGTGCCAAGCGCGCCCTGAATGTCGCCCACGTGGGCGTTGTCGAGTGCCGCGCGGTCCTGGGGGCCGAGCACGGTGCCGTCCGTCTCAAACGTTGTCGTATCCATCGGAACCTCCATCTGGTCCACGACGGAGCGCGGCAGTACGGCCGAGCGTGTCCACGTTGACAACGCGGGCATGCAGCGGCCGACGCCGGTCGCGCCTCCGTCGGTTTGGCTCCCGAGCCCGACCGCGGAGGCCCCCGTCCTAGCTCAGGAGGTCAGCGCGAGCGAGCCGGGAGAAGCTCTTACTTCGTGGTTGGTCTTCCATGTCTGTCTGTTGCTCTCCCGTGCGCCCAGGGATGGGCGCACATCGCTTGCCACCCGAACGTTACCAGATCACATGCGTCATGACGCATGTGTTTCTCTGCAATCATCAGGACATCAGCAAGCGGCACCAGATTGACCTCACCGCGGTCGACGCCAAGACCGCCAACTTCATCGCAGACGCAATGGAAGGGCTCGCGGCCGGAGCGCGGGTGCAGCTGCTGTGTTTGCTCGTCCAAGGCCCGCGGTCGGTCAAGGATCTGACCGCCGCGACCGGCCTCGAGCAGCCGGCCGTCTCCCAGCATCTACGAGTCTTGCGGGAGCTTGGGTTCGTCGTCGCCGAGAAGCAGGGGCGCAAGAAGATCTACGCGCTCTACGACGCGCACGTCACCGGGCTGCTCGAGCAGGCAATTGCCCATGCGGATCACCTCCGCAACCACCTCAGCACCGGTCAGCCGGCGCGGACGCCGGACGACCCAGCGGCACATATTTCGGCACTTATTTGAGTCGGCGCGCAACTTCGACGATCGCGCCGGTACGGTCTGGGTGTGTGCAAGTTGCGGGCAGTGTTCGCATCGATAGTTGGCGCTCCAACCGCTAAGCGGCGGCACGTCTGGGTTTTGACCGCGGCGCTGCTCGTCGGCTGTATCGCGATCGCCGGACTGGCGCTTGCGAGCGGTTCGCCGCAGCGCAGCGGGTCGCCACTCCCAGCGGGCGTGCTCTCGGGCAAGGTGGTCGCTCACCGCCTCGTAGACCCGCGGGTTGCAGTTGACCTGAGCCTCCGCCGGCGACGATCCCGCGGACATGAAAGCGGGCGGGGTGGCGAGGCTCACAGCAAGCCGCTGAGCTCCGCCGCGGTGAAGACTGACAGTGCCGCGACCACGACCTGCGACGTTGGCGAGCCCACCTACCAGTTCGTGACCTTCCCCGATTACCCCGGTGGATCGGGTGCTCCGGTGGCGGACAACGCGAACGAGATCTGCGGCATGTGGGCGCTCGAAGACTCAGCTGAGAACTCGTTCGCGAACACCAACGGCTACACGAACTCGTCTTTGGACGCGACCGAGCTGTATGCCGGCGTCCCCGAGGAAGCCGGCTACGTCGACTCGATGCTCGAGGACATCGCCAAGCTTGAGGCCTCCGGGGCGTCACTCACCGCCGATCAGCGTGGCGCCTACGACTGGTTCGAAGCGGTCGAGCAGGAGTACGACGAGACCGTCGCAGCCGATGCGCTGCAGCAATACAACGACTTTGCCGTTCAGCAGTGCAAGTACAAGAACCCGAACCCGAAGATCTTCTCGTACAACCCGCTGACCCAGGACGTGTGCGTTCCCACGGTCACGCCGAGCCTCGAAGACACGCTGACGTCGCTGTCGCCGCCGACTACCGCCGACTTCATCGAGTACGGAACCTACCTGGCAGAGCAGGCCACCGACGTTTCCGGGACGGCCGCCGCGCCGGGGAGCGAGACGCTCTCCGACGCGTCGAACGCACCCGCGATTGAGGATGGAATCACGGAGGGAACAGGCGTGCTGGCGTCGCTTGTCGCGGGTGGCTCGCCGTACCTGCTGACGCAGTTCGAGGCCGGCTCCACGTTCCTGTCGAACTTCATCCAGACCGTGGCCCCGTTCAACAAGTCGGTCCGCGAGCTGAACGACCTCGTCGACAACTGGCGCTCAGCGAACCTCAAACAGGCGAACGCGATGGACACGGTCGAGAGCCTCGAGAACGAGGCGGGGCTGACCGAGGAGCAGATTCAGGAGCAGTACCCGGACCTCTTTGAAGAGGCGTCAGACGCGCTGGACGCGATCATGGGCGAGGCCGATATCACCGAGGCCGCGGTGGACACCGCGGTCGCTGGGGCGTCCGAGCTCGCCGGTCCGCTGGCGATCGGGACGATCGCGCTCACGTTCGCGGTCCAGGAGGGGATCCAGGCAGTCACCGCCGCTGCGACGCCGGGCCAGCTGCAGTCCAACTACAACGCCGCCTTCCATCCGGCCAGCATCGCCGACTACGTCGAGAACGAGCTCAGCAACGAGAGTACGGCGATGACGGCGATGTCGAACGTAGACGCCCAATACCAATTCCCCAAGCCCACGGTGGGGACGCCCGCGTCCTCGAATTGTTCCAATTGCGTCGTCTACTCGCAGCCGCCGCAGCTCTCCGGCCAGGGTGCACCGATGCAGCTCAAGGTGACGGCGCTTAACCCTGACGGGACGGCGCAGAACAGCTGGTCGGAGACCGAGCAGACTGCGCCGTACATCGATACGTGGCCGATGGGAGCGACCAACGGCGAGGACGGCGTGCCGCAGGTCAGTGTCGGCGTCGCCGACGGGCAGGTATGGACACAGCAGACGCAGGGGATGCCGCAGACCCCGGAGACGCAGATCGGGCTCTCCGGCTACCTCCCTTCAGGCGAGCTGCACTACTTCAATGCCGCCGGCGATCCGATGATCGCGTATATCGACGGTGACCAGTTCAAGACAGTGTCCGATCCCGGAAGCAATGAAGCTTCCGGGTTCGACGGCGGCGACTACTGCGGGACCGACGAGGGCTG
This sequence comes from uncultured Actinomycetota bacterium, assembly GCA_963737115.1. GTDB lineage: Bacteria > Actinomycetota > Thermoleophilia > Solirubrobacterales > Solirubrobacteraceae > Palsa-465. The sequence goes on from CAVTRM010000003.1 coordinate 246,136, forward strand.
CTCGACCACCAACTCGATCGTCGTGATGGCCGACGGGGGAACCCCGCAGCTTGAGGATCAGGCCGTGGTCGGCAAGATCTTCGGACTGATCCCCTGCAATTCGAACGATGTCGGCTTCGAAAACTGCTCGTCCAATACGTTCGTGACCGACGGCAAGCTGGTACCAGCAGGTGGGGACACGGTTGAGTCGGTGAACGGCCCGAGTATCTCTCAGCAGGGCACCAGCCAGCTCTACCGGCTGACGATCGTGCCGGACAGCGGCACGCCGGCGGACACCTGGGTCGCGAACAAATACAACACCACCGCCAACGACAGGACCGGAAGCGCTCCGCCCGACGGCGGACTCGTCGCCGGGCAGACCGTGACGATGACGGATCCCGACGTCAGCGCGGCAGGCTACTCCACCAACTATGAATGGCAGATCCAGACGCTCTGCGCATACGACTCGACCGCGACCACGCAGTCGACCAAGGTTCAGGGCGTGCCCGTCTGCGCGAACGATCCGAACTATCAGTCCGACATCACCAACGGACTGCCCAGTGACGAGCAGGACATCACCAGCTGCCCGCCGCCGCAGAACGGAGAGACCTGCAACCCGCTCGCGCAGTTCGGCTGGACCGAAGACCCTGCCTTCAACAACGATCCGGTGACGACGCTGACCGGGCAGAGCGTGAACTGGACCTGGCCCGCGCCCGGCGTCTACCACGTCCGCCTGATCACCACCGACCAGTACGGCACGCAGGTCACATCCGACCAAGATCTGACCGTCTCAAGCTCGTCACCGCCGACCAGCACGCTCTCCTACTCGTCCGCCAGCGACCCGCAGCCGACCTCGATCGCGCCCTCTGTGATCGGGCCGGTGGTGAACGGCAACGCACTTACGGTCACCGGCTGCGTGAACTCGCCGGACACGGTCGGCAACAGCGCCTACGCGACACCGGACGTGAGCGTCGATTGGGGCGACGGCAACACCGACTCCGGTACCGCGCCCAGCTCGGGCGACTCCAACCTGACGTTCAGCTACGACCCCAGCAGCGGCTGTTCAACGCCGTGGGAGTACCAGGCCACGCACAGCTACTCGGTCAGCACCTCAGGACAGCCGTTCATTCAGGAGCCGATCAAGGTCACGATCGCCGACGTGACCAACCCGGCAACACCGTCGGATGTGATCCCGACCGGGACGCGAGACCTCATCGACCACGACGCTGTACGCGGACATCTACCAAACCAAGGTCTCGCCATCATTCGTCTCGGGCCCGTCCACCACCTACAACTTCACCTCCGGCGACGACAAGACCGTCACCGGATACGTGAACAGTCCCGAGCCCGCGAGCTTCTCCTCATCCGCGGCCAGCGGCGTGACACAGAACGGCGTCTCGTGCACCGCCGGACTGCCAGGCGGCGTACAACTCCAGTCCTCCGCCAACAACACGTTCCAGATCACCGGAACCTCGAATGTCAACGTCGCCGGCTGCTACGCGCTCAACGTCACCGCCACCAACACCTACGGGCCGACCTCCGAGCAGGTGATCGTCGACTTCAACCAGGCGCCGTCGTTCACATCGAACAACACCGCCAGCATGCAGACCGGCGTCAACGGCAGCGTGAAGGTCACAGCCGGCGGATTCCCAGCCGCGACAGTGTCGATCTCGTCCGTCAGCTGCTCACCGGGATGTGGATCGTCGTTGCCGTCCGACCTCAATCTGATCTACGGCACCGACGGCACACTCACGATCAGCGGCACCCCCGCCTCCAGTGACTCCGGCGTCTACACCGTCAACCTCTCAGCACAAAGCTCGGCGGGCACTACGACACAGACGCTGACGTTGACGATCGAGGGCGCGCTGGTGTTCACCAACGCCAACACGGCCGCGTTCGAGACCCAACAGGGCGGAACGTACATCAACGGGAAGCCGACCGGCAACCCGTTCGATGTCACCGTCACGGGCGCCGCGGATCCGAGCACCGTGAGCTTCAGCTGCACGATCGTCGGCGGCACCTATAACAACGACCCATGCGTGAGCGGAGGCACGCCGCTGATCGACATGGGCGACGGCGGTCAGTACGGGCTGACGTTCACCGACAACGGCAACAGCACCGCGTCAATCAGCGGCGATCCCTACGCAAGCGGCGCCTATACGGTGTCGATCAAGGCCAGCGACGCGGTCAGCAGCGCCACGCAGACAATCACGATCTACGTCTCCAATACGGGCGGCACGACGCTGTCCGCGGTGACCGGCGGCGGCTTGAGCAACTACTCACCTCCGTCGGGGCAAACGCCCGCCAGCGCAACGGCAACCTTCGTAGTCGGCACCCAGAGCTCGATCACGCTGTGCTCCAACGACCCGTCCGACACCGTCAGCAGTCAGTCAACGCTGCCGGCTGGCCTGACGCTGAACAACACCGGCAGCCAGGGCGCATGCCCGTCCGGCGACGAGGCGGTCACGATCTCGGGCACCCCAACAACCCCGCTGACGACGAACTCGACAGGCTCCACCGCCGACCGCATCACCGACGCATACGGCGGCCTCGAGCTGCTCACGATCGAGCTTGTTGACGCAAGCAGCATCGACTTCAGCTCTCCGACCAGCGCGAGCTTCACGGCGGGGCAGTCGGGTTCGTTCACCGCATCGGTCGGCAGCATGCAGTACTACAACGGCAACTATTACAACGCATGCCTCTCCGAGTCCGGAAACCTCGACGGCCTCAACTTCAGCGACAGCGGTGACGGCACCGGCACGATCTCAGGCACCCCGACGTCGAGCGGTCAGTACGCGGTGACGCTGACCGCCACCAACTGCAAGGAGACCGGCGCCAACCCCGGCGCTTCGAGTGAGTCGACGACTCAGCAGCTCACGATCAAGGTCGACAAGGCCCCGAACATCACCTCTGCCGGGAGTGCCGGATTCCAGGTCGGGCAGGGCGGCAGCTACAAGGTCACCACCAACTCCGACGCCTATCCGACACCGGCGATCAGCATCGACACGAGCTCGTTGCCGGCCGGCGTCACATTCAGCGACAACGGCGACGGAACCGGAACCCTGACGATCGCGCCAGACGCGCCGCAGACCACATCCCCTGCCGCGATCAAGCTCACCGCGAGCTCAGAGGCCGGCGAGGATCAGCAGACGTTCGAACTTTCGATCGGGTCGGCGCCGACAATCAGCTCCCCAGCTACCAGCCCGAGCCCGGTGCTGATGACTGCGGGCGTCAGCCAGGCGTTCACGGCGAAGTCCTCTGCGGTTCCAGCCGCGGCGATGAGCTGCACGGTCGGCGGCGCACCCTGTTCATCCTCAAACCTGCCGGCGGGCCTCAACTTCACCGACAATGGCGACGGCACCGCAACCGTGAGCGGCACCCCGACTGCCACCGGAACCGCGGATGTCACGATCACCGCCGACAACACCGTTGGCAATCCGGTGTCGACGACGTTCGACGTCACCGTCGATTCCGCCCCGGCATTCGTCGGCACCACCAGCTCGAGCAGCTGCGCATCGGCGTCGAACTCGGCCACCAGCGACACGATGGTCGCCAACTCGGACGGCAGCTGGACGATCTGCGGCTCCGGCGCGCCCGCACCCGCCGTCACGCTGCAGTCCGTCAGCTGCGGGACCACACCGATCAGCCTGCCCGCCGGACTCACCTTCACCGACAACAAGAACGGCTCCGCCACGCTCGCCGGTAAGCCCGCGATCGGCTCGGGCGCCGCATGCCCGGCCGGCTACACCCTCGCGGTCAGCTTCGCAAACGGCCTCTCCACCATCGACCAGAACCTCAAACTGAGCATTCAGGAGGCGATCGCGCTGACCACAGCGTCGACGGCGCCGGCGTTCGTCGCGGGAGCGCCCAACAGCTTCGTGCTCGGCGTCGCCGGCAGCCCGACCCCGGCGATCAAGCTCGCCCCCGGATCGACGCTGCCGTCCTGGCTGAGACTCAAGGACGACGGCAACGGCAACGCCACGATCACCGGGACCCCGCCTGCGGCGGACACCGGCAAGTCCTACAGCTTCAGCATCGAAGCGACCAACAGCGACGCCAAGCAGCTGACGCAATCGGTCACCGTGCCGGTCTCGAAACTGGCGCTGAAGACGGCGTCGCCGAGCGCCGCGAAGCTCGGAGACAGCTACAGCTACCGCTTCAGCGCCGCCACCGGCACCAGCTTCGCACTCGCCCACGGCAGCGCACTCCCCAGCGGCCTCAAGCTCTCGCGAACGGGCGTGCTGGCGGGCACCCCGACCGAGATCGGCAAGTTCCCGATCTTCCTCAAGCTCAGCCGCGCGGGCAGCACGGCATGGACGGGCGGGCTGTATATGACCGTGAGCGCTCCGACTCATGCGCTGGAGATCTCACAGTTCCGGACCACCGGTCCCAAGGGCCAGGGCGACTGGTTCATGCAGCTGACCAACACGACCAAGATCACGATCCCGATGAAAGGCTGGCACGTCGCAGTGCAACAGCCGGGGCTCAAGACACCGCTGCCGGTTGCGCTCGGCGACGCCAAACTCAAGCCCGGCGCGACCGAGATACTGGCAAGCCCCGAGTTCAGCCTGCGCAAGCAGCTCGCGGTCACCGCCTTCGGCCCGACCACGCTGCCGATCATCTCCGGATTCCAGATCATCGCGCCCAACGGAGCGGTGATCGACGCCGCCGGCGTGCGCGGGGCGATGAAGGGGCTGACCGCCGGAACCGGCGTGCACTACGCCAGCAAGGGCTTCCCCAAGCATGAGCAATACGCGTTCGTCCGCAAGGGCTTTACGCAGCGCAGGCCGGTCGACACGAACAACAACAGCGCCAACTTCAGCTTCGGTAAGGTCGTCACCTCGCGCGCCAAATAAAGCGCGCGCGAGGAGCCGTCAGCGCGCCAGAACCTTGTACGGCGTGACCCTCACGATCACCCGCTGGACATCCGCGGGCTCGTCGGCCCAGGGCTCGCCGGTATAGCGCAGCGACAGCTCTTTGATCAGCGAGCTGGTCGGATCGTTCTCAATCGTCGCGTGTCCACGCAGCTCCACGTAGTGGTAGGGGTCGGCTGCCGGGTAGACAAGAACCGTCGCCCGCGGATCGCGCTCCAGATTGTTGGTCTTCCGCCGCCCGCGCACGGTTGAGAAGAGGACCGCATCACCATCGCGCTTCACCCACACGACCGACAGTTGCGGTTGGCCGTCCGGCTCGACCGTAGCGACGGTCGCAAACTCGTGTCCGTCAAGGACCGCGCGGGCTTGTTCGGGGATCGTGCTCATCAGCGCATCGTACGCCCAGGCCCGGCCTCTGGGCCGCAGTCCACTCCTCACATCCGCTCAGCGCACCGCCACGGGAGCCGGCGCGGAAGCTCAGCGCCGGTAGTTCGGCGCCTCGACCACCATCTGCACGTCGTGCGGATGAGATTCCTTCAGACCGGCCGGAGTGATCCGCACGAACTTGCCGCGCTGCTGGAGCTCGGGAATGGTGCGGGCGCCGACGTAGAACATCGACTGGCGCAGTCCGCCAACGAGCTGATGCACGACCGCCTTGACCGGACCGCGGTAGGGCACGTGGCCCTCGATTCCCTCGGCGATCAGCTGATCGTCGGAGGGAACATCGAACTGGAAGTAACGGTCGCGCGAATAGGAGGTGTTCTTGCCGCGGCTACGCAACGCGCCGAGCGAGCCCATGCCGCGATAGGTCTTGAACTGCTTGCCGTTCACGTAGATCAACTCTCCGGGACTCTCGTCGGTGCCCGCCAGCAGCGATCCGAGCATCACCGACTCGGCGCCCGCCACGAGCGCCTTCGCGATGTCACCGGAGTACTGCAGTCCGCCATCGGCGATCACCGGAACCCCGGCGGCGCGCGCTGCTCGAGACGCCTCATACACGGCGGTCACCTGCGGCACCCCGACGCCCGCCACAACGCGAGTCGTGCAGATCGAACCTGGGCCGACGCCGACCTTCACGGCATCGACGCCGGCGTCGATCAGATGCTCGGCTCCGGAACGCGTTGCGACGTTGCCGCCGACCACGTCGACGTCAGCCGCAGACGGTTCGCGCTTCAGCCGACGCACCATGTCGAGCACCCCGTCGGAGTCGCCGTTCGCGGTATCGACCACGATCAAATCGACGCCGGCATCAACCAGCGCCATCGCGCGTTCCCAGGCGTCGCCGAAGAACCCGATCGCGGCGCCCACGCGCAGCCGCCCGGCCGCGTCCTTGGTCGCATCCGGATAACGCTCGGTCTTGTCGAAGTCCTTCACCGTGATCAACCCGCGCAGGCGCCCATCATCGTCGACCAGCGGAAGCTTCTCGATGCGATGCTGGGCCAGCAGCCGGTAGGCCTCCTCCGACGGGATCCCGACCCGACCGGTCACCAGTGGCGGCTTGGTCATGACCTGATCGACGCGGGTGTTCTGCATCTCCTCCTGAGTGAGAAAGCGCATGTCACGGTTGGTCACAATCCCGACCAGCTTGTCGTCGCTGTCGACCACCGGCAGGCCGCTGATGCGGAAGCGCGCGCAGAGCGCGTCGACCTCGGCGATCGTCGCGTCCGGAGTCGTGGTCACAGGATCGGTGACCATGCCCGACTCGCTGCGCTTCACGCGATCCACCTGTGAGGCCTGGTCCTCGACCGACAGGTTGCGGTGAATCACGCCGATGCCGCCGTTGCGGGCCAGCGCGATTGCCATGCGCGACTCGGTGACGGTATCCATCGCCGACGAGACCAGTGGCGCCTTGAGCGTGATCCGCCGCGTCAATCGCGTGGCCGTCTGCGCGTCGCTGGGGTTCACATCGGTGTGCCCTGGCAGGAGCATCACGTCGTCATACGTCAGGCCGACGAAGCTGAACGGGTCCGGGGAAGTGTCCGTCAGTTGCAGGGAACCCATCTCAATTTGAGCTTCATCTATGGTCGCCATAGATACAGGGTAGGAGCCTGCGGCCGGTTCTCGTGTGACGTTCGCGATTGCAACGCGACCCGAAGCGCCCAGCAGCAGCCGCTCGCGCGCCGGCGCCAACCGCCGGACCTAGGGATTGTTGCGCAGCAACGCGCGTCGGACCTTCCCGCTGGCGGTCTTCGGCAGCTCCGCGGCGAACTCAACCAGGCGCGGGTATTTGTAGGGCGCCGTATGCCGTTTCACGTGCTCCTGTAGCTCGCCGACGAGCGTCGTGCTCGGCTCGTAACCAGGCCGCAGTACAACCACCGCGCGCACCAGCGAGCCGCGCTCTTCGTCCGGGGCCGCGACCACCGCGGCCTCGGCAACTGCGGGGTGCGATACAAGCGCTGACTCGACCTCGAACGGTCCGATCCGATACCCGGCGGAGATGATCACGTCGTCTGATCGCCCCTCGAAGTAGATGTAGCCGTCCTCATCCTGCTGGACGCGGTCTCCGGTCCGCCACGGCACGTCCACCGGCGCCGCCGCGCCGCTCAGGTAGCGCACGAAGAAGGTCGGGTCGGTGGACGGATCGTCGAGCACCAGTTCCCCGCCGTCGACGCTCAGCGCGATGCCGGGCAGCGCCCTTCCCATCGAACCGGCGCGCGCAGGCTTGCCCGCTGGCATCGCGGTCAGCTGACCGGTCTCGGTCTGGCCATATCCGTCGCGGATGTCGAGCCCTGTGGCGGCACGCCAGATCTGAAATACCTCGGGGTTCAAGGCTTCGCCGGCGGCCACCAGACCACGCAGTGCCGGGAAGCGCGGCAGCTCCAGGCGCTTGGCCATTATCCGGTACTCGGTCGGCGCCATGCACAGAACTCGTACCTGCTCGCGCGCGACGATCTCAGCGCGTTGCAGCGGATCGAAGCGTTCGTCGTGGAGCAGCGTGGCAGCGCCGCGCAGCCACGGGGCGATGAACACGTTGCGAGCTGATTTGGACCAGCCGCTCGCGGCCGTGCACCAGACCAGGTCTCCGGCGGCCGGCGCAAGCCAGTGCTCAGCCTGGAGCCGCTGGCCGAGGAAGTAGCGGTGCCCGTGCACGATCCCCTTGGCCGGGCCGCTGGTGCCGCTGGTGAAGGTGATCAGCGCGGGCTCGTCCTCGCGCAACAACACCGCCGGCGGGGCTTTACGACCGCCCAGCTCAAACAACGAGGGATCCGGTACCACCAGCACCTCGCAGCTCGGCCGTGCGGCCGCCAGCTCACCGAGGTTGCGCTCATCGCAGATGACCACCGCCGGTGAGGCTGCGTCCAAACGCGCGCGGATGTCGTGACCGCGCAGCTGCTCGCTGCAGGGCAGCGCGACCGCCCCGATCCGGATGCAGGCGATCACTGACATCACCCATTCGGGCCGATTACCGATCAGCGTCAGTACCACCTCGCCGCGCTCGACTCCGAGTGAGCGCAGCCGCAGCGCCAGCGCCGCGGACCCTGCCTGGACATCGCCGAAGGTCCATTCGCGGCGCGAGCCATCATGCGTCAGCTCAACCAGCGCCAGCCGCCGCGGGTCGGCAGCATCGACCACATCAGCTGCGAAATTTGAGAGCTCCATGTGCACCGCTGGCGGAGCTTAGAGCCGCGCGCAGCTGCGTTTCAGAACTCGAGGCGTGTCTGCGCAGGCAGCACCAGCACCGATCCGCGCGTGCTGTCCAGTTCGTTGCGAACATCGCCGGCGAGCGCCACGCGGCCCGGCGGCGAGCCCTCGACCGAACCGACGACGACCAGGTCAAACGAGCCCGAGTGCGCATCGACCACCTGCGCGCCGAGCTTCGCCGCCAGCGATTGCGCGGTGGCACGCGCATCGTCGTTCACGGGGCCCGCGGTCGGCACCACGATTGAGCGGATCGTGGGCTCCGACTCGCCACGCAGCCCCGACGCCGCGACCGCGATCGCGACCGGGCCGCCCTCGAGCAGCTGCTGCGCGGAACGCCCCGGCTCGGCGCGTCCGATCGGCGTGCGGTACTCGGATCCGAATACCACGACCGACGCCTGCTCGCGGATTGCGAGCGCTGCCAGTCCCTCACCGGTTCCGGCGCCGATCACCACGTGGCGGCCTACGCAGCGCTCGAAGAACCCGGCGCCGCGGGCTAGCCGCTGCTCGGCGTCGCGCTCGGCCGCGGCCTCGAGTTCGGGGTCGGCCTCGCGTCGATGGCGCACGTAAGCGAGGGTCACGGACGACCCCGTCTGCGCCAGCAGTTTCCCGAGCGCGAGCGCGTCGTCGTCGTTCGGGGTGCCGTCGTAGGAGATGATCAGGTCGGCGGTCATGCCCGACATCGTCCCCTAAGCGGCCGCAGAACGCTTTCTACATCTGTACAGCGATGCCCGGGCGCATCTGTCCAAGCGTCACTTCCACGGGCCAGGCCATCCAGGGCCAGGCCCGGGGGCAAGGGCTCTTTTGGGTCGGCCGAACGCTTAGCGGGTTACCAGCAGCTCGCCCATCGCCGGGCGGAAGATGGTGTCTTCGTCACCGCAGGCCACGGCCAGCACCTCGCTGGCGGTCTGCTCGAGCTCGCTGAGGCTGCGGTGGCGATGCAGATGTACTCCGAGGTCGGTCTCGGCGATCGTGGCTCCCAGCTGCGCACTGTCGATGATGTGACCGAACTCGACCCCGAAGCCGCACGCGAACCGCAGCTGCATCGCGAGCGCGTGGGTCATCGCGGTCTCACCCGCGAGCGGCTGCGCGAGCCAGGCCAGCTCCGGGTAGAAGCGCCGCAGCAACGGGCGCGCCATGAGATGGTTCACGCGGCCGCCGCCGTCGGGATCGGCGCCCAACGGGCGGCGGTAGCGCGCCTTCACCAGCTGCGCGCGGCGCTCGAGAATCGGTGCGGTGAGCGCGCGTACGTAGTCCCCGGTCACCGACGTGCAGTCGGCGTCGAGCCAAACGATTACGTCGCCGTTCAGTACCGACAGCGCGCGCCACATCGCGTCGCCCTTGCCCAGTACCGGTCCGAACTCGGGCATCAACGATGACTGCCGGTAGACCTCGGCGCCGGCTCGCTGGGCCAGCAGCGCGGTGTCGTCGTCGGACTCGTCGACCACCACCAACTGGGCGATTTCGCCGTTGTCGAGCAGCCGCGCGACCGGCGCCAGCGCGGCTGCGATCGTCGCCTGCTCGTTCCGTGCCGGGAAGCAGACTGAAATGCGCGCCGGGGCGTCAGCAAAGCTGAGTGGATTCTCGACGTCGGTGGTCTCGTCGCGGAAGGCGGTCATAGGCGGCGCCAGCATCAATGCTGGTCGCCATACCGTACAAGGCCGGGGGTCCCGGCTCGCAGCGGCGGGGGTAGACTGGCCGCCATGGAGCAAGAACACGCCCGCGAACTGCTCGCCCGCGAACGCGCCCGGATCGAGCGCGGTCTCGCGGCAGGCGCCGAGCAGCCACTCGAGTCCGACGCCACCCACCAGCCCGGGGACTACGACTCCGAGGACATGTACATGGACGAGCTCAGCGATGCCCGCCGCGAGCGGCTGCAGCAGGAGCTGGCAGCGCTTGAACGCGCCGAGGCGCGCCTCGCGGCCGGCACCTATGGATTGTCCGTGGACAGCGGAGAGCCGATCCCCGACGCTCGCCTCGAGGCGCTGCCGCTGGCCGAGCGGACCGTTGAAGAGGACCGCGAGTATCGCCGTAGCTGATCCGGCCGTCGGTGCCCGGTAGGTGAACCGGGCGTCATGCGACGACCTTCTCGGCGTCCTCGCCCGCGGGTGCGGGAGTGTGCGCGACGAAGTCCTTCTGGCGGATCAGGAAGAACGAGGCTACAGCTGCCGTTAGCGCCAGCAGTGCCGCGACCAGCGCCAGTGTGTTGATTGCCGAGGCGTAATGGGCGCCGGCGGTCAGCGCACTGGTCCCGCGCATCTGCGAGGCGAAGATCGAGCCGAGCGCGGCGACCATCGTTGCCACGCCAATTTGACGGAAGGTCGTGTTCATGCCCGAGGCCATGCCCGCGTCCTGGGGCTTGACGACGCCGACAGCGGTTGATGAGAGCGGTGCGTTGACGAGGCCACTGCCGATCCCGGCGACGACGAACCCGGGGATCAGGTGGGTCCAGCTCGAATCGGGGGAGAGACCGCGGATCAGGAAAAGCCCCACAGCCACGAGCAGCAATCCGGGTGTGATCAGGTAGCGGACCGGGATGTGGGTGGAGAGCCGTCCCGCGGGTATCGCTGTCAGCAGTGAGCCGGCGGTGATGATCGCAACTCTCCAGCCCGAACCCAGCGCCGAGTAGTGATGCGCGTTCTGCAGGTAGAGCACGAAGTAGAGCAACATCGCGTAGAGGCTTCCGTTCATCCCGAAGGCCGCTATCAGGCCGCCGTCGAAGGTCGGCTTGCGGAGCAGCGCGAGGTTGAACATCGGCTGTTGAAGCAGCGCCTGTGAGACGACAAACGCGAGCAGCGCGGCGACCGCGACCGCCAGCGACGCGATCACGCGGGCCGAGCCCCAGCCGACGAACCCGGATTCGATCAGTCCGTAGACGAGCGCGGTGAGACCGAGCGCGAACAGCGCGAATCCGATGAAGTCCAGGCGGCGGTGATGGGGAGGACGGAACTCGCCGACCTTGGTGAGCGTGATCGCGATCGCCACGATCCCGATCGGAAGGTTCACGAAGAAGATCCAGTGCCAGCTCAGCTCGGTCGTGAAGATCCCGCCCAGCAACGGCCCGAGTGCAGTGGAAAGCCCGGCAATCGCGCCCCATACGCCGAACGCGAACCCGCGCTCCTTGCCGTGGAACGTCTGTGCCAGTAGCGCCAGCGAGGTCGCGAACACGGTCGCGCCCCCGATTCCCTGCACCGCCCGCCAGATGATCAGCTCGGTGCCGGAGGTTGAGATCCCGCAGAGCAGCGATCCGAGTGTGAAGATCGCGAGCCCGATGGCGAACACACGACGGCGTCCGAAGATGTCGGCCAGCGAGCCGGTTGGCAGCAGCAGCGCCGCAAGCGATAGTGAGTAGGCGTCGATCGTCCACTGCACGTCGGAGAGGCTGGTGTGCAGCGAGGTGCGGATGTCGGGAAGCGCGACGACGACGATCGTGACGTCGATGAGGAGCATGAACGTGCCCAGCGAAACCGCCAGCAGCGTCCAGTTTTTGTGCGGGGCTGTGGTCATGACAGGTGAGGTTATCACAATGCCTTGTAATAACAATCTCTTGTAATAACAACTATTTGTAAAGTTAAGCTTCGCGTATGTCCAAGTCCGAAGCTCCGCATCTGCATGAGGCCCACCATCTGCTGTGGGAGTGCTACACGCTCACGACCCCGCTCGGGGATGAGGCCTTTGCGGGGACGGATCTGACGTTGGCGCTGTCGGGCACGCTGGACATGATCGGTGCCTGGCCGGGCTCGACCGCCGCGGAACTTGCGCGCCGCGGACCGAAAACGCAGCAGGCGTTCAGTCAGCTTGTAAACCGTCTCGAGAAGTCCGGGTATGTGGAACGCCGGCTCGGCGAGGGCCGCGGTGTGGAGCTCTACCTGACCGCGGCAGGCGAGGCGGCGCGGGCCGACGGGCACCGCCGCGAGGACGAGCTTGAGGATCGCCTGCGGGCGACGTTCGGCGGCGATCTGTACGAGGAGATCGTCCGTGTGCTGGGCGCGGCTCGTAGCGCGCTCCAGGCCGTCGATACGGACCGCTGAGCACCGAGCCGGCAGACATCTGGGCCGGGCGCGACAATCGGACCGATGGCGACCTTTGACCACATCGCGGAGCTTCCGCTTGAAATCGACGGCTATCGGCTGAGTCCGCTCAGCGCCGAGACAGCATCCGACTTCACCCGTGTCTGCACGCTCGTGACGTTGACCGGCGGCGGACTCGAGGGCGTGGGGGAGGATGTCGTCTACGACGCCGAGGAGCACGCGAAGTTCCAGCAGACCGGGATCCAGGGCGACATCAACGGCAGCTGGACGCTGGCGGCGTTCTGTGCACATGTCGAGGGCCTCGACCTGCTGTTGAACGCGCCCGAGCAGGCGACCTTCCGGCTCTATCGCATCTGGGCGCTGCACAGCGCCGCCTTGGACCTGGCGCTGCGGCAGGCCGGGCTTACCCTTCACCAGGCGGTCGACCGCGAGCCGCGGCCGATGAACTACGTTGCCTCGCTGCGGCTGGGGGAGCCGCCCACGATCGAACCGGTGCTGACGCGCCTGAAGCTGGACCCGACGCTGCGCTTCAAGCTCGACGCGACCAGCTCCTGGACTCCGGAACTGATCGCTGAACTGGTGGAGACCGGGGCCGTCGACTCGATCGACTTCAAGGCGCTCTACCACGGCACGATCGTCGATCAGACCCCCGACGCGACGCTCTACCAGCGCGTGGTCGACGCGTTCCCGGACGCCTGGCTTGAGGACCCGGACGTCGTTGATCCCGACACCGCAGCGGTGCTGGCCGAGCAACACGAGCGCATCACCTGGGACGTTCCGATCCATTCGATCGAGGACATCGAGTCGCTGCCGTTCCCACCGCGGATGGTCAACGTGAAACCCTCGCGGATCGGCACGCTGCGCCAGCTGCTGGCCACCTACGACTACTGCGACGAGCACGGGATCGGGATGTACAGCGGCGGTCAGACCGAACTGGGCCCGGGCAGAGGACAGGCGCAGTACCTGGCCGCGATCTTCCACCCCGACACCCCGAACGATCTGGCGCCCAGTGGCTACAACCTGCCCGAGCCGCCCGCCGGCTTGCCGCCGAGCCCGCTCACCGCGGACTTCGTCGAGCCCGGCTTCCGTTGGCCCGGCGACTGATCGGCCGTATGGGGCGGCCGGCGTCACATCCGCACCCACCGATCCTCGATAGCCTCGGCGGATGGCCAGCATTGAGAAGGTAGGAATCGTCGGCGGCGGATTCATGGGCTCCGGCATCGCGGAGTCATGCGCCCGCGCGGAGATCGAGGTTTTGATCTACGAGCCCGAGCACGCAGCACTTGACCGCTCGCGCGGCAGGATCGAGGAATCACTCGGACGTGCGCTGAAGCGTGGACGCCTGACCGAGGAACAGCTTGCGCAGACGCTCGAGCGGATCTCATGGACCACCAGCATGGACAACCTCGCCTATGCGGACGCCGCGATCGAGGCCGTCACCGAGGATCCGACGGTCAAGGGCAAGATCTTCCAGAAGCTCGACAAGCTCGTGCCCGACGCACGTTTCCTGGCCTCCAACACCTCCTCGATCCCAATCGCTCAGATCGGCTCCTGGACGCAACATCCCGAGCGCGTAATCGGGCTGCACTTCTTCAGCCCGGTCCCGGTGATGTCGCTGGTCGAGGTGGTCGTCGGTTACCGCACCGATCCGGCGGTGGTGGAGACGGCCGAGCAGTTTGCCGAGCAGATCGGCAAGTACTCGGTGCAGACCAAGGACCGCTCCGGGTTCATCGTCAACTTCCTGCTGGTGCCGTATCTGATGTCCGCGATTCGTATGTATCAGGACGGTTTCGGGAGCCGTGAGGACATCGATGAGGCGATGGTCCGCGGTTGCGGTCACCCGATGGGGCCACTCACGCTGTCGGACTTCATCGGCCTCGATGTGCTGTATGCGATCGGCGATTCGCTATATGAGGAGTTCAAGCAGCCCGAGTATGCGCCGCCGCCGCTGCTGAAGCGGATGGTCGTTTCCGGCGCCCACGGTCGCAAAACCGGGCACGGCTTCTACGACTATTGATTCACCGATTTAGGACCTGATGCAGAAAGTCAAAGCTGGCGCCGCCGCCGTGGCCCTGGCGGTGGCTGTGGCCGCGTGCGGGACCACGACGCCGCACACCGCCAAGACCATCCACCCCGCGGGCACCAATCCCACAGGCACCGTCGACACCAACGCCTACAAGCAGAGCAAGCTCACCCAGCAGCAGGCCGCCAACGCGTTCACGAACATGATCGTGCCGGTCAACGCGGCGCTCAGCAACGTTGGCAAGGAACTGCAAAAGCTCGGCGCCGGCACCGGTGGCTCGGTCATCGGGCGGCTGGCAGCCCCCGCCGCCGCGGCGCTCACCAAGCTCAACACCGAACTGCAACAGCTCGCCGACAAGTACCCGGTGGCGGCCGACAATCTCAGCAATCTGGAGCAGTCCTACCAGCCGCTGATCGCCGACCTCAAGGACCTCAAGCACATCGACGCCTCGAACTACCAGGCCTGGGAGCGGCAGTTCGCCAAGCACGTCGCGCGGATCGAGACCGCCGACCGGGCGGTCCGAAACCAGCTCGGGATCCCCAAGAAGAACCAGAGCTGAGTGCAGGCGGGCTTGGATGAAGCTCCAAGTCCACCGCGAATGTTCGGAGCTAGTGCCCCTAGGACTTCCCCGGCGGCTGCTGTACACCTCCGCTGGAGGCGATCGGTAGCTGGGAGGGAATCACGCCGAAGCGGTACTGCGATGCCGTCCCCTCCAGCGCCGATCCACATGATCACGCGCCCTACCGGAGGATGTACGTTGGCGGTTTCTACGCAGGTCCTGAAGAATTTCATTGACGGCGAGTTCGCCGATGCGGCGACGGGAGAGACCGCGCCGATACTTGACCCGTCCACTGGCGAGACCATCTTCGACGCCGCGAACTCGACCGCGAAGATACCCGGCGGGCCGTGCTCGCTGCCGACCGTGCCGCTGAAGCGTGGCGCAATACGACTCCGCAGGAGCGATCGCTGTTGTTGCTGGCGCTCGCGGACGCGGTCGAGGAGCACGGTGAGGAACTTGCAGCACTGGAATCTCAGAACGCCGGTAAGCCGATCGATGTCGTGCTCGCCGACGAGATTCCGGCGGTGGTCGATCCGCTGCGCTTCTACGCCGGCGCCGCACGCTGCATGGAAGGCAAGGCGGCGGCAGAATACGTCGCCGGACACACCTCGGTGATCCGGCGCGAGGCCGTGGGCGTGGTGGGCCAGATCGCTCCCTGGAACTACCCCTGATGATGGCGATCTGGAAGATCGCACCCGGCGCTTGCAGCTGGCTGCACCACCGTGCTGAAGCCCGCGCCGACGACGCCGGTCACAGCGGTACGGCTGGCCGAGATCGCCGCGGACATCCTCCCCGCCGGGGTGCTGAACGTGGTCGTCGGCGGGAACGCCCCCGGTGCTGCGCTTGTTGAGGACCCGGATGTGGCCTGGTATCGCTGACCGGCTCGGTCGAGACTGGCAAGTGGGTCGCCGCGCACGCCGCTCAATCACTGAAACGCGTTCACCTCGAACTGGGCGGGAAGGCGCCGGTTATTGTGTTCAACGACGCCGACCTGCAGTCGGCGTGCGAGGGTATCGCCGGCTTCGGCTACTACAACGCGGGTCAGGACTGTGTCGCCGCCACACGGGTCCTGGCGGCCCGCGAGGTGTTCGACGAAGTGGTCGCGGGCCTGACCGCACAGGCTCAGGCGTTGGTGATCGGTGACACGAGTTCGCCGGAGACGACACTCGGGCCGCTCAACAGCGCCCGACAGCGCGATCGTGTTGAGGGCCTCGTCGAGCGCACGCCCGACCACGCGGAGATCGTCAGCGGTGGCGGGCGTCCAGATCGACCGGGGTTCTACTTCGAGCCAACCGTGATCGCAGGCCTCAAACAGGACGACGAGCTCATTCAACAGGAGATCTTCGGGCCGGTCATAACTGTCCAGAGCTTCGATCAAGAGGACGAGGCTGTGCGGTGCGCCAACGGCACGCCCTACGGTCTCTCTTCCTCGGTCTGGACCCGGGACGTGGGAACCGGCGATGCGTGTCTCCTCGGCACTGCGGGTTGGCTGCGTGTGGGTCAACGATCACGGAGTGCTTACCGAGCGAGATGCCGCACGGCGGCGTCAAACAGTCGGGTTATGGGAAGGATCTTTCGATGTACGGGCTCGAGGACTACACGGTCGTCAAGCACGTGATGTTGGCTCACAGCTGAGAAGCCCCCTGGGCAAGCGATCGGCGGGACGGCGCCCACCGTTCCCGGCCGATCGCTTGAAGTTCGGCGTGTAGACTGCCGACCGGGGGGAAAACGGATGCGTGTCTCAGAGCTTTTGGAGCGCTTTGCTACGGTGAAGCTGCTCGCGGAAACGGGGGATCTCGACGGCGAGATCCGCTGGGTTCACGCAACCGATCTGGCCGATCCCACGCGCTATCTGAAGGGCGGGGAGTTCATCCTCACCAACGGCCAGTGGCGCCGCCGCCGATCCGATTCTGCAGAGTTTGTCCGGCGGTATCGGCGGCCGGTGTCGTGGGGCTGGGTTATGGATTACGTGAAGTCGGTGAGAAAACACCGACTGACCTGATCGAGGCCTGCGAGCGGAACGGCCTGCCGTTGCTGGAGATCCCCCACGACATGGCGTTCGTCGCGATCTCCGAGGAGGTAGCATCGGCGCACGCCGCGAAGCGAGAGCACAACCTCGTCGGCCGTCTGCGACGCGATGAAGTGTTGCTGAGGAGCGTCAGCCGTGGTGGCGGGGTTGACGAAGTTATGCGGATCCTGAGCCGGGATTATCAACTGGGGTTCATCCTCGTCGATCGCGGTGGTGTGGTAATCGAAGATCGCGGAGCCGGTCCGGAGCAGAGTGCGATCGCGCGCGCAGCGGTCGAAAGACCGCTGCGGTGAACGTCCGTACGGACGCGTGATCGACGCGACACCGGTGACGGTCTTCCGGTGATCGCGTCGGGCACGGTCGAGGCGTTTTTGGTCGCGTTCCACGGCATCGACGACTGGACCACCGAGGATCGCGATGCGGTCGCGCACGAGCTTGTGTTCTTGGGTCTCGAGCTGTCGCGAGTGATGCTTACCCGGGAGTTCAACGAACGGCTGGCCGACGAGCTGCTGGATCTCGTCAACGCGTGGCGACGCGCGCAGCATGGAACTGGCGGCACGACTGCGCTCGTTCATGATCGATCCGGATGCGACCGTTGATCGCCTTGGCATTCGGTAATGGCGACGATGATGCTGCAGAGCTGCGGCGCTTCGCGCGTTTGACCACGCGCCTGTTGGCGGGCCGGGATCTGGCCAGCATCGTTGCCGTCGACCACACACAAGGGACGGTGATCGCGCTGATTGGCGGGAGCCGGACGCTTGACGGCGACTTCGGGCGCGCACTTGCCGTCGATCTCGTCGAAGCGCTCGCAGCCCAAGGATCGGCGGTCAACGCCGGTGTCGGTTCACACTCTGCCCAGGGGGTTCGCGGCCTGCAACGCAGCTTGGCAGAGGCCCGCCTGGCGCTCGACTTCTCGTTCCTACAGAGCAGTGTCGGCGGCGTCTCCACCTATGCCGACTCGGGATCGTTCCGGGTGCTGCTCGCAAGTCAAAGCGAAGAGGCACGGTCGGCGTTTGCGCGGGTCGTGCTCGGACCGGTGCTAGATCAGGATCTTGAGCGGGGCAGCGAGCTGGTCTCCACCTTGAACGCGTTCCTGCACGGCGGTGGGCACTGGAATCAAGTGGCTGAGCAGTTGCATCTGCACGTGAACACGCTGCGTTATCGCATCGATCGCGTGGAGCAGCTGACCGGGCGCTCACTGAGTTCGTTCGAGGAACGCGTAAACCTGTACATCGCGCTTGAGGCGCTCGCAGGACTTTCGGTCGGTTCGGAGCTTTTGGAGAATCGTCCAAACGGGGATATCTAACTTCGGAGACGGTGTGACTAGTGGCACGGAGGGATCGCAGATAGACCTCTGTCCATGATGTATGAGCCACCTGACGCCCTGCTTGCGCCACGCTACACCGGGCCGCGCACGTACGCCCGACTACCGTATGTCACCGACCTCGAGGGCGTCGAGTGCGCGGTCTTCGGGATACCGTGGGACGGAGGCGCGTCGTTCCGGCCGGGCGCCCGGTTCGGGCCCGAAGGGATCCGATCTGCGTCGGGCATGATCCGGACCTACAACGCCGACCAGCGCGATTCAGGTTTTTGGCGAGCTGTCGACGATCGACTACGGTGACGCCCCGACCGTCCCCGGTTACATCGAGGACACGCTCGCGCGCATCGAAGCGTTCATGACGCCGCTAGTACAGGCCGGGGTCACCACGATCGCGATGGGCGGTGACCACTCGGCTACGCTGGCAGAACTGCGGGCACTGGCAAAGCGTCCATGGACCGCTTGGGCTTGTGCACCTGGACTCGCATACCGACCTGTGGGAGAGCTACTTCGGCCGTCCGTTCGCGCACGGCACGATGTTCCGTCGCGCGGTCGAGGAAGGCGTGGTCGATCCCAGCCGCGTGGTGCAGGCCGGGATGCACGGACCGCTCTACAACGTGTCGGACGAGGAGATCCCGGCTGAACTCGGAGTGCAGATGATTCCCTGGAATCAGCTCGTGCGGATCGCGCCCGAGGAGTTCGCGACGATCGTACGCGAACGTATCGGTGATGGGCCAACGTTCCTTACCTTCGATATCGACTTCGTTGACGCCGCCTTCGCGCCAGGCACCGGTACACCGGAAGTCGGTGGTCCAACGAGCTTTCAGGCGATGGCATACGTGAGGGCGCTCGCCGATCTCGACTTCATCGGCTACGACGTGGTCGAAGTCGCGCCAGTCTATGACGGCCCCGGACAGATCACGTCACTGCTCGCGGCGAACCTGATCTTCGACCTGCTGGCAATGGTCGCCGCCAAGAAGCAGCGGGCCGTAGTCGGGAGCAGACGTGTTCAAGCGTAAGGCGAATAAGGACGCGCTCCGTGTGTTTTTCTCCACCGACTTGCACGGTTCGAACCAGTGCTGGGTGAAGTTCGTGAACGCGGCTGCGGTCTACAAGGCACAGGTGATCATCGTCGGCGGAGACATAACCGGTAAGCGGGTCGTACCGATCGTTCCGGTCAACGGCCATCATGTGGCCACGATGGGCTCGGGCGAGATTCGTCTCGAGTCCAGCGAGGAAATCCGCGAGTTCGAGAAGCAGGCGGGCAACGCCGGCCTCTACGCGTTCGAGGCAACCGACAGCGACGTGGCCGAGCTCGACGGCAACCCCACGCGGTTGAGGACTACTTCATGCGTCTCGCCAAGGTGCGGCTGGAAGAATGGTTGAGCGCTGGCAGCTGAGCGGCTAGACGGTACCGGGGTTCGGCTGATCGTCAATTGCGGCAATGACGACCCGATGGAGCTCGACGAGTTGCTCAGCGGCTCGGACATCGCGGTCTTCGCGGAGGGTCGAACCGTGGAGCTTGACGATCGCCGGGTGATGGCGAGCGTGGGCTTCGCGAATCAGACACCGTGGCAGTGCCCACGCGATACGACCGAGGATGACCTACTGAAGCGCATCCGCGAAGCCGTAGGCAAGCCCGAGTCCGATAAGCAGCTGGTGCTGAACCTGCACTGCCCGCCCTACGACTGTGGACTCGACATGGCTCCGCAACTGACCGAGGACATGACGACCGTGATGGCAGGCGGTCAGCCGGTGCTCGTGCCCTGCGGGAGCACGGCGGTGCGGTCTGCGGTCGAGGAGTTTCAGCCGGTCGCATCGCTGCACGGACATATCCACGAAGGGCGAGGCGTTACGAAGATCGGCGAAACGCTGGTGATCAACCCGGGCAGTGAATACCCCGATGGGGTCCTGCGCGGGGCGCTGATCGATTTCAACGACGAAGGCATCAAAGGCTACGTGCTGACTGCCGGTTAGCGGTTGCACGAGGAGAGAGACATGGCAACTCAGCAGGACACGTCCACAAAGGGCCCTGCGCCGAGCTCTGGCTCGGGACCCAAGATGTACGTACGCAGATCATCAGGTCTCGTACGTGAGATCAGCGGCGGTAACGCGCTGATCGGAAGCCTCGTTTGTTTCAACTTCGCGATAGCGGCGATCACCCTGGTCAGCCTTCCATGGCTGTTCCCAGGGCACCGACCTTCCGTTGGCGGTCTTGCTGTCGCTGATTCCGGCCGCGTTCCTGGGAGGTGTTTACGTCCTCTTCGGCATCGCGATGCCTCGCTCGGGCGGCGACTACGTGTTCATCTCGCGTACCTTGCACCCGTCGATCGGGCTCGCGGCCAACATGAGCGCGACGGCATGGAACCTGATCATCCTCGGCGTCTACGCGAATTGGGTGGCGACAGTTGGTCTCTCGGGGATGTTCGCGTCGATCGGACTGTCAACCGGAAACCACACGCTGACCAACTGGGCCTCGAGCCTTAGCGGGCACGGTTGGGCATTCGCAATCGGCACGCTCGTCATCCTCGTCATCGCAGGGATACTGCTCAACCTGCGTGGCGCTCTGCGGATCCAAAAGCTGCTCTTCTACGCCGGCATGTTCGGCGTGCTGGTCGCGATCGTGGTCGTGGCCCTCACCGGCCACGCGACGTTCGTCAAGCACCTGAACCACTACACCTCGTACGCCGGCTTCATGAATGCTGCACACCACGCTGGCTACGCTCAGCCGTCCGGCGGCTGGCACAACCTCAAGCAGACGGTTCTGAGCGTGGCCTTCCTGTGTCTCAGCACGCTGTTCGTGATGTATGCCGTCTACACCGGCGGTGAGGTGCGTGACGTGCGCAAGTCAATCCCGTTCGCGATCTTCGGGACGACTGTCGTCGGCGGGATCGTGTTCCTGGTGATGGCGCTGGTCGCGGTTCACACCTGGGGCTCGAACTTCCTAGCCGCGGCGTGGACCTTGAATGGCACATCGCACTATCCGTTCGCCAGCGCGCCGTATTTCAACTTCCTGGCCTCGATCGCCGATTCGAACACAATTCTCGTCGTGATCATGAACCTCGCGTTCGTCTGCATTCTCATGGCCTCGATGATCTTCACGGCCATCGCCGCCACGCGCTGCCTGTTTGCCTGGTCATTCGACCGGCTGCTTCCGGAGAAGGTCGCCGCCGTCAACGACCGCACGCACAGCCCGGTGAACGCAACGCTGGTCGCCGCCGTTGTCGCGGAGATCGCGCTGTACTTCTACACCTATCACGGCGGGATCTCGTTCATCGGCGGCGCGACGATGGGCTGGATCTCGGCCTTCGCGACCACCTGCCTGGCAGCGGTCGTGCTGCCATGGCTGCGTAAACCACTGTTTGCGACGTTCCCAGAACCCGTGCGCCGCACCTGGCTGGGGATCCCCGTGATCACGCTACTCGGCGCGCCGGCCCTGGCGATGCTCGCGGTGATGATCTACGCGTTCCTGTCGAACAGCGTGTTCGGCGCCAACAGTGGCACCGAGCTGTTCTTCTTCCTCGGATTCTGGGTGCTCGGCTTCGTCATGTTCTGGGTGATGCGCGCGATCCGCATCCGCCAGGGAGTTCCGTTCGATGTGGCGATGGCCACGCTGCCGCCCGAGTAGTCCAACAGACGTGGAGATCTGATGAGCACGACTAAAACATCACTGCGTACCTTTCACGCTCCCGTCCGGGTGCTCTACGGCGCCGGCCTCACCGCCGGCGCCGGGAGCGAAGTACAGGAAGCGCTACCGGCGACCCGGCGCGCCCTGGTGGTCACCGACAGCGGAGTCCGCGATGCCGGAATTACCGAGCGCGTCGCCGAGTCACTGACAGCGGCGGGGATCGCGCTGCAGACCGTCACGGTTTCAGGAGAGCCGAGCGAGGACGACGTCACACGCGGAGTTGCGATCCTCCGTGAGCACGAGGCCGACGCGATCGTGGGCGTCGGCGGTGGCTCCGCGCTCGATGCCGGCAAGGCGATCAACGCCGCCGCTCACAACCTCGAGCCAATCCGCTCGTTCGAGGGGTTCGATCAGATCCCCAATCCTGGACTGCCGTTTATAAGCGTCCCGACCACCGCCGGAACCGGATCTGAGGTCGGTTGTGGAATGGTGGTCTCCGAGTCGGAGTCCCACCGCAAATACCTGATCGTCGACAAGCAGTATTGGCCGACGCTCGCGTTGCTCGACCCCGAGCTCACAGTCTCACTGCCTCCGCGCCCTACAGCGTGGTCGGGGATCGACGCGCTGGCTCAAGCGATGGGCGCGCTGGTTGTGAACCTTTCCCATCCGCTGATGGAGCCGACCGGGCTAGGGGCGGTGCGCCTCATCGGTCGCAACCTCGAGCGCGTGATGGAAGACGGCTCCGACGTTGACGCCCGCATGGCGATGCAGCTGGGTAGCGCGCTCGCCGGGTTCGCGATGTACAACGCCGAGGCCGGCCTCGATCATGCCTTCGGCGAGGTTGTCGGGGGTGGCTTCGGGATTCCACACGGCGCGTCAATCGCCATGTTCCTACCCGATACCACGGCATTCACAATGCCCGCCGCGACGCAGATGTACGCGCGCATCGCGCGGGAGATCGCTGAGTCGTGGACAACGCTCGATGATGAGGCGGCGTGCGCGCAATTGCTCGACTGGCTTAGCGCGCTCACGGCTCGTGCCGAAGTACCGCCGCTGAGCGCCTTCGGGGTTACCGAGGCCGACATCCCGGGACTGGTCGGCCAGACGCTCGAGCATTTCTCGACCACCATCAACCCACGCCAACTCAGGATTGAAGATGCGGCGGCGATCTATGAGAGGGCACTGTGAGCACCGTGACTGCGCCCATTGCCGACCCGGTCAGCGAGGCCACGCGCCTGGCCGAGGTCGCTGTCGACAATGACATCCCGATGCGGATGATGGGCGGCGTGGCCGTTGCGATGCGCTGTCCCAGCGCGTCGCAGCCGCCGCTACGCCGTGACTATCACGATCTCGACCTGGTCGCGCCGTCCCGAAAAGGGCGCGCCATGCGCGAGGTCATGGAAACCGCCGGATACGAGCAGGACCAGGCTTTCAACGCGCTGCATGGCGGTCATCGCCTCTACTTCTGGGACCCGGCCAACGAACGCAATGTCGATGTTTTTCTGGACAAGGTCGAGATGTGCCACGCGTTCGACTTCGGCAAGCGCTTCGAGGTTCCGGGCGGCACGCTTCCGCTTGCGGATCTGCTGCTGCTGAAGCTGCAGATCGTCGAGGCCAACCACAAGGACTACCTCGACATGATCGCGCTGCTCAGCGACCACGAGCTCAGCGATGACGACCAAGGCATCAATCTGAGTTACATCGCCGAGCTCACCGGCGACGACTGGGGGCTGTGGCGCACCATCACCCGCAGTGCCGAGCGTCTTGATCGCGTCTCGGGGGAGATCGACGGCTTCACTGAGGTCTCCAACGTCCATCGGCAGATCAGCACGCTGCTCACGGCGCTCGAGGATTCACCGAAGACCCGTAAGTGGAGAATGCGCGCCAAGGTCGGCGAGCGCCGGCGCTGGTACGCGGTGCCTGAAGAGGAGCATTGACGGCGATGCACACGGTAGGCCTGAGTGCGCCGCCGCGGCACACACCGCTATATCGACAGCATCTGCAGGCGGGAGGGCGCATGGTCGACTTTGCCGGTTGGCGGATGCCTGTGCAGTATGAGGGCATCCGCCAGGAGCACATGGCCGTACGCGAAAAAGTCGGGATCTTTGACGTCTCGCACATGGGACAGATCAGAACGAGTGGACCCGAGGCCGCCAAGCTGCTGCAGCGGCTGCTGTCCAGCGACGTCGAAAAGCTGCAAATCGGCGCCGCCCAGTACGGGCTGATATGTCGCGAAGACGGAGGGATCATCGATGACCTCTTCACCTATCGCCTCGGACCCGACGAGTTCCTGACCGTCACCAACGCCGCCAATCACGGCAAGGACCTGGCCTGGTTTCGACGTCATCGCTCCGGCTTCGACGCGACCGTGACCGACGCGGCGATCGACTACGCGATGATCGCCGTGCAAGGCCCCGGCGCCGCCTTCGCGCTTCAAGCCTTGTCTTCATCGCCGCTCCCCGAACACCTGCACTGTGCCGCAGCTCGAGTGGCCGCAACGCAGATGCTGGTGTGTCGAACCGGGTACACCGGCGAGGACGGCTTCGAGTTGCTCATCGACCCCGCCGGCGCCGTGCAGGTATGGCACGCACTGGTAGAGCAGGGCGCGGTGCCCTGCGGCCTCGGAGCCCGTGACACGCTGCGGCTCGAGGTTTGCTTCCACCTCTACGGCAACGACATGGATGAGCAGCGCACCCCGATCGAGGCTGGTCTCGGGTGGTGTTGCAAGGAGGCGACAGGCTTTGTCGGCGCTCCAGCGATCGCCGCCGCCAGGGAACACGGAACCGCCGAGCAGCTCGTCCCATTCGTGATGAGTGACTCCGGGATTGCACGCCACGGACACCCAGTCGTAGGCGGCGGCGAAGTCACCAGCGGGACCTATTCACCGAGCCTCGAGCTCGGGATTGGGATGGCCTATCTGCCGAGTGATCGGGCCCGACCGGGGGACGAGTTCGAGATCGACGTCCGTGGTCAGCTGCGCAGGGCAACGGTCGCCACACGCCCACTCTATGCGAGGAAAGAAACGTGACCGCAGATAGCAAGACACCGCCGGAGCTCGGATATAGCGAGGATCACGACTGGGCGCGCATCGACGGTCAGTTCGCGACCTTTGGGGTCACCTGGTACGCACAGGACCAGCTCGGCGAGATCGTGTTCTTCGATGCGCCGAATGCGGGTGCCACGGTGACGCGCGGCACCTCCTACGCCGAACTCGAATCGGTGAAGGCTGTCTCGGACGTCGTTGCTCCACTCTCCGGTGAGGTGACCGAGGTCAACGCAGGTGTCGTGTCCGACCCGGCGACCGTCAACGAGGATCCTTACGAGCAGGGATGGCTGATCAAGGTGCGGCTAACCGACCCTGCCGAGGTCGCGGACTTGCTCGATGCGGCCGCGTACCGGGCGACGATCGAACGATGAGCACCTACACGTCGGTTACCGACGCCGACCGCGATCTGATGCTCGGGCTGATCGGGGTCGGCTCAATCGAGGAGTTGCTCGCCGATGTGCCCCGGAGCGTGCGCCTCGACGGCCTGTTAGACCTGCCCACAGGGCAGGGCGAGCAGGAGGTGTTCAGCTACATGCGCGGCCTCGCCGCCCGGAACACGACCTGTGACGACGAAGTCTCGTTCCTCGGTGCCGGCATGTATGACCACTACGTTCCGGCGCTGATCGACTCGATCCTGTCTCGTTCTGAGTTCCTCACGCCATACACCCCGTATCAACCCGAGGTCTCGCAGGGCGGCCTGCAGGCGATGTTCGAGTACCAGACGATGATCTGCGAGTTGACCGGACTGTCGGTTGCCAACGCAAGCGTTTACGACGGCGTCAGTGCCGTGGCGGCCGCCGCTTACATGGCGCATCTCAAGAACGGCCGGACCCGAGTGCTGGTGTCTCGCGCGGTTCATCCTCACGCCCGCGAGGCGCTCTTGACCACAAGCCCCCCGTGGGGTGCGGAGGTCAGCGAGTTGCCGCTCGTGGACGGAGTCACAGATCAGACTGCACTGGCTGAGAGCGTTGACGGCGGAAACCTCGGCGGTGATAGTGGCCCAACCCAACTTCCTGGGAGCGATCGAGGATGTCGCGGCTCTGGCTGAGATCGTCAAACCCTCCGGAGCCGCGTTGATCGTGAGCTGCGACCCATTGGCGCTGGGGCTGCTGGAGCCGCCCGGTGCGCTCGGTGCGGATGTGTGCGTCGGAGAAGGCCAGCCGTTTGGGAACGAGCTGAACTTTGGCGGACCGTCGTTCGGATTCTTTGCGGCCACCGAGCACTACCTGCGACAGATGCCCGGACGGATCGCCGGGATGACCCGAGACATCGAAGGGCGCCGTGGTTACGTGCTCACACTGCAGACGCGCGAGCAACACATCCGTCGCGAGAAGGCGACTTCCAACATTTGCACCGCGCAGGCGCTGAACGCGCTCGGGGCAACTGTCTATCTGAGCTGGCTCGGGCGCCGAGGGCTGGTGGAGTTGGCCGAGCTGATCGTGCGACGGAGCTGCGTTCACCCGCAGAGCGCTCGGAGAGCTTGACGGTGTGGAGCTTCTGCACGAGCGGCCGGTGGTCCGCGAGTTTCCGATCCGGCTGGAGCGCCGGTCGATCGCGTGATCGCGCGCTGCGCGGCAGCGGGGATCAACCCTGGGTATGCGTTGGGCGGGGACTATCCGGAATACCCGGACGGACTGCTTGTGGCGCTGAGCGAGAAGCGCACCGCTGGAAGACATTGAGCGGCTCGTCAGCGTTCTCGGTGATGCTGTCGCAGGCAGAACGCCGTTATCTGCCGGCGGGCGTGCTTGAGGGGAGCGCGAGGTGAGCACGATAACTGAGCCGGCGCCCAAACGATCTTCGAACGCTCTCGGGAGGGGCGTCGTGCGTTCGTGCCTGCGGAGGCGGGTGTTCCGACTGAGGCCATCGAGGAGCTGATTCCGCCTGCGTTTCTGCGCAAGCACCCGGCGGAGCTCCCGGAAGTTTCAGAGCCCGAGATCGTCCGTCACTACAACCGCCTCTCGAAACGCAACATCGACCTCGATACCGCGTTCTACCCGCTCGGTTCGTGCACGATGAAACATAACCCGAAGCTGCACGAACGGCTGGCCGCGCTGCCTGGCAACGCCCACCTGCACCCGCTGCAGCACGCGGACAGAGCTCAGGGCGCCCTACGTCTGATGTGGGAACTGCAGGACGCGCTGGGCAAGATTGCGGGCCTTCCACACGTCAGCCTGCAGCCGAGTGCTGGTTCCCACGGGGAGCTCGCCGGGGTGCTGCTCACCCGCGCTTACCACGCCGACAGGGGTGAGAACCGCACCAAGGTGCTCACCCCGGAGACAGCGCACGGGACCAATCCTGCGACGGTCACAATGGCCGGCTATGAGGTTGTGAAGCTTCGAACGGACGGGGACGGCAACATCGACCTTGAAGATCTGCGCGCCAAGGCCGACGAGACCGTGGCCTGTCTGATGCTGACGAACCCTTCGACCCTCGGGCTCTTCGACCCGGGTATCGAGGAGATCGCTCGCATCGTCCATGGTGTCGGCGCGACGCTCTACTACGACGGCGCGAACCTCAACGCAGTCATGGGGATCTGTCGGCCCGGGGACATGGGCTTCGACATCGTGCATTTCAACCTCCACAAGACCTTCACGCAACCGCATGGGGGTGGCGGCCCTGGAGCGGGACCGATCGCGGTTTCGGACAGGATCGAACCATTCCTGCCGCGACCGCAAGTCATCCGGCGCGCTACCACTCCCGATCTCAACGGCGGCGCCGGAGCGGACGAGCAGCACGCCTGGCGCTATGACCTCGAACATAATCGCCCGAAGTCAATCGGTCGTCTGCGCGGCTACCAAGGCAATTACGGCGTATTCGTGCGTACTTATGCGTACATCCTGTCGCTCGGCCCGGAGGGTCTTCGCGAGGCCTCCGAGGTCGCGGTGCTAAACGCGAACTATCTGCTTGCTCGTCTGCGTCAGCAGGGAGTACTGGAGTATCTGCCGGTGGCATACGAGCGCCTCTGCATGCATGAGTTCGTGCTCTCCGGCTCGCCGATGAAGGATCAACTTGGGATTCGCACGCTTGACTGGCCAAGCGGTTACTCGACCACGGAGTTCACCCGCCGACCGTCTATTTCCCGCTGATCGTCGATGAGGCGCTGATGATCGAACCGACGGAAACCGAGACGCGCGAGACGCTGGACCGCTTTGCCGAGACACTGGCCGAGATCCTGCGCGAAGCCGCGCTTGACCCGTCCATCGCCCAAGCGGCACCTTACACAACCCCTGTTCGGCGGCTGGACGAAGCCGAGGCAGCACGCCGGCCAGTGATCCGACAGCCTTTGGGGGCGAGCTCATGACGCGCCCAAACGGCGCGCCGCTACCGACCAAGGATCAGATGCAGCAGCGCTGGAGTGACAGCAGCACGGTCGCTCGCAGGACGCCCGCCTACTCACTCAACAGTCTGAGCGAGCTGTGCGGCGGAGACATCTATGTGAAGGCCGAGAGCCTGCAGCGGACCGGGTCATTCAAGCTCCGTGGCAGCCTCTCCAAGCTGTCGACGCTCGACCCGTCCGTCGCCGAGGTAGTGACGGGAAGTGCCGGCAACCACGCCCAGGCACTCGCATACGCTGCGCGGGCCAAAGGCATAGCCTGCACCGTTTACATGCCCTCCGCAGCCTCGCTCGGCAAGATCAGGGCGGTCGAGGCCTTCGGTGCGACCGTGCGGGAAGGCGGCGACTCGGTCGACAGTTGCGTCCAGCAGGCGCGAGAACACGCCGCCGGCGCGAAGGCCACGTTCGTGCACCCGTTCGACGATATTGACGTTGTCATCGGGCAGGCGGGCGTGGGGATCGAACTCATAGATCAGGTCCCGGACATCGGGAAGGTGATCGTGCCTGTCGGCGGCGGTGGGCTGGCCGCGGGTCTCGGACTAGCGATACGCACGCGCTTCCCCAACGCCGAGATCGTCGGCGTTCAAGCCGATGCCTGCGCGCCTTATGCCGATTTGCGTCACCTTCGAGCAGCGCGCGAGACGCTTCCGACTATCGCGGACGGGATTGCGATCAAGCGGCCAGGCGCGCTCGTCCGTCCGCTGCTCGAGCACGTCCTCGACGACATCATCACGGTCAGGGATGAGGCGATAGCCGAGGCGATGGTGTTTCTGCTCGAGCGCGCCAAGCTTGTTACCGAGGGTGCCGGGGCGGCGCCGCCGCGGCGCTGCTCAGCGGCGTTACTGCGCCGGCAGAATTCGGCACCACCGCCGTGATCCTGTCCGGGGGCAACGTTGATGTCGGCGTCATCGCCAGTCTGATCGCCCGCCACGAGACTCTCGCTGACCGCCGCCTACGCCTGTTCACGCGCGTATCGGACCGCCCTGGCGGGCTGGCCGAGTTACTGCAGGATGTGGCCGGCACCGGGGCCAGCGTGCGAGAGGTTACCCACGTCAGAGAAGGAGTCGAGTTGCAGGTATCCCAGACAGGCATTGAACTACTGCTCGAGACCCGCGGACCGAGCCACGCAGAGGTGGTGACCCAGCAACTGGTGCAGGCTGGTCACGAGCTCGAACGGTTGTCGGAATCAGAGGGCGCTCACGCGCGGCAGGCACGCTGATGATTTCGCCAACCTTGCCGCAACGCTCATTCGAACTACCGCTCCGCGACGTTGACCCGGAGGTTTCCGCGGCGCTCGACCGGGAACTAGATCGTCAGCGCGAGACGCTGGAAATGATCGCCTCCGAGAACTTCGCGCCGCGGGCAGTGCTCGAGTGCCAAGGGTCGGTTCTCACGAACAAGTACGCCGAGGGCTATCCCGGACGCCGTTACTACGGCGGCTGCGAGCACGTCGACGTGATCGAGACTCTCGCGATCGATCGTGCGCGCGCACTATTCGGCGGCGACCACGTCAAACGTACAGCCTCACTCCGGCGCACAGGCCAACGCCGCCGCGTATTTCGCGCTGCTGGCGCCGGGGGATCGGATCATGGGGCTTTCGCTCGCCCACGGCGGGCACCTGACGCACGGGATGAAACTCAATCTGTCCGGCAAGCTTTACGACGTCGTGCCCTATGAGGTTTCCGCAGACAGCTACCGGGTTGACATGGACGAGGTCCAGCGATTGGCCGAGCAGCACCGGCCAAAGCTGATCGTCGCAGGCTGGTCAGCCTATCCACGGGTACTCGATTTCGAGCGCTTCAGGGAGATCGCCGACAGCATCGGGGCCTTGCTGATGGTCGATATGGCTCACTTCGCGGGCCTGGTCGCTGCCGGGCTGCATCCAAACCCCGTGCGCTATGCCGACGTCGTCACCACCACGGTCCACAAAACACTTGGTGGGCCCCGAGGGGGAATGATCATCTGCCGCGAGCAACACGCCAAGCGAATCGACTCGTCGGTCTTTCCCGGTCAGCAGGGCGGTCCGCTCGAACACGTCATTGCAGCGAAGGCCGTGGCCTTGCGGATCGCAGCCGGCCAGGAATTTCGTCAGCGCCAACAACTGGCGGTCGATGGCGCCCGTGCCGTCGCCAACGAGCTGTTGGCGGCAGATCATGGAATCGAGGTCCTTACCGGCGGCACGGACGTGCATCTGGTGCTCGTCGACCTGCGAAACGCCGCGCTCGACGGCAAGCAGGCGGAGGACCGGCTGCATCAGATCGGGATCACGGTCAACCGCAACTCCGTGCCGTTCGATCCGCGGCCTCCAATGATCTCCTCGGGGCTGCGGATCGGATCGGCGGCGCTTGCCACGCGGGGAGTGAAGCTGCGACGACTTTCACACGATCGGAACGCTGATAGCGCAGGCGCTTACGACCGAGGACTTCGCTCAGCTCGCGCCTGAGCCTCAAACGCGAAACCACGCGCATTGCCGCGGCGTATCCGCTCTACGAAGAGTGACCAGCGCAGCTAGCGGCGCGCGAGCGGGAAGACCGACCCACGACCCGCGCTTAGCCATCAGCGGTATCCGCCGCGATCAAAGTCGCGAACGCGCGGGCACCAGCAGCGGCCGCTGCTGCGAGCAAAATCGCCCGCGCCCGGGTGCCAGAACGTGAGTCTGCCCACAGATACCGGAGTATCCCTCCGGTATCTGCGCTTAAAGCGGCCACGCTGTGTCAAGCTAGACGGAGCATTAGTAACCAATGGACTTCAGAAAGCTCCCTACGTGACGCAGATCAGACGACTTTTCAGCTTCGAACCGTTTCAGTGGAAGGGCCCGCTCGCGGGTAGCTACTGGGCGGCCGTAGGGCTCGTGATCGCCGCTCTGACCCCGTTCCTGGTGCTGAGCGCCGCGACCACGCCACTGGAGTCGATGATCGGACCGGCGGTGCACCTCGGCTCTGCCGGCATGGAGATGAGCGGCGGTCTCGCCGACGCCGCCTACTGTTTCGGAACGATCCTCGCCGTTCAGCTGGTGAGTAAAGCGCCGAGCCGGCGGTTGCTACTGGCATACGCAGGGGTGTTCACGATCTGCACCGTGGTGGTGGCGCTGTCGCATTCGCCGGCCCCGTACTTCATTGGCCGCATCGGTCAGGGGATGATGACCAGTCTGATGCTGATCACCGCCGCACCGGCGCTGATCCTCGGTTTCCCGCTCGCGCGGATGCGCTCGAGTGCGGTGGTGATGAACATGGGCATCTTCGGTGCGGTCGCACTCGGACCGGTGATCGGCGGGGCGTTCGTGTCGCTGGGGGACTGGCGGCTGCTGTTCTGGATCGCCGCGGGTGTGGGTCTGCTGGCGCTGGTGCTCACGGCCCTGACCTTCACCGACGTGCCCCCG
This sequence comes from uncultured Actinomycetota bacterium, assembly GCA_963737115.1. GTDB lineage: Bacteria > Actinomycetota > Thermoleophilia > Solirubrobacterales > Solirubrobacteraceae > Palsa-465. The sequence continues at coordinate 277,975 of CAVTRM010000003.1, forward strand.
CAGGACCCGAAGATGAAGCTCGACCTGGAGTCGCTGGCGCTCGCGTCGATCGGCTGCACCGCCGCCTTCTTCGGCGCCTCCAACCTCAGCGATCACGCCTTCCTCAGCGCGATCGTGCTGATCCCGATGATCTTCGGCCTCGGCTGCATCATCGGGCTGATCTTCCACCAGGTTCACGTTGAGGACCCGATCATGCCGATCAAGCAGATGGGGCACACGATCCCAGTGGCGGCGATCCTGCTCGCGCTGTTCGCCGGCGCCGGCTCAGTCGCGCTCACCAGCCTGCTGCAGATCACGCAGGCGACCCACGGCGTCTCCAGCGCCGTGTTCTGGCCCGAATTCGGTGGGGCGGTCGTAACCGCGTTCCTGTTCGGACAGCTGTTCTTCACCAAGTACGTGCCGCTCTACGCGCACGCCGGCCTCGCCTGCCTGGCGCTGACCGGCATCCTCGTCGCGTTCTCGAACAACGGATCCACCGCACTGATTGCAGTCTGCACCGGCGGTCTCGGACTCGGCGTCGGCGCCTCGGTAGCGCCCGGCCTGTTCGTGGCTGGCTTCAGCCTCCCGGCCTTGCAGCTGCCCCGCATCTTCGCGCTGGTCGAGATGTTGCGCGGGGTTGCAGCGTTCATGACCGCACCGCTGATCGTGCACATGGCGGAGACCACCGGCCCGAGCCTCGAGGCCGGAATCCGCAGCGCCACCTGGGTCTGCGTGGGGCTGCTGGCGTTCGGGTTCTTCGCGGTGCTGTTCGTGATCGTGTCCGGCGGCGTCACGCTGCAGAACCCCAAGTACGAGTCCTGGATGCAGGGCCGCGGTTCGGCGATCGACTCCACCGACCTGTTCGCGAAGCTGCGCGGAAAGAGCGGAACGCCCGCAGCCTTGAAGGACGTGCTCTAGGAGCGCTTGCCGCTGGTAGTGGCTTGGTGGCCACTACCAGCGAAGAGACGTCGGTTCAGTAGCCTCAAGGTATGCCACAGCTCCGATCTCGTACCGTCACACACGGCCGCAACATGGCCGGTGCCCGCGCGCTGCTGCGCGCCGCCGGAGTTGAGCGCGAAGACATCGGCCGCAAGCCGATCATCGCCGTCGCCAACTCCTACACGCAGTTCGTTCCCGGTCACACGCACCTGAAGCCGGTAGGGGAGATCGTCGCGCAGGCGATTACGGAGGCGGGCGGGATCCCGCGCGAGTTCAATACGATCGCGGTCGACGACGGGATCGCGATGGGCCATGGCGGGATGCTCTACTCGCTGCCCTCGCGCGATTTGATCGCCGACAGCGTCGAGTACATGGTCAACGCCCACTGCGCCGATGCGCTGGTCTGCATCTCCAACTGCGACAAGATCACGCCGGGGATGCTGAACGCTTCGCTGCGGCTGAACATCCCGACCGTGTTCGTGTCCGGCGGCCCGATGGAGGGCGGCACCGCGACGTTGGTCGACGGGACCGTACGCAAGGGCCTGAACCTGATCACCGCGATCGCCGAGGCGGTCGACGACAAGGTCTCCGATGAGGACATTGCGCTGATCGAGGAGAACGCCTGCCCGACCTGCGGCTCGTGCTCGGGGATGTTCACCGCGAACTCGATGAACTGCCTGACCGAGGCGCTCGGGTTGTCGCTGCCCGGCAACGGTTCGACGCTCGCGACCCACACCGCCCGGCGGGCGCTGTACGAGGACGCGGGACGCACCGCGGTCGCGCTCTGCGAGCGCTATTACGGGCAGGACGACGAGTCGGCACTGCCGCGCTCGATCGCCACCCGTGAGGCGTTCGAGAACGCGATGTCGCTGGACGTCGCGATGGGCGGCTCGACCAACACCGTGCTGCATATCCTCGCCGCCGCCCAGGAGGCCGAGCTCGACTTCACGATGAAGGACATCGACGAGATCAGCAAGCGCGTGCCCTGCATCTGCAAGGTCGCGCCGTCCTCGAGTTACCTGATGGAAGACGTCCACCGCGCGGGCGGGATCCCCGCGATCCTCGGCGAGCTCTGGCGTGCCGGGAAGTTCAACGAGGGTGTGCACACCGTGCACTCCGGTTCGGTTGCCGAATGGCTCGAGCAGTGGGACGTGCGCGGCGGTGCGGCCTCCGAGCGCGCGCTGGAGCTGTTCCACGCGGCCCCCGGATGCCGCCGCTCGGCCGAAGCGTTCAGCCAGTCCGAACGCTGGGAGTCGCTCGACCTCGACGCCGCCGACGGTTGCATTCACGACGTCGAACACGCGTACTCCGCCGATGGCGGGCTCGCGATCCTGCACGGCAACCTCGCGGCTCGTGGCGCGGTCGTGAAGACCGCCGGGGTCGATGAGTCGATCTGGAAGTTCTCCGGCCCGGCCGTGGTGGTCGAGTCCCAAGAGCAGGCCGTCGACGTGATCCTCGACGGCACCGTGAACGATGGTGACGTGGTCGTGATCCGCTATGAGGGGCCGCGCGGCGGCCCGGGCATGCAGGAGATGCTCTATCCGACCAGCTATTTGAAGGGCAAGGGACTCGGCAAGACCTGCGCGCTGATCACCGACGGGCGCTTCTCCGGCGGCACCAGTGGACTATCGATCGGTCACGTCTCGCCCGAGGCGGCGTCCGGTGGCGCGATCGCGCTGGTCCAGAACGGCGACACGATCACGATTGACATTCCAGCGCGTTCGCTGCAGCTCGAGGTCTCCGAGGAGGAGCTGGCCGCGCGCCGCGCCGCGCTCGAAGCCGATGGCGGCTACGTCCCCGGACTGCGCGATCGGCCGGTCTCGCCGGCGCTGCGCGCATACGCCGCGATGGCGACCTCAGCCGACACCGGCGCGGTGCGCGACGTCAACGCGGTGGAGCGCGCGGTCGCGGCGGCAGCCGCTGCAAAACCGGTGACCGCATGACCCGCGCATACACCTCGTCGGTCCTTGACCCACATGCTCGCGGGCTCGAGTTCGGGGCCGCCCATCCCGACCGGATCCGCGCGACGGTCGCCGCCTATGAGCTGATGTTCGCCGCGACCGGTGCCGAGTACGGGGTCGCGACCGACCGTGTGCGTGAGATCGCGCCACAGGTCGGGTTGGGCGCGCTTGAGCAGGTCGACGGCTGGGCTCCGGAACTCGGTCAGGAGATCCGCGGCATCGCCGACGGCGCCGGTTTGCCGCTCGAAGCCGTGGCTGCGATCAACGCCCGCACCGAGGTGCTGGCGGCCGTCAAGCATGCCGGCACGGGCGCAAGCGGACGCGGCGAGTGTTCAACGGTCGTGGCACTTGGGCCTGAAGACGCCGAGCCGGTGGCGATACAGAATTGGGATTGGTACCTGTCGCTCTCCGACAACTGGCTGGTCTGGCAGATCCCGCACGCGCACGGTGGCGTGACCACGACCGCGACCGAGTACGGGATCGTCGGCAAGATCGGACTCGGCCGCCACGGAGTGGGCGTGCTGTTCAACATCCTCGGACACGAGCGCGACGGAGTAGGCGCTGCCGGTGTGCCCGTGCACGTGATCTCGCGTCATGTGATGGATAGCGCCCGCAGCGTCGAGGACGCGATCGCGCTCGCGCGCAGCGCACGGGCCTCGGCTTCGACCGTGCTGACGCTGGTCACCGGCCTGGCGACCGGCAAGGCCGCGGCCTGCGCCGAGATCTGGCCGGGCGGCGTCGACGTGTTGTGGCCGCAGGACGGACTGCTCTACCACACCAATCACTTCCTCGCCGAGGCGCCACGGCCGGGGGACACCCATCCGGCGATCATGCCCGACACGCTCACCCGCCTGGACGCGCTGCATCGGCAGCTCGATGAGCTCGGCGGCGAGAGCGACGTCGAGCAGGTCCGCGCCGCACTCTGCGATCACGGTGAGGGCCCCAACTCGCTCTGCTGCCATCCGAACCCGGCTGATCCTGAGGACGGGCGCTACGCGACGCTGCTGACCGCGAGCCTCAACTTCGCGCAGGCGACGCTCGACGTGACCGCGGGAACACCCTGCGTGCACACCGAAACCGCCGGAGCGCTCGCGGTTTAGGCGGCTTCGCCGCGGCGGGGCTGCGGTGTTGTGGGCGGCCCGGGCGGCCGGCGCGGCGGGCCAGCGGTGTTGTGGCGGCCGGCGCGGCGGACGTATCCGGGACCCCTGGCCGGTGGTTCCGGGAGCTTTTACCCGGTCGTTAGCCAACTTCACAGGTTGTTATCAGCCTGCGCACGCGGCGGCCGTAGCGTGGGGGCATGTCAGAGAACATCGCTTTGCCACACAAGCGGGCCGCGCTCGCTTTGCTGGCCGCAGTGGGAGTTGCGGCGGCCGTTCCCGCGACCGGCGCTGCACAGACCCGGGTGACCTATCCGGGCGCGCATGTGAAGCCCGCGGTCGCGTCGACCTTCAAGAGTCAGGTGTTCGCCGACGGCTCGAAGATCATGCACCAGACCGCCTCCGGCAAAGAGGCGATCGCCAACCCGGACGACATCACCACTCTGCGCGGTGACATCTTCGTCGGGTTCCAAAATGGGGTCGGGCCGCAGGGCGAACCATCCACCACCGGCAACAGGGATTCGACCATCGTCGAATTCAGCCGTCGCGGTAAAGAGCTGGCGCAGTGGGACGTCAAGGGCAAGTGCGACGGGGTGACCGCAGACCCGCTGACCGGCAAGCTGATCGCGACCGTCAACGAGGACGCTCACTCCAGCGTGTATCTGATCACGCCCAAGCACGGGACCAAGCCGGTCCATTTCCGGTACAACGTGCCGCTCCCCTCCAACGGCGGAACCGACGCGATCTCGATCTACCACGGTCACATCCTGATCAGCGCCTCTGCTCCCGGCACCACGGGTGCCCCGGCACCTCAGGCCAAGTATCCGGCGCTGTATGACGTGAAGTTCGACGCGGCTAAGAAGCTCGCGGTCGTGCACGGCGTGTTCTCCGACGAAGCGATGGCCAAGCGCGCCAACAAGGGCCAGTCCGGAAGCGTGAAGCTGAAGCTCACCGATCCCGACTCCAACGAGGTTGTGCCCGCCTTTGCAAAGCGCTTCGCCGGTGACTTCATGCTCACCAGTCAGGGCGATGAGGAGCAGATCTACTTCCACGGCGTTTCGAGCCACCCGCGGCTGTCGGTCTTGAAGCTGGCGCGGTCAGTCGACGACACCGCCTGGCCCGCCGGTCGCAGCGGCGCGCTCTACACGACCGACAACGACAACGGCACGATCTACAAGATCACCGGTCCGTTCAAGCGTGGCAGCGAGATCTCGGCTGTAACCCCGTGCGACGAGAACGGGGCTCCGACAACCTGTCCTGCGCCCGGCTACCCGGGCAACTACCTCGCACAGGTGAACTCCTCGACCGGCAAGCTCACGCCGCTGAAGCTCACTGGTCCCAAGCCGGCTGCCCAGGGCCTCCTCTACCTGCCGTAGCCGCTCGCGTCGGGGGGCGGGAGCAGCGCCGAAACCGCCCCCCGACGCACCGCCACACTGTCGTCGCTGTGTCGTCGCCGGGTCGCCGCCGCGCCCGCCTCGACGCGCTAATCGGTCGCCACGGGCGTTGCAACCGCGAGCAGTTTGGCGCGGTTGTGGGCCGCCTGCACCGCGGTGGACAGCGTCTCGACGTCGTAGGCGCCGTAGTGACGGCGTCCGTTGATGAAGAACGTGGGAGTGCCGGTCACGCCGCTGGCGTCCGCACTCTGCACGTCGCGAGCGATCCGGCGCACGGTCGTGCCGGAATTGAGGTCACTCCAGAAACGGTCGAGATCGAGACCCAGCTCGCGCGCGTACTGCTCCAGGTCGGAGTCGGTGAAGATCGAGGTGTGAGCCAGCAACAGATCGTGCATCTCCCAGTAGCGGTCCTGGGCCGCAGCAGCCTCAGCCGCCTGCGCGGCCAGCTGGGCGGTGGGGTGGACGTCCTGCAGCGGCAGGTGGCGCCAGACGTAACGCAGGCCGTCGTCCCAGCGCGACAGCAGTTCACGGATGGTCGGCTCGGCCTGACCGCAATAGGGGCACTCGTAGTCGCCGTACTCGATGATCGTGACCAGCGCATCCATGTTGCCGCGGATGTGATCGCAATCAGGGTCGATGTCGTCGGAGAGGTCGACCAGATCTTCGGCCGTCCCCGCCAGCTGCCGTGCCCTGACCGAGACCGGCATCCGCCGCCAGCCGACCAGCATCAGCTTGCCGATGATCGGCGCCAGCACGATCGAGCTGAGCGCGCCGATCTTGGCCTCTTCGAGCTCGGTCCCCTTGAACGCGAGGCTCGAAATCAGGATCGAGACCGTGAACCCGATGCCCATCACCGCTCCGCCGGCGGTCAGCACCGGCCAGCTGACCGGCAGCCGAGGTCCACGGCGCGGTCGTGTGACCAGCAGCGATCCAGTCAACACCCCCAGAGGTTTACCGACCACGTAGCCGAGCCCGATTCCGAGTGTGATCGGTGAGGTGAAGGCCACGCCCAGCAGCCCACCGCCGAGATGAACGCCCGCGTTTGCGAGCGCGAACAGCGGCACGATCGCGTAGCTGGTCCAGGGGTGCAGCGTGTACTGCAGCCGTTCATTGGGGGCGATCGCAAACCCGACCTCCTGGCGGGCGGTGCTGGCGAGCTCCGGAGTGGGCTGCTCGCGGAACGCGCGAGTCACCTCCGACACGCGCTCGAGCGTTTCCCGCGAGGGTGAGCTGGCGGCAACCGCGAGTCCCAGCGCGAGCCCCGAGATCACGGGGTCGACGCCGGACTCGAACATCGCCAGCCAAACGCCGAAACCGACCATCAGCCGTAACGGTCGCAGGCTGCGCGAGATCCGCGGCAGCACCAGGAACACGATGAACAGGGCGACCGCGATCAGGATCGCGAGCACGTCCACGCTGCGGGTGTAGACGAGCGTGATCACAGCCAGCCCGCCGAGATCGTCAAACACGGAGGTGGTCACCAGGAACACCCGCAGGCGCGTCGCCGAGCGCGGCGCGATCAGCGACAGTGCGGCCAACGCAAAGGCGGTGTCCGAAGACATCGCCGCGCCCCAACCGCCGGCGCCGCGGCTGCCCGCATTGAAGGCCAGGAAGATCGCGATTGCGAACGCCATCCCGCATGCAGCGGCCGCGGCCGGTACCAGCAACCGCTCGCGCTCACGCAGCTCGCCGGTCTCCATCGAGCGCCTGGCCTCGAGCCCCACGACCAAGAAGAACAGCGTCATCAAACCTTGGTTGATCCAGTCGCGCAGCGTCGCGGAGACGCTCGTGTCACCCAGTCGTATCGAGAAATGCGTTCCCCACACCGACTCGTAGCTATGCCAGCCCGGAAGGTTGGCCCACAGCAGCGCGGCCACGACCGCCGCAACCAGCGCCATCCCGCCGCCGGTTTCCGTCGATAGGAACTCGCGCACCGGCGCCGCTAGGCTGCGCGCCCACGCCGTCCTGCCACCTGGCTCCTGATTGGATCTGAAGAAGGTGACAGCCATTGCGGCCCGTGAGCTGGTACGTGTCGGCGAGCGCGGCGTCAGCGGCGCGCCAACGCACTGAACTCGAGTTGATCTGGGACCGAACAGGTGTCGCACGACGAACGTCGACCGTCCGCGCCGAGCGCGGTGGCGATTGAACCGTTGAAGTCGGTCAAGTCAGTCTTGGGCATGACGCGCAGCTTATAGCCGGGCGCGGTGATCCAGCGTTACCGCGGCCTCGTCGGCACCACCCTGAGGCCGCTAACTGCGACTGCGCTCGACGAGCTGGCGATGGTCCTCGGTGTTCTGGTCGGCGTAGGCGAAGGCGAACTGCTCGACCGCGCGATCAAAACTGCGGCCTTTGCCGAGGTATGCCGCGATCGCAATCGGGTCGCCGGTGCGGGCGTGGGCCCGGGCAAGCGCACGCCCGCAGGCGGCCGCGAACTCGGCCAGGCGCGGGGCGATCAGATCACCGCGCGGGATTACCTTCATGTCGCGGAACTGGCGCACGTAGAAGTCGTGATCGCCGAGCCGGGTCCAACCCGCAAAGATGTCGGTGGCGGCTTGCGTACGGCGTTTCCCAACTACCACGCGCTGCCCATGATTGGCGTAGTGGCTGGGCTCGAGCGTCGACTCGTATACGGAGGTTCCCGCCTGCTTTATCTGCAGAAACAGCAGGTCTCCGCGGTCGCGTCCCTCCAGCAGCACGAGATAGACGCGCATCCCGACGCTCCCAACCCCGACCACCTGGCGCACCGCGTCGACGTAGGTATAGCGGTCGAGCAGGTAGCGGCGGTACTCCGGAAGCGACGCCCGATAGGCCTCGAAGACCTCGTCCGCGAGTCCGGGACCGTCGGCGTCGAGGTGAATCCGCACCGGCGGGTCTTCGGTAATCCGCAGGCGCCCGCCGGAGCGGGTGGTGAGCTTGCGGGCGGCGCCGGCACTGGTGCGTTTCGGCGCCTTGCGCGCGATATGCGCCGCCAGCACCTCGCGATCCGCCGGCTCGAACAGCTTGCCCAGATGCTCGGCCGTGATCAGGTCATACCAGATGTCCAGTTGGCCCGCGGACTCGTAAGCGTCGATCCGGCGTCGGTATGCCTCCAGGCAGGCCCGCAGCGCACGATGGCTGACGCGGTCCGAGCGGTCGTTGTCGCGCGCGAGCACCACAACGCTGGCCGCCAGGCGCAGCACGTCGTACTCGAACGGACCGGGCAGGGTCTCGTCAAAATCACGAATGTCGAACGCGAGCTGGCGCTCCGGGGTCGCCCACAGACCGAAATTGAGGATGTGGGTGTCACCCCCCAACTGAACGTGGAGCCCACTGTTCGCGTTCGTGGCCAGGTCGGCGGCCATGATCGCGGCGGCGCCACGGTAGAACGCCCACGGGGAAGCGGCCATCCGTTCGTAACGCAGCGACAGCAGTTCCTGATCGCGAATCGTATCCTGCGCGGCCAGGATCGTGAGCGGGTCGAATCCGAGCGGACGTTGCCAGTGGCCGATCTGACTGCGCTTCAGCTGCTGGCGGGCGCTGCGCCCGAGCTTGCGCCGCTCTTCGACCGGCACGTGAGCGCGGTGAAAGCCCCGGACCGTGGCTCCATTCGCTGGTTGTGGCTGCGATCCGTTGCCGGCGTCTTCCCGAAGTTCAGCTCGCGTGCCCGGATTGGAGTCCCTCATAGTCAGCGGAACCTTATCTGCCGAGTGACTGAGGGTGACCCCTCAGCAGAGCTTGCCGATGCTGAGCGTGACAGTCGACCCCGGGTTCACGCGCGTGTGTGGTCGGGGCGTCTGCTGGCAGACCTGACTTGAGACGGGGATCAGGAAGTTGAATGGGTCGCTGCTGCCCTGGACCTTGGGCGTCAGGCCGACCGCCTTGATCGCGTCGGCTGCCGCCTTCGGCGAGCGGCCCTCCACGTCGGGGACCGAGATCAGCACATAGCGGAACACGCGCAGCGCCGTCATCGCCGGTCGCGCGCGGCCATTCGAGGCGATCACGTCAATCAGGTTGGTACCGACCTGGAGCTTGGCCTTGGCGGAGAAATGGCCGTCCGCCGAGGTGGTGACCTGGCGGCCCATCACGCTCACGCTCGCATGCTGCGGGCTGACGGTTCCGCTGATAGTCACCGCATCGGAGCTCACGCGCATACCGTCGCTCGGAGCCAGCTGCGAGAGCCGCACCGGCGCTACCGGCATTGGCTTGGTCGCCTGTCCGCAGCCACCTATCGCGAAACCGGCGAGCGCCGCAGCTCCCGTCGCGATCATGGTGGTGGTCGACCAACTGCGCACATGCATAGTCGATCCAAGGTAGCGATTCGGTTCTCGCGGAACCAGCCGCGAAGCCAAGTGCAAACCAGCGCCTCAGGGCCTTCCGCGACACGTAGGGCAGAATATGAGCGTGCGAGACCTATCTCCGGGAACAGACCTTGCCGGCTACCGCATCGAGCAGGTAATCGGCCGCGGTGGCATGGGCGTCGTCTATCGCGCCCGCGACGAGTCGCTGAACCGCCCGGTCGCGATCAAGTTGCTGAACGAGTCATCCGCATCGGACCCAGAGCTCCGACAGCGCTTTGAGCAGGAAGCTCGGTTGATGGCCGCGCTCGACCATCCCAACGTGATCCCGGTGTACGCGGCGGGGGAGGAGGACGACCACCTGTACTTGGTGATGCGCTACGTCGACGGCACCGATCTCGCACGGCTGCTGCGATCGCAGGGCAGGCTGTCGGCGGAGGAGTCGGCACGGATCGTTGCCCAGGTGGCGCGGGCGCTCGATGCGGCTCACGCGCGCGGGCTCGTACACCGTGACATCAAACCGGCGAACGTGCTGCTTAGCGGCGATCACGTCTACCTCAGCGACTTCGGGATCACGCGGCTCGTGGACCAGCACATTCGCTCCACCGACTCTGGCAACTGGATCGGCACGGTCGATTACATGTCGCCCGAGCACCTGCAAGGTGAGCCGACCGATTCACTCAGCGACGTCTACTCACTCGGCTGTCTGCTCTACACCTGCCTCACGGGTACGCCGCCGTTCCACCGTGACAGCACGCCGGCGACGATCAACGCACAGCTGAACGAGCGCGCGCCAAAGGCTTCACTGACGCGCGGCGTGCCCAAACGCTTTGACGCGGTATTGGCACGGGCGCTGGCAAAACGCCCCAAGGATCGCTACCCGAGTGCCGGCCGTTTCGCGACCGCGGCGCTGGCCGCGGTCCAGGGCAAGCGCCCGGCACGAACGCGGCAAACCAAACCCGAGCTGGCTGAGCAGCCCACGCGAATTGCACCGCCAACCCAGGTCCAGGAGGCGGCCGTCCCCGCGAGCGACAACGCCACCACCCCCGACCCGCAGCCCGCCGAGAACGCCGGCGCACGCACGCCTGCAAGGGACAGGCCTGGCGCGAGCGATACGCGCACGCTGATCGTCGGTCGCGACACGCGCGTTGATCGGCGCCCGCGTCCTGCAGACAAGACGACCCCGGATCCTACACCGGCGACCGGGAGGCTCAGTGTGGCGCGGCGACGCGCGCTGATCGCCGCTCTTGCAGGCTTCGCGGCGGTTGCCGTAATCGTGGTTGTGATCCTGATCGCGTCCAGCGGCGGCGGTGCAGGCGCGCCATCCGGACCGCTGACCGCGTCGGAGATCACCGGGGTGGTACAGCGCTTCGCCTCCGACTACGGCAACCGCGATACCCGCTCGCTCGAGGCGCTACTGGCTCCAGGCGTAACCCGTGTGGACCCCAGCGTCACACAGCACGGTCGGCCAGCGGTCGTGCGCGAGTACCACCAGCAGTTCACGGCCAAGCCGGTACCCGAGGGCTACGTACTCAGCAACCTGCAGGTATTGCCGGGCTGGGCCGGTCGCGCCAGCGGCGATTACACGGTCACGTTGGCCGGCGGCGGCAAGCTCACCGGCCACGTTACGTTCGGCCTCGAGCGGAGCCACGGGCGCGTACAGATCGGGCTGATCGCCACCGCCTGATCCAAGTCGTTCGCGGCTCAGCCTTCAAGCTTCTTCGGCGACCTCGAGCCAGTCGAGTTCGAGCTGCTCGCGGGTGCTGGTGGCCTTCGCAAGCTCACCGGTGAGAACCGCTAGGCGGGTGTGGTCGCTGGCCGCGGCCGCCATCTGCTCGTGGAGCGAGGCCTCTAGCGCGCTCGCCTTCTCCATTGCTCGCTCCAGCCGCTGGACCTCCTTCTTGGCGGCCCGGATCTCACCGCCGCTGAGCCGCGCGCCCGCGGCTGGCGCGCCGCCTGGGAGCGGGGCCGGTTCTGCGCTGCCGCCCGCGCTTGCGCGACGCGAACCTCCAGCCGGCTCTTGGGATCGCTCGACGGTTGTGACTGCGCGAGCGGCTGCGCCCACTTCAGGCGGTGTGATCAGATCGAGGTACTGGTCGATCCCACCAGGCAGGTGCTGCACGTGACCGCCGGGATTCACGAAGAACACGTTGTCGCAAACACGTTCGGTGAAGTAGCGGTCGTGGGAGACCACCAGCAGCGTCCCGGGCCAGCCGTCGAGCAGATCCTCGAGCGCCGTGAGCGTGTCGATGTCGAGGTCGTTGGTGGGTTCGTCCAGCAGCAGCACATTGGGTTCGCTCATCAGCAGTCGCATCAGCGTCAGCCGCCGCCGCTCGCCGCCGGAAAGGCCGCCAACTCGCGTGCGCGCCTTCTCGCCCCTGAATCCGAATCGCTCCGCCAGTCTCCCAGCTGTGATCTCTTCGCCGCTGGACAGGACCGCGCGCCGTTTGACCTCCTCGACCGCCTCCAGCACGGTCAGGTTCTCGGGCAGCGCGGCGTTGTTCTGGCCCAGGTGCGCGAGCCGCACCGTCTCGCCCCGCAGCACCGTCCCGCGATCGGGTGAGAGTTCACCCGCGAGCAACTTCAGCAGCGTCGTCTTGCCGGAGCCGTTGGCGCCGACCAGCGCGATCCGTTCACCTGGCCCGATCAGCCAGGTGACGTCGTCAATCACGTTGGCCGCGGCCTTTGTCTCGGGTACTGGTCTACCCGGACCAGTACCCGAATCATCGCCCACCGGGTACGCGTAGGAGATCCGCTCGGCATCGATCACGGTCTTGCCCAGGCGCGAGTTTGCAAACCTCAGCAGCTCGGTGCTGTCGCGCGCCGGCGGCTCCTCGGCGATCAGCGCGTTCGCGGCCTCGATCCTGAATTTCGGCTTGGCGGTGCGGGCGGGAGGCCCGCGGCGCAGCCACGCAAGCTCCTTGCGCATCAGCTGCTGACGGCGTTCCTCACGCACCGCCGCGATCCGCTCGCGCTCGGCCTTGGCGAGTACGTACGCCGCGTAGCCGCCCTCGTACTGGTGCACGGTGCCGTCGGCGACCTCCCAGGTGAGGGTGCAGACCGCGTCCAGGAACCAACGGTCGTGGGTGACGATCATCTGCGCGCCGGCGCGGTTCGCAAGGTGTCGTGCGAGCCAGGCGATCACCTCAACGTCGAGGTGGTTTGTGGGCTCGTCAAGCAGCAGCAGGTCGGGATGATCGAGTAGCACCTTGGCCAGCGAGATGCGCCGGCGCTCACCGCCGGAGAGCGATCCCACGCCGGTCTCGATTCCGTCCGAGAAGCGACTGAACGAGGCCCCTCCCAGCAGCCCGTCGAGCACCTCGCGGAAGGCGCGGTCGCCGGCCCACTCATGCTCGGGGCGCGCGCCGACCAGCACCTGGCGGATCGTATGCGCCGGGTTCAGGTGGTCGCTCTGGTCCAGATGGCCAAGCGTCAGCGTCCCGAGTCGCGTGACCTTGCCGGAATCGGGCTGCTCGCTTCCGGCGATCAGGTCGACGAGCGTCGATTTTCCCTGTCCGTTCTGGCCGACGACGCCGATGCGGTCGCCGTCGGCGATCCCGAGGGTGACGTCACTCAACACCTGGCGGGCGGCGAAGCCCTTGCTGACCTGGCTGACGTTGACGAGGTTTCGAGCGGGTGGCACAGGAAGCGGTGGTTACAAGTTGGCTGCGAATTGGTGCACGCAGCCTGCGACGATAGAGGCGTTGGCGACACGAGGTGGACAGCGATGACGATTGAGACCGACGCTCCGAACTGGCTCGACCTGGACGGGACCGTGAACACGCGCGTGCTGGTGCCGGGCGTACTGATCCGTTCCGACAACCTGCAGGACCTCTCCGATGAGGATCTGCGCACGCTCGTGGACGAGCACCAGCTTGAGGTCGTGCTCGATCTGCGCACCGAGGTTGAGATTGGTTCCGAGGGCCCAGGTCCGATGCAGCAAGAGCGGCGCGTCCGCATCGACCACCGCTCGCTGTACCCGGCGATGGGCAACACCGACCTCGACGCCGAGACGATCGACCCCTGGCAGAACATCCCCGGGGACGACCACGATCGCGATGAGCCGCCGGTCGTGCGCGCTTACATGCGGTACCTGCGGCGGCGACCCGACTCGATTGTCGAGGCGGTGCGCACGATCGCCGGCAGCGACGGCGCGGTACTTGTGCATTGCGCAGCGGGCAAGGACCGCACCGGCACGGTCGTCGCGCTGGTACTCGACGCGGTTGGAGTGGAACGCGAGACGATCGTCGCCGACTATCTGGCGACCGGTGAGCGGATCGACGCGATCTTCGACCGGCTGGTCAATACGCGGACTTATCGCGAAGAGTTGAAGGACTCAAGTGCTGGGCAGACCGCGCCGCTGCCGGGGACGATGGAGCGCGTGCTCGAGCTGGTCGACGAGCGCTACGGCGGCTCCGTGGGGTATCTGCGCGGGCACGGACTGGCCAACGAAGAACTTGCGCTGTTGTACCGTCGCATCAATGGAAGCGATCGAGATGACGCAGACGGAGCTGGAGAAGCTCCGCGCAGAACTGAACCAGCTTGAGTCCGGCGGGCGCGCCGAGATTGCGGCACGCATCAAGACCGCACGCGAGTGGGGGGACCTGAAGGAGAACGCCGAATATCATGCGGCCAAGGAGTCGCAGGCGCACCTTGAGACGAAGATCCTGCGGCTCAAGGAGCAGGTCCGTTCGGCGGTTGTCGTCGAGCACAAGCAGACCGGTGAGATCGCGCACGGCTCGAGCGTCACGGTCACCGATCTGAAGACCGGCAAGGAGCAGAGCTTCAAGATCGTCTCGCCGAACGACGCCGTCCCCAAGGACGGTCTGATGTCCTCGGCCTCGCCCGTGGCGACGGCCGTGATCGGCCACCGCATCGGCGACGAGGTCGCGGTACAGGTGCCCGCCGGCGTGCGCCGTCTACGCGTCGACGCGGTCAGCTGACCGTTGCGAGCCGCGCTCGCCGAGAACCGTATAGCGTTGATCAAGCCGGCCGGCTTGCCGGCATAGAACTCTGAGAGGGAACTGCATGGTTATTGAAGATGCCGCGGCGATTGTGTTCGGAGGGGCCTCCGGGCTTGGCGAGGCGACGGCCCGTCGGCTCGCCGCAGAGGGCGCAGTGGTCACGATCGCGGATCTCAACAGCGAGCACGGCACCACCGTGGCCGATGAGATCGGCGGCAACTTCATCACCACCGATGTGACCAGCGACGAGGCCGTGAAGGCCGCCGTGCAGTCGGCCGCACAGAGCACCGACCGAGGCCTGCGCATATCCGTCTGCTCGGCCGGCATCGGCAATGTCATCAAGCTGCTCGGCAAGGACGGGCCGACCCCGATCCACGCGTTCCAGCGGATGATCAACATCAACCTGCTGGGGACGATCAACGTCCTGCGCCACGCCGCCTGGGCGATGAAGCAGAACGACCCCGACGAGAACGGTGAGCGCGGGGTGCTTGTGAACACCGCCTCGATTGCGGCCTATGAGGGCCAGATCGGCCAGGTCGCCTACGCCGCCTCCAAGGGCGGGGTGGTTGGTCTCACGATCTCGGTTGCGCGCGAGCTTGCGCGCGACGGGATCCGCGTGATGACGATCGCACCCGGGCTCTTCAAGACGCCGATGATGGAACAGCTGCCCCAGGCCGCGCAGGATTCACTGGGCGCCTCGGTGCCGTTCCCGCCACGCCTGGGTACGCCCGCCGAGTACGCCGACCTCGTGAACACGATCGTCACTAACCGGATGCTGAACGGAGAGGTCATCCGCCTCGACGGCGCGCTGCGGATGGCCCCGCGCTGAGCGCGCTGCGGATGCCCCGGGGGTGAGCGCACTGCGGGGTCGCCTGACACTGAACAGACCACGACCAGCCGACCACGAACAGGCCCAGCATCGACATGTCCGACGACGCGAACATCGAAGAGTTTCAAATCCGCGGTGAGATGATCCGCCTCGGCCAGCTGCTGAAACTGGCCGGGGTGCTCGAGTCCGGCGCCGAGGCCAAGGACTTCCTGGCGGCCGTCGAGGTGCTGGTCAACGGCGAACCCGACAACCGTCGTGGCCGTCAGCTGCGCGACGGCGATGTCGTGACCGTGGGCGGCGAGTCGGTGCGGATCGTCGCGGGCGCCGAATAGCCCGCGAAAGGGGAATTTAAAGCTCCCACAGCATTAAATTCCCCTTTCGCGCGGTCAACGTGGACTGCGGCTCAACCGTGGATGGCCGCTGAATCGTGGACGGCCGCTGAACCGTGGCCGCCGGTGAACTGCCGTGTCCGGTTCGTGGCGGCTGTAGCGTCACTTCACAGAGATGAACGGCAAAGACAGCATCAGGGCGCTACTCACGACGATCGTGTGGGGCGCCAACTTCGTGGTGATCGACGAGGGCCTCAAAGGCTTCCCGCCGTTCCTGCTGTTGACGCTGCGCTTCTGCTTCGTGGTCTTCCCGTTGATCCTGTTCATTCCGCGGCCGGGGCCGTGGAAGCCGATCCTGCTGATCGGACTGTTCATGAACCTCGGGCAGTTCTCGCTGCTGTACCTGGCGCTGAAGCTGGGCATGCCGGCTGGGTTGGCGTCGCTGGTGTTGCAGGCGCAGGTCGTGTTCGGAATCGTGATCTCGGCACTGGTGCTGGGTGAACGAGCGAGCCCGAAGCAAGCGGTCGGTGTGGCAGCCGGCATGGTCGGCCTCACGATCGTCTCTGTCAGCTACGCCGGCCACGCCGCGCTGTGGCCACTGGTGGTGACCTTGGGCGCGGCGCTGTCATGGGCGATCGGCAACATCTTCGCGCGCCGCGCCCAGATCAAAAGCGGCCTCGGGCTGGTCGTGTGGAGCGCAACCGTGGTGCCGATTCCGGCGCTGATCTTCGCTTTGATCGATGGCGGCGTTGGTCCCGCACTGGCCCACATCACCTGGACCACCGTGGGTTCGACGGCCTACACGGTGATCGGCTCGACGTTGTTCGGCTACTACACCTGGAACACGCTGCTGGCGCGCTACCCGGTGAGCTCGGTGGTGCCGTTCGCGTTGCTCGTACCGATCGTCGGCATCGCCACCGCCTGGGCGGTGCTCGGGCAGGTGCCGACGGTTCTCGAGTGCGTCGGAGGGCTGTTGCTGCTGGTGGGAGTGGCGGTCGCAACCGTGAAAGTTCGCTCGCGCCCGGCGCGGTCGGCGCGCGCTGAGCCGACTGACGACAGCGCGGTTGGCGCTGAGCCCAGCCCCGTTCCGGTCGAGGCTGGCTAGGCCGAGCGCGGACCCACGCGCATCCCTGGCGCAGGCCCGTTACTGCGGACCGGACGACTCGCGCAGACGGTCCCCGAGCCGTGAGTAGCGGTTATCGGTGTCAGGGGTGCGCGCGGCGCGTGCGATCACCTCAGCGCTGCCGACGATCACGGTCGCGAGCTTTGCCCGCGTGATCGCCGTGTAGAGCATCTCCCGGCGCAGGAAGAACGCGCCGGCGGCCTGGTGGGCGACGATCACCGCCACCGGCAGCTCGATCCCCTGACCGCGGTGCACCGAGCACGCATACCCGAGCCGCAGCGACTCGCGCTCCTCCGGCGGGAGTCTGAAGATCTGCTCATCGGCGGCCAATACCAGCGCTGCGTCATCGGCGCTGCCGTCATCCGAACCGGCGGTCCCACGCGCGGGGTCGCCATTGCTACCAACCGAGCTCCAGGCGCCAGCGCCGGAGCCCCCGACCTCATCGATCAGGTTCAGCACGGTGCCGTTCATCAGCCCGAGCTCGTGCAGGTTGCGCCCGGTCATCATCAGCTTGTCGCCGATCCGCAGACGCCCGCCTGAGACGACCTGACCATGCGGGTTGAGGGCTTCGCGCAATGCGCGATTCAAAGCATCGATCCCGAGCTCGCCCTTATAGACCGGCGCGAACACCTGGATGTCGTTCACCGGGTCTATGCCGTAGTGCTTGGGAAGCCGTTCCGACACCAGCGAGACGATCAACTCCAGCGCCTCCGCGGCCGAGGGCCGCTGCATCAGGAACAGGTCCTGGCGCATGCCCTGCTCGGGCCTGAACTCAGGCATCTCGCCGCGACGGATCGCGTGCGCGCCCTGGACGATCATCGAGCCGGCCGCCTGTCGGAAGATGTGGCTCAGGCGCGTGGTCGGCACGACCTCGGAGCTGACCAGATCCGCGAACGGTTTGCCGGCCCCGACGGGCGCCAGCTGGTCAGCGTCGCCGACCAACACCACGTGCGCGTTCCAGGACACCGCTCGCAGCAGCACCACCATCAGCTCGAGGTTCGCCATCGACGACTCATCGACGATCAGCAGGTCGCAGGGCAGCGGCGAGTCCTCGTCATGCTCCGGTGGCTCACCGGGTATCCAGCCGAGTGCGGAGTGGACGGTCTTGGCCTCAAAGCCGGAGGATTCGGTCATCCGGCGCGCAGCACGACCGGTGGGGGCTACCAGCAGCACCTGTGCCCCGCGTGCCGCGGCCAGCGACGCGATTGTCTTGATCGACGAGGTCTTGCCGGTGCCAGGGCCGCCGGTGATGACCGACAAGCGGTACGCGAAAGCATCGCGCACGGCCTCGCGCTGCTCGACGCTGAGCTCGAGCTCGTCGCCGACGATCTCCCGCTCGGGGTCGACCGGCTTGAGCTTGCGATCAGAGTCCGACGGTGCGCTGCTGACCATCGCAAACACACGCCCGGCGAGCTCCTGTTCGAGCTCTGCGGTTGCGCGCCGGTAGATCCATTCGCGGTCGCGTACCAGGTCGCCGTCCTCCAGCAGCATCTCGAGCGCGTCGCCCCGTGGCGCGCGCCCGAGCAGCTGCGCGGCCTCATGCCGCAGCTCGTGCTCGGGCAGGCAGGTGGAGCCGCCACGTCCCTCGGCCTGCGTCAGCGCGTAAATCATCGCGGCGGCGTCGCGACCGGGAATCGCGTCGACGCTGCCGTAGGACGCGCGCGCGATCCGGTCGGCGATTGCGAAGCCGACCCCGAATACGCGCGTTAGCTCGTAGGGGTTCTCGGTCACGACCCGGTGGGCGGTGGTGGGGTACTCCGCGATCAGGCGCTTGACCAGATACGCGAGCCCGTGCGGCGCCAGCAGCATGTGCAGGCGTCGCGTCGAGCGCAGCTCGTTCCATGAGTGCGCCGCCTCCTCGGCCCTAAACGGGTTCAGGCCGACGCGCCGGAAGGCGGCCGCCGGTTCGCGATCGATCTCGTCCAGCACCTGATCGGCTCCGAAGCGGTCAACGAGCTTCTGCGCGCGCTTTTCGCCGATATTGCGGATCCGTCGCAGGTATGAGATCACCGCCTTCTCGTCACTCGGAGGTAGCGGCCGCGCCTCACGCACGTCAACCTGCTCGCCATATTTGCTGCTCTTCCAGGACCCAATTACATGGACCCGTTCTCCACCTTCCAGGTGACTGATCGACCCCACGAGCACGATCTCATCGCGCTCGTGCTCAGCATCGATCACCGCGAACCCATTCTCCTCGTTGGCAAAGCGGATGCGGCCGATCACGACCTCGCCCTCAAATTGACCGCTCACGCCAGAAGAACTCACGTAGCCCACGTTAGACCGGCGACAGGCGCCATAGGCAGGAATTCGGCGTTTGTGGCGAAATTGTTGGAAAGTGCTCCGATACGTCTTCGCACCGACTTACGGGCCGTTCGCAGACGCGCTGGGGATAGCCCGAACGATTGACTGCGCCCCCGGGACGCGAGCCGTCGCGATCACCTTCGACGACGGGCCTCACCCCCAGGGGACCCCGCGGATACTGGACATTCTCGCCGCGCATGGGGCGTGTGCGACGTTCTTCGTGGTCGGCGAGCAGGTGGTCCAGCGCCCGCAGCTGCTGATGCGGATGCTCGATGAAGGCCACGCGATCGGACTTCACGGCTTCCACCATCGCTTGCACCTGCGCCAGACCCCGAAGCAGATGCGGGACGACTACACGCGCGGGATCGCCGCGATTCAGGACGCAGTCGGCGTCAATCCCACCCGCCACCGGCCGCCATATGGGATCTATAGCCCGTGGTCACTGAGGATCGCGCGCGAGAAGCGGCTCGATCCACTGCTGTGGTCCGCGTGGGGCAAGGACTGGCGCCGCTTCACGACTCCCCAGCGCATCGCCCGGAACGCCGTGCGCCGGGCAAAGACGCCACCGCTACCTCCGTTTCAGGGGCTCGAAGCGGGTGATGTGATCCTGCTTCACGACGCGGACTTCTATAGTTCAGGGCGCTCGCATGAGAGGACGGCCGACGCGCTGCCCTATGTGCTCCAGACGCTGAAGTCCGCCGGCTTCGATACCGTTTCGGCGGTTTGAAGGGCTCGCGGAGCGTTTAGGGAGGACGCCGCGAGATTTCTCCCGGACCGACACTCTCCGTCTGCGGTTCCACGCCTGAGCAGCTGGCCGCACCCGACACCGACAGGATTCGATGACTGCCGTCTCAACCACACAAATCCCTGAGTACACGCGCTTCGCGATCGGCTTCGACCCCCGCGACCGCGCCCGCTTCCACCAGCTGATCGACGAGGTCATCGACTCCGGCCACTGGTCGGAGTCGAGCATGAATGAGCGCTTCGAGCAGGCCTGGGAGGCGTGGAACGGCGTTCCCGCCGTCGCCACCGGCAGCTGGTCCGGCGGCGCGATGGCGGCGCTGCACTTCGCCGGCGTCGGCGCCGGTGACATCGTGCTCTGCCCCTCCAATACCTTCATGGCAACCCCGCTGGCTGCGATCCGCGCCGGGGCTGAGGTGCAGTTCGTCGACTGCAACCGTGAGGATCTCTGCATGTCGTTCGAGGACTTTGAGCGCAAGGCGGAGCAGTACAAGCCTAAGGCCGCGATGCTGGTCCACATTGGCGGACACATCGCCTTCGACTCAGAGAAGATCGCGGCCTACTGCGCCGACAACGGAATCTTCCTGTTCGAGGACTGCGCGCACGCGCACGGCGCCTCCTGGAACGGCGTCAAGCCGGGAACCTATGGCGACGCCGGCGTCTACTCGTTCTACGCCACCAAGACCATCACCACCGGTGAGGGCGGCGTGCTCGTGTCCAAGCACCCGGAGCTGATCGAGCACGCCCGCGCGTTCCGCAACTACGGCAAGCCGAGCTTCGAGGTTCACGGGCTGAACCTGCGGATGAGCGAGTTCACCGCGGCGATGGGGCTGATCCAGGTCGAGCGCCTCGAGGAGATCGTCAACTGGAAGAACGATGTCGCGCGTGACTATCTCGATCCGCAGTTCGCCGGTTCACGGCTGCAGCTGCCCGACGGCATGGTCTCTGGCTTCTACAAATACATCGTCTTCGACTGGCTTGAGAAGTCCACCGGACGCGTCTATGACGAGCCCTGTCACCGGATCCTCGGCCACCAGGTTGACTTGCCTAACAGCGACTGGGTCGCTAAAAACCATTCTTGCCCACCGTTGTATTACCGTCCGGTGGATGCGGGGAACGACAGCAATGAAGGGACCGCGTAGATGAGAGTTCTGGTCACAGGCGGGTCGGGCTTCATCGGCTCACATGTGGTCGACAAGCTGCGCGATCAGGGACACGAGCCGGTCATCTACGACCTGCGTCCGTCCCCGTGGCACGCCGAAGGCTCTGTCGAGACGGTCCTCGGTTCGATCACCGATCGTCCGGCGATCCAAGCGGCGCTGCTGAGCGAGCGGATCGATGCGGTCGCCCATCTTGCCGCCGTCGCCGATGTGAACGATGTCCACGCCGAGCCCGGAACCGCCGAGGAGATCAACGCCCGCGGCACCGCGGCGGTACTCGAGGCCGCGCGCCTGGCTGAGGTTCCACGCGTTGTCTACGCCTCCACGATCTGGGTCTACAGCGACACCGAATCCGAGACCGTCTCGGAGACCACGCTGCTGCCACCGCCCGCGCATCTCTACACCGCGACCAAGCTCGCCGGCGAGCTCTACTGCAAGAGCTATCAGGAGCTTTACGGGATCAACTACACGATCCTGCGTTTCGGAATTCCCTACGGCCCGCGTGCCCGCGAGGCAGCGGTGATTCCGGCGTTCGTGAACAAGGCGTTTGCGGGCGAGCCGTTGACGCTGTCCGGGGACGGCTTGCAGTCACGCCGCTTCGTCTATGTCGAGGATCTCGCGGAAGGCGTCGTCGCCGGCCTGGCTGAGATCGCCGAGAACCGCGTTTATAACCTCGCCTCGGACGAGAACGTGACGATCAAGCAGATCGCCGAGGTCGTACAGGAGATCGTCGGCAACACCGAGATCGTGTACGGACCTGCGCGTCCGGGTGATCTCGGCAGCAAGATCGTGCTGGCCGACCGCGCCCGCGAGGAACTCGGCTGGACCGCGCACACGCCATTCCTGGAGGGCGTGCGCAAGTACGTGGCCTGGCGCCGCGAGCAGGCTGAACGGAACGCCGCGGCGGCCGGATAAGCCGGGACGATCGGGGCTGGCCATGGATGAGGTTTACGACTATCACGCTGAACTTGCGGATGAAGACCTGGCCGCGGGCCAGCACGAGTCCGACATCCAGACCTGCCCGCGCAAGATCCTGATCGTCTCCGCCGACATCGGGGAGGGCCATGACCTCCCCGCCCGGGCGGTCGCGCGCGAGTTCAAGCACGAGGATCCCAACGCGCTGATCTCGATCGTGAATGGCCTGCCGGCGATGGGGCCGATCATGACTAAGGTGCTGCGGGAGAACTCGTCGTTCATGTTCAAATGGCTGCCATGGCTGTTTGACTTCCAGTACCGCATGTTCATGGACTTCCCGCCGACCCGGTGGGTAGCCGGAAGGCTCGTGGGGCTGTTCGGGCGACGCGGGATGTACCGCCTGGTCAAGTCTCACAACCCGGACCTGATCGTCTCCACCTATCCGGTGACGACCCAGATACTCGGGGAGTTACGGCGAACCGGCAAGCTGCAGACGCCTGTGTATTCGTCGATCACCGACCTCGCCGGGCTGCGCTACTGGGCGCACCCGGGCGTCGACATGCATTTCATCACCCACCCGGAGTCGGCCGAGGAGGTCGAGACCGTGGCAGGACCTGGCAGCGTCCGCTGGGCCAAGCCGCCGACCCACCCCGACTTCTTGAAGCCGCGGGATCGTGCCGATGCACGCCGCGTTCTGGAGCTGCCCGAGGACGGCACCGTCATCGCCGTCTCCGGGGGCGGCTGGGGCGTCGGCGACGTCACCGGCGCGCTGCGTGCTGCGCTCCAGGTCGATGATGCGACCGTGATCTGTCTGTGCGGTCACAACCAGGACCTCCGCAGCCGCATCACCAACGAGTTCGGTGAGGACCCGCGCGTACACGTCCTTGGGTTCACCAACCAGATGGGCGAGATCCTTGCTGCCTCGAACGCGCTGATCCATTCCAGCGCCGGCCTGACCGTGCTCGAAGCGCTGATTCGCGGCTGTCCGGTGATCTCGTACGGCTTCGGCTACGGGCACGTACGCGTCTCCAACGAGGCATTGGAGCGTTTCGGACTGGCCCAGGTGGCCCGCTCAGAGGAGGAGCTCGCGCCCGCGCTCACCAAGGCGCTCGAGATGGACCCCGAGCCGGACGCATCGTTCGGCAGCCGCCCCTCGACGGCGTCGCTGATTCTCAATAACGAGCGCCGCACAACGCCGCTGCCGACATGGCGGGTGCGCAGCGTGCGTACCCTGACCGCCGGGGCCGCGGGCCTCAGCGTCGCGATCGTGGTGGGGACGGCGGGCGTCTCCTATTCGGTGATCTCGGATCTCGCCAATGCGGGCCCGATCACCCAGGTCAACACCACCCACCGTCAGGTTGGCGTGATGATCGATGCCACCCCCAGTCAGGTCGCGGCGCTACGCACGTTCGCGTGTGACGCCGGCATGCGCGTCACGTTCGCACTACAGACCGACCCGCGCAGTCTCGGCCGGCAGTTCGAGCGCTGTGGCATGGATGCGGTTCCGCGCCTCAACGACGGCGGGCTGATCGGCTGGATCGGCACCAAGGGACGCCTGATCCGGCTCGCGCACGAGCTCAACTGGGGCAAGCGCTTCCCGTACGCGACCAGCGGTGCGAACGTGCTGCAGTACGTGTTCGCTCATAGCGCCGGCGGTCACCCCGTTGCCGGCGCTGTGAATGTGACCCAGACAAGCCAGATTCCGGACAAGCTGCGTGCCGGCGAGATGATCGAGTTGCGGCCCAAGAACATGGACGCGGCGATCGCCGAAATCGAGCAGTTGCGTGACCAGCTCGCCGCGGACAACCTCCAGGCAGTAACGGTCGGCACGCTGTTCAGGGACTCCGGAACCAAGGTATAGCCGCGGCTCGGGCGCAAGCGCCGGGCCAGGGCTCAGAGCGCCGCGCCGTGACGCGGAGCGCAGGTCAGATTACGAGCGCCGAACTCAGAGGCTGAGCACCGGCTCGGATGCCGGCCGCGGGCTTAGACGCTGAGCAGGTGTGGCCGCCCGCCAGGGCTGCTGCAGCCGCAACGCTGAGAGGATCGCGCGGGTCGCGGGGGAGCGGTTGAGCGTGAAGAAGTGAATGCCGGGAGCGCCGCGTGCCAGCAGGTCGGCACACTGCAGTGTTGCGTAGGCGACGCCGAGTTCGGCCACCGATTCGGGGTCATCGGCGCGGTCCTGAAGCTCGGTGATCAGCTCCGGTGGCATGAATGCGCCGGAGAGCTTTGCCATCCGCTGGATCTGCGAGGCGTTGGTGATCGGCATGATCCCGGGCAGGATCGGAACGTTGATACCGGCAAAGCGGGCGGCGTCGACAAAGCGGAAGTAGGCGTCGTTGTCGAAGAACAGCTGGGTGATCAGGAAGCTGGCGCCGGCGTCGACCTTGGCCTTCAGATGCTGAAGGTCGCTCAGCGCGTCGCTCGCTTCGAGGTGGACCTCTGGGAAACATGCGCCGCCGGCGCAGAGTCCAAACTCGTCACGGATCATCGTGGCCAGCTCTGCCGCGTGCTCAAAGCCGCCCGGGTGCTGGCGCCATTCATCCTCGCCGGGCGGGTCGCCACGCAGCGCCAGTACGTTCTCGATCCCGTCTGTGCTGAGGTCGGTGAGCGTGCGACGCAGGTCGTCGGCTGAGGCGTTTACGCAGGTGAGATGCGCCATCGCTTCGATCTCGAGGTCGCGTTTGATCCAGCGAGTGATGTCGAGCGTGCGCTCGCGGGTGGACCCCCCGGCGCCGTAGGTGACGGAGACGAAATCGGGCCGCAGCGGACTGAGCGTCGTCAGCGTCTGGCGCAGGGTCGCCTCACCCTCGTCGGTCTTCGGCGGAAGGAACTCGAAGGAGAAGACCGGACGGCCGGCCGTCTGCAGGATCGCGTCGATGTGCACGCGAGGACCTTAGCAACCTTGACACGGTTGTGTCAAGGTTGTGGCAGGTGCTAGCTCAGTCGCCAGAGTTCGACACCATCCTGCTGCACGCGGGTCACCCTGCCGGTCTGCTGCAGGTGGGCCAGCATGCTCAGCGTCTCCGAGAGAAACCACGGGCTGGTGTGCTCGGTGAGCGGCAGGTCATAGAGCGCGGGAATCAGGTTGGCGGCCGTGCTTGGGCCGACGGCGAGCGCCTCGAGCAGCTTCTCCATGCGCTCGAGCACGCGTTCACGGGTGGCGACCACGTGCGCGTGCACGTCGGTGAAGGGGCGGCCGTGACCGGAAAGGCACAGGCGCGCGTCGAGGCCGTCAACGAGCTCCAGTGAGTTCAGAAACTCGGCCACCGGATCAGGTGTCCAGCCGTAGTCGTAGTAGAGGCTGACACGGCCGAGCAGGTGGTCGCCGCTGATCATGATGCGGTGTTCGGGCTGGAACAGGCAGATATGCGAGGGGGCGTGACCGGGGGTCTCGAATACCTGCCACGGGCCGAGGTCGGTGTCGATCGTGACCCCCGCGACGAGCTCGCGATCGGGCGCGACCAACAACGCGATCCCGGAGGGCGAGTCCTTGGCACGCGCGACGTAGGCTTCAAACAGCTTCGAGGGGATCCCGCTCTGACGTGCGATCTCCGCCCAATGCGTGGCCACGGATTCGTGGTCGAGCTCGGCGGTCGCGTGCTCGTGGTTGGGGTGCATCCACATCTGACAGCCGCTGCGGCCGATCACGCTCGCGGCCTGGCCCCAGTGATCGGTATGGGCGTGGGTGATCACCAGTTGCGTGACCTGATCGAGTCGCAGTCCGACCTGAGCCATCGCGTGCTCGAGCTGGCTGAGTGAGTCGGGGCCTCCGTCGGAGGCGGCCAGATGCATGCCGCAATCGACCAGCACAATTCCATCCCCGGCGGCGATCGCCCATGCGTTCACATGTGGAATGCCGGGCCATGGGAGCGGCAGCCTCAGCCTCCAAAGGCCCGGTAGAACGCGTTCGCCCCGTCCCAGCTCGCGCTTTCCGGCAGAGGCGGAAATTGCTTTGTAGGGGCGCGCGACGGGGCTCGATCCTGACGACATGCACAGGTCACGATAGGGGCAGCCGCCGTTCGGTGCATCGCTAGGCGTTGTTCACGCTTTGTAAAACGGCTGCGTAGACTGGCGTGGCGATGGCAACAAGTACTCAAGTCGCGCGTGCCTACTTCGACGCGCTTGCCGCGCACGACCTGGATGCGGCCGCAGCCTGCTGGCAGCCCGGTGGCCTCGAGCGGCTCGTGGGGCAGGCGGAGCTGATCGCCCCGGAGGGCATCCATCAGTACTTCGGCTCGCTGTTCGCGGCCTTTCCCGACTTCAGGTTCGAGATCCTGTCGGTGACCAGCACCAAGGACCGCAGCGCGGTGCGCTGGCGCGCGAACGCGACCTTCGCCGGCCCCGGCTACTTCCAGGGGTTTGCGCCAAACGGGGCTCAGATCGCGATCGAGGGCTGCGACGTGCTCCGCATCAAAGATGGACTGATCATCGGAAACGATGCCTACGTCGACGGTGCCGACATCGCCCGCCAGATCGGCGTGCTGCCGCCAGCCGGCTCACGCGCCGACGGCGCGCTGACCACGCTCGCGAACCTCGGCACGGCGCTGAAGAATCTGCTCGGTGGTGCCGAGCCCGAGGCGATAGCGGCGGGCGTCTGGGTACTGCGCGGCGGACGCCCGAAGACGACGCATTGCTACCTGCTGGAGGAGCCGGACGGTGGCGTAACGCTGTTCGACGCGGGCAGCGCGGGCATGCGCGGAGCGATGCGCACCGCAGTGGCGCGGCTCGGTGGGGTGCGGCGCGTGGTGCTCGGCCATGCCGATTGCCAGGCCCGCGGTGGAGCTGCCGCCGTCGACGCGCCGATCTACTGCCACCCGCTCGAGAGATCCGC
Source organism: uncultured Actinomycetota bacterium (assembly GCA_963737115.1). GTDB lineage: Bacteria > Actinomycetota > Thermoleophilia > Solirubrobacterales > Solirubrobacteraceae > Palsa-465. Next base: position 304,812 of record CAVTRM010000003.1, read on the forward strand.
GGCCGAGAGCCCGAATCCGTTCCGCGACTACTGGGACCTGCGACGCCTCAGCCGCCCAGCACAGCTTTACCTGCCGTATCTGCTGCGGAGCTCGGACGGCGGCGCGCTGGAGATCAGCGGCACGGTGGAGGAGGGGCAGGAGATCGCCGGCTTCAAAGTCGTGCATCTGCCCGGTCACGCACCTGGACAGATCGGGCTGTTCCGTGCGGACGACGGGCTCGCGCTGGTCTCCGATTGCTTCTACACGCTCAACCCGGAAACCGGGATCGGCAACGCCGCGCATGTGCCGAACCCAGCCTTCAACCTCGACACCGAACAGGCGCGCGAGTCGATCCGCAAGCTGGCGACGCTGAACCCAAAGGCGGCGTGGCCAGCTCACGCCAAGCCCGTCTTCGGCGACGACGTCGCATTGCAGTTGCAGCGCGCGGCCGCAGCCGCGGTCTAGGCATGGGCAGACGCTCCCGCAAACGCGCGAACCCGGCGGGATCACTTCCGGCGGGCAAACTGGAAGCGCCCACCACCAGTTACTCAGACCCGGAGGCCGGACGGCTCGAGCTACGCGGCTCGTTGACGCTGAAGGCTCGCGCCGAGTATGCCGGCGTACTGAGCGGCGGGCTCAACCAGGAGGATGCGTGGCAGCGCGCGACGGAACTGCTGTTTGAGCGCCTGGCCGTTTCGTGGACGATTTCAGAGGTGAAGTTCGAGCAGCAGAAGGAGCTGCTCGGCCGCTACCGGATGGCCTCTGCCGCTGAACGCCGGTTCGTGCGCGACAGCCTGCGCACACACCTGACCGAGAACTTCCCTGACATGCAGGCACCATGAACAGCGAGGAGCGACGCGCATGAGCTCAGAGATCGACGAAGTGACCGCGGCGGTCGACCCCGACAAGTTCGCCGACTTGCTATGCGACTGGTGCCTTGAGGTGCAGGCCGGCCAGCAGATTCTGTTCGAGACCACGAGCCTCGCAGAACCGCTGGTGGTTGCGATGCACAAGGCGCTCCTCACCCGCGGCGCCTGGCCGCTGTTGCGGATGCAGCCGCCCGGCCTGCTGCGCGACTTCCTCACCACCTCCGAGCCCGAGCAGCTTGACGGGTTCGCACCGGCGGACCTGCTCGACGTACAGCAGGCCGACTCGACACTGCGGGTGATCGCACCGCTCAGCGGTACCCCTTTGGCGGGTGTCGACCCCAAGCTGGCAGCGCGTCACGCCCGCGCGCTTGCGCCGATCCAGGACGCGCGTTCGGAGCGGCGATGGTCGCTCAGCATCTGGCCCACACCGGGGCTCGCCGAACAGGCCCGCATGTCGCTGACTGAGTACGCGCAGTTCCTGCAGCGGGCGCTGTTCCTTGACCACGACGATCCGGCTCGTGCCTGGAGCGATCTGCGCGCCCACCAGGATCAGGTCGTGCGGCGGCTCAGTCCGGCGCGTGAAGTTCGGATCCAGAGCGCCGAGACCGACATCACGCTGAACGTCGAGGGACGCACCTGGATCAATTCCGACGGCCGTCAGAACATGCCGAGCGGCGAGGTCTACACCAGCCCCCATGAAAGCTCTGCGAATGGCACGATCCTGTTTGACGTGCCGTCCAGCGGAGCCGGATCCGAAGTCGCCGGGGTACGGGTCGAGTTCAAGGACGGCAAGGTGGTGAGCGCCACGGCGGAGGTCGGTGACGAGGCATTGCAAGCCGCGCTGGGCACCGACCAGGGCGCCCGCTTCCTTGGCGAGATCGGGATCGGGACAAACACCGGAATCGACCGCGCCACCGGCTCGACGCTGCTCGACGAGAAGATGGCCGGTACGGTCCACCTCGCGCTCGGCCGCTCCTATGCCACGGCCGGCGGGCACAACCAATCGGCGCTGCACTGGGATCTCGTGTGTGACCTGCGCAAGGGCGGGCTGGTCAGCGTCGACGGCGAGGACTTCATCGTCGACGGCCGCATGCGGCTCTAGCCGCTCAACCCGGCTCTAGCCGTTCACCGCGGCTCTGGCCGCTCACCGTGGCTCTGGCCGCTCACCGTGGCTCTGGCCACACACCTCGGGCCAAGCTGCGCACGTCGGCTCTAACTGTTTGCCCCGGCCTGGCTGCTTACCCCGACGGTTGGGCGGGCGCTTCACACCCCAGGCGCATCACACGCGCTGCGTCCGTGTACCGTGAGAGCGTCATCACACAGTGAGAGGATCGTTAATGCGCCGTACCAAGATCGTTGCCACCATCGGCCCCGCCTCCCGTGAGCTGGAGGTACTGAAGCGCATGATCGATGCGGGCATGGACGTTGCCCGCTTCAACTTCTCGCATGGTGACAACGAGACGCATGCGGAGAACGCCGAGCGTGTCCGCGCCGCCGCCAGCGCCGCCGGGCGTCAGGTCGCGATCCTCCAGGACCTGCCCGGGCCCAAGCTGCGGGTCGGTCAGATCGAGGACGAAGTCGCGCATCTGCGCGGGGGACAGACGCTGGTGCTGCTGGCCGGCTCGACGCTGGTTGGGGACAAGCGCAAGCTGTCGGTCAGCTGGGCGGGTCTGGCCGACGCGGTTGAGGCCGACGACATCATCTACCTGGCCGACGGCAAGATCCGGCTGCGGGTCAAGGAGGTGCGCCCCAGCGAGGGCGAGGTCGAGACCGAGGTCGAGGTCGGCGGCGCGATCGCCTCGCGCCAGGGCCTGAACATCCCCGGTTCGACCAAGGGCCTCGACGCCGTCCCCCAGGCGGACCTGGTCAAGCTGAAGTTCGGCGAGTCGATCGGGGTGGACCTGGTCGCGCTGAGCTTCGTTCGCAGCGCGCAGGACGTGATCAGCGTCCGTGAGCACACGGACCTGCCGCTGATCGCGAAGATCGAGAAGCCGCAGGCGGTCGAGGCCGCCGAGGAGATCATCCGCGCCGCGGACTGCGTGATGGTGGCGCGCGGCGACCTCGGGATCGAGCTTCCGATCGAGGACGTGCCGCTGGCACAGAAGCGGCTGCTGAAGCTTGCCGGCAGCCTCGGTCGTCCGGCCATCACCGCCACCCAGATGCTCGATTCGATGGTCGCCTCACCGCGCCCGACCCGTGCCGAGGCGACCGACGTCGCCAACGCGATCTTTGACGGCACCGACGCGGTGATGCTCTCACAGGAGAGCGCGGTCGGCCAGTATCCGGTCGAGACGATTGCGATGATGGCGGCGATCTGCGAGCACACCGAGCGCGAGCTGCCGTATCAGCAGTGGAACGAGAGCCGCATCGTGCGCGACCACCGTGACCCCGCGTACACGATCGCCTACAGCGCCTGCATGGCCGCGCGCGACCTGAATCTGGCGGCGATCATCGCGCCCACCGTCACCGGGCGTTCCGCGCGACTGATCTCCGCGCACCGCCCCGACGTGCCGATCATCGCGCTCAGCCCCGACCCCGACGTGGTTCGGCGGATGTCGTTGATCTGGGGTGTGCAGGCCGCCTACATGCGCGATCACGAGGTCACGGAAACCGTGATCGCCGATTCCTGCCGCCGCGTGGTCGAGCTCGGCTGGGTCAAGCCGGGCGAGCGCGTGGTCGTCACCGCGGGCCTGCCCAGCGGCCGCACCGGCACCACTTCACTGATTCAGATCCAGCCGGTCTGAGCCCGGATCGAACCCGCCTGAGCCGGTCACTGCTGGTTGTGGCCACAAAGCCACAACCAGCACCCAGGGCCGCGCCCTAGGAGCCGTAGAACTCCGCTTCTTCGCGACCCAGCTCGGTGGCCGGCGGGTCACTGTAGAACCACTCGCGGGCGATCCGGTGGAAGTTCGCGCGGGTGTGTAGCTGCGCCATCACCGCCAGCGCCAGCACCTCCATGCGGCGGCCGAACAGGTGGTCGGGCGGGGCCGACTCGTGGCGCAGGTAACCGAAATACTCCGAGCGCGGATCGCTCATATCGATCACAACCTGGCTCGCGAGGCTCGGGGTCAGCTCGACCTCACGATCGGCGGTGTACCAGGCCGACGCGGCGCGGAAGTGCGCGAGCACGCGATCGGGGTTGAACTTCTCCGGCTCGGGAAAGAACCCAACCTCGGAACCGAGCTTCATGATCCTGTCGGCGTCTCCCTCGATGATCGCGCGCGCGACGTTGATCTCGAGCTCGACCGCCTCGGGGGGCATGCGCTTGAACAGCCCGAAATCGATGAACGCGACGCGCCCGTCGTCCATCAACAGGAAGTTGCCGGGGTGTGGGTCGCCGGAGAACTGATGGTGCCGGTAGAGGCTGCCGAAATAGAAGCGGAAGATGATCTCGCCGATCCGGTTCTTCTGGTCCTGGTCGAGCAGCTTAACCTGCGCGAAGTTGCGCCCGTGCACGAATTCCGAGACCAGCACCCGCTCGCGTGAGAGGCTGGTGACGACGTCGGGGATGAAGATGAACGGATGACCGCGATGGATCCTGGCCAGCGCGCGCTGGTTCTGAGCCTCGAGCTCGTAGTCGAGCTCCTCCTCGATCCGCGCGCGAATCTCCTCGCCGATCGTCTGCGGGTCCAGCCCGGGGGCGATGCGCTTGGCCAGCCGCAGGATCATCCCGAGGTTCTTCATGTCCGCCCGCACCGCGGCGGCCACGCCCGGGTATTGGACCTTGACCGCAACCTCGCGCCCGTCGTGCAGGCTCGCCCGGTATACCTGACCGATCGACGCGGCCGCGATCGGGATCGCATCGAAGCTCGCGAAGTGCTCGTCGATTGACCCGTCGAGCTCGGACTCGATCACCTTGCGCATCTGATCGAAGGTCACGGTCGGAGCCGCATCCTGCAACGCCGCCAGCTTGCGCTGGAACTCCTCGCGATGCTCGGGCGGGACCAGGCCGGTGTCGAGGAACGACATCACCTGACCGACCTTCATCGCCGCGCCCTTCATCGTGCCCAGCGCGGTCACGATCTGCTCCGCGGCCTCAAGGTTGCGCCGTTCCGACGCGGCCTCCGCCTTCTCGCTGCTGCGGACGACGTTTCCCGCGGCGGTGCCGGCCTGTCGCACCGCCTGACCCGCGGCCAGCGTGCCGATGCGGAAGGTACGGCTGATTCGGGACTTGGGGATCTTGTCGCCGTCAGCCATGAAACCCAGGGTACCCTGGTCGCGTCGCCGAAGAACCAGTGGCACGCCGCGCGGTGTTGGGTAGTCTTAGCTTATGGCCGACGCCCCCAAGAGCAAGATCGCCTATCTACTCGAGCGCCTCGCGCAGGGCGTGGCCGCGCACGACCGCGAGAATCCAGGCCATCACAGCTGGGGTATCGGGATGTCGCACTTCGACATCGAGCGGCTCGGTCTCGAGGAGGGCGAGAACATCCTCCCGGGGATCGTGCTGCAGGCCGACGGCGGCGTCACCGGCGCGTTCCGCGTGCTCTGCGACGGCGACCACAATGGCGAGCTTGAAGAGGCCGAGGAGGAGACCGTGGACGCCGTCTCCGAAGACGCGCGCGAACGTGAGCTCGAGACGGTCTCCCCGGCGCGCGGTGGGGATGGCGGCGAGGTACCGCCGCCGCTGCGCCCTCCGTTCTGAGAGCCGTAGGGCGCTACATGCTGGCCTATTTAGCGACCAACCGCGAGCGGGCGTGACGCTCGATCGTCTAGGCCGGGAGGCACTGGCTGTCGGTCCCTGGGCGCCCGAGGACGTCGAGGTCAGCTGGCGTGAAGACCCCTACGAGCCCGATCCGGCCGCCATCGCCGAGGCAGACCGCAAGCTGCAGGCGCTGAAGGACCGCGGCTCGCCGAGCCACGACGGGCTGGCCGCACGTATGGCCTCATGGTCTGCCGACAGCGGCAAGCTGCGGCTCGAGCTGCAGCCGATCCGCTGGGCCCTGCGACTGGTGCCGGGCGGCGCCGAGGGGTCGCTCTCGGCGATGTGCGTGGTCCGCGACGCGGACGGACGCTGGCTCGCGGGTCAGCGCGCGATGTGGCTCGCGACATGGCGCGGACGCTGGACACTCGGTGCGGCCGGCGCGGTCGAGGTGGGGGAGAACCCGACGTTCACGCTGCTGCGCGAACTCGAGGAAGAGTGGTCGGTAAAGCCCGAACGGATGCAGGTTGAAGGACTCGTGCGCGCGCCCGGCGGTCACGTGTTCGTGGTCGGACAGGCGTGGCTCGCGCGCGGCGCGCATGTGACGATCGATCCGGAACACGACGCCTACGAGTGGTGGCCCGCCGACCCGGCCGCCTGGCCCGACTATGCCGAGCCGGAACTGCAGGCGATGGCGGCGATGCTGTGTTCAAACGGATAGTCACGTTCCGGCGCCTGGAGATCGTCTCCTTCTGTCACTCCTGCATCTACATCTCGCTGCTGATCTGCGCCTTCGCGGTGCACCCCAAGCCGAAGGCCGCAGTCGCGATTCTGGGGCTCGCCCACGGCCTCTTGTGGATCGCGATGTCGCTGGTATGCATCGTCGCTGCGCGTCAAAAGGTGATCCCCTTCTGGCTGGCCGTGATGGTCGCGGTGATCGGCGGACTGGGGCCGTTCTGCGGCTCGTTCGGCTTCGTTTACGAGGCTCATCGGCGCCGTTCGCAGGCCGCCGTCAGCCGAAGCGGAGCCAGCGCGTAAAGACTGTGTTGCATGCACGCTTGTAACAGAGCTTGCTAATAGTTGAATCGCTACCTTTTAATGGTCAGAACTAACGGGTCTATCGCCTCGTTCACCTCCATTGCGCGGTAGACCAGCATTCCAACCGAGAGAGCCAATGGCCGTTGAAACAGGCACTTCCCAACTTGTGATGCCCGAGATGGGCGATTCCGTCAGCGAGGGCACGATCCTCGAATGGCACAAGCAGGAGGGCGATACGGTCGCTGTCGATGAGACGGTAGTTGAGATTTCCACCGATAAGGTCGACGCCGAGGTGCCGTCGCTGGTGGCCGGAACAATCGTGAAGCTCTACGCCGCGGAGGGCGACACCGTTGCGGTCGGCGCCCCGCTGGCGGAGATCGCGGTCGGCGACGGCAACGGCGGCGGGGCCGGTTCTGACACCCCCGCGCCCGCCGCAGAGGCCGGCGGTGAGATCATCGACATCGTCACCCCGGCCGGCGGCGACTCGGTGACCGAGGGCACGATCCTCGAGTGGTCCGTGAAGCCCGGAGACCACGTCAAGGAAGGCGACACGGTGGTCGAGATCTCGACCGACAAGGTCGACATGGAATTGCCCTCACCGGCGACCGGGACCATCACCGAGACGCTGTTCGAGGAGGGCGACACGGTCACCGTCGGCGCCGTGCTCGCGCGCCTACAGACCGGTGCCGGTTCCTCGGGTGCGGCGCCGGGAAGCGCTGCACCCTCGACCAACGGTTCGGCGACTGCGGCCGCGGATGCCCCGTCCGCCGGCAACGGCGCGACGGCTGCCGTCAGCGGCGCGGGTGCGACCCCGGTGGCCCAGCGTGCAGCCGCAAACCTGGGCGTGAAACTCGGCGACGTGCAGGGCAGCGCGCGCGGCGGCCGTATCACCAAGGAGGATGTGCTCAACGCGCACGCCAACGGTGCGGCTGAACTGGCGGCGCTGCCGGAAGGCGCACAGCTGATCAAGGGCGGCGGCGCTGCGCTTGCTCGCTATATGGACGAGAGCCGCTCGATCCCGACCGCCACCTCGTTCCGCACGCTCACGATCACGACCCTCGACGCACGGCGCAAGCAGCTGAAGGCGGCCGGCCAGAAGGTCTCGTTCACGCATCTGATCGCCTACGCGATCGCCAAGGCCGCGACCGACCAGATGCCGGTGATGGCGCATCACTTCGCCGAAGCCGCGGGCAAGCCCTACCGCGTCGACGACGGCCAGGTGAACCTCGGGATCGCGGTCGACGTTGAGAAGAAGGACGGCACCCGCACGCTGATGGTGCCCGTGATCCGCAACGCCGGCGGGGTCAGCTTCAAGCAGTTCCTCGACGCGTTCAACTCGCTGATCGACAAGGCGCGTACCAACTCGCTGTCCGCTGACGACCTCACCGGCGGCAACGTCTCGCTCACCAACCCGGGCGGGATCGGCACGATCGCGTCGGTGCCGCGGCTGATGGTCGGTCAGGGCACGATCGTCGCCACCGGCTCGATCGCCTACCCCGTCGGGCTCGACGGAATCGGCGAGCTGATCGGTGCCGAGAAGGTCATGTCGATGACTTCGACCTACGACCATCGCATCATCCAGGGCGCGGAATCCGGCCGCTTCCTGAAGGTGATCGAGGAGTACCTGCAGGGCGAACACGGCTTCTACGAGGATGTCTTCAGCGCGCTCGGCGCATCGCTCCCGGCGCTGCCGCCGAAGCCCAGCCCGCAGCTGGCGAGCGTCACCCCCGCAGCCGGCGAGCTGGCGACCCCGGCCCCGGCCGCGGCACCCGCATCGGCGGAACCTAGCGAGGAGATGCTGCAGGCTGTCCAGGCCGCGACCTCGCTGCTGAAGGCTCACCGCACCAACGGGCACCTTGCCGCCAAGCTCGACCCGCTGGGCCGCATATCGGTCGGCGACCCGTCGCTGGACCCGGCCCCGCTCGGTCTCACGCCCGAGCTGATGTCGCGGATCCCCTCGCGGATCCTGCGCATGTACGTCCCCGGTGAGACGCTCGCGGATTCGCTTCCGTTCCTGCGCGAGGTCTATTGCGGATCGATGGCCTACGAGATCGAGCACATCGCCGGACACCGTCAGCGCCTGTGGTTGCGTGAGGCGATCGAGTCCGGCACCTACCGCCAGCCGCTGGCCGCGGACGAGAAGCGCGCGCTGCTGGCAAGGCTGACGTCGGTCGACTCGTTCGAGCGCTTCATGCGGCGCACCTATCTCGGTCAGAAGTCGTTCTCGATCGAGGGCCTCGACATGACCGTGCCGATGATCGACGAGATCGTCCAGCTGGCTGCGTCCAACGGCGCCCGCGAGGTCGTGCTCGGGATGGCCCACCGTGGCCGTGTGAATGTGCTCGCGCACATCCTCGGGCGTCCGTACGGATCGCTGTTCGCAGAGTTCGAGGGCTCGCACACATTGGCTGCGATCACCACGATTCCCGACGGCGGCACCGGTGACGTGAAGTACCACCACGGCGCCGAGGGCGCCTACCAGCTGCCCGGCGGCGAATCGATTCTGGTGCGGCTCGAGTCCAACCCGTCACACCTCGAGTTCGTCTCGCCGGTCGTCGACGGTGCCACCCGCGCAGCCCAGACCTCGCGTCAGGGCGCGCACGCATCGCAGGACACGAACGCGGCCGTGCCGATCATCCTCCACGGTGACGCCTCGTTCCCCGGTCAGGGCGTGGTGGCCGAAACCTTCAACCTCCAGGCGCTCGACGGCTACACCGTCGGCGGCTCGATCCACCTGATCCAGAACAACCAGATTGGCTTTACGACCGACCCCGAGGACGACCGCTCGACGACCTACGCATCGGACATGGCCAAGGGCTTCGACGTCCCGATCATCCATGTGAACGCCGACGATGTCGAGGCCTGCATCAGCGCCGTGCGGCTCGCGGTCGCGTATCGCCAGGAGTTCGGTCATGACGTGCTGATCGACCTCGTCGGCTACCGCCGCCTGGGCCACAACGAGCAGGACGAGCCGGCCTACACGCAGCCGGAGATGTACGCCGCGATCAAGCAGCACGCGACTGTCCGCGAGATCCTCTCCGATTCGCTGATCAAGCAGGGCGTCGTGACCGAGGCCGAATCGGCCAAGCTGGCCGACGAGGTGTGGGCCGATATGACCGCGCAGCACGGCCGCGTGAAGGATCGGATCGCTCACGCTCATGAGGCCGGCGATCAGGCTACCGGTGAGTACCGGATCGATGAGACTGCCCCGACCGAGGTCGCGACCGCGGTCCCCGAGGAGAAGCTGAAGGCGCTGAACGAGGAGCTGCTGTCGGTCCCCGACGGCTTCACCGTCAACCCCAAGCTGGTCAAGCAGCTCGGCGACCGCCGACTCGCGTTCGGCCCCGAGCATGGTCCCATGAACTGGGCCTTCGGCGAGTCGCTCGCGTTCGCGTCACTGCTGACCGAGGGAATCCCGATCCGCTTGACCGGCCAGGACGTGGAGCGCGGGACCTTCTCACATCGTCACCTCGTGCTGCACGACCCCAAGACCGGTCAAGAGCACTGCGCGATTCAGCACCTCCCGGACGCGCACGCGACCATGGAACTGCACAACTCGGCGCTGTCGGAGACGGCCTGCCTCGGGTTCGAGTACGGCTACGCCCAGGAGGCGCCGGAGACGCTGGTGCTGTGGGAAGCCCAGTTCGGGGACTTCGCCAACGGCGGCCAGGTGATCATCGACCAGTTCATCACCGCCGGCTTGGCCAAGTGGGGGCAGACCTCGCGGCTCACGCTGCTGCTCCCGCACGGTTACGAGGGCGCCGGTCCCGAGCACTCAAGCGCCCGTCTCGAGCGCTTCCTGCAGATGTCCGCCGAGGGCAACATCCGCGTGGCCAACTGCACCACCCCGGCGCAGTACTTCCACCTGCTGCGTCGCCAGGCCCGGATTGCCGAACAGCGTCCGCTGGTGCTGATGACACCCAAGCAGCTGTTGCGGCTGCCGGCCGCGGCCTCGCATATCGAGGACTTCACCTCGGGGCGCTTCCAGCCGGTGCTGACAGACCCGAACGTGGCCGATCCCGCGACCGTCACCAGGCTGCTGCTGTGCTCGGGCAAGATCTACTACGACATCGTCGGTCACGAGGCCCGGGCGAGCTCGACCGGCGTCGCGGTCGGTCGCGTGGAGATGCTCTACCCGTTCCCCGAGCAGGAGCTGCTGGACCTGATGGCCTACTACCCGAACCTCGAGGAAGTCGTCTGGGTTCAGGAGGAGCCGCGCAACATGGGAGCTCGCGCTCACATGTCAGCGCGTCTGCGTCAGATCCTGCCCTCCGACATCAAGTTCGGCTACGTCGGCCGTCCCGAGCGCGCAGCCTCGGGCGAGGGCTACCCGGTGGCCCACAACCGCGAGCAGAACCGCATCGTCACGACAGCGCTGGACGTCGAGCAGACGGTCTCGCAGTTCCCCTACCAGAACCCCGGCGACCGCTAACAGACCTCGTTTGGCCCCAGGGCGCTTCCTGGGGCCGGCTGCGAGCCTGCCTGGGCTCTGGGCTCCCGTATGGGCGCTGCCGTGGGTTCTGGGCTCCCGCACGGGCCCCCCGGCACCCGCACGAGCCGTAGGCGCCCGCGCGGGTTCCTGGCACCCGCACGGGCCCAGGGCACCTGTAAAACGACACAATCGCGCGTCGCACCGTTCGGCGATGTGGCCGAATCCTCGTTATCCGAGGAGTACGCCATTCCCGGGCGTCGCGTCACCGGCGAATATGGCTTTGTTCAGGCGCAGCGCGAGCGCCTGGCGATCGGGCCGTGCTGGAATCAGCGTAAGTCCCCCACCGATCAGCGATCCACGGCCGCCAATTGCGCGGCGACGTCGCGTAGGCCCGTGCTCGAATCACGAGCGTTCAAACCCACGCTCCACGGCTCAGCGCAGGCTGGGTGAGCCAAACGGGTCGAGACCGAACGCCGCAGCCAGGTGGGCCGTCGATCGTTCGCTCCCTGTTGTTCAGGGCGTAACGGCGAGGATCGAGCCTGTCTCGGATGGGACGGAGCGTTTGCTCCAGCCCGCCGGTGCTGAGCGGAGTGTTCGCCGGTCGGCTGCTAGTGGATGCCGACGATGCCGGCGCAGACCCAGTTGCTGGCCCCGGCGCCGCCGTCCCAGAGCTTGGCCGCGATCGCGTCCTGCTCGGCCTTCGAGGCAAGGTATGCGGCCGGACCGGTACCGCCCTCACCACGCCAGGTGGCGGGCATGATCTGGTAGTAGCCGGAGGCGCCAGCGGAGTTGGGCGGAAGGTTCTGGCCGCCGGACTCACAGAGGACGATCGCGTAGGGGATGGCCCAGCCGCCTGTTGCGGTGCTGGTACCCGATGAAGTCGGAGTGGAGCTGCTCTGGGAGCTCTGCTGTGCAGCTGACTGTTGCTGCGCGGCTGCCTGCTGGGCTGCGAGCGCTGCGGCAGCCGCGGCGGCCGCAGCCTCCTGGGCCTTGATGTGATTGATCTGCGACTGCAGCGCGGCGCCGTGTTCGCGGCTGGCCTCGAGCGCTGCGGACTTGGCCGCGCGGGCGTGAGCGAGTGCGGTCTGGCGGCTGTTCAGCAGCGCCTGCATCCCGGCCAGCGCACGCGTCTGCGTGCGGGCGCGATCGGCGGCTGCAACATCGTCACGCTCGAGCTTGGCGATACGTGCGGTCGCGGCCTCGGTCGCCAGCTTGGCCTTGCGCGTGGCAATGATGATCGCGCGCTGCTGATCCTGCGCGCTGTGCAGGTACTGCAGCTGGGAGAGCAGCTGGTTGAAGCCTTGAGAGTTCAGCACGACCGACACCAGCGTCTGCTGCGGGTCCTCGTACTGGGACACCAGCTGCCTGGTCAGAACATGACGCGAGAACGCGAGCTTGCTGCGCTCGCGCCGGAGGATCGCTTCCTGCTTTGCGAGCTGGACGCGGGTCCGCGCTACCGCGGCGTTGTCGGACGCGAGCGTGTTCTGGGCCGCATGTTCACGCGACTCAACGAGCGAAATCTGGCCACTGAGCTTCGACACCTGGCCGTTGATCGATGAGATCTCCGACGACAGCGAGCTTTCGTTTGCCTGCGTCTGATTCAGCTGCTGCGAGAGCTGCCCGACATTGGGGCTGCTGGCGGTCGCGTTAGCCGCCACGCCGAGCGCGGTCACCACGACTGCTGTGAGAATGGCCGCAAGCAGCAGCCTTGGGTGTCTATTGACTGAATCGGGCATAAAGCTCGAAGGGGCGCTCCCCGGCGGCAAAAATGGGGAGCTGAAAAACTCTGAAGTCGGCAGGTTAGCAACCTAAACGGCGGCGCGCGACCGCAGCCAGTGCTGCAGCGCAGCTTGCAAGACGCCAAATCTTCGATCTGGTTGTCTATACAAGTCCTGCTCAGCCGGCGTTTGTTCCGGTCTTACGACCCGGTCTTGAGGAACGTTCAAAGCACGCTCAGCGGATCCAGAAAACGGCCTATGCTGTCGGTGTGGTTTGGCTCCAACAGCGGATCACGCTGGCTCCGAAGCCGCGCGGATTCCATCTCGTAACACGTCAGCTGGTGGAGGAGCTTGACGGCCTTGACCGCATTGGGGTCGGCATGCTCCATCTGCTGATTCAGCACACGTCGGCGTCGTTGGCGTTGAACGAGAATGCGTCGCCCGACGTGCTGCGGGACATGGAGACCTTCTTCGACGCCGCGGTCCCGGAAGACTTTCCGGGTTGGACACACACGCTTGAGGGTCCCGATGACATGCCCGCCCACGTCAAGGCAACCCTGATCGGACCGACGCTCTCGATACCGGTCCGCAGCGGTCTCCCCGTTCTCGGGACGTGGCAGGGGATCTACCTGTGTGAGCACCGCGACCACGGCGGACCGCGCTCGATCGTCGCGACCGCCTGGGGCGAGGGACGCTGACCCGACCCCGGCGAGGAAGACCCCTATCTCGGCGTCGGGAGGGGAAGCGAGAGCAGCTAGATCGCCAGTAGCTCCGCGGTCGCGAGGAACGCACCCAGCGTCTGTTGGCGACGTACATCGTCGAGCGAGTCGGGCCACGTGGAGAGGCGTGCAAATACGGTTCTGCTGGCGCGGTCGATATAGAGGAACTGGCCGTGGATCCCAAGCCCGATCAGGACCTGGCCGCCCGCAGGAACCCACCACTGGTTGCGGTAGTGGCCTCCGGGCAGCATCTCCCGGTACTCCTTGTTGGCCGCGAATGCTTCGGCGGAGTCGGGGCCGCCGGCGAGCGTGTCCGCGATCCACGCGACCGGCACAACCTGACCCTGCGGACCGGTGCCGTCGTTCAACATCAGTAACCCGAAGCGGGCAAGGTCGCGCAGCGTCACGCTGATGCCGCCATCGGCGACGGCGAATCCGTCCGCGTCCACGGTCACGTGACCATCGTTCTCGGCCCCGAGCGGCGCCCACAGCTGGCGTCCGATGAGCTCCCCGAGGCGGGTGCCGCTGGCGCGCTCGAGCACCAGACCGAGCGTGTCGGTGAGAATCGAGCGGTACTCGAACGGCCCACCGTGCTCATAGTGATTCTCGAGCGTGGCCAGATATGCAATCGCGTTCGGCTCGGGCCTGGGTCCGGGGGCCCAGCCGAACTGGGCCTCGCTGTGGCGCAGATCGCTGTCCGGATTGCTGTAGGTCTCGTCGAACGTGGTGCCAGCGCGCATGTCGAGCAGGTTGCGGACAGTCGCGCCCTCGAAGCTGCTGTCGGCCAGTTCAGGGACGTAGTCGGTGACCAGCGCATCCGGGTCGAGCTGGCCGTTTGCGACAACGATCCCGGCCACGGTGCCAGTGATCGATTTCGAGACCGATTGCAGCAGGTGCACATCGTCGACCGCCATCCCGCGTCGGTACTGCTCGAACACGACGATGCCGTCGTGAACCACGATCACTCCGTCGGTGGTGGGGTCATCCAGCAGCTGCGCGACGGGCAGCTCGGGTGCGGCGGTGAGTGCCGGCTGGAGCGCAACCGGCACGACCGAGCGGCTGATGCGCGTGGTCGGGAGAAGCTGCCGCATGTTGCGGTAGCTCCAGGCGGTGTTTTCAGTTTCCTGCCAGTTGGCAAGCGTGATCGGAGTCTCGGTCATTTCGGTCTCGTTCGGGGTCTACGAAGCTATCGGCAATACAGCGGAACTCAAGCGAACAGCTTCAGTTCGGGTTCGCGTTCGCCGCGTAGAACGGCAAGGTCGACTTCGACACAGCTGATCCCGCGGCCCTCCGCCAGCGTGCGGGCCTGGGGTTTGATCTGCTGGGCGGCGAGTACGCCACGGGCGTCCACGAACTTCGGGTCGGTTGCAGCCATGCGCTCGAGATAGCGTGTCAGCTGCTCGACCGCCTCGATCGTCGCGGTGCGCTTGATCTCTACCAGCACCCATTGCTTGTCGTCGCCGCGCAGCAGCAGGTCGACGGGGCCGATATCGGTGAAGAACTCGCGTTTCACCAGCGTCAGACCCGCGCCGCACCAGTGCGGCTGCTCGGCCAACAGCTCTTGCAGGTGAGCCTCGACGCCGTCCTTGGTCAGGCCGGTGTCCTCGTCGGGCGGCTGCATCTCGTGGGTTACGTCGGAAAGGATCTCGGCAAGCTGGATCTGCAGCCGATCTTCGGTCTTGCCGGCGAACTTGCGAACCGTGATCGTGTTCGCAACCGGGTCTTCCTCGATCACCGTCGGGGGTGTCATCCAGTTCAGCGGCTTGTAGCCGCCGGCGTCGGCATGGATCAGGACGCTTCCGTCGGCCTTGAACATCAGCAGCCGCAAGGCTTCCGGAAGGACGGTGTCCAGACGTCCGGAGTAGGTGGCAGAACAGCGTGCGACGATCAGGCGCATGGGGTTGCGGAGGCTATAGGCGTCGACGGACGGCTTGCGGCGCCGACTAACCTGTGGCCCGCAATGAGCGTGAAGTTCCCGACAATTGAGGTCCGCCGGCTGGAACCCGAGGACGAAGCCGCTGTGTTGGCGTTCGAACTCGAAAACCGTGACTACTTCGCACGGTTCATCAGCGACCGCGGCGACGCATACTTCGAGCGTTTCAGCGAGCGCCACCAGGCCTGCCTGGACGAGCAGCAGGCAGGAACCTGCGTGTTCCACTTGGTCCTTGACGCGGACGGCGCCGTTCTGGGTCGCGTGAACCTCTATGACCTCGAGCACCAGACGGCGGTCCTTGGTTATCGCGTCGCCGAACGCGCGGCCGGACGCGGCGTGACGACCGAAGCGGTGGCCCGCGTGGTTACGCTGGCTGCGCGCGAATATGGGCTGCGGCTGCTGCAGGCCGTTGTGACCGACGACAACCACGCCTCGCAGCGCGTGCTGCAAAAGACAGGCTTCAAGCCGACGACTGCGACTCGTATCGGGGGCCGTGCAGCCACGCGTTATCGGCGCGAGCTGACCTAGCCGGCGCCGGGCGGCGCCGGACCCGTAGCGTGCGTAGACTGCGCCGCGTGGGGATCTCAGGTGAGTGCGGGCGCAACTCCGTCAGGCGGGCGCACATCAGCGAAGCAACAGCGGTCGCGAACGTCCTCATCACCTCAAGAAAGTCCGAGCCCGCGATCCCGCCCGGCGTTCATCCCGACGGCGACGTGCGCGCCTGGGTCCGGGAAGTCCTCTGGGAGTCGGCCGAGGTGTGGGTTGCGACCAACACCGAACAGCCGGTCGCGATGATGGCGCTCGCGGACGAATGGATCGAGCTGCTGTACGTATTGCCCGGGGAACAGGGCAAGGGGCACGGACGCGCACTGGTGCAGCTTGCGCAGGAGGAACGGGACTCGCTGTCGCTTTGGACCTTCGTGAGCAACGATCGCGCCAGGCGGTTCTATGAGTCGCTCGGTTTCGAGCAGTCCGGTCCGGCCAGCAGTGACAACGAGGAAGGCGCACCGGCGCTGCGCTATCGCTGGAGTCGACCGTAGACGCAGAACCGCATTTAGCGGTAGGTTGTGCTCAGCAATCGAGGGTCACGGATACCGGCTAGGCCCGCGCGTCGGCCGCCGTCCGGGCCAGAGACGATCCCAAGATCGGGGTGCATAGATGGCCAAGAGCAAAGCCAGCAAGCCGCAGGTCGGCGGCGTATCGATCAAATGGCTGTCGGAGGTAGCTGAGCATGACTACGCCGCGGCGGAGGCCTACCTGTCGCTGAAGGTTGACGCGAAGCGCGCCGGCAAGCTCGCCGCGAAGCTGCGAAAGCAAACGGTCACCGAGCGGCGCGCGAACGACATTCTGAGGGCGGCCGGGCTCAATCCGGCGACGCTGGAGGATCCCGGCGTGATCAAGGATCTGATCAAGGTCATTGAGGGCAAGGCGCTGAGTCCGATATTGGTCGTCGGTGGCGACGGGCACGCCGATATCGCGGACGGCTTTCACCGGGTCTCGCTCGTCTATCGGGTCGATCCCTACGGCGTGGTGCCGCTGAAGCTGGCATCCACGTCCACGTAATCGCCCGCGGCCACCACGGTCACGACTGACTGCCGGCATCGCTGGACTGACGCAGCCGCGGCTCGATCCAGGCGGTGAGTCGCTGCTCGGGTGCCGCGCCCACCTGGCGATCGACCTCCTTGCCGTCCTCGATCATCACCAGCAACGGAATGCTCATCGCACCGAAGCGTCTGGCCACCCCGGGGTTCTCGTCGACATTCACCTTCACCAGCTTGATTTCGCCCGCTCGCTTGGCCGCGATCCGGTCCAGCACAGGACTGACCATCCGGCAGGGGCCACACCAGGGCGCCCAGAAGTCTACGAGCACCGGCACCGAGGCCGTCACCTCCGCCTCGAAGGTCGCATCGTCGGCAGAGACACTCCAGGGCAACGCCTGATGACAGTTCGCGCAGCGCGGAGTGCCCTGAGCGGTCGCCCCTACGCGGTTGCGGGTGCCGCAGTTCTCGCAACGAATGATGGTTGTGTTCGACGTATCAGCCATAGCGCTCCGTTCGGTTCTCGCCACGTCAGACTCGGTTGCGTCCGGCGATCGTAACCGACAAACTCGCTACTCGTGCCCGAAACGCCCGCCGCCGGCATGACCGGTCACGACCGCTCGATCTCGATCGCCGAAAACTATCGCCGGTTCGCGGCGGTTGAGGCCGCGGGAAAGTCGCCTGCGTATGAGCAGCTCGCTTATGCGGTTGCCAGCGATCCAGCGGTACTCGCGTTTCTCGGGACGCTGCCGCCGCCCAAGCGCCAGCCGAACCTGCTGTTCGCCGCCGCGCGGCTGCTGCTTGAGATGGTGCCGCCGGACATCCACTCGCTGTGGTCGCTGATCAGCAATCGCGGCGAAGAACTGAGCGCGGTGATGAATGCTCGTCGCACCCAGACCAACGAAGCCGCCCGCTGCGCCGTGCTGCTGCCGGCACTGTCGCAGATCCCGGGGCCGCTGGCCCTGCTCGAGGTCGGCGCTTCCGCCGGATTGACGTTGCTGCATGACTTCTACTCGTATGACTACGCCGGTCACATGATTCGGGGGCGCGACGCTCAGGCGCCCACTCTGGCCTGTGATCCGCGCGGTCCGGTGCCGCTGCCGACCGAGGTGCCCGAGATCGTCTGGCGGGCGGGGCTCGACCTTAACCCGCTGGACGTCGGCGACGACGACAACCTGCACTGGCTGCAGTGCCTGATCTGGCCGGGGGAGAGCGAACGTGAAGCGCGGTTGCTCGCGGCGGCGGCAACCGCGCGCAGGCACCGGCCGCAGGTTTTCCGCGGCGACCTGCTGGTTGACCTTCCGGATCTCGCCGCTGAGGCGCCCGCGGACGCGACGCTGGTGATCTTTCACACTGCCGTGCTGGCCTATGTCGAGCCGCGCGAACGCCGGGCTTTTGCATCGCTGGTCTCGGAGCTCGGTGCGGTCTGGCTTTCAAATGAAGGCGCCGGCGTGCTGCCACATCTGCCGACCGGGCAGCCGGGCGATTTTCTGCTGGTGCGCGACGGAACCGAGCTGCTGGCCAGGTCCGAGGGCCACGCCTCGTTCGTCGAGTGGCTCGCTGTCGAGCGCTAGCTCTCGCGTCCTGTTACCGGCGGACCATAGCCCACCGCCGCGCCGAAGGCGCTCAGCAGGATCTCACGGAGTTGCTCGCGCGTGAGGTCTCGATGTTCGATCCAATCGAGGATCGCGGCGTCCATGAAGCCGAGCCACCCCTCCAGCGCCGTCCTCAGCTGCGGTGAGGGAACCGCGCTTCCAGTCACCTCCTCGACGATCCGCGCGAGCGTCTTGCCGCGAAACTCGACGACCACCGCTCGGACCTCCGGGACGACCGCAGCGCTCTGGATGAACTTCGCCCAAGCCTGAGCGTGGGTCTCGATCCATGTCAGGTACGTATCGAGCGTGCTGACGAGCCGTTGCTCAGGCGGGCCGTCCTCGGTTGACTGAATCAGCGCCTGAAGCTCCGACGCCTGGTCGGCCACCGCGGCCATGAACAGGTCGACCTTGGACGGGAAATAGTGGTAGAGCAGGGCCTTCGAGACACCTGCGGTCTTCGCGATCTGGCTCATCGAGATGTCGTCAAATGAGCGCTCCATGAACAACGTCAAACCAGCGTCGATCAGCTGCTTGCGGCGCTGGTCCAGCTGCAGACGCGCGTAGGCGGGTTCAGGCACACAGCGATCGTACAGGCGCGCTTATTGACCGTCGGTTGACAAGCATCAAGGCGGAAGGTATGGTCCTGCTGACCGTCGGTCAATAACTGACTCACGGATTACTCGACAGGAGCCCACCATGGAGACGACTCGCCCACTCTTCAAACCTCGTCCTGACATCGAATATCGGCCATTCCCCAACGATGAGGGCAAGAACAGCCGTCAATCGCGCATCGAGATTCCGCTGTTCGTGAACGCGCTGGCGATCCCCAAGGGCGCTCGCATCCTCGAGATCGGCTGCGGCCGCGGGATTGCGCTGCCCGTGCTCTCGGAGCTATGTCTGCCCACACGGCTGGTGGGTCTTGACATCGACGCGGAGCTGCTTGCGATCGCGGCCGAGCACATCGCGGCGGAGCACACCGCAGCCGAGCACACCGACGGTCTCAACGTTGAACTCGTGCAGGGCGACGTCCGCGAAATGCCGTTCCCCGACGGGAGCTTCGACGTCGTGATCGATTTCGGGACCTGTTACCACATCGCCTCGCCCGAAACCGCGCTGAACGAGGTGAGCCGCGTTCTCGCCCCTGGCGGGCTCTTCTGTCACGAGACACCGCTCAGCCAACTGATGGCGCACCCGGTGCGGTGGGGCGGGCGGCTGCTGCCATGGAGCAAGGTTCAGCGACTCACGGGCGGGCGCCGGATGCTGCTGTGGTCGTCACGGCGGCGAGCTGTCACCGCTGCGGCCTAGCCGACTCGGGCCAAGCGCGTGCGGGTCGTCGAGGCTCTTAGAATCAACTGCGATGAGCAAGTCTGGAATCGACCCCACGCGCGTCGCGCTCGGTACCTGGAGCGGCGGGCGTTTCATGCACTTTGGTGAGCCGCTAGATGATGATCGCTACGAGGCGATCATTACGCCGGGCCACGACATCTCAACCGTCATCACCGCCGACGCCTACGGTGCCGGTGAGGCCGACGCGCGGCTCGGACGCGGACTCAAGCGGCTGTTCAACGGTGAGCTTCCGGCGGGCGGTGCTGGCATCCAAGCCAGCACCGAACGAACGGCCATGACCCGCAATCAGATCAGCATCGTCGGCGCTGTCGGCCACGACTTCTACGAGGGCGAGCGCGAGGGCGCCAAGGGCTTCCCGCGTTTCACCGACCCGCGACTGCGTGGTCCCGATCAGTACGCGTCCTACCTCAGGATGGCCGCCGAGCGCTCGCTGGAGCGTGTCGGGATCGACAACTTCGACCTGCTCTTGTTGCACAACCCGGACCAGACCGGCTACACGAGCGAGATCGTCTGGGACGGGATGCAGGCGCTGAAGGACGCCGGCCTCACGCGCAAAATCGGTATCGCACCCGGGCCTGCCAACGGTTTCACGCTCGACCTGCTCGACTGCTTTGAGCGCTTCGGCGACCGCATCGACTGGGCGATGGTGATCCTCAACCCGCTCGAGCCGTGGCCCGGCGAGTACGTGCTCGACGCCGCCGCCGACAACGACATCAAGGTGATCACGCGTGTGGTCGACTACGGCGGCCTGTTCTTCGAGGACCTGTTCCCCGGACAGCCGATGGCACCCCAGGATCACCGTAAGTTCCGCCCCGATGGGTGGATCGAGTCCGGGCGCGAGCGGTTCGAGCAGATGCGACCGATCGCCGAGCAACACGGACTCTCGATGATCCAGTTGGCGTGCCAGTGGAACCTCGCGCACCCGGCGGTGGAGACGGTCGTCCCGACGCTGATTCAGGAAGCGGGAGCCGCGGCCAAACCGATCGAGGGCAAACGCGCGGAGCTCGCGGCACTGCCAGCAGAGCAGCGGCTGAGCGCTGAGGACGTCGCCCACATCCGCAGGCTCGGCGACAACTTCGGCTCGATGGCGCTGAAGGGCGCGCACCCGCAGCACGACGGCGACGAGCGACCGGACGGGTGGGCGCTGACCGAGCGCCATGAAGACGTTGCGCGGCGCTGGCAGATCGAGCCCACGCGCGACCTCGTCAAGCTGTAGCTGCGCGATGTCAACCGCGAGCCAACGCGAAGCCAGTTGGCCGGTTGCACCGCAGCCGCCGCAGACTGACGAGATCGTTCTCGGCGATAACCTCGACGTGCTCCCGCGCTTCAGCGACGGCAGCTTTCAGCTGATCTACATCGATCCGCCCTTCAACACCGGTAAACAGCAGCAGCGGACGCGAATTCAGACGATCCCGGACGACGACGGCGATCGCACCGGCTTCAAGGGACGGCGTTATCGCACCAGCCGCATCGGCGAGTCCTCTTATCACGACACGTTCGATCAGTACCTCGAGTTCATCGAGCCGCGCCTGCAGCAGGCCCACCGGCTGCTGAACGAGACCGGCACGCTGTATTTCCACATCGACTACCGCGAGGCCCATTACTGCAAGGTGCTGCTCGATGAGATCTTCGGGCGCCAGAACTTCCTCAACGAGATCATCTGGGCCTACGACTACGGCGCGCGCTCAAAATCGCGCTGGCCGGCCAAGCACGACACGATCCTCGTGTACGTGAAGGACATCCGCCGCTACCACTTCGATTGCGAGCAGGTCGATCGCGAGCCCTACATGGCGCCCGGGCTGGTGTCGGCGGAGAAGGTCGCCCGCGGCAAGCTCCCGACCGACGTCTGGTGGCACACGATCGTCGCCACCAACGGCAAGGAGAAGACCGGCTACGCGACCCAGAAGCCGGAGGGGATAGTGCGGCGAATGGTGCTGGCGTCAAGTCGTCCCGGTGACTGGTGCCTTGACTTCTTCGCCGGCAGCGGCACGCTCGGCGCGGTTGCGGCAAAAACCGGCCGCCACTACGTGCTCGTCGATTCCAGCCCGGAGGCGGTACAGGTGATGCGGGCGCGCCTGCCCGCAGTCAGCTGAGCGGCGCTCAGCAGTTGCGCTTGCCGCTGGGGCCGCCGTTCATCCCCAGCTCGATCATCTCGTCCTTCAACGCGACCGGGTCGGCGCCCATCGCGGTGCGCACGGTCATCCACACGCCGCGCGCCATGAAGTCGACGAGCTCGGCGCGGCGATCGCTCGGGACCAGCGCCCCGATGTGCTCGGTGAGGTTGTCGTAGGCGGCCGCAACGTGCTCGCGGATCACCGGATCGTCGCAGGCGGCGTAGGCCTGCAGCTGCATCATCAGCAGCGAGTGGTCGCCGGCCAGCATCTCGGTGTAGCGGCTTCCGATCGCGGTCATCGCGTCTTCGTCGTCTGCCGCCGCCGCCGGATCAAACTCGGCCACCGCCGCGTCGAACGCCTCGAGCACCCGCCCGAAGCAGCGCTCGACCGAGGCGATGAACAGCTCGCGCTTGGTCGGGAACAGGCTGAAAACGTAGGGTTGCGCGACGCCGACGCGCTTGGCGATGCGGTCGACCGGCGTGCCGTGCAGACCGGTCAGCGAGAACTCGGCCACCGCCGCCTCGATCAGCGCGTCCCGGCGTTCTGCGGCGGGAACGCGCTGTCTTGCGGGTTTGACGGTGGTGGCCATGTCTCGCTGAATGCTACGCGTTTACCGGGACGCCGGCCGGGAGCTTTGCTGCTGGTTCTGGTCTTGGGGAACCAGAACCAGCCTCAGCCGCCTGCTCGCGCGTGTTGAACTTCAGCACCAGCGCGACCAGCGCGCCCAGTGCCAGCACGCCGGCGCCAACCCACATCGTGGGGGTCAGGCCGTTCACGTAGTCCTGTGCGCTCGCGTAGCCGCCGTGCGCGGTGAACACGGTTGAGAGCACCGAGATGCCGAGCACTCCGCCGAGCTCGCGGATCGCGTTGTTGGCGCCCGAAGCCTGACCGGCCTGCGCGGTGCGGACCGAGGACAGCACAGCGTTTGCGGACGGTGCGAACACCAGCGCCATGCCGGCGCCACCGAACACGAACGGGATGATCATGCTCGTATAGCTGGTGTCGGTGGAGGTGATCAGCGCCAGCCAAGCGAGCGCGACCGCCTGCAGGGTCATACCCGCGACCATGAACGGGCGGCTGCCGAGGCGCTCGGAGAAAACGCCGGCGATCGGGGCCACGATCAGCGTCGCGCCGGTCCAGACCAGCATCTTCACGCCGGTCTGGAACGGGCTGTTGCCGAGCACGTTCTGGAGGTATTGGCTCATGAAGAAGATCGACCCGAACATCCCGAAGTACATCGTCAGCGAGACGAAGTTGGTGACGCTGAAGCTGCGGCGCCTGAAGAACTCCATCGGCAGCATCGGGTGCTCGGCCCGCAGCTCGTAGAGCACGAACGCCGAGGTCAGGATCGCTCCACCGATCAGCGAGATCAGGATCTCGGTTGAGCCCCAGCCGAGGGTCTGCGCCCGGATCAGCCCGAACACGATTCCGAACAGTCCGCTGGAGATCAGCGCCAGACCAGGGAAGTCGAGACTGCGGTTCTCGCCGTAGCTCTCCTTCAGCATGCGCGACGCGAACGGCATCAGCGCCAATCCGATCGGCACGTTGACCCAGAAGATCCAGTGCCAGTTGGCGATCTGGATCAGAGCGCCGCCGACCAGCGGCCCGATTGCCACAGCAATGCCGCTGATCCCTGACCAGACGCCGAGCGCGAGGCCGCGCTGCTTGGGCGGGAACGCCTGGGCGAGCAGTGTCAGCGTCAGCGGGGTCACGATTGCGCCGCCGACGCCCTGGACCGCGCGGGAGGCGATCAGCACGCCCATGTTGGGCGCGACCGCGTTGGCGGCGGAGCCGGCGATGAACACCAGCACGCCGAAGATGAACATGCGCTTGCGACCGAAGCGATCGCCGAGCGCGGCGCCGGTTAGAAGCAGCACGGCGTATGAGAGAACGTACGCGTTGACAGTCCACTCCAGCGACTGCATCGAGGCGTGCAGGTCACGGTGGATCGACGGCAGCGCGACGGTTACGACGAGGTTGTCGAGCACACACATGAACAGTCCGATCGAGACGACCAAAAGGGTCCCGGCCCGGGTCCGTCCTTCAGCTGTGCTCAGAGATGAGCGGAGTCTGGAAGTCATCGGTTCCTCTATTTAGTGAGTACTAACTAACGACGGGGAATAAAGTTAGCACTCACTAAGAACATGTCAAGAGAAATCTTCTGGGGCGGCCAGAAACGGCGCCACACCACAGACTGCGCCGCTCGGTGCTTAGCGGCTCAGAGCTGGCAGCTGGGGCACCACCAGGTGGTGCGGTTGGCGTCGCCTTGACCCCGGTGCCGGATTTGGCCGCCGCAACGTCCGCAGCGGCCACGGCGCCCATAGACCGCAAAGCCGGCGCGACCACTAGCCACCGCCGCCAGCATCTGCTCGCGCGCGCTCAACAGCGTGCTCCGCAGTTGCTCGTCGGTCAGCTCGCCGAGCGGGCGCCACGGACTGAGACCGGTGGCGAAACAGGATTCGCACTTGTAGATGTTTCCGATCCCGGCCACCAGCCACTGGTCCAGCAGCGCGTCGCCCAGCGCACGTTTGGGGTCGCTGCCCCGCATCGCCCTGACGGTCTGGTCAGCGTCGAAGTCGGGTGCCAGCAGGTCGGGGCCGAGCCGCGAGATCTGCGGGTCCAGCGCCAGCTGACTGCGGCGCAGCACACGCAGGGTTGGCCCGTTGAACTGCGCGGCCTCGTGGTGATGCCCGCTCAGCACGACCCAAGCAGCGTTGCGCGACCGCCCCCAATCCGCGCCAAGCGGATAGGTCCGCCAGCTTCCGCTCATCCCCAGATGGCTGTGCAACACCAGGTCCCCGAATCGCAGCAGCAGGTGCTTGCCGTGCGTGTCGATCCGCTCGAGTACGCGGCCGTCCAGGCGTCCGGCTCCGGCGGCACGGCCACGCGGGTTCGGGGTACTGACTATCAGCTGCTCGCCGGCCAGCGCCTCGGTCAGCTGATGCGCTGCGCGCAGGATCGTGTCGCCTTCAGGCACACTCTGCAAGCTAGCCGAACCCAGATCAACCAGGAGGCGCAATGGCTGCTGCTGAATCGAGCGTGGGCATCGACAACGACACGATCCGCGTGACCACTTGGAGCTTCGCGGATGGGGCCGATACCGGCCATCACATTCACGAGTACGACTATCTGGTGGTACCGGTCACGGGCGGGAACTTCACCGTGGTCGATGCCAAAGGAGATAGCTCCGCGCGCGTGCAGGAGGCCGGCGTGCCCTATGAGGGCAAGGCCGGGGCTGAGCACAACGTGATCAACAGCAGCGGCCGGCCCGCGGCGTTTACCGAGATCGAGTTCAAGTCGTATTGAGGTGAGTCTGCAGTCGGTGAAGTCGCATCGCAGACCCAAAACGCTCCGGCGCCGAGCGTCTAGCCCAGCGCTGCGCCGGGTCGCGCGCAAGCACGCTGGTCGCTGGCGTTTCGGAGCGTTGGGGGGCGTTAGCCGAGGTCGCCGATCAGGTCGGCAACTGAATCGAGTACGCGTGAGGGTCGGTAGGGGAAGCGCTCTGCCTCGGCGATCGTGGTCAGGCCGCTCAACACCAGCACCGTCTGCAGGCCGGCTTCGAGACCGCAGATCACATCCGTGTCCATGCGGTCGCCGATCATCACCGAGCTCTCCGAGTGCGCGCCGATCGCGTTCAACGCCGAGCGCATCATCAGCGGGTTGGGCTTGCCCACGTAGTAGGGCTCGACTCCCGTGGCGCGTGTGATCAGGGCTGCGACCGCGCCGGTTGCCGGCAACGGCCCGGCCGCGCTCGGGCCGGTGGCATCGGGGTTGGTGGCGATGAAGCGCGCGCCGCGCTCAACCAGACGGATCGCCTGGGTGATCCGCTCGAAGCTGTATGTACGGGTCTCGCCGAGCACCACGTAGTCGGGAGCGTTCTCAGTCAGCGTGTAGCCTGCAACATGCAGCGCCGTGGTCAACCCTGACTCCCCGATTACGAACGCGGATCCATTCGGGCGCTGATCCTGCAGGAACTTGGCCGTGGCCAGCGCGGAGGTCCATATGTTCGCCTCCGCGATTTCGATGCCGCTGCTGCTGAGCCGCGCCGACAGATCGCGGGCCGTGTAGATCGAGTTGTTGGTGAGTACCAGGAACGGCATCTCACGCTCGCGCAGTCGTGCTATGAAATCGGCCGCGCCGGGGATCGCCTGTTCCTCGGAGACGAGCACGCCGTCCATGTCCATCAGGTAGGAGTGAATTTCTCTGTGCGCCACAGCCAAGGTGTATCAGCCGCCGCTGTCTGCGGCAGTGTCACCGCCAGGCACGGTCCAGTGGCCGGAGCTTCAGCCGGTCGGTTCCTGTCCGGTGACCCGGAGCCTCAGCCGTTTGGTTCCTGTCCGGTGGCCCGGAGCCTCAGCCGTTTGGTTCCTGCTCGGTGGGGACGGCCACCTCGGGCTGCGGCTCGCGCGGACGCCGGCGGCGATCGTTGAAGCCCATGTAGAGCACGAGTTTCCAGTCGACCTGATCGACATTGTCGGCGCTGAGAATCGCCTCTGGTTCGCGTCGCGCCGGCGCCGGCTTGAAACGCTGGGGCTTGTAGAGCCAGGACACCACGTTCACGTAGATGTCAACCAGCGAGGTGCGGATCCCGACGAACGCGATGATCGCGTATGCGGCCAGCACAGCGTTGATAGCCGCGAACACGGCGTCCGCCCAGAGGTTGGCGTTGTAGGCCTCGATGAACGTGTAGGCGGAGACCGCCACAAGCACGTAGGGAAGCACGACGTAGGTGAAGCCGGGAACGGTGCGGTTCTTGACCTTCGGGGTACGGATGAACCGGCCCTTAGAGCCGGTCAAGGCCTGGACCACCGAGCTGAGGCTGCCGAACAGGTTCACCGGAAGCAACAGCAGATTGAACCCGTAGATGCGGATCGCGTCGGTTGCCCGATATCCGCAGTAGCGCAGATCGACCGCCATTGCCAGGAAATACGGGATGGCAATCACGTATGTGAGCGGCGTCAGCAGCGTCCCGTCAAAGCGGAACACCATCAGCAGCAGCACGCACAGCGAGGCCCAGAACACCGATGCCATGTAATTCAGGCGCAGCAGAATCTCCGCGATTCCGGTGCGCTCGCCGCGGCTGCGGCGCATGCGGATACAGCGTCGCAGCTTGGGGATGATCAGCAACCCACCATTGGCCCAGCGGTGGCGCTGAATGCAGAGCGACCCGAAGTCTGGTGGCGTCGCACTGTAGGCGAGCCGCTCGGGGTAGTTGTAAAGCACCCAGCCGTCGGCGGCGAGATCAACCGTGGACTCGGTGTCCTCGATCACGGTGCGATCGGAGATATAGCGTCGCACCGGGTATCCACCGCTGTAGTCGACGGTCTCGATCTCCAGCAGCGCGGACTTGCGCAGCACGGCGTTCGCCCCCACCCAGAACGACGCGTTGTTGTAGGTCATTCCCTGGTGGATGATGTGCTGCAGGTCGGTGGTGGCTCCGGCGATGCGTTCGATTCGCGTGCGTGCACCGGGGAATGCACTGTACGGGCTCTGCGCAACCGCCATGCGGGCGTTCTCAGGCTGTTCCATCAAGTAGACCAGTCGCAGCGCATACTCAGGCAGGATCACGCTGTCGGCGTCGATCGTCATCACGTAGTCGCTGTCCGGAACCACCATGTTCGGATCGACATTGTCGGCCTCCACCAGCGTGCGCCCGGCCGGAGTGTCGGTAACGACCAGTTCACGCCCCATCAGGCCGATATAGCTGTTCAGGTTCATCGCTTTGTTCGCCTCCTGGGATAGCGAAACGAAGCTCTTGCGTTCAAAGCTCGTGACCGAGGCCTTGAACGTCCACAGCAGACGCTTATGCAGCTGCAGCAGCATCGCCTCCGGAACCTCCTCCGGCGCGTCCTCCGCGGCGCTGCGTAGGGCGGTGCCGGTCAGCGTGAGGTCGGCCCGCAACTGCCCGAGCACGTAGTTGGCAAAGAACTGCTCATTGTGGTCGCTTGGCTTCTTGGACTCGATCAGCTGCTTGAGCCAGTCGCCGGCGTACTCGTACTCCTTGGCTAGCTTGAGAATCGTCTTGCGTGACACCGTGGGATTGCGCTCGAAGTCGTTGAGCTCAGCTTCGAAGCGCTCGCGCAGCGGCTCCAACAGCGACTCGATCTCACCCGGCAGTGCTCGCGCGCCCTCGAGCAGCTCGTAGGGGCCGCGGTAGCGCGGGCGCGGAGGGTCGTCGATCAGCAGCACCACTCGCAGGTCCGGAAACTCCTGCAGTGCAATCGACAGCAGCGTCATGAAGATCACCCCGCGCTCCTCCTGGT
Source organism: uncultured Actinomycetota bacterium (assembly GCA_963737115.1). Classification (GTDB taxonomy): domain Bacteria; phylum Actinomycetota; class Thermoleophilia; order Solirubrobacterales; family Solirubrobacteraceae; genus Palsa-465. The sequence goes on from CAVTRM010000003.1 coordinate 332,997, forward strand.
AGGAGGGAACCAGTGCGGTCAGGCTCGGCTGGCGCTCGACGTAGAAAGCGTTCAGAACCGCTCGCGGCACGCGGCGGTGCTTGCTGGCCCGGTAGTAGAAACCTAGTCGCGCCACCAAGTAGGCGACGGCGGACGCCGCCAGAAATGTGACGACCACCAAGTACAGGATCATGTCGAGCAGACTCGCCTTGTTGGCTCCGTGGTCGAAGAACTGACTCTTGATCAGCGTGAACGCCAGCGCGGCCCAGGCCCCGACGGTGACCACCACGGCGGCACGGCCGAACAACATCGACCATTCGCCGGCGATCCTCGGGACCTGCGGCATCGGGTTCGCGTGATCGTCGGCTCCCAGTTGCCGGCGCAGACCGGTAACGGGATCGACCTTGGGCCACAACCTCATTGGCTTCGCACTCCTCGGCTCCTGATCATCGTCTTATGAGCCAGTCGAACTGGCGGCGGGTTCTCCCGGAGCGGTGAACAGCGGTTTCCACGGAGCCGACGGGTCGGCCGGCAGCTGTGCGGTCGGTTGCGTGCCGACCGTGTACCACCGTGCCTCGTAGGGCAGCCCGTTGAACTTCACGCGGTCCGCGGCGTGGTAGATCCCGCCCGGTTTCCAGGTCGGAAAGCTGCCGTGCCCCTGCGGGAGCAACTCGGGCACGTAATGGGCGTCGCTCGTAACCGGGCCGATCACCATCCACGGGTTCGCGGACCCGTTGGTTACGGAGTCGGGCGCAGTCCCCTGCGTCCACCATTGCGCCTGGTAGATCGTGCCCTGCCAGACGACCTTATAGCCCGCCGTGTACTGCGCGTTAGCGGACCAGACCGGGTAGGGGACGCCGCCAGGGGAACCAGCGGTGCTCGTCCCGGTCGGTGAGGGCGCGCTGCCGGCCGTCGAGGTCTGAGCGATGTCGGTGCCTGGGAGCTGCCCCAGAATGCGCGTGAACTCCAACGCACTCTGGCGAACCCCGCTGCAGTTGTTTGATAGCTCGCCGGTGGCTGCGAACGTCCCGCCGCACTGCGAATCGCGGTTCAGCGACCAGATCGAGACTCGCTTGATCTGCTGGCTGTTGACGAATTTGCTGAGCCCATGAGCGTCGCTGGTGGTGAAGTGCTCGGACTCGACGTCGTTGACGCCGATCATCACGGTTACCCCCATGTGCTGCCAGGCGTCTGCACTGGAGCTCGAAAGGCTCGCCTGCCGCCATAGCGTCTGGACCTGCGCGTGGGTCGCGTAGAGCGATGCTTCGATCGTCCCCAGCAGGTCCGAGGACGCACCTTGTCCGGGACCGAAGTCCATCGCCATCGCGTTAACGCCGGCGAGCCGCACGTGCGCCTGCAGCATCGCGCGCACGGTCGCGAGCCCTTCAGCAGTAAGTCCCGACTTGGCAACCGGCAGCGTCATCCAGACCTTTAGCTTGGGGTCCTGCTGTTGGATTCGGGCTACAGCTCTCGCGCGGCGGAGGTTGGCGGCCTGGTTGGCCAGGGTTGTTCCCTCAACGTCGAAATCGACGGTGTTCAGCTTGTAGGTGTCGATCGTCGTGCGGTACGCGGCGGTCAGCTTGCTGACGCTTGTGCAACCCGCGGCAAGCTCGGTGTTGGCCTCGCCGCCAAACGAGATCGCAGGGTTCCCTCCCTCCGCGCGAACCTGAGCGATCCGCGAGCTCATGTTCAGCTGCTCGTCAGCCTGTGCGAGCGTGTAGAAGGTGCCCCAACTCGGCGTGCAGAGCGCGTTCTTGTCGCTCACGATGAATCCGAGATAGAAGCTTGAGACCGGATTCGACTTCGGTGATTGGAACGGGTATGTCGGCGTCAGCGTCGCATCCACGTAGGGTGCGTAGGCCGAGTCCGGGCGGCCGGTCGCGGCCCCGCTGGCGTTGACATTTGAGGCCAGTTTCCAAACCGCCGCCGCTACGCAGGCAAGCACGAGTAGCATCACCCCGACCCTTGGCCACGAGATCTGCGGTGGTGGGGGAGACTCTTGTAAACCTGGTGGCGTGCCATCGCCCGCGGGCGATGATGCCTGACTGGACCCGCCGTTCATCAGGCTGAAACATAGATCCTCTGCCGGAGCGATGCATCCTGGCTGGGATGCTGCAGGCGGCCGCCCACAGCACGGCGCCGCTGTCAGTCGGCCGCGCGACCGCGCTTATTGGCGCTCTTTGCGCGGTATGCGGAGCCGCGGGAGCCGCAACTCCAGCGGCTGATTGCGGGTGCGCCGGAGCAGGATGAAAGCGATCGTTCCCCACACGGCGGGGACCCACAGTGAGATGGCGTGGTAGACCAGCGTCGCCGATGTGGCCTCCGCCGCGTTCATCCCGAAGAGCACGAACATGCCGACGAATGAACCGTCCATAACTCCGATGCCGCCTGGAATCGGGATGAAGTTCGAGAGGTAACCAATCTGGTAAGCGAGGATCACGGTCGAAATCGGGGGAGCATGACCGAGCGCGAGGAAACACACCCACAACACGGCGATGTCGAACAGCAGGTAACCCCAGGCACCGACCAGCCGCCAGTCCGGTGTTTTCAGGATCAGCCAGGTGGCGGTGATCGTCTCGGAGGTGACCAACATCGAGCGTTTGATCCGGTTCTGCGGATCAGGGCCGACGATTTTCCTGGTCAGCCACGGCAACGAGAGGAACCCGAAGAACAGCAATGCGCCCACCGCGCCCGGTAGCAGGCTAAGCAGCGGATTGTGATTTCCCGGGATGATGTGCAGCCAGGTGCCGATGCCGACGATCGCTAGAACCATGATGTTCACCGCGCTTGTCAGCAGGAACAGCACCGCCGAGCGCTCGGCGACTCGCGATGCCTTGGCACCGCGCTCAATCAGCAACCAGGCGCCAACCGCAATAGATCCGGCGCCCCCCAGTGATACGGCGGCTCCGAACGCCAACTCGCTCATCGCCACACGCGCCCCGAAGCGAACCGGAGCGCGATCGAACACCTGCAGGAACGCGATGATGTAACAGACGCAGCTGAGGACCTCGAGCCCAATCCCGATCAACACAAAGCCGAGTGGGAAGTTGGTCAGCTGCTGAGAGACCTCATGCAGACCGGGCACCGCCAGCAATAGGCCGACGATCATCGCGATCAGGATCACCAGCGAGATCAGCCCGTTGCGCAGATTTCGCGACGCCTTCTTGTCGTCGAGCCCAGCGGCGTCCGCTATTGCGCTGCCGCCCGGCTCGTCATTCAGTTCTTCTGGTTGATCGTGTTCAGCCACTTATGCTCTCTGAATGAACCGGATCGAGCCGCTCGGCCGCGACGCAGTCGGTATCCGTGCCAACAATCCCAGTGCCTTCACCCTCACCGGGACCAACACATGGATCGTAGGACGGGAACCGGCGTGGGTGATCGACCCCGGCCCGGCTCTGCCCGAGCACTTGGACGAGATCAGCGACGAGATCGACGCACGTGGTGGACTCGGCGCGATCATCCTCACCCATGATCACATCGATCATGCCGACGCCGTGCCAGTACTGGTGCAGCGGTTTTCTCCGGTCCCGGTGGCATCTGCACGCGAGCTGCCGGGCCTCCCGGCGCCGTCGACGCACGGCCCGCCGCCACATATCGAGCTGCACGACGGGGATCAGATTGGACCGTTGCATGTAATTGCTGTACCCGGTCACGCACCAGATCATCTGGTTTTTGTTTCCGAGGACGGAATCGCCTACACGGGAGACGCGGTCCTGGGCGAAGGCAGCGTGTTCGTGGCCACGCAGCTGGGTGAGTACCTCGCCGGGCTTGCGAAGGTGCGTGCGGCGCTGTCGCACATGAACGTCGCCGACGCCACCCTGATCGCTCCAGGCCACGGTCCACTCGTCACCGACGCGGACGCCAAGCTCTCCGAATACATGGACCACCGGCTCGAGCGTGAGCAGCGGCTGCTGGCCGCACTCGACAGCGGGCTGAGGAGCTCAGATGAGCTGCTTGACGCCGTCTGGGGTGACGCACCGCCGGAACTGCGCGCGCCCGCCGGCTGGACGATGGCAGCGCATCTGGACAAGCTGGACGCCGAGGGCCTGGTGCCTGAAGGGGTGCAGTGGCCCGCGCGGCCCGACGGCGCGCCCCGGGTCTGATCGCATCTGCGGGTCTGATCGCACCCCGGACGCTGTGTCGAGCGGCAGCCGGGTGACGGGGGCGGCCCCCAAGGCCACCCCCGGAAAGCACGCTCTGACATGCTTTGAGAAGAGCGGGAGCCGGCCGGCCCCGCATCCCTGCGTCTGAAAGGACATTCGCCGTGACCGGAGTCGTTATCGCCGCCGCTACCAGGACCCCCATCGGTTCGTACGGAAAATCGCTGGCATCCGTGCCGCCGTCGGATCTGGGAGCGATCGCCTCAAAGGCCGCGATCGAGCGCGCCGGACTCGAGCCAGAGCAGGTTGAACACGTCGTGTTCGGCAACGTGATCCATACCGAACCGGGTGACGCCTACATGGCTCGCGTGGTCGGGATGAAGTCGGGGTTGCCCAAGGAAACGCCGGCCTACACGGTCAACCGTCTGTGCGGCACCGGCGTGCAGTCGATCGTTACCGGGTGCCAGACGATTCAGACCGGCGACGCCACCGTCGTGCTCACCGGCGGCGCCGAGTCGATGTCCCGCGGGCCCTACTGGATGCCGGCCGCCCGTTGGGGTGCTCGCATGGGCGAGTCGACCCTTGTCGATCCGGTGATGGGCGCGCTCACTGATCCCTTCAGCGACGTACTGATGGGAGTCACCGCCGAGAACCTCGCAGAACGCGGATCGATTTCGCGCGAACGTCAGGATGAGTTCGCAGTTGAGTCGCATCGCCGCGCCAATGCGGCCTGGGAGGCGGGCCGCTTCGACCGCCAGATCGTGCCGGTGCCGGTGAAGGTCAAGCGTGAGACCGTGGAGTTCACGCGCGACGAGCACATTCGTCCCGACGCCACGGTCGAATCGATGGGCAGGCTGAAGCCGGTGTTCAAGAAGGACGGGACGGTCACAGCGGGCAACGCCTCGGGTATGAACGATGCCGGCGCGGCGGTGGTGCTGATGAGCGCCGAACGTGCCGCCGAATACGGCGCCCCGATCCGCGCGCGGATCTTGAGCTACGCGTCCTGTGGTGTCGACCCGTCGATCATGGGGATCGGACCTGTCCCGGCTGTGCGCAAGGCCCTCGATCGCGCCGGGAAGTCGCTCGATGAGGTTGAGGTGATCGAGCTGAACGAGGCGTTTGCCGCGCAGGCACTGGCGGTGATCGACGACCTCGGCCTTGATCAGGCGAAGGTGAATCCCAACGGCGGCGCCATCGCTCTCGGTCACCCGATCGGAGCAACCGGAGCGGCGATCACCGCAAAGATCCTCGACGATATGGAGGACCGCGACCTCAAGCTCGGTCTCGTGACGCTCTGCATCGGCGGAGGCCAAGGGATCGCGCTGCTGCTCGAGCGCGACTAGCGCCAGTTGGGACGCCGCGGCGTCGGCGGCTCGGAATCGAGTCCCTGACGTCGTGGCCTGAGCGAGCTCAAGACTCGATCTCGTGACGCGCAGGAAACTTGGCTGGGGAAGGGGGCGCAGCTTGTGCTGCGCCTGATGTTTGTCTCCGATGATGACCGGTGCGCTTCGCGCACCTCCGCGTCAATCGTCTCCTCGATGCACCGACGTGCGACGGCGCTGGTTGGATAGCGTCAAGCCAGGCGTTGCGCGTCAAGCCGAGCCTTGCGCGTCGATTCGGTCTAAGACGGCCTTGAGTTGCTTTGCGGTACGTGCGGCGTGACGGGTGGTCTGGTCGTAACTGAGCCGCAGCGTCGGATGTCCCGTTCGGGCCATTACCTCGATCATCGACTCACGATCTGCTTCGAAGGCATGTTTCCAGCCGTGTGTCGCCCAGCCGTCGAGCTCGACGACAAGGCCTTGCTTGGGAAAGAACGCGTCGACCCGCCTTCCTCCGATTACCAGATTGACGACCGGTGTCGGTAGCCCGTAGCGATTGACCATCGCTAGGAATTGCTCCTCGAGCTGGGAACGTGTTGGCTGCTTCTGAGCATCCCCGATCAGCTCGAGCAGAATCCGCGCACCGCGATGACGGTGGTTGCGTCCGATCACGTCGCGGAGCTGCTCGAGTTCAAGACGCTGCTCCATCCGCAGCTCATTCAGCAGCCTAATTCGACGTCTGGGTGTCAGTCGCGGCACGAGGTCAAGTGCTGTGCGTGCCGGACTTGTCACGGGCAGCCCTCGTATGTGCCGCAGGTCGGCCTCGATCAGTGTTTGGCTGCGGCTCACCGCCAACCCTGGACGCACGACGTGATCTGGAGTGACGACCTCGATCGGCTCCTCCCATTGGTTGACAACCCGGTAAATGAAACCAGCCGCGTTGCCGGCGATTGCTGCCCGGTCCCCGGCTGCCAAGATCGCGGCCCACGCTCGCGCCCCTGGGTCGCGGGGCACATGTCCGAGGGCGTACACCCCTTGAAACACCGCGACGAGCTCACGCTGGCGAAGCCAGCAGCTGATGGTGCTCGTGGAGTATCCGGCATGCATCAGCTGCCTACGCGACACGTGCCCGCCACGTGTCGCTGCCATCGCGTCGATCCGTTTTCTGTCGGCTAACAGCATTTCGTGGTCGTGTGGTTTGTGGTGGGCGTTGCGGTCGTGTGGTTTGTGGCGGTCTGCGTTCCGGTCCTGAACTTGGCGGTCGTGTGCTTCGCAGTCGTGTGCTTGGCCTTGGTGTGGTTCGAGGCGCGGGTGAGCACGCGTCTTCTCACGCGGTGCCAGCGGCCGCGGGCCGCGAAAGGGGAAAAGTGAGCTCCCACAGCGTTAAATTCCCGCTTCGCGTGGATCTTGGGGTGAATCAGGCCCGCATACGTCTCGAGGCGGGTGGGGAAGTGAATCGCGCATGGTTAATAGAGGCGCGAGGAGGGGCTGATTGACCCCCTGTTGCGGAAATGTCACAGCCGTGGTGCTTGCACATGAAGTCGTAACCGAGCCGCTTTAGCTGCGGCGGGATAATCTCAATCCACCGATGGACCCCGCCTCTGGCATTGCAATACCGGTCGCCTTCACGGCCGGACTGATCAGTTTCCTGAGCCCATGTGTGCTGCCGCTGGTGCCGGGCTACATCAGCGCCGTGGCCGGCGCCCGCGATGTGAGCGAGCTCAAGGCCCGCAATGTGATTGGTCCGACGCTGGCATTCATCGGATCTTTCAGCGCCATTTTCATCGCGCTCAGCCTGCTGGGAGAGCGGGCGTTGCGGGGAGCGTTGACGGGCCAGGCCGCGCTACATGTCTGCGGCGCGATCATCATCCTGATGGGGCTGCTGTTCATGGCGAGCCCGTTCATTCCGCAGCTCGCCCGTGAGTACCACGTCCCGAAGCTGATGGAGAGTGCTCGCAGCGGTGGGCCGGTACTGGTGGGGATGGCGTTTGCGGTTGCGTGGACGCCGTGCATCGGGCCGACTCTGGCGGCGATCACCGCGGCCGCCAGCACCTCGAATTCTGCCGCTCGCGGTGCGTTTCTGATGGCGTTCTACTGTCTCGGACTGGGCGTGCCGTTCCTGATCACCGGGCTCGCGTTCGGAAAGGTCACGTCGATGCTGAACGTGATCAAGCGTCACTACTCAGTGGTGATCGTGGGCGGGGGCATGATTCTCGTGGCGATGGGTGTGTTGATCTGGACCGGCGAGTTCACGATCCTCAACGTCCACGTTTCGAATTGGCTGCGCACGCTTCACCTGCCGAACTTCAGCAACGACACCTGAACATCCCGCGACGCTGGTGCCAATTGGCGACGCTGGTGCCGGCGACGCTGGTGCGAACAGGCGACGCTGGTGCGAACAGGCGACGCTGGTGCGAACAGGCGCGGGCCGCGCGAACTGGCGGTGCTGTGGGAACTGGCGCGCGGCCGTTGAGGGGCCTCCGACTTGACACCTAGGATTACTAGGCCTAGTATGGCTAGGTATGACGACCCCGCAACAGCTGAAGGGACATCTCGACGGGCTGATCCTCGCTGTCCTGCGCGACCGTGAGCTACATGGCTACGCCGTGATCGAGGAGCTGAAACGGCGCTCGGGGGGTGAGCTGGACCTCCCGGAGGGCACCGTTTACCCGGCGTTGCACCGGCTCGAGGCCGACGGGCTGCTCACCAGCAAGTGGTCGACGGACAGTGGGCGCCGCCGCCGTGTCTACGCGGTGACCGGGAGAGGCGCCAAGGCGCTGGCGGACAAACGCAGCGATTGGCGCGCATTCGCGACGACGATGGAGGCGGTGCTGGGATGAGCTACCTCGACGAGCTGGACGCGGCCCTCGCACGCGTGAAGGTCGGAAGGACCCGCCGCCTGCGCATCATCGCTGAATTTCAGGATCACCTCACAGAAGATCCAGAAGCTAAGCTCGGTACGCCCGAGCAGGTCGCCGTGGCGTTCGCGGATCAACTTGGGAGCAGCTCCGCCCGGCGCGCGACACGCGACAGCTTCGCCGCGTTGGTAGTCACCGCACTATCGTTGCTCGTACTGACGCCGGTGGTCGCGACGATCAATGCCACGACGCGCTCGAATGCCGGGTTTAGGGTTGCAATGGTGCTCATCGTGGTCGGCGCGCAGTTCGCTCTTGCCGCCGGTGGCTCGGCCCTGCTGAAGGCGTTCAGGCTTCGCAAGAGCGAGGTCCTGAACCGAGATCAGGCAACGATCCTCAGCCGCCGCGCGGCTGTGGGGCTCGTCGCCGGCGCAGCGGTCACAATCGGGCTCGCGCTGATACCGATCACCGCGCCGCACCAATTCGCGTGGGGTTGGGAGCTGGCGGCCGCGATCGCGGCCGGGCTCTCGGCCTCGGCGCTGCTGTTCGCCGTGCCGACGGCGCTCGAGGCGATACGCATGCGCCCTCAGAAACGTGGCCCGTCGACTGACATCGCCGCGGACCTGGGTATTCCGATCAGCGCGACCCAGACGGCGCTGCTGTTGAGTGCCGGAATCCTGGTTTTGTTCAGCCTCCAGGGCATCGTCACGGACGATCCCTACGACGGCGTGCTGCGCGGCCTCGTAGATGCGAGTCTGTGCATGATCGGTTTTGTCACCCTGGGAGGGCTGCTGGGGTTGCGGCCGTCGCGAGGTGTGAACCCTGCCGATACGTCCAGCTAGCGCGGGATGCGCGCCGGCCGGGCGCTACTAGATCGGATACCCGGGGTCTCCCGGGAGCACAAGCTGCGTCTGGCCGCCGGTCCCGACCACGCGCGGTTGCAATGGGTGTACCTCACGGTCGCCGAGCTCGGCGAACGCTGCGGTAGTGGACCTATGCGGCAGCAGGCTCTGCAGGGTTCTAATCGTCGGAAACACCATCGGCATCTCGCCCGACTGGCTGGCCTCGAGCGCGGCGCTCGGGGTTACCCAGCGATGGGCTATGAGTTCGCCTGCGGATAGCTTGACCGTGTACTGCGCCGGCACCGGAGCGAGGAAGAACCAGGTATCGAACCGCCGGCGCGACTCCGGCGGCGTAATCCACCGCGCAAAGGTGACAAGTAACGACGGGTCGGCAAGCTCGATCCCAGCCTCCTCGTACAGTTCGCGCACGGCAGCACTGCGCACGCCGTCATCACCGATCCCGTCCTGTTGATCGACGGCGCCGCCTGGGAACACCCAGACTCCGCCCATGAAACGCGCGTCGTGATGGCGCTGAACCATCAGCACTTCGAGCGTCTCCTCGCCGTCCCGCAGCACCACCACCGTGGCTGCCGGGCGGGGCACTACCGGTTCGCCATCATGCGGCTCTTCATCGGGTGAAATGCGCCTTGGCGTTTCCTTCATGCCAGCACGGTACAACGCGACTGCGCGCGTTGAGTGCGGTGGCACTCAGCCGCTCGCGGCTGGCAGCCGTCTGGTCCAGCCGCTTGGTGCGTCCGACACATGCGAATCAGGCCGCATTGTCTACCCTGACGAGCATGAGATACATCTGCGAATCCTGCGGGTTCATCTATGACCCCGAGGAGGGCGATCCCGACGGCGGCGTGCTTCCCGGCACCGCCTTTGAGGACATCCCCGAGACGTGGTACTGCCCAGTGTGCGGGGCGCGCAAGGCGGACTTCGTCCCCTACGAGGACTAGGACTACTCTCCGCGCCAGCGTGGGGCACGCTTCTCGCGGAAAGCCAATACTCCTTCGGCGAAGTCGGAGGAGCCAAATGACGAGCGGCGTAGGTCGGTCAACTGCGCCTCGAGGTCGGGATCAAGCGCGTCCTGGGCGGCCAGTAGCGCCCGGATCATGCGCTTATTCCCGCGCTGGGAGAGCGGCGCGTTCTCGTCGGCCATCTCCGCTGCCAGCCTCAGCGTCCAGTCGGCAAGCTCGTCGGTGCTGATGACTTCGTTCACCAATCCCCAGCTCAGTGCCTTGGTTGCTGTGATTCGGCGGCCGGTCAGAAACAGCTCACGGGTGCGGCCGGCGCCGATCAGGTCGATGAAGCTGCGCAGCCCCGTGTGCGAGTAGATCAAGCCGAGTTTGGCGGGCGGCATGCCCAGTGCGATATCGGCTGCGGCGACGCGCAGGTCACAGGCGACCGCGAGTTCAAGGCCGCCTCCGAGTGCGTGCCCTTTCAATGCTGCAAGCGTCGGATAGGGGAAGTCCTGTACGGCTTCGACCGCCTCGGTGTAGGGGTGCGCGATCAGCTCCTCGGCTTCCTCGGCGAGCAGCTCGGACGGCAGGTCGCGAATGTCGTAACCGGCCGAGAACATCTTGTCCTCGCCGGTGATGATCAGCGCACGCGCGTCAAGCGCTGGAACCACACGCACGAAGTCGTCGAGCAGCTGGCGATCCAGGGCTCCACGTTTCTCTGGATTTGAGATCGTCAGGCGGGCTACCAGCGGCGCGGGCCAGTCCAGCCGGAGTTCCCCCATGGCTTAGGCTCAGCTGCGCGCGACTATTCGAGCACGATCAGCGGATCGCCCTCGGAGACCGCCTGACCCTCTTCGCAGAGGATCTGTTTGACCACGCCCTCGTCCTCGGCCTCGACCGGCATTTCCATCTTCATCGACTCGAGGATCACAACGGTGTCGCCCTCCTCGATCGTGTCGCCGACAGCGACCTCGATCTTCCAGACGGTACCGGTGATGTGCGCTTCGATTTCGGGCAACGTGTGACTCCTTGGATCAGATGCCGGGGCTGGCCGCAGCATAGACAGCTCTCACCGCGTTTGGAGGTCAACTGGCGCTGACACGCCCGGCCAGGTGTGCCCGCAGATGAAGGATGAACCCGACGCTTCAGCTGTGGACCCAGTCCGAACAGTTCTCGGTCGCGGCGCCACCACGGCGCGGACGGCCTGGCTTGAGTCGCATCAAAACCCGCCATTTTGCGAAGTCCGTCCGGCGCCTGTTATTGACTACCTAGTCCAGCAGGCGAATATGGGTTCTGACGAGGATCTTCGGATCCCGACAACAGGGAGCGTCTGATGGGTAGCTCGGGTCTATTTGTGAGTACGTGCAGCCGCCGGGAGCTACACCGGCGCCGGTCAGCGGGGCGATTCTGGAGTTTCTGGAACCTGTCCCGGATGGTGCGTCGGCGTGGGGGCCGTTCACGCTTGCGTGCGCTCTGATTCCGCTCCATAGGCCGGATCGTCCTTGAGCGACTCGGCCAGCTGTTTGATCGCGGCCAGGCGGCGGTCCCAGCGGCTGCCTGCATCACGCAGCAGCGCCGAAGCCTCGGCGACGCGATCCGGGTCGACGGTGTAGCGCAGCTCGCGGCCAACCTTGGTGGTGGTCACCAGCCCGGTGCGCTCGAGTACGAGCAGGTGCTTGGCGATCGCCTGGCGGGTGAGTGGTAGCTCACCCGCCAACGAGCTCGCGGTCCCGCCCGGGGTCGTCAGCAATGCGTCAAGCAGGCGGCGACGCGATGGCTCCGCTATGGCCGCCCACAGTTCATCGCCAGTTGTTGTCACGCGACCCCGCTGTGAATCGATGCGGTGTATGCCGACAGGCTGTCGATAAGGCCGTTCCAGCCTTGAACGTGTCCCTGCCGGTAGCTCTCGGCGGCTTCGCCTTTGAGGCCGACATGCTCAAATCCGGTCTCGGTCACGCGCAGCCGTGTTCCGTCGCCCTCGCTGCTGAAACTGAACGACACCTGGGTCCAGGGGTGGTCGCCCACGGGCTCGCTCGGGTGTCCGGTCCAGTGCAGTTCGTAGAGATGGGGACGAAGCACGCGATCCACGACCGCACGTAGGACTACCTGCTCGTCGTTGTCCCTGCGCGAGAAGCGGAGCTCGCCACTGGCGCCGGGCTCGGCGATCAGATCGACGTCGGCTCCGAACCACTGCCGCACGTGCTCCGGCTTGGTTACGACGTCCCAAACCAGATCGATCGGTGCGTCGACCAGGACTTCATGTTCTACGACGTTGCTGCTCACGGTTTTCACCTCGTATTGGCTCTGCCGCCCGGATGACGACATCGAATGTGCAACTAATGGTTGCACATTCGATCGACAACTGCAACCTATAGTTGCATATTGTTGTCAGGGGGCCCTGCGACGTGCTATTCGGGCCCGTGGTGGCGTAGGCTCCAGCTATGCACAGCGATCTCGTTCCCTCAGGCAACGGTGAGCCCGAGCCGGGCACTGGCTCAGAGCTCGAACCTGGCATCAGCGGCTCGGACCTCGATCCGGCGTCGGGCGACATCTCTGAGCTTGATTTGGTGGCCGCCTCACTGCGCGCAGATCTCGCGGATTCGGGCGCGTTCGTTGAGGGGCTGGCGACGAAGCTTGAGGACATGCTGCCCGGGATGACCGCGGTCGAACGTCACAAGCAAGGGTTCCGGGGGCCGAAGGTCGTGGTGCGGATCAGCGTCACAAACGGCTCGGAGACACTCGAGTTGAGACGTAAGGGCGCCAACATCGAAACCGTCCGCGCACGGGCATCGGGCGGGATCACGCTCAAATCCGAGCGGCTTGACATCGATGCTTGGCTCGATGGCGTTTCCCGTCTCATCGCCGAGGCGGCGGCTCGCAGCGAGCGCAGCCGTCAGGCGCTGCAGCGAATGTTGCTCGGCTGAGCGCACGCGCGGTAACAGGGCCCCTGCCTGGCGTCGCCAGCGTCGACGCGCCCGGCGTCACGGCACCGCGGCTGCGGTATCCAGTTCGTCCGAATCTAGGCGTGCATCGCTGACCGCGACCGCCAACAGGACCGCCGTCGCCAGAGCGATCCCGACGGCATGGCTGAACGGAATCGAGATCAACGCCAGACAGACCAGCGCGATGATGCCGAGCGGTCGCGAGCGCGGCAACTCGAAGTGTATGAGTGTCAGGAAGACGCTTTGGGCGAGCAGGAACGCCAGCGGTCCACCGAAGCACAACACGATGAAGCCGACCGACGGGCTGGCACCTGGCGAGGTTATGGCGACCTCATCCGCCACGGCGATCGCGATCAGCGCCGCGACCATGATCGGCAGCGCCCATGTGCCTGCGATGCCGACGTGGCCGGCCGCGCCCGCGTCGTCGGCATCACGCGTCGCCTGCACTCCGATCTCCTCCATGCGCTGGAAGTAGCACCACCACAGCGCGACGCTGCCGAGGAAGCTGATCGCAAGGACACCCAATCGGGCGACGGTGAACGGCCGCTCGGTGAACGCCGTCCCGGTGGTCACGACCGTCTCACCGAGTGCGATCAGAAAGAACAGCCGGAACCGCTCGATCAGGTGCTCGCCCGCCACCTCGGTCTGCCCGATCTCGATCTGTCTGCCGCGCCCGGGCAGCCAGTGGAGGGTCGCCACACCGAGTTCGGAGACCACGACGGCGAGCCCCCATATAACCATTCGGGCATCGCCATGAACGAACGCGCCGACTATCCAGAAGATGCCGGCCAGTAGCTCCCAGACAAGGTCGTTGACGAAGTGCGCACTGAGGTCCCGGCGCTGCATGGCGGCGATCATGAACACCGCACGAATCACCTGCATCAGCAGGAACGCCGTCACGAACAGCCACGCGCGGGGACCGAAGGCGCCGCCGATCGAAACCGACATCAGCAGGCTGCAGAACATCAAGGCGACGATGAACAGCTTGACCTCGACGCGGTCGGGGTCAAGCCAATTGGTCCCCCAAGTTGTCATGTACCACGCGTAGATCACGGCAAGCGCCAAGATCGCGGTCTGCAGCCCACCGCGGACGTTCAGGTTCGTGTACAGGTGGTGCGAGAGCTGACTGATCGCGAACACATAGACGAGATCGAAGAACAGCTCCAGCGGCGTGACCTCTCGCTCGACGCCGGATTTTCGGGACAGCGGGAGCTTCATCGTCGCGATCGTACCCGTCAAGTCTGCGGTACCGGGTCCAGGCCTCGGTGCTCGCAGGCGACGCAAACGCGACCCGACCCGTCACACTTACAGCTGATGGCCGACGCTCCAAAGACCGACGTCAAGATCCGCGAGACCAACTACAAGGACGATCGTCCGCCGGAAGCGTTTGCGCACGTGCATGAGCACATCCGCAAGCACCGTCCAGGCTGGACCTATGAGGCCACCCGCGTGGTCACCGTCTGGCTGGCACTCACCGTCTATCGGATCCAGGCATACGGCACCGAGAACGTGCCCAACGGCAAAGTCATCGTCGCGCCCAATCACGCGAGCTTCCTGGATCACTTCTTCGCCGGCGCGGCCGTGCGCCGCCACATCCAGTTCATGGCCAAGTCGCAGCTCTTCAACAACCCCCTGTCTACCTACATCTACAAGCATGGGGGGACCTACCCGGTGCGCCGCGGGCACGCCGACGAGGAGGCGTTCAAGACGAGCTTCGCGATCCTCCAGCGAGGCGGCGCGATCGGGATGTACTGCGAGGGCAGCCGCTCGCGAACCGGCAAGGTCGGCAGCGAGGCCAAGTCCGGGATTGGCAGGCTGGCGATCGAGTCCGGGGCGCCGGTGGTGCCGGTTGCGATTCTCGGCAGCCACCAGGTCCGCAACTGGAAGCGCCTCGAATTTCCAAAGATCGTGGTGCGCTACGGCAAGCCGATCAAGTTTCCGCAGATGGACGACCCGCCGCGCGAGCTGCAGCAGCAGGCCGCTGATGAGATCCTGGGGCGGATACGCGAGCTCCACGCCGAGCTCGAGGCCGCGCCCCCGGGCAAGGCCGCAGCGGTTGCGAAGGCGTCGGTAGCCGCGGAGAAGTGAAGTAGCCGTGGGGTCAGGCGGTAATCACCGCGTCCGCTGACTGCAGCCCCAGTTCCTGCACCGCCGCGTCGCGCATCTTGTATTTCTGGATTTTGCCGGTGACGGTCATCGGGAAGGCAGCGGCGAACTTGATGTAGTGCGGGACCTTGAAGTGCGCGATCTGCCCGCGGCAGAACTCGCGCACCTGGTCCTCGCTCAGGGTTTCGCCAGGCTTGACGATGATCCACGCCATCAACTGCTCGCCGTAGCGTTCGTCGGGGACGCCGATCACCTGTACGTCCTCGATCGCCGGGTGGGTGTAGAGGAACTCCTCGACCTCGCGTGGGTAGATGTTCTCGCCACCGCGGATGATCATGTCCTTGGCCCGCCCGACGATCCGCACGTAGCCGTCCTCGTCCATGGTTGCGAGGTCGCCGGTGTGCATCCAGCGAGCGGGGTCGATCGCTTCGGCGGTCTTCTGGGGGTCGTTCCAGTAACCGCGCATGACGGGATAGCCGCGTGCCAGGAACTCGCCGGGGCTGCCACGCGGGACCGTGCGGCCCGTGACCGGATCGACGATCTTCACCTCGGTGTGGCTCATCACCTGGCCGACGGTTGCGGTCGCGTGTTCGAGCGTGTCTCCCGTACGGACCATCATCGTCACCGGCGAGGTCTCGGTCATTCCGAACGCAATTGTCATCTCGGTGATCCCGATCTCGGAGACGACGCGCTTCATCACCTCGACCGGACAGGGTGAGCCGGCCATGATTCCGGTGCGCAGCGAACTCAGGTCGTAGCTGCCGAAATCCGGATGCCCGAGTTCGGCGATGAACATCGTCGGGACTCCGTAGAGCGAGGTGCAGCGCTCGGCCTGCACCGTCTCCAGTACCGCGGCCGGATCGAACGCCTCTGATGGGTAGACCATGCATGAGCCGTAGTTGGTCGCGGCGAGGTTGCACATCACCATCCCAAAACAGTGATACAGCGGCACCGAGCAGCAGATGCGGTCAGCCGGCGTGTAGTCGAGAATCTGACCCAGCAGCAGCCCGTTGTTGAGGATGTTGTGGTGAGTGAGGGTCGCGCCCTTGGGAAAGCCGGTGGTCCCGGATGTGTACTGGATGTTGATCGGGTCGTCGCAGTCGAGCGCCCGCATGCGCTCGGTCAGCCGCTCGGAGGGCGGCCCCGCGGCGGTCGTCTCGGTGACCCCGAGCCACGCGTCGGTACCGAAGAACACGGCCTGTTCGAGCTCCGGCAACTGGTTGCGCACGGACGCGACCATCTCGACGAATGAGCTGTCCTTGAACGCCTGCGCGGCAAATAGCCAACGGCAACCCGACTGGCGCAGCACGAACTGCAGCTCCGAGCTGCGGTACGCAGGGTTGATGTTGACCAGGATCAGCCCGGCCTTGGCGGTCGCGTATTGAACCAGGGCCCACTCGGCCCGGTTGGGACTCCAGATCCCGACCCGGTCGCCCTTGGCCAGCCCGGCCTCGATCAGCCCGTCAGCGAGGGCGTTGACACGCGCGTCGAAATCGGCATAGCTCCAACGGATCTGCTGGTGGCGGGAGACCAGCGCGTCGTTGTCGGGGTACGCCGCAGCGGTGCGCTGCAGGGTGGCGCCGATCGTCTCGGCGGACAACGGGATCGTGCTGGTCCCGCAGGCGTATGACAGCGTCATCGTGCGCTCCGATGGTTCGCGGTTGAGGGTGAAGGGATCACCGACCGCGATCATCCCGCGCGACGTCGCGGCGGTCAAGCGACCCGCTAGCGCTTACGCCTGGCGCATCGCGGCTGGTCAACAGGCTGCGATCGACGCGTCGAGGTCGTCGGCCGGTTCAAGCGGGTGCCGGCGTGTGCGCTCCGAGCCAGGCGAGCACGTCGGCGATGACCTGATCGCGCTCGGGCTCGTTGAGAATTTCGTGGTAGAGGCCCGCGTAGGGCCTAACGGTGAGATCGTTCGAGCCGATCCGGGTCGCGACCATCTCCGCTCCCGCCGGTGGACAGAGCAGATCGGAGGTTCCCCAGATAAGCAGCGTCGGCAACGTGATCTGGGGTACGGCGTCGGGCAGTGATTCGGTGTGGAGGATGAACTCGCGCGCGACGCCGGCGCTGATCATTCCGTGATGTACCAGCGGATCGGTCTTATACGCCTCAACCACCGAGGGGTCGCGGGAGACCAGCTTTGGCGCGACCCGCGTGGCCGGGACTGTGGGCGCCAGGCGACCCAGCAGCTTGCCGATGTTCTGCATTAGGCGGCCGTCGGACACCGATGCGAGCGGCGCCGAGACGACCATGCCGGTGAGCCGTTGTTGGTGAGCGATCGCGTACCTGAGTGCGATCGCGCCGCCCATCGAATGCCCGAGCAGAAACTGGGGGAGATCGGGATGCCGGGCCTTGGCCACGCTCACAATCAGCTGGTCGAGGTCGGTGACCGCGTCGGAGAGCGACACCTGTCCGCGCTTACCCTCGGAACGGCCGTGACCATGATGGTCAAGGCCGTAGACCTGATAGCCGGCTGACGCCAGCTCGGTTGCGACGCGTTCGTAGCGATCCAGGTGCTCGCCGTAGCCGTGGGCGATCGTGACCACGGCCCGGGGCTCATCCGCGGCGGACCAGCCCTGCCAATGCAGCCGGCGCCTACCGGTCCCGGTGAACGCGCCCTGTTCATGCGCGACGGCGGCTTGCAACTCAGACACGGCGACTCCCCGTCTTGGATAGAACCTCAATCTGCATCGGCGGCTGCGGTGCCTGCGTGTGCTCCACCTGGAGCGTGGAGTGCGACACTCCGAAGCGCTCTTCGAGCAGTTGGGCGAGCACGCGCCGGACCTCATGGCAATCGTGTCCGCAGTCGACCACGACATGGGCCGAGAGCGCCGGGAACCCGGACGTCACCTCCCAGACGTGCAGGTCATGGACCTCGTCGACGCCGGGATAGGCCGCCATCACCATCCCGATCTGTTCCGGGTCAAGGCCCGTCGGGGCGCCCTCCATCATCACCATTCCGGACGCTTTCAGCAGCCCCCAAGACGAGTGCAGCATGATCGCGGCGATCAGCAGCGACGCGATCGCGTCGGCGCGGTTGAAGCCCGTCGCGATGATCACGGTTGCCGCGACCGCGGTGGCGATGAATCCGAATAGGTCGGTCAGCAGATGCTGGTAGGAGCCCTCCATGTTCAGCGAACGCTTGGGCTGCTCGTAGCCGGTCGCGCCGTGATCGTGGCCATCGGCCGAGTGGTCATGACTACCCAGGTCATGACCATGAGCGTGACCTTCGTGGTCATGTCCGAGATGACCGGGATGCTCGCCGCCCAGCGTCCAGGTCGCCGCGATGTTGACCGCGATGCCGGTCAGCGCCACGAACAGCACCGGCCAGCCGTGGACGTCGGGTGGGCTGATCAGGTGCCGGACCGCGCCGTAGATCACCATCAGTGCGAGCACCAGCATCGTCAGCCCGTTGGCCTGGGCGCTGAGGATCTCGGCGCGGCCGAGTCCGAAGGTCATGCGTCCCGCGGCCGGGCGCGAGGCGAGCCGGATCGCGATCAGCGCGAGCGCGAGCGCGGCGGCGTCGGTGAGCATATGTGCCGCGTCGCTGAGCAATGCAAGCGAGGAGGAGAGGATCGCGACCACGATCTCGCAGACCATGAACGCGACGATCAGCCCCAGCGCGATTTTCAGGCGGCGGGCATCGCCGGCGCGCGCGTTTGAGCCGTGCGGCCCGTCGCCGTGCGCTGTATGGCCATGAGAGTGCTGCTCCACGTTCCCGATGCTACGACGGCCGCTTGCGGAATCAAGCTGGGTTCGGCTTTTGAGCTATCGCTCACAGTCCACCGACACACATGTCGGTTAGTTGCCAGAATAGGTGGCAGGTGCCCGTGCCGCGCGCAGCCGGACGGGCCGCCAGACGCGCCAGAATCGCACGGATCACGACTTCAGCAGCAGCTTTACACACCGCAGGGAGAACCTATGAGCGCCACCGCCGCACCGGAGCAGCCGGTCATTTACGAGAAGGAACACGAGATCTTCCGCAAGCAGTTCCAGAAGTTCCTGCAGCGGGAAGTGGTTCCGAATCTCGATCAATGGGAGCAGGACGAGATCGTTCCGCGGGCGCTGTTCGAGAAGATGGGCGAAGCTGGATTCCTTGGCATGGCGGTGCCCGAGGAGTACGGTGGCGCCGGCGCCGACGACTTCCGTTACAACGCAATCATCGGTGAGGAAGCGGGCTTCCACAACGCGATCGGTGCGTTGCTCGGCCCGACCCTGCACACCGACATCGTGCTCCCATATCTGCTCGAATACTGCACCGAGGAGCAGCGCGAGCGCTGGCTCCCGGGGGCGACCTCGGGCGAGATCATCCTCGCGATCGCGATGACGGAACCCGGCACCGGCTCGGATCTGGCCGGGATCCAGACCGAGGCGATCCGCGACGGCGACTACTACGTCCTGAACGGAACCAAGACCTTTATCACCAACGGCATCAACTCCGATCTGATCGTGGTCGCCGCCAAGACTGACCCGGCCGGCGGACATCGCGGGCTGAGCCTGTTCGCGGTCGAGCGCGGGATGCAGGGCTTCACCCGCGGGCGCAACCTGAAGAAGGTCGGACAGCACGCCCAGGACACCGCCGAGCTGTTCTTCAAAGACGTGCGCGTGCCTGCCTCGAACCTGCTCGGCGAGGAGGGGATGGGGTTCATGTATCTCGTCCACAACCTCGCGCAGGAGCGCCTCAGCCTGTCGGTCGCCGCACAGGCCGCAACCGAGGCCGCGATCCGCGACACCGTCGCCTACGTGAAAGAGCGCAAGGCCTTTGGGCAGCCGATCGGCACCTTCCAGAACTCGCGCTTCGTGCTGGCCAAGGCCAAGACCGAAGCCGCGGTCTCGCGTGCGTTCGTCGAGCAGTGCGTGGTCAAGCTCGCACGCAAGGAACTGACGCCGGACGAGGCCTCGATGGCCAAGTACTGGACCACCGACATGCAGGGGCGCATCACCGATCAGCTGCTGCAGCTCTGGGGCGGCAACGGATTCATGGCCGAGACCCCGATCGCGAAGGCCTGGACCGACGCGCGCGTAACCCGCATCTACGCCGGTACGAACGAGATCATGCTCGAGATCATCGGCCGCGGCATGGGGCTCGACGGCCGCAAATAGGTCGTGTTTCCGGGGCTGGTCTGGCTGGACCAGCCCCATCACAGCGGAGCGACCGCTCGTTCGCGCGGCGGTCAGTCGCGAGCTGCAGGCCGCTGTGTAGCTCAGTTCCGGGGTTCGCGGTCCGGCAGGCGGAAGCCGTTCAGGCCCGCCTCGCGCTCCGCGGGGTTCAGATCACGCTGCATCATGCGCGCGCCGCCCTCTCCGAGTCCGCCGCCCGCCGCCTTCTCCCAGGATTCGCGTGGGTCCATGCGGCTGCTGACAACCAACGCGACGATCGCGGCCACGAACGCGCAGCCGCCGGCGATCAGCAGAATCCTGAAGTGCGGCGAGACCGCACCTATCAGCGCGACCACCAACGCGGGGATGAACGAAACGATGCCGCTCCAAAACAACACTCGGCTGGTTCGGTATTTCGTCTTGCGACTCATTTCGGTCTCCTCGAACAAATTGCTTGGCGAACTTTTAGCACTCCCGGGAGGCGTGTCAAGTGGAGGCAGGAATCGCGAACGAACGTCCGGGTCGTTCCGGTCGAGTGCGGGCCGCTCGGGCGTCAGCGTCAGTTGAGCTCGGGATGCTCGGGCATGCGCGCGACCAGCGCGTAGGAGCCGCCCTTGCGATCGAGCACCTCAAACCAGAGGTCCTCCGGTGAATCCGAGAAGGCGTCATCGTAAATCGCGGGCTCAAGGATCCAATCGCCGCGCTCGATCTCGGCGTCGAGCTGCCCCGGGCCCCAACCGGAGTGGCCGGCGAAGGCGCGCACGCGGCGTAGGCCGCCAGCCGGGCCCTCCTCGGGTGTCTCGGCGCTGAGCACCCCGACGGTCCCGAACGCGATCATCGCGGCTTCGTCGGGGTTGTAGAAGTCCGCGAGCGCGATCACGCCGGTCTTGGCCACGGGGCCGCCGATCAAGATCAGGTTGTAGGCGTAGTCGAATTGGCTCAGGTGCGGGGTCGCATCGCTGATCATCGAGTCCGAGGGGCGGTTCAGCACCAGGCCCAGCGCACCTTCCTCGGTGTGCTCGAGCACGAGTATCACGGTCCGGAAGAAGTTCGGGTCGTTCAGCTTAGGCGCCGCTATCAACAGCTGTCCGCGCGCGGATTCCACCGCTTAAGGATGACAGCCCCGATTTAGTGTGCTGAACGCGATTGCATCTCGCGGCGTCTGTCCGCGTCTGTGTCCACCCGTCTCGCGGCGAGAGCGAAAGGGGAATTTAATGCTCTGGGAGCTGACTATTCCCGTTTCGCGAGTGCGGACTGCCGCAGGCCAGAGCCTCACAGGCCGTAGGAACGTCCGATCACGTCCAGCATCACTTCGTCCGTGCCGGCGCCGATGCGGTTCAAACGCAGGTCGCGCCAGGCCCGTTCGATCCCGGTCTCGCGGATGTAGCCGGCGCCGCCATGGATCTGCAGGCAGTCGTCTGCGATCTCACAGGCGGTGCGGGCGGTGTAGAGCTTGGCCTCGGAGATCTCCCGCACCGGGTACTCGCCGTTCTCAAAGCGCCAGGCGGTCATGTAGGTCATCGCGCGCCCGACCTCGATCTTGGTCGACATCTCCGCGAACTTGTGGCGGATTACCTGGAAGTGCCCGATCTCACGGCCGAACGCCTTTCGTTGCAGCGCGTACTCGAGCGTCCGCTCGAACAGCACCTGTGAGGCGGCGACCGCGCCCGCAGAGGCGATCAGCCGCTCACCCTGCAGCTCCCACATGATCTGGAAGAAACCCTTGCCGACCTCACCCAACACCGCTGAGGCCGGTACCCGCACGTCCTTGAAATGCAGCAGCGCCGTGTCAGAGGCGTGCATGCCCGCCTTCTCGAGCTTCTTCTCGCGCGTGACCCCGGGAAGGTCCATCGGCACCAGGAACAGCGTGAAGCCCTCATAGCCGGCGTCCGGGTCGGTCTTGGTCACGAGCACGATCATGTCCGCGCGCCAGCCGTTGGTGATGAACACCTTGGAGCCGTTGATCACGTATTCGTCGCTGGCGGCGTCATAAGTCGGCTCGGGTCTTGATCGCGGACACGTCAGAGCCGGCATCAGGCTCGGTGATCCCCAGCGCCAGGATCTTCTCGCCGGCGATCGCCGGGGCGGCCCACTGGCGCTTCTGCTCCTCGGTCCCGAACTGCAGGATCGTCGGCAGCGTCATCTCGGTCTGGACGAACACCGCCATGTTGAACCCGCCAGAGCCGCCGCGCGCGAGCTCCTCGGCCAGCACCATCTCCATGTAGTAATCGCCGCCCTGGCCGCCATATTCCTCCGGCTTATTCAAGCCCAGGAACCCAAGCTCGCCCATGCGCGGGAAGATCGAGCTGGGGAACGTCGTCTCCTCCCATTCGAGCGCGTGCGGCGCGACCTCCTCTGCGACCCAGCGCCGCAACTGTCTGCGGACCGCGTCGTGCTCAGGCCCGAAGATGAAGTGACCACGCTTGGCCGTGTGGTCGGGCTTGATGATCTTCGTGGCGGTCATGGTGTCTCCCTTGTGCACGGCATCGACAGCGCGGATAAGAGTAGACAGTAGTACTTTCTACTATTCACTGTGTAAACGACTAGGCTCCCGACCATGCCTGAGCTTGAAACCGTCACATACGAGGTCTCCGAACACGGCGTCGCCACGATCGCGCTGAACCAGCCCGAGACCCGCAACGCGCTCAGCGACGAGGTCCTCGGCGACCTCAAGCAGGCGCTCGAGGCGGCGCGCGACGACGACAGCGTACGGGTCGTTGTTCTGACCAGCACCCACGAGCGCGTGTTCAGCTCTGGCGGCAATCTGGCGGGGTTTGCGTCGGAGTCACCGCAGATCGAGAAGTTCTACGGGATGGAGCTGTTCCCGAGCGTCTTCAAACTGCTGCAGTCACTCGGCAAACCCAGCATCTGCGCAGCCAACGGACACGTGTTGGCCGGTGCGCTGGGGCTGGCGCTTGCGTGTGATCTGATCGTCGCCAAACAGTCGGCGCGGTTCGGCACGCCGGAGATCAATGTCGGGGTCTTCCCGTTCATGATCATGTCGCTGATCTACCGCAACGTGCCGCGCAAGAAGACCAACGAGCTGCTGCTGCTGGGCGAGCAGATCAGTGCTGAAGAAGCGGCCGCGCTGAACATCATCAACAAGGCGGTACCCGACGATCAGTTCGACGCCGCGGTTGAGGACTGGGCGCTGAAGCTGGCCGCAAAGTCGCCGTTGATGATGCGCATGGGCAAGGACGCGATGTACCGCCAGCTGGACATGCCGTTCGTCGACGCGCTCGACTACCTGCGCGCGCAGCTGACGATCGCGTTCGGGACCGACGACATCCAGGAGGGCGTGCAGGCGTTCTTTGAAAAGCGGGAGCCGCAATGGAAAGGGCGATGATCTCCGATTCCGGTCCGGCAAGACCGGAATCCTCGCCGATGCGATCGCTGGTCCAAGACCTCGAGGCGCGACGCGCACAGATCAAGCTCGGCGGCGGCGAGCAGAAGACCGAAAAGCAGCATGCCGAGCAGAAGCTGACGGCGCGGGAGCGGCTCGCGCTGCTGATCGACGACGGCAGCTGGACCGAGCTCGGCATCCATGGGCGCCCGCATTTCAGCCAGGCCGCGATGGCGGGCAAGGACGCGCCGGCGGACGGCGTGATCACCGGTTACGGCAAGGTCAACGGCCGCCTGACCGCCGTCGCCGCCTACGACTTCACGGTCATGGCCGGCTCGATGGGGATGACCGGCGAGCTGAAGGTCACGCGCCTGCGCGAGCTCGCGCTGAGCAAGCGGATCCCGCTTGTGTGGCTGCTGGACAGCGCCGGCGCGCGGATCCAGGAGGCGGTCGGCTCGCTGTTCGCGGGCAGCGGCTATCTGTTCAAGGAGGAGGTGATCGCCTCCGGGGTGATCCCGCAGGTCGCAGCGGTGATGGGGCCGTGCGCGGCCGGCACCGCCTACATCCCGGGGCTGGCGGACTTCGTACCGATGGTGAAAGGCCGCGGTTCGATGGCGCTGGCGGGGCCGCACCTGGTACGCGCCGCTGTCGGTGAGGACGTCACCCAGGAGCAGCTCGGCGGCTCGCGCGTGCACACCCGCAAATCTGGGGTTGGCGACCTCGAATGCGGCTCGGATGAGGAGTGCATCGACGCGATCAAGGCATATCTGTCGTTCATGCCGCAGAACTGCGAGCAGCCACCGCCGATCCAGCCACCCGGCGGTGATCCGGATGACCTTGAGGGAATGCTGGACATCATCCCGGCGTCGAACCGCCAGCCCTACGACATGTATGACGTGATCCGGCGGATCGTCGACGATGGCTACTGGTTCGACATGAAGCCGAACTGGGCCAAGTCGATCATCACCTGCTTCGCGCGGTTTGCGGGCCGACCGGTGGGAATCGTCGCGAGCCAACCCAAACACCTCGGCGGGATCCTCGACAACGATTCGGCCGACAAGGCGGCACGCTTCATCAACCTCTGCAACGCCTATGGACTGCCGCTGGTGTACCTGATGGACGTGCCCGGGTTCATGGTCGGGACCAAGGTCGAGGAGCAGGGCATCATCCGCCACGGCGCCAAGATGCTGTACGCGACCGCGAACGCGACCGTTCCGAAGATCACCGTGATCACACGCAAGGCCTATGGCGCCGGCTACTACGTGATGAACGGCCGCGCCTACGACCCCGACCTGATCCTGGCCTGGCCGACGGCCGAGATCTCGGTGATGGGCGCCGAGGGTGCGGTCGAGATCGTGCTTCGCAAGGTCTACGAGGCGGCCGATGACCCGGCGGCGAAGAAGCAGGAGCTGATCAACGAGTACCGCAAGATCATCGATGTCTACATCGCCGCCGGCAACGACATGATCGACGACGTGATCGATCCGCGCGAGACACGGGCTCGCATCTGCGATGCGCTCGAGATGGCTGCCGGGAAGCGCGTCGAGCGACCGTGGAAGAAGAGCGGAGTGCTACCGGTATGAGCCTTGACGATCCAGTGGTACTGACCTGCGCAATCAGCGGCGCGCTCGCGGACCGCGATCAATGCGCAGCGATCCCGTACACCCCCGCCGAGTATGCGGCGGAGGCACGGCGTGCGGTCGACGAAGGCTGCGTCCATATCCATATCCATGCCCGCCGCCCGACCGGGGAACCGTCAGTTGCGGTCGAGGATTTTCTCGCAATCCGTGACGCGATCGTGGACGCTATAGGGGACGCGGCGATCATCAACTTCTCGACCGGCACGATCGGGGTTGATGTGGCGACGCGGGTCGCGTACCTCGAGGCCGGTCTGCCCGAGGTGGCGGCGCTGAACATGGGCTCGATGAACTACGCGAAGTATTCCAAGAGCCGCCACGAGTTCGTGTTCAAGTTCGTGTTCGAGAACCCATGGGACGAGATCATCGAGCTGCTCGAGGCGATGCGCAGGCTCGGGATCAAGCCCGAGCACGAATGCTTCGACGTCGGGCACGTCGCCTCGCTGGCGCCGCTGGTCGACATGGGATTGCTGGCGGCGCCGCTGCACGCTGACTTCATCATGGGGGTGCTCGGCGGGATTCCGCCCACGGTCCGCAACCTCGAGGCGATGGCCGAGAACTACTTCGCCGTGGTTGCCGCGGCGGACGGCGGGAGCAGATCGCATTGGGGCGTGATCGGGATCGGGCGGGTGCAGTGGCAGATGATTGCGGCGGCGTTGGTGCTTGGCGGTTCGATCCGGGCGGGCGTGGAGGACAACTTCTATCTCCCCGACGGTTCGGTCGCGCGCTCCAACGGCGAGCTGATCGCCAAAGCCGCGCAGATGACGCGCGACTGCGGGCGGCGGCTCGCGACGGTCGCTGAGGCACGAACGCTGCTGGGCGTACGCGAGCGCCCCGCTTGAGTGCGTGGTTCGTTTGGCGGTTTGAGGGCACGCGTTGAGCACCTCTGATCCGAAGACCGAAGGGTTGCTGAAGATGTCCGAGCTGTCCGCGCGTTCGGGTGTCAGCGCGGGCACGATCAAGCACTACCTGCGCGAGGGTGTGCTCGGCCCGCTCGACGGCGTCGTCCGCACCGGTCGCAACATGGCCTGGTATCCGCCCGAGCTGGTCGACCGGATCAAGCTCGTCAAGCGCCTTCAGCAACAGCGCTTTCTGCCGCTGAAGGTGATCGGCGAGTTGCTGCGGGAGGATCCCTCCAAGGCGGCGGCGACGATCGAGCTGGAGGACAGGATCCTGGAACGGGCCGCGGCGACCCGCGAGGTCTCGCGGTTGTCGCGGCGGCGCGCACGCGAGGTCTATGAAGTACCGCCGGAGGCGCTCGAGCGGCTTGAGGAGATCGGCGTGCTCAGCCCCAACTCACGCGGATATGACCCGGACGACGTACAGATCATCGAGGCGATGTCACGCTTCCGTGCCGGCGGCTTCGCGCAGGAGATCGGCTTCACCGTGTATGACACGCTGCGCTACCAAGAGGCGCTCGGACCACTGGTCGAAGAAGAGGTCGGCACGCTGCTGCAGCGGCTCGTGGGCCAGGTCTCGGTCGAACGAGCGGTCGAGATCATCGAGTCCGCAAACGACCCGTTGCGTGAGCTGATCGGCGCGATGCACGCGAAGATGCTCGTCGCCGAACTGCGGCGACGTCGCGGCGAGGGGTGACGTCTGGACGGGCGACAAGTCGCGGCGCATGCAGCATATGTTCGGCCCGCTCGGTCAGCGGACTGGCCCGCCACCCGCTTCCGTGGTCGGGACCAGCGCGACGCGCAGCCCAAGCGCGCCAGCCAGCGCGCCGAGCGTCGCGACCGTGACATTCGCCTGACCGCCCTCGATCCGGCTGATCTCGGGCTGCGCGATCCCGGTCAGCTCGGACAGCTGGCGCTGAGTGAGGCTCCGTTCGAGCCGCGCGCGGCGAAGCTCGAGCGATGTGCTGTAGAAGGTTGCGAGCGCACGCATGCCCGAAACCGCCTCGGGCCCCTCGGCTTCGGCCTCTTGGCGCAGCTCGTCGTAGAACTCGTCGATGTCGCTGCTGACGCGGTCTTCGCGTCGGTTATCGCCCATATCGTCAGTATGTGTCATATCCCATATCCAGTCAACGTTGGTGTCCTTTGCCGCGCTGCGTCGCGCGGAAGTTGCTGAGGTTCTGCCGCGCGGTTTTGATCTCCCGTTGCTGCGTGCGTGGGCTCGGGCCGCGCAGCTTGTCGTAGCCGCCGAGGATCAGCACGAGCCGGTCCCCGTGGGCATGGCAGAACAGCCGCAGGCTGACCCGTGCTGCCGCCGCGTCCGGGCGCGACGGCAGGCCCCGGTCCTTGAGGATCTGGGAGGCTGGCTCTTGGACTCTGAGCTCGAAGATTCCGGCTCCGAGCTGTTTCGCGTACTTGCCGGAACAGAGGTTGATTCCATCCTGCTCCAGCAGCGCGTATAGCGCGACTCCCATCGCCCGCTTCTCTGTCTTGGGAAGCGAGCGCATCCATTCCAGCGCCGGCTTGCGGCCGCTCTCGTCGGCGTAGAACTCGAGCTGGAAGTTGCCCACAGCCGGACCGTAGGGCCGTGCTGTCTGACGAAACAAGACACGTTTGTGTCGACTTCCTAACGACTTCGCGCCAACTCTGTGACAGCCCGCGACGGCTGGACGCCGGAACTGCCGGCCGCAAGCTCAGCTAGCTCCGCGTGAAGGGTCAGCCGCTGGCTGACGATCGAACTGTCAGCCGCTGGCCGTCAGACGCGTCAGAAGAACGTGAGAATCCCGTCGACGACGTCGTGGTTGTCGTCGATCACGGGTAGAAACCGGAACTTGTCGAAGTTGGTGCAGGGGTGCGAAACGTCAAGCACGACCGTGTCGCCAGGCTCGATGTCGTAGTCCGCGGTGACGCGGATGAAGAGGTGCTGGTCCATGACCTTGTAGACCTCGGCGGCTGCGGACAGGCCGTCCAGCGCGGTCCCGGCTCTGAGATGCCAGCGCGGGGTCGGCAGACCATCGTCGATTCCGAGGTCGCGGCGCCCGGCGCCGACGATCACCGTGTCAGGCTCCGGGCGCGAGAGCACCGTGGCCCAAAGCGATAGAGCGTTGCGCAGCTGCAGTGGCTCGTCGTCATCGCGTCGGCCGGCGAGCGGCGAATGTGCGTTGTACTCGCCACCGTCCTGTGAGACGTAACAGCCGCTGCGCAACACCAGGGTCACCGGCTGCGCGAGCTCAGGCCATTGCGATAGCGATGCGATGACGCGATCGAAATAGAGGCTGCCGCCGGCGCTGACGATCACGTCGTCACGCTCGAACAGTCGCTCCTCGGCCAGTCGCGTGACGCTCGAGCGCACCGCTGCGAAGAGCTCGTCGATCAGCCCGAACGCGTGCTCATCAACGGCCGAGGTGAGCGTTCCCTCGTAGGCTTCGACCCCTGCGAGCGACAGCTGCCGGCTGGCGTTGACGGCGCGTCCGACCTCGAGCGCCGCCTCGGGCGAGCGCGCGCCCGCGCGGCCACCGGCCGCGCCGATCTCGATCAGGACCTGTACCGGCCGCGTGACCACGGCCTCGGCGAGCAGCGACTCCATTGCACGCACGGTGGCGACCGAATCGACCAGGCAGATGAACTCGAACTCCGGGTCGCGTGCGAGTTCAGCGGCCAGCCAACGCAGCGCCGAGGCTTCGACGAGCTCATTCGCAAGCAGGATGCGGCCGATGCCGTAGTGGCGCATGGTGGCGAGCTGCGTCGGCGTGGCGGCCGTGATCGCCCACGCACCGGCGCTGAGCTGTGCCGCGAACAGCTGCGGCGCCATCGTCGTCTTCCCGTGCGGTGCGAGCCTCACCCCTTGCCTGCGGCAGTAGTCCTGCATCGTCTCGATATTGCTGTGCAGGGCCGCCGCGTTCAGCGTCAGGATCGGAAGTGAGAGGTCGCCGCGCGCCACATTCCAGCGCTGCTCGGAGATCTCGCTCAAGCTGAGCGCGGCCCCGAGCGGGATACCTTTGATGCGACCGTCAAGCGGCGTGTCACCGAGCGCTGGGATGATCGTCGCGAGCTGCGCTGGTGGCGGGGCGGAAGTGGAGGTCATCTGGGGTTCACCGGTGGACTTGAACGGGACGGCTGAAGCCATCTGGCGGGGTGGCTCGAATGACCGATGATGTCAGTGCTCAGCTGATCGAGGCGCAGGACGCGCGCGTGATCAGCCTAGTGTCGAGCTTGAACCTGCGCGGGCGCCCACCGCCACCTGCCAACCGTGTGAGCACCCGCTCGGCGGCAAATGCGCCCATCTCCGAGACCGGCTGGGCGACGACCGTCAGCGGCGGCGCCACCAGCGTGGTCCACTCGAGGTCGTCGAAGCCGACCAGCGAGATGTCGTCCGGCACCCGCAGCCCCATGTCGGACAGCGCCAGCATCGCACCGAGCGTCATGAAGTTGTTGGCGGTGAACAGCGCGGTCGGCCGCTGATCACTTTCCAGCAGGTTGCGTGTCGCGCGGTAGCCGTCGGCCTTGGTGGCGCCGGCCAACGAAATGAGGTGGGGATCGGGCTCGATGCCGACCGCTTCAAGCGCTTCGCGATAACCCTCAATGCGCTCTGCCGAAGAGCTGATCGTGGGGTGGTCGGAGACCAGTCCGATGCGCCGGTGGCCATGCCCGATGAGATGCTCGACGGCAAGCATCGCACCGCCGCGGTTATCGGCGGTCACGGCGTCGACCCCGAGACCGCGCACGGCTCGGTCAAGCAGTACCAACGGTGCCGCCGCGGATGCGGCGCTGAGGTGGGGGAGCGCGACGGTGCTGCTCGGCACCACCACAAGCGCGTCGACCTGACGCGCACGTAGCGCATCGATCGCTTTGCGCTCACGGTCAAGGTCTTCGTCCGAGTTGGTCAGCAGCACGGTGTGGCCCTGGTCCTCGAGCGCGTCGCTCATGCCGCGCGCTGCGGCGGCGAAGAATGGGTTCTCGATGTCGCTCACCACCAACCCGACGGCGTGGGTCATTCCGGAAGCGAGCGCACGTGCGACGGAATTGGGTACATATCCGAGCTTGCGCGCCGCGTCCTCGACCTTGCTGCGTACCTCGGGTGAGGCGGAGCCGTAGCCGCCGAGGACCCGCGCTGCGGTGGCCTGCGAGACGCCGGCCTGTTCGCCGACCTCACGGATCGTTACGCCCACTCGACACCTTTTCCACTGCGTCGGACACGGACTGAAAGCCTAAAGACCCGCGCCGACAAGTCAGCGCTCTTCCCGATCGGGGGCTGGCCCCCGCGGATGTCACGAGCCGGTGTCATGCGTGGCGCAGAAGGCGCGTGCCGCGGCCTCGATGATCTCGGCGGTGGCCACGAGCGATTCGATCTCGACGTACTCCTCGGCGGTGTGGCAGCCGTTGCCGGCGGGCCCGAAGATCACGCACGGCACGCCGGCCTCGACCAGCAATCCCGAGTCGGCCCATCCGATGTCACCGATGTGTTTGGGGGCGACTCCGCGGTACTTGGTGATCTCGCTTTCCAGGGCCTTCACCAGCGGACCGGTGGTGTCGAGCTTCACCGCTTCGCGTCCGACGATCATCTTCACCGACGGATCAAATCGCGGATCAGCGATGCGCCCGGCGTCAAGCAGCGCCTCGAGTTCCGCGCGCGCCTGGGCAACCGTCTCGCCGCCGACCGTGCAGCGCTCGATTCCGAGTACGCAGCTGGTTGGATACGAGGGGTAAAACGTGCCGGAGTTGATCATCGAGGCGTGTATTGACGGGCGTCCGTACGCGGGGGCGTCACGCTTCGACAGTTCACGGTCGAGCTCGGTCAAGCCCGCGAGCAGCGGCGCAAGCTGAGCGATGAGATCAACCCCGCGTTCGGGTTCGATCCCAGCTGCTTCCGGTCCGCTGGTAGTCACCTCAAACCACGCGAACCCACCGTGCTCGACGACCAGGTCGAGATCCGACTGCTCAGCCAGGATCGCGCCATCAGCACTCCAGCGCTCGACCAACGCCTCGGCGCCGAGGCTGAGCCACTCCTCATCGATCACGGCCGCCACGATCAGGTCGCCGGCGAGCCGCGGTCCTGCCGCCAGACGCTCAGCCGCGACGATCGCCGCGGCGAGACCACCCTTCATATCCACCGCGCCGCGGCCGTAAAGCCGGTCGTCCACGATCCGCGGGCGAAAGCCGTCGGCGTCGGCGGACACGACATCGGTATGGCCGCAGAGCATCAGGCTGCGCCCGCCGCCGCTTCCGCGCAGCCGGCCGATCACGTTGGGGCGCCCGGGGCGGACCTGCTCGAGCTCGACTTCGAGTCCCGCGCGGGTGAGACGCTCGGCGATCAGAGCCGCCACAGCGTCCTCGCCGGCACCGCCGGCGACCAGGTCGGGGTTGGTCGAGTCACACGCGATGAGTGCCTCGGTGAGCGTGACTGCAGGGTGTTGGGTGAGAGCGCTATCAAGCATCGTGTTTGGCACGTTATCAGACCGCACACGGGCACGCGTGACGTGTCTAGGGCGCGAATCCGGCCTATTTAGGGGGCCACAACGCGACTCAGGGTCTGGCCCCCGAAAAATTAAGTTGCTTTCCGGCGGGTGTTCTTGATAGCGTTCTCACGCAATGATTGATAGCGCTCTCAGGGAGAAGAGATTGCGCGAGAGAGAGCTCGGCCATGCCCGCTGACTCCTTGATCGCCTGCGTCGGGGACAACTGCCTCGATATCCCGCTCACGCGGGACGGCGATCGCGTGAATAGGGTGGACCTGGCCGAGGGCGTAACTGCGTCTGACGCTCACAACGGTGCTGCTGCTCATAATCGTGCGGATGCTCGCAATCGCGCTGATGCTCACGACGGCGCTGACGCTCACAACGGCGCGGCTGGTCACGGGCGCACCGAAACCGAGACCGCGGAGGGGCTGCCAGGCGGCAACGCCTACAACGTCGCGGTCGAGCTCGCGCAGGAGGGACGGCGTGCTGCCTACCTCGGGGCGGTCGGCGACGACCGTGCCGGAAGCGTGCTGGTCAGCGCTGCGGCCGCGGCCGGGGTCGACGTCACACGTGTGGCGGAGCTGCCCGGCGGCACCGGACGCACGCTGATCGGTCACGACGCATACGGCGAGCGCCGCTTTGTGCACGAGGACTACGGGGTTTCCGCCGACTATCGCCTTGACGCCGACACGGTCAGCTGGTTGGCGCGTGCCCACTGGGTGCACTTTTCGCGCCAGCCCGACCTTGCCGAGTGGGGTCCGCGGCTGCGGGCGCAAGGCGCGTTGATCTCGTGCGACCTCGGCTACGAAGGCGGCATCGACGAGCTTGAGCTGTTGGCGCCGATGCTCGACGTCGCGTTTCTCTCGTTCTCGGCGGCGGCAGGCCTCAGCAGCGACGAGATCCTCGCACGCGCACTGCGGGCGGGGGTGCCGCTGGTGGTGCTGACGCTCGGCGTCGCGGGCTCGACCGCGGCAACACAGGGGCAACGCTGGCACGCCGACGCCGTGCCGGTACCGCAGGTCGTCGACACACTCGGTGCCGGCGACGCCTACATCGCGGCGTTCATCGCCGAGCTGTCCGACCACAACAACGTGCCCGCGGCCATGCGCGCCGGCTCCCACGCCGGCGCGGCCGCCTGTACCCAGTGGGGCCCGGTCGCGTCCAAATGGATGCAGCCTGGCCGGGCATTGGGCAGCGCAGACAACCACAACCATCGAGGAAGGTCAGTCAATGAGCTCTAGCGCTCCAACCACGAAGCGCTCAATGCAGCGTTCCCAAGAGCTGTTTGAGCGGGCGAACGAGCACCTCGCAGGCGGTGTCGGTTCAGGAACGCGCTCGCCGCGTTCCGGCTGGAAGCCAGCGCCGATATACGTCGATCACGCAACCGGCTCACGCGTCTACGACGTCGACGGCAACGAATACATCGATTATCAGATGGGCCAAGGACCGCTGATCCTCGGACATCGGCCGGCGGCTGTACTCGCCGCGGTCACCGAAACCATCAATGCGCGCGGGTCGATGCTCGCGCTCTGCCACGACCTTGAGGCGCAGGCGGCCGACGCAGTCAGCGCGCGGATCCCGTCGATCGAGCAGCTGCGGTTCGGCAACTCCGGCACCGAGTGCGTGATGTACGCGTTGCGCTTTGCCAGGGCCTATACCGGCCGCAATCTGGTGGTCCGCTTCGAGGGCCACTACCACGGCTGGTCGGACGTGATCCACTGGTCCGCGCACCCCGACATGGACGCCGTCGGCCCGGCCGAGGCGCCGGCCGTGACGCCATCCACCAGCGGCATTCCGCCGCAGATAGCCGACAGCCTGATCGTGCTGCAGTGGAACGACGCGGAGGCGCTCGAGCGCCTGTTCGCCGAGCGCGGCGACGAGATCGCAGCAGTGATCACCGAACCGATTCTCGGCAACGTCGGCGGCGTGATGCCGGCTCCCGGTTACATGCAGACGATGCGACGGGTCACCGCCGATCACGGAGCCGTGCTGATCTTCGACGAGGTGTTGACCGGGCTGCGCGTGGCGGCCGGCGGTGCACAGGAGCTGCTCGGCATCACCCCGGACTTGACCGTGCTGGCAAAGGCGCTCGGGGCCGGTTTCCCGGTCGCGGCCTTTGGCGGTCGCAAGGAGATCATGGCGATGGCGGCCGACGGGCGCACGATGCACGGCGGTACCTACAATTCGAGCCCGCTGGTATGTGCGGCAGTGGTAGCGGCGATGGCGGAGAGCGGACGCGAAGGCTTCTACGACGAGTTGCTGGCGCGCGGCGCGCGGCTCGCCGACGGGATGGTCGAGATCGCACAGGCGAACGGACTGCCGGCCTGCTGGAGCGGGGTCGGCTCACTGTTCCAGCTGTGGTTTGCGGAGAACCCGCCAACCAATTACCGCAACTCACAGGGACTCGTGGCCGACAGCCCCTTCCCGACCTTCTTCGCGGAGATGCTGGAGCAGCGGATTCTGCTGCAGCCGCCGCAGGAAGGGCTGTTCCTGATGTCCGGCGCGCACAGCGACGAGGACGTGGCGCTCACGCTCCAGGCTGCAGAACGAGTAATGCCGAAGGTCGCTGCGGCAGCGTCTGAGGGGCTGGTCGGCCCCACCGGCGGAGTGCGATGACCGTTGCCGCAAAGCGTCTCGCGTTGACCCTGCTGGCGGCAGCAATGCTGTCGCTGGCGGTGGCGGCGTGCGGAGGAAGCTCTGTCAGCAGTTTGGCGAGTGCTGACAGCTCCGGCAAGCCGGTCAACGGCGGGACGCTTCTTGCGGCAATGGTCAGTTCCCCGGATCACCTCGATCCGGCGCTTGCCTATACGACTGAATCGTGGGGGATCCTGGCGGCTACCAACGATGGACTGGTCACGTTCCGCCGCACCTCCGGCGTGGCCGGCAACCAGGTGGTGCCGGATATCGCGACACGGATGCCGACGGTCACGGACGACGGGCGCACCTACACCTTCCATCTGCACACCGACGTGCATTTCTCGTCGCCGGTCAACCGCGTCGTCGAGCCGACCGACGTGAAGTACTCGCTTGAGCGGCTGTTCCGGATGCAGTCCCCGGGCGTCACCTTCTACGGCGAGATCGTCGGCGCCGCGAAGTTCCAGAAGCACCTGAAGGGCGGCATCAGCGGGATCGTCGCCAACAACGCCAAGCACACGCTGGTGATCCATCTGA
This sequence comes from uncultured Actinomycetota bacterium, assembly GCA_963737115.1. GTDB lineage: Bacteria > Actinomycetota > Thermoleophilia > Solirubrobacterales > Solirubrobacteraceae > Palsa-465. Next base: position 367,708 of record CAVTRM010000003.1, read on the forward strand.
CGGTCAAGGACGGGACCTTCCTTGACTACATGGCGATGCCGTTTGCGGAGGTGGTGCCAGCCGGCACGCCGGACAAGGACATCTCGACCGACCCGCAGTGGCGGATCGCGACCGGCCCCTACATGATCAAGGGCTATACGCCGAACCAGTCGATCACGATCGTTCGCAACCCCAGCTTTCGGCAGTGGACCCCGAACATCACGCCCGGCCACCTGAACGCGATCGACGTCACGATCGGCACGCAGCCGGACGAGGCGGTCAATCAGATCGCCGATGGACAGCTGGACTACTACTTCGAGGCCGTCGCGACCGACCGCCTCGCCGCGATCGAGAAGCAGTACCCGGCTCAGGTGCACGTGTTTCAGCGCAACAGCCTCGACTACTTCACGCTGAACATGCGCAAGCCACCGATGAACGACTTCAAGGTGCGCGAGGCGCTGAACTTCGCCGTCGACCGCTGGGCGTTCGTGAAGCTGTTCGGTGGTCAGGGTGCGCCGACCGAGAACCTCATCCCCAGCGGCATGGGCGGCTACCACCGGCACACGTTCTACCCGCATGACATGGCTAAGGCCAAGCAGCTGGTGGATGAGTCCGGTACCAAGGGCATGAGCGTGCAGGTCTGGTCTTCGGACACCGCTCCGCAACCACAGGCCGCGCAATACATGGCCTCGGTGCTCGATTCGCTCGGCTACCACGCGACGGTGAAGACGATGTCGGCGTCGATCTACTACGACACCGTCGCCAACGAGGCGACCGACCCGCAGGTCTCGATCAACGAGTGGGATGAGGATTTCCCCGAGGCTGAGGACTTCATCGGCGCGTCGTTCAACGGGCAGAACATCAGCCGGCTCGGCAACAACGACAACTCGAACCTCAACGTCCCCGCCTTTAACCAGCAGATGGACGCGGCCACCCAGCTGCCGCTCGGGCAGAAGCGCAATGAGATGTGGCAACGGCTGGACGCCGAGATCATGAAAACGCAAGCGCCGGAGGTGCCGTTCATGGATCTGACGATGCCGAAGTTCTACTCGGCGAGATTGCGCGGGATTGTCTTCAACGAGACCTTCTACGAGCTGTTCCCGGACATGTGGCTGGCCAGATGAGCGTCCAGAGCCCTGACCTCTCAACGGCCGCGGCCGAAGCGCTGGAGCCGATCACGGCCCCTGCGGCCGGCTCGGTCGGCAGCTGGCGCACGGCCTGGCGGCGGCTGCGCCGCAACCGCGCGGCGATGATCGCCGGCGGCCTGTTCCTGCTGATCGTGCTGGCGTGCTTCCCAGGGGCGCCGTTGTACGTGCACTTCCTCGCGCACCGCGGACCGAACGTCGAGGACCTGGTCGGCTACATCAACTCCGGCGGCCACCGCGTACCGGTGGTCTCCAACAACGGCACGCCGATCGGACCCGGACTCCGTGGCCAGTTCCTGCTCGGCGCCGACGCTAACGGGCGAGATCTGATGGTGCGGCTGCTCTACGGAGGCCGCACCTCGCTCACCGTCGGAATCGCATCGGCGGTGCTGTGCACATTCATCGCCCTGTTGCTGGCGGTCCCGTCCGGCTACTACGGTGGCGTGCTCGACCGCTCGGTGACGCGCGTGCTCGACCTGATCTGGTCGTTCCCCGTGTATCTGTTGGCGGTGGCGATCTCCGCCTCGCTGATGCTGGGAGGGCTCGACCTCGGCCCGATCCACATCTCCGCTAACTCACTGCTGATTCCGATCGTCGTGATCGCGGTGGTCTACATCCCCTACATCGCGAGACCGATCCGCGGGGAGGTGCTGGCGCTGCGCGAACGGGAGTTCGTGGAGGCTTCGATCGCCCACGGAGCCGGCCCGCTGCGCGTCATGGTGCGCGAAATCCTGCCGAACGTGGCCGCTACCACGCTGGTGCTGTTCACGCTGATCATCGCCAACAACATCCTCACCGAGGCGGCATTGTCGTTCCTCGGGGTCGGCGTTTCGGTGTTGACCCCGTCCTGGGGCAACATCATCCAGGAGGGCTACCAAACGATGGTGACCGCGCCCTGGCAGACGATCGCGCCCGGGATCGCGATCATGCTCACCGCGATCTCACTGAACGTGTTCGGTGACGGGCTGCGCGACGCGCTCGATCCCCACGGCGCAGGACGGGGAGGTCGCGCATGAACAGCTGGCGTTTCTGGGCACGTCGCCTGTTCGGGCTGATCCTGGTGCTGTTCGCGCTGTCGGTGATGGTGTTCGTGATCTTCTACGTGATCCCGGGGGGTAACCCCGCGCTGCGGATGGCGGGACGTCACCCGACCGCCGCCAACATCGCGGCGATCAACAAGGCGTGGGGCTTCAACGAGCCGCTCTGGAAGCAGTACCTGGACATGATGGACAAGCTGCTGATCAAGCGCAACCTGATCAGTTACCAGACACAGACGCCGGTGCTGCCGGCGATCGCGGATGCGATTCCGAAGACGCTGTCGCTCGCGATCGGGGCTGCGGTCCTGTGGCTCGGCTTCGGGACCTTGTTCGGCGTCCTGTCGGGGCTCAACCAAGGTCGTTGGGTCGACCGCATCCTGACCGTGCTTGCCATGGCCGGGATCTCCACCCCGATCTTCTGGCTGGGCGCGGTGATGCTCTACCTGTTCACCTACCTCTGGCACGGTTTCTTCCTGTTTTCGTGGATCCCGCCTGGCGGCTACGTGTCGTTCACCACCAGCCCGGTGCAGTGGTTCACGCATCTGGTGCTGCCCTGGATCTGTCTATCGACTGTGTCGATGGGCTTCTACTCCAGGGTCGTGCGCAACTCGCTGCTGGAGGTGGAGACCAAGGATTACGTGCGGACCGCGCGGGCGATGGGTCTGTCCGGCCGCCGCGTGTTGCTGCGCCACGTGCTGCGTACGGCGCTGATTCCGCTGACATCGCTGTTCGCGCTCGACTTCGGGGCTGTGGTCGGCGGGACCGTGATCCTGGTCGAGCCGGTGTTCGGAATCAACGGCGTCGGTGCCTATGCCCAGCAGGCGGTGAGCACGCTCGATCTGCCGCCGCTGATGGCGCTCACGCTGTACGGCGGATTCTTCATCGTGATCGTGAACGCGGTCGCTGATGTCGTCCTGATGAAGCTCGACCCGAGGATCGTCGTTGACTGAATCATTGCTCAGCGTTCGCGACCTGAAGGTCGCATTCCGCACCGAAGACGAGACCGTCAGCGCCGTGCGTGGGGTGAGCTTCGAGCTCGGGCCCGGCGAGATCCTCGGGCTGGTGGGCGAGTCCGGCTCGGGCAAATCCACGGTTGCGATGGCGCTCACCGCCCTCAACCGCACCAAACACACCCGTTTCGAGGGGCAGGTGCTGTACCGCGGCAGCGATCTGCTGGGGCTGCCGGAGTCGCAGCTGCGTTCCGTCCGCGGAGCGCAGATCGCGATGATCTTTCAGGACCCGATGACGTCGCTGACTCCCGTGCATCGCGTCGGCGCGTTGATCTCGGAGGTGCTGCGCGCACACGAGGGGATCTCGCGCACCCAGGCGCGCAACCGCGCGGTCGCGCTGCTGGACGAAGTTGGTATTCCCAACCCCGAACAACGCGTGAACGATTTCCCGCACGAGTTTTCGGGCGGCATGCGCCAGCGCGTGATGATCGCGATGGCACTGGCGTGCCGGCCTTCGATCCTGATCGCCGACGAGCCCACGACCGCTCTGGACGTCACCATCCAGGCGCAGATCATGGGCCTGATCAGGCGCCTGCGGGACGAGCACGAGACCGCGGTAGTGCTGATCACACATGACCTCGGCGTGGTCGCGCAGGCTGCCGACAACGTCGCGGTGATGTATGCCGGCAGGCTGGTCGAGCAGGGGGATGCGGTCGCGTTGTTCGACAGTCCCCGCCACCCCTATACCAAGGCGCTGCTCGCCTCGATCCCGCGTGTTGATCGCCCGCGCACGCGGCGGCTGCAAGCGATCGAGGGACAGCCGCCATCGATGAGCGGGCCCGACCACGGTTGCGCGTTCGCTCCGCGTTGCGGCTTCTCGGACGATCAGTGCGTGACGCTCCCGCCCCTGACCCAGCGCGGAACCGAACTCGGTCACCTAGATGCCTGCATCCGCTCTGCGCAGCTGGCGAAGCCGGCGCCTGTAACCGTGGTTCAAACGCCGGTCGCAGAGGAGGACCGATGAGCGCGCTGCTGGAACTCCAAGACGTGAAGATGTCGTTTGCGCTACGCGGCGGCCGGCGGCTGCAGGCCGTAAAGGGCGTCTCGATCGAGGTTGAGGCCGGCTCCACGCTCGGGCTCGTGGGCGAATCCGGGTGCGGCAAGTCCACGCTCGCGCGCTGCATCATTGGGCTGCACAAGCCTGACAGCGGCACGATCCGGTTCAACGGTGAGGAATTGGAAGGGCTTGACCGGCGCTCACTGAGGGCGGTAAGACGCGAACTCACGATGGTCTTCCAGGATCCCTACGCGTCGCTGAACCCGCGCCGTACGGTGGCCGACATCGTCGCCGCGCCGCTTGACATCCACGACATCGGAACACGCGCAGACCGCCGCAAGCAGGTACTCGAAACGCTCGAGCGGGTCGGACTCTCCGCCAGCCACGCAAAGCGCTACCCGCACGAGTTCTCGGGTGGCCAGCGTCAGCGGATCGGCCTCGCCCGCGCGCTGGTCACGCAGCCGAAGCTGGTGGTGCTGGACGAACCGGTATCGGCGCTGGACGTCTCGGTGCAGGCGCAGATCCTGAACCTGTTGATGGACCTGCAGCAGGAGCTCAACCTGACGTTGGTGCTGATAGCTCACGACCTCGGTGTGGTGCGGCACATCTCGCAGGAGATCGCGGTCATGTACCTCGGCAGGATCGTGGAACAGGCCGCAACCGACGAGCTGTTCACCAACCCACGCCACCACTATTCTGCCGGCCTGCTGTCCGCCGTTCCCACCCCGGATCCGCATCTGAGCGGCGACGACTCGGCTCTGATCCGAGGTGACATCGCGAACGTCGGCACCGAGCTCTCGGGCTGTGACTTCTGCCCGCGCTGTCCGGCGGCGATCGATCGCTGCCGCGAGCTGGTACCCGATCTGATCGATCTGACGCCCGGCCATCTGGCGGCCTGCCACAAGCCGGTCCCAGAACAACAGCTGGTGCCCGCCGCGCTCGGACGGTCCTGAATCGCGCCTGACCGTGCCTCAGCAGGCCCGACGCTACAGCCCGCGCGAGCTGCAGCGGCTGCGCTCCGCAACTCCAAATGCAGCGGCGAATCCACTTACCACTCCAATCCAGAACGCGAGGACCGATGTTGAACTTCGATGAGGAGCGCTTTTGCTCGATCCAGGCCGGCGCCGTGGCGCTGGCGCAGCCATTGCGCACAACCGTCGAATCGCTGCTTGACGGAGGCGCGCAAAACCTGCACTTTCTCGGGGCCGGCGGCGCCGGGGTGCTGATGCTGCCGGCGGCGCAACTGCTGCAGCGCAGCAGCGAGTTCCCAACCTTCCTGCTGCAGACGGCGGAAATGATGGCGATGGGCTCGGTGTGGCTGAACGGCGATTCGATCGTCGTGTTGCCGTCGCTATCGGGGACCACCAAAGAGACCCAGGAGATGGTCAGCTACGCACAGCAGCGCGGCGCCCGGGTGATCTCGCTGACCGGATACGCCGACTCGCCGGTGGCTCAGAGCGCCGACTACAACTTCACCAACTTCGCCGCTGACGACACCTCGTCGGAATCCTTCTACCTGCAGTCGCTGCTGATCGCGCTTGCAATCCGCTCCGGCTGCGGCGAACTCGACGACTACGACCGGATCGTCGCAGAGCTGCAGCAGCTGCCGCAACTGCTGCTCGAAGTCAAACGCAGCTTCGAACCGCGGGCAGCGGAGCTCGCCGCAGAGTTCAAGGACGAGCCGTACCACATCATCACCGGTGCGGGCGGGACCTGGGCGCAGGCCTGGTATTACGGCACCTGCATCCTCGAGGAGATGCAGTGGATCCGCACCCGCCCGATCCACGCCGCCGACTTCTTCCACGGCACGCTCGAGCTGCTGGAACCGGGGGTCAGCCTGATCGCGTTCATGGGCGAAGACGCGTCGCGGCCGCTGGTCGAGCGCGTGGTCGCGTTCGCTCCCACCGTCACCGAGAAACTGACGGTGCTTGACACCGCCGACTTCGAGCTGCCGGGAATCAGTGCGGACGTGCGCGCGATGGTCTCGCCGGTGGTGATCGCAACCCTCACCGAACGGCTCAGCGCGCACCTCGAACTGCTGCGTGAGCACCCGCTCACCACGCGCCGCTACTACCGACAGCGCGATTACTGACGTCCGGCCATTAGCCGCTGCACGCGGCCGGCCCGGAGCGTTCACCGGTACGCTTTCGGGCATGCCGAAGATCATCCGAGCCGCCGCCGTGCAGATGAACTCGACCGAGGACGTTGAGCGCAACCTCGAGACCGCCGACCGGCTCACGCGCGAAGCGGCCGCTGCCGGCGCCGCGTTGGTGGTGCTGCCGGAGAAGTGGACGGTTCTGGGCAGCGGCCATGCGCTCGCCGAGCACGCTCAGACGCTCGACGGAGTGGCGATGAGCTGGGCCAGCCGCACCGCCCGCGAGCTGCGGATCGACCTGCTCGCGGGCTCGTTCGCGGAACGGCGCATCGATCAGGCAAAGAATTCGAACACCTCCGTGCACTTCGGCCCCGACGGGAGGATGCACACGCTCTACCGCAAGCTGCACATGTTCGATGTCGAAGTCGATGGTGTGCTCTACGCCGAGTCCGCGCATGAGCAGGCCGGGGACGCGGTAGCGGTAACCGAGCTCGCCGGCGGGCAGAAGCTGGGCATGTCGATCTGTTACGACGTCCGCTTTCCAGAGCTCTACCGCGCGCTGTCTGCAAGCGGCGCCGACATTCTCGCGGTGCCCGCCGCGTTCACGTTGGCGACCACCCGCGACCACTGGGAGCCGCTGCTGCGAGCCCGCGCGATCGAGAACCAGGCGTTCGTGATCGCTCCAAACCAGATCGGCGAGAACGCGCCCGGCAACCGCTGCGGCGGCCGCTCGACGATCATCGACCCGTGGGGAATCGTGCTCGCAACGGCCCCCGACCGTGAGTGCGTGATCGTGGCCGATCTCGACCTCGATCAGATGCACCGGATCCGCGCCAAGCTCCCCGCGCTCAGCCATCGGCGCCCGGCCGAGCTCTACGCCGACTGACGGCGCGCGGCCGCGCTAGCCGCGTGCGAGCGACCGCTGGCACGCCGGCCGGCGCCTGAAATCGGCTGCCCACGTGCTGAACCTGCCTGTGCTTGAATCATGCAGATGAGCGAAAGCCCACTTGTGAAGCGCCTGATTTGGTCCGGCATGCTCGCCGGAACCGGAGCCCTAGCCAGCATCGTTGCGGCGCGAGTCGCCGAAATGCTCTGGCGCCGAATCTTCAAGGAAGACCCGCCGGAGTGAGCGAACCGGCTGACAACACAGGCTCCACGGGCGCAGCCGCCCGACCCGAGCCCGCCTACGACATTCCCGACCCTGTGGTCGAGCAGCCGGGGCTCGCCGAGCGTTTTGCCGCGCTCCGCCGGGAGCGTCCCGAGGTGATCGTCGTCGGTGCGTTCGTCGGCGGCGTCGTATTGGCGATGGTCTTCAAGCGGATGGCCAGCCGCTGATGGCCGACGACAAGCAGCAGGAGAGCATCGCTGACGCGATCACCGGCATCACCGAGAACCTGACCAACATCGTTCAGGACGAGATCGAGCTCGCCAAAGCCGAGGTCACGCAGAAGGTGATCAGCATCGCCACCGGCGCCGCGGCCGTCGCCGCCGGCGCCGTGGTCGGTGTGTTTGCGCTGCTGTTCTTCCTGATCACGCTGGCGTGGGTGTTCAACGGCATCTTCGTAACCGGTGTCGGCAGCATCTGGCTCGGATTCCTGATCACCTTCGTGCTGCTGTTCCTGGGCACGCTCGGGGTCTTCCTGTTCGCCTGGAAGAAGCTGAACGTCGGCCCGCCGACGCCGCAGATGGCGATCAGCGAGGCCAAGAAGGTCCGCGAGACCGTGACCGAGTCCGCCAACAGGAGCGCGGCGACGATCGCCGAGGTGCAGCAGAAGAAGGCGCTTGAGGCATCCGGCCGTAGCTCGAGTTCAGGATCTGGTGGCTGATGCCTGACGCTCAGGCTCCCAAGCAGCGCACACCGGAGGAGATCCGCGCATCGATCGAGGAGAACCGCAAGCAGCTCGGATCGTCGCTGGTGAACCTCAACACGGCGGTCACCGACCTCACCGACTGGCGCAGCCAGATCCGCCGCAACAGCGACAAGCTGACTGCAGGCGCGGCCGCCGCCGGGTTCGTGCTGGCCGGCGGCATCGGCGGCGTGGTCGGCGTGATGTTCGGCGGGCGCCGCAAGCGCCGCAACAAGTAGTCAGCAAACGCTGACTCTGCGACTGGCGATCGGGAATTCGCCAGTCGCGCCGAGGCGCCGCCTCGGCTCCGCTACTCGACCAGAGATCGTGGAACCGCGCCGGCGCCAATCAGCCCAGGGCCGATGTGTGTGCCGATCACGGGACCGAGCTCGCTCGCGAACAGCGGTTCGGTGCCGAAGATCTCACGGCCACGCTCGAGCAGTACCGCCACCTGCTCAGGCGCCTGGATATGCTGAATCACCCAGCCGTCGCTGCCCTCGGCGTGGCACTCCTCCAGCAGCCGCACGAGCCGCTCGAGCGCCTTCTTCGAGGTCCGGACCTTCTCGACCGGCAGGATCTCATCGTTGATCTGGAGGATCGGCTTGATCTTCAGCGCGGTACCGACGAACGCCGACGCGGCGCCGATGCGCCCGCCACGCTGCAGATATTCGAGCGTGTCGACCGCGAAATAGAGCTTGATCTGCTCGCGCACCTCGGCTGCGGCTGCAACGGCGTCGTTGGCGTTGCCGCCGTGTGCGAGCGCGGTCCCGGCCGCCATCAGCTGCAGCCCGAGCGCTCCACAGGCCATGCCCGAGTCGACCACGTGCACGCGCTCGGCTAGTTCGGCCGCGAGCGTGTCGCGCGCCTGCAGCGCAGCCCGATAGGTGCCGGAGATGCCTCCCGCGAGATGGATCGAGACGATCTCGTCCCCGCGCTCGATCAGCGGCTCGTAAACCGCCAGGAAATCCCCGATCGAGGGCTGCGAGGTGGTCGGCAGCGCCCCGCCACCCTTCAGTGAGCGGTAGTAGGCGTCGTAGTCGGTGATCTCGCTCTCGCGCGTCACCTCGTCGCCGCGGTGCACGTACAGCGATACCTCGCTGATCGCGAACTTGTCGATGTACTCGCGGGGGAGATAGCTGGTGGAGTCAGTAACCAGGGAAACCGTCATCGCGGCGAGTCACGCTACCAGTTCCGCTCGCGGGACCGCCGTGCGCAGGCCGGACGCTCTCAGCGCCGCGGCAGGCGCCGAGAGCCGGCCTTGGCTAGAGCAGATTGTCGATCTGCAGCGGCGCGGCTTCGGCTTGCGCCTCAGCCGCGGGTGTTTCCACCATGATCGGCTTGGGCTTGCCGAACAGCTCGTGCAGCTCGCCGCTCTCGTACATCTCGATCACGATGTCCGAGCCGCCTACGAGCTCACCGCCGACGAACAGCTGCGGGATCGTGGGCCAACCGGACAGCGCCGACAGCTCCTGGCGGATCGCGGGGTCGGGCAGGATGTTGACGGCCGCGAACGGCTGGTCGACTGCCTCGAGCGCGGCGACGGTGCGAGCTGAGAATCCGCAGGCGGGCGCGTCGGGCGTGCCCTTCATGAACAGGATCACGGGGTTGTCGGAGATCGCGGACGCGATCGCGTCACGCATCGGATTGCTCGTTGTATCGCTCATCAGGCCTCCGCCTCCGGGTTGATGGCTCGCCATCAACCCTTGTCGATCTTTATGGAGAGAGCGTGGATGCGGTCGCCGAGTTCGGCGCCGAACACGTCATATACAAGTTTGTGCTGTGCTATCCGTGAGAGCCCGTTGAAAGCTGGGCCACTGACCACGGCGTCAAAGTGCTGGCCGTCACCGCTGACCTGCGCGGTGGCTCCCGGGATTCCGGCTTCGATTCGTTGCTTGAGTTCGCTTGGATCTACGGACATTGCTCCCTCAACTGTATCGAACGTACTCCCATAGCTATACTGAATGAAGTATGAACATCACGCTTACCGACAGAGGCGCCGAGAAGGTCCAGGACTTCCTCGCGCAGCAGGCCGCTGTAGCTGAGACCGCAGGGTTGCGGGTCGGTGTTCGCGGCGGTGGCTGCTCCGGATTCCAGTATGCCCTGGCGTTCGATGAGCAGCGCGACGGCGACCACGTGTTCGAGCACAAGGGCGTGCGGATGCTGGTCGATCACGAGTCGCTTCCGTACGTTCAGGGATCGACGATTGACTTTGTCGATGGCCTTCAGGGCGCCGGATTCAAGGTCGACAACCCGAACGTGATCGCGGCCTGCGGCTGCGGCTCCTCGTTCCGCGTCGCCGAAGACGAAGAAGTCTCAGCGGTATAGACCCGGCTGATGTCGGGCGCCGGCCGGTGCAGCGCACGCGGGCGCTCATCCGCTGTTCGCGCTCGTTCGGATTGGGTCCCTACTAACATGCGAGCCGTCCTCGGGCCCGCGTCGCTGCGTGTCCGAGGTCGCATTTGCGTTGGCTATAGTTGACGCCAAGTTGACGCGCGCGCTCGGGATAAGCGCGTGCCCCGAGACCAGTAAGGGATCCAATGAGTCTTTCACGCCCCGCCGCACGGACGCACAAGCCGGGCGGCCAGAAACCGCGCCGACGCGTATTCGCCACGCTGTGCGCACTGTTCGCAACCTCCCTGGTGGCGGTCCTGTCACTGACCGCCGTGGGCGGTTCCGCCACCAGTAGCGCAGCACCGACGCCCAAGGCGCCGACGGTACGCGCGAGCCTTGGTAGCTCCACGGTCACGCTTCCGGGCTGCACCGACGTCTCGCACAAGGGTGCGCTGCACGTCAGCGGCAAGCTGCTGCTGAACGCCGCCGACAAGGGCTTCGCCTACTACGGGATCACCGTCTACGGTGGCCTCGAGCAGGGCGGCAGCAACAAGGTTTGGCAGCAGGGCCAGAAGGCCGCGATGGCCCAGATCGAAGCGGCCCCGTGGTGGCATGCCAACACCGTGCGCATCCAGCTCAACGAAGCTGACGTGTTCAACAAGGGCATCGTCAACGACGGCGTGAACACCGCTTACCTGAAGGCCGTCTGCCAGCAGGTCTCACAGATTCGCAAGCAGGGTGAGGAGGTCGTGATCAGCGACCAGACCGAGTGGCCCGAATGGTCAGAGGGTCTCCCGACCGCCCGCTCGGTCTCGTTCTGGCAGGTGATCGGCAAGATCTACCGCAATCAGCAGGGCGTCAGCCTCGACCTCTACAACGAGCCGCGGCTGATGACTCCGCCCAGCGGCTTCAAGGGCAACGTCGCCAACTGGCGTTGGCAGATGTGGCACAACGGCGGCAAGGCCGACGGCCAGACGTTCGTGGGCATGCAGAAGCTCTATGACGACGTGCGCGCGACCGACCCCGACAACCTCATCTGGATCGAGGGCCCCTACTACGACGACACCCTCGGGATGGCGAACCAGTACCCGATCAAGGGCACGGGAATCGTGTGGTCGCTGCACCACCCGGTGCTGACCAACACCAGCGATTGGACCAAGTACTTCGGTTTCCTGGCTGCGAGCTACCCGATGGTCGATGGTGAATGGGGTCAGTACGCCGGTAACAAGCCCGAGTGCCGCGCCGGCGCCCAGAAAACGGTTCCCACGTTCCTCAAGTACCTGCGCTCCAAGAACATCGGCATGCTCGGATGGTCGCTGCAGCCGGGCGCGATGCTCGCCGATCCGCACCACTATCAGCCAAGCAACACCTGGCAGTCGCGCGACGCGACCAGCGCCAGCCAGTTGCGCACGCCGAGCCGCATGTACTCGAATTACTCTTGCAGCCAGAAGGACATCGGTGAAGGTGCCGGCGAGATGCTGCTGAACTACTTCAAGGCGTACAGCCACCTGCCTAGCAGCTGAGCGGAGCCGGCGCGCGGTGCCGGCGACGCAAGACCGCAAAGACAGAATGAAAGCCTCACATTCAGATAGGCCGCGATCGGCGTCGGTAGGTCCAAAACGGCGCCCCCGCGTGCTCACCCTGCTGATGGCGCTGTGCTCGGCGGCAGCGCTCGCTGTGGGAGTGTTTGCAGTTGTCGACGGTGCCGCGCGAATCAGCGCGGCTCCGAGCCCCAAGCCCTCGGGGCTCAGGGTCAAGATCAACAAGTCGACATACACGGTTCCGTCGTGCCCCGATGTCTCCCATCTGGGCGCGCTGCACGTTGACGGCAAGCTGCTGTTGAAGGCCGACAACACCGGATTCGCCTATTACGGAATCACCGTCTACGGCGGGCTCGAGCTCGGTGGCAGCGTCCACGACTGGACCAGGGGCCTCGACTCCGCGATGGCACAGATCAAGGCTTCGACCTGGTGGCACGCCAACACCGTGCGGATCCAGCTCTCAGAGCAGAACGTCTTCAACTACGCGAACCCGAACGACGGGCTCGACACCACCTTCCTGAAAGACGTCTGCCAGGAGGTCCAGCAGGCGCGCCGACAGGGCCAGGAGGTCGTGATCAGTGACCAGACCGAGTGGCCGGATTGGAGCGAGAGCGGCCCAACAGCACGCTCGATCGACTTCTGGAAGGTGATCGGCACGATCTTCCGCAACCAGCAAGGGCTCAGCTTCGACCTCTACAACGAGCCGCGCCTGAACTATCCGGAGCCGACGAGCGACTATCACGGTCAGCTGCCCCCGATCAACACCACCTGGGTTTGGAACGCGTGGAAGAACGGTGCCACGGTCGGCAACCAGAAGTTCCTCGGCATGCAGGCGCTCTACAACGCCGTGCGCGCGAACGGCGATAACAACGTGCTTTGGATCGAAGGCCCGTTCTACGACGATTCACTGGGGATGGCGAGCCAGTATCAGATCCAGGGCAGCGGCTTCGTCTGGTCAATTCACCACCCGACCTTGACCAACGCCACCAACTGGACCAAGTTCTTCGGCTATCTAGCCAAGCAGTATCCGATGGTTGACGGTGAGTGGGGTCAATACGCATCGACCAAGCCGGAGTGCCGCGCGGGTGCGCAGAACATCGTGCCCTTGTATCTCAAGTACCTGCGGTCGCACAACATCGGGATGATCGGCTGGTCGTTGCAGCCCGGCGCGATGCTGGCCGACCCGCACCACTACACGACCACCAACACGTGGGTCGCGCGTGACACGACCGATCCCACGCACCTGCGCATTCCGAGCCGCATGTTCGCCAACTATTCGTGTAGCAACAAGGACATCGGCGAGGGCGCCGGCCTGCAGTTGATGAACTACTTCAAGGGCTACAGCCACCTGCCCAGCAGCTGAGCGCCGACGTTCAAGCAGGCGCGGCCCATGCAGCTACTATCCCGACGCGAATGAACGCGCCACAGCCAGAAGCGCGCCAGTCCGCGGCCGCCCAATCCAGACCTCGTGGCCGCCGGCGTGTCGCATTGACGGCGCTGTGCTCGGTCGCGGTGCTGGCCGCGGTGGCGTTTGCCGCGGCACGCGGTGCTGCCAGCACCAGCGCGGCGCCAAGTCCCAGGCCCGCCGGCCTCAAGGTCAAGCTCGGCAAGTCGACCTACACGCTCCCGTCCTGCCCGGACGTCTCGCACCTCGGCGCACTACACGTCTCCGGCAAATTGCTTTTGAAGGCCGACAACACGGGTTTTGCTTACTACGGGATCACGGTCTATGGCGGGCTCGAGCTCGGCGGCAGCACGCAGGATTGGACCAAGGGTCTGGAATCGGCGATGGCGCAGATCAAGGCCTCCACCTACTGGCACGCCAACACGGTGCGGATCCAGCTCTCGGAGCAGAACGTCTTCAACTACGGCAACCCCAGCGACGGTCTCGACACGACCTTCCTCAATGACGTCTGTCAGGAGGTTCAACAGGTACGCCGGCAAGGTCAGGAGGTCGTGCTCAGCGACCAGACCGAGTGGCCCGACTGGAACGAGCGTCTCCCTACCGAGCGCACGGTCGAGTTCTGGCAGGTGATCGGCACGATCTTCCGCAACCAACAGGGACTCAGCTTCGACCTCTACAACGAGCCGCGCCTGTACCGCCCGGAGCCCGCCAGCTACTACAACGGTCACTTCCCGCCGCTGAACCCGGCCTGGGTTTGGAGCACATGGCTGAACGGTGGCACGGCCGACGATCAGACCTTCGTCGGGATGCAGCAGCTCTACGACGATGTCCGCGCCACCGACCCGGACAACGTGATTTGGATCGAGGGCCCCTACTTTGACGACACGCTAGGGCTGGCGAGCCAGTATCCGATCCAGGGCAGCGGTTTTGTATGGTCGGTTCACCACCCGGTCTTGACCGATGCCACCGCCTGGGACCAGTACTTCGGCTATCTGGCCAAGCAGTACCCGATGGTCGACGGTGAGTGGGGACAGTACGCATCAACCAAGTCAGAATGCCGCGTGGGGGCGCAGAACACCGTGCCCGTGTTTCTCAAGTATCTGCGCTCGCACAACATCGGGATGATCGGCTGGTCATTGCAGCCGGGTGCGATGCTGGCCGACCCGCAGCACTACACCACCACGAACAACTGGGTCGCGCGGGACAGCACCGATCCAACCCAGCTGCGCACCCCGAGCAGGATGTTCGCGAACTACTCTTGCAGTAATGAGGACATCGGCGAAGGCGCTGGTCTGCAGCTGATGAATTACTTCAAGGGCTATAGCCACCTGCCCTCGAGCTGACGCTGACGACCGACGCTCTCGCCCGGCAGCTAGGTATGTGAAGATGCGATATCCCGATTCCGATGGGCGGCGACGGTATCGCCGGCTGCGCCGGAGTCGCGCGCTGGCGCTGGGAGCGGTGCTGATCGCCTGCTCGCTTGGTGTCAGCGTTACGGCGACGGTTGCAAGTCAGCGCACCAGCGCGGCGCCAAGTCCCGCAAGCTCAGTTGCTCGTGTCCGGATCGGCAACGAGAGCGACCGGGCCCCGTCGTGCCCCGACCTGTCACACAGCGGCGTGTTGCACATCAAGGGCAAACGGCTGCTGAGAAGCGACGGCAGCGGCTTCGCCTACTACGGCATCACCGTGTTCGGTGGTCTCGAACAGGGTGACGACAACGCCGCCTGGGAGCCGGCCCAGGGGTCCGCGATGGCCCAGATCAAGGCGTCCACCTGGTGGCACGCGAACACGGTGAGGCTGCAGTTCGCTGAGGCCGACGTGTTCAACTATGGCAACCCGTCCGACGGCCTCAACACCACCTTCCTCGACGCCGCCTGCCGCGAGGTCCGACAGGTGCGCCGTCAGCACCAAGAGGTCGTGATCAGCGACCAGACTGAGTGGCCCGACTGGACCGAATACAACCCCACCGAGCGCACGGTCGACTTCTGGAAGGTGATGGCCGCCATCTACCGCAACCAGCAGGGCGTCAGCTTCGACCTCTACAACGAGCCGCGGCTGCAGTACCCGCGCCCGCCGAGCAGCTACAACGGCCACCTGCCGAAGGTCAATCCGAACTGGATCTGGCGGATCTGGCGAATCGGCGGCAACTTCGATGGTGAGCATTTCATCGGGATGCAGACCTTGTACAACCAGGTACGCGCCGACCGCGTCAGGAACATCATCTGGATCGAAGGGCCTTACTACGACGACTCGCTCGGGCTCGCTCCCCAGCACCCGATCCACGGCACCAACATCGTCTGGTCGGTCCATCACCCGACCCTGTCCAACAAGGTCGTGTGGACCAAGTTCTTTGGGTATCTGGCGCGCAGGTACCCGATGGTCGACGGGGAATGGGGGCAGTACGCCTCGACCAAACCCGAGTGCCGGCCCGGCGCGCCCACCAAGACGGCGCAGTTCCTGACCTATCTGCGGTCCCGCAACATCGGCCTGATCGGCTGGTCGCTGCAGCCCGGGGCGATGCTCGCTGACCCGCACCACTACACCACCACCAACACCTGGGTTCCGCGCGACACCACCGATCCGCGGCACCTGCGTATCCCCAGCCGCATGTGGCCCAACTACTCCTGCACCGATCGCGACATCGGCGAGGGATCGGGCCGCATGATGATGAACTACTTCAAGCGCTACAGCCATCTCCCGACCAGCAAGCGCAAGCACCGCTAGGTCTTAACACGCGGCTTAGAGACGACCTCTTACCCTCTTCGTCAGCGCTCATGCCTGATCCGATCCGATTCACCGACGAGTCCAAGGACTCGGCACGCGACCGTGAGCGGCGTCGTCGCCGGCAGCAACAGCGACAGCAGGGGCGCAGGCGCTTGGCATTGCTCGGCGGACTGGTGGTGGTGATCGCGATCGTCGTGCTCGTCGTCACCAGCCTCGGGAGTTCGGGATCGCCGACGAACCCGAATACCGGACCCGGCGCGGCCAACTCCGGCAAGCACGGCAACGCCGACCAGCAGCCCAAAGCCGACAAGCACGGTGGCAGCGTCACCCGCGTCGCGCTCACCGGCAAGCACGTCGCGTCGCCATATGGCAGCTGCAGCGACCCGTCCCACAGCGGCGCACTGCACGTCCGCGGTAACAAGCTGCTCGACGCCAACAACAAGCTATTCATCCCCTACGGCATAACCACCTACGGCGGAATCGAGTACGGCGGCGGCAACCAATGGCAGACCTTCGAGCCGGCGGTCGTGGCCCAGATCAAGGCTTCCCGTGAGTACTGGCACGCGAACACCGTGCGCTTCCAGGTGGCCGAGCAGAACCTGTTCAACAACGGGGTTCCCGCGGACGGCGTGAACAAAGCCGTGCTCGACTCCCTCTGCAGTCAGGTGCAGCTGATCCGCAGCCAGGGCCAGGAGGCCGTGATCAGCGACCAGACCGAGTGGCCAAACTGGGAAGAGCGGCTCCCGACCGCCAACAGCGTCGCCTTCTGGAAGGTGATCGCGAGCGTGTTCAACAACGATCCGGGGATCAGCTTCGACCTCTACAACGAGCCGCGGCTGTTCTACCCGAACCCGACCGCCTCCTACGGCGGCAACCTCCCGGCCGTCAACAAGGACTGGATCTGGAAGACCTGGCGCGATGGCGGCTACGCCGACGCCCAGCACTTCGTCGGCATGCAGCAGCTGGTCAACGACGTGCGCCGCAGCGGCGCCGAAAACGTGATCTGGATCCAGGGCCCGTACTTTGACAACACGCTCGGGCTGGCCGGTCAGTACCCGGTCCACGGCACCAACCTGGTATGGGAAGTGCACCACCCGGCACTCACGGGCCCCAGCGACTGGCAGCAGAACTTCGGCTACCTGACCACCAAGTATCCGGTCGTGGACGGCGAATGGGGGCAGTACTCGTCCAACCGTCCCGAATGCCGCCCGCAGTCATACACGATGGTGCCCAAGTACCTGGCGTTCCTGCGTAGCCACAACGTCGGTGTGCTCGGCTGGTCACTGCAGCCGGGCGCGATGCTCGCCGATCCCAATCACAGCATGCCGACCAACACGAGTGCCCCGGGCGACGCCACCGACCCGACCGCGCTGGGGACTCCCAACCAGCTCTCGAGCAACTACGCGTGCGTGAACAACTCAAACGTCGGCGAGGGCGCAGGCCAGGCGCTGATGGACGAGTTCAAGCAGTACAGCCACAACGCGAGCTGAACGCCGAAGCCGGTCGCGCTGCTCAGACCGGCTCGTTGTGCAGCGTCTGCCAGAGATAGCGACTGGCCAGCGTGCGGTGTGGCCGCCACGGCGTTGCGATCTCCTCCATGGTCTCGGGCGCCGGCAGCGTTCCGAGCCCGTAGAGGTTCATCATCGCCTTGCGAATTCCAAGGTCACCGGTCGGCAGGATGTCGGGCCGCCCCAGCTGAAACATCAGGAACACCTGCGCGCTCCACGGGCCGATGCCCTTGATCGCGGTTAGCTCGCGAGTCGCTTGATCGTCATCGAGCAGCTCCAACCGATCGAGCTGCAGACTGCCGTCCTCGATGTGCTTGGCCAGCGAGTAGAGGTACGCGAGCTTCGGTCGCGATAGGCCGGCCGCCGAGCGCAGCTCGTCCGGATCGTCACGCAAGACCTCGAGCGGGGTGGGGGTACGGCCGCCGTAGCGGTCGGTCAGCCGCCGGTAGATCGCAGCAGCTGACTTGGTCGAAACCTGCTGGCCGACGATCGCCCGGATCAACGCGCCGTAGTGATCGGTTCCGGGGCTGCGATCGAGCAGCCCCTGCGGCCCGATCTCCGTAACCAGGCGCTCCATCACCGGATCACCGCAGTTGCGCAGGTGCTCAGTGCCAGGGTCGAGCTGTTCGCCCTTCACCATGCTGAGCTCGGGTCCAGCATCTTGGCTCGTGTCCGACGCAGCCGATCTGGGAGCCCGCGTCTGCGCGTGCTAGGCGGGAGCGCCGACGCTCAGCGCGGTTCCGTCCAGCGAGCCGAGCATCTGCTCGACCGAGGTGCTCAGGCACGTGAAGGTGGGCGTGTCGCGCAGGGTGTACTCGCTCGACTCGGTCTCGCGCAGCTTGTGTACGAGGTCCAGGAACGCACCCGGATCGTCGCCTTCGAAGGCGACCACGAACTCCTGGTCGTCGATCCCGAACGAGTATGAGGTGTTGATATCGATGTCCGGGAAGGTCTTGCCCATCGCGATGTGCTCCTGCATGATCGCCCAGCGCTGCTTGGGGTCCAGGCGGTACCACGCGCGGGTCTTCACGAACGGGTACACGAACAGGTACTTGGCGTGCGCGGGGCGGACCTGCAGACGCGACTCGTCGGAGTACTCGCTGGGCTTGGTCATCGCCAGGAAGCTGTGCGGGATCGAGCAGTACTTCATCAGCCCCGATTGCTGCAGCAACACGTGGAACTCGTGGATGCGCCCGAGGTCCTCGGCCTGGCTCAGCAGCATCATGTCCACGTCACCGCGAATGCCGATCAGCGAGAACGCGCGCAGCAGGTGGCTGTAGCTGAAATCCTCGCAGGCGGCGATGAACTCGCGCTTGTGCGCCTCGCGCTCGGCGTCCTGCAGCCGTAGCCATTCGCGATCCACCTTCAGGAATGTGTACTTGACGAAATGACGTTTGGGCATGCTTCGGACATGATGACAGCTGCGGCCGGCCAGACTCCCCGCTCAGCGCCGCAGGTGCGCTGTATACGGCGCCAGGCGCTGCCGCTATAGTCGGCGCGTGGTCGTCCGGAAGGCCGGGCCGGAAGCGACCGGGAGACGGAGTAAAGCCCAGACATCCTCCGAGGTCTGGGACGAGAGGAGAGATGGATATGAGTACCCAACGGGTACCCCTGCCGCGCCGGGTCGCGCGGCATCTGCGCCTTGCCGCGATCGCGGCCGGTGGATGCGGTGCGCTGCTGCTCAGCGGCGCGCAGGCGGCTTCGGCTGCCACCACCAGCAGCAACTGTCAGCCGTATCAGAAGCAGGCCTGCCTGTTCCCATTCCCGGACAACCGGATGACGGTTTCCGACACCCGCAGCGTCACCGGGCTGCGCCTGAACCTATCCCCGGCGGCGATGCCGGTGAACCTGCAGGGCAAGAAGATGACGCCTACAGCCTTCAACCTCAGCGACGGCTTCAGTCCCGGCAGCGCGGTGCTGCTGCACATTTCGCAGCTGGACACCAACAAGGCGCTGGCCAAGACCAACGCGGTGGGACTGCTGGACATGGCGCACTACGCCGACAAACGCGCGCCGATCATGGTGATCAACCAGACGACCGGCCAGCGCCAGATGATCTACACCCAGCTGGACTCGACCACCAACGTCGCCGCCCAGCGCGATCTGATGATCATCCCGGCCGCCGGCTGGAAGGACGGCCAGACCTATGACGTGGTGCTGCGCAACCTCAAGAGCGCGTCCGGGAAGGCAATCACCGCGCCCGCGTGGTTCCGCCCGTTCCTGCACGGCAAGACCCTGACCAAGAGCGCGCTGCCGGCCGCCGAACGTGGCCAGTACAACCGCTATGTGAAGATCTTCGCTGCGCTCAAACGCGCCGGCGTGACGCGCTCAAGTTCCCTATACGCGACCTGGAACTTCACGGTCGCCTCGACCAAGAGCCTCACCGGCGCGATGCTCGGGATCCGCAACAGCGCCTTCAAGCAGCTCGGCGACACGAACCTCGCCGACGGTAAGGTCACCGGCACCGCTCCGGGCTTCGCGATTACCAACACCCAAAGCCAGACCTTCCCCAACGGGACCGTCGGCACGCAGGTGACCGGAACCTTCCAGGTGCCTTGCTACCTGAAGCAGTGCGGCGCCAGCGCCACCACCGGCTTCAGCTACAGCGGCAAACAGGGGCTCTACAGCGTGCCCGTACAGAAGACCGGCAATGTCGGCACCGCCGACTTCGAGTGCGTGATCCCGAAGACCGCCACCGCTTCGACCCCAGCCCGCCTCAGCCTCTACGGCCACGGGCTACTCGGCGACATGAGCGAGGTCGCCTCAAGCCCGCAGCTGGAGTTGGCCTCCGAGCACAACATCGTGATGTGCGCCACCAACTGGTGGGGGCTGGCCGCGCCGGACATGACGTTTGACGAAAGCGCGATCGAGAACCTCAACCTGTTCCCGAATGTGGTCGGGCGACTGCAGCAGGGCGTGCTCAACACGCTGCTGCTGGGAAGGCTGATGGACAACACCGACGGGCTGGCGACGAACCCCGCCTTCCAGCAGTCGGGCGAGTCGATCATCCAGTCTGGCAAGCTCTACTACGACGGCAACTCCCAGGGCGGAATCATGGGCGGCGTCACCACCGCCGTCTCACCCGACATCCGCCGGGCTGTGCTGGGCGTGACGGGAATGGACTACGGCAACATGCTGGTCGCGCGCTCGACCGATTTCGGGTCGCCCTCGCAGGCCGGCAGCTTCTCGTGGCTGCTCGCCGGCTTCTACGACAACAAGAACACCTCGATGTATCCGCTGATGCTGGACCTGATGGACCAGCAGTGGGACCGCGCCGATCCCGACGGTTACGTTGAGGGTCTGGGAGCGCATCCGTTGGCCGACACGCCGTCGCACTCGGTGCTGATGGATATCGCCTTCGGCGACCACCAGGTGTCGATGTACGCGGGCGCCGCCGAAGCGCGCGCGATCGGCGCCGACGCGTACGAGCCGAAGGGCACCTCCGCCTCGGCACTCACGTTCACCAAGCCGTTCAGCTGCCCGAGCGGAACTCCCTGCCCGACCCCGGCGCAGGCCGACCGCCAGCTGAACGACAACCTGTTCTACGGGCTCAAGCCGGCGCCGCTGAACGGCAAGTACAGCGGCTCGGTTATCGAAGTCTGGGACAGCGGTCCCGGCCACACGATCAACCCGCCGGTGGGCGATACGGCCCCGGCCGACTCGAGCGTGACCGGCCTCAGCTACGAGCAGGATCCGCACGGGGACCCGCGTGCGACCCCGCTCGCACAGCTGCAGATCAGCGACTTCCTGCAGCCCAGCGGGACGTTCAAGAACGTCTGCCACGGCCCCTGCCACAGCAGCGACTACACGCCGCTGCCCTAGCGTCATTGCTCGTGGGGGTGGTCCTGCGGGACCACCCCCACGGTCAGACTCCGCGCGGGTTTGGCGCGTGACTGTGACAGTCGCGCCGCGCTCACGGAAACGCCCCGACTGATAACGGATTGCGCGTGTTCGCGACTACATAAATCACCGGACCGATGAGTCCGTTTTTTATGAAACCCCCTTAAGCCTCCGGTGTAGGGAGTACGATGAGACGCATGCGGATCGCCCTCGTATCCCCATATTCGTGGACTTATCCGGGGGGTGTGACCCGCCACATCGAGGCTCTCGCGGAGCAATACATCGACCAAGGTCACGACGTCCGGGTCCTCGCTCCGTACGACCCGCCGGGGCCGCATTCGACCATCGGCCATCGCGGCGCGCATCCGCAGAAAATCGCGGCGCCCGACTATCTGATTCCGATCGGACGCACGATCGGGTTCAAGGCCAACGGCGCGGTCTCAAACCTGTCGATCTCCGCGGCGGGCGTGGTGCGGCTCACAAAAGAGCTGCAACATGGCAACTACGACGTGGCACACATCCACGAGCCGGTTGCGCCGCTGATCGGCTGGACCGCTTCGCAGCAATGGAATCTGCCGCTGGTCGGAACCTTCCACTCCTACTCCAACAAGTGGCTTCCCAACGCGATCGGAAACACGTTCGGCGCAACCCAGGTGCTGAACCACATGCACGTGCGGATCGCCGTCTCGCAGGCGGCCGCCTGGACCGGCCAACGCTGGTTCGGAGGCCGCTACCGGATCGTCCCCAACGGCGTGCACATCGACCAGCGGGTGCTCGCCGAGGCGCTTGACGCTCATGCTTCGCGGCCGCTGGACGCACCGCTGAAGATTCTGTTCGTCGGTCAGGCGGTGGAGCGCAAGGGCTTGCCGCTGCTGCTGCGCGCGTTCGAAGCGCTGCGCGAACACATCCCGACCGAGCTGACGGTGATCGGGCCGACCCAGGAAGAGCTGGCGCCGCTGCTGATGGATGCCGAAGGCGTGCGCGCGCTCGGCAAGGTCGACGATGAGACCAAGCGCATCGAACTCGAGGCCGCGGAGGTGCTCGCCGCACCGTCGCTCGGCGGCGAGAGCTTTGGGATGGTCCTGACCGAGGGTATGGCGCACGGCACCACCGTCGTCGCCTCCGACATCGCCGGCTACCGCGACGTCGTCACCGACGGCGTCGACGGCGTGCTCACGCCACCCGGCGACGCCCAGGTCCTGGCTGAGACGCTACGCGAGCTTTACCACGAGCCGGTGCTGCGTCGTCGCTTGGCCGCACAGGCCGCCAAGACCGTACAACGCTTTGAGTGGTCGCACGTGGCCGAGCAGGTGATGGATGCCTATGCCGACGCGATCGCAGTCCCGCGCCCCGTCGGCACCAAGGAAACCGTCGCCGTGCGGCTCGGCGTCAAACCGGCCGACATGCAACCGCAGGTCAAGGCGCAGAAGCTTCCGAGCCTTGAGCGACAGCTCCCGCAGACGCGACGCAAGCGCGTCACCGGGCTGGTACGCAGAGGCGCGATCATGCTCGCGATGCTCGGTGGTCTTTATCTCGCCTATCTGGCGCTCCAGAAGATCGGAATCTCGAACATCGGCAACGCGCTCGTGAACTCGCAGCCCAGCTTCCTGCTGTTGGGCCTCGTGACCATGTGCAGCGCGATGGTGATGCGTGCCGTCTCCTGGCACGCAATCCTGAAAGCGGCGCTGCCCAAGTCGCTGGTGTCGATGATGACCGCGCTACAGGCGACGATGATCGGCGTGCTGATGTCGTCGACGCTGCCGGCGCGATTAGGCGAGCCCGCCCGTGCGGTGGTGGTCTCGCGCCATACCGGACGCCCGCGCGAGCACCTGCCGGTGGTACTCGGAACGGTCGTCTCCCAGACGATCCTCAACATCGTGGCGCTGATCGTGCTCGGGGTCGTGATGTTCAGTTCGGTCGACTTCTTCGCCGGCCACCAGTCGGCTCTGCTGTTCGTGGCGATCGCGCCCGCGATACTGCTGCTGATCGTCGTCACAACCCCGGTGGTGCTCAAATACGGGCCCGGTGGAGACCGCTTCACGCGCGCCCGCAAGGCGATGCAGAGCATGCAGGCGGCGATGGGCCGCGTGCGTGCCGGCCTGGTGGTGTTCTCGATGCCACGCCTCGGTGCACAGGCGGTTTTGGCGCAGATGGCTGCGTGGGCGTTGCAGGCGACCTCGTGCTACTTCCTGCTCTGCGCGATGGGACTGAACGACCAGGCCGGCTTCGCGGCCGCGGCCGCGGTGCTGTTCGCGGTCAACGTGACCGCCGTGCTGCCGGCGACCCCGGCAAATCTCGGCGTGTTCCAGGCGGCCTGCGCCACGGTGCTGCATGAGGGCTGGCACGTCCCCTACAGCACCGGCGTCGCCTACGGTGTGATCCTGCAGGCCGTCGAGGTCACGACCGCGATCCTGATGGGCATGCCGGCATTGCTGAAGGAGGGGATGAGCTGGAAGGAGGTTCGCCTGCGGGCGATCCACTCCGCTCCGATCAAGCTGCCGCCACGGCCGAACGTCCGGCGCCTGCGCGCTTCGGCGCCGGA
The DNA here is from genome assembly GCA_963737115.1 of uncultured Actinomycetota bacterium. Taxonomy (GTDB): domain Bacteria; phylum Actinomycetota; class Thermoleophilia; order Solirubrobacterales; family Solirubrobacteraceae; genus Palsa-465. The sequence goes on from CAVTRM010000003.1 coordinate 391,709, forward strand.
GACCGTCGACGTTGACGGCTGAGGTCCGCTCCGATCAGCGGCAGGACCGCCGTTCACGCTGGTCGCTGTGGTCTGAGGACTCGTTGCTGTGCATCGGCTGCAAACAATCCGTGCTCAGCATCGGATGCCGCAACTCGGTGTTGAGCGTCGGCTCGGTCGGATCGCTGCTGTCTGTCGGCGCGGTCGGCTCGACCGCTTCGTTGCTGTCGATCGGGTCGTTCCGCTCGGCCTTCTCGCTGCTGTCTTACCGCTCCCGCTGGGCGGTCATGGCGGCGCGGTCACGTTAGCCGCCAGGAGTCTTCGCGTGGGCTAGCCGGCGGCTCGCTGCAGCGCCGGGTCGCGCGCGCCCGTATGCGCAAATAGCTCGGCGATCAGCCGCCGCACGTGGCCGGCCAGCTCGTCCGGGGTGAGATCGCCGAAGGCGTCGTTGCTCTCGACCAGCACCTCGGTGAAGATCCCGACCGCGGCGGCCATCCGCACGCGGTCGTCCACCGGGATCTTGGCGGACGAGAGCAGCACAACAAGACGGGCCTCGAGTTCGTCGTTCTCGAGCTGGTTGCGCGCGTTGTCGTGCAGTGAGTAGATCGCCGCCTGGTTGCGGCGATGCAGCATCAGCAGCTCGCGGCTGCCCGCGATGCCCTCGATCAGGCTGTCCATCATTCGCGGCCAGGCCTTCACCCGCTCGGGTCCGTCCGGGATCTGCTCCATCTCGTCGAGCATCGCGGTGCCGAGCGCATGGAAACGCAGATGCAGCTCCAGCAGGATGTCCTCTTTGCGCTCGAAGTAGTAGTAGAGCGCCGCCTTGGTGATGCCCAGACGCTCGGCGATGTCCCGCAATGAGGTTTTGTCGTAGCCCTGGTCGGTGAACAGCTGCTGGGCGACGTCAAGGATGTTTTCGCGCGTTTCAGCGCCGTTGCTGCGGGGTGGACGTGCCATCTGAAATCAGCCTACACGGAATTTTACTTGACGACCGGTCAATTAATGCTAACTTGCCGGACGGTAAGTAATAACTGTACGGCAGGTAAGTTACGAATGAACGCGATGATCGAGGCCTACGACCTCCGCAAACGGTTTGGATCCACCCAGGCGCTCGACGGACTGACCATCAGCGCACCTGCGGGATCGGTGCTCGCGGTGCTCGGGCCCAACGGGGCCGGCAAGACGACCGCGGTACGCGTGCTGACGACCCTGTCCAAACCCGACAGCGGTAGCGCGCGCGTGGCCGGGCACGACGTTGTGTCCGATCCGGGAGCGGTCCAGCGCAGTATCGGTGTCGCTGCTCAGGACGCGACCGTGGATGAGGTGCTGACCGGCACTCAGAACCTCGAGATGATCAGCCGTCTCGCCGGCCTCGGCCGCCACGCTGCCCGCGCACGCACCGCCGAACTGCTGGAACGCTTCCGGCTCACCGAAGCGGCCAGCCGTCAGGTGCGCGGTTATTCGGGCGGCATGCGCCGGCGCCTCGACCTCGCTGCCGCGATCGTGACCCGCCCGCCCGTGCTGTTCCTGGACGAACCGACTACGGGCCTCGATCCCGCCAGTCGCAACTCGATGTGGCAGGTGATTCGCGAACTCGTAGGGGAGGGCGCCACGCTGCTGCTCACGACCCAGTATCTGGACGAGGCCGATCAGCTGGCCGACCGCATCGCGGTCGTCGATCGCGGCCATGTGATCGCCGACGGAACCGCCGCCGAGCTGAAGGCGCAGGTGGGTGGCGGCCGCCTCGAGCTGACGCTCAGCGAGCCGCACGTCGCCGCCGTGCAGACGCTCGCGCCATATGTTTCGGGGCCGGTCGACGTGAGCCTCGACAATCTCCATTTCCGTGCGGCGGTGCCCAGCACCCCCGGGCTCGCGACCACCGTGGTGCGGGCGCTCGACGATGCCGACATCACGATCGAGGATGTGCAGGTACGCCCGCCGTCACTCGATGACGTTTTTCTAACCCTCACCGGAGCTGAGCGATGACCCGTATCGGTTCGGCGCTGAGCGACACGCTGGTGCTCACAAAGCGCAACCTCGTGCACCTGCGGCGCGAGCCGCTGCGACTTTCCGATGCCACCGTCCAGCCGGTGATCTTCACGCTGCTGTTCATCTACGTGCTCGGGGCGGGGATCGCCCTGCCCGGCGGCAGCTATACCGAGTATGCGATCGCGGGCCTGTTGGCGATGAATCTCGTGACCAGCGCGATCGGCACCGCCGTAGGGCTCAGCGACGACCTCGGCACAGGAGTGATCGACCGCTTCCGCACGCTGCCGATGTGGAAGCCTGCGGTCTTGGTCGGCCGCTCGCTCACCGATCTGCTGACCGCGATCCTGTGCGGCACCTTCGTGGTCGTCACCGGGCTGGTAATCGGCTGGCGGCCGCATGCGGGCTTGCTCTCGGTGTTGGCCGGATTCGCGATCTTCATGCTGTTCGCTTATGCGATTTCTTGGGCCTGCGCGTGTATCGGGCTGGTAAGCCGTGACGCTGAGGCCTCGCAGGGGCTCGGGCTCGTGATCCTGTTCCCGCTGGCGATCATCTCCTGTGCGATCGTCCCGACACAGCACATGCCCGCCGTGATCCGCGCGATCGCCAACTGGAACCCGGTCAGCGCGGTTACGACCGCGAGCCGCAGCCTGTTTGGGAACCCCAACCCCGCGTCGAGCGTGCACGTGTGGCCGTTGCAGCACGCGGTGCTTGCGAGCCTGATCTGGTCGGCGCTGCTGCTGGCCGTGTTCGCGCCGCTGGCGGTGCGGCTCTACCGCGCCCGCACCGCGGATTGAGCCGCGGCGGGTTCGCGCTGGGCATCGAGCACCGGCTGCAGGATCGCGCGGATGGCGGCGGCCAAGTAGGCCTGCAGCTCGTGCTCGCTCAGCGAGGCTAGCGCGCCGGTCTTGCTCACATGGCGACTGAACGCAACGCCGATCATCAGTGATCGCACGAGCTCGATGTAGACGTCGGCGCCATCGCCGAGCACCTGCCGATAGGCGCTCGCGGTCTGCCGGTCCAGCTCCGCGTAGAGCGGCAGCGCGGCGTCGGGTCCGCTTGCCGCGCTGCGGATCAGGGCGATCAGGGTGCTGTCGGCGTCTGTGCGCTCGGTCTGCTGGACGAACAACTCGGCGCTGCGTTCCGGCAGTGTCTCGATCGGTCCGGGTAGCGTCCTGGAAAGTTCACGCGCGCCCGGTAGAGCGGCGATCAAGAGCTGCTCCTTGGAGCCGAAATGGCGAATCACGAGTCCATGCGTCACGCCCGCCCGCTTGGCTATCTCGCGGATCGAGCCGCCCGTGTAGCCGCGTTCGGTGAATACCTCGCGGGCCGCCTCGAGAATCGCGGCGCGGGAGGCGGCGGGGTCGCGTCGGCGTTTGGGTTTCGGGCTCGCTGTGGCGTCGGTCACGTAGCTAAGTATACGGGTGGTCATTAGTGACGGTTCGTGGTATCTTAGTAACCACTTGGTCATTAGTGTCTACAAGGCAGCGCCAGGAGGACGGAAATGTCGGCCACTTCAGAGCAGCAGCATCCGACCAACAGCGGCGCCGAGAGCGCTCCGCTGAAGATCTTCATCGTGTCCGTGGTCGCGGCCGTGGTCGGGCTGGTGGTCGCACTGTCGTTCGGCTACGCGGATCACTCGCCGGCGCCGCATAACGTGAAAATCGCGGTGGTCGCACCGCGGCCCGAGGTAGCGCTCATGGGCGCAGCCATGGACCGCGCCCGTCCCGGCGGCTTCACGCTGATTGCGACTCCGAGCAGGGCTGCGGCGATCGCGAGCGTCCGCGACCAGCAGAGCGCCGGCGCGTTCATCGTGCCCGCCGCTGGACCGGCGACGATCGTTACCGCGCAGGCGACCAGCGCGCTTCAGGCCACCGCGATCAGCACGGCGCTCGGCAAGGTCGCCGCCCATATCAACCGCCCGGCGCAGTCACTTGACGTCGCACCACTGCCGAGCGGCGACAGTGCCGGACTATCCAGCTTCGTACTTGAATTGGGGCTGCTGATCCCGAGCCTGGTAGGGAGCGTTGGATTCTTCCTGCTCGGGTTCCGTCACCGCGTGTGGTGGCGGGTGGCCGGCGCGCTGCTGTTCTCGGTGCTGGTCGGCGCCGCCGCGGTGTTGGTGATGGACGCGATCCTCGGCGCCCTCACCGGCGCGACGCTGGCGCTGTTCGCAGTCGCCGTGTTCGGTGCGCTCACGTTCGTGCTGACATTCGCCGCGATCCAGGCGCTGGTCGGGCTGCCTGGAACCGCAATCGCCGCGCTGATTCTGGTATTCACCGGCAACGCGATGTCCGGCGGGACGGTGCCGATCGCGTTTCTCCCGGGCGGCTTTCGCCAAATCGCTCCGTGGCTGCCGAACAGCGCGATCGTCAGCGGCACCCGCGACGTGATCTACTTCGGCGGCAATAACCTCGGCCACCCGTTGCTGGTACTCGGTCTGTGGACGGGGGTGGCGCTGTGCCTATTCGTGGGCGTCGATCTGCTGCACCGTCTGGCAAAGCGCCGACAGCAGCTTCAGCCGGGGCATCCGGTCACCGCGCAGGCCCTGATCCGGCGGCTGAATCAGGCCTGACAGGGCTGCGCTCCGGATTACTCGGGAACGGCCACGGGCTCGAGCTCGGGGTCGGTATCGGACAGCGATGCCAGCCGCGTCGGGTCCTTGTCCGAACCCTTGATCAGCTCGTCTGCGGCTTGACGCTCGTTGCGCGGCAGGTGCCCGTGACGCATCGTGAAGTAGTCGGCCTGGGGATGGTGCGCCACCAGCGCCAGCGTCGACTGCTCGGGCTCAAGCGCGTAACCGCCGCTGAGTCGCAGACCGATCGACGGGGCATCGAGCAGCCGGAAAACCTTCTCGTGCTCTGATTGCTCCGGGCAGGCCGGGTAGCCCCACGAGTAGCGGCGACCCTGTGCGTCGCCGATCCCGAGGTCACGGCGCACGCGCCAGTGCAGCCACTCAGCCATGCCCTCGGCGCACTGCGTCCCGAGACCGTGCACGAACAGCTGCTCGGCGAACTCTCCCGAAGCCTCGAGCGAGGCCATCAGCTCGGTCACCGCGTCACCCGCAGTGACGGCCTGGATCGCGCAGACGTCGAAGCCGTCCGGGGTCGGGTCGCCATCGGCCAACGGGCCGGGGCTAGTCACGCCTGCAGGCCGGTCAGGCGCACCCGCGGGGCTGTCGGCAGCGGCCGTGGTCCCGCCAGACCACGGCCGATAGAAGTCGCTCAGGCAGAGGCGTTCGCCGCTCGGCTGGCGCGGGAATTCAAGGCGCTCCAGCTCGCGCTCACCGGGCGCCGCCGGGTCCCAGATGATCAACTCGTTACCGTCGGAATTGCAGGGGAAATAGCCGAGCAGTGCGCGCGGCTGCAGGTAGTCCTGCTCGCGCCACATGCGCTCCAGGCGTGGCCGGAAGTCGTCGTTCACGAGCTCCTTCCAGGCGTCGCCCTTGACCCCGCGGCCGCCCCAGTGAAGCTTGAACAGCACGTGGCTGTCAAGGTGCGGGTAAACCTCCTCGAGGTCGACCTCGATCTCGCGCGCACCCCAGAACGGCGGATTCGGGACCGGCGTCTCGATCGAGGCCGGCGAGCGCACGGTGTCGTCCGTCAGCGGCGGCAGCTCGGGGCTCTCATCGGCGGGCTTCTCGCGCAGCGATTTGGCCGCGGCGCGGGTCTTCGACACCAGCGCCTCGCGTGCCTGCTGGTCGATCAGCTGGTCCATCACCGCCAGCCCCTCGAACGCGTCCTTGCAGAAGAACACGCCCGGTTCGTAAAGCTCGTCGGACTCGGTTCCGCCCGGGTAGATCGCGCGCAGCCCGAAGTTGCGGTTGATCGCGGCGCCGCCGATCAGTACCGGGTAGTTGAGGTTCTGCGCGTGCAGTTCCTGCACGGCGGCGGGCATCTGTTTGGAGGTTGAGACCAGCAGTGCGCTGAGGCCGATCGCGGTCGCGTCGTGCTCGACGGCGGCCTCGAGCACGGCCCCGATCGGGACCTGCTTACCGAGGTCCACGACCGTGTAGCCGTTGTTCGTGAGGATCGTGTTGACCAGCGACTTGCCGATGTCGTGCACGTCCCCGAACACGGTCGCGAGCACCACCGTGCCCTTGGTGTAGCCGTCGAGCTTGTCCAGATACTGCTCCAGCTGCGCAACCGCGCGCTTCATCACCTCCGCCGACTGCAGCACGAACGGCAGGATCAGCTCACCCGCACCGAACTTGTCGCCGACCTCCTTCATCGCCGGCAGCAGCACCTGGTTCAGCGTCGGGACCGCACCGATCTTCTCGACGCTGCGGTCGATCCACTGCTCGACGCCATCGCGCCGGCGGCGCAGGATCTGGTAGTGCAGCGCCTCCTCGGGTTCCATACCCGCGGTCGGATCCTCGGGGCCGCTGGCCTCCTCGGCGGTGCCGCCCTTGGCCTCGAAGTGCGCGATCAGGCGCTCCAGCGCGTCTTCGCGGCGGTTGAACACGAGGTCGTTGGCGAGATCGCGCTCCTCGCTGTTGATCTCGGCGTAGGGGGTGATGTGGTTGGGGTTCACCATCGCGAGATCGAGCCCAGCGTCGACGCAGTGGTGCAAGAACACACTGTTGATCACACTGCGGGCGGCCAGCCCGATCCCGAACGAAACGTTGGAAACGCCGAGCGAGGTCTTCACGCCGGGGATCTCGGACTTGATCAGGCGGATGCCCTCGATCGTCTCGATCGCGCTCGGCCGCCACTCCTCGTCACCGGTCGTGAGCGTGAACGTCAGGCAGTCGAAGATCAGCGCCTGCGGATCGAGCCCATGCTCCTGCGTGCACATCTCGGTGATGCGTTGCGCGATCTCGAGCTTGCGCTCGCGCGTCTTCGCCATCCCGACCTCGTCGATCGTCAGCGCGATCAGTGCGGCGCCGTGCTCGACCGCCATCGGGGCCACGGTGTCGAGCTTCGCGCGGCCCGCCTCGAGGTTCACGGAGTTCACGATCGCGCGGCCGGGGATCTGTTCCAGCGCCTGCTTGATCACATCGGGCTCGGTCGAGTCGATCTGGATCGGCGCCGGCTGGGTCAGCGAGATCCGTTTCACGACCTCGCGCATCTGGTCGGCCTCGTCGCTGCGTTCGGTCAGCGCCACGCACACGTCGAGCACATGCGCGCCGCCGTTGACCTGGTCCTCGGCGACGGCGGTGAGTCCGTCGTAGTCGTTGGCCAACAGCAGCTCCTTGGCCTTGCGCGAACCCTGTGCGTTCACGCGCTCCCCGACAATCGTCGGTCGCGGCTCCTGCACCAGCAGCGTGTCGGCGATCATCGATGAGACTCGCGGCGGCCGCGCCTGTGCTGCGGCCTTGCGCCCGACGTCGGTGCTGCTCTTGGAGCCCGGCTCAGCGTTCTGGACGCGCTTTCGGATCGCCTCGATGTGCGACGGCGTGGTCCCGCAGCAGCCGCCGACGATGCTGATTCCGTAGCGCTCGACGTACTCGCCCAGCACCTCAGCCAGGGGCTCCGGCTGCTCAGGGAAGATCGTCTCGCCGTTCGGGCCCTGCAGCGGCAACCCGGCGTTGGGGATGCAGTGGACCGGGAGCCGTGCGTGCTCACCGAGGAAGCGGATCGCATCGCGCATGTCCTCGGGGCCGGTGGAGCAGTTGAGCCCGATCGCGTCGACCTTCAGGGCCTCGAGCGTGGTCACCACGCTGGAGATGTCGGTGCCGAGCAGCATCTTGCCGCCGTTGGGCAGCAGGCTCACGCTGATCTGCAGCGGCAGCCGCTTGTTTTCAAGCTTGAACGCGTCACGCGCGCCGAAGATCGCGGCCTTGACCTCGAGGATGTCCTGCGCCGTTTCGATGATCAGCAGATCGGCGCCGCCCTTTACGAGTCCCTGCGCCTGCTCGGCAAAGACCTTGCGCAGTTGATCGAAGCGGATCTGCCCCAGGGAGGGGTCCAGCGAGGCCGGAAGATACCCGGTGGGGCCGATCGATCCGGCCACGAAGTTGTGTTCGCCGGCCGCCTGACGGGCGATCTCCGCGGCTTTGATATTGATCTCGAGCGTGTGTTCGCCGAGTCCCCATTCGTCGAGCTTCAGCCGCGAGGCCTGGAAGGTGTCGGTTTCGAGCACGCGCGCCCCGGCCGCGAGCATCGACTCGTGGACTCCGAGGATCACGTCGGGGCGGTTCAGTACCAGCGCCTCGTGGCAGCGACCGGGCAGGCGATAGTCGCGCTCGAGTGAGAGTTCGAACATCTCCAGCGTCGCGCCCATGCCCCCGTCGAACACCACGATGCCTTCGTTTACTGCCGCCAAGTAGTCCCGCATCAGACTCAGATTACACGGAAAACCGCAAACCTTGACACAACTATGTGAAGGTTGTTGATTTGTGGGTGCGCTGCGGCCGCCGCAGCCGAAGCCGCGGTGCTCTCTTGCAGGGCTTTCGCAGGACGGGTGGCTCGTACGCTCCAGCGCTTTTGCAAGACCGGTCGCTTGTACGCTCCAGCGCTTTTGCAAGACCGGTCGCTTGTACGCTCCAGCGCTTTTGCAAGACCAGTCGCTCCTATAAGCTCCCGCACGCGGCGGAACGATCCGGCGCGATTGTCGAAAACGGATTTGGGTTCAGACGCCCACCAACGGAGTGTGTGATGAAGAGTGCGAAGGGCAGGAGCGCCTTGGCGACGCTCGGCGTAATGGCGGCCGGTGGAGCGGTGTTGGCCGGTTCCGCACTCGCGGTGACCGCGCGGTCAGCCGTGAGATCCGCGGTCAAGGAGTCGGTGGTGCAGCTGCCGGGCGCAATCAAGGATCAACCCGTGCAGATCGCCGCCGGGCCGGGAAAGTCCACCAGCGAGTGGACGGTGCTGTCGCCGGTGGTCAGCTACAACTCGGGTACTGGCACCCAGCAGGTCAAGGGAACCTACGCCCTGATCAGCGCCCCGTCCCGCTCGGGATCGGCCAAGACGCTGAGCTCAGGGAAGAGCCTGACTGACCCGGAGGACCTCAGCGGCGTGGCCTGGCCGGTCCACGACGGGGCGCGGGATCTGCTTTATGAGGGCGCGATCTACCGCTTGTCGTCCAGCGGCAAGCCGACGATCGTGAACCACGGCGTAGATGGCGGTGTTGGCCTCCTGATCGGTCCCGACGGTGACCTCTACACCACCGACGACGGTATGACGACCGAGAAGTGCGCGGTCCAACGCAGCCCGGTCAAGTGCACCGCCATCGCCTGGCCCTCGAGCCTCGATCCGTATATCGGTCCCGGTGGCCCCGACGCGCTCGCATCAGCTGGTGGGAGGCTGTGGGAGGTCACACAGGCTGCGGACCTGTTTTCGATGACCACTGCCGGCAAGTATGCGGGCCCGTTCGACACCGGCCGGATCGATTCCGACCCGGGGAACGAGATCGTTGGCAGCGGCAGCTACTTGTACGCGGCCGCGACCTCGTCGAAGGGCGCTCCGCAGATCGACAGAATCTCGGCCAAGGATCCCAAAGCCGCGCCGAAGGCGTACGGCTCGGCGGCCGGGCTGCCCAAGAACGCGCTTTTCTACGGGCTCACGATGGCTGGCGGGAACGTGTGGTTCATCGACAGCCGTGACGGCAAGGTGGGCGAGTTGACCGTGGGCAGCGGCAAGATCAAGGAGTACTCGCTGCCGCGGGGCTACGAACTCGGGAACGGTAAATATCAGAATTACTCTGAGGTCGCCGCAGGGCCCTCAGGCACCGTGTTTGCCTCGGTCTACAACAAGGCGACCGGCAAGCCCGCGCTGGTGCGCTTCTCCGGGTAATCGTGCGGCGATGCCCGTGACCAGCCTTGGTTGCGGGTATCGCTGACGCGTTCGCCCTCGACCGGCCGCCGGTGTCGCGAGGATTGTTTCAGCGGCGCTTTTTCCGCGTAACCAGCGGATTTCTGTTGTGTAGTTAGGCTCACCTAAGAAGTTGTATTAGGGCGACCTAATCTGTGGTATTGTCCGCCCGGCAAGGTAATCCGACTCCGCAGCTAGGAGTTATGCACCGCTTATGACTGACACCGCCAACAAGCAGACGCCGGCCGCCAACAAGAAGGCCAGAGGCAAGCAGAGTAACTGGTCCTTCTACGTGTGGATAGCGGTGGCGCTGGCCGTCGCCACGGTCGCGGTTGTGCTCGGTTGGCACTCCAGCGGTGGCACCGCTGACCCCAGTAACCCGGCTACGCGCCACATGTCCAACACCACGGCGGTGCTCAACAGCGCGATTCTGGTCTTCCGTGAAGGGCTCGAGTGCATTCTCGTACTCGCCGCGATCACGGCAAGCTTCCGCGGCGGCAACGCGGTCTACCGCAAGCCGGTCGCCGCCGGCGGGTTCGTCGCGTTGCTGGCGGGCGTTGCGACCTGGTTCGCCGCTGTCGGCCTGATCGATCTTTTCGGTGGCAGTGGCCTCACGCTGCAGGCCGCCACCGGCATCCCGGCGATCATCGTGCTGCTGATCGTCATGAACTGGTTCTTCCACAAGGTCTACTGGACCGGTTGGATCTCACACCACAACAAGCGTCGCAAGAGCCTCACCGGCGGTGCGAACTCGGACGACAACCTGCGCCGTGCGCTGCTTGGCTTCGCCTTGCTCGGGTTCTCGTCCGTCTACCGCGAGTCGTTCGAGGTAGTGATCTTCCTTCAGAACCTGCGGGTCACCTACGGCGACAGCGTCGTGCTCGAGGGTGTTGTGATCGGTCTGCTGTTCACCACCGCCATCGGCGTCCTGACCTTCATGCTGCATGCCAAGCTTCCCTACAAGAAGCTGCTGATCCTCACCGGTGCGCTGTTGCTGGTGGTGCTGATCGTGATGGTCGGCGAGGAGATCAACGAGATGCAGCTGGCTGGCTGGATCGGCACCTCGACCTTCGCCAACCTGCCGGCGTGGATGGGTGAGTGGTTCTCGGTCTTCGGCAACTGGCAGACCGTGATCGCACAGGGGCTGGCGATCGCGCTGGTGCTCGGGTCGTACTTCGGTGCCGAGTATGTGCGTGTGAAGCGCCCGCGCAAGCGCGGGCTCGCGGCCGCCGCCAAGGCCGAGGAGGCCCCGGAGCAGCCCGCGACCGTCGCGACCGCTCCCAAGCAGGGCCTCAGCGCACCGGTCACCTCAGCTGTCTGACTCACCGGCGACGTCCGCTGTCTGACTTGCGGGTCACGTCGGCTGTCTGACTTGCCGGTCCTGCTGCTGACGCGCACGGTCGATAGCGTCTGAGGGATGTCGTTCCCGAACTTCTCAGGCAAACACGCCCACGATGCGGTGTTTACTCCGCAGGATGCCGTCGCTGCGTTCTCGCGCGAAGCTGGTCCGGCGCTCCCCGAAGGAGTGGTGCTCACCTATCAGCGGCGGTTGGTCGGCTACTTGCAATCGATCGGCGGTGAGTTGCGCACCGGCTTCCCGCCTCCCTGGCGCGAGATGTGGCGCGTAGCCCGTCCAGGTCGCCGACCCGTAGGGGTGCTGAACGGCTTCGGCATCGGCGCGCCCGCAGTCGCAATGATCGCTGAAGAGCTGATCGCACTCGGCGTCAAGCGCGTGATCAACATGGGCACGGCCGGCTGTCTGCAGCCTGGGCTGGACTTCGGTGAGGTCGTGCTCTGCAACGGCGCGGTTCGCGACGAGGGCGTCTCGCATCACTATCTGGCCAGCGAGAAATTCGCCTACCCGAGCGCGTCTTTGAGCGCTGAGCTCGCGACGGAGTTGCAATCACGCGGCGTGAAACATACGTCTGGGCCCACCTGGAGTACCGACGCGATCTTTCGCGAGACCGTCGCCGAGGCGCGCTCCTACCAAGCGGAGGGCGTGGTAACGGTCGAGATGGAGGCAGCGGCCCTGTTCGCTGTCGGCGCCTACCGCGGGGTCGACGTCGCCGCAGCGTTCATGGTCAGCGACCACGTGCTGCCCGACACGCCGTGGGCGAGCGCGTTTCGCAGCGATGCCGTGCACAAGTCGTCGGTCGCTCTGCTCGAGGCAGCGATCGAGGTCCTCGGCGGGCCTGCCGACGGTGCAGATGCCGACGCCGGGCAGTGGGGGCTCGACGGCGCGACGCATGAAGACTCGTTCGACTGCTGAACCGCTGTCGGTCCAAAGGGGAAAAGTGTGCTGTGGGAGCTGACTTTTCCCGCGTCGCCGAATGACGCGGGCGGTCGTCCGCCGCAGTGACGAGAAATGCCCGTGGCAGCGGGAGGTGCAGATCGCGTCGTGATCTGGGGTCGGCACCTGCCAAACTAACCCACCACGCCCGCTTGGCGCAATTGGTAGCGCACTTCACTTGTAATGAAGGGGTTAAGGGTTCGAGTCCCTTAGCGGGCTTTGAGGTCTGCCGAAGCTGGCAGCGGATGCTGGCTCAACCGCAGGTGAAAGGAGGACACGGATGACCACGGTCGTGAAAGCCGAGTCGCTGACCAAGCGTTTTGGCGAGGTCTCGGCAGTTACGGATCTGTCTTTCGCGCTGGAGGCCGGGACGATCACGGGATTCCTGGGCCCGAACGGTGCGGGTAAAACGACGACGCTGCGGATGGTGCTCGGGCTCGCCGCACCGACGAGCGGGCGCGCGCTCGTCTTCGACAAGCCCTACGCCGAGCTGGTTCGTCCGTCGCTGCGGATCGGGGCGGTGCTCGAGGCGACGGATTTCCATCCGGGCCGCACCGGCCGCGATCACCTGAGGATGCTTGGACTGGCCGTGGATGTTCCGGACTCGCGCGCGGACGAGGTCCTGAACTTGGTCGAACTAGGTGGCGCCGCCCGGCGGCGCGTGAAAGGCTATTCGCTGGGGATGCGCCAGCGACTCGGGCTTGCTGCGGCGCTGCTCGGCGACCCGGAGCTGCTGATTCTGGACGAGCCCGCCAATGGCCTCGACCCGGAGGGCGTGCGGTGGTTGCGCGACTTTCTGCGCAGGCTGGCGTCCGAGGGTCGCACGGTGCTCGTCTCAAGCCATGTGCTGGCGGAGGTGGCGCAGACCGTCGACCAGGTGTTGATCATCAGTCGCGGCAAGCTAGTGGTCGAATCCTCGCTGGCGGAGCTGACAGCGCGTGCCGGAGGTGCGGTTCGCGTCCGCAGCGGCGACCAGGGGCGTCTTGCGGCGGCGCTGCAAGACAACGATCTGGAGTTCACCCCCGGTGCCGATGACCGGTCGTTGCTTGTCCAAGGCGCTTCGAGCGATCGTGTCGGTGATATCGCCTTCGCAGCAGGTGTGCCGATCCACGAGCTGCTGACCGACAGTGGTTCGCTGGAGGAGATCTTCCTTGAGTTGACCTCGGGGTCCCCTGAATCGACCTCGGACGCCCCGGAACCGACTTCGGAGGAGACGAAATGATGCCGCAGATCCGGGCGGAGCTGCTCAAGGTCCGCTCCACCCGAACAACGATCGGCCTGCTGATCGGGATGATCGCGCTGATCGTGTTGTTCACGGTCCTGACCGGACTGCTCAGCCACTCTTACGGGCTGGCGGGCAAGGAGAACCAACGTCAGCTGCTGAGCCTGGGCAGCCTGGCAGGCGTCTTCTCGGCGCTCGCCGGCGCGCTGTTGGTCACCAGCGAGTACCGCTACGGCACGATCCGTCCAACGATTCTGTTCAATCCAGCCCGCTCGAGCGTCCTCACCGCCAAGATAGTGGCCGGTGCGCTCGCCGGGATCGCATTCGGAATCGTGGGCGAGGCGCTTGGCTGGGCTATCGGTGTTGTGATCCTCGAGGCGCGCGGGATCACGATCGCGCTCAGCAGCAGCGACGTCTTGTTGCTCGTGCTTGGCGGACTCGCCGGCGTGGCATTGTGGGGAGCGATCGGCGCCGCAATTGGGACCATCGTACGCAACCAGGTCGGCGCGATTATCACCCTGCTGGCGTGGGGATTCGTTGTCGACAGCCTGCTGTTCGGCCTCGTGCCCTCGGTCGGGCGGTTTACGCCGACTCGCGCCGCTGACGCGATGATGGGCCTCAAGACCGATCACCTGCTATCGCCCGGGGCAGGCGCTGTGGTTCTGGTCGCGTGGGCGGCCGTACTCGCGATCATCGGCATCGTCCTAACCGCACAGCGCGACATCAGCTGACAACGGGAGCTCCGCCGAGCCCCGACCATTCGTCAGCAGCGCCGCGCGCGCGTGATCATGTCTCTAGTTCACGCTCTGGAAAGTGAGTGTTGGCGAAGCGCGCGGCAAGGCGCGCGGCCGGGTGAATCGCGATCCCGCCGAGCACGACGATGCCAGCGATCGTCAGCCAACCAACGTCGCCCTCACGCATGACCAGCAGTGTGAACACCGCCGGTGCCCAGAAGCTCGCGAGTGCCCCGGCGACCTCCGCCATGCCGCTGTATTCACCACGGCGGTCGGGGTCCATCAGCTTTGCCTGGAACAACCAACCGGCAGAGCCCATCGCGAGCTCGGCGCCCGTAACGCACACGTGCCCGAGCCAAACCAAAAGTACGGTCAGCAGCCCTACGGTCGAGTGGCTGAAGAGCGTGACCACGCAAGAGAGGACAAAGTACGCGGTTGAGTAGCGGCTGCGGCGCAGCGCGTCGCGGACGGTTCGGACGCCCTTCGAGGTAAAGCGCGGGAGGAAGATGCAGAGCACCGTGTTGGTCCCAAACAGCCATGCCAGCACCCAATGCGGCGCGTCGGTGCGTTTCACCAGCCAGAGCGGGATCACGATCGTGAGCAACACCTGGTTGGTCATGATCAGTCCCTGGCAGAACGAGGTTCCGATCCAACCGAAGTTGTGGACCGGCGTCGGGGTCGTCGCTGTAGGCCGTTCCGCATCCGGCTCGCGCAGCTCATGTGACGCCTTGGGCAACCGTGTGATCCAGTAGGCGTTGGCGAGACCTATGGCAAACGACATGAGCGGAAGCCAGCGGATCACGTCAGTGCTCTTGAAAGCCAGGGCGATCCCGCTGATCAGTGCCCCGATCGTGAACCCGACGTTCATCGCCGAATAGAGGTAGGCCTGGGTGTCGACGCGCTCGGTGGGAGGCAGCACATCGAGCATGTACGCGTTGTAACCGGCTCCACCGGCGTTGTGAAAGATCTCGAAGGTGACGCTGACGATCAAGTAAGCAGCGAACCCGTGCATCCATGGCCAGAACGCGAAACCGATTGCGCCCCCCAGCGTCCCGACCATCCACATCTTTCGGGGGCCGATCCGGTCCACGATCTTGCCGGCTGGGTACGCGACCAGGAACGAGACGATCCCAGCGATGGTCAGGCCGAGACCGACCTGTGCGGCCGAGAGCCCCACCACTTCCGTGAAGAAAACGGCGCTGCCGGTCAAAAACGCGCCTTGGGCAGTCGCGAACAGGAGCGACTGGCGCGCAAGTTTGCGTCCGAGCGGCGTTGGCGGGAACATCCGCTGCACCATCCCTGACATTCGCTCGATGCTGCCGATCCGTGGCATTGCTCCGATGTTGCCCTACCGCTCGGATACCTACCGCGCGGATACCGGCCCGCTATAGGGGAAGCTCGCCCGCAGGGAAGCCGCCGTTGCTGTGCAGCAGCTGACCGTTGATCCACTGGCCCTGCTCGGAGAGCAGGAAGCGAACGAGGTTCGCGGTGTCGGCGGGTGTTCCAAGTCGTCCCGTCGGTTGCATCTGCTGAAGCGTGGCGCGGGTGGCCTCATCCATCCAGCCGGTGTAATGCCGGTGCCGATGCTCCGCTCGCGACCTACACCCGTAATTAGCGCGACCGGTGACACCCGTGCATCCTGACATATACGACACCCCCGTCGCTTCTGTCTTCAGCTCGTAAAAAGCCACACTCAGCGTTTGACGCTGAAGGCGGCCGACACCCTGACCGTGGCGCCGCTGGCTGGTACGAACATCGCGCTGGCGCTCAGCTTGACTGTCTTGTCCGACCTGAGCAGCTTCGTGCCCGATCTCGTGAGAGCGATCTTGACGGTGGTGCGCCCCGGCTCCAGTAACCGCTCCGTGACCTCAGCTACCTTTGGGCCGCCGCTCGTGCGGCTCCACGTAGCCGTTAATGTCCCGGTCTCGGGCGCGTTGAACTTCAGCTTCAAACCTCCGCCTGCGAGCAGCACGGCCGACGATCTGTCCGTTCGACTGACGAACGGCTTCAGCGCAAGCTTGAGTTGCTCTTGGCTGATCACCGCACCCGTTGAGGCGTACTCACAGAGCAGCGGCGCGAGCGTCGATCCCAGTGGCGTCCCGAGGCCCGTCGCCATGTCATAGCCGGGGCCTGCCTGATACTCGCCGTTATTGTTGCCCGCGACATCATTGTTACCGCTCGTGACGTCACTGAACGCGCGCTCGTAGTCGTCGTCGGCCACGGCATAGAGCGCCGGATTCAGATAGCCGACGCTCGTGCGGTGGGCGGCACAGGTCTTTGATGCGTTGACTAGTGCGATCACCGCACCCCAAAGTGGTGCCGCCCCGCTGGTGCCGCACTCGCCCGTCCATCCGCCGTACTCGGACTCATAGAGCGAGTAGCCACTCTGACAGCTGGCGTAGGCCGCGACATCCGGTACCTCGCGACAGTAGTGGCCATGCCCTGCGACGCACGGTTTCCCCGATGACTCTGAGTTGATGACATTCAACTCAGCGGGTGCATGGATCTGGAATGACGGCATCTTCCAGACGGTCGAAATGCCACCTCCGGTGCCGAGAGGGCCCTCATGCCATACCGTCTGCCGCAGAGGTGAGGTGGTCGTCATAGCGGTGCCGCCGATCCCGGTCACGTAAGGATCGGCGGGGGTCAGGTCAACCGCTACCGAGTTGTCCTGGTGGCCGCTGTCCCGGTAGCAGTCCTGCGCACCCGAATCACCGCTCGCGTCGACCACCGTCTGCCCCTGGGTCGCCGCCTCCTCGAACAGTGTTTGGAGGCCAACCACGTAGGCGTTACCGGTATTAGCCGCCGAATCCGGCTGGCACTCGCCCCAGGTGCTCACCAGGGTCTGGGCTCGACTGAGGATCATCGCCTGCCAGAGGTCGTAGCTGCCCTGGTCAGAGGCGCCGATCGACTGGTAGTCGACGAGCTTGGCTGCGGGTGCGATCCCGAGCGCGACATCCAGATCGAAGGTCGGTTCGTTGCTGCCGTCGGTCTCGTCATCCGACGCCGGCGCGTCGATGCCAACATCTGTGATTGAGGTATGCGTGCCCAGGCACTGTTGGTAGGCGGCGACGTCGCTCCCCAGGTAGCCGTCGGCTTCAAAGAACGCGATCGTCTGGCCGCGGCCAACGTCGTGGGCCGCGTACAAGCGATCGAACGCGTACGCCTGCGACAGCTGAGTCGGGCCTCGGAATGGCTCGTAACCCGGGTTCGGTAGCGCCTTCTGCATGGCGGCACACTCGGTTACGGCTCCATCACTGCCGCCACTCGTGTCAGCGGAGCGCTGCGATTCAAGCGGACTAGCCGACCCAAGCGGAGCAGCCGACCCAAGCGGACCAGGCGACCCAAGCGGACCACCCGCGTCAAACGGATTGAACAGCTCGGGAGGCCGCTCGTCAGAGCGACGCCCGCCCGGCTCGGGACGAAGCAGGTCATTCAGCCCGACCACTCCGGCGACCACGCCACCGAGAGATCGGGGGAACGAGGGCGCGGCACTGTTCAGGAACGCCTGTCCCCAATTCGCAATCCGCACCCGTCGCAGCTTTAGTCGCAGACCGTGTTCGATCGCCGCGACCGGCGCGGTCAGCTCTATTCCCATCCCGTTCCGTGCGACCGTTCCCCGCCCGAGCCCGTCGGCTGCCAGCGCCGCGCGGACCGATGCCACGGACGCCGGTCCAGGAGCAAACCGCTTGCGGAACTGCGCCACCGTCAGGTAGCGATGGAAGTAGCGAGACCCGGATGTCCCGACGCCGCTGGCATAGGCGCTCAGTTCGCGTGGGTTGCGGGGCATCAGGACCACCGTCATCTTCAGCCTGCGCGTCCCCGCGAGCATGCCCTCCTGAGTCACCGAGCTCCGCGTGAGGCGAGGAGCTCCGCCGAAACCTCGCATCTGTCCGCGGGCGGCAGCCGCGGCAAGCCCATAGAACAGCATCGTCATGCCGGCCAGCGTGACCATCGTGCACACCACAAATCGTCTCATTCGCCCGCCCGAGCTTACAGTGGGACAGCCCGCATATACAAAGGCGAGCGATTGCCTGGAAACGCCGCGCAGGCGCCGCTGACAGGCCGAGCGGTTTCAGTCGGAACGCCAGGTTGACACCACTCGCACGACTGAGGCGACGCACTCGCACCGCCGCGTATGGTTTGAGCATGTCCACGCACCAGCAGTCCAGCGGTTCCGGCCATGAGCAGGCGGGTGACCTCGCGGTCCCGGTAACAGGCGCTGACCACCAACTTGGAGCGGCCGACGCTCCGCTCACGCTTGTCGAGTATGCGGACTATCAATGCCCGTACTGCGCCCAGGCGGTGCCGATCGTCGAGGCGCTGCGCAGCGAGTTCGGGGACCGGCTGCGGTTCGTTTATCGCAACCTCCCGCTGCGTAACATTCACCCGCACGCCCAGCACGCGGCACAGGCGGCCGAGGCGGCCGCGCTGCAGGGTCGCTTTTGGGAGATGCACGACCTGCTGTTCGCAAATCAGGTGGATCTCACGGACGCTGCGATCTTCCGCTACGCGGACTCGCTCGAGCTTGACAGCGCGCGCTTTGCGACCGATGTTGAGAGCGAAGGCGTACTCGAGCGGATCCAAGCGGACCTGCAGGGCGCGGTCGACAGCGGCGTGGGTGGCACGCCGACGTTCTTCATCAACGGCCGCCGCCACGACGGAGCTTGGGGCGCGCCGGACCTGGCTGCCGCGCTGAACGCAAGCCTCACCTAAGAACGCAAGCCTCACCTAAGAACGCAAGCCTCACCTAAGAACGCAAGCACGGGAACGACAGCTAGGTGCCGCCGACAATCGCCGACGACACACTGACGCGCCGCGCGCTCGGCGCGTTTTACGGGCTTGCGATCGGCGACGCGCTGGGCATGCCGACGCAGCTGCTGTCGCGAACCCAGATACACGAGCTGTACGGGCAGCTCAAAGGGTTTGAGCCGGGTCCACCTGAGAACCCGATCAGCCGCGGCATGGCCGCCGCCAGCGTCACCGACGACACCGACCAGGCCGTAATCGTCGCCGAGACGTTACTGGCGGGCGACGGCCGAATCGATCACGCCACGCTGGCGGCGGAGCTGATGGCGTGGGAGCGGCGCATGATCGAGGCCGGCTCGCTGGACCTGCTCGGCCCATCGACGAAGCGAGCACTCGAAGCTTTCGAGCGCGGCTCGATCGAAGACGCCGGCAGGAGCGGCGACACTAACGGCGCGGCAATGCGGATCACGCCGGTCGGCATCGCGACACCGGTCGGGCTGACGAACCGCGGCAGCAGCAACCTTGTCGAGCGCGTGGTCCAGGCCAGCAGCCTCACCCATGACACCTCGATCGCGATCTCGGGCGCGCTCGCCGTGGCAGGCGCAGTCAGTGCCGCGATCGAAGGCGCGACCACGATCCAGGCACTTCACAACGGCGCCGAGTTCGCCGAAATGGGAGCGGCCCGAGGTAATTACACGGCCGGTGCCAGCGTGGCCCGCAGGATTCGCTACGCGCTCGATCTGGTCGAGCATAAGAGCCTCGACCGTGCGCTCACGGACGTCTACGAACTCGTGGGTACCAGCGTCGCAACCCAGGAGGCGGTGCCCGCCGCATTTGCGATCGCTGCGATCACTCCAGACGACCCCTGGCAGACCTGTCTGCAGGCCGCCGCGCTCGGCGGCGACTCGGACACCGTGGCGGCGATGGCAGGCGCGATCACCGGGGCGGCCAACGGCATCGATAAGTTTCCGAGCACCGCGATCGAGCAGCTGCGACAGGCCAACCCGGCCCTCGAACTCGACGCGCTCACGCGCGCGCTGGTCGCGCTGCGCAATCGATCCTCGACCTACGCATGAGCGCGCAGCCGACCAGCGGCAGCGGGCGCCTGGTGGTCAGCGGGTCGATCCTCGTCGATCTGATGCTGAAGGTCGACGCGCTGCCGCAACCCGGAGCCGACCTCCTCACCCGTGCCAGCGAGTTCACGGTCGGGGGCGGGTTCAACGTGCTGGTCGCGGCGCACCGCCAGGGGACGCGAACGGCTTATGCGGGCAGGATCGGCTCGGGACCGCTGGGTCAGATGGTGCAAGCGGCGCTGATCCAAGTGCAAGCGGAAATCCTGCTTGCGTCGGTTCGCGACGGCGACACCGGGTTCTGTTTGGTGATCGTCGACGCCAGCGCCGAACGCACGATGCTCACCACCATGGGGGTCGATGCCGAGCTCACTGAACAGGAGCTCGCGTCGTTGCAGATCAACGCCGGCGACACCGTCTACGTCTCCGGGTACGACCTGGCCTATCCGCATGGTCCGGCGCTCGCGGACTGGCTGGTCGCGATCGACCCAGACAGCACGGTCATCTTCGATCCCGGACCGCTGGTCACCGAGATCCCTGCGCAGCTGATCGAGGCCGCACTACAGCGCGCGAACTGGGTCAGTCTCAACCGCGATGAGTCACTGAGGCTGACGGGATCAGCCGACCAGGCCCACGCGGCCGAGCTGGTGCTCGCCCACAACTCAAAGATGCGCGGGGTTATTACGCGCAACGGCGCAGACGGCTGCCTGTTGAAGCTGCGTGGACAACAAGCTCAACCGATTCCGGGCTTCAAGACCAGCGCGCTCGACACCACCGGCGCCGGCGACTGCCATGTCGGCACCTTCGCAGCCGCCGTGATCCGCGGTCTTGCTCCGCACGACGCCTGCGTAAACGCCAACGCCGCAGCCGCAATCGCGGTTTCGCGCTGGGGGCCCGCGACGGCGCCGACCCGCGACGAGACGACTGCGTTCCTGGCGGAACACGATCGCGAGCTCGCCGGCTAACTGCGAGCATCGCAACCGTGAAGCGAGCGGGCCGCAACTGAATCGCGGTACCGGACCGTACTCCACCGTGTCCAAACGCGGACCGCAATCCTGTCGTCCACGGCCATTAGCACAGCGCTCCGCCGCGGCTAACGTTCATGTCAGTCTTCAACGTCGTGGCGCAGAGGCCGAACCGGGGTCGCCTGCCGGTGGCTGCGCGTGACCAAAAACAGGAGAGCCGACATGACGGCAACAGCCGTTCGTACCCTCGACAATTACATCGCTGGAAGCTGGGTCGCCGCCAATGACCCGGTGGACCTCCTAGATGTCACCAATCCCGCTACCGGTGAGACGATCGCGCGTGTGCCGCTGTCGACTACCGAGGACCTTGACGCTGCGGTCCAGGCTGCGCGTGACGCGCTGCCGAAGTGGCGTGCTGTTTCGACGATCAAGCGCGCGAGTTATCTGTTTGAGCTGCGTCAGCGGCTCACCGATCGCCGTGAGGAGTTGGCACAGGCGGTGACGCGCGAGATGGGCAAGACGATCGCCGACGCCCGTGCTGAGGTCGGTCGCATGATCGAGATGGTCGAGGCGGCGACCGCGATCCCGACGACGATGCAGGGCCGGATCCTGGAGGACGTCTCGCGCAACATCGATGCCGAGACGATCCGTCAGCCGGTCGGGGTCTGCGCGATCATCGCGCCGTTCAATTTCCCCGCGATGGTTCCGTTCTGGTTTTTGCCGTTCGCTATCGCATGCGGCAATGCGATCATCTTGAAGCCGTCTGAGCAGGTTCCGATGACGCAGCAGATCGCGTTTGAGGAGATCGACAAGCTGGGTCTGCCCGACGGTGTCGTGAACCTTGTCAACGGCGGTCGTGAGATCGTTGAGGGGATCCTCGAGCACCCTGGGATCGACGCGGTCAGTTTTGTGGGATCCGCGCCAGTGGCGAAGATCGTGTACGAGGGCGCGGCCCGCACCGGCAAGCGAGTGCAGGCGCTCGGTGGCGCCAAGAACCACATGGTCGTGATGCCCGACGCGGTGCTGCAGGGGACCGTCGACGGCCTGATCGCGTCAGCCTTCGGGGCCGCCGGTCAGCGTTGCATGGCCGGTTCGGTGGTCGTGACCGTTGGCGAGGCCCACGACAACCTGATGCCGGCGTTGGTCGAGGCGACCAACGCGATCAAGGTCGGAGACGGCGCCGATGAATCGAACGAACTCGGACCGGTGATCTCCTGCGCGGCCCGCGATCGCATCACCGGTTACGTTGACCGTGCGGTCGCGGCCGGCGCGACGATCGTGGTCGACGGCCGCGGCCCTGAGGGTCAGAACCCCGACGGCGCGTTCCTTGGCGCGACGATTATCGACAACGTCACGCCCGACATGGAGCTGGCCCGCGAAGAGGTGTTCGGGCCGGTGCTCGCGATCATCCGCGTGGAGTCGCTGGATGAGGCGATCGAGACCGTGAACAAGAGCCGATTCGGGAACGGCACCAGCATCTTCACCGAGTCCGGCGCCTCAGTACGTCGCTACAAGCACGAGGTCCAGGTCGGGATGGTCGGCGTCAACATCGGGGTCGCCGCCCCGGTCGCGTTCTTCCCGTTCAGCGGCTGGAAGGACAGCTTCCTCGGTGACCTGCACGCGCACGGCACCGACGGCGTCGAGTTCTTCACCCGCAAGAAGACGATCACCAGCCGCTACCTGTCCGACGGGCAGGGGCATGGCAGCTACTTCGTAGAGCGCTAGAGCAGTTTCCGGGGTGCGGGCTTTGTGGCTCCGCACCCCGGCTCAGCGTCGCGGGACGGCGCCGCTGTACCCTCGCAGCGAATGGCGCAGATTACGATTCCGAGCGGGCTCGCGCTCGAATACGAAACCCACGGTGACCCCAGCGACCCAGCGCTGCTGCTGATCTGTGGCTATGGGGCGCAGCTGCTCAGCTGGGAGCCGGACTTTCGCGCCCAGCTGGCTGCGCGCGGCCGCTACGTCATCACCTACGACAACCGCGACAACGGCCTCAGTGAGCGCCTCGACGGCGTCCCATCGAACCTCAACGAGGTAATGGTGGCCGTTGGCAGCGGCGACTTCGAGCGAGCCCGCGAGCTCGCGCCCTACGGACTCTCGGAGATGGCCGCCGATGGGGTCGGGCTGCTCGATGCGCTCGCGATCGACGGCGCCCATGTGATCGGCGCCTCGATGGGCGGCATGATCGCCCAGTGCCTCGCGATCGAACACCCGGACCGCGTCCTCTCGCTGACCAGTGTGATGTCCTCCACCGGCGAACCCGAGTACGGCCAGTCGACCCCGGAGACCTTGCAGGCGCTGTTCATCGAAGCCGCACCGGGGCGCGAGGGATACATCGAATCGTCCAAGAACTGGCTGACCTGGCACTCGAAGCGCTACCCCGAGGCCGAAGCGACGCGCGAATATGCCGCGCGCGCTTGGGACCGCGGCCACTACGCCACCGTCGACCGCAAGCCGGGCGACGAGCGCCAGCTCAGCGCGATGATCTCGAGCGGCCCGCGCGATGAACTGCTGCGCCGGCTGCAGACGCCGACGCTGGTGGTGCACGGCCTCGACGACACGCTGATCACACCGAGCGGCGGCGAGCGCACGGCGGAGCTGATCCCCGGCGCCACTCTGTTGCTGGTGAAAGATATGGGCCACGACCGTCCGCGGCCGCTTTGGCCGCTGCTGATCGACGCGATCATCGAGCACACAAGCCGCGTGCTCGCCACCGAATCCTGAGCTCCAGGATCGTCCGGACGGCGCGCGCGTCATCCAGACTTGTGGCCATCGCGTGCTGTCCCGCACGTATAGGTCATCAGTTACTATGCGCCGTTCAGCACAAAGGTGGCGTTGTCACAATCCCGATCGCATGTCATCACCTTGGCTAAAAACACCGCCGACGGACGCTCAGCGCGCCGCCTTTGCCGACGCCGAAATCGTCCCGTTCTGGCAGCAGACGCTCACCGACCGCATTCCGCACGCTCCGCTTGAGCGCGTCGTCGATGCAGATCTCTGCATCGTTGGCGGCGGCTACACCGGACTGTGGGCCGCGTTGTACGCCAAGGAGCAGGATCCCGAGCGCGAAGTGATCGTGCTCGAAGGCATGCGCTGCGGTGCCGGCGCGAGCTCACGCAACGGCGGCTTCCTCAACTACTCGCTGACGCACGGGATCGAGAACGGTCACGCGCGCTTCGAGCACGAGATGTCCGCGATCGAGAAGCTCGGGCGCCAGAACTTCGCCGAGCTGCGCGAAGACCTCACTCGCTTCGGCGCCGAAGATTACGCCGAGTACGAAGCGAGCGGTGAGCTCGACGTCGCACTCGATGCCGAGGTCGCGGACGGGCTGAAGGAGAGCGAGCAGCTCTACCGCCAGTTCGATCAAGAGGCCGTCTATCTCGACCGCGAGCAGGTCCAGGCCGAGGTCCATTCGCCGCTCTATCACGGCGGGGTCTGGCTGAAGACCGGCGCCGCGATGGTCAACCCCGCCAAGCTCGCCGACGCTTTGCGTCAGGCCGCGCTGAAGGCCGGGGTAACGATCCACGAGTTCTCGCAGGTGAACGAACTACGCAAGTCCGGCAACGCCGTCGACGTGGTCACCGAAGCCGGCGTCGTACACGCCGCCAAGGTACTGCTTGCTACCAGCGCGTATGAGCCGCTGGACCGCACCGTGAAGCTGTTTGTCGCGCCGGTCTACGACTACGCACTTATGACCGAGCCGCTCAGCGAGCAACAGCTGAACGACATCGGCTGGAAGCACCGCCAGGGGATCGGCGACACCGGCAACCAGTTCCACTACTACCGGCTG
Source organism: uncultured Actinomycetota bacterium (assembly GCA_963737115.1). Taxonomy (GTDB): domain Bacteria; phylum Actinomycetota; class Thermoleophilia; order Solirubrobacterales; family Solirubrobacteraceae; genus Palsa-465. The sequence continues at coordinate 416,248 of CAVTRM010000003.1, forward strand.
TCGGCCGACAACCGCATCCTCTGGGGCGGCTACGACGCCGTCTACCGCTACGGCGGACCAGTCGGCCCCCACCTCGACGGCGACGATCGCACCTTTGCGCGCCTCAGCCAGAACTTCTTCACCAACTTCCCGCAGCTGGAAGGCGTCAGGTTCACGAACCGCTGGGGCGGCGCGATCGACACCTGCAGCCGCTTCAGCGTGTTCTTCCACCGCTCACACGGCGGCCGCGTGGTCTACGCCGGTGGCTACACCGGGCTCGGTGTCGGCGCCACCCGCTTCGGCGGGCGCACCGCCGTGGACCTGCTCGACGGTCGCCAAACGGAGGCGACCGCCCTTGAGCTCGTGCGCAAGCGCCCGGTGCCGTTCCCGCCCGAACCGGTCCGCAGCGCGGTGATTCAACTTACCCGCAACCGCATGGCCGCTGAGGACCGGACCGGAAAACGGGGATTGTGGCTACGCGCACTGGATGCCGCGGGCCTCGGATTCGACAGCTGAGGCGCAGCCGCGGTCCATCCAAAACAGGGTCACGCGTGCGTGACCCAAGTCAGGGTTGCGCACGCGCGTAACCGTCGAGTCGGACCGCGAGACGGAGATTCGGGAGAGGATCTGCAATGACTGAAGTTAAGACCTACGAGGTGGGGGACAAGGGCCTGAAGGCCGGAGCCGTCAGCTTCCTCGGGAGCATCGGCGTGGGACTGGCGTCCACCGCGCCCGCCTACAGCCTGGCCGCGACCCTGGGATTCGTGGTCGCGGTGGTCGGGCTTGCCTCCCCGCTGCTCGTGATCCTCGCCTTCATCCCCATGTTCCTGTGTTCGTGGGCGATCAAGGAGATGAACGCCGTCGACCCCGACGCGGGTACATCGTTCACTTGGGCGTGGCGTGCGATCGGTCCGCGGACCGGCTGGTTTGCCGGCGGCTGGGGCACGATCGCCTCGGACTTCCTGGCGATGGCAAGCTATGCGCAGATCGCCGGGCAATACTTCTTCCTGCTGCTCGGTCTCAACGCGATCGGCCAGAATCCCACCTCCGGCTGGGTGCTGCTGGTCGGTGTCGCGTGGTTGCTGATCCTCACCTGGGTCTGTTACATCGGGATTGAGATCTCAGCGCGGCTACAGGTCACGCTGGTCGTGGTGGAGGTGGTGATGCTGTTCGTACTCGCCGGCGTCGCACTCGCGAAGGTGATCTTCGGCGGAGCACCCTCATATCACCTGACTCCGAGCCTCAGCTGGCTCAACCCTGCGAACATCCCGTCGTTCAGTGACTTCGCCCAGGGCATGCTGCTGATGGTGTTCATCTACTGGGGCTGGGATACCACCACCTCGTTGAATGAGGAGACCGAGGATCCCGGCCGCACGCCTGGCATAGCCGGGGTGATCTCGACGCTGATCCTGCTCGTCACCTACTTCTTCGTGACCTTCTCGGTCCAGTCATACGCAGGTATCGGAACAACCGGCATTGGACTGGGCAATCCCGACCATCAGGGTGATGTGCTCTCGGTGATGGGCGACAGCGTGTTCGGAACCGGTCCGCTCGGCACGATCCTGACCAAGCTGTTGCTGTTCATGATCCTCACCTCGGCGGCCGCGACTACCCAGACCACGATCCTCCCCAACGCCCGCACGATGCTTTCGATGGCCTTCCACAAGGCGTTGCCGCAGACGTTCGCACGGGTCCATCCGCGCTACCAGACGCCGATCATGTCGACCTGGTCGTTCTCGATCGCGTCGGTCATCTTCTATGTGATCCTGAACTTCGTCTCTGGTGGCAACGTGATCAGCGACGCCGTCACCGCCACGGTGTTCTTCGCGGCGCTCTACCTGGGCATCTCGAGCGCCGCGTGCATGTGGCACTTCCGCGACACGATCCATCGTGGCTGGCGCGAGTCGCTCGGCAAGTTCTGGATACCGCTGGCCGCGACCGTGTTCCTGTACTTGCTGCTGCTTTACAACATCATCTTCTACCTGAAGCCGAGCGAGAGCTACACCCAGATCGACCTACCAGTGATCGGGAATGTCGGAACCGTGATCTTCATCGTGATCGTGACCGCGATCGTTGGCGTGATCGCGATGTATTACTGCCGCCTCACGAGTCCGCAGTTCTTCCTTGACAAGAGCATGCGCTACGGACCGTCGATCACCGAGTCGGGCGAGATCATCAACACGCCCGACGCCTGACCGCGCGAAGCCCAGGCAGCCATGATCGAGGGGCGCCGCGGGCGCCCCTCGATGTAACGCGCCGCCCGCACGCGGGGTACTGCAAGAGTGCAGAACCAAGGCTTTCACGAGCGCGCGCGAGTGCGCGGCGTGAACATGGCGGTCTACCGCATCGTGCGGCCGCCGATCGAACTTATGCTCAAGCTCTATTGGCGCCTGAGCAAGCAGGGCAGGCAACACATCCCCGCGCACGGCCCGGTGGTGATTGCGTCCAACCACCGCAGCTTCTTCGACCCCTGGATCATTGGAACGATGGCCACGCGGCCGGTCTACTACGTCGCCAAGCGCGAGCTGTTCAAGTATCGCTTCGTGGCCGCCGTGATCAGTTCACTGGGAGCGTTTCCGGTCGAGCGCGGCAAGGGCGACGCAGACATGATCCAGACCGCGCACGAGCTCTTGGAGCGCGGGGAGATCGTGCTGATGTTCGCCGAGGGTACGCGCACTCGCCCCGGACCGCTGGGGACGCCCAAGCGCGGCTTCGCGCGTCTGGCATTGCAGACCGGCGCGCCGATCGTGCCGCTGGCGATCAACGGCACCGAACGCGTACGCCACCGCTTCTGGCTCGCCCCACACAAGATCAGGGTCAGTGCCGGAGAGGCGATCGAGGTCGAGCGTGACCCCGATTTCTCGCCTGAACGGGCGACTGAACTGACCGACGAGGTCTGGCAGGAGGTCGAGCAGCTGTGGCGCTCGATCGGTGGGACTCCGAGCACCGCTGTGCGCGAACTAGTGCAGCCCGCGCGGTCAAGGTAGATTTGCCATGCCGTGGACACACCGCCTCCCAGCAACAAGGCCGAACTCGATAAGGCCTTCAGCGATCTCTACCGGGCGCACGTGCGCGATGTGTACTCCTACAGCTACTACCGTGTTGGGAACCATCACGATGCTGAGGACCTCACCGAGCAGACGTTCCTGCAGGCCTACCGTCATCTCGAACGCGCATTGCGTGAGTCCGACGGGCGGCCACTGCGACCGTGGCTCATCCGTATCGCGCACAACCTTGCGGCCAACTTTTACCGGGATCGCTCGCGTAAACCGGAGTCGGCGATTGAGGACGCGGGGATGATCTCGGCGCTGCACACCACCGAGTCACTGGTGGAGGGACGCGAAGAGCTCAAGATCGTGCTTGACGGGGTGCGTCAGCTTCCGGACGATCGCCGTGAGGCGCTGATCATGCGCTTTGCGTTGGGGATGGACAACCGTGAGATCGCACGCGCGATGGGCCGCACGGATGGGGCCACGAAGGTGCTGCTGCATCGAGCGATCAAGCAGCTGGAGGGGATTGTGCAATCCGAAAACGGAACAGGGGAAAGTGATGTCAGCTAACGTCGAAGACCTCCTGAAGGAGGCGCTGCCGCCGGTGGAGCCGCCGACACGGCTGTTTGATGAGGTCGAAAGCTCGTTGCAGAACATGCACGAGGTCGCCCAGGGCGAACTTGAGGGCTGGGAGCTGGCGACGATGCGCGATCCCCGCAACTGGGGTCGTCAGATAACGGCGGTGGCCGTGGCGACCGGCGCCGGCGCCGGGCTGGTGGCGCTCAGGGTCCGGAGCCGCCACAACGCACGCAGGGATGAGTCCTCAACCCTGCTCGATCTCGCGGGGAACACGCTGCAGGACATCGCCAAGGAGACAAAGCGGGTTTTGCCCGACCGCAGGGTTCGTTAGTGCCAACCTGTTACAAGCACCCCACGCGGGAGACCGGTGTCTCCTGCTCAAATTGCGGACGCCCGATCTGCCCCGACTGCATGACCCCGACCTCGGTCGGGATGCGGTGCCCCGAGTGCGCCGGCGAGCGCACCAAGGTTCATCGTGCACCCAGGCGGACCCCCAGCGGTCAGCTCTCCGGCGAGTTCGTGTGGGCCGACCCGCGCACGTGGACGGCATGGCAGACGCTGATCCTGCTGAACGCCGCCGTATTCGTGGCGGAGCTGGCGACCGGCGTAACGCTGAGCGGCAGTCAGAGCGGTTGGGTGTGGGAGCACGGCGTGCTCTTCGGCCCGCTGATGGCAAACGGCCACCATGAGTACTGGCGACTACTGACCTCCGGCTTCCTGCACGCCAGCATCTTTCACATCGGCATGAACATGCTGTCGTTGTTCTTCGTCGGGCGCGTGCTTGAGCCAGCGACCGGCCGCAACAAGTTCTACGCGATCTACTTCGCCGCGCTGTTCGCAGGTTCGTTCGGCGCGTTGCTGTTCACCCCGGACACGCCGGAGCTCGGTGCCTCCGGGGCTATCTTCGGGATCTTCGGTGCGCTGATCGCGATCGCGCACGCGCGCCACCTGTCACTGTGGGCGTCGGGACTGATCCCGATCCTGCTGATCAACATGGTCTACACGCTGTCCGTCGCGGACGTCTCCGTCGGCGGCCACGTCGGCGGGCTGATCGCAGGCTTGATCCTGGGCCGTGCAATGGTCGACTTCACTGAGCGTCGCGACCGCAACGCCTACTTCTACGGCATCTGTGCGGCGATCGCCGTGATCTCGATCATCGGCGGGATCATCGCCGCCGGCGGCACCGGCATAGCCCCCAACGGCCTCACCTTGTAGACACGCGGCTGCTGCCCGAATCACACCGGCCTGGGTCAAAAAACCCGGCAGATCTGCCGGGTTTTTTGACCCAGCCCCTATAAATCGACGTCGATCGCCTTGCCGGCGTACTCGGGGTTCTCCGCTACCAGGTCGGGGTGCAGCACATGAGCGAGCAGCTCGAGTCCGTCGACCAGCCGCGGACCGGGACGGCTGAAGTAGGAGGAGGCGTCGAGTGCGACGACCCGCGTGGCGCCGAGCGCGGCCAGCTGTTCGCGGTGCATCTCGGCCTCGCGGTGCGCGATCTCGGCGTCGTAGCCGCAGGGCATTACCAGCACGATCTCGGGCTTCAGCAGCGCGACCTCCTCCCAGGAGGTCTCCTCCGAGTGCTCGCCGGCGAATCCGAGCAAGTCCTCGCCACCCGCGAACTCGATCATCTGCGGAGTCCAGTGGCCCGCCGCGTATGGGGGATCGAGCCACTCCAGGCAGACCACCGTCGGACGCGTCGTGGCCTTGCGCACCAGCAGCCGAATGCGGTCGATCCGGTCGGAGGACTCTTGGATCAGGTCGACGGCCTCGTCCTTGCTATCGGTGAACTGCGCGATCGTGCGGGCGTCGCCGAGCACCTCACCGAGGGTGTGCGGATCGAGCGAGACGACGATCGGCTGGCTCTCGATCTCCTCCGCCAGCGCGCGCACGTCGTCGACCGAGACCGCGCAGACCTTGCACAGCTCCTGCGTGACGATCAGATCGGGCTGCAGTTCGTGCAGGGTTTCGGTGTCAAGTTCGTAAATTGCGTCACCGTTCAGCGTGCGTTCCTTCACCGCCGCGTCGATCTCCGCGGCGGTCAGGTTCTCCGGCATGACGCTACGCGTGACACGCGGTAGGTTCGCGGTGGCCGGCGGGTAGTCACACTCGTGTGTGACCGCGATGATGTCGTCCCCGAGCCCGAGCGCAAACAACATTTCCGTAGCGGATGGCACGAGGCTTACGATTCGCATACCCAGCAAAGATAGATAGGAGGAAGTCGATGCCACACAAGCGACTCAGCGACCAACACCTGTCGGCCAAGCTCGAGGGCGCGATCTGGCGGCACGAGGACAACGCGATCGTGCGTGAGTTCGAACTTGCGGACTTCAAAGCCGTAATTGACATGGTCGACCAGATCGCCGTCTTCGCGGAGCAGGCAAACCATCACCCGGACCTTTTAATCCACGGCTGGAACAAACTCAAGATCACGCTCAGCACGCACTCGGCCGGCGGAGTCACGGACGCCGACCTCGAGATGGCTGAACGGATCGACGGGCTTATCGACGGAACCGTTCGCGCCGGCTGATACCGTTGCGCGCAACGTAAATGGACGACGACTCAAGCCGAAGTAAGCCGACCCGCACGGGTCGGCGTAACACTCTGACATCCGGTGACCTGCGCTGATGAAGGCGCTGCTCGTCATCCTCACGTTGCTGCTGGTGCTGGTCAACGCGTTCTTCGTCGTGGCCGAATACGCGCTCGTGCGCTCGCGCCGCACGCGCCTCGACGAGATGGAGGAGCAGGGCCTTAAGGGCGCCCGGCTGGCGCTCCATCACCTCGACAACATCGGCGACTACATATCCGCCTGCCAGGTCGGGATCACGATGGCATCGCTCGGAATCGGTGCTCTCGGCGAGCCCGCGGTGGCGCACGTGCTCGAACTGATCTTTGGCCCCGGAGTCGCCTCGGACCTGGCCGTGCTGGTGTCGGTGATCATCGCCTACATCCTGATCACCTTCGTGCAGTCCACCATCGGCGAGATCGTGCCGAAGCTCTACACGATCCAGCACGCCGAAGGACTGGCGCGGCGGATCGCACCGCCGATGCAGGCGTTCATGATTGTTTTCAAGCCCTTCATCTGGGTGCTCAACGCGTCCTCGAACTGGATGCTGCGGCGGCTCGGAGTCGATCCCGACGCGGTCCCGGAAAGCGGGACTCCGGAGGAGCTGAAGCGAATCATCGCCGAGTCGCACACCGGCGGCCAGATCGACGAGGGCGAGGCGGAGATGCTGACCGGCGTGTTCCACCTGCACGAGCAGGAGGCGCGACAGGTGATGACCCCGATCCCGGCCGTGGTGACCGTCGGCATCGACCAGACGGTCGAGGAGGGGCTCAAGGTCGCGGTCCAGAGCGCGCACTCGCGGCTGGTCGTGATCGAGGACGACGACGAGGATCATGTCAAGGGCATCGTGCACGTCAATCAGCTGGTGAAGCATCTGATGGATGACGGGCCCGACGTGAAGATCGGGCACATGGTCCGCGAGGCGCCGATGGTCCCCGAGACCAAGCCGCTCGATGATCTGCTGAGCACGCTCCAGCGCGAACGCACCGAGATGGCGATCGTGCTCGACGAGTACGGCCGCACCGCGGGGATCATCACGATCGAGGACATCATCGAGGAGGTCGTGGGTGAGATCGCGGATGAGAGCGACCCAGCCGGTGGCTCCGTGCGCCGCCTGGCGAACGGCGAATGGTTCGTACGCGGCCACGTCGCGGTCGACGACCTCGAGGACTACGGACTCGAACTGCCGGTCGACACCGACGCCTACAACTCCGTCGGCGGTTTTGTGTTCGACGCGCTCGGGCGGCTGCCGAAGCGTGGCGACGTGATCGTCACCGACGGCTACTCGATCCGCGTCGAGTCGGTCCGCCAGAATCGCATCGAGGCGGTACGCATCCGGCCGGTCCGTGCGCGGTCCTGACCGCCCGCTGAACCGCCGCCTTGTCGCGTGCACGGAAGGCTCTTGGGGCGTGGGCAGCCGGCAGCGGTGATGGCCCGCTAAAGCTCTGCGACAAAGTGATTCATAAGCGATTCTGAGGATCGATTTATTGACCGCCGCAATCGGTCTTATACGAGTTGTCGCTGTTTGTCGCAGCATTCGTTACAATCTCGTCCATCACAACGCCGGTGGGTCCATCCTCCCTGAGGGTGCACACCGAATGTTTGCCCGGTGGTTGAGAGGAGAGAGATGAAGCCGGCCCTTGGGCCGGCTTCAGCATTTAACGTGCGCGGCGTCACTGTGGCCGTGTCGACGCTCGTCGTGATGCGCCTCGCGATCCTGTCGGTGCCCCGCCGAACGCGCCGTCGTCGTCGCGTCGGGGGGAGCCGAACCGAACCACGTCGCGGCCGCCAAGACAAAAGTCGCCGCCGAGCCCAACGCGGGTCCTTCAACGGCGTACTTGGTTCGCCTGGCGCACCTAAGATGCCATCCACCGATACCACGATCAGCGACCGTCAAGTTTTGGTCGGCAGGCTGTCGACCGGATGCGTGGTTGTCAGGAAGCCTGTCGACCGGATGCGTGGTTGTCAGACCGTCGACCGGATGCGTGGTTGTCAGACTGTCGACGTGTGCGTCGTTGTCGGTGACGGCCGGCGCGGCAGCGGCTTCCGCTTTCCGAACCAGCCCTCGGCCTTCCGAACCAACCCTCCGCTTTCCGAACCAGCCCGCCGCCTTCCCAGCGAGCCAATACAGCGCTGAACTCGCGTGCCGGCCCCCGTCGCGCACGTTAGGTTGATCGCGACGAGCTGCGCGCGGGCGTTAACGAAAGCCGGCCCGCTGGGGCGGGCCGGCTTTGCGCTTCTGGGGAGGAGGTGCTGCTAGGTACGTCGCATAGAGAACGATGCGCCTGGCACCTGAATCTTTATTAAATTTGCGTTAGGAGTAGTTGTAGAAACCGCGTCCGGCTTTGCGCCCCAGAGCGTCGTCTTGGATCAGGATCTCCATAGCCTGCGGGGTTTTGAGGCCGACGGAGTCGCCGATTGCCTTAGACACATCGAGGCCAACAAAGTCCAGCAACGCGAGTGGTCCCATGGGCAGCCCCGCACCGAGCGTCATGCAGTTGTCGACGTCCTCCGGGGAGAGCCCAGCCGTGGTCATCAGCTCGACTGCATCGAACAGGTACGGGAACAACAGACGGTTGACGACAAACCCAGGTGTGTCGGGCACCTCAACGCACGTCTTCTCGAGCTCGGCACAGAGCTGACGGGTGCGTCGTTTGGTGGTCTCGCTGGTGTGCTCGGTGTAGACGAGCTCAACCAGCTGCATGCGCGGCACCGGATTGAACACGTGCAGCCCCACAAACCGCTCTGGGTCGCCGCTGCCTTCGGCGAGTTCGGCGATCGAGAGCGAAGAGGTCGTGGTGGCCAGCACCGCGTCGGGGCTACGGTGCTTCGAGATCTCGGCCAGGTCGCTGAGCATCTTGCACTTGGACGCGTGGTCTTCAACGATCGCCTCAACCAGATAGCTCGCGTCAGCGAGATCGTCAAGGCTGGTGGTGACGGTTGCGCGGGCAGAGTCGGCGCCCTCCAGCTTGCTGGTCGCCTTCTCGATCGCGGCTCGCGCCCGCTCGGCCGATGGCTCGGACCGGGCCCACAGGGTTACGTCGGTGACCTTCGTGGCGCAGGCCGCCAGTCCGGTTGCGATCGTGCCTGAACCGGCTATGCCAAGTGCTTCAGCCAATGCTGGATCCCCTCTGGTTTCGCGGTGCCCCGCCACACCCGTTCTCCTCCGCGCGGGAGGGGGATGCTAGGTCACCACGAGCGCCCCGGGTGGCCGTTGGTCACACAAAGCCACCCCTTTAGGGGAGCGTCTCGGTTTGACGTGCCTGCTCGATCTGCCGACGTTCGGCGAGCCGATTCTCGCGCCGCAGTTGCGCCTCGCGCATGAGCTGCTCCTCGAGCGCGTTGGTAGCGACCAACGGCGTGACCGGTTGGGGCTGGCCGAGGTCATCGACCGCGACCATCGTCACGTACGCAGTGCAGGTGTGGCGTTTCTCGCCGCGCCGCGGATTCTCCGCCTCGACGTTCACCACGACCTCCATCGAGCTCTTCCAGACCGCAGTCACGACAGCGGTCAGCGTCACCAGCTCGGCGGCGCGGACTGGGTGCAGGAACGAGACGCGGTCAAAGCCGCCGGTCACGCACGCCTGCCGGCTGTGGCGGTTGGCCGCCAGCGCCGCGGCCTCGTCGATCAGCTTCAGGATCACCCCGCCGTGCACGGTGCCGAGGGCGTTGAGGTCGGCGACGCCGCTCCAGTGGGCGAGTACCGATTCCGAGTCGGCGGGTGTCTTGGGCTCCATGGGCCTGATCGTAATGGTCGGCGCCGCGCAAAGGCGGATCGCGATCGGGCGGGGGAGGCGACTGACAAGCGGCACGACCAACGGCGGGGGATCGGCCCGCGGTGCCCCTGGCGATCGGTCGGCACCAACTGACAAAGTTTGTGGTTGTGACCGCTGAACTGAGACTGACCGCCGCTCAAGCCCGCAGGATCGCGTTGGGTGCCCAGGGTCTTGCAGATCGCAGGCCCGCCGCCGCGCCTGGGCTACAGCAGCTGACACGCGCTGTGCAGAGATTAGGACTACTGCAGATCGACTCGGTCAACGTCTTCAGCCGCGCCCACTACATGCCGCTGTTCTCACGGCTCGGGCCCTACGACCGCGGGCTGCTCGACCGGATCGCGTCCCACGGCGATGGCCAGACCGAGCGCCGCCTGCACGGCTCCCGCGGCCGCGCCGACCGCAGGCTGGTCGAGTACTGGGCGCATGAGGCCTCACTGATCCCGATTGAAACCTTCCCGCTGCTGCGCTGGCGCATGGACACGGCCGAGCAGGCGTGGGGTTCGATCCACCGCATCGCGCGCAACCGCCCTGACCTTGTTGCCGAAACGCTGGCGCTGGTCACCGACAACGGTCCCGTCCGTGCCCGAGATACCGGCATCCCGCGCAAAGAGGCCAGGCCCGGCCACATGTGGAACTGGCACGACGGCAAGGTCGCGCTCGAGTATCTGTTCTACACGGGCCAGATCAGCGCCGCAAGCCGCATCAACTTCGAGCGCCGCTACGACCTCACCGAGCGGATCCTCCCCGAGCGCGTGCAGCAGATTGCGATCCCGTCGCGGGACGAGGCACAGAAGCAGCTGCTCAGGATCTCAGCAGCGGCACTGGGCGTCGCGACCGAGCCCGATCTCGGCGACTACTTTCGGCTGCCCCGCTCTGATTCCAAGCGGCTCGTAGCCGAGCTTGCGGGCGCCGGCGAGCTGATCCAGGTACAGGTGACCGGCTGGAACGCGCCCGCGTACCTGTGGCCGCAGGCACGGCGGCCGCGCGCCGCGAACGCCCGAGCGCTGCTATCGCCGTTTGACTCACTGATCTTCTTCAGGCCGCGCACCGAGCGGATCTTCGGCTTCCGCTACCGGATCGAGATCTACACGCCCGAGCCCAAGCGTGAATACGGCTACTACGTGCTGCCGTTTCTGCTCGGAGATCGTCTGGTCGCGCGCGTGGACCTGAAATCCGACCGGCAGTCCGGCGTGCTGCGGGTCCAGGGTGCGTTCCTGGAACCGGGGCAGGACGAGCTGAACGTGGCCGTGGAGCTGGCCGCGGAACTCCAGACGGTCGCGTCCTGGCAGGGCCTTGAGCACGGAGTCACAGTCGCGGCCAACGGCGACCTCGCGCCGCAGCTCACGCGTGCGCTGTAAGCGATGGCTACTTGGCGGCCGCGAGCACCCAGGCGATCAGCGCCGCCTGCAACGGCAACCGCGCGTTGAGTGCCTTGGCCCCTCCGGGGATCTGCGGGAACCGCTCGGGATGCCGCGCCATCTCGACGTTGGCGGGAAAGATCGCGACCAGCGTCGCGACCAAAAACCAGCCGGACTTGCGGCGGGTCGCAGGCATCGTCAGTCCGATCCCGCCCGCGATCTCGGCCACGCCGCTGGCGTAGACGAGCGCCCGCTTGGCGGGCAGGTAGGACGGGACGATCGACTCGTAAACCTTGGGCGCGACGAAGTGCATCACGCCGCCGCCGATGAAGAACGGACCGCATGCCTGGCGGAGCTTTGCCATCACCGGGACCCTAGCGCAGCGCGGACGCCATCGGGCGTGCCCAGGCCCGATCCGTCAAAGCTCTGAGCCGGCTTCGCCCGTGCGCGCCGCCGGCGGCAGTGCGAACTCCTCAGCCCCGCTGCGCAGCGGCTCGAGCAGCGCGAAGAGTTCGTTGAAGACGTCGTGATCGAGCGGTTCAAGCCCGAACTCGGCGCTGTGCAGGATCGCGGTGGCCCGGCGAGCGGCGGCGCGGCCATCATCGGTGATCCGTCCCAGGACCGCGCGGCGATCGGCCGCATGCCCGGCACGTTCCACGTAGCCCTGAGCGACGAGCTTGTCGACGACGTTGGTGACGCTCGCCTTGTGCACCTGCAGCCGCTCTGAGATCTTGCCGAGTGGCAGCTCACCGGAGCGGCTGTAGTACAGCAGCATCAGCGCCTCGTAGCGGGCGAAGGTTAGGTCGAACTCGGCCAGCAGCGCGTTCAAGCGTGCCAACAGGATCTGCTGGGCACGCATGATCGAGGTCACGGCCGCCATCGCGGCGGTGTGCTCCGGCCCCCAATGCTCGTCCCACTGGCGGGCTGCTTCCTTGATCGGGTCAAAGGGGAGAGGGCTATTCACGCCGACTCCGCCACGTCGATGCTCGAGCGGTTCATCGCAGCGCCCCAAGGTATCGCAACCCCTGAATCGCGCGGCTGCCATACCAGGAGGTCATCTCGCCGTCGATCAGTGAGACCGCCGCGCCCGGCATGTGCGCGCGAACCTCGCTCAGGTGCTGCTGCTTGAAATGAAATGGCTCGCTGCTGAGCAGCACACGGTCCACCCGGCCTGCGTAATCCTCCAACGACACCTCCGGGTAGCGCTGCAACCCGTCAAGCTCACGCTGTCCGTTCGCGTCGGTCTCACGCTCACCACTCGAACCCGAGCACGCTTCAGTTAGCGCCGCGGCCATCCCGGGCCGCGGAAGCGTACGCCAACCGATCAGTGCGAGCGTTGCCGAGATGTACGTGTCCGGGGAGACGGTCATCCACGGATCGCGCCAGATCAGGTAGAGCACGTCCTGCGGTCCGAACGCCCGCGCCCGCAGCCGCTCGAGCTCCGCCTCGAGCTCGCCGCATAGCCGCTCTGCCTGTTCAACACGGCCGAACTCGGAACCCAGCTGCCGATACAGCCCGAGGTTGTCATCGGGTGTGAGCGGGTGGGTGACGATCACCGAGGCGAACGTCGCTATCTCCGCGGCGACTTCACGCGGGTTCTCGTCGACGTTCACGATCACGTGCGTGGGCTCAAGCGCGCGTACGCGATCGATCAGCACGTCCTTGGTGCCGCCGACCTTGGGCACCTGCCGCACGGTCTCCCACGGATGGATACAGAACCCCGTGCGGCCCACCAGCTGGTCGGACAGTCCCAGGTCGCACACGAGCTCGGTGATGCTCGGCACCAGCGACACGATCCGGGCCTCGCTCACTGCAGCTTCACCGCGCCGGAATTTCGATCGCCTGCAGCGGATCGGGCAACCCGGAAACACGCACGGCGGTGCGCTCCGAGCCGGCCGTATCCGGCAGCAGCGCGGCGGTGTCGGCAGGCATCAGCAGTGTGCCCGGCAGCGCCGATTTGGTGAGCAGGTAGGCGATGTTCACTGGGAGCCCGAACACATCACCGGCACGGTGGACGACCGGTCCGTAGGCGAGCCCGCCGCGGGCTTCGAAACCGAATGCGTCGCTCAGCAGGTTCATGCACTCGAGCGCAGCGCGGGTCACGTCCTCGGGATCGGCGCCGACCATCAGCACTCCGTCGCCGAGGTATTTGATTGCGGTAACGCCGGTGCCGCGGATCGCAGTTTGCCCGGCTGCGAACAGTGCGTCGGCGAGCCGGCGCGTGTCCTGCACCGAGCCGCTGTTGAGCAGCGCGGTTGAACCCACGACATCGACATGTGCGACGGCGGTGCCACGCGTCGACTGCCCGCGCTCGGCGAAGGCGGCGTTGGACGACAGGATCTTGGTGAGCATCGGCAGGTGCAGCGCCGTCAGTACCTCCTGCCCGTACCGTTGGGTGGCCTCGCTCAGCGCCGCCAGCTGCTCACCGTCGAGGCTCTGGGGCTGTTTGGCGAGCAGCTCGCCCAGAGCCTCCGCTTCGGCCGCGGTTACGCGCACGACCGCGCGCACGTACGCCTGCTCGACCGCCTGCAGAGCGTCCTCGCTGACACCCAAATCACGCAGCTCCGCGACCGTCTCGGCTACCGCGCGCGAATGCTCGCGCGAGACGATGTCGCTGACGCCGCTCATCTCCAGCAACGGCCTGGAAGAGTCCATGGGGGAGCTGTCCCCGCTGTCAGGGCTGAACCGAGAGTCGCTCACATATTGCGACGATACTCACCGCCGACCGCATACAGCGCCCCGGAGATCTGGCCGAGCGACGCGACCTTGACCGCGTCCATCAGCTGCTCGAACACGTTCCCGCGCTCGCGCGCGACGTCCTGCAGCCGCTCCAGCGCCTCCGGGCGACGCGCCTCGCCGCGCTCCTGGAAGGCGTGCACGTTCTCGATCTGTTGCCGCTTTTCGGGCGTGGTCGAGCGCATCAGCTCAAGCTTGTCGATCTGCTCGCCGTGGCCGTCCTTGGGCAAGAACGTGTTCACGCCGATCAACGGCAGCTCACCGGTGTGCTTAAGCCGCTCGTAGAGCATGCTCTCGTCCTGGATCTTGCCGCGTTGATACATCGTGTCCATCGCGCCGAGCACACCGCCGCGATCGGAGATCCGGTCGAACTCGGCGTAGACCGCCTGCTCGACCAGATCGGTCAGCTCGCTGATGATGAACGAACCCTGCCACGGATTCTCGTTGAAGTTCAGTCCCAGCTCGCGATTGATGATCAGCTGAATCGCGAGCGCGCGCCGCACCGACTCCTCGGTGGGGGTCGTGATCGCCTCGTCGTAGGCGTTGGTGTGGAGGCTGTTGGCGTTGTCAAACAGCGCGTACAGCGCCTGCAACGTGGTGCGAATGTCGTTGAAGCTGATCTCCTGCGCGTGCAGCGAACGGCCCGAGGTCTGCACGTGGTACTTCAGCATCTGTGAACGCGGGGCGGCCCCATAGCGCTTACGCATCGCGCGGGCCCAGATACGCCGGGCGACGCGGCCGATCACCGCGTATTCGGGATCCATGCCGTTGGAGAAGAAGAAGCTGAGGTTGGGGGCGAAGTCGTCGATCTTCATCCCGCGTGCCAGGTAGTACTCGACAATCGTGAACCCGTTGGCGAGCGTGAACGCGAGCTGGCTGATCGGGTTGGCGCCGGCCTCGGCGATGTGATAGCCGCTGATCGAGACGCTGTAGAAGTTGCGCACGCCGTGGTCGACGAAGAACTGCTGCACGTCGCCCATCATCTTCAGCGCGAATTCGGTACTGAAGATGCAGGTGTTCTGGGCCTGGTCCTCCTTGAGAATGTCGGCTTGAACGGTGCCGCGCACGGTCTTCAGCGTGTGTTCCCTGATCTTCGCGTAGCTCGCGGGGTCGACGATCGGGGTGCCGTTGTCGGCCAGCGGCAGGTCAGCGGTGACGCCCAGCAGCCCCAGTCCGAGCCCGTCGTTGCCGTCCGGAAGCTCGCCCGCGTAGACCGGGCGCGCCTGCCCCAGCGCCTCGAAGTGCGCGGCCAGCCGCCGCTCAGCCTGCTCCCAGCGGCCCTCGTCGCGCAGGTACTTCTCGACCTGCTGATCGATCGCGGCGTTCATGAAGAACGCGAGGATCATCGGTGCGGGCCCGTTGATCGTCATCGATACCGAGGTCGTGGGAGCACACAGGTCGAAGCCGCTGTAGAGCTTCTTGGCGTCGTCGAGGGTCGCGATCGAAACTCCCGAATTGCCGATCTTGCCGTAGATGTCGGGACGCTCCGCCGGGTCCTCGCCGTAGAGCGTGACCGAGTCAAACGCGGTCGACAGCCGCGCCGCAGGCTGCCCCTGCGAGACGTAATGGAAACGGCGATTGGTGCGCTCCGGGGTGCCCTCGCCGGCGAACATCCGCGCCGGATCCTCACCTGCACGGCGGTACGGGAACACACCGCCGGTGTAGGGGTAGCGCCCCGGCAGGTTCTCCTTCATCAGGAACCGCAGCCGGTCTCCCCAGCTGTCGTAGCGCGGCGGCGCGAGCTTCGGGATCTTGCTGGCGCTGAGCGAGTCACGGTAGTTCTCGCCGGTGATCTCACGCCCGCGCACGTTGTAGCTGTACTGCTCGGCGGTGATCCCCTCAATCATCGTGTCCCAGCCGTCGAGCAACGCATTGGCCTCGCTGCCGATGTCCTGGAGCTCCTGCTCGGCGCGCTGTTTGAGCAGCTTCGCGGCGTCGTCATCTCCGAGCGCCTCGACCGCCGCGAGATAGTGCTGCGCCTGCGAGGCGCGCTGTGCGCGGTGCTCGATCTCGGCGTTGATCTGACGCCCCTGCTCGGCGATCTCGGCCAGATACCGAACCCGGCCGCCGGGGATGACCACGTGCGTGGTCGGCTCATGAGCTGTTTCGGTGCTGCTGGCTTGGGGGCCAGCAACACCGTCGAGACGTTCGCAGATGTTCATGAACGCCCAGGTCACGCCGGGGTCGTTGAACTGGCTGGCGATCGTCGGGTAGACCGGAATCTGGTCGTCGGCAAGCTCGAACCGGGCGTGATTGCGCCGCCATTGTTTGCGCACGTCCCGCAGCGCGTCCTGCGCTCCACGCTTGTCGAACTTGTTGATGATCACCACCTCAGCCAGATCGAGCATGTCGATCTTCTCCAGCTGACTGGCGGCGCCGAACTCACTGGTCATCACGTACAGCGGGAGGTCGACGAGGTCCACGATCTCCGAGTCGCTCTGGCCGATGCCGGCGGTCTCGACGATCACAAGGTCAAAGCCCGCCTGCTTGAGGAACTTCAGCGAATCGTCGAGCACCGCGCTGGTTGAACGGTTGCTGCGGCGGGTCGCGACTGAGCGCATGTAGATCCGCTCATTACGCAGGCTGTTCATGCGGATGCGGTCGCCGAGCAGCGCGCCACCGGTACGGCGGCGGGTGGGGTCGACCGCGAGCACCGCGATCCGGAAGTCAGGGAGGTACTGCATGAAGCGCGAGAGCAGCTCGTCGGTGACCGTCGACTTACCGGCGCCGCCGGTGCCGGTGATACCCAGTACCGGGGCCTTGTGCTGGCTCGCGTCCCAGTGCGCGCGCAGCTGATCGAGCTCATGGGCGGGGAGCGCGTCGTCCTCAAGCGCGGACAGCATCTGTGCGATCTGCAGGTCGTCGCCGGCCTGCGGCTCAGATCGCGGTTCGAGCTCGGTCTCGTGCTCGGCCTGGTGCTCGGTTGCGCGCGTGACCAGGTCATCGATCATCCCGGTCAGTCCCAGCGCCATCCCATCGCTGGGGTGGTAGAGGCGATCGACGCCGTAATCCTGCAGTTCAGTGATCTCTTCGGGCGTGATCGTGCCACCACCGCCGCCGTAGACCTGGATATGTCCGGCGCCGTTCTCGCGCAACATGTCTACCGCGTATTTGAAGTATTCGACGTGGCCGCCCTGGTAGGAGCTGACCGCAATCGCGTCCGCGTCCTCCTGGATCGCCGCGCGCACCACGTCGCGCACGCCGCGGTTATGGCCGAGGTGGATCACCTCAGCCCCGCTGTCCTGGATCAGCCGCCGCATCACGTTGATCGCTGCGTCGTGCCCGTCGAACAGCGACGCGGCGGTCACAACCCGCAGCGGCGAACGCTGCTGCGGACGCTCGCTCAGTTCAGTCTGATCGGTGATCGTGGCCATCGCTGACTTCCTCAGTTCTCCGGGGCGCTCGCTGCGCGCGAACCGGTGAAGGCAGGCGCGCCGAAAGTAGTTGGAAGTCAAACTATATTGCGGACGGGGTGCTTTGGCAAGCATGCGGGTGCATTCGCGGTGGCAGGAGGTCAGCACGAGCGCTGGCGGAGTTGTTTGGAGTCAACCCATGTTCCGATCGACGTCCGTGGGCAGGTGTGACGAGCTGGGAACATACGGTTTCGTGAGCCTGACAACGGTGAACAATGAACGGAATGCGGCGGCCGGTGGAGTTCCGAGATGACCGCCGACCAGACACAAGCAAGCGATTGCTTGGTATTGTGACGACGTGGACTTGAGCTCGACAGTCGAGGAAGCGGCGTTCCGCGAGGAGGTCCGCGGTTGGCTTGCGGAGAAACTGAACGGCGAGTTCGCGCACTTGCGCGGCGTCGGCGGCTCGGGGCATGAGCACGAGGCTGTGGAGGCGCGTAAGCAATGGGAGCGCGCGCTCGGCGAGGCCGGCTGGATCGGTTTGGCGCTGCCGCGCGAGCGCGGCGGCCGCGACGCGACAATCATCGAGCAGGTGATCTTTGCCGAGGAATACGCGCGCGCCGACGGACCAGGTCGCGTGAACCACATCGGTGAACAGCTGCTGGCGCCGACGCTGGTCGAGTTCGCCGGCGACGAACTCTGCGACCGCTTTCTGCCGGGCATTCTGTGCGGCGAAGAGCTCTGGTGCCAGGGGTACTCCGAGCCCGGTGCCGGCTCTGACCTGGCCGGCGTCAGCACCCGCGCTGAGCTCGTCGACGGTCACTGGCGAATCAACGGCCAGAAGCTCTGGACCTCGCTCGCACATCATGCCGACTGGTGCTTTGTGCTGGCGCGAACCGAATCCGAGTCCGAACGCCACAAGGGCCTCTCGTACCTGCTCGTGCCGATGCATCAGGACGGTATCCAGGTGCGACCGATCAGGCAGCTGACCGGCACCTCCGAGTTCAACGAGGTCTTCTTCAAAGACGCCTATACCGATGCCGATTGCGTGGTCGGCGAACCGGGAGACGGGTGGCGCGTCGCAATGGGCACGCTCGGGTTCGAGCGCGGCGTCTCAACGCTTGCCCAGCAGGTCGGTTATCAGCGCGAGTTCGAGCATGTGCTGCAGGCGGCCCGGGCCAACTGTGCGATCGACAATCCCGCGCTGCGGCAGCGGCTGGTGGACGCTTGGGTCGAGCTACGCGCGATCCACCACCACGCGGTGCGGTCGCTCGGATCCAGCGGACCGCTCGCCGCCTCGGTCTCGAAGCTGATGTGGGCGAGCTGGCACCGGCAGTTGGGTGAGCTTGGCGTAGACGTCCTGGGGTCCGAAGCAGCGCTCCTACCAGCCCCTCCATATGAGCTGTCGGACGCGCAGACGACGCTGCTGTTCAGCCGCTCCGACACGATCTACGGCGGCTCCAATGAGATCCAGAAGAACATCCTGGCCGAGCGCGTTCTGGGCCTGCCGCGCGGCTAGTCGGGATCGGATCAGAGGACTTGCTTAGATGAAATTCGAGGAGACCAAGGAACAACGGGAACTGCGTCGCATGTTGCGTTCGTTTTTGGCCACCAATGCCTCGATCGACGCGGTGCGCGATGCGGCCGAGCTGGACCATGGTTTCGCCGCCGACACCTGGTCAAAGCTTGTGACCGAGCTGGAGCTGACCGCAACTGCGATCGACGTCGAGCACGACGGCGTCGGCGCGAGCTTCGCGGATCTGGCGATCGCCCTGGAGGAACTCGGCGGAGCACTACTGCCGGTCCCGTTTCTGAGCACCGTCGTCGCGGCGGCCGCGATCTCCGATGCCGCGGAGGGCGCTGCACGCGAGCGACTGCTACGGGCAATCGTCGATGGCAGCGCGGTGGCGCTGTCGGCCACCGCCGCCGCGCTCAGCATCGACGGCCTTGCAGACGAGCAGGTCGTGCACGGCACGCTGCCCTATGTCATCGGCGCCGAGGCCGCCGCTACGCTGCTGCTCGCCGGCGATGACGGACTATTCGCGGTCGGGCTCGAGCACGCGAGCGTCTCGGTCGTGCAACGGCCGACGCTCGATCAGACCAGGCCGTTGGCCACTGTCACGCTGAGCGGTGCGCCTACCGAGCGGCTTGGCGGCGCTGACGCAGCCGCCGTGGCGCGTGATCTGCTGTTGGTCGCGGTCGCTGCGGAAGCGATCGGCGGGGCCCAGCATTGTCTGGATGAAACCGTCGAGTACCTCAAACAACGTCAGCAGTTCGGACGTTCGGTCGGCTCCTTCCAGGCGCTCAAACATCGCTGCGCTGAGCTACTGGTCCTGATCGAGCGAGCACGCGCCACTACTGCCTACGCCGCCTGGGCAGTGGATAGCGCCCGCGCCGAGTTGCGCGTGCTGGCGCCGATGGCGCTGGCGCTCAGCAGCGAGGCGTACATGCGCACCGCGGCCGAGTCGATCCAGCTGCGCGGCGGGATCGGGTTCACCTGGGACAACGATGCGCATCTCTACTTCAAGCGCGCCAAATCAATTCAGCTTCTGTACGGGCTCGGACCTGATCTACGTGCCGAGGCTGCTGCAAGAGCGGGGGTTATCTAATGTCAACGGACTTCTCTGACTCGGTGGTGCTGGTTACGGGCGGCACCCGCGGGATCGGCGCCGCGATCGCTGTTGCGTTCGCGGAATGCGGCGCGAACGTCGTCGTCTGCGGGCGTAGAGACCCGGCAACCCTGCCAGACGGCGTTGCGTTTCTGGCGGCAGATCTGCGTGACCCCGACGCGGCGGCGGCGGTGGTCAGCGACACGGTCGCCCGCCACGGACGGCTCGACGTAGTGGTGAATAACGCCGGCGGGACCGCACCGAAGGCCGCCGCCGAGCTGGCGCCAGAGCGCGCGCGTGAGATCGTGACGCTGAACCTGCTGTCCCCGTTCTACGTGGCTCAGGCCGCCAATGCCGTGATGCAGCAGCAGCCGCAGGGCGGCACGATCATCAACGTCGGCAGCACCGCGGAGATGCGGCCGGCCCCGGGGGTGACCCTTTACGGGGCGGCCAAGGCCGGCCTCCAGGGGCTGACGCGCGGCTTGGCGCTCGAGTGGGGACCGAAGGTGACCGTCAATATGATCACGCCCGGGCCGGTCTACACCGAGGGTTCCGCACGCCACTACGGCGGAACGGTTGGTGTCGCAGCGGTCTCCTCGACGATCCCGGCCGCCCGCATGGCGAGACCGCAGGACATCGCCGGCCCTTGCCTGATGCTGGCCTCGCCACTGGCGCGATACGTCTCCGGGGCCGAGCTCAGGATCGACGGCGGTGGCGAGAAGCCGGGGTGGCTGGTCGCGCTCGAAGCCGCGCTGCCCAGCTGAGGTTCCGCCGCCGACGCAAACGGTGTCGGGCGTGTACGAGGCTCAGGCCGCCCGCCGGTAGACCTCGAACACGGCGTCGGGGCAAACCAACCAGCAGGCCGTGCATCCGGTGCAGCCATCGTGGAGCACCGGGTAGCGGTATCCGGCGGTGTTGACCTCGGTCGACATCACCAGAACCGCGGGCGGGCAGGCCGTGATGCAGAGCTCGCAGCCCTTGCAGCGCTCGGCTTCGATCACCACTGTGCCCGTGGAGCTCATCGCTTCTCGCTGCGGTCGAATGCGGCCAGGGTCGCGGTGAGTTCATCGACGGAAGCTGGACGTTGCGGGGCCAGCGTGATCACACCGCGCGTGGCCAGCGTGTCGACGGCGTACTCGCCGAGCAGTCTGATGTGCGTGATTGCTGCCACGCGTGCGGCCTCGGGATCCTGTCCGCGGATCGCGGACATCTCGGCCTGCACCAGCTGTCGCTCGTCTTCAAGCAGCGGTTCGGCCGACAGGCGCGAGGCCACCGGCAGCAGCCGATTGAAACTGCGCAGCATCCCGCGCAGCCGCGGCCCGGCGGCGGACAGGTTGATCAGCCGCCGGAACTCGCGCGCAGCGGCTTCGAAGCTCCGCGTATCGGTGGCGTCCTCGACCGCGCGGGCGCGCAGTTCGAGCTCGGCGAGCAGCGCGGGGTCGCGGCTCAGGGCGACACGCCCGCTGGTAAGGCCGCTGAGCAGACCGTATAGTTCGAACGCCTCGCGGATCGTGGTGCTGTCGAGCGCCGCCACAAACGCTCCGCGGTGGTAGGGCATGTCGACCAGGCCATCCTGCTCGAGCGAGATCAGGGCTTCGCGGATTGGCACGCGGCTGACCCCGAGACGCTCGGCCAGCGCGTCGAGATCGATGCGGTCGCCGGGCCGCAGTTCTCCCGCAAACAGCATCTCCAGAATGTGCTCCGCCACGGAGTCGCTGGTCTTGGTGCGGATCAGCGGAGTTGGTGCGGGTGTTGGCATCGGCACTCAGTCCTCCTGGTCGCTCGCGCGGATCACTCCGAGCGGGTAGGCGGCTTCCATCGAGTCGGTCATATACGCGGGGCCTTCGGGTGCGCCGACGAACCAGCCGGTCGGGCACATCGTCAGGATCTCGACGAGGCTCAGTCCGGCGCCTGCCATCTGGCTCTCAAACGCAGCGCGGATCAGACGTTTGGTGCGGGAGACCTCGCGCGCCGAACCGACGGCTCCCCGGGCGACGTAACCTACGCCGTCTAGGCTGGCGACGATGTCGGCGATCCGGATCGGGTAGCCATGCAGCTCTGGGTCACGTCCGTCGAGGCTGGTCTTGGTGCGCTGGCCGATGACGCTGGTCGCGGTTTGCTGCCCGCCGGTGTCGCCGAAGACGCCGTTGTTGAGCAGTACGCAGGTGATGTTCTCGCCGCGCGCCGCCGCGTGGATGACTTCCTGCAGACCCTCGTTGACCATGTCACCGTCACCTTGGAGCGTGAACACCGCCAGATCCGGACGCATACGCTTGATCCCCGTGGCGCAGGCGGGGGCGCGGCCGTGCAGACACTGCAGCACGTCGACGTCCATGATCCGCACAAAGCTCCCATAGCACCCGTGCCCCACCACCCCGACCGTGCGGCTAACGAGTTCGAGTTCCTGAAGCGTCTCCAGCAGCAGGCGCAGCGCGACCGGCTCGCCGCAGCCGGGGCACAGCGAGTGCTCGCCCAGGATCAGTGAGGGCCGAAAGTCGGTGACCTTCTTGGCGTCAGATGGCGGTTCGGGAAGTATCTGGGTTTGCGTCATCGTGACCCTCGAGCTGTCCGGGTAGTGGCTTTTTCAAGCTGTGCGGCGATGCGCTCACGGATCGCCGGTGCGTCGAGCAGCGGCCCGTAGCTGAGTCCCGACTCGTGAATGCTGACGCCGCCGATGAACGTGACGGTGTCGCGGTCATAGACGAATTGGCGGACATCGTCGAGCATCTGCCCGGCGTTGGTTTCGAATACCAACACGCGCTTCGCGCGACGGCTGGCCCGTTCGAGCGCTGCGCCCGGGAACGGCCACAGCGTGATCGGTCGGAACTGACCGATTGAGTGACCCTCTCGGCGGAGCTGCTCTACCACGTACTCGGTGAACTTCGCGGCCGACCCGAACGCGACCACGAGCGTGTCCGGATCTTCCTGACCGGATGTCTCCCAGCGCTGTTCCTGCTCGCCGATACGCTCGAACTTGTCGGCGATAGCACGCCAGTGACCGTCGGGACCGAGTCCTGGTGCAGTGGCCTTACCCATCGCCCAGGTCCAGATTTGGCGTGAGTGACCGGTACCGCCCATCGAGCCGTCCAGGACCCAATCCTTTTGAGCTAGCTCAGGCAGCTCGAGTGGCTCGATCCGCACACCTACCCGCGTCTGGGCCAGAAACGGGTCGCCGTAGAGGATCACGGGAGCACGGTACTTGTCGGACAGATGGAACAGCAGCTGCGTGTGCTCAACCGCCTCAGGAATGTCTTTGGGGGCGAGTGTGATCGTGCGGTAGTCACCCCAGCCTCCGCCACGCGTGCATTGAAAGTAGTCCTGCTGGTTGCGGGCCATGTTGAACACCACCAGCGGGGTCTCGTTCAGCGCAGCCTCGGCGACCGCCTCCTGCATCAGCGCGATGCCCTGTCCGGTCGATCCCGTTGCCGCGCGCGCACCGGTTGAGGCCGCCCCGATCGTCATGTTGATGCACTCGATCTCGCTCTCGGCGTTGATACAGACTCCGCCAGCCTCGGGCATCAGCCGCGACATGTTTTCCAGCAGCGATGTGAACGGCGACATCGGGTAGCCGGCGAAGAAGCGGCACCCGGCGAGAATCGCGGACCGCGCGATCGCCGTGCTGCCCTCCAGCAGCTCCAGCTGGGCCTCGATCGCGGTCACGCCGCCACCTCCGTGTCGATCAGCGCTGCACCCTGTACGAGTGCCTCCGCGTTGTCCTCGGCGTACTGCGCGCGATACGGCGGCAGCAGCGATCGCATCGCCTCGATCAGGAACTCGGGGCCTACGGCGTCGGTGAGGCGATTGAACGCTCCAAGCATGATCAGGCCTGCCGTCTGCGGACGACCTGCCTCGCGTGCGAGGTCCGTGGCCGCGACCTCAACTACGCGGTGGACTGCCAACTCCTGGCTGTGGGCGACCACCGAGGAGTTGATCATCACCAGTGAGTCGGGGCGCAGGCGCTCGAGCACCGGCATCGCGAAGCGATCGTGCAGCAGCACCGCCGAGCCCGCGTCCGGCAGTACCGGCAGCGCGGCGAGCGGCGCTGATCCGATCACCACGGTTGCTTGCGAGGGCCCGCCACGCATTTCGCCGCCGTATTCGGCTGCCAGCATCGCGTGCCTGCCGGCGAGCGTCGCACCGAGCGCGAGCGTCTTGCCGATCAGCTGCACGCCCTGCCCGCCGATACCGGTCATGAAGATGTCTAGTTCGTCTGACGCTGTCACTTGGATTTTTAATCTAAAATACAAAGCCGCAAAAGTAAAGGCCAAAATGTCGTTTTGAGAGGGAGGCCATGAGCGATGTGAGGTTGATCGGCGACGCCATCCGTCGCGGGGTGCTCGTCAGCCCGAACGCGCCCGCGGCGACGCTCGGCGACGAGCAGATCTCGTTCCGAGAGCTGGATGAATGGGCGGACCGGCTGGCGGCGGCATTGCTCGGGCTCGAGCTGGGCCGCGGTTCGGTGGTCGCATGGTTCACGGCGCCGGCGTTGCATACGCTTGCCGGGCTGCTCGCGTGCGCGCGCGTGGGAGCGATCTTCGCTCCGATCCCGCCATCGATGGGCGCCGCGGAGCTGTCGGCGGTGCTGTCCGAGGTCGAGGTTGGGCTACTCGTGTGCGACCGCGAACGCCTGGCCGTCTGCGCAGAGCTAGATATCACCCGGCTGGCGGTGGTCACGAATGGCGAAGACGGCGGCGCCGGGAGCTTTGTGTCGGTCAGCCGGGAGGTGATTGATTTGGCCTGCCTCGAAGCGGCGTCCGATCCGATCGCAGCGCCGACCCCCGGGCTCCGGTCGGGCGATCCACACGTCCTCTACCTCACGAGCGGAAGCACCGGAGCACCGAAGGGAGTGCTTGTCAGCCACCGCGCCAGCTGGCTGCGATCGGACCCCGAGTACGACCTCGCGCAGCCGCGATTCGAGGGCATGCTCTGTAGCTTCCCAATCCACCATTACGGCGGGCTTCACTACGTGTTCGAGGCCTGGCTGCGCGACACCGCGGTACATCTGGTGTCCCGAGCCAGCGGTCCGGAGGTGGTCGCCGCGATTGAGCGCCGCCGTCCGACCGCGATCTATTGCATCCCCGCAGTTTGGGAACGCGTGCTGGCAACGGCCGGGGACCTGTCATCGATCAAGTTCGCGGACACCGGCACTTCAGCAGTCACGGACGGGCTGCTGGAACGAATCGAGTCGCGGCTTCCGCAGGCCCGCACGCGGATTCTCTACGGGGCGACCGAAGCGGGGCGGATGGCCGCGCTGGAGCACGCCGAGCTGTCAACTCATCCCGGAAGTGTCGGGCGTGCGCCAGGGGAAGGCAAGCTGCGCATCGCCGACGATGGTGAGGTGCTGTTCTCCGGACCCACGCTGATGACCGGCTACTACCGGCGCCCAGCCGAGAGCGAGGCAGCGATCCGCGATGGCTGGTACCACACCGGCGACCTTGGGCGGATCGATAGCGACGGGTACCTGTTTCTCACCGGGCGTAAACGCGAGATGATCCGCACGGGTGGAGAGTGGGTGGCGCCGGTGAAGGTGGATGCCGCGATGGCGGCCGTCCCGGGGCTGCGGGAGTCCGCTGCCGTCGGGATTGCAGATGCACGCTGGGGGGAGATCGTCTGTGTCGCGGTGGTCCCTTCCGGCGGTGAGCCCGCGCCCACGGTCGATGAGCTGCGTGAGCAGCTATCCGGTCTTGCCGCGCACGAGCGCCCGCGGCTGGTGGTCACTGTGGCCGAGATACCGCGAACCGGCGCCACCGGCCAGGTCAGGCGCAGCGCGTTGAAGGCGATGATCGAGCGTCAGCAGGTGGCTGACAAGGAGAAGTCTCTTGAGTGATGTAGCGGTGGTCGGCGTCGGCGACTTGGGCATGGCCTGCGCGCTACGCCTGAACGAGCTGGGCCTCGAGGTCTCAGTTGTGGAACCGGACGCCGCGCGGCGCGAGCAGTGGCGGCGCGATAGCGGCCGCGAGGCACTTGCGAGCCTCGATGGACTCGCGAGCGAGCGAGTGCTGGTGTGCGTGCGCACCACTGGACAGGCGCACGCGGTGCTGAGTAGTCTGGCCGCGCAACCGCGCGAGCGCACCTGCGCCGTCTATGTGATCACGACTCTGCAGCCGGCGTTTGCGCGGCGCCTTGAGGAATACGCAGGACCGCAGATGCCGGTTATCGAACTGCCGATCTCCGGCGGCCAGGCGGGCGCGCGTAGGGGAGACCTGGCAGTGATGGTGGGGGGCGGGCTCGCTCGTCCGCAAGACATCGCGTTCATCACTGACACGCTGGCGCGGGTCGCTTTCAAGTTTGAGCAGTTCGGCGACGCGACGGTGGTGAAACTGCTGAACAACGCGCTCGGTGCTGCGAACGCTGCCGCATTCGCCGACTGCATCAGCCTGGCGCAGGCGAGCGGCATCGACCCGGTTGCCTGCGCGGCGGTGCTGCGCTCCGCAACTGGATCCAGCTGGATGGCAGAGAACTTCGAGGTGCTGATCGACGATCTGCTGGCCAAAGACGTAAGCCTGCTTCGCGATGAGCTAGGACGGGTGCCCGTTGCCCGGCTGTCCGACACCGCCGCGTTTGAAGCTTCGATGGCGAGCGCGCGCCGGCTGCTGACCGACTCGCCACGAGAGCCTTAAAGCGACTGGGGGTACGGACCGTTGTGGTCCGCACCCCCAACTCGTGTCGAGCTTGTCGGCTAGGGGTCAGCCCTTGCCCCACAGCTTCATGAACTGCTGCCTGTAGTCCACAACGTTTGCGAAGGTCGTGGAGCCGGCGTTTGAGGGGATGTTCGACTTGGTGATCGTCCAGTACGGCAGTGTCGCGTCGTTGAGGTCGACGCTGAACGACTTGTGAGCGAACATGCGCGCCAGCAGGTCGATCTCACGCCAGTAGACCTCCGGGAAGCTCGTGCCAATCCCGGCATCGACATACTGGCCGCTCGTAATCGCGTCCTTGACGGTCGCATTCATTGAGATCGTGGTCATGCTGAGGTCGGTAATGCTCGCTCCCTTGAGCGCAACCGGCATGCCGCCGACCATGTCGTCGTAACCCATCCAGAGTGACTTGATCGACGGGTTCGCCGTCAGGAACGTGGTCGTTCGTGTCGGGAGGTCGGTGCCGATGCTCGTCACCGGGACGGTCAGGGACTTGACTGCGCAAGTTGAGCAGACGGACTTGACGCGGCCGTTGAAGGACGCGTTCTCCTGGATCATGTTCGGGAAGCCGCTGGGGATCACGGTGCCCAGCGTCGCTGACTTGTCGGTCGTGTTGGCCAGCATGTAGTCCGCTACCTCCTGGCCCTGAATGTGGTTGGTGACGGGACCGCCAACGACGTAGATGCCATTTCCGGTCGAATCCGCCGTAAAGGCTTCAAGCACCGGGATGTTCATCGACTTGAGCGTCTTGACCTCAGGGTTGAACAGCACCCGGGGGTAGCCGGAACCGACTACAGCGTTGGGCTTATTCTGGATCGCCTGCTGGTAGGCGGCGACGATCGTCTGTGGTGTGCTGCCCGCGTTGATGCGGACCAGCTTCCAGCCAAGCTGATTGGTGGCGTCCTGCAAAATGTCGCCCTCGACGGTGCAGGCTGGCACTCCGCACTGAATGAAGTCGACAACCTTGCCGGTCGGGATGGCTGCTCCTACCGGCGTCGTGATGCCGATGCTGGTCGGCCGGCGCTCAAACTTTGTGTTCGATGCGATTGCGGTTGCGAATCCGGAGTGGGACGCAGTAGTCGTTCCACCGCCGGTGGTCTTAGAACTGGTCGTCGACCCCGAGCCGCCGCAGGCTGCGACCGCGAGCGCTGCGACGCACGCACCGATCGCGACACCCACGCGCCTCGGGCGAATTTGAAACCCCATGTTCTCTCCTCTAACTAGTGGCGACGCCCGATGGGCTAGTCGAAGTACTGGTTGCGTAGTTGTGGTCGGCGCCCCGGCGTCGACCACCAAGCGCTTGCTTGGTGTTCGTATCCTACGTGTGCGTCCGGCAAGTGTCAAGCGCTTGCTTGGTTTCCGATTTGCTGACGCTGTTGCACCGAGCATGAGGCCTCGTTCGGCGGTCGCGTTGACTCCGCGCTAGGCGGCTGAGATGAACTCCGCGAAGGTCTCGACAGACGGCTGGCGATCGCCGCGTTCGAAGCTGTGGACGAGCTCAACCACGCGGCTGTTGTAGGGTGCCTCAGCGCTGAACGCTGCGGCCGCGCGCGCGACCGCACCATTGATCACGTCGACCTCGGTCAGGAGCCCGCGTTCGAGGTCCTGCAGCATCGATGCTCGCGTCGGACCGGACTGGGCGATCACGCGCTCAAGTGCGCGATCGAAAGTGGGCCTGGATGGTGACGCCAGGTCACCCGGGTCGAGTCCGAGGATCGGCTCGAGCTCGATTCCCTGTCGCAGTGCAAGCTCATAACCCTCTCGCCAGACCAGTTTCAGCGCGCGGGGTCCATGCGGCGCACGCAGTGCCTCCTCGCAACTGCAGCCGCCAAGCACGCTTATCCCCGACAGCGCGCTGTTGAGCAGCAGCTTCGACCACAGCTTGCCGCGGATGTTGGTTGTTACCCGTACCTCGCCGACGGCGCTCAGAGCAGTCGCCAGCGTCTCGGTGCGCGGTCGGATCGAGCCGTCGAGCTCCCCGAGGGTGGTCAGGTTGTCGCTTGTCTGGCGGACATGGCCGTCGCCGAGGTTGGTCGCCCCCCATTCGACGGAAGCGGCGATCAGCTTGTCGTCTCCGACTACCGCCGCAACCTGCTCCTGGACCAGACCGTTACCGAGCGTCACGTAGGTGTCGATTTCGCCGCGCAGCGCCAGCTGCCCGAGGACATCGTCCAACGCTGCGGCCTTCACCGCCAGCAGGCAGAAGTCGAAGCGTCCGTCGAGCTGCTGCACGGTTCGATGGGCGTCCAGGGCGTAGCGCCTTGTCTCACCGTGGCGTTCCACCTGTAGACCCGGGGATCGCAGCTGGGAAGTCTGCGGACGGTCTCGTCCCAGCACGGCGACCGGGTAGCCGCGCGCCTGCATGAGCGCGGCAGTGATGCCACCGATCGCGCCGGCCCCGACGACCAGCATCCTGGGGACGCCGGTCGTCGGCGCTGCGGCTCCCATCAGTTGGAGCTGCGGCGTGTGGTCTTGCGCTGGAACATGGTGATCCCGACCGCGGCAATCAGCACCACGCCCTGGAACACCTGTGGCATCCACTGTTGCGTGCCTGCCAGCAGCAGTCCGACGCTACCGGTCCCGATCATCAACACGGCGACCACCGCGCCCCATGGATTGAAGCGTCCGTGCCGGAACTGGGTGGCGCCGACAAACGCCGCCGAAAACGCCGGGATCAGATAGCTCGAACCGACTGTCGGGTCTGCCGACCCGAGCTGTGATGCCAGGCAGATCCCGGCGAACGACGCCACGACACCGGAGCAG
This sequence comes from uncultured Actinomycetota bacterium, assembly GCA_963737115.1. Lineage (GTDB taxonomy): Bacteria > Actinomycetota > Thermoleophilia > Solirubrobacterales > Solirubrobacteraceae > Palsa-465. The sequence goes on from CAVTRM010000003.1 coordinate 445,595, forward strand.
ATCAGCGAGATCATGCGCAGCCGGTCGACCCGCAGGCCAACCAGTCGCGATACGTCGGGTCCGTAGCCGGCCGCGTAGACGTGGCGCCCGAACGTGGTCTGCTCGAGGATGTAGGCGAGCACCAGCATTCCCACGAGCATGTAGATCACAGGCAGCTGGATGCCGCCGATACTCGAGCTCGCGAAATTCGAGAAGCTGCCGCTGAGCTTGCCGGTAAGGATGTTGTCACCCGACACCCAGATCGTCAGCGCCGAGATGATCGAGCCTGTCGCCAGGGTCCCGATGAATGAGTCGATCCGCATCCTGATTACAACCAGCGAGTTCATGAGGCCGATTCCGACGCCGGCCAGCAGCGTCAGCGCGATCGCGGCCGCGGGAGGCAGACCCAACGTGTTCATCGACCAACCCACGAAGACCCCCGCAAATCCAACAGTGGCGCCGATCGAGAGATCGAAGATCCCGGCGGCCAGTGGCATGATCACGCTGAGCGCCGCGATGCCGGTGATCGCGTACTGGTTCAGCGTGGTTTTGACCGTCTGTGTGGTCGGAAAAAGATCAGGCTTCCAGATCGTGAAGATGACGATCAGCGCTATCCAGACGTAGACGGCGCCGATGTTGCGGTAGCTGAGCTTGCTCAGCCAACCACGTCCGGGTGTCTCGACAGACGCTAGTTCCCTATCGATTTCGCCTGCCGACGAGACTGCCGGCTCTTGGGCGGTGTCGAGCTTTTGTGACAACTCCCTGATCCTCTCTTTGCGGGTCCTGTCGCGACTTTACCAAGCGCTTGGTAGGCTGTCCAGCATGGAGAGTACAGCGAGCAGTTGGCGGGACTCCGCGCGGGTCACCGACAGCGCCACGGCGGCGCGTTATCGCAGTCGCGGGTGGTGGACCGATGTGACGCTTGCCGACTACCTTCGCAAGCATGCTCTGGAGCGTCCGAACCAGACCGCATTCACAAGTCCACACGGCCGTCTGACCTGGGCCGAGTACGACGCCCTGTCCGATCGGCTGGCGCGGACGCTGGCCGCACTTGAGCTCGGATCGGAGGGACGGGTGGCCGTCCGCCTGCCGGACGGGCCGAGCTACCACGTGGCGCAGATGGCATGCGAGAAGGCGGGGTTGGTGGCGGTCGGACTTCCGGCCCGTGCGGGTGAGCGGGAAGTCGATCATCTGCTGTCGAAGACCGCGGCCGCGGCGCTGGTCTCGCATCACGAGCATCGTGGGCAGCTCATGTCGGAACTGGTGGCGCGCGTTCCCAGCGTCAGCGAGCACGTCGTTGTTCCGGTCTTCGAGTCTCGTGACAGCGACTCGGTTCTGGTCAACGGGCAGGAGATCTCCGGCGATCTAGATGCGGTCGATCTCAGCGGACGCAATCTCGGCACCGATGCTCTCTGGTTGATCAACTCGACCTCGGGCACGACCGGATTGCCAAAGTGCGTGTTACACCATCAGAACCGTCAGCATTACTTCAGCCAGCTTGCGATCGAGAACGGCGCGCTCACCGGCGACGAGGTGATAATGAGCATCGTGCCGACGCCGTACGGGTTCGGCCAGTGGAGCGCTCACTTCGTGCCTATGTACCTTGGCGTGGCTACCGTGCTGGTCGATCGTTTCGATGCGGCCGAAACGTTGCGTCTGATGGAACGCGAGCGGGTGACGACGCTCTGCGCGGTGACGACCCAGTTCCGATTGCTGCTCGCCGACCCTTTGTGTACCGAGGTCGACCTCTCGTCGCTACGAATCATGTTCACCGGCGGTGAACCGGTCACCTACGCCGCGGCGCAGCGCTTCGAGGAAGTGACGGGGGCCGTGATTCTCAATATCTACGGCTCGAATGAAGCCGGCTTCGTGAGCGGAACGAGGATCGACGACCCCAAGGAACGACGCCTGCGCACGGCCGGGCGCGTACCGGTGGGGACCGAACTGCGACTCTACGATGACTTCGGCGAGCCCACTCATGGACGCGGTCAGGCCGGATCCCGCGGTCCCTCCACGGGGTACGGATACCTGGACGACGCGGAGGCGAACGCGGAGCTGTTCACCGACGACGGCTTTGTGATGCAGGCGGACATCGTCGAGCTCGACGAGCAAGGTTACGTGCGAGTGGTGGGCCGCAAGTCCGACCTGATCATCCGCGGGGGGAAGAACATCAGCGCCGCCGAGGTCGAGGAAGAGAGCTCGGCGCATCCGCGTGTGGCGCTCGCCTGCGCGGTGCCAATCCCCGACCCGATGTTCGGGGAGCGAGTCTGTGTGTTCGTCGAGCTCAGCGACCGCGAGGCTCCCTTCGAGCTAAGTGATCTCACCGCTTTCATGAACTCCCGAGGCGTGTCAAAGGAGCTCTGGCCCGAGCGCCTCGAGGTGCTCGACGAGCTGCCGCGCTCGGCTGGGGGCAAGGTCGCCAAGACCGAGCTCAAGCAGCATGCCGCCCGGCTCACGGTGACGTCGTGATCAGCGGATTTGACGGCAAGACGCCGCGTATCCATCCGACCGCATTTGTGCACGATCGGGCCACGGTCATCGGTGATGTCGAGATCGGTGCGGGATCCAGTGTCTGGCCGGGCGCGGTCATACGCGGCGACTTCGGATCGATCAAGATCGGCGAACGGACCAGCATCCAGGACAACGCCGTAATCCACACCTCGATGGATCGCGGCACCGTGATCGGCAACGACTGCATCATCGCCCACCTGGCGTTTCTGGAGTCGGCCGACGTAGGTGACATGTGCATGGTGGCCGTGTCGGCGGTGCTACACACCGCAAACATGCGAACCGGATCCGTGGCGGCAGCCGGCGCAGTGCTGGTCGGGGATATCGAGGTGCCGAGCGGGCACCGGGCGCAGGGTGTACCGGCGCGGATCGTGCCGCTGGCGGAGCCGATGGACGCCTACATCAAACGCGGCGCCGACCACTACGTCGAGATCGTCGAGCGCTACCGCGCAGAGGCTGGTGCACCGCGATGAGCGGCCGGCTCGAGGGCCGCGTCGTGATCGTGACCGGCGCCGCCCGTGGCCAGGGTGAGGCGGAGGCAAGGCTGTTCGCGGCGGAGGGGGCGAGCGTCGTGATCGCCGACGTGATCGAGGACGAGGGCGCGGAGGTCGCGCGCTCACTCGGAGATGTCGCAGAGTTCGTACGGCTCGATGTCAGTGACGAGGACGCATGGAGGCGCACGGTCGAACGTGCGCTGGCGCGGTTCGGGCATCTCGACGGATTGGTGAACAACGCCGCGGTGATGTGGCGTCGGCCACTGCTCGAAGAAACCGTCGACGGCCTCGATCGGCTGCTGTCGATCAACCTCCGTGGCCCGTTCCTCGGGATCAAGACCTGCGCACCGGCGATCGCGGCTGCCGGCGGCGGCGCAATCGTGAACGTCAGCTCAACCGCCGGGATCGGTGCATACGAGCAGCTCGGCGCCTACTCGATGTCCAAGTTCGGTGTGCGCGGGCTCACGCGCGTAGCCGCAGTCGAACTGGCCGCGCTGAAGATCCGGGTCAACGCGCTGCTGCCCGGCGGCGTTCGCACGGCAATGGTCCCGGAGCCAGATGATCCGGCGCGCTGGACCAACGTCCCTGCGGGGCGCGTGGGCGAGGTAAGCGAGCTCGCACACGCGGCGCTGTTCCTGATTTCAGACGAGTCGTCGTACGTGACCGGCGCCGATCTGGTGGTCGACGGAGGGGCCAAGGCCTAGACGCTATGACGATGCCCAAGCAAGCGTTTGGTAGTGCTGGTATGGTGCCTGGTGAGTCAGCCCGAACAGAGGCGGAGAGAGTCGTGATCTACAGGAGTCGGCCGTGACGGAACAGCAAGGCACCACGCTCATCTCGATCGAGCACGTGTCCAAGACCTTTCCCGGGCAGAAGGCGCTGTCCGACGTGTCGTTCGAGATTGCCCATGCCGAGATTCACGCGTTGGTAGGCGAGAATGGATCCGGAAAGTCGACGCTGATCAAGAGCCTGTCAGGCTTTCACGAGGCCGACCCCGGCAGCCGCATCACAATCGACGGCGAAGAACTCCACCTCGGCAATCCAACCGACGCACAGCGCCACGGATTGCGCTTCGTTCATCAGGACCTCGGACTGATCGGCGAACTCACAGGGGCCGAAAACATCGGCCTCGTGTCCGGCTTTGCCACCACCTTCGGCCGTCGCATCGACCCGCGCGCCCAACGGCGCCACGCCAACGAGCTGTTGGCGCGGATCGGCGTGAAGCTCGACACCGAAGTGCCGGTCAGTCAACTGCGCGCAGTTGACCGCAGCGCGCTCGCGATCGCGCGGGCACTCGACGAGGCCCACGGGAGGATCACGTTGCTGGTGCTCGACGAGCCCACCGCGGCGCTGCCACCCGCCGAATGCGACGCGTTGTTCCGCGTCCTGCGCGATGTGGTCGCCGCAGGCGTCAGCATCCTATACGTATCCCACCGGCTGGATGAGGTGCTGGGGCTGGCCGGGCGTGTCACAGTGCTACGTGACGGAAAGTGCCAGGGCACGCTTCCGACGACCGGTGTTGACCGACTGAAGCTCGCCCAGCTGATCGTCGGTGAAGAGGTTGAGATGCAGGTGGCGAGCGAGATCCCGGTCACCCCCAGCGCCGCGGAGCCGCTGCTGAAGATCAACCGGCTCGACGCCGACACGCTGCGCGACGTCTCGTTCCAGGTCGGCGAAGGCGAGGTCATCGGCGTCGCCGGCCTCTCAGGGTCCGGGCGTGACGCCCTGGCCGGGGCGGTCTGCGGCGCAATCGACGCGGACGTCGACCTCGAACTCGGTGGCCACGCCGTCAAAGGCGAGATGACACCGCAGCTCGCGCGTGAGCTCGGATTCGCGCTGGTGCTTCCAAACCGCCATCCGCAAGCCGCGATCCCCAACTTCTCGATTGCCGAGAACATGACGCTCGGGCGGGTACCCGAGTTCGCGCACCTGGGCAGGATCAAACACGGCCAGGAACGCGCAAGCGTCGAGGAATGGATCCAGCGGCTGGATATCCGCCCACCCGACCCATCCCGCCAGTACGCGCTGCTCAGCGGAGGCAACCAACAGAAGGTGCTACTTGCCAAGTGGCTTGGGATGGGCCCGAGCGTGGTGTTCATGGAAGATCCCACCAGTGGCGTTGACATCGGCGCCCGCTATGCGATCTATGACCTGGTGCGCAAGTACGCCGACACGGGGATCCCGTTCGTCGTCTGCTCGTCGGACATCGAGGATTTCGTCGGGCTCTGCGATCGTGTGATTGTGCTCGTGGACGGACGTATCGCGAGTGAACTGCGCGGCACCGAGATCACCGAGGCGGGGCTGCTACGGGCGATCTCCGCCAGTGCGGTAGCAGCCTGAGCATGCCAACCGTGAGCGAGACGGCTGCCGCTCCGGCATTCGACCTGGAGCAGCTGCGAATGCAACCCGTTGTTGACGCCCACGTCCACCTCTGGGACCTGACTCGCGAGTGGTACCCGGGAGTAGGGGTTCCCGAAGTCGCCCGCCAATGGCTCGAGCTCGGCGACATCAGCCGCATGGGGCGCAACTTCCTGCTTGACACTTACCTCGAGGAGGTGGCTGAGTTCGAGATCACGGGCATCGTGCACGTCTCGGCCACCACCGCTCCGCGCGCCTATCTGCAGGAGACCCAGTGGGTGACCCAAACACTGAACGGTGCCCCGATTCCTGGCGCGCTGATCGGCGCGGCGGACCCGGGACTGACGGCTAACGAGCTGCGCGAGGACCTCGAGACACAAGCCCGGAGTCCCTGGTTTCGCGGGGTGCGCGTACTGGGCGGCCTCGATCCGGATTCGCGCGCGGCTGACGAGCTCTGCCAGTGGTTGACCGGCGGCGGACACGTGTTTGATCTGGTGGTACACCCGTCGGATGTGGAGCCGGTGCTGCCGCTGCTGGCTCGCCATCCGGACCTGCAGGTCGTGGTGGAGCACGCCGCGTGGGCCGACGGAAGCAGTGCAGAAGAAGTCCGGCAATGGCGCGTAGCGCTGGGCCAACTAGCGCAGCGTCCGCGCACCAGCTGCAAGATCTCCGGGATCGCGATGGTCACTGGCAGTCAGGACGGCGCCGTGCTGCGGCCCTGGATCGACGGGTGTCTGGAAGCCTTCGGTCCGCATCGCTGCATCTTCGGCAGCAACTTTCCTGTCGACTCGATGTACGGGAGCTACGCAGACCTGGTCGCGGCGGTCGCTACCGCACTCGGCGGTCTTAGCGTGGCCGAACGCTCGGCCGTGTTCGCCGATAACGCCCGGCGCACCTACCAGCTTTGAAAGCCGCGTCCATTACCGAAGCGGGCATGAGCGAATGATTGTCACGCAACCCCGCCTGAACGTCGGTCTCACCACGTTCGGGCGTGCCGCCGAACCCGACGCGTTGCTGCACGCCGCCGACTGTGCTGATGCGGCCGGGATCGACGCGCTCACCGTCTTCGACCACGTCGTGCTCGGCGGCGACTTGGACAAATACCCGTGGGGTCAGTTTCCCGGTGGCCCTGAGGTTCCGTGGCTGGAACCAATGACGCTGCTGGCGGCGATCGCCGGCCGCACCAGCCGCATTCGCCTGGCCACGGGTGTGCTGATCGCACCGTTGCGCGGGGCCGCGGTCCTGGCGAAGAGCGCGGCCACACTCGATCTGATCTCCGGCGGCCGCCTCGATCTCGGCGTAGGCACCGGGTGGCTCGACAAGGAGTACGAGGCGGTCGGCATGGATTTCGCCGCGCGCGGCGCATTGTTGACCGATACCTTGGCAGCGTGCCAGGCTCTATGGCAAGGCGGCCCGACCGCGTTCGAGTCCGCCTCGATCAGCTTCACCGACGTCTGGTGCCATCCGACCCCAGTGCAGGCCGGCGGCGTGCCGTTCTGGATCAGCGGCGCATTACACCGGCGCAATCTTGATCGCATCGTGCGCTTCGGCAGCGGCTGGCTGCCGAGCCCGAGCGCACCCGCGGACGAGGTTCGCCAGGGCATCGCGGTGTTGCGAGAAGCACTGCCACGGGCCGGGCGCGACCCGCAGAGCGTGCGCGTGCGGATCTCGCTGCCGGTGATCCGTGATGGGCACAAACGCCCGCTTCTACGTCAGAGTTTCGAGGAGGTGCCGGCCCTGCTTGAGGCCGGCGCCACCGATGTTCATACACCGCTCGCGGCGTGGGAACGCGCGTTGGGCGGAACCGACCAAGCCTGCGCGGCGCTCGCCGGTGCGTGGCGCCAGCAGCTCGGCTGAACGCGCTCACTGCCGTCGCGGCGTTGCTCCCGGCGCCCAGGCCAGGATCCGCTGCCACAGATGCTCGCGCGTCGATGCGAAGTTGTGGCAGTGCGCCGAGCCGCCAAGCCGCAGCACAGAAACCTCGGGCGCGAGCGGGTAGGTGACTGCCTCGGCCAGCGGATCAGTCGAGAGGTCAACCTCGCCAAAGGCGAGAAACGTGGGAACTGTGACGCTCCGCGCCGCAGCCGCCGATACGTAGGGAATCGTGGTTTGGATCGCGGCCACGCGCGGCACCAGTGTCGCCGCATCGCGGTCGGCGGCGATCAGCTCGGCCGGGACATCCTGGGCGTAGAAGAGGCCTGTGAAGTTCTCCCGCGGCAACTTGAAATAGGAGTCGAGCTCGTCCCACTGCGAGCCCCACAACTTGGGCGGGAGGTGCTCTGTCGCCCACGCCAGCCGCTCGGCTTCGGTCAAGTCGCTTTCACGAGCGTGGTCTTCATAGACGCCAGCCAGGGGCTGGTTGGAGAAGCCCTGCACGCAGATCGCGTCGAAGCTCGCAAACCGCGCCTGCTGCAGGAGTAGCAGACAACCACCGAGCGAGTGTCCGATCCCGACCACTGAGGTCACCTCCAAGCCCAGGCGTCCGCTGAGCAGGGTGCCGGCGCGCAGGCCAGCGACCACGCGTTCAGCAACGGCGCCGTTCGCAGCCGCCATCGCCTGCAGCGTGACTGCGTCTCCGTCGACCGGGGCGGTGCTGTCGCCGGTCCCCAGGTTGTCGACGATGACGACCACGTGCCCGGCTGCCGCGGCGGCCGCGGCGAAGCTATACCCCGGGAACGGGAGATCAAAGTACTGACGCCCATAGCTCATGCCCGGCACACAGAACATCACCAGGCCGCTTGGCTGAGGCGGAGTGACAATCCGCGCGGCGATCTCCACTGCTCCAGACTCCGGACCTGTGACCGCGATCCTCAACTCGCTTACTTCGGCTCCGGGCAATTGAACAAGACTCACGGCAGGGCCTCCGATCGTGTGGTTACAGCGGCAGGCGCACGGTTCGGCGCTCGGTGAACAGTGATCTCGCGTCGCGCTGCTTGAAGCACCAGCTTCCGCCGCCGTTACGTGCATAGCGGTCGCAGTAACGGATGTGCATAACGAAATCGCTGATCGCGTCGTCGCGCTCCGATATGTGGTGGGCCGAGCCATACACGACCGCAGTCGGCTGGGGATTCGGCCCTACCAGTGACCACGTGCTCACTTCGTGCAGCGTGAGTCGAAACTTTCCCAGTAGCGCGACGATCTCCGCCAGGCCCGCCGACCCCCGGTACTCCTGAACGCGGTCGCCGCCTGATCTCATCCGAATCAGCCCGTCGTTCGTAAAGCAACTCTGCAGCGCGGCTAGGTCGCGCTCATCGGCCGCGATCGCGTAGCGGCTGCTGAGAGCCCGTAGCTCGGCCAGGTCCGCGACGCTCAGCATCCCGGTTTCCGCGCCCCGCCAAGTCATGGTTCCAACGGCCGGTTTGTCCAGCCGCCGCCGTGCCGTGGATACCAGCCCCCGGCCGCCAGCGTGCCGCCGTCGACGTGAACAGTGCTGCCGGTGACGAACGCGCTGAGATCCGAGGCCAGAAATAGCGCGGCGCCGGCCACATCGTGGCGATTGCCTGGACGACCGATCGGCGTCCACGTTGGCCAGCGCCAGCGTTCCTGCACCGGGACCAGCTGGTCGTACGGAACCTGAGGTGTCTCGATCAGGTCGGGCGCGACCGCGTTCGCGCGGATGCCGGTGCCGCCCAACTCGATCGCGAGGCTCTTCGTGAACTGGGTAACCGCGCCCTTGTAGGCCGCGTACACCGCGTGTCCCGGGATCCCGCGAAATGCCTCGACCGTCGTCACATTGATAATGCTGCCGCCGCATTGGCGCTCGATCATGCCGGGCAGCAGAGCTTGTGTTATGTGCAGTACATGGCCAAGGTTGACCGCGTGCAACGCATCCCAGTTGACGACATCATCGGGTTCTGCAAACGCCGTCGGCGACCTCAGGAAATGACCGACGTTGTTGACGAGCAAATCGGGCTCTGCGGCGCGTGCGATTTCCGCGCCCGCTCCGGCGACGGTCACGTCGAGTTCGAGCGCCGTCAGTCCGGGCGGCGCGTCGGTGCTGAGTTCTGACAGGGCGGTGTCGTCGTTGTCGACCGCAAGGACAGCCGCGCCGTGTGCCAAGAACGCGGCGACGATGCCTGAGCCGATGCCGGCAGCGGCACCCGTGACCACCGCCGTCCGGCCCTCCAGCAGCGGGCCTGGCATGTGCGTGGTTCGCAAACGATCACTCGCTGCTTGTGCTTGCTCTGATCTGGTCTTGTTGTCGGCGCTCACGCCGTGAAGCCCCCATCGACGGCAAGCAGCTGGCCGCTGATGTACCCCGCTCGCGGCGACGCCAGGAACGCTACGGCCTCCGCCACGTCGAGCGCGCTGCCGAAGCGGCGCAGCGGAATGCTCGCGCTGGCGGCGTCCAGCGCGCGCTGGTCGAGGTCACCCGACGCCTGCAGACGCGCGCTCATCCCATCGGTGAGCATCCCCGGGCCGACGCAGTTGGCGCGAATTCCATAACGACCCTCCTCGGCAGCGATTCCGCGGATCAGCAACTCCGCTCCCGCCTTGGGGATCGCCGAGAGTCCATCGCGTACCGGGTATCGCTGCGTCGCCGCGGTGGTCACCGCGACGATCGATCCGGCCGAGGCGCGAAGCAGCGGCAGGCCCGCTTGGATCACGTTGAACAGTCCTAGCGTGTCCTGTTCGAGCTGCTCGCGCATGAGCTCCGAGGGGATTCGACTGAGGTGCAGTTGCGGCACGTGCGGGCCGGCAGCGTGAATCAGCGTGTGCATCCCGCCGAGCTCCCGGGCGATGCTCTCGTTCAGCCGATCGACAGCGGCACGGTTGCTCACATCGAGTTGCCTGGCATGAGCGGGTTGGCCTACCGCTGACATCTCGTCAACCACTCGCTGGGCCGCGCCCTGGTTGCGGTGGTAGGTGAGTACCACCTCTGCTCCGCGTGCAGCGAGTAGGCGGCTCACCGCCAGGCCGATACCGCCGCTGCCGCCCGTGACCAGAGCCACGCCCGCGCGTCCGCCGAAGTCGTTCATCTCAGCTTGACCGGTGGCGACTGTTGCCATCAGATTGTGGTGCGCAGCACCTTGCCGCCGCGCAGTCGGCGCGCCTCGTCGGGCTCCCAGGCGGGGGCAGTGCAGACAAACAGGTCACGTCCATCGACACCGCCGACGGCGACCGCATAGGGGCTTTCGACCTCGACTTCGCGGTCGAGTTCGCCAGCGGCCGTGACCCGCGCGATGCGGTTCGCGAACGGCATCGCGACCCAGATGCCGTCGGCGGAGTCGACCGCCAGCCCATCGGCTAGCTCATGCTCCCCGAACTCGATCAGCGTCCGCCGGTCGCTCAGCGATCCATCCCCGGCGATCGAAAACGTCGTCAAGCGGCTGCTCGGCAGCGAGCGTGATTCGGCAACGATCAGCGTGTCGCCGGCGGCGTTTGCGGCGATGCCGTTCGGAAAAGCGAGGTTGTCAGCCACGGCGCGCGCTTCGCCTTCGGGTGTGACCAGCACGATCACCGTAGGAACAGCCGGCGCCGGTGGCGGCTCCGGTCCACCGAAGTTGCCGACGTAGGCCCGACCCTGCGCGTCGACGAACATGTCGTTGCAGTCCCAGGTCGCGAGCCCGGAGAGATCGGCGTGGGTCTCCGTGCGACCGTCGACGATCCGCATTACCCGGCGGTCGTGCATCGACACCACCAGCGGGGTTCCGTCCGGTAGGAAACCCAGGCCAGACGGGTGTCCGGGGACCTCGGCCACCGTGCTGATCGAGCCCTCCTCATCAACACGGTTGACCACCTGCCCGTGCATGTCCGAGAACCAGAGCGTGCCGGCGTGCCAGCGCGGGCCCTCGGGGAAGTAGAGGCCCGAAGCGATCGTTTCGAAAGTAGCCATGGAGCAACGATACAGGTTGAACAAGCGCTTGGTCAATCGATATGATCGTCACATGAGCACGAACTTAGACGCCGGCGCGGCTGCCGGCCTGAACCTCGGTTCGCGCACGGTCGAATACCACGACCGTGACGCGATCCTGTATGCGCTCGCGGTCGGTGCCCGTGCCACGGAACTCGAGCTCGTGTTCGAACGTGAGCTGCGGGTCTTGCCGACGTTCGGCCTGGTTCACGGACTCTGGGCCTGCGACGTGATCGGCGAACGCGGGTTCTTCTCGCAAGCCACGGCGGTGCACGGTTCCCAGCTTCTGGAGGTGCTTGCACCGCTTCCGCCAAGCGGCACGATCGAGCTCAGCGGACGGGTCAGCGCGGTTTGGGATAAGGGCACCGCGTCGATCTTCGACATTGAGGTCGCATGTCCCTATTTCCGCGCCGTGTACTCGATCTTCGCCCCGGGAATGGGCGGCTGGGGCGGTGAGCGCGGGCCCAAGACCGCACAGTCGCCAGAGACCCGGCCGAGCCTCGTCGGTCAGGTGCAGACCTGGACTGAACAGGCCGCGCTCTATCGGCTTACCGGTGATCGTCATCTGATTCATATCGATCCGGGGGCCGCACGTGTGATCGGACAGCCGCGCCCGATCCTGCACGGCCTGTGTACGCTCGCCGCCGCTGTGCGGGAGCTGGCGACGATGCTCGGTGCCGAGCCTTGGAGCCTGGAAACGCTGCAGGGGCGTTTCGCGGCGCCGGTGCTCCCCGGTGAGCAGCTGACCGTCGAAGCGTGGGATCCGGATTCGAGCGGCTTGGTCCCATTCCGGGTCAGCCGCGGAGATGTAGCCGTCGTCGATGCAGGACTAGTGAGGTTTCAATGAATGGTGCAAACGGCAGCGAGCCGGTTGTCGTCGCGGCAATCCGAACCCCTATCGGCCGGGCGGGCAAGGGCTCGCTCACGGAGATGCGCGGCGACGATCTGGCAGCGATCGCGGTCCGCGCGGCGCTTGACTCGGTCCCGCAGATCAAGCCCGACCAAATCGAGGATCTGATCCTCGGCTGTGCCCAGCCGGCAGCCGAGCAGGGCTTCAACATGGCTCGTGTGGTTTCGGTGCTCTCCGGACTCGAAAATGTTCCCGGGACCACTGTGAATCGCTATTGCGCCTCGTCGTTGCAGGCGGTGCGGATGGCCGCCCACGCGATCGTGGCTGGTGAGGGCGACTGTTTCGTCGCCGCCGGCACCGAAGCCTGCAGCCGATTCTTCAAGGGCAACGCCGACCGTGTCCCTGATACCAAGAACCCGCGCTTCGACGCCGCCCAGGCACGCACCGCAGTACGTGCTGAGGCGGGCAGTGAGAGCTGGCAGCCGGGCGCCGGACTCGCCGACGTCTATATCCCGATGGGGCAGACAGCGGAGAACGTCGCGCAGTTGCGCGACGTCACCCGCGAGCAGATGGATGAGTTCGCGTTGCGCTCGCAGGAGCGGGCGGTGGCGGCCCAGGAGCGTGGGTTCTTTGACGCGGAGATCGTCCCGGTCACGACCCCGGATGGGAACGTGGTCAACGCCGACGACTGTCCTCGCCCGGGGACGACGCTTGAACGTCTAAGCCAGCTGAAGCCGGTATTCCGGCCGGACGGCAGCGTGACGGCCGGGAACTCCTGTCCGCTCAACGACGGCGGTGCGGCGGCCGTGATCACCAGCGCGAGGTTCGCCGCAGAACATGAGCTGCAGCCGATCGCGAGGATCATCGCCACGGGCGTCTCCGCGCTGAACCCTGAAATCATGGGGCTCGGACCTGTCGCTGCCTCCCGCACCGCGCTTGCGCGCGCCGGCATGACGATCGACGATGTTGATCTTGTCGAGATGAACGAGGCGTTCGCCGCGCAGGTGCTACCGAGCGCGGCCGAACTCGGGATCGACCATCAGAAGCTCAACGTGAACGGCGGAGCGATCGCACTCGGTCATCCATTTGGTATGACCGGAGTCCGGATCCTCACCACCCTGATCAACGGACTCCGCGACCGCGATGCCACGATCGGGCTTGAAACCATGTGCGTCGGCGGCGGTCAGGGCATGGCTCTGATCATCGAGCGCCTGAACTGACGCTGGTCGGCGCCCCAGGCCTGCTCGAGGGCCGGGGCGCGCATAGCCTCAGGCGCTGGGCAAGCGCAGCGCCTCACGCAGGTCTCGTTTGAGAACCTTGCCGCTGGCGTTGCGCGGCAGCTGATCGACGAACACGATCGCACGCGGAACCTTGAAGTTCGCCAGTTGCCCGCGGCAGTAGCTGATCACGTCATCCGCAGTCAGCGTCGCGCCGGTCGGGGAGCGCACGACGTAGGCCACGCCGACCTCTCCCAGGCGCTCGTCCGGTTTGCTGACCACGGCCGAATCGGCGATTCCGCGGTGGGCGGCGAGGATGTTCTCGACCTCGGCCGGATAGACGTTGAAGCCGCCGACCGTGAACATGTCCTTGAGGCGGTCGGTGATGGTCACGTAACCGTCGCCGTTCATGTGCCCGATGTCACCGGTGCGAAACCACCCGTCGCTGGTGTAGGTGGCGGCGGTCGCGGCGGCGTCGTCGAGGTAGCCGAGCATCAAATTGGGGCCAGTCAGCTGGATCTCTCCATCTTCTCCAGGAGGCAGCGCTCGATTGCCGGGGTCGGCGATTCGGATCGCGAAGTCTGAAGCCGCACAACCGGACGTCGTGGAGATCGTTTCCGGGGTGTCGGTTGAGCGGCACATCGTCACCACGACCGCCTCGGTCAGGCCGTAGGCGGTGAGAATGACGCGGAAGGTCAGCTCCTCGCGCATCCGTTCGACGAGGCTCACCGGTACAGCCGCCGAGCCGGTGACCGCCACCCGCAGCGACGAGAGGTCATGTGCGTCGCGGTCCGGGTGCGCCAGCAGCATCTGGAAGATCGTGGGCGGGCCCGGCAGGATCGAGACGCGCTCACGCTCGATCGTGGCGATCGCGCTGTCGACGTCGAAGGTCAGCTGGGGCAGCACGGTCGCGCCCGACAGGAACGAGACAACCCAGCCGGCCTTGTAGCCGAAGGTGTGGAAGAACGGCGCGATGATCATGAACACGTCGCCCTCGCCAACCTCGGCACGCTCAGCCCAGGCGGCGGCTACCGCCAGCGTCTGGCGGTGCGAGGACATTGCGCCTTTGGGTTTGCCAGTCGTACCAGAGGTGAAGATGATGTCGGCAACGTCTTCGGCGCCGACCGTTCGCAGGCGTGCCGCGGACTGCTCGTCGGTGACACTCTCCGCGCGCTGCACCAGCGACTCCCAGCCGATCACCGTCTCACTCTCGGTAAAGGCAGTGCCCGCAAGCGGGACGCGCACGGCCAGACTCAGGGTTGGGATTTCGGCCGCCACCGAGATGTGGCCGGGGCCTCCGGAGGAGCCCAGCAGCAGCTCGAGGTAATCGGTTCCCAGGAACTCGTCGGCAACGAACAACACCCGCGCTCCGGACCTCAGCACGATGTCTGCCGCCTCGCGGCCGCTGAAGCGGGTGTTGAGCGGGACAAGAGCCGCGCCAGCGCGTTGCGCGGCCAGCGCCGCGACCATCCAGTAATAGGTGTTCGGAAGCCAGATCGCGACCCGATCTCCGGGCTTCACGCCGACGGCCATCAGCGCTCGTGACAGCGTCCTCACCTGCGCAGCGAGATCCGTATAGGACAGCCGCACGGGACCGTCGATCACGGCCAGGCGGTCGCCGAAGCGGACCGCGGACTGCTCGATCATCGCTCCCAGGCTCGGCGGTAGGTTCGTCATTGTGCTCCCACGGTGATTCGATCGGTGATCCGGCTGACCAGGCGGCTACAGCCAACTACCAAGCAAATGCTTGCTAGTTGCCGAAGCGTACAGTACGATCGCCGGTAATGTGAAGCTTTGCTGCTTTTATACATGTGGTTTGCGGAGTTCAAGATTCGACGGAGCGGGGCACTAATGGCACCTAGGCAGGGAACGACCACGGCAAAGCCCGCCGCCAAGGCTCGCAAGGATGCAGCCAGGAAGGCACAGAACGGTGCCGGCGAGGCCGACCGCCAGCAGGAACTGCTGCAGATCGCGGCCGATCTGTTTGCCGAGCGCGGCTACGTCGCCACGACCGTGCGCGACATAGCCAATTCAGCCGGAATCCTTTCCGGCAGTCTTTACCACCACTTCGACACCAAGGAGTCGATGATCGACGAGATCCTCTCGAAGTTCATCTACCAGACGCTCGCCAGCTACGACGAGATCCTGGCCAAGGAGCTGTCGCCGCGCGACACCTTCGAGAGCCTGATCACCGTCTCATTGGAATCGATGGTCAACAATCGCTCGGCGATCCTCGTCTATCAGAACGAGGCTCGGTTCCTGGCCCAGTTGCCGCGCTTCGCCTACCTGTCGGCGACGCATCGCAGGTTCGAGAAGATCTGGACGGGAGTACTCGAGCGCGGGATTGAAGCCGGTGAGTTCCGCCCCGACATCGACACCAAGCTGATCTATCGGATGGTCCGCGACACGGTCTGGGCGGCGCCACGCTGGTGGCACCCGGGTGGCTCGGTGGAGCCGGAGCGCATCACCCAGCAATACCTCGCCGTGCTGCTCGGCGGCGTCGTCCTGCACTGACCACCACCCGCCCGCTTTACGCGCTATTGCCGACCCGCGTCGCGCATCGAGCGCGCATCATGTCCGGCCAGGTGGTCGGAACCGATCTCGGCGTTGTGGGCGTGGGCCACGTGGTGAAGTCCGAAGGCCGAATCGATTCCCGCCCGCTGTCCCATCAGGTCTTCGGCCTGATTGACCGCCATCTTGGTGAGCGCCAGTCCGAACGAAGGCATCTCAGCGATTCTGGCGGCTAGCCCAAGCGTCTCCGTTACCAGCTGGTCGTTGGCGACCACGCGGTTGACCATGCCGAGTTCGAGCGCGCGTTGCGCCTGAACGCGTTCACCGGTGAATAGGAACTCCTTGGCGAAGCGCGGGCCCATCACCCATGGGTGCGCGAAGTACTCGACTCCGGGAATTCCCATGCGCACCACCGGGTCGCTGAAGAAGGCGTCTTCGCCTGCCACGATCAGGTCACAGGACCATGCCAGCATCAACGCGCCGGCCACGCAGGCACCCTGGACCATCGCGATCATCGGCTTGGGCAGCTCCCGCCAGCGGCGGCACATGCCAAGGTAGACCTCTTCTTCGCGGGCGATACGGTTCTCGGCGCCGAGGCGGCCGACATGATCGGGCCACATGCTGGCACGTCGTGGAAACGACACGTCCACGTCGCGCTCCGGAGTCCCGATGTCATGCCCGGCCGAGAAGTGCTTGCCAGCGCCCGCCAGCACGATCACCTTCACGTCGTCGTCGGATGCGGCCGCGTAGAACGCATCATCAAGCGCGTAGGTCATCGCTGAGTTCTGCGCGTTGCGGTACTGGGGACGGTTCATGCGCACGACCTCGACGTTGCCGTGTCGCTCGGTGACTACCACTGGTTCGCTCATCGCTGCTCCTGGGTCGTTGGTTGGCGCGGGCTACAGGCCGATGCTCTCGGCCACGATCGCGCGTTGTGATTCGGTGCTGCCCCAGGTCCGCACGGAGCTCCAGATCCGTTTGGCGTAGAGGTGCAGGTCATAGTCCGTGGTGTAGGCGATCGCGCCGTGGCACTGGAGCGCTACACCGGCCACCCGCTCCGCGGCGTCGCCTGTGAGCGCCTTGGCCATCGCCACATCGCGACGCTTGGAGGGCGTCTCGTGGTCGATCGACCAGGCAGCGCGCATCACCGCCGGCTGCGCGAATTCAACCGCGATCAACGCGTCGGCTAGGTGGTGCTTGATCGCCTGAAAGCTGCCGATCGGGACGCCGAACTGACGGCGCTCACTGACGTAGGCGGAGGTCATTTCGATCAGCCGACGGGAAAGCCCGACCAGCTCGGCTGCGTTGCCGAGGACCCCTCGCAGCCAGGCGTCGCGGATCTGCGAGTCTGACAAGTCGAGCACCTGTCCGGCGCGGGGATCACCGATCCGCGCGAGCCCTCGGCTGTGGTCGATTGACGTCAGCGGCTCCAGCTCTGGGTCGTGCAAAGCTCGGATCGGGGCGCCCGCGCTGGCGTCGGTACTCAGGAAGAGCAGCTCCGCGCGGCGCCCGTGCGGGATCAGCGCTGAGCCGTCGAGCGCGCACGCCACCATCAGCTCGCCGTCGGCGAGCCTAGCTACCAGGGGCTTGGCACTCGTTGCTGCGGCCAGCAGCGGGGCGGCCACGAACGCCGTTTCCATCAACGGCAGCGGCACGCCCGCGCGCCCGGACTCGACCAGCAACGGCACCAGATCGCAGGCGCCGAGACCAAGTCCGTCGGCGCTCTCGGGGAGCGCTGCAGCGAGCACTCCCATAGCGCTCAGCTCGGACCAAAGCCGCGCCACCGGTGCCGGCATAGCGCCGCCGCCGCCGTCGTCCCACGCGGCCCGGATAGTGTCTGGCGTGCATTCGGCATCGAGCAGGCGGCGAACGCCGTCGCGCAGTTTGCTCTGTTCGCGTGAGAGTGAAAACCTCATCGTGCCCTCGGGAGGCCGAGCACGCGCTCGGCGATGATGTTGCGTTGGATCTCGTTGGTGCCGGCGTAGATCGGCCCCGAGAGCGAGAACAGGAAGCTTCGACTCCACGGACCGTCCAGCTCGGCCTCGTCGCCCAGCAGGTCCAGCGCCGTCTGCTGGAGCCTCACATCGAGCTCCGACCAGAACACCTTGTTGAGACTTGAGGCCGCGCCGAGACTCTCGCCGGCCGCGATTCCCGTGACCTGCTGGAGCGTGTAGAGCTGATAGGCCTCGGCATCCATCCAGGCGCGCGTGATGCGGTCACGCAGCAGTGGGCTCACGCGCTCGGGATGCTCGCCGGCGAGCTCAATCAGGCGTGTCGCGGAGGCCAGAAAGCGGCCCGGTGATCTGAGCGTCAGTCCGCGCTCTGATCCGGTCGTGGCCATCGCCACCTTCCAGCCCTGGCCGACGCCACCGAGTACCGCTTCGGCGGGCACATAGACATCGTTGAAGAAAACCTCGGCGAAGCCCTCGTCGCCATCGAGACGGTCGAAGCCGCGGACCTTGATTCCGGGACTGTCCAACGGAAGCACGAAGTAGGTAAGCCCACGGTGTCGTTCGCTGTCGGGGTCGGTGCGGAACAGCCCGAAGATGTGCGTGCAGAACGCGCCGCGCGTGGTCCAGATCTTCTGGCCTGTGAGCCGCCAGCCCTCACCGTCCGCGACCGCCCGGCTGCTCAGCGCGGCCAGGTCGCTGCCCGCGCCCGGCTCGGACCAACCCTGACACCAGAGGTCCTGTGCCGCGGCCATCCGCGGAAGGATCGCGTCCCGTTGCTGCTGGGTGCCGAACTCAAACAGGGTCGGTGCGAGCAGGAAGATGCCGTTCTGCGTGACCCGTGCGGGGCCGCCGGCGCGGTAGTACTCCTCCTCGAAGATCAACCATTCCCACAGCGTCGCGTCGCGGCCGCCGTAGCGCTCGGGCCACGAGACGACGGCCCATCCGGCGTCAAACAGCCGCTTCTCCCACTCGACGTGCTGGGCAAAGCCGGCGCGGCTGTCGCCGGAGGCAAGCCCGTGGGGGACATTGGCCACCAGCCACTCGCGCGCCTGCGCCCGGAACTCCTCCTCAGCCTCGCTGTAGGTGAGGTCCATTCGGCTACTCCCTGTTACCGAACGTGTTGCGGACCTCGTCGGCCACGCCGGTGAGGTTCAGCTCAAAGGTGAATCCCTGCTCGAAGCGGTAGCTGCGCTTGACGTCCACCGGGTCGATCCCGTTCAACGCCTCCTTCGCGGCCCGGATCACGGTCGGGTTCTTGGCTGCGATCTCCCGTGCTACCGACAGCGCGGCGCCGCGCAGCTCCGTCGCTGGGACCACTTCGAGCACCGAACCGAAGGCGTGTAGTTCAGCCGCAGTGGCAGTTGCCGAGGTGTACATCATCGCGCGGGCCTTGTGCTGCGGGACCAGCCGCTGCAGATGCGTGGCGGCACCCAGCGCGCCACGGTCGACCTCCGGCAGGCCGAAGCTCGCGTCCTCGCTGGCGACGATGATGTCTGCGTTGCCGACCAGTCCGATGCCGCCGCCAAGACAGAAGCCGTTCACGGCCGCGATCACGGGGACCGCGCACTCGTAGACTGCAGCGAAGGCCTCGTAGCAGCCGCGGTTGACCCCGACCAACGCCAGCTTCTGATTCTGCTCGGCCTGGAGTTCCTTGATGTCGACGCCGGCGTTGAAACCGCGTCCCTCGGCGCGCAGCACGAGCACGTGGACGGCCGGATCGAGGCCGAGTTCACGTACCACGCGAGCAAGCTCGAACCAGCCGGACACGGGCAGTGCATTGACCGGCGGGTGCGACATCACGACCTCGGCGATGCCGTCCTCGATGCTGCTGGTGATGATCTGCTTGCTCACGTCGGCTCCTTACGCACGCTGACTGGAAACGGACACGATTTCACCCGTCATGTAAGACGAGTAGTCACTGGCCAGGAACGCGATCACGGTCGCGATCTCCCACGGCTCTGCGGCCCGCCCGAAGGCCTCGTTCTCGGATAGTTGCGCAAGCAGCTCGGGCGGCGCGCTCTTGGCCAGGTTCGCGTGCATCGCGATGCTTGGGGATACCGCATTGACCCTGATCCCGTACTCCGCTACGTCCATTGCCGAGGAGCGCGTGAGCGCCATCACTCCCGCCTTGGCGGCCGCGTAATGCGCTTGGCCGGCCTGCGCGCGCCAGCCGATCACGGAGGCGTTGTTGACCACCGCCCCGCTGCCTTGACTCACCATCTGCCGCAGCGCCGCGCGCGAACAGCGGAAGGTTCCATTGAGCGTGACGTTCAGGACAGCGTTCCATTGCTCGTCGGTCATCTCCAGAATCGAGACCTCGCCGCCGAGCCCGGCGTTGTTGACGAGGACGTCGAGCCGGCCGAAGCGCGCGACGGTCGCGTCGATCATCGCCTGCACGTCCTGCTCGACCGTCACGTCGCAGGGGATCGCGAGCGGTTCGGCGCCGGTCTCGTCCGCGAGCTGCTCAGCGGACTCGCCAAGGCGACGCTCGTGGCGGTCGGAGATCGCCAGAGTCGCGCCTTCCTGGGCGCAGCGCTTGGCCGCGGCGTAGCCGATCCCGGTACCGGCCGCTGCCGTTACGAGGACTACCTTGCCGGCCAGCAGATCGTGACCGGGAACTTCGGGAATGGTGACGGTGGGTGGCATCGTAAGGCGATTCTGATGGGTTTCGGCGCCGATGCGAGGCAACGGTGGCCCGGCATCGCGGGCCACCGTCACCTTGCCGGAGCATGGGGACAGGCTTGAACATACACTACCTAGCAAGCGCTTGCTAGGCTTCGCGCATGAGCTACGACCTAGACGCCGCCGGGTTTCGGACCGCACTCGTCACCGGCGCCGCGAGTGATATCGGGCTCGCGATCTGCCGCGAGCTCGCCGCCGCGGGTTTCAAGCTGCTTGCGACCGATGTCGCGCTCGACCGCATGCGCGCTCTTGAAGATCGGCTTCCCGGGGCTCAGCTGGTCTCCGCTGACCTCACCGCCACGGACGACGTGTCCGAGCTCGCGCGGACTCCGGTCGACGTGTTGGTGAGCGTGGCGGGCCTTGCTGAGGTGGACCGTTTCCTGGACGCTGATCCGGAGCGCTGGGACGCGCTCTGGCGAGTCAACCTGCGGGCGCCGATGGCCGTTACCCAGGCGCTGCTGCCGGGCATGCTGGAGCGCGGCGCCGGCCGGCTGGTCTACATCTCGTCGGACAGCGCGCGCGCCGGCGCTGGTGGTGAGTCCGTGTATGCGGCGACCAAGGCAGGCCTGTTTGGGTTTGTGAAGTCAATCGCTCGCGAGGTCGCCGTCAACGGCATCACCGCCAACGTCGTCTGTCCGGGCGTCATAGACACCGCGCGCTCGCGAACGATTCTGGCCGACAGGCCGCGCATGCGCGAAGCGCTGGAGCGGGCGATCCCTGCCCGCAAGCTGGGATCGCCCGAGGATGTTGCCGGTGCCGTTGCGTATCTGTGCAGCGATCAGGCTGCCTATGTAACCGGCCAGATCCTGAGCGTTAACGGCGGCATGGTGATGGCGTGAAGTTGACACGTTTAGGAGCCGCACGTAGAGTGAACCAAATGCTTGCTTGGTTAAAGGAGACGGGGCGATGACGGATAAACAGACGACTCTGGACGAGGTCGTCTCGGAGCTGCACTCCGGGATGACGATCGGAATCGGCGGCTGGGGCTCACGGCGCAAGCCGATGGCGCTGGTGCGCGCGATCCTGCGTTCAGACCTCACCGATCTGACCGTTGTCTCGTACGGCGGACCCGACGTCGGACTGCTGTGTGCGGCCGGCAAGATCTCGAAACTCGTCTTCGGGTTCGTGTCGCTGGACTCGGTACCGCTCGATCCCCACTTCCGTGCCGCACGCCAGGCGGGTGCGATTGAGTCGGTTGAGTACGACGAAGGGATGCTCTACTGGGGTCTTTACGCCGCTGCCTGTCGGCTCCCGTTTTTGCCTACACGTGTCGGGCTCGGTTCGGATGTGATGAAGACCAACCCGGCGCTGAAGACAGTCGTCTCGCCCTACGGCGGGGAGGAGCTGCTGGCGATGCCGCCACTGAAACTGGACGCCGCCCTGGTCCACATGAACCGTGCCGACGTGTCCGGTAACGCCCAGTATCTGGGCCCCGATCTGTACTTCGACGACATCTTCTGCATGGCCGCGGACAGCGCCTACGTCTCCTGCGAGCAGATCGTGCCGACGGCCGAGCTACATGGCGCCCACCACCCGTCGACGCTACGGATCAACCGGGCGTTCGTTTCGGGCGTGGTGCAGGCGCCGCGTGGCGCGCATTTCACGTCCTGCGAACCAGATTACGGTCGCGATGAGGCGTTCCAGCGAGCCTATGTACAGGCGGCTAAGGATCCTGAGCAGTGGGCCGAGTTTTACGACCGCTACCTGGCAGGAGATGAAGACGACTACCAAGCCGCGGTCGGTCCGGCGGCCGCGGAGGCACTGCGATGAGCAACCCGACTCGCGCCGAGATCTGCGTGACTGCCTGCGCCGACGCCTGGCGCGATTCCGGCGAAATACTGCTCAGCCCAACTGGGCTGGTGCCGATCGTCGGAGCCCGGCTGGCGCGCGCAACGCACTCGCCCGGCGCGCTGCTGACCGACGGCGAAGCACTGCTCGCGGCGGGGGTCTGGCCGGTGGGCGAGCGTCCGCGGCTGATCGAAGGCTGGATGCCGTATCGCGCGATCTTTGACTTCGCCTGGACCGGCAAACGCCATGTAATGATGATGCCGAGCCAGATTGACCGCTTCGGCAATGCCAACATCTCATTCATCGGTGACGACTACAACCGCCCCAAGGTCCAGCTGCTTGGCGTCCGCGGCGCTCCCGGCAACACGGTGAACCATCCGACCAGCTACTGGGTGCCCAAGCACTCGCCGCGGAGCTTCGTCGCCAAGGTCGACATGGTCTCCGGGGTGGGGTACGACACGGCTGCGGCTGCCGGCCCGGAAGCCGAGCGATACCACGATATCCACCGGGTCGTCAGCGACCTCGGCGTCTTTGACTTTGGCGGTAAGGACCACAGCATGCGGCTGATTTCGGTACATCCCGGCGTGACCGTGGATGAGGTTGTGGTTGCGACCGGATTCGAACTCGAGCACGACGGCGAGGTCCCGCAGACGCGGATTCCGACCGACGAAGAGCTCCAGTTCATCCGCGGCGTGATCGACCCGGGGGAAAGCCGCAACCGTGAGGTGAGCGGATGAGTGCAGCCGGCTCGCTGCCTGCGACCCGCATCACCGAGCTGCTTGGAGTCCGCTACCCGATCGTGCAGACCGGGATGGGGTTCGTTTCCGACGCAAAGCTCACCGCCGCCACCTCCGAGGCCGGCGGTCTTGGGATCCTCGCGGCCGGGTTGCTGAAACCGGCCGAGATGCGGCAGGCCATCCGCGAGATTCGCGACGCGACCGACGCGCCCTTTGGCGTGAACCTCCGCGCCGACCACCCCAACTCCGCGGAGATGACCGACATCCTGCTGCAGGAGCGGGTGAAGGTAGCGTCGTTCGCGCTCGCCCCAAAGGCGGAGCTGATCGCCAAGCTGAAGTCCGCCGGGGTCGTGGTGATCCCATCGATCGGAGCCCGCCGCCACGCGGAAAAGGTCGCGGCGCTCGGCGTCGACGCCGTTGTCGTGCAGGGCGCCGAAGGCGGGGGCCACACCGGTGCGGTCCCGACCAGCCTGCTCACGCCTCAGGTGGTCGACGCAGTCGACATTCCCGTGATTGCCGCCGGCGGGTTCTTCGACGGACGCGGGTTGGTGGCCGCGCTCGCCTACGGCGCCGAGGGAATCGCGATGGGCACCCGCTTCCTGCTCACCAAGGAAAGCCCGGTAGCCGACTCGGTGAAGCGGCGGTATCTGGCAGCAGCGGTCACTGACACTGTCGTCACCCGGGAGATCGACGGGGTTCCACAGCGGGTGCTCAACGGCGGGCCGGTGGCTCAGCTTGAACGCTCGAACCCGGCCACCCGGCTGATCCGGGCAACGCGAAACGCGATCGAGTTCCAGAAACTGTCCGGAGACCCCTGGAGCCATCTGCTGCGTGAGGGCTGGGCGATGAAACGCTCTCACGAGCTGAGCTGGAGCCAGGTGGTGATGGCCGCAAACGCGCCGATGCTCTATCGCGCCGGCCTATACGAGGCCCGCGAGGACGTCGGCGTGGTCGCCAGCGGCCAGGTGGTGGGTTTGATCGACGATCTTCCGACGTGCGCGGAGTTGATCCAGCGGGTCGTAGCGGAGGCAACCGACGTGATCGGGAGGTTCAATGGCGGGAATGGTTGAAGGTAGGGCGGTGGTGGTCACCGGGGCCGGACAGGGGCTCGGGCGCGCCCATGCTCACGCGCTGGCCGAATACGGCGCAGATGTGGTCGTCAACGACATCGGCGAGGCTGCTGCGAAGGTCGCGGCTGAGATCACCGAACGCGGATTCACGGCCGTGGCCTGCGCCGCCGATGTGGCCGACTGGGAGGATTCACAACGCCTGATCTCAACCGCGCTCGAGCACTTCGGGCGCTTTGACGCGCTCGTGAACAATGCCGGGATCGTGCGCGACCGCATGCTCGTGAGCATGACCGAGCAAGAGTGGGACGCGGTGGCGCGGGTCAACTTGAAGGGCCATTTCTGCCCGCTGCGGCACGCCGCCGCTTATTGGCGCGAGCAGTCTCGGGCCGGGCATCTGGTGGACGCGCGGATCATCAACACGAGCTCAGGCGCCGGCCTGCTCGGCAGCGTCGGGCAGGGCAACTACGCGGCCGCTAAGGCTGGGGTCGCCACGCTGACGCTGGTGGCAGCCGCGGAACTCGGGCGCTACGGGATCACCGTGAATGCGCTGGCCCCGGCCGCACGCACGCCGATGACCGAAGCGGTTTTCGCCGAGATGATGCGTGCCCCAGAGTCCGGGTTCGACGCGATGGACCCGGCGAACGTGTCACCGCTCGTGGTGTGGCTCGCCAGCGACGCGTCCGCGAACGTCAGCGGCCGCATCTTCGAGGTGGAAGCGGGCGTCGTGTCAATCGCCGACGGCTGGCAGCACGGGCCACGGCGAGACAAGCGCGCCCGCTGGGAACCGCAGGAGCTGACGGCAGTGATCGCAGAACTGATGAGAGAGGCGCCGACGCCGGCGCCCGTCTACGGGAGCAAAGCAAATGGCTGAGGCATACATCATCGATGCGCTGCGTACCCCGGTCGGCAAACGTGGCGGCGGCCTATCAGCCGTTCATCCCGCAGATCTCGGCGCGCACGCGATCACCGCGCTGATCGAGCGCACCGGGATCGATCCGCTGCAGATCGACGATGTGATGTTCGGCTGCGTCGATGCGATCGGGCCTCAGGCCGGAGATATCGCCCGCACTTGCTGGCTCGCAGCCGGGCTCCCCGAGGAGATTCCCGGCGTGACCATCGACCGGCAATGCGGGTCTTCTCAGCAGGCGGTGCACTTTGCCGCACAGGCGGTGATGAGCGGCACCGCTGAGCTGGTCATGGCCGGCGGCGTACAGAACATGAGCGCGATTCCGATAGCAGCGGCGATGACAGTCGGGGAGCAGTTCGGCTTCCCGGACCCGTTCCGGGGCTCGGTCGGATGGCAGCAGCGCTACGGCGACCAGGAGGTATCGCAGTTCCGTGCGGCCGAACTGATCGCGGAGCGCTGGGACATCTCCCGCGACGAGATGCAGGAGTTCGCGCTGGAGAGCCATCGGCGCGCGATTGACGCGATCGACAACGGCCGCTTCGAGGACGAGATAGTGCCGTTGAACGGCGTCTGTGTCGATGAAGGTCCGCGTCGTGACACCAGCCTCGAGGCGATGGCGAGGCTGAAGACGCTGATCCCGGATGGGCGTCTGACCGCCGCTGTGGCGAGCCAGATCTCGGACGCGGCGGCGACGATGCTGATCGCCTCAGAGGCAGCGGTGAAGCAGTATGGGCTTCAGCCCCGCGCGCGAATCCATCACATCAGCGTCCGTGGCGACGACCCAATCTACATGCTCACCGCACCGATCCCGGCGACCAGGTACGCGCTGGAGAAGGCCGGGATGACGCTCGATCAGATCGATCTGGTTGAGATCAACGAGGCGTTCGCATCGGTTGTGCTCGCTTGGCTGAAGGAGACCGGCGCCGACCCCCAGAAGGTGAACGTGAACGGCGGCGCGATTGCCCTCGGCCATCCACTCGGCGCGACCGGCGTGCGGCTGATGACGACGTTGTTGAACGAGCTCGAGCGGCGCGGCGGCCGCTACGGCTTGCAGACGATGTGCGAAGGCGGTGGCCAGGCCAACGTAGCGATCATCGAGCGGCTGTAGGCCGCCGGTGTACGACTCGCGGATCTCAGTCCACACGATCGCGTTTGCCGCGGAGGATTTTGACCGCTCGCTGACGGCGATGATCGACGCTGGGATCCCGTCGCTCGGCTACCTCTCGGCGAGGCTGCCAAGCCGCGATCAACTCCCGCCGGTCAGCCAGATCACGACCCCGCCGATGTTCACGCTTGAGCGCCCGCAAGCGTGGCCGGATCAGCGGCTGCGGCTGCTCGAGCTCCTCGACACCGCCAAGGCGCTCGGCGCCGAAGTCGTCTACGGCATCACCGGGCCCGCCGGCAGCCTCAGCTGGCGCGAAGCCGCCGACGCATTCGCGCGGGCGGTTGAGCCGGTGATCGAGCGGGCCGGGGAGCTCGGTTTGCCGCTATTGATCGAGACCACCAACCAGCTGCGCCAAGAGCTGAACTTCGTCTACACACTGCGTGACCTGCTGGCGCTTTCGCAGCTCAGTGGGGTCGGTATCTGCTGCGACCTGATGTGGTGCTGGCGTGAGCCCGACGTTGACGACCTGATCGCCCAAACCGCCACGCGCACTGGACTGGTGCAGGTCAGTGATTACGTCATGGGGATGGTCTCGATGCCCGACCGTGCGGTTCCGGGCGACGGAATCATCCCGTTACAAGCACTTATGAGCGCCTATATCGCGGCCGGCTATGTAGGTCGTTTTGAGATCGAGCTGACGGGCCCACGGATCGATGACGAAGGGCCGGTGGCGGCCTGTCTGCGCGGCGCCGAGGCGGTCACCGAGCTGTTGGCTGGGTGAGGCAGGCATGGTGTTGACGGCTGCGAACGTTCGGAGGTGGCGCGGATGAGGGCATGGCAGATCGACAAGCTCGGCGAGCCGGCAGAGGTGATGAGTCTGGTCGAAGTGCCCATCCCCAAGCCGGGTCCCGATCAGGTGCTGGTGTCGGTGCTGGGGTCCGCGGCTAACTTCCCCGACGCGTTGCTCTGCCGCGGTCAATACCAGGTCAAGCCGCAGCTGCCGTTTACACCCGGCGTCGAGCTTTGCGGTGAGGTTGTGGAGATCGGCGATGGTGTCACCGGCTTGGGTGCCGGTGACCGTGTTCTCGGGCGCCCGGTGTTGCCCCACGGCGGGTTCGCGGAATATGCCCTGATGGACGCCGGAGCGACGTTCCAGGCCCCGGCCTCGCTCGACAACGCGCAGGCGGCTTCGTTCTACATCGGCTATCAGACCGGCTGGTTCGGGCTCCATCGACGGGCACGGCTGAGGGCGGGCGAGACCTTGCTCGTGCACGCCGCGGCCGGCGGCGTCGGTAGCGCTGCGGTCCAGTTGGGCAAGGCGGCTGGCGCGCAGGTGATCGGCGTCGTCGGCGGGCCGGAAAAGGCTCGGGTGGCCGCCGAGCTCGGCGCCGACATCGTGATCGATCGCCACCAGCAGGACTTCGTTGAGGTGGTGAAGGCTGCGACCGATGGGCGCGGCGCAGACGTGATCTACGACCCTGTCGGTGGCGAAACCTACCGTCGCTCGACCAAGTGCATCGCGTTCGAGGGCCGGATCCTGGTGGTTGGGTTCGCCGGCGGCGAGATCCAGTCCGCGGCCTTGAACCACGCGTTGCTGAAGAACTACTCGATCGTGGGGCTGCACTGGGGGTTGTACCGCGATCGCGATCCCGCGTCCACATACGAGTGCCACGACCGCCTCACGGAACTCGCGCAGAGTGGCCTGGTCACACCGCTGGTAAGCGAGCGCCTGACGCTCGAACAGGTCGCCGACGGGGTGCAGCGGCTGGCCGACGGAGTCACGGTCGGGCGCGTCGCCTACCAAGCTGCGATCTGAGCCGGCGCTCGTTCCCGCACGCTAACCGACGGCCGCCGCCAGCCTCTCAGCCTCTGTGGATAGGCGCTCTGCCTGCGAGGCGAACGACTCGGGCGTGCGGTCAGTATCGCCGAGCGCCCCGGACAGCGTGCGGCTGTAGACCCCTTCGACGATGCAGGCAACCTTCCACCACGCGAACGCGTGATAGAAGCTGAGCGGCTGGTCGGCCGGACGTCCGCTCAATTCGAGATATCGCCGCGCAAGCTCGGCCCTGGTGGGAAAGCCAGCGACGCTGGTGGGCGGCTCTTCGAGCACGGCGAGCGGGTCGCCGGGGTCGGTCCAGTAAGCCAGCAGCAGCGCCAGATCGGCCAGCGGATCGCCGGCCGCAGAGATCTCCCAGTCGAGCACTGCCGCGATCGAACCGTCGGCGTTGAGGATGCAGTTGTCGAACCGATAGTCGCCGTGGACTATCGCTATCGGCTGTTCTTCAGGCAGGTTCGCGCAGAGCAGCAGGTAGCTTCGCTCGATCGCGTCAAGAGACCGCACGCGCGTGCGCAACCACTGGTCGTGCCAGCGTCCGAGCTGGCGCGTCAAGTAACTCCCGCGCCGTGTCCGGTTGAACCCAGCCACGGCGGGGTTGAGGCGATGCAGCTCTGCGAGCGTCTCGACCAGTTCCAGTCCCGCGGTGCGGCGGGTGCTGGCGGTGAGGCGCTCACGGGCGTCGGCGGGGGTACGGCAGACGATCCCATCGACGAACTCGGTCACCACGAACGGCGCGCCCAGCACTGCGGTTTCGGTGCACTCGGCGATCACCGCCGGCACCGGCACCGGCGTGTCAGCCAGTCCCTTCAGGATCCGAGCCTCGCGCAGGACATCGTGGGCCGACGGCGGATGCGGTCCCAGCGGCGGTCGCCGTAGCACCAGCCGCCGGCCGTCGCCGCAAGTCACCAGGAACGTCAGATTTGAGCGTCCACCGGCAATGCGGGTGAACCACAGCGGAGGCTTGCAGTCGTCGACGTTGTGCGTCAGCCACCGCTCGGCGGCCGCCTCGTCGAGTGCTTGGAGCGGAGCGCTCATCGCGCGCCAGCACGCTCGGCGGGTGTTGATGCGTTGCGAGAGAGTTCCTGCCGCGCGATCGTTCGGATGTGGACCTCGTCGGGACCGTCGGCGATGCGCAGGATGCGTGCCGTCGCCCACATCCGCGCCAGTAGAAAGTCGTTGGTCACCCCGGCGCCGCCATGGACCTGCACCGCGCGGTCGATCACCGCTGCGGCGACGCGCGGCGCGACCACTTTGATCGCTGCGACCTCGGTGCGAGCTGCCTTGGCACCGACGGTGTCGATCAGCCTCGCGGTGTGCAGGATCAGCAGCCGCGCTTGGTCGATCTCCATGCGTGACTCCGCGATCTGGGTCTGGATCACTCCCTTCTCTGACAACGCTGAGCCGAACGCATGACGCTGCTCTGCGCGCGAACACATCATCGCCAGCGCACGCTCTGCCATCCCGATCGCCCGCATCGCATGATGGACCCGCCCGGGGCCGAGACGGGCCTGCGCCATCGCAAAACCGTCGCCTTCGTGGCCCAGCAGGCTGGCGACGGGAACTCGAACGTCGTTGTAGCTGATCTCGCAGTGGCCGTGCTGGTCATTGAACCCGTAGACGGGCAGCGACCGCACGATCTCGACGCCCTGCGCATCGATCGGCACCAGCACCATCGAATGCTGCTTGTATGGCGAACCCTCGAAACTGTTGCGGGCCATCACGATCAGCAGCTTGCAGCGCGGGTCAGCCGCGCCCGTCGTCCACCATTTCCGCCCGCTGATCACGTACTCGTCGCCGTCGCGAGTGATCGAGGTCCGAAGGTTGCGAGGATCGGATGAGGCAACATCCGGCTCGGTCATCGAGAACCCGGAACGGATCTCCCCGGCAAGCAGCGGCGTCAGCCACCGCTCGCGCTGCTCCTCGCTTGCGAACAGCTCCAGCAGCTCCATGTTGCCGGTGTCCGGCGCGGAACAGTTCAGCGCTTCTGGCGCGATGTAAGGGGATCGGCCAGTGAGTTCGGCAAGCGGCGCATATTGCTCGCTGTTGAGGCCGGACTGGGAGGGCAGGAACAGGTTCCACAGGCCCTGAGCCTGGGCTGCGCGCTTGAGTTCCTCCACGATCGAAGGGAGTTGATGACCGCTCGGGTCGGCGGACAGCTGCTCCGCGTACACCGCCTCGGCGGGGTAGACACGCTCGCTCATGAAGCGCTGCAGACGCTCCTGGAGTTCGCCGAGTCCGGAGGCGCTGGATGTCGCTGCAGGGTGGCTACTCATCCACACAACCTAACAAGCTCTTGCTTGGTTTGGTACCGTCGTGTGACGACGCAGAGCCAAAGGAGAAGCGATGGCAGCACTACAGGATCGGGTCGTAATCGTTACCGGCGCCGGACGCGGCCTGGGGCGCGAACATGCACTCCTAGCCGCCGCTGAAGGCGCCAGCGTGGTTGTCAACGACCTCGGTTGCGCAGCCGACGGGCGCGGCTCGGATCCGACGCTGGCGCAGGCTGTCGCCGATCAAATCACCAGTGCCGGCGGCGTGGCCGTGGCGAGCGCGGATGACGTGGCGTCGCTCGACGGAGCGCGGGCGCTGTTTGAGCTGGCGCTCGAGCGTTTCGGCGCCGTACACGGTCTCGTGAACAACGCCGGAGTCCTGCGCGATCGAATGTTCGTAAACATGGACAGCGATGATTGGGATGCCGTAATCCGCGGTCAGCTGCGCGCGACCTACTGCCCAACGAAGGTGGCGGTCGAGCATTGGCGGGCACAGTCCAAGGCCGGCGAGGCACAGGACGCATCGGTCGTGAACGTGCCCTCGACCTCGGGACTGATCGGGGCGGTGGGACAGACCAACTACGGCGCGGCCAAGGCCGCGATCGCCTCGCTTACGGTGATCCTGGCTGAGGAAGTCGCGCGCTACTCGGTGCGGGTGAACGGAGTCGTGCCGGTCGCACGCACCCGCATGACTGAGGAGGTCCCCGGGATCGGCGAGCTGGTCGCGGCGCCGACCGAGCCGGACGCGTTCGACGTCTATCACCCCGGAAACGTCTCACCTCTGGTGGTGTGGCTGCTGAAGCCGGCAAATCCCGTGACCGGCAAGGTTTTCTACAGCAAGGGTGGTGAGATCCGGCAGTTCCTCGGCTGGCACTACGGTGAGGTCATCGAAAAGGGCGCGCGCTGGCAGGTCGCTGAGCTGGACGAGAGGATGGCGGGACTTGTCTGACACCGTCACCGATCGAAGTCCGGCCGATGGCCCCGAGCCGATCGACTCGGTCGGCACCAGCGGCCCATCGTTCGAGATGGACGTTGAGCTCGGGAAGTTGCGCGAATTCGTCCGTGCCACGCAGGCACCGGTGGATCCCTACCTGAGCGATGAGGCGCCGCCGGTGCCGCCGACGTTCCTAGCCACATCGAGGCTCTGGGAGCGGGACAGTCCGTGGCCAAAGCTCGGGCTCGGGCAGGACCGCGTATTGCATGCAGAGCAGGAATACGTGTTCCCCGGTCCGCCTCCGCGCGTCGGCTCGCGCCTCGTGGGCGAGTCGACGATTGAGAAGGTTTTCACGAAGGACGGGCGCCGCGGTCGCATGACCTTCGCGATCATGGTGACGCAGTTCCGTGACAGCGCCGGGCGTGTGGTGGCCGAGGCGCGCATGACCGGTGTGGAGATGCCACCGCGAAACATACCGCCGCCCGAAGTCCAGGCCGCGGGCGAACCCGAGCGGCCAGCCGCAGCTGGCGCCGAGGTGGCTCCAAGCCCGGGCGCGCCGGTCGATGCGCCGCGCGGTTGGGGCCCGGCACTGGAGAGCGCTCAGCGCGTGTCGGGGGAGGTGGCGGTGCCGCAAGACCTCGACGCGGTTCCCGTGGCGCCCGCCCCCTCGGAGTTCGGGCCGTTGACGATTACCGACTTCGTTCGCTATCAGGGCGCCTCCGGTGACATGAATCCGCTCCACCATGACCCAGAGAAAGCCAAGCTGGCCGGATTTGAAGGGCCGATCTCGGTCGGAATGCTTCAGGCCGGGCTGCTTGGTAGCTACGCGGTCAGCTGGCTCGGCGCCCACCGGATCCGCAGATTCCGGGTCCGTTTCGGCGCGCCGGCGTTTGTCGGAGACGTCCTAACGTGCGGTCCCCTCGAGCCGGCCGCCAGCGGCGACGCATCCGTGCAAGTCCACCTCGGGTGTAGGCGCCAGAGCGGCGAGCTGGTCGCGGAGGCGTGGGCCACATTCAGCGGGCCCACCGCCGACGAGGACACAAACAAAGCCGCCTGATGCTCCACGCTCTATAAGCATGGTCCGTTCGAACGGGTGCTGTGGTCGGTTCGAACGGATGCTGTGGTCGGTTCGAACGGATGCTCGCAGCGACCTCCAAGTGACGCTCGCCTGTGGAACTCTGCCGCAACCTCGGTAGTTTCTGAGCGGCTATGAGGATCGCGCTGTTCATAACCTGCTTGGGTGACACGCTTTACCCGGAGACCGGACGGGCCACGGTCGAGCTGCTCGAGCGACTTGGGCACGTGGTCACGTTCCCGGTAGACCAGACCTGCTGCGGGCAGATGCAGGCCAACACCGGATACGGCGAGGTGGTGTATCCGCTGATGCGGCGATTCGTCGAGATCTTCTCGGGGCCGGACGCCGCCGAGATGATCGTGACGCCGTCGGGGTCCTGCGCGGCGATGATCCGCGACCACTACCCGCGGATCGCAGCGGAGATGGGCGATTCTGGCTTTACGCGCGAAGTCGAAGAGTTTGCGCCGCGGGTCTTGGAGTTGTCAGAGCTGCTGGTGGACAAGCTTGGTGTGACAGACGTTGGTGCCTACTATCCGCACCGCGTCGTCTACCACCCGAGCTGTCATGGCCTGCGCACGCTGGGCGTCAGAGATGCGCCGCTCAAGCTGTTGCGCAACGTGCGCGGGCTCGAGCTCAGGGAGCTGCCTGACGCAGAGACGTGTTGCGGGTTCGGCGGGACCTTTGCAGTGAAGAATCCGGACGTGTCAGCGGCGATGCTGACCGACAAGACGCGAGCAATCCTCGACAGCGGCGCCGAGGTCTGTACCGCTACCGACTCGTCCTGCCTGATGCACATTGCAGGGGGCCTCGGTCGAGCACGGGCCGGCGTCCGAACCGTGCATCTGGCCGAGATCCTGGCGAGCGTCGAATGAATGCCAAGCGCCAGGGGGCAGCCGCCGGCGCAGTCCCGTTTTCGGACGCGACGGATACCGCCGGCAATGACATCCCGTTCCCGCAGGCTGCACGCGCGTCGCTCGCCGACTCGCAGCTGCGCGCCAACCTCGCGCACGTAACCAGCACGATCCGCGCCAAGCGCCTGGAAGCCGTGTCCGAGGTCCCCGACTGGGGACAGCTGCGCGAGGCGGGCAAGCGGATCAAGCAGCATGCGGTCAGACATCTGGCTGAGCACCTCGAGACGCTCGAGCAATCCGTGACTCGCGCGGGCGGGACGGTGCACTGGGCCGCAGACGCAACCGCCGCCAACCGCATCGTCGCGGAGCTGATCGAAGCCCAGGGCGCAACCGAGGTGGTGAAGGTCAAGTCGATCACCACCGACGAAATCGGGCTGAACGAGGCGCTCGGCGCGCGCGGTATCGTCGCTCACGAGACCGACCTCGCGGAGCTGATCAACCAGCTGTCCGGAGACACCGCCTCACACATCCTGGTACCTGCAATTCACCGCAACCGCGGTGAGATCCGGGAGATCTTCAGGCAGGGTATCCCGGGCGCTGAAGACGTCGGCGACGACCCACTGGAGCTGGCCGAGACCGCGCGCCGATACCTGCGTGAGCGCTTCCTGACGGCTCACGTGGCGGTGAGCGGTGCGAACTTCGCTATCGCCGAGACCGGCACGGTCGGCGTCGTTGAATCGGAAGGTAACGGACGCATGTGCCTGACGCTCCCGCAGACGCTGATCACCGTGATGGGGATCGAGAAGGTGCTTCCGCGCCTGGACGACCTCAGCGTGATGCTGCAGCTGCTGCCGCGTTCATCCACAGCCGAGCGCATGAACCCGTACACGTCGCTGTGGACGGGGGTCCGTCCTGGCGATGGCCCACAGGAGTTCCACCTGGTGCTACTCGACTCGGGTCGCACCAACGCGCTCGCGGACACGGTCGGCCGCCAGGCCCTGCACTGCATCCGCTGCTCGGCATGCCTGAACGTCTGTCCCGTGTATGAGCGCACCGGCGGCCACGCCTACGGGTCGGTATATCCCGGCCCGATCGGCGCGATCCTTACCCCGCAGCTCTCAGCGCTGCATAAGGGCTCGACGTTGCCGTGGGCATCCTCGCTCTGCGGTGCGTGCTACGAGGTCTGCCCCGTGAAGATCGAGATCCCCGCTGTGCTCGTGCACCTGCGCAACAAGGTCAACCGCGAGCAGACTAGGTCGGGCGATCCGGCCCACCGCGCCGAGCGTGTATCGATGAGCGTGACCAGCCGCGTGATGAGATCCCCGCGACTGTTCCGGATCGCGCAGCGAGCCGGCCTGATTGCGCTGCGGGTGCTGAAGCGCCACCCCTGGTTGGCCCAAGTGGTCCCCGGTCCGCTCAGAGCTTGGACCACGGTGCGTGAGCTACCTGATCCCGCCACTCAGACGTTCAGCGACTGGTGGAACGCGCGACCGGAAGATCAACAACGGATGGAACGCAGGCCCCGGCGATGAGCGACCGCGCACTGATTCTCTCCCGCATCAAATCCGCCTGCGCGGATGTGCCGGCCGACGAGCCGTCCTCGTGGGTACCGGATCGCGACCCGGATCCGGCAGCCGCCTACCTGCACTCGCGCAACTATGACGGAGTCGAGATGCGCGACGATTTCATCGCTCACTGTCGTGACTATCGCGCCGGCATCTCGCTCTGCGAAGGCGGCGCGGAAACGCTCACGGACACAATCGCGGCCGTGTGCGGGCGCCACGGCGCCAGGACACTGGTTGCGCCGCACGACCTGCCCGGGGAGTGGGTGTCCGAGCCAATGGACCTGAAGCGTGACCTCCCGGAGCTCGGTATCGACGAGCTCGGCGCCGCCGACGGTGTGGTCACGGGCTGCGCCGTTGCGATCGCTTCCACCGGAACGATCGTGCTCGACAGCGGCATCGCTCAGGGACGCCGAGCACTCACGCTGCTGCCCGACCTGCACATCTGCGTCGTACGAACGCAGCAGATCGTCGCGGGCGTACCGGAGGCGATCGCGTGGCTGCGTGAGTCGGTACTCGCCGGTGCCCCGATCACGTTCATATCCGGGCCGTCGGCAACCTCCGATATCGAGCTGCAACGCGTCGAAGGCGTGCACGGCCCGCGCCAACTTGAGGTCATCGTCACGACAGACTGACGCCGCGGCATCGCGCGCGGTTGCTCAGGACGTTGTTGGTGACACAGGCTGGCGGAGCTCGATCGACATGTTCAGTGTCGTCTATTTGATGACGGCCTGAGCGACGCATTCCGAGGCGATCCCGCGTTACGCTTTAACCAGACCTGTCCGGGAGCGCGGATTGGAGGAGTCCAGAATGTCTGATCAAGATGTCGCAATGCGAATCGGCGCCGTGATCGAACGCATCGCTCACGGGGCGCTGCGGCAGCGACCGCTGAACGTCCGTTTTTGGGACGGGAGCGTGCTGCCCGCAACGGTGGTTCCGCCGGACGGCGTGGTCCCCACAGCGGTGGTCAATGGTCCCGAGGCGTTCGCATACCTACTTAGAGCCCCGGGAGAGATCGGGCTCGGACGCGCCTGGGTGTCCGGTGCGCTCGACCTCGAGGGAGACCTCGAGGCAGTGCTGAAATATCGCACGAGCGTGCACGATCTGCGGCTCAACCCGCGCGACTGGCTCCTTGCGCTGGCCGCCGGCTTGCAGGCCGGCGGGATCACGGTCCTGCGAACTCCACCGGCGCTGGAGACCGAAGCCCGCCCCCGCGGCGGACTGCACTCGCTCAGCCGCGACCGACAGGCGATCCGTCATCACTACGACGTCTCGAACGACTTCTACTCGCTGATCCTCGGCTCGAGCATGGTCTATTCGTGCGCCTACTACGACGAGCCCACCGACACTTTGGAGGCGGCACAGGCGCGAAAGCTCGATCGGATCTGCCGCAAGCTGCAACTGCGGGCCGGGATGCAGCTGCTGGACATCGGCTGTGGCTGGGGATCGCTGATCCTGCACGCGGCCCAGCATTACGGCGTGCGCGCGCTCGGCGTGACGCTCTCGGTAGCGCAGGCGCAGCTGGCGCGTGAACGGATTGCGGTCGCTGGCCTCCAACACCGCTGTGAGGTCCGGGTCGCCGACTATCGCGAGCTCACAGGGCAGAAGTTCGACGCGGTCGCGAGCGTCGGCATGTACGAGCACGTCGGTGCAGGTCAGCTCAGCACCTACGTACGTCAGGTTCGCAATCTGATGGTCCGTGACGGGCTGTTTCTGAATCACGGGATCACGCGCCTGCAGTCGGTCCCGGTGAAGCGCGACACCTTCATCACGCGCTTCGTCTTCCCCGACGGAGATCTGCACCCGCTGCACATGCTGCTGACCACGATGCACCGCGCCGGGCTCGAAGTCCGCGATGTGGAGTCGATGCGCGAGCACTACACGCTGACGCTGCGGGCCTGGGTGCGAAACCTGGAAGCGAATCGCGAGCAGGCGATCCAGGAGGCCGGCGTTCAGTACGAACGGATCTGGCGGCTCTACATGACCGGATCGGCGCAGGCGTTCGAGACCGGTCACATCTCGGTCTACCAGACGCTCGCGACGAATCGCGGCGTACGCCATCGGCTGCCGCTGAACCGTGCGAGGCTGATGCGTCAGAGCGCTGGCATCGGCCAGCCGGTGTAGGCCTCGGCCAGGTAGCGCCTGCCGGCCTCGGACTCGACCACGCTGCGCAGTTCACCCAGCTGACGCAGCTTGTCGAACTCGCTGGCGTCGGCGGCCACATGCAGCATGCTGGTCATCCACCACGAGAAATGCTGAGCCTTCCAGATGCGTCGGCTGACGGTTTCCGGGTAGTCGTCGATCAGGCGTGTGTCGTTTCCGGCAATCAACGCCCTGAGCGCCTTTGAGAGCACCACGACGTCAAAGATCGCAAGATTCATGCCCTTGGCGCCGGTTGGCGGGACGGTGTGTGCGGCATCGCCGACAAGGGCGGCGCGATCCCTGCGCAGGGCGTGTGCGACGAAGCTGCGGAAGCGCAGCACGTCGCGTTGGAAGATCGGCCCCCGGTTGAGGATGTGAGGATCCACGCGAGCCTCGAGCTGCTCCCAGATCTGCTCATCGCTCAGGGCATCGGCTGACATCTGCGGATCGCACTGCAGGTACATCCTCTGCACGGTCTCACTGCGCTGGCTGATCAGCGCAAACCCGTGTCGGGAGTTGCTGTAGATGAGTTCCGGTGAGCTGGGCGGTGCCTCGCAGAGGATCCCGAACCAGGCGAAGGGGTACTCACGGAAATAGCCGCCGGTCTGGGAGCCGGTCACCGCCTCACGAACCACGCTCCGTGATCCGTCGGCGCCGACCACAAAGCCAGCCTGTATCTCAAGCTGCCGACCGTCTGCATCGGCCGCGAAGATTGCAGCTCCGTCGACGCGGTTGTCGACGCGCACCGCCTCGGTTGAGAAGCGGATGTCCTGGCCGTCCGCCAGCCGCGTCGCAATCAGGTCCCTCAAGACCTCATGCTGGGGGTAGAGGCATACGCCGCGCCCGGTGAGCGCCTCGAAGTCAATCCGGTGGCCCTCACCATCGAACCGCAACTCGATCCCACTGTGGGGATGGCCGTCGCGCAGAACTCGCTCGGACGCGCCCGACTCGCTCAGTATCCGCACGGTGTCGTGCTCGAGGATGCCGGCGCGCACCGTCGTCTCGATCTCCTCGCGGCTGCGATTGTCGAGCACGATCGACTCGATCCCATTGGCGGCCAGCAGGTGCGACAGCAACAACCCGGCTGGGCCGGCGCCAACGATTCCAACCTGGGTCCGTGTCGTCATCTCTCATCCTCTCGCGGTGGTGACCGTCGCATTCTCCGTCAGCTGGATTCCTGGCGGGCGTCGAGTTCCCGTTGAACGGGCAAGAATTGCAGCGATCGGGTGGCGGTGGAGCTCGCAGCTCAGTGGAGTTGTCGGGGTTGCGATACCACGGAGTTGCCGATTCCACGTGCCGCCGCCCGCAGTTCCAGCAGTGCCGGTGCGGCGTTGGCGTCCCGGGGGAGGACGACCGAGAGCGCGGCGACCACGGCCCCGCTCGTGTCGCGGATCGGCACGGCGACGCCGGTAGATACGGCCGAGACATACCCGGGGGCGACGGCGTATCCGTCGGCTCGCACGCGATTCAGTTCCTGAGCCAGGAGCGTCGGATCGGTGATCGTGTTCGGACCTAGCCGGCGCAGTGGCTTCGATAGCACGCGGTCACGTATCTCGTCGGCGGCAAACGCAAGCAGCACCAGGCCCGACGAAGGCGCGTGCAGCGGCAGGCGCCCTGCGATCTCGGTGATGTTCTCACCCGAGCCCGGCGCCGACAGGCGTTCGATACAGAGCGCCTCGTCCTGTTCGAGCACTACGAGCTGCGTGTGTTCTCGCAGTCGCGTCTGAATCCGCTCCATGAACGGCAGCGCCGCCTGTCTCAGCGCCAGCGTGCTGGAGCTCCTTGTCGCAAGCTCCCAGAGGCGGCGACCGACCCGGACCTGTCCCGCGTCGTCCCGCTCTAGCAGGCCGCTGCCAACCAGTTCGGTCACGATCCGATGCGCCGTTGACGGGGGCAAGTCGGCGCGACGTCCGATCTCGCTGACTGTCTGCGCCGTACGTGTGGGTGAGAATGTCTCGAGCACGCGCACGAGACGCTCGGTCAGCGATTCGCCTGATGCGGAGTTGGCCACGGGCTTAGCCTCGCACAGAACTCGCCGCGTGAGCCCACTCAGGCCAGCCGCCCGCGGGCTCAGGACGCCAGTAGCACCCCGCGTAAAACGATCGCGAGCATCTCATCGAGCCGCTCAGCGCCGACCACGCCCAACAAAATGGCCCTGCTAGTTCAGCGCCAGCAGCTTCGCGGCGTTGTGCTTGAGCACGAGCGGCCGCACCTCGTCCTTGATCGGAAGCTCGGCGAACTCTTTGAGCCAACGGTCCGGGGTGATCAGCGGGTAGTCGGAACCGAACAGCATCTTGTGCCGCAGTTGCGTGTTGGTGTAACGGACGAGGATCTCCGGGAAGTACTTGGGGGCCCATCCGGACAGGTCGATATAGACGTTCGGCTTGTGGACGGCGACGGCCAGCGCCTCGTCCTGCCAGGGGAACGAGGGGTGGGCGAGAATGATCTTCAGCTCCGGGATGTCGGCGGCGACGTCGTCGACGGCCATCGGGTTCGAGTACTTCAGGCGCACGCCGCCGCCGCCGGGCATTCCGGCGCCGATGCCGGTGGTGCCGGAGTGGAACAGCGCGATCAGCCCGGCCTCCGCGATGACCTCGTAGAGCGGGTAGAACTCGCGGTCGTTGGGCCAGAAGCGTTGGATGTTGGGGTGGAATTTGAACCCGCGGACGCCGGCTGCAATCAGCTCCCTGGCCTCGCGGACCCCGAGCTTGCCCTTGTGCGGGTCGATGCTCGCGAACGGGATCAGGACATCCGGGTTCTGCCGAGCCGCCTCAAGCACCTCGCCATTGCCGAGCCGAGGACGTCCCATGCCGTATTCATCGTCGACGTTGAAGATCACGGCGGCCATGTTGCGTTCGCGGTAGTAGGTCGCGAGCTCCGCGGCGGTCGGCTGAGCCGGGTGGCCGCCGAAGTAGTTGGCGGCGGCTTCGAGAATCTCGGTTGTGACCGGATCCTGTGGTTGCTCGTGGTTGCGCTCGGCGTGCACGTGCACATCGATTGCGACGAGCTGTTCCACGTCGATCTTGATTGTCATCGGCCCGCGCGCTCCAGTTCGCAGTGATTGGTCATGACGGGATCGGCTCGAGATCCAGTGGCGGCAGTGTGATCCCCGAAGGTTGGGCCTGCTCGCTGAGGCGGCTGTTCCACTCCTCGGCGATCTGAGCGGCGTTCCAGCCACCGTCCTGATCGGTGGTCGTCAGCTCCGCCTGGTGTGAGTAGAGCGTCAGCCGGTCCCCGCCGAGACCGAGCGCTTGGCCGGTCACGCCGGCGGCGGCGTCGGACGCCAAGAACACCACCAGCGGGGCGCAGTCCTCGGGCATCCCCAGCGCATGCTCGCGACGCACCTGCTCCGGGAGCGGCTGGCCCGCGTCGACGAGCTCGGCCAGTGGGGCGTAGACCGGGATTGTCGCAGTCATCTGCGTCCACGCCGTCGGGATCACGGCGTTGACGGTGATCTCGGAGCGAGCAAGTTCGATCGACCATGTCCGCGCAAACGTGACGATCCCGGCCTTGGCTGCCGCGTAGTTGGTCTGGCCGAAGTTGCCGTGCTGGCCGGCGGGCGAGCCGATCACGATGATGCGGCCGCCGTCACCCTGCTCGCGCATCTTGATCGCAGCCGCACGGGCGCAGGTGAAGGTCCCGCGGAGGTGCGTTTTGATCACCAGGTCAAAGTCCTCGTCGGTCATCTTCCACAGCACCTTGTCGCGCAGCACGCCGGCGTTGGTGACCATGATGTCGATGCGGCCGAACTCACTGACGGCGCGGTCAACCAGCGCTTGCGCCGCGGCGGCTTCGCCGATCGCGGCGGCGACCGCGACGGCACGGCCGCCCGCTGCGGTGATCGTATTCACGGTGTCCTGGGCGGTCGGCTCGTCAAGGTCGTTGACGACAACCGCCGCGCCAGCTGCTGCGAGCGCGACCGCGTAGGCGCGACCGAGGCCACGGCCACTGCCGGTGACGACCGCGACCTTGCCCTGAAGGCTGACGCTGCTCATGCGTAGAACCTCACGAGTGACTCGGCGACGACGGCGGGACGCTCGGAGTCCTCGACCTCGACGGTCGCGGTCATCCTCACCTGCAGCCCGCCCTTGATTTCGGTCACCTCGGTGATCTCGGCGTTGCCGCGCCAGCGCTTGCCGACGGGTAGCGGCGCCGGGAAGCGGACCCGGTCGAGGCCGTAGTTGACGGCCATCGTTGCGTCCGTAACCGTCAGCTGCTGCGTGACAGGCGCGAGCAGCGAGAGCGTCAGGAAGCCGTGCGCGATGGTCCCGCCGAACGCGGTCTGCTTGGCCCGCTCGGGGTCGACGTGGAGATAGTTGTGGTCACCGGTGACGGCCGCAAACGCGTTCACGTCCGACTGCTTGGCCTCGGTCCACTCCGTGTAGCCGACCGAGGCGCCGGTCAGTGCCGGCAGTCCGGCGAGGTCTGTGCTGAGACCGCTCATAGGTGCTCTCCTTTGCTCTGTGCCCGACTATTGCGTTCAGATTGAATATCAGGTTTCCGAATGATACTTTGTCAGCAATGCGCGAGCAAGTGAGTGATCTCAGACGGTCACCCGGTGGCGACCTTGGCTGGCCGCTGCGACGTGCGGCGGAGCAGCGTCGGGAGGCGTTGGCGGTGCTTGACGCGGACCGCTCCGTGACCTACGCCGAGCTGGCGGCACGGGTGGCGTCGCTAGGGCGTGGTCTCGATCGGCTTGGGGTCGCGCCGCAGGGCCGGGTGGGGTACCTCGGGGTGAACTCGCTCGCACACGTCGAATGCATGCTCGGTGTCCCGGCGGCCGGCCGCGTGATCGTCGAGCTCAACTTCCGGCTGGCCGTCCCAGAACTCGCGTTTATCGCCGAGGACTGCACCATTGAGGCGCTCGTGGTCGACGCGGCGCTGCTCGACGTCGGGCTGGCACTGCGAGAGCGCAGTGCGGCGCTCAGGCACTTGGTCATCGTCAACGATTCGGGCGAGAACGCGGGCGGGGAGCCGGACTGCGTCGGGTACGAGCGGCTGATCATCGAGACGGAGGCCGAAGATGCCGCCGCTGACCGCCCGCAACCCGCCACCAGCGTTCTAACAGCCGTTACGGCACCGCTCGAGATCGATGAACACGACCTGGCGGCGATCTTCTACACAGGCGGAACGACCGGGCCGCCCAAGGGTGTGATGCTCAGCCACCGCAACCTGTTGTCCAACGCGCGGCACAACCTGATGGCGACCGGCCACGCGCCGGATGACCGTTGGCTGCACGTCTGCCCGATGTTCCACGTGGCCGGCATCGCCAACGTGTTCGCCTGTACGTGGGCCGGCGCCCGACAAATCATCCTGCCGCGGTTCGATGCGGCCGCGGTGATCGGCGCGGTCGCCGATCACGGCGTCACGCACATGGTGCTCGTGCCGACAATGCTCGGCACGCTGCTCGAATACCTCGACAACGAGTCTGATGTTCCGGACTTCAGCAGCATGCGTCACATCCAGTACGCCGCGTCGCCGATCTCGTCCGACCTCCAACGCCGCGTGCTGGAGCACTTTGACTTTGAGATCGCACAGTTTTATGGGATGACCGAGGCAGCGCCGACAGTGACGCAGCTGACGCCCGACGATCACCGCCGCGGTGCCGCTGGCGAGCAGCCCCACGCCGGCCGCCTGCCCTCGATCGGTCGTGCGGTGATCGGCGTCGAGGCGCAGGTGCGCGACCCGCAGGATCGCATCGCCGCGCCTGGCGTGATCGGTGAGCTGGTGGTCCGGGGGCCGAACGTGATGCTCGGCTACTGGAACCGGCCGGACGCGACCGCCAGCGCGCTGCGCCACGGCTGGTACCACACCGGTGACGCCGCCCGCACCGACGCCGACGGGTACATCTACATTGTCGACCGGCTCAAGGACATGATCGTCACAGGTGGTGAAAACGTCTACTCGATCGAAGTCGAGAACGCGCTCACCGAGCACCCCGCGGTCGACCAGGCCGCGGTGTTCGGGGTTCCGAGTAACCAGTGGGGGGAAGCGGTCCACGCCGTGGTGGTGCTGAGCGACGGCCAGAGCGCCACCCAGGAGCAGCTGATCGCACACTGCCGCGGCTTGATCGCCGGCTTCAAGATCCCCCGGACGATCGAGACGCGGATCGAGCCGTTGCCACGCTCCGGGGCAGGGAAGGTGCTGAAGAACGTGCTGCGCGAACCGTTCTGGGAGGGGCACGACCGCCGCGTCGGATGACACCCTTACCGCTGATGACCGATATGGCAGAGGAGCAGAGCGGCGACGTATCGCTCATCTATGTCGTGGGCCGCGTCAACCAGGGGATCCGGCGCGAGATGCGACTGCGGCTGGCGGACTGGAACCTGAGCGTCCCCGAGTTCACGGCGCTGTCGGTCCTGCGTCGTCGGCCGGGGCTCTCCAACGCGCAGCTGGCACGGCGTTCCATGGTGACGCCGCAGACGATGATCGAGATCCTCGCGGGGCTCGAAACGCGCGGGCTGGTCCAGCGCAGCGGTGACCCTGACCACGGCCGGATCCTCCGTGCCGAGCTGACCGCCGCCGGCGGGAAGCTGCTCGACGCCGCCGAACCTGGGATCGACGCGATCCAGGAACAGATGCTCGCCGGGGTCCCCAAGCGCCAGCGCCAGCTGGTCCTCGACGTGATGCTCAAGGCGATGCAGACGCTCCGGCCGGGCCTTTAGCACCCGCTCAGCTATAGGTGCGTCGTCATCTGGGGGCAGCCGACGTAGCCGCGATGACACTGGCGCTGCGCGCCGGATCGTGGTCCAAAGTCCGCGCGCGACTTCTCAATCTGACGCTCAAGTGATAATGTGTGCGCATGCAGACCGATTGTTCGCATGGCGCACGCGATTGGCGTGCTCACCCCGTCAGTCATGGCTGAGCTGCTGAGCCTGCCTGACGCCGTGGCCGAGCTCGTCCAGGACGGCGACAGCGTCGCGCTTGAGGGCTTCACGCACCTGATCCCGTTTGCCGCGGGCCACGAGATTCTGCGCCAGGGGCGCACCGAGCTGGAGCTCTCGCGGCTGACCCCGGACATCATCTACGACCAGATGATCGGCGTCGGTGCCGCCCGCAAGCTCGTGTTCTCATACGCGGGCAACCCGGGGGTCGGGTCTCTGCACCGGATACGTGACGCGGTCGAGCACGCCTGGCCGCGGCCGATCGAGCTCGAGGAGTACTCGCATGCCGGCATGGCCAACCGGTGGGCCGCCGGTGCCGCGAAGCTCCCGTTCGCGGTGATGCGCGGTGACCTCGGCACGGATCTGCGCCACCACACCAACGTGAAGGCGGTGACCTGCCCGTTCACCGGCCAGGAGCTGATGGCGGTGCCCGCGCTGAACCCGGACGTCGCGATCATCCATGCGCAGGAGGCCGACCGCCAGGGAAACGTGCAGCTTTGGGGAATCACCGGCGTGCAGAAGGAGGCCGTGCTCGCCGCCAAGCGTTCGCTGGTCACGGTCGAGCGGATCGTCGACAAGCTCGAGCCGCGGCCGGGCGCGGTCGTGATCCCGGGCTGGGTGATCGATGCGGTCGCGCGGCGCCGGGCGGATCGCAGCCCTCGTACACGCTTGACATCACCGACCGCGACAACGAGTTCTACAAGCAGTGGGACGTGATCAGTCGCGACCGCGACAAGTTCGCGACCTGGATGGACGAGCACGTGCTGAACCGGCAGAGCGCGACACGATGACCAACGTCGAACAACAGCCCGCCACCAACGGTGAGATCCAGACGATCGTCGCCGCACGGTCGCTCGCCGACAAGCGCTCCTGCTTCATCGGCGTGGGGCGTCCGAGCACGGCGGCGCTGTTGGCCCGCACGATCGCAAA
Source organism: uncultured Actinomycetota bacterium (assembly GCA_963737115.1). GTDB lineage: Bacteria > Actinomycetota > Thermoleophilia > Solirubrobacterales > Solirubrobacteraceae > Palsa-465. The sequence goes on from CAVTRM010000003.1 coordinate 490,092, forward strand.
TCCGGAACTGGTACTCGTCTACGAGTCCGGAACTATCGGCGCCAAGCCCTACCACGTACCGCTCTCGATCGGCGACGGTGAGCTCGCACAGACGGCCGATCTGGTGGTGCCCGTAACCGAGATGTTCAACTACTGGATCAGCCCCGGGCGCATTCAGGTGGCGTTCCTGGGGGCGGCGCAGGTCGACCGCCACGCCAACCTCAACAGCACCGTGATCGGCGACTACGACCACCCCAAGACGCGCCTACCCGGCGCTGGCGGCGCGCCCGAGATCGCGATCGGCTGCGAAGAGGTCGTGGTGATTGCACCGCACTCACGGCGCACGTTCGTGCAGCAGCTCGACTTCCTCACAACCTCCGGCGCCCGCACCACACGCGTGATCACCGACCTCGGCGTGCTCGAGCCGGTCGACAGTGAACTGACGCTCACCGCGCTGCTTCCGGGCGTGACCGTCGACCAGGTGCAGGAACACACCGGCTGGGACCTGAAAATCGTCGACGAGCCGGCGGTCACGCCGGAACCGACCGCCGCGGAACTCGACGCGCTGCGCGAACTGGTCGCCCGCTGAGCGGTGCCGTGATGTGCGATCAAGGAGACTTTGAGCAGTGAGTGAGGCATACCTCTACGACGGAATCCGCACCCCGTTCGGCAAGTACGGAGGAGCGCTCGCGAAGGTGCGCGCGGATGATCTCGGCGCCCATGTGATCGCTGAGCTGCTTGCGCGCAACCCGGAGCTCGAGCCGGCGGCGATCAGCGATGTGATCTTCGGCGACGCCAACCAGGCGGGCGAGGACAACCGCAACGTCGCGCGGATGGCGGTGCTGCTGGCCGGGTTACCGACCAGCGTCCCGGGAACCACTGTGAACCGCCTATGTGGATCGAGCCTCGACGCGGCGATGCAGGCCAGCCGCATGATCGAAAGCGGCGACGCGAGCTGCGTGCTGGTTGGTGGGGTCGAATCGATGAGCCGCGCGCCGATGGTGCTGCCGCAGTCCGGTAGGGCCTTCATCAGCGGCGACCAGACCATCTACGGCACCGCGCTCGGCTGGCGCATGGTGAATCCGCTGATGCCCGACCAGTGGACGATCTCGCTGGGCGCCAGCACCGAGAAACTGGCCGCGATCCATAACATCACGCGCGAGCAACAGGACGCGTTTGCCGAGCGCAGCCATCGCCTCACCGCGCGGGCCTGGGACAACGGGTTCTATGACAACTGGGTGATCCCGGTGCCAGGCACCGAGCTTGAGCAGGACGAAACGCTGCGCCGCGGAAGCACCGTTGAGAAGCTGTCGAAGCTCAAGCCGGCGTTCGCCGCCGACGGCACGGTCACGGCCGGCAACGCGTCCTCATTGAACGACGGCGCCTCGGCACTGCTGATCGGCGATGAGTCAATTCCCGGCGAGCCGCTGGCGCGGATCGTTAGCCGCGGGATCCATGCGCTCGATCCCGATATCTTCGGGTTCGCCCCGGTCGAGGCCGCGAACCGGGCGCTGGCGCGAGCCGGGCTGAGTTGGTCGGACATCAAGGCCGTCGAACTGAACGAGGCGTTCGCGGCGCAGTCACTGGCGTGTGTGAACGCTTGGAGCGAGCTTGACCCCGAGCTCGTGAACGTCAACGGCGGCGCGATCGCGATCGGCCACCCGCTCGGAGCCTCCGGAGCGCGGATCCTGGCAGGGCTCGCGTATGAACTACAGATACGCGGCGGCGGCTATGGTCTGGCCGCGATCTGCATTGGAGTCGGCCAAGGACTGGCCGTCGTAATCGAAGCGTGAGCGAGCGGAGAGTGAGATGAGCACCAGCGAACCAGACCAGCCGCAGCAGATCTACGATCCGGTAGGGGACACACCAACCAGCTACATGCGTGCACCCGCAGACGCGCATCCGGCGCTGGACACCCCCGAATACAAGTCGACGCAGCTGCGTCATCCCAAGCAGCCGCTGATCTACCTGCCGCAGACCATCACCGAGATCACCGGGCCGCAGCTCGATCGCGCGGTCGGCCTCAAACCGACCGACAACGACCTCACCGCTCAGCACAAGCAGATGCCGCTGGGCGAGCGGATCATAGTCTCCGGACACGTCTACGACACCGAGGGCAAGCCGCTGCGCGGCACGCTGGTAGAGGTCTGGCAGGCGAACGCGTCCGGCCGCTACGCCCACAAATGGGACCGCTGGCCGGCCGCGCTGGACCCGAACTTCAGTGGCGCCGGACGGGCCGTCACCGACGACAACGGCTACTACGAATTCACCACGATCAAGCCCGGCGCCTACCCGTGGGGCAACCACTACAACGCCTGGCGGCCCGCGCACATCCATTTCAGCCTGCTCGGTCGCGCGTTCACGCAGCGGCTGGTCACGCAGATGTACTTCCCCGGCGATCCGTTCTTCCCCTACGACCCAATTTTCAACTCAGTGCGCGACGAGCAGGCGCGCGAGCGCATGATCTCCAGCTTCGACATCCACGCAACACGACCCAACTGGGCGCAGGCGTTCAGCTGGGACATCTACCTGCGCGGCCCCGGCGCGACTCCGTTCGAGGAGGAGTTCTGATGATCCATCGGCTCACACCTTCCCAGACGGTCGGACCGTACTTTGCGATTGGGCTTCCGTACGACGGCCAGAACCAGGTGGTCCCAGCCGGGACACCGGGCGGGATCGTCATCACAGGAAGGATCTATGACGGCCATGGCGAGCTCGTCCCCGATCACGTGGTCGAGACCTGGCAGGCCGACCCCGACGGCAAATTCGCCGACATTCACGGCTACGGCGGACCCTCGGTGCTGGACGGCTTCCGCGGGTTCGGGCGCTGGACCGTCGAGGACGGTGACGGTAGCTACGCAATCCACACGGTCAAACCGGGTCGCGTCGTCGACCTCGCCGGACGCCTGCAGGCGCCGCACATCGACGTCTCGCTGTTTGCCCGCGGGATGCTGCAGCGCGTTGTCACGCGGATCTACTTTGGTGACGAGACCGCTGCCAACGCCGAGGACGCTGTGCTCGCGGCGGTCCCTGTGGACCGCCGCGCCACCCTGATCGCCGAGCCGACCGACGGCGGCTACCGCTTCGACATGCGCTTGCAGGGCCAGGGAGAGACCGTGTTCTTCGCGGTCTGAGCTGAGACACTGCTGCCATGAACGAGCTGTTCTCGGGGACCTACGCTCGCGGCCAGGGTGCCGCCGAATTCGAGGCCCGCGCATGGCTGCAGGCGATGCTCGAGGTCGAAGCCGCCCTGGCGCTTGCCAACGCCGAACTGGGGCGGATCAGCTCCGCTGCCGCCGGTGCGATCGAGGCGGTCGCCGATCCCGAACGCTTCGACCTCGCGGCGATCGCACGCGAAGGCGCCGACCACGCAACCCCGGTGATCCCGCTGGTTGCGCGCCTGCGCGAGCTGGCCGGACCCGAGCACGCGGCAGCAGTTCACGTCGGTGCCACCAGCCAGGACATCATTGACACCGCGATGATGTTGCTGGCCAGGCGCTCGCTGGCGGTAACGCTGGTCGACACCGCCGATGCTGCGACCGCAGCAGGGACGCTCGCGGAGCGCGCCGGCGCGGCCGAGCTGGCCGGCCGCACGCTGCTGCAACGCGCGCTCCCGCTGCGCTTCGCCGACAAAGCCCGGCGCTGGCAGGATGCGATCACCGAGGCCGCCGCTGGAGTCGAACAGGCACAGAGCTCGCTTCCGGCGCAGCTCAGCGGACCGGTCGGCAGCGGCGATCCGCGCGTGACCAGACTCGTGGCAGCGCGTCTGGGCCTCGCCGCTCGCGAGCGAAGCTGGCACACCAACCGCGTACTGGTGGCGCAGCTGGCCGCCGCCGCGGGGATCCTCTGCGGCGCGCTCGGCAAGGTCGCACGCGACGTGACGCTGCTGGCCCAGACGGAGGTCGGCGAGGCATCTGAAGGCGTCCCCGGGCGCGGTGGTTCCTCGGCGATGAAGCACAAGCGCAATCCGGTTGCGGCGGTATCGGTACTGGCCTGCACCAAGCGCGCTCCGGGACTGGTGGCGACCGTGCTGGCCGCGATGGAGCAGGAACATGAACGCGCGGCCGGCGCCTGGCAGGCGGAGTGGGGAACCGTCGGCGAGCTGCTCACGCTCACTGCCTCGGCGGCAGCGTGGAGCGCTGATCTGCTCACCCACCTGGAACTCGATCCTGCACGGATGTCTGCCAACCTTGGTGGCTGACCCGCGAACCGCATCACGATGCGCGCCACGGCCCCCCGCAACCGACCAGGAGCCCCGCTGATGCCGACAACCGTGAACTACCGCATCGACGGACCCGAAGGCGGTCAGGTGATCGTGCTCGGCAACTCGCTCGGGACCGACTTCACGATGTGGGACGCGTGCGCGGAGCGGCTCTTGTCCGACGGACTACGGGTGATCCGCTACGACCATCGCGGTCAGGGCGGATCCCCGGACCCGGGCGGGGAGCCGACGATCGCCGACCTCGGCGCTGACGTGATCGCGCTCCTGGACGAACTTGAGATCGAGACGGCCGCCTACGTCGGCGTCTCAGTCGGGGGGATGGTCGCCCAGTGGCTGGCCGCCAACGCGGGCGAGCGAGTCACCTGGGCGGGTATCTTCAACAGCTCCGCACATCCCGGGAACCCGGAGAGCTGGGAATCACGATCAACGACGGTGCTCGAAGCCGGCAGCACCGAACCGATCGCGGAGGCGGTGGTCGGGCGATGGTTGACCGAAGACTTCGCGCAGGCCCACCCCGACGCGCGCGAGCGGCTGCTGACACAGTTGCGCATGAGCCCGGTCGAAGGCTACGCGCGGCTCTGCCGGATGCTGGCCCGCCTCGACCTCAGGGCCGAGCTTGAGACCGTGAAGATTCCGGTGTTGGTGGCCGCCGGGGCACAGGACCAGTCGCTGCCGCCGCAGCACAGCGAGCTGATCGCCGCCGCGATTCCCGGCGCGCTCTATGAACTGATCGACCCGGCCGCGCACATTCCAATGGTGCAACGCCCGGAATACGTCGCCGAGATGATCTGTGAATACATGGAGGAAGCGATGGACGACACCTACGAGTCCGGAATGAAGGTTCGCCGCGAAGTGCTCGGAGACGCGCATGTCGACCGCGCGGTAGCCAACACCAGCGACTTCACGCGGCGCTTCCAGACGATCATCACCAGCTACGCGTGGGGGACGGTGTGGGACGACGAGACGCTCGATCGCAAGACGCGCAGTTGCATCACGCTGGCACTGATGTGCGCGCTCGGCCACCACGATGAGCTGGTGCTGCACCTGCGCGCGGCGCTGCGCAACGGGCTCACCGCAGAGGAGATCTCCGAGGTTCTGGTCCATACCGCCGTCTACGCCGGCGTGCCGGCCACAAACACCGCATTGAAGATCGCGGAGCCGATCCTGCGCGAGGAGGGAGCGCTCTGACGCTCGAGCGCGACAGCGGCAGCGAGCAGCACTCCGAGCCGCGCGACACGGCCTACGTACAGTCGCTCGAGCGCGGCCTGGCGGTGATCCGAGCGCTCGACACGGCGTCGGCGCAGACCCTCGCCGACGTCGCCCGCGCTACCGGGCTGACGCGCGCTAGCGCACGACGTTTTCTGCTGACGCTCGAGAAGCTCGGCTACGTGCGCCAGTCCGATGGCCGCTTCCGGCTCACGCCACAGGTGCTTGAGCTCGGGTACTCGTACCTGTCGAGCCTGACGCTCCCGGAGATCGCCGGTCCGCACCTTGCGCACTTGGTCGACAGCGTCCACGAGTCGTCGTCGGTCTCGGTGCTCGACGGCGACCAGATCGTCTACGTCGCAAGGGTCCCGGCGCGGCGGATCATGAGCGTTGCGATCAGCATCGGTACGCGGTTTCCCGCGCACGAGACTTCAATGGGCCGGGTGCTGCTGGCGGGGCTCGACCAGGCGCAGCGGGAGACGATCCTGCGCACCGCGATCCTCGAAGCGAGAACGCCGAAGACGATCACCACGCGTGAGCAACTCGATCAAGAGCTGACGCGCGTGGCCGACCAGGGTTACGCGCTGGTCGATCAGGAGCTGGAGATCGGGCTGCGCTCGATCGCCGTACCGATTCTGGGCCAATCCCAGGAAGTGGTCGCCGCGATCAACGTGTCGGTGCCGGCGGCGAGCATGACTGCCGCCGAGATGCGCAGGCGCCTGTTGGGGCCGCTGCAGCAGACCGCGGCCGCGATCTCGCGCGACCTCGCGGTGACTCCCGGCGCCTGAGCAACGCTCGACGTACGCGGCGTGCAGTCACCTAAAACGGGTGATTGCAATTCACCTAACCGTTGGCGATCCTTCTCCAATGGCTGACCCTGTGCACGCCGATCCGAGCGGGGACCCGCCAGCGGGCGACGACCAAATCCTGTCGGTTACCCCGGAGCAACTGAGCCCCAAGCGCATCGGCCGGCGACTGCTGCAGTTCATGGTGGTGGTCGCCGTGATCGTGATCTTCATCTTTACCGGGCCTGGGCTTGGGGAGCTGCGATCGCGGCTCACGCACGCGAGCCTCGGATGGGTGCTGGTGGGGATCGGACTTGAGTTCCTTTCCGCACTTTCCTACGTCGTGATTTTCCGCTCGGTCTTCTGCCGGCGTATGCGCTGGAGTCTCAGCTATCAGTTCGGGATGGCCGAGCAGGGCGCGAACTCGGTGCTGTCGGTGAGCGGCGCCGGGGGCCTCGCGTTGGGTGCCTGGGCGCTGAAGCAGGGAGGGATGAACACAGAACACATCGGTCGCCGCACGGTCGCCTTCTTCTTCCTGACGAGCCTCGCCAACTTCGTCGCGATGGTGATTCTCGGCGCGCTGTTTCTGATCGGCGTCTTTCACCGTGACCCGCAGCCGGTCGTAACCTACGTGGGCGCCGGCTTGTGCGTGATCGTCGCCACCGCGGTGGCCGTCGGACTGCCGCGGATACGACGCAAGAAGCCGCCCGCGACACCACCCACCGGCAAGCTCGGCAAGGGCGTCGAGTTCGCACGCAACTCGTTGGGTCAGGGCGTCGTCGACAGCCTGCGGCTGTTGCGCACGGCGCCGGTCGGAGTTCTGATCGGCTCGTTCGGGGCGATGATCTTCGATCTGGCTGTGCTGGTCGTCGCTTTCAAGGCGTTCCACTACTCGCCCCCGCTGGGGATCGTCGCGCTCGCCTACCTGATCGGCCAGCTGGGCGGCAATCTTCCGATCCCCGGAGGCTTCGGGGGACTCGATCTCGGGCTGATCGGCGTGCTCGTCCTCTACAAGCAACCGTTGGCCGTGAGCACCGCGGCAGTGCTCGTGTACCACGCGATCTCGTTGTGGGTACCGGCCGCGCTCGGCAGCGTCGCGTTCGTGCGTCTACGCCGCGTACTGCAACACGAGGCGCAGCCGGCAGCGATCTGCAACCCGTTGGCGGACGTGCCGACGGTCAACGTGAAGGTTCCGACGACGGCCGGCTAGGCCGTCGGGTTCGATGCCTCAGTTGCCCACGGCGGTGCCGAGCCGGCGGCGTAGCCGCCCGGTCACCGAGCGTCCGTCGGATTCGCGACAGACCCGGGCCGCGGCGGCGCTTGGCTTGGCTGACGTCCGCTTTACGACGCGGCAGAGGTAGACGTAGATCAGCCCGGCGAGCACCGCGATCGCCGCGAACCATAGGAAGCTCGAGTGGAAGGCCTCGCTCATGGTCCCGCTTGCGCTGTCGAGGTTGGCCTGCAGCAGGATCGCCGCGATTGCGGTGCCGAACGATGCCCCCAGGCGCATCGTGACGGTCATCAGCGGCGAGCCGTGGGAGATCTCATCCTGTTTGAGCCCGACGTAGCCGGCGGCGGTCGCAGGGATCCAGCTCAGTCCGGCGCCCAGGCCTGCGAACAGCAGCGTCACGCAGACCGCCCAGATCGGGACCGAAGCGCCGAAGCCGGCGAGCGTCAGCGTGGTGCCGGCGACGACGAACGTACCGAGCGCACCGAGGCTGCGAGCCCGGGAGTCATCGATCCGGCTCGAGAGCCACATGCCGGTGGCGGTGCCGACGCCCTGCGGCGCCATCAGCAGGCCGGCGTCCATCGGGCTCAGGTGCAGCAGCTGCTGGAAGCAGAGCGGGATCAGCACCAGCACGCCAAACCAGGCGATATCGACGACGAAGATCGTGATTGCGCCGGCGCGGAAGGTCGGCCGGGCGAACAGCCGCAGGTCGAGCAGCGGCCGCGACGAGCGGCGTGCGTGGCGCACGAAGTCCAGCACGAGCAGGACCCCGATCAGCATCGGGATGACCGCGCTAGGGGAGGTAACGCTGCCGCTCTGTTCGGCCTGGGCGAGTGCGAACACCATTGCCGGGACGCCGATACTCAGCCGCAACAGGCCGCCGACGTCGAGTTTGCCCGCGGGTCGGCTCGGCGTCTGGGGGAGCAGGAAGAACGCGGCTACGGTTGCGACCGCGCTGAGCGGGAGGTTGATCATGAAGATCCAGCGCCAGCCCGCCGTCTCCAGGATTGCCCCGCCGAGCGTGGGGCCGAGCATCGCACCGATCGAACTGAAGGACCAGATGCGACTGACCATCTTGCCCATGCGATCGGGGCCGGCCACCTCGGCGGCGATCAGCTGCCCGATCGGGACGAGCATCCCGCCCGCCAGGCCTTGCAGCAGCCGGCAGGCGACCAGCATCTGCAGCGAACCGGCCAGCGCGCACAGCGCGGAGCTGAAGCCGAATAGCGCGAGCGCGGCGATGTAGACGCGGCGCGCTCCGAGGCGACGGGAGACCCAACCGCTCACGGGGATCACTCCGGCGACGGTCAGCATGTAGGCGGTCATCACCCACTGCACGCTCGCCACGGATGTGTGCAGATCATGCTCGAGCGTGTTCAGTGCAACGTTCACGACGGTGGCGTCGATCGATGACATCAGCGCGCCGAAGCAGATGATGATCAGCGCACGCTTGATCGTGCGCGAGTCGCCGGTGACCGCCTTGTGCGGCTCGCGATTTCTCAGTGCCGTCCGCTTCAGTTGCTCATGGCCGCCGCGCATGCGGCGGGTTGGCTTGAGCTTGACTGTTGTGGGCACATCTCTAATCTAGGTGCGATTTATGATCTGCTCAAATGAACTCTTTTCTCAAGAATGATCGATGTCAGTGAACGCTGAGCCGATCGATCCACGCGCGTTGCGGTCGTTGGTGACGGTCGCTGACCTCGGCTCGTTCCGCGCGGCGGCGCGCGCTCTCGGCTACACCCAGTCGGCGGTCTCGCATCAGATATCGGGAATCGAGCGGCGCCTGGGCGTGAGCGTATTCGTGCGTCCTGGCGGCCGCGCGAAGATCACGCTCACCGCCCACGGTGAGCTCGTCTACCAGCATGCGCAGCGCGTGCTGGCGGCGAACCAGGGGCTCGAAGCAGAGGTTCGCGCCGCGCTGGCCGGAGAACGCGGCCGCTTGCGCGTCGGGATGTCGCAGAGCACCGGGGCGCTGATCGCAGGCCCGCTCGCGCGTCTACGCCGCAACAGCCCAGGGATCGAGGTGTCGCTGGTGAACTCGGGGACCTCCGAGACGTTGCGCGCACAGCTCGCGCAGGGCCAGCTGGACCTCGGGCTGTTCATCAACGTCGAGGCTGACGAGCACGTTCGCACCACGCCGCTGTTCGAGGACACCTGGATGGTTGTGGCCCATCAGGACGACCCAGTCGCTGCCGAGGGGTCGATCACACTGAGTGCGCTCCACGGTGCTGACATGATCGCCTGGCAGCAGCGCTGGCGCGCCCAGGCGAACCTTGAGCGGCTTTGGCGCCAACAGGGCGTGCGCCCACGGATCCTCTACCGGACCGACGACAACCTGATGATCCAGACACTGGTGGCCAACGGCCTCGGGTGCGCCTGTATCGGGGCGCTGGCCGCCAGCGAGCTGACCGACCCGCGGCTACGGCGACTATCGCTCCGCGACGAGGTCCCGCCACGCACGCTGACGCTGTGTCAGGCACGCGAACGTGAACTGGCACCAGCCGCGGTGGTGCTGATCGAGGCGATTCGCGCGCATGCGGTCGCGCTCCACGGACAGGTCACCAGCGGCGGCTGAGCAGTATCAATTTGGCCGTGCTCAGAACAGCTGCATCTGCGATTGCTCGGGCGGCCGACGGGTCGGGGTTGTGGACGGATTCGTTTGGTCGCGCAGAAGTCTGCTGAAGCGCTCACCAGGCGGCGTCAATGGTCCGTCAACCAGTTGCGCGAGCCGACGGCGCTCGGCCGCCGGCATGTACGCGCCGCCTTTGTACAGCGATTCATACCGCGGCACGAGCTCCGGGCGCTGCTCGGCGAGCCACTCCATGAACACCTCACGCAGACCACGCCGCAGATGCAGCGCGATCCCGGAGATGTAGGTCGCTCCCGCCTCGGTGGCCAACCGCACCACTTCTCGCACCTGCTCAGGTGAATCGTTGATCCCGGGCATCAGCGGTGCCACCAGCACCCCGGTTCTGATGCCGGCTTCCGATAACTCGGCGACCGCCTCGAGCCGCGCCGTCGGGTTGGGAGTTCGCGGCTCAGTCGCCCGCCAGGCCTGTCGCTCGAGCGTCGGGATCGACAGTGCCGCGCTGAAGTCGGTCACCCCGTTCAGCTCCCGCATAAGGTCGAGGTCCCGCAGCAGCAGGGGTGATTTCGTCAGCACCGAGCAAGGGTTGCGGGCATCCCGCAGGGCCTCCCAGATCCCGCGCATCAGCTCATACTTTCCCTCTGCCCATTGGTACGGGTCAGTATTCGTCCCCAGTGCAACGTGCTCGTGTCGCCATTTGCTGCGCGCCAGCTCGGCTCGCAGCAGTTCAGGCGCGTTGACCTTCACCACGATCTCCCGCTCGAAGTCGCGCCCGGCGTTCAGTTCCAGGTACTCGTGCGTAGGCCGGGCGAAGCAGTTGTGGCTGACCACTCCATTAGCGATGAAGTCTTCGGTTCCGCTCGTGATGTCGTACATCGTCATGGCCCGTCCCAACGGTTCCATCGACACCACAGTCGCGTCGCCGCCAGGGCCGAGCAGCCGCGTGCCTATGGTGAGATGGGGCCGTTGTTCTGCACTGTGCCGTGCACCCGTGACGTGTTTCCATCCCTGTGCAGTGAGGAACCGATGATCCGCGCTCGCCACGATCTCCGTGCCGTCGTCAAGACTCACTGCGTAGGCAGGTTTGATGGTCGACCACTTTGCTAACACGACGGTCTTCGTTAGTCGGCGGTACGTAGAATCGCGCACGGTTCCCACGATCTCGTCGCCGACACGAAGGTCGCGCATCGCGCGGGTGGTGCCGTCGGCCATCAGGATCCGCGTGTCGCCAGACAGGCAGTAGGTGCACGCGTGGGCACAACCTCTGTACGGATTGACCGTCCACTTGAACGGCATCTGACTGGCAGCGGGCACGCGATTGAGAATCGATTTGGAGCGAACCTCGTAGAAACGCGTGTCGAGCGCCTCTGGGGCATCGAAGTGCCGGATCGTGACATCGCGGTACCCCGGCAGCCTGCCTTCGGAGTCCTGCGTCGTTGCCTGCTTATCCCAACGCACGAACATATGTTCGCATGCGGTGCGGATGGACGCGTTAGATGACGTCGGCGGGGCCTATATCGAGACCCCGATCTGAACCGCGGACGGACGCTCCGCGCCTGAGCATCCGTCCGCCCTTTCAGATGGAGACCAGCGATCGTTAGTAGCCGCTGCCGTATCCGGAGCCCGAGCCGGTCGAAGTCCCTGAACCGCTCGAACCGCTGGAAGACTTGGCGAGTTGGATCGCGGCGCCGGACGAGTTCAAGACCAACCAGGTTCCGCCGAAGCTCTTCAGGTCGTTGCCGTTGGCGATCCCCGAGTTGCCGTCGCCGGCGAACAGGTACAGCGGGTGTCCGTTCAACACGAGCTGATGGATGCCGTTATGCGTCCACACGGTCAGGGTCCCGTGGACTCCCGTGCCGAGTTTCGGGCTGCTGCTCGTGGTCGTCACTGGCGGCCAAGCCGACAGGCAGCTCGACGACGTGCACAGCGGGTGCGACTTGCTGTCGCCGGTGAGCAGATAGACAGGGTGATTACTCGAATTCACGAGGCCCATCTTGTGCGTCGTGACGCCGTTATGAGAAACGGAGATCGACGCCAGCTTCACGGGCGAAGCACTGGATCCGCTACTCACGGAGGTTTTCGCGGTCGTGCTGGTCCGATGATGGGTCGTGGTGGTGTTAGTGCTGGAACCGCCGCAAGCTGCGATCGCGAGCGCGGTCACGGCTGCTGCTGACAGCGCCATAAGTCGTTTTGGGAACATCTTGTAGGTCTCCTGGAAGTGTTCGTTCTCGCGACGGGTGCCCGGCGCGGAGAGTGGGGGTTCGCATACGAGGACGGCGGATATCCGGAAAAACTTCCCGAAAATGAAAAACTGGGTTCGCGATGAGCGACGGACACGAACTCGACGCCGACACACTCGGCGATCACATCGACCGCTTGTATCGGGCCGCCTGGGGCCTGTGCGGCAACCGTGAGGACGCCGAGGACCTGGTTCAGGAGACGTTTGCGATCGTGTTGAGGCGCAAACGATTGGTTCGCCGCGACGACGACATCGGCTACCTGCTTACCGCGCTGCGTCACACGTTCATCAGCTCCCAGCGAACAAGGCAGCGACGCCCGCAGCAGGTTCCGCTCAGCGACGACTTTGAGCTTGCTGACCAGCGTTCATTCATGAGCCCCGAGGCACACCTGGACGCGGCGATCCTTTATGAGTACGTCGCTCAGCTACCCGAGGCCTTCCGCGACGCGGTGATTGCGGTGGACATCGCTGGTATGTCCTATCGCGACGCGGCCAAGAGCTTGCGCGTGCGCGAAGCGACGCTCACCACGCGAGTTCATCGTGGGCGCCGACAGCTTGCCGAGATGCTGAAGATCGACTAGACCCCGATCAGGTCCGGCCGCTCGGCGGGCCTGACCTTGAGCAGCTCAGGCCGTCTGGGCCAAACTCGTCAGCTGCTGCCCGCTCAGGCCCACGGCGGAGACGAGGCAGGTGTGGCCGGCGGCGGTCCACAGCACGTAGGTGCGGTTGCCGCGGTGAAATACGTGGTAAGTCTGGGCGGTGCTGTCGGTCAGAGCCGGTCGCGCGACGATCGAGTACGCAACCTCGTGGCCGCCGCGCCGGTAGAAGACGGTTGTAACGGCGCGACCGTTGGGCTGGTCATGACGGGCGCCGGTGGCATGCCATCCCGAGTAGCTGCCCCAGTTGGGGAAGTGCAGCCCCTGCACGTGTGTCGTGAGCGAGGTCGTCGGCGCGGAAGGTTCGGGTCTCGGCGCCGGTTCGGTGGCGCTCAGCCTGGCCAGCGCAGCCACCTGCGGCAGTGAAGGCGTTCCGCTGCCACTCGATCCGACGACCGTGAACAGCAGTACCAGCACCACCGCCAGCGCCCCGGCGGCCGCCGTCAGCTGGAACCCGAGCCGTCGTGATCGCGACGCTCGTGGCGCCGTCGCGCGCCCGGACTGGAGCGAGCGCACCGAAGCACGCAGCGTCTCCGGAGCACGTTCCGTTGTCGCGGCCTCGTGCAGCATCGCTGCCACGCGAGCTTCACGTTCAGGTGTGTGGTCGTCAGCTGTCATGTGTTCGAATGATCTTAAGGACGCCCGTCAACTGCGAAACCTTCCCGAATAATCACGGAAACACCGGTAGTCACACAACGCCTCTGTAAAAGCACGCGCAGAGCCCCCTAAACGATACGCACATCGCGTGATCACCCGGGGATGCGTCAGCTGATCTGGGCTCGAGCGCCGCTTCCGGTTCTGCCAACCCCCGGACTCGACTGCAGATACCCGGCTAGGTGGGCGACCAGCTCGCGGCTGTCGTCATCGATCCCGTGGATGAACGTCGACTTGCGTCGGCGCAGCACCGGTAACCCGAGCACGTAAAGCCCGGGGCTCTGCGTGACCACGCCACCGTCGTGGCGCAGCATGCCCTTGGCATCGAGCACCGGGATCTGCAACCAGGAGTAATCGGGGCGGTAGCCGGTGGCCCAGATCACGGTGTTGATCTCACCGCCGCGCAGATCGATGCGCAGCCGTGGCGAGCCGTCCAGTTCGGTCGCCGGTAAGCGCTCGGGGGCGGGCAGATCCGGGATCCCGGACTCGCTCGCCCATTCATCGAATCCGTCGAGCAGCCGCGTCAGCTTCAGGTCAGCCAGTGCGAGCGCGTTGCGCAAGCCGCCCGAGAACAGCGCCTCACCGTCGCGCACCGCCGCGAGGCGCCCGACGAGCTCGACGCCCAGGCTCTGCAAGCCGGCCAAATCCAGGGTCAATCGCTCCGGCGTGCCGACCAGCTGGGGGGAGGGTAGGCTGCGGGCGCGGCTGAGATCGTCGACCTCGGTGTAGGACTCGTCCCACACTCCGGACGCGTGCATCCACCAGAGCACGTCGCGCCCGCGATAGGTCCGCGGCATCCGCACGTGCTCACCGACGGCCAGGGTGACCTGTCGCCCGCTGGCGGAGATTTCCGACGCCAGCTGCAGCCCGGTTGCCGAGGCGCCAACCACCAACACGCCGCCGTCAGCGAGTTGGCCGGCGTTGCGGTATCCGAACGCGGTCAGTTGCACGACCGAGTCGGGGATCGACTCCGCGAGCGCGGGCACGGCTGGCAGGTTGCAGGCGCCGCTGGCGATCACCACGCTACGCGCGCGAATCTCGCTGGTGCTGGCTCGCACCAGGTAATCGTCGCCGTCGCGCTCGAGCGATGTCACCTCAACGCCGGTCCGAATCGGCAGAGCGTTCGCCTCGCCATAGTCGCGGATCAGGTCCGCGACCTGCGCAGCGGTCATGTACCCGTCGGGATCGGTGCCTGAGTACTCCGTACCCGGCAGACGCGTGAGCCAGTTCGGGCTCAGCAGCCGCAGCGAGTCCCAGCGTTCGTTGGCCCACGAGTTGGCCACCTCACCGCGCTCGAGTACGACGTGGTCGATCCCGTACGCGGTGAGGTAATGGCTGGCGGCTAGGCCCGCGTGGCCCGCGCCGATGACGACGGCGTCGATCTGCTCGCAAGCAGCCGTCAAGCTACCGAGACGCTGATGTCGGTCGGGTTGGTGAGCGCGTCGAACACCGCCGAGCGCTTCTGTGACTGGGCTACCAGCGCCTCGATCTCCTGCTCGGTCGCGTCGGCGTCGATCTTGAACTCAACGCGGATGCCGTTGTAACCGTTGCGCACGTCGCCGTCGCCAAGGATTCCGCGGATGTCGTGATCGCCCTCGACCGTCGCCTCCACCGAGTTCAGCTGGATACCGCGGTTCTGCGCAACCGACGCTACCCCGGCGGTGAGGCAGGTGCCGAGACCCACGAGCAGGTATTCAATCGGGGTAATGCCGTGATCCTCGGCCGCGAACACCGCGGGATGATCGGCCGTGAACTCCGAGCGCTGCTTGTGAAGCTGTTCCTCACCGAGCCCAAAGTAGCCCTCGACGGTCGTGGTGGTGTGCACCCCGTGCTCCCATTTGGTGGATGAGCGCCACCTGAATTGAGCCGCCTCGGGGGCGTCTGCCAGCACCTCGCGCGCCTCGAGCAGGGCTGCGACGTTTACGCCGTTGTTGACATCGCTATCTGTTGCACTCATGGTTAGTACGCCTCGCGGTCAATTAGCCTATATTCGGGTCAGGATTTTAGAGAATATCTGTCGTGGCCACCTCAACGAGTAAAAATCCGTCGCCCGCCGTCACGGCCGCAGTCCCCGGGTCGGTGGGGACCGTCGAGACCCGCTTGCTCGAGCTTCCCGCTCCGCTCGCGCTCGAGTGCGGGCGCACGCTCCACCGGGTGCGGATCGCCTACGAGACCTACGGCGAACTCGCGCCCCAGCGCGACAACGTGATCCTCGTCTGTCACGCGCTCAGCGGCGACGCCCATGCTGCGGGCGTGTCTGCGCAACCGGCCGCCGCTGGCACCCGTGACGGCTTCGGGGCTGAGGATCGCGACGGGAGCTCGGGCAAGGCGCTTGGCTGGTGGGACGGGATGATCGGTCCCGGCAAGGCGTTTGACACGAACCGTTTCCACGTGATCTCCACGAACCTGCTGGGCGGCTGCCGCGGCAGCACCGGACCGAGCTCGATCTCGCCGCAGAGCGGACGCCCCTACGGCTCTGACTTTCCGGTGATCACGGTCGCTGACATGGTTCGCGCGCAGCGTGCGTTCCTGGATGAGCTCGGGATCGAGCGGCTGGCGGTCGTCGCCGGTGGTTCGCTCGGGGGAATGCAGGCGCTGGAATGGGCGATCAGCTACCCCGATCAGGTCGACGCGATCATCCCGATCGCCAGCACCCATGCGCTGCGACCACAGGGTCTCGCCTGGAACGCGATCGCACGCGAGGCGATCATGCGCGACCCCGAATGGAAGGGCGGCGACTACTACACGCTTGCCGGTGTGGCTGGCCATGCCGGGCCTGCCACACCGCTGGGACCGTCCTCGGGGATGGGCATCGCACGCATGATCGGTCACATCACCTACCTCTCGGCACCGGCGCTCGAACAGAAGTTCAGTCGGCGGCTGCAGTCCTCCGAGCATCTGCGTTACACGCTGAGCGAGCCTGAATTCGAGGTTGAGAGCTACCTGCGACACCAGGCCGAGACCTTCGTGCAGCGGTTCGACGCCAACACCTATCTGCTCACATCGCGGGCCTTGACCTATTTCGACGTTGCCCGCGACCACGGCGACGGCTCGCTGGTCGAAGCACTGAAGGGTGTCCAGGCGAAGACACTGTTGCTCGCGTTCAGCTCCGACTGGCTGTATCCGCCCGCCGGTTCGCACGAACTTGAGGCGGCGCTCGTCTCGCTCGGCAAATCGGTGCAGTGCGAAGTCATCGTGGCGCCCTACGGCCATGATTGCTTCCTGCTCGAGGAAGCGCGGCAGACCCCGATCATCCAACAGTTTCTGGAGCAGCCCTGATGGCTGCAGAGCGTGATTTCGGGTTTGAGACGCGTCAGCTGCACGCCGGGCAGCGGCCCGATCCGAACACCGGCGCGCGGGCGGTCCCGATCTTCCAGACCAGCAGCTACGTGTTCGAGGATCCCGAGTCAGCGGCCGCGTATTTCAACCTGCAGGAGTACGGCAACACCTACTCGCGGATCATGAATCCGACCGTCGCAGTGTTCGAGGAGCGGGTTGCGAACCTCGAGCGGGGCGCCGGGGGAGTCGCGTTCGCCAGCGGCATCGCGGCCCAGGCGGGGGCGTTGTTCACGCTGCTCACGCCTGGGGACCACGTGGTCTCCTCCTCGGCGCTCTACGGCGGCACCGTGAACCAGTTCAAGCACCTGCTCGGCAAGCTCGGGGTCGAGGTCAGCTGGGTCGACCCGGACGATCTCGATGCGTGGCGTGGAGCGTTGCGGGAGAACACCAAAGCGCTGTTCGCGGAGACGATCGGCAACCCCTCGGGGAACGTGCTCGACATCGCGGCACTGGCTCAGATCGCGCATGCTCATGAGCTGCCGCTGATCGTCGACAACACGTTCGCGACGCCGTATCTCTGCAGGCCCATCGAGTGGGGGGCGGACATCGTTGTGCACTCGGCCACCAAGTTCCTTGGCGGCCACGGCACGAGCATCGGTGGTGTTGTGGTCGAAGCGGGCACGTTTGATTGGTCCAACGGCCGCTTTCCAGTTGTCGCTGATCCCTCGCCGGCGTATCACGGACTGCAGTTTCACGAGACCTTTGGGATGTACGGCTATCTGATGAAGCTGCGGGCGGAGACGCTGCGCGATCTTGGCGCGGCGCAGTCGCCCTTCAACGCGTTCCTGTTCCTGCAGGGAGTCGAAACGTTGTCGCTGCGAATGGAGCGTCACGTTGCCAACGCGCTGGCGGTGGCCTCGTTCCTGGAGTCGCACGAGCAGGTGACCGCGGTCGGCTATCCGGGGCTGCCGTCGAGCAGCTATCAGCCGTTGGTTGAGAAATATCTGCCCCTCGGTGCGGGGGCAGTGTTCTCGTTTGACGTGGCCGGCGGGCGCGAGGCGGGGCAACGGCTGATCCGCAAGGTGAAGCTGTGGTCGCATCTGGCCAACGTCGGCGATGCCAAGAGCCTGATCATCCATCCTGCCAGCACCACGCACCGGCAGCTCAGCGAGGCCGAACTTGAGGCTGCCGGCGTCGGCCCGGGCACGATCCGGCTGTCGGTCGGGCTGGAATCGGTTGACGATCTGATCTGGGATTTGGCTCAAGGACTGGAGGCAGACCGATGAGTGCTGAAAATACGAACGACGAGGCGGCTGTTGTGGTGCCCGAGCGCTACCAGGATCCGTTCACGATCCAGCGCGTGATCCGCGACGCCCGCACGATCGCCGTGGTCGGGCTTTCAAGCAACCCGTTGCGGGCGAGCAATTTCGTCGGTTTCTACCTTCAGCGCCACGGCTATCAGGTGATTCCCGTGAACCCGCGCGAGACCGAGGTGCTGGGCGAACGCAGCTACGGCTCGCTGCTCGAGGTTCCGCAGCCGGTCGACATCGTGAACGTTTTCCGCGCTCCTGACGCGCTGCCCGATATCGCCCGCGACGCGGTTACGATCGGCGCCAAGGTGCTGTGGGCGCAGTTCGGCGTCATCAACCTCGAGGGCGCGAGCATCGCCGAGCAGGGCGGCGTCACAGTGGTCATGGACCGCTGCCTGAAGATCGAGCACGCACGCTACGCGGGGCGCATGCACTGGCTCGGGTTCAACACTGAGCAGATCACCGCAAACCGCGGCGGGCTTCAGTAGCTCGGGTCCACGGTTTCGTTGCGCGTTGCGCGTTGCGCGTTGCGCGTTGCGCGTTGCCCGTTGCGCGCTGGGCGTTGCGCGTTGCGCGTTGCCCGTTGCGCGCCGGGCGCCGAAGCACTGAAGTCAGTCAACGACACTTCGGCGCCAGCGGTCGCTTCTGCGACCTTCCCGTGGTGCGCGGATGTTGTTATTTGACGTTTCGGCACCAACCGAGAGCCAGTGTGGTGACCAGTGGCGCCCGAGCGTCGTTGGGTCGAGCTTTCGACGCTCCCGAGCTCGACTCCAGGCAACGACATTGAGCCCTCGTGCGGGCCAGCCACGCTATTTGACGAGCTTCTGCAGCGCCAGCGAGTTGCCGCTCGGAATCGCTGAGCAGTTGTTGGGGGCGGTGCCGCCGTTCAGCTGATTGACCACCCAGAGCACCGCGCCCGGGGCCCACGCGACCATCGTCGAGGTGTGGCTCAGCGCGTCGTATTGCTGGTAGTCGACGGCATCGCCGGCGGCGCAGAACTCCCGCGCGAGCGTGCGCACATCACCGGTGACCATCACCCCGTCGCCAGGGCCGATGCCGGGTCCGCCCGCAGGCGTCCCCTCCTCGTAGCCGCCCGCGCCCTGGCCGATCAGAAACGGGATCGTCGGCATCGGCTGATGCCCGAGATTCAGCTGGTTCACGGTCTTCACGAATGGGGGGATGCTGAACGGGTTTGCGTACCGAGGTTTCACCAGCTGCGCGAACTTGAGGCCGGGATAGGCGCCGAGCACATTGATGATCGAGGCGCTCTGCATTTTCGCGAGTACCTGTTTGCCGTAGCTGTTGATGTACGGCGCCATGTCGATCCGATAGGCGCGAGCGAGGCCGTCGATCGCCATGGGCGCGATTCCCGCCCAGGTGCTGGAGCCGTTCACGTACTCGAGGTTGTGAGCCGGATCGACCAGCAGACCGCCTTCGGCGGCGCCCACCAGACGGCGGTTCACCGCAGGCGCGTATTTGGGTGCCAGCTGTGCGCTCCAGTCCACGCCGATCGCGCCCCCGGAATAGCCCAACAGCGCCACCGGGTCTGTGGAGGCGATCCCCGTGAGTTTGGAATTGGTGGCCGCGCGGATCGAATCGAGGCTGTTCATCCCGTAGACCGGCCCCGCTGCAAAGTCGGCCTTCTGACCCTCTGTATCGGGAACCACGACGGTCACGCCGTCGAGCAGCAGCGGCGCCACGAACAGGTTCTCGGCATCCCAGATGGCGGCGCCGAGCGTGCCGTGCCCGTAGATCTGCGCGGATGGTTCGTCCGCCGGGTTCAGCGAGTCGTAGGCGGACTCGAATGAGACCACCTTGGTCGTGCCGAGTTGGTATGGCGGCTCAATCACCGAGGTGACGTTGGTGGTCGGCTGCCCCAGCGCGCCGGTCGAGCGGTAGAGCAACTGAATGACCGTCACCGGCAGCGGGATATCGACCACGTGCAGGTCGACGGTCCGCGTCTTGAGCACGGTTCCGGGCGCAATCTTTGAGAGCGGCTTGGTACCCGAATAGCTGCCGAAGCCGCTGTTCGCGATCGTGGCTACTGCCGCGGCATGACCGCTGGTCGCAACTGCTTTGTGGTGGGCGGTCGTCGCCGATGCGCCAGCGGAGCTGGCAAGCACCATAACTAGCGCTGCGACGGCAGCAAGTCCCATCCGACGAACTCTGGTCACGTCTACTCCTCCCGTTTGCCACTCATCCCTATGGCATTCTCGGGTCAACGTAACAGATTGCGGGCTTCTGTCAACCTGCGCTTGTGAGCGATGCATCACCCATTTTGGATGAGCGCAATCTCCGGCCGCGTCAGCGACGGCTGCAGTGGGCTGGTACGGGCACGCGCCGCTGCTGAGGCATAGAGTTGCGGCATCGCGCCTGGACCACCGGGTTGCCCACACCAGACTGGAGCGTCATGTCCAACACCACAACGGCTGAGTTGATCGTCAGGTGCCTCGAGAACGAGGGCGTCGAGTATGTCTTCGGCATACCGGGCGAGGAGAACATCCATCTCGTGCGGGCGCTCGAACCGTCGACGATCCGCTATGTGTTGGTCCGCCATGAACAGGCGGCTTCGTTCATGGCCGAGGTGTATGGACGATTGACCGGTAAGGCCGGGGTTTGTTCGGCGACCCTTGGGCCGGGAGCGATCAACCTTTTGCTAGGCGTGGCCGACGCCACCACGAACTCGACACCGGTGGTCGCACTGTCTGCCCAGGTGGCACGCTCGCGTGCGTTCAAGGAGTCGCATCAGTGGGTGGACCTCGTACCGATGTTCGCGCCGGTAACCAAGTGGGCAGAGACCGTGGTAACCCCGGATGCCGTGCCGGAGATGCTGCGCAAGGCGTTCAAGCTCGCCCAGACCGAGCGGCCCGGCGCCGTGTATCTGGCCGTCCCCGAAGACGTCGAGAAGGCACCGGCGG
Organism: uncultured Actinomycetota bacterium; assembly: GCA_963737115.1. Classification (GTDB taxonomy): domain Bacteria; phylum Actinomycetota; class Thermoleophilia; order Solirubrobacterales; family Solirubrobacteraceae; genus Palsa-465. The sequence continues at coordinate 511,155 of CAVTRM010000003.1, forward strand.
CCAGCGAGGCGAGGCCGCTGCTGGTCAACGTCCCGCGCGCCGACGAACCATCGCCGAGTCAGCTCGGGCGCGCGGTATCGGTTTTGCGCGCGGCCGAGCGCCCGATCGTGCTCGCCGGCCACGGCGCCGCCCGCGCAGGGGCCGGGGGAGCGCTGATCCGGTTCGCGGAAACCCTGAACGTGCCGGTCGCAACGACCTTCAACGGCAAGGGCGTGTTCCCCGACGACCATCCGCTGGCGCTCGGCGCGGTGGGATTCATGCGTCAGGACTACGTGAACTTCGGCTTCGATGAGGCCGACGTGATCGTCGCCGTCGGATACGAGCTTCAGGAGTTCGATCCGGCCCGCATCAACCCGCACGGCGATAAGCAGATCATCCACATCCACCGCTTCCCCGCCGAGGTCGACAGACGCTACGAGGTCGCGGTCGGGCTGCAGTCCGACATTGCCAGGACACTTGACGCACTCGCGGGCGCAGTCGGTAAGACCTTCGAGACCACCCCCGACGAGCAGGAGATCCGGCGTCGTCTCGAGGCTGAGCTGGCGCGCGGGCGCGCCGACGATCGATTCCCGCTGTCGCCGGGCCGGGTCGTCGCCGACACGCGGACGGCCCTCAACCGCGAGGACATAGTGCTGGTCGACACCGGCGCCGTGAAGATGTGGATGGCGCGTCTGTACCCGACGTTTGAGTCGAATACCTGCCTGATCTCAAATGGGCTTTCGACCATGGCCTGGACGTTGCCGGGGGCGATCGGCGCCAAGCTCGCTCGCCCCGAGGTTCGGGTGCTGGTCGCGACCGGTGACGGGGCGTTCCTGATGAACTCGCAGGAGATCGAGACCGCGCTGCGCGAAAAGATCCCGTTCGTGATCCTGGTGTGGGTCGACAACGAATACGGACTGATTACCTGGAAGATGGAGCTGGAACTCGGTGAGAGCATGGACACCGAGTTCAACAACCCCGACTTCGTCGCCTATGCCGAGAGCTTCGGTGCCCGCGGCTACCGGATCGAGGCCGCCGACCAGCTGCTGCCGACGCTTGAGCGCGCGCTGGCCGACGACACCGTATCCGTGATCGCATGCCCCGTCGATTACTCCGCCAACCTCGAGCTCACGGACGCGCTTGGGGAGATCGACTGGTCCAGGTCCTAGTCCGTTGGAGTTCGCGTTTCTCGTTCAACGTCGGCGCTGCGAACTGGCGAGTGCCTCGGTCCCGTAGTTCCACATGTTGTCCTCGACGTTGATGGTCACACCCGGGGCCACGATCTGGTCGATGCGGTCGAGGATCTCGTCCGACAACTGAACACCATCGGCGGCTAGGTAGGCGTCTAGGTGGTCCATCGTCCGTGGACCGATGATCGTCGACGTGACCGCCGGGTGGCGGACTGCGAACGCGACCGCCAGCTGGATCAGAGTCAGCTCGGCCTCCTGCGCCAAGGCGGCTAACGCACGCGTCGCCTCGAGCTTGGCGCGCGTTGGCCGGGTTGGTCGCGTCGAAACGTGGTCCGAAGCGTGCTTGGCGAGCGCGTGACCCCGGTCCGCTGGAGGCCCCGTCGATGGTATACCGACCCGAAAGCCAGCCGCCGGCCAGCGGACTGTAGGCCAGGACGCCGAGACCATGCCGCTGACACGTCGGCAGCAGGTCGTACTCGATCGCCCGGGTAAGGATCGAGTAGGGTGGCTGCTCGCTGCGGAAACGTTCGTGGCCTCGGCGTTCGGAGACCGACTGCGCCTCGACGATCTGCGATGCGGGGACCTTTGACGCGCCGATGTAGCGGACTTTGCCGGCGCGCACGAGGTCAGACAGCGCGCCTAGGGTTTCGTCGATGTCGGTTGCGTGGTCTGGAACGCCGACTTGGTAGAGGTCGATGTAGTCGGTTTGAAGCCGCCGCAGCGAGCCTTCGACGGCGTCGATGATCCAGCGGCGGGAGGCGCCGGCACGGTTGGGGTCATCAGAGTCGAACGCGACTCCGAACTTCACTGCAAGCACGACGCGATCGCGGCGACCGCCGCCCAAGGCCTTGCCAAGAATCGTCTCCGACCCACCAGCGGAGTATCCGTCGGCGGTATCGATGAAGTTGATGCCGGCATCCAGCGCCTTGTGGATGATGCGGACGCAATCGTCCTCGTCGGAGTTGCCGAAGGCGCCGAACATCATCGCGCCGAGGCATAGCTGTGTGACTGAGACGCCGGTGCGCCCCAGAACTCGATATTCCATGGTGTGTCCTTGCTCTGGCCGCGATCGCGCCGCGGCGTGTACAGTCTTGGCTAAGCGGAGAGGCTCTCCACTAAGACTGTAACGGATAGGCTATCCACTTACAACGGACAATGACAACAGCACGTTCAAACTCGCAACAACAAGTGTCGGGCCGCGCACGTCGCGCCGATGCCGAGCGCAATCGAGCAGGCATCCTAAGCGCGGCGCGGGGAGCCTTTGCCGAGATCGGCCCTGGGGTCTCGATGGCGGAGGTGTCACGCCGAGCCGGCGTCGGCATGGCCACGCTGTACCGGAACTTCCCGGGACGTCGCGAACTGCTCGAGGCGCTGTACGCGGACGAGGTCGATGGCATTTGCGCGGCTGCCGGCCGCGTCCGCGGTGCTAGCGCTGGAGACCGCTTCATCGCCTGGCTCGATCAGGTGTATGCCTTCTTCAAGAGCAAGCGGCAGGTCGCCGCGGAGTTACTAAAGGACTCAGACCGCCACGACGCCTTCAGCGACGGACGCGATCGCGTACTTGCCGCCGGTCAGCCGTTGCTGGCCGACGCCCAACGACACGGCGAGATTCGAACCGACCTCACAGTCGAGCAGATCCTCGATCTGATCCACGCGTTGACGACGATTGACGCCGACGAGCAGTACCTAGCGCCGATTCGCGAAGCGACTGTTGCCGGCCTGCGATCCGGCAGCGTCACACTGAACTGATCGGCTCGGACTCGAGCGGTAGCGAATCAGCCGGAAGCCAGCGCCGTGTCCAATGCCTCGCCAATCGTTTGTGTCCCGGAGCTGAGATACAGGATCTCGCGGATGCTGCGCCCGTCGGCGAGCACCGCGGCGATGACCGCCGCGACATCGTCGCGCGCAACCGAGCCGCGGAAGGGAGCGGTGTCGAGCCGCACCAGTCCCGTGCCGGCATCATCGGTGAGGGCGCCGGGACGCAGAGTCGTCCAGTCGAGACCGCTCGCGCTGAGCGCTGCATCGGCATCGGCTTTCGCGCGCAGATACACCTCGAACACGCTGTCGCCCGCTGGTCGCCGCTTCTGCTCCGGAGCTGCTGATCATCACATAGCGCAGTGTGCCTGCCGCCTTGGCGGCGTTCATCAGCTTGACGGCACCGTCGCGGTCCACCGTCAGCTTCCTCGCGGCTCCGCTCCCTGGCCCAGCGCCCGCTGCGAAGACCACTCCGTCGGCGCCGGCAAGGACAGCGGTCAGTTCGTTCTTGCTCGCCGACTCGAGGTCGCATACCACCGCCGCCGCACCGGCATCGCGCACGTCGCCGACATGCTCGGAGTTCCGAATCAACCCGGTGACCTCGTCACCTCGCGCGGACAGAATGCGGCTTAGCCTCAGAGCTATCTGCCCGTGGCCACCAGCGATTACCACCTTCACGACCGGACCTCCTCAGGCTTGAATTCGCGACCTTGAGCATCTCGGAGCTACCACGCTGAGCGCTCAGACCCCAGGCTAACGCGTCCGGCCGCTCACGCGATAATCGACCGATGCCCAACGACTATTGCCGTTTCACTATGTGTGACCGGCTGAGCTAGATCTGATGGCGCGGATCGCCGGAATGACGCTCGTTTCGCGATGGGAGAACTGGCAGCGCCATCCGTTCAACCATGAGAGCGTCGCGCACCTGTCGGTCTGGCGCAAAGATTGAGCGCCGCCGGCGCCGGGAGATCCTCCGCGTCGTGTCGCGATTCCGCGCCTCAGGGTTGCAGCCGTGCGATCGACCACGCGTCGCCGCTGCGCTCGTAGAGGAAACGGTCATGCAGCCGTGCCGCGGCGCCCTGCCAAAACTCAAAGCGTTCCGGGATCAGCCGCACGCCGCCCCACTGCTCCGACACTGGCAGCGGCTGTTCCCCGCGTGCGTCAATCTCGGCGACACGGCGCTCGAGCGTCTCGCGGTCTGCCACTGGCCGGCTCTGCTCCGACGCCAGCGCGCTCAACTGGCTGGTGCGGTGACGGCTGTGTGCATAGGCAACGGATTGCTCGCGCGTTGTTCGCTCGATCGGCCCTTCGATCCGCACTTGGCGCTCGATCTCGGGCCAGTAGAACAGCATCGCCGCATAGGGGTTGTCGCCGAGCTCCCGGCCTTTGCGGCTCTCGTAGTTGGTGTAGAACACGAAGCCCCGCTCGTCGACACTCTTAACCAGCACCATCCTGCATGAGGGTCGGCCGTCGGGTGTGGCGGTCGCGACCGCTGCCGCTTCCGGCTGATCGATCCCCGCCCGGGACGCGACTTCAAACCACGCTTGGAACTGGCGGATCGGTTCGGGGTCGAGGTCTTCGGCGTGAAGTGGCTGGTTACGCGGCATGCGGAGAGCATGGCATCTTCAACGCCGATCATGCCGGTCGGCGCACACGAGCGCGGCTTCGTTGTCAGCGTTCAGTCGGTGGGCCAGCTGTGGACCGGCTCGTTGCTGTGCATGTGCTCGCGGTAGCGTTGGGTCATCTCGTGCAGCGCCGTTTGGCGATCCATCCGCCGGCCGTCGTAGAGCCCATGGAACATCTGGCTTTGCCAGCTGGCGCCGTTACGCAGCAGCACGCAGCGGCGCTCGATGATCCCAAGCAGCCGATCCGCGTCCGCAGACGCGACGCCCCAGCTCGCCAGTCCCTCATGTGCGAGCGGCAGCAGCCGTCGCACCACCAGCTCTGCCGCCGGGACCTCACCCAGTCCCGGCCAGTAGACACGGGCGTCGATGCCATCACGCGCCCCGGCGTGAAAGTTCTCCTCCGCGGCCGAGAACGACATCTTTGACCACAGCGGACGGTCTTCCTCGGCCAGCATCCGCAGCAGCCCGTAGTAGAACGCCGCATTGGCGAGGATGTCGACCACCGTCGGACCGGCCGGGAGCACCCTGTTTTCGACACGCAGGTGCGGCTGGTCTCCTACGACGTCGTAGATCGGACGATTCCAGCGGTAAATCGTGCCGTTGTGCAGTCGCAGCTCGCCGAGGCTCGGAACGTCGCCGCGCTCCAAGGTCGCCACCGGATCCTCTTCGTCACACACGGGCAGCAGCGAGGGAAAGTACCTGGCGTTCTCCTCGAACAGGTCGAAGATCGAAGTGATCCAGCGCTCGCCGAACCACACCCGTGGACGCACACCTTGGACCTTCAGTTCCTCCGGGCGGGTGTCGGTCGCCTGTTCAAACAGCGCGATCCGTGTCTCTCGCCACAGCTCCTTGCCGCAGAAGAACGGTGAGTTAGCGGCGACCGCTAGCTGGATGCCGGCGATCGCCTGCGAGGCGTTCCAATACTGGGCAAACGCCTCGGGATCGACCTGTTGGTGCAGCTGCACGCTCGTACAGGCTGCTTCCGGGGCAATCGTGTCGGCGTGCGTGGAGAGGCGTTCAACGCCGCTGATCGAGATCTCGAGGTCCTCGCCTCGCGCGGCAAAGATCTGCTCGTTGAGCAGTGCGTAACGGGGGTTGGCACTGAACGTCTCTGCGGTCAGATGGCCGGGCCCGAGGGTCGGCAGGATCCCGATCATCATCATGTGGGCTCCGACCGTTCGTGCCCGTTGCTCGGCATCGTTGAGGCTCGCGCGGGCGTTGCGCTCCAGCTCGGTGAACACGCCACCCTCGAGCAGCCGTGGAGCGACGTTGATCTCCACGTTGAACTGGCCCAGCTCGGTCTGGAAGTCAGGATCCGCGATTGCCTCGAGGGCAACCGCGTTGATCAACGCCGGGTCGCCGTCGTCGTCCGTCAGGTTGAATTCAATCTCGAGTCCGAACGACCGCCGCTCCGGGTGAAACCGCGCTTCGGAGAGCATCCGCGCGAACACGTCGAGGCAGGCGTGAACCTTCTGGCGATACCGCTGCCGGTCCTCGCGCGTGAAAGCTTTGGCTGGAACCTCCTGGCCCACGCACACAGTATTCCGGGACAGCGCAGCCAGATGCAACCACGGAGCTCAAGGCCTGATCACGCCGGAGTCCGAAATCTGAGCCGCGCTTGCCCCAAAATCCTGAGCGGAGACGATTTTCACCAGCGATACGCCATAGCCGCCTGGGGCAGGAACGCCCTCGTCATCGAGTTCGACGGGACGTAGCCGAGCGCTGACGAATCGCCCGGAGGCCGTGAGCGTCGCCTGTAGTACGGCGCTGGTCGAGAGGTTCCCGCCAAGCCCGAAGCTGCTTCCGTAGCCGAGGAAGTTGCCGAGGCTGTAATCGATCAATCTCCCCTTGTAGAACTGAATCCCACGCAGGACGTGGGGGCCGGTGCCGATCACAATGTCGGCACCGGCGTCGACGAAGGTATGGGTAAGCACGCGGATATTCCCCTGGGGGTCTCCGAAGACAGATTCGTCGCCGGTTCCGACGTTGGTCTCATCGGCGCCCTGCGCACCCGCGTGGAAGTACACGACCACAAGGTTCGCTTCGCGGCTGGCCTGCTGTACGAGCGCGCGGACGGAGGCGAGGTCCAGGGAGTTGGCGCACCAGGTGTACGGCGCGAATCCAAGCACCGCCACGGCGACTGCTCCGACATGCAGGATCGCGAATTGTCCGGGCAGACCTGTGTGCGCAATATGCGCCCTGCTCAGTGCCGCCACCGTGTCTTGGAGGCCGTCCGCGCCGGCGTCGTCGGTGTGATTATTGGCGACGTTTGCGACGTTGAAGCCTGCAGCTGAGAGGTTCGGCGCGTACCGTTGCGGGGTCGTGAACGGGTAGCACTCGGTCGAGCCGGCCGCGCACTTGGTCCCCGGGGAGTCGGTCAGGGTGCCCTCCTGATCGACGATCGAGACATCGGCTTTGAGATACTGCTCGGTGCTTGAAAACAGACCCTGACCGTTGTCCGGTGGCAGCCCGAATTGGGGCGAGCCCATCATCGTGTCGCCCACAGCCGCGATTGTGACGCGCGTGTTGGGGTTCACCTTCGGCGCGGTGTTCCGGGATCCGGGATCCCTGTTCGGAGCAGCCTTGCGATGTGAGCCCGGCTGTCGGGTGGCTTGGCGAGGGCGGCCACCTCGGGCCGCGAGGGCGCTGACGACCAACACCATGAGCACCAACGTCGCCGACCCGATAACCAGCGCACCAAACCGCCGACGTCGGATTTGACGCCGCCGCAACTCACGCCGACGTTCTCGACGCTCCCGTGCACCCCTGCCGATGTCTCGCCGCCCAGCAGACACTCTGCCGCGAACGCTAACGCACCATCAAGACTGCTGTCCAGCGGGATCTACTGCGAGACACCGTCCTCGATGTGCCCACGGCTCGCGACCCGGAGACCTGGGCGCCGATCGCGGCGTTTCCCGTGCCCGAGTGGCATCTCGACGGAGAAGCTCTCGCCAGTGGGCTCAGCGGTATTGGCAAGAGCATGGGGCACTGTGTTCTCGAGCACGCCCGCGAGCTCGGGGTCACATTGCCGCCGCGACTCGCCGATCCGGTAGTTGAACCACAGCCTGAAGACCTTGTCGAGGTTGTCAGGCTGTGGCCTGGAACTACTTTCCCGCTGCTGGCCCCTGACCCGCCGAGCCGCTGACTCTTAGAACGGGTAGCTTGACCGCTGATCGCACTCAGCGTGGAAGCGTCGGCGGTCCGACTGTTCTGACCCGGGCTGAGATGACGGCTAAAGCCGCTCCACACGTGCGCAGCACCGCAGCTTTGGGTCCAAGAGTCATGACGCCGACCGACGGCAGCCTGGACTCGACAGGTTTGGTGTAAGAAAGTACCGCCGATTGTGTCTCTGGTGATGAGGCGCTTCGGATTGTCTCCCCGTTGCGTCCGTCCATCGGGTTCCGGAGTGTCACCGTAATAGCGAACCAGGGCCGGGGCCAGCCCCGAAGTCGTACCTCGGTCCGGGTCAGCTATGAGAGTGTCGTGGGCGGGAGCGGACTGGACCCTCCCGTCCACACACCCAACGAAAGCCCACCCTGTGGGTGGCAGATGAGCCGGAGCTTGGGCTGAGGCGTGCCCCAGTGCGCGGACGTCGAGCGGGAGCCGAAACGGCTTTGTGCCGATGCGGCCGAGTGCCGATCCAAGTCGCGGTGTAAGGAATCGCGAGGGTTGGGATCTGTCCCTACGTGGCGGATTACGTGACGAACGAGGCGGCGACCGTCCCGAGCCGTTGCCTGTTGTCGCCGGAACTTTCAGCAGAGGGAATGAGACACGCATGGTTGCAGTCAAGAGATCGATCTTCATAGCAGCAGCGATGGTCGCGGCGCTGGTTGTGCTTGCAGGCTGCGGTGCCTCCAGCAATGGCGGCGGGTCGAAACCCGCGCATGTTTCGCATTCACACGCCGTCAAGACGTCCACGGCCAGCAGCGAGAAGACGGGGCAGAAGGCGTCTGACGCGAAGCCGTCGAACGTGCCCGGGCAGGGGGTCCGCATCCCGACGAGGTTCCCGAACGTCGTTGCGCTCCGCAAGTACGTCGCAGTGTCGTCCTGCACCGTATCTAAGGGTGTTGTTCGCGCCTCTGGTACTGCAGCTAGCCACGGCCGCGCGGCGATCGGTTACCGGTTGACGCTGTTCGTGACCAACGCCCGCTCGACCGTCACCGGGACCGGCACGACGACCGTTCATGTCGCGGCGCATGGCAGCTCGAAGTGGTCGATCAAGTCGAGCGTGGTCAACCTGGCCGGCAAACCCCACTGCGTTCTGGTCGGGGTCGGCAAGGCCTGAGCGCCAAAGCTCCAGGCTCGCCCAAACGACTTTCCAACTTCCCGGCTTTCTACAAGCAGCCACCCCAGCAAAGGATCTTTTCGTGAGCAAGTTCACCCCCAAGACTCGTAGTGTGATAGGTCGCGTGCCACCTATCCCCGGTGTGCGTTCGCGGAGCAGTAGCGGGGTGTCCACTAACGGTGCGGCCGGCGGCCGTCGGTCACGGTTGGTGGCATTTGTTGGCATGCTCGCGTTGCTCGCTGTGGTCGGTGCGCTCTTGCCTCGGGCGGCGTCTGCCGCTCCGGTCCCGTTCGCCTGCGCGACGCCGACGGCGTTCGACGCTAACGGGACCCCGACGACGCTTGATCAGCAGATCCAAGGGGCCGGCGACTCGTCGTTTACTCCGCTCGGTACGAACACCCAGTGGACCTACAACGCCGTGGCGTTCGACCCGACCAACGGGTTCATGTACGCGCTCAGCCAGGGCAACAGCCCGAACGGGCAGCTGGCCGGGCAGCTGTTGCAGATTGACTCGACTGGGGCTATCACGAACCTTGGCCAGGTCACCGGCGCGATCTCGTCCGATCTCACCAACGGCATGAATGCCGGGTTCTTCTCTAACGGCACCTACTACGTCTCCAACGGCCTGGGGACGGGCACGATCTACTCGCTGAACCTGACGACCCGTGTACTGACCCCTATCACGGGCACCGCGGGTACTGCCGTCAACGACTGGGCTGCTCTCGACGGCTTCGCGTGGGGCGTTCAGAACGCGAATGGGACCGCGGGTAGAGCGACGATCGTGCGTGTGAACCTGACGACCGGCGCGATCAGCCGGTTCCAGGCCCCGGTACAAATGCAGATCGCCGCCAGCATCACGTCCCTGGCAGGCCAGTACGGTGCGGCCTGGACCTACGCCAACGGCAACCTTGCCTTTGACAGCAACGCGGGCGGCCTGTACGAGGTGTCGGTCGCGAATCCGACGAGTGCGAACCCCACGTTCGCGTTGGTCTCCCAGACTGTCGGGCCGGCATCGAGCAACAACGATGGCACCTACTGCGGGAATCCGGCGAACTTGACAATCACCAAGTCCGCGTCATCGGTCGCGTCAGCAGACGGGTCTGAGGTCGCGGCGGGGGGGACCGTGACCTGGACGCTGAAGGTGTCGAACACGAGCGCCGGGAACACCTCGGGGTTCGTGGTCAACGATCCGGTCCCTGCCGGTTGGGCTGTGCAGACCGTGTCCTCTGACGCGGGGTCCGGCGCGGCCAGCGGCTGCACGGTCGGCCCGCAGGCGGCTCCGAGTAGCAACACGGCTGCGAACAACGTCCAGTGCATCGAGGGGGTGCTGGACGCGGGCTCGACGTTCACGATCACGATCACCGCGAAAGCTCCGACGACGGGCTGTGTGACGAACATCGGCAACGTGCTCGGCAACGAGCAGACGGACGGCACACAAGCGTCCAATGGCGTAACGACCTGTGTCGATTCATTCACGTATTCAAAGACGGCGTCGGTGTCAAATCTGCCGGGCGACCCGCTATCACCGCCGGCGTTCCCGGGTGCGACGGTTACATACACGGTGAACGTTACGAACACCGGATCCGGGGCCTATACGGCAACCGACCCGGCCAGTATCACCGACGATCTGACGAACGTGCTCCAGGACGCGACGTTCGGCTCGGTCACCGGAACTCCCGCTGGATGGACGGTGGCTAGAACAGGGAACACGCTGTCCGGCAGCGGTCCGTTGGCGGTCGGAGCGACCGCGACGATCACTTACACGGCGATCGTCGATAACCCCGAGAACGGCACGCCGCTAGTCAACGCCGTGACGAGCACGAACCCAACTGGGTCATGTGCGCCGCTGCTGGTCTGCACGACGACCACGCCGGTTGAACTGTCTCCGTCGATCTCGATCGTGAAGTCAGCGACGCCGACGACGGTCACGGCGGCCGGCCAGACGGTTGACTACAGCTTCTTGGTCACCAACACCGGGAACGTGACCCTCAACCCCGTCGTTGTGAACGACACCTCGTTCTCGGGCACTGGGACGATGTCAACGATCAGTTGCCCGGACGCGAGTCTCGCCGCGGGTGCGGCTGAAACCTGCACGGCTACGTATAAGGTCACGCAGGCCGATATCGATGCGGGGTCGGTCGTGAACACCGCGACCGCGACCGGAACGCCACCGAACGGTGGCACGCCCGTGACCTCGCCGCCTTCGACGGCGACGGTGACCGCTACCCCGGCTCCGGCTTTGACGATCGTGAAGTCGGCCACGCCGACGACGGTCACGGCTGCGGGCCAGACGGTCGACTACAGCTTCCTGGTGACCAACACCGGAAACGTGACCCTGAGCCCGGTGGTCGTCAACGACACCAGCTTCTCCGGGACGGGGACGCTGTCGGCGATTTCGTGCCCGGGCACCAGCCTCGCCCCAGGCACAAACGAGACCTGTACGGCTACGTATAAGGTCACGCAGGCTGACATCAACGCCGGCAAGATCACGAACACAGCAACGGCTACCGGGACACCTCCGAACGGTGGGACACCGGTCACCTCGCCACCGTCATCGACGACGGTGACGGCGACGCCAGGCCCGTCATTGACGATCGTGAAGTCCGCTTCGCCGACGACAGTCACGGCTGCGAGCCAGACAGTTGACTACAGCTTCTTGGTGACGAACACCGGGAACGTGACCCTGAACCCGGTGGTCGTGAACGACACCAACTTCTCCGGGACGGGCACGCTGTCGGCGATTTCCTGCCCGGATACGAGCCTCGCGCCAAGTACCGATGAGACCTGTACGGCTACGTATAAGGTCACGCAGGCTGACATCGATGCGGGTTCGGTCACGAACACCGCGACCGCGACCGGGACCCCGCCCAACGGTGGCACGCCGGTGACCTCGCCGCCTTCGACGGCGACGGTGACCGCTACCCCGACTCCGGGTTTGACGATCGTGAAGTCGGCGACGCCGACGACGGTCGGGACTGTTGGCCAGACGGTTACGTATAGCTTCTTGGTGACGAACACCGGAAACGTGACCCTGAGCCCGGTGGTTGTGAACGAGACGAGCTTCTCCGGGACCGGGACGCTGTCGGCGATTTCGTGCCCGGACACGAGTCTCGCCCCAGGTACAAACGAGACCTGTACGGCTACGTATAAGGTCACGCAAGCCGACCTCACCGCCGGCAAGATCACGAACACAGCAATCGCGACCGGGACACCTCCCAACGGTGGCACGCCCGTGACATCGCCCCCGTCGACGGTCACGATCCCGGCCTCTGACCTGACGGTGACCAAGAGCGTGAGCCCGACGAGCGGTACCACAGTCAATGAGGGCCAGACGCTCACCTACACGCTCACGTTCGACAACAGCCGGGGCGATACGACGACGCCGACGTTCAGCTACACCGATGACCTCGCCGACGTTCTCGACGACGCGACGCTTACGAGTGGACCGACGGTGAGCCCCGCTGGAAATGGCGTCACCGCATCGGCTGTCAGCGGCAGCAGCTTCACGGTCGCGGGCACGCTCGCCGCGGGCGCGGACGTGACGGTCACTTATACCGTGAAGGTCGACGATCCTGACACGGGCGGGAACCAGGTCCTGAACAATTACGTCTCACCGACTGGGTCGACACCGCCGACCTCGTGTGTGTCGACGAACCCAGATTGCACGATCAATCCGATCGCGGCATCGCCGTCGCTCACGATCGTGAAGACCGCAACCCCGACCGTCGTCAACACGGCCGGCCAAACGGTTGATTACAGCTTCCTGGTGACGAACACCGGGAATGTGACCCTGAACCCGGTGGTCGTGAATGACACCGCGTTCAGCGGGACAGGGAACTTGTCGGCGATCAGCTGCCCGGACGCGAGCCTCGCGGCCGGAGCAGCCGAGACCTGCACGGCCACGTATAAGGTCACGCAGGCTGATATCGACGCTGGCTCGGTCGTGAACACGGCTACTGCGACGGGTACGCCGCCGAGCGGCACGCCCGTGACCTCCCCACCGTCGACGGCGACGGTGACCGCTACGCCCGCTCCGGCGCTCACGATCGTGAAGTCGGCTACGCCGACGACGGTGACGGCTGCCGGCCAGACGGTTGATTACAGCTTCGTGGTGACGAACACCGGGAATGTGACCCTCAACCCAGTTGTCGTGAACGACACGAAGTTCTCCGGGACTGGGACGCTTTCAGCGATCTCCTGTCCCGACACGAGTCTTGCTCCGTCGGACTCGGAGACGTGCACGGCCACCTATAAGGTGACGCAGGCCGATATCGACGCTGGCAAGGTCACGAATACGGCGACCGCTACCGGGACACCTCCTAACGGCGGCACCCCGGTCACCTCGCCGCCGTCGACGGCGACGGTCACTGCAAATCAGAGCGGATCGTTGACGATCCTGAAGACCGCGGACCCGACGACGGTCAACGCGGCTGGTCAGACCGTTGATTACAGCTTCCTGGTGACGAATACCGGGAATGTGACCCTGAACCCGGTGGTTGTGAATGACACATCGTTCTCGGGCACTGGGACGTTGTCGGCTATCAGCTGCCCTGATACCAGCCTCGCGGGCGGCGCTTCGGAGACCTGCACCGCCACCTATAAGGTGACGCAGGCCGACATTGACGCGGGTTCGATCACGAACACCGCAACCGCGACGGGAACTACCCCGAGCGGCAATCCGGTTACGTCCCCGCCGTCGACGGCGACGGTCACGGCGACCCCGGTTCCGGCGCTCACGATCGTGAAGTCGGCAACGCCGACGACGGTCACGGCTGCTGGGCAGACGGTCACGTATAGCTTCTTGGTGACGAACACCGGGAACGTGACCCTGAGTCCGGTAGTCGTGAACGACACGAAGTTCTCCGGGACCGGGACTCTGTCGGCGATTTCGTGCCCGGATACGAGTCTCGCGGTCGGGGAGCAGGAGACCTGCACCGCTACCTATAAGGTCACGCAGGCCGACATCGACGCCGGGTCGATCACAAATACCGCGACCGCAACCGGGACTCCGCCCAATAACGGGACACCGGTGACTTCGCCGCCATCGACGGCGAAGGTCACGGTCGCCTCCTCACCAGGAATTACCATCGTGAAGTCTGCGAACGTGAAGTCCTACTCTGCAGCTGGCGTGAAGGTCACATATTTCTACGAGGTGACGAACACCGGAAACGTGACGCTTCATGATGTGACCGTTACCGATCCGATGAAGGGTTTGTCGGCAGTGAGCTGTCCGAGCTCGACGCTCGCATCGGGCGCTTCTGAGAAGTGCTCGGCGACCTACACGACGACCGCGACCGATCTCAGGGCCGGGAAGCTACATAACACCGGTACCGCTCATGGCATCGATCCGACCGGGACCTCGGTCACCGCTCAAGCGTCGCTGACGATCCCGGAAGCTGGTATCTCGATCAAGAAGACCGCGAGCGTCAAGGAGATCACAGCCCCCGGGGAGAAGGTCACGTACTACTACAAGGTCACCAATACGGGCCATACGAGCCTTGATCCAGTCGTGGTGACGGACCCGATGAAGGGACTCTCGAAGATCAGTTGCCCGCGCAAGAGCCTGAACGCCGGGCAGTCTGAGACCTGCAAGGCAACACGTACGACTACCAAGTCCGACATGTCAAAGAAGACGGTCGATAACACCGGGACCGCAACCGGCGTCAGGCCAGGGGGAGGGAAGGTCTCCGCGGCCTCGACGGTGAAGATCCCAGTCATCCCGCCGCTGACGAAGCTATTCGAGGTCGACACCTGGCACATGAAGACCCAGGCGTGCGCGAATCGCGTGTTCCGGTCACTGGACTATCCGCGGTTCTATTACAACGCACTGCGGTGGACATGGGCCACGCTCTACGGGGTTCAGTGTTTCTCGGATCGCTACCAGATCGTTCGGGTCACGCTTCCCAAGAATGCCTCACCGCGAGCCTGGGTCACGGCGATCAACAAGACGATCACAACCCGAGGCGTCGGCAGACTCCGGACGGATGCAGGTTTGAAGGGCCTGCATGCAGGCGCAATCACGATCGCGTGGAGCGTTCCCAAGAATGGGTGGCTGCTCGGTCGCTCCCCGCATTACCGCGCCCCGCATGTCTACTTCGCGAGGTCATGACCGAACACCAAATGTTGCCCAGACCACCGTTCTAGCTAAGAGACGCAATCCAAGACCTACGTCTTTGGACCCTTCAGTGTGTGCCGCCCCCCAATTAGAACGGCACGCGCGATCATCTGCCACAGCGTGGTGAGCCCATCCACGGGTGACGTGACCCGCTGTGCGGTGGTCGAGAAGGGCCCAAGGCCCGGCACGTCCTACCCATAAATCGCCCAGTGCCGGGGCCGTGAGGGCGGTCGTTCCGATTTCTCGTTCGGAACGGCCGCCTCCGGCGTTCATTCGCGGAACACGCGGTGTTCGCGCGGCTCTTGACCAGTCGCTGACGCCAGGCGCTCAATGGTGCACCAGTTCTAGGAAGGTGGCTTTCAAGCCGGCGCAGACGGCACCGTTTTCACCCTGCGCCTACAGCGGCTTGCCGAGCTGCTGCCCGATTAGCATGGGTATGGGTTCGGTCGAGCTTGTTCGCGGCGCCTGGCGTGACCGGGTGGCTCACAGGCGCCGGCAGGAGCCCGCTACGCGCTTCTGGGCCATGTCCTCCGGCCGGTGAGAACGACGGCTTCGCTTGGCTGCGCCGCGACGGTGCGAAATCCAGTTATCGTCGCAACAGATGAATGCCTGATCCTACTCAGCCAGTGCCGCCGGCGCGATCATCTGCCACCCTGGCCGGTCACGCGACGGCAGCGAACAGGTCTGTCGGTCGCGCCCACCTCAATGTCTTACGTGGCCGGTCGTTCACCTCGGCGGCAATACGCCGCAGATCATCGCTGCGGTGGACGCTCAGATCGGTTCCCTTGGGGAAGTAGTCCCGCAGCAGGCCGTTCATGTTCTCGTTGCTGCCGCGCTGCCACGGCGAGTGCGCGTCACAGAAGAACACGCGCGTGCCGGCCTCGGCGGTGATCTGCTGGTGCAGCGCGAGCTCCTTGCCTTGATCCCAGGTCAACGTTCGCGCCAGCCCGGCCGGGAGGCCGCCGAGCGCGACGGTGATTGCGTGGCGGACCGCCTCGGCGGTCGGAACAGCGTCGGGAAGACGCAACCATCAGAAACCGGGTCTTGCGCTCTGCGAGCGTGCCAATCGCGGACTGGTTCGCGGATCCCATGATCAGGTCGCCGTCCCAATGACCGGCCTGAACACGGTCCTTCACCTCAGCGGGCCGCTCGGCGATCATCGTCATCGCTGTGAGCCTGCCGCGTCGGTGCTGACCATGCACCCGGCGGCGGCGCCGCCGCCGACGCGCAGGCCGACTGATCGCGCCCAGCTACCGCCGGGTCATAAATCGCCTGATACACCGACTCGGCACACAGCCAGAACTTGGGCTGCCCCGGGCGGCGGACCTTCAGCTCGTGAGCGACTTGCTCCGGGCTCCAGCGCTTATCCAACAACTCTGAAACGACCGCCCGCAACGCCGGGTCAACGTTGACGCGACGCTCACGGTCACGGCACTGGCGGCCGCGGGCGAGCTGTTCAGCATGGTGCGGGTGATAGCGGCCGTCCTGGTGCTTGTTTCGGCGGATCTCACGGCTGACGTTCGATGCCGCCCGGCCGTCTCACGGCTGATTGCCCGGATGCTATGGCCGGCCGGGCGCAGATCAGGGATCAAGATCCGCTCGGCCTCTGACAATGACGGCACGCTGCGCGGCTTTACGGGAATGATCTTCACCGGCGGATACTGCACCGGCTCCCCGGCGGAATTGAGAATCGTCCGGCCATGGCACCACCGGGTGCCGGTCGTACGGTTGATCCCGACTACCCGGGCGGCCTCGGAGATCGTGACTCCCTGAGCGATCAGCAACGTGAACCGTTGCTGCTTCTCGACCTGAACGCCGCCTCTCGCTGTCCGCTTCTTCCTCCGCATCGCTGCCTCCGAACCATGACGGTATTGCAACGCTCACTGGAATCCGCCGGGCGTCGTTCTCAGCCGGTCATCGGGGTAGGTCAGTTCGGACAGATGCCCTGGACGATCCGAACGCTCACACAGAACGCCCCAAAGTAGGCCCGAGTTCGGCGGGTGGATCTGCTCAGGGACGAACCGCTCGGCACGTCACCACGGACCACACTACGTGCGCCGTCGCCTGCGTGCGTCCTAGGCGGGGTTGCGGCTGTCGGGAAGGCGTCAGCCGGGCACTGTGACGGCCGTCTTTGCCGTCGTGTACTGCGGCCTGGCGCTTGTGGCTGCGCTGGCCTGTGGGTGCGACGAGCCCTTGGTGGTCAGCCGCGGCAGGATTTGTTCCCGGACACTGACCTTGTCGTGGAATACGCGCATCTCCTGTGCCTCGGAGACGGCCGCGACAAGGCGGGCATGACAGTCCTCGCATTTGGCGCAATGTCGGCGGATGACCTCTCGCGCGTTCGCGTCGCCCTGAATGTAGTCGGGTGTCATCTCCGCGCACTTGCGGCACATGAGCGGGGCGTCGGCCGGAACCTGCGGGGTGAGATACGCGCGCCGCAGGCGTCGACGCGCCCGATGCAGCAATTGGTAGACGGCGTTATCGCTGATATGAAGTTCGGCTGCGAGATCTGCTGCCGATCGTCCTTGGACCAGTACCCTCTCCAGTGCCACACGATCGCGCGTTGAGAGTACGAGCGCGGCACGCTGAGCGCGCTCAAGACGAGCCATGCGGCATTCTTCCTCGCCGAGGTCGCGATCTTCGAAGGAGACCTCTGGAGGCTCGGCGCACGCGATCTCCCTAACGCGGCGCCGCCGCTCTCGGAGGGCGTGGTTACGCACGATCGCCCCGGCCCAGGTAGCAAAGCGGTCTGGATCGCGAAGCGTCGAAAGCTTTTCCCAAATGATCAGACGAGCCGCTGCTACGGCTTCCTCCGCGTCAGACGGAGAGCTGCTGGCCCTGATTGCGGTCAGTCGCAGGTACCCCACATACCGGCTGAGCAGCAACTCGGCCGCTGCATGGTCTCCAGCCTGAGCGCCGCGGACCAGATCGGCGTCCTCGTCGTGCGGTCCCCAACTACGAGACACCTTCACGGCTCGGCGCTCTCCGCCTCCATTGGTCTTCCCCCAAGTCGTCATCTAGACGGCCCCTTTTCGTCCACGAATCTGGTCGGCGCCGCAGCCTTCCTCGTTGCGCGTTGGCTTCTTATTGCGAACAAGCTTCATGGAGCTGGACTAGGCTCTAGCCCACAGTGGTACAACGCAGTTGGGGGTCCCGCAACGGGTTGACGCCGTTTCGGCGCGATTGCGAGCAACGCCTAAACGGGCAGCAATGTGACGCTCGCAATTCAGGCCTGGAGCATTGGAGGAGGCGTTGATTTCGGGAAGGCGGGAGGACGGGGGACTATCCTCGAAACGGGACCCCCAGTGCTCTCGTCGACGCGCCCAACAGCTGAGAAGCCCCCTCGTGGATCACCGACAAAAGCCGTTGCCAGATCAGCCACACTTCAAGGCCGCTTCGAACAGCTCCATTCCGCGTCTCGTACTGGTTGTCGAGGACGACGCGAGGGTCCGCGAAGCTCTCCTGCAGGCCTTTAGTCGTGATGGGTACGTTGTTACAGCTGTGTCGACCGGAGCCGATGCCCTCACTGAGGCTGGTCTGCGCGTATTCGACGCCATCATTCTCGATGTTGCCCTGGGTGCCGGCCTGAACGGCTATCAGGTGTGCCGCATACTCCGCGATCGCGGCGTAGCTAGTCCGATCATCATGCTCACCGGCCTCGCGAGCGAGGCGGACGCTGTCCACGGGCTGGATACCGGGGCGGACGACTATGTCCGCAAACCTGTTGGTGTCTCACAGCTCAAGAGCCGGGTGGACGCGATCTTGCGCCGGTCAAGTTGGGATATGAGTAAGGAACCGATCGTCATCGGCCGAGTGGTATTTGACCAGCACCGACAGCTGGTGACCGTCGATGGGCATCAGGTGACCCTTACCCCCGCCGAGCGATCTCTTCTGACGGCGCTGGTGAAGCGGGCCGAGCAGGCGGTTTCCCGTGAGGAGCTACTACGGCTCATGTGGGGATCAGACGCCGAACGTGACATTCGCTCGATCGACCTGCATGTGCGGCACCTTCGCGCAAAGCTCGGAGATAACCTGCGTGAGCCGCGGCTGATCATCGCGGTCAGTGGTCAGGGCTATCTGCTGCGATTGGAGTAACGCCAGGGCGTCGGGCTACTGGCCTCTTGCGGATAGCACCGATCTCACCGTGTCACAGAGCACCTTGCGGGTGTATGGCTTTGCGAGCAGTCGCACCTCAGCTGCACGCACTCCGCGGCGCACGACCTCATCGTCGTTATATCCAGACGTGTAAAGGACTCGCAGCTCCGGCATCATCGCGACCAGCCGCTCAGCGAGCTCGCCGCCGCTCATTCCAGGCAGAGCGACGTCGGTGAAGAGCAAGTCGATCCGTCCGTCATGAGTCCTAGCCAGCTCGAGCGCCTCCGACGCGTCCGTGGCCGCGAGCACCCGATATTCGGCCTCGTTGAGCATCCGCACGGTGAATTCCCGCACCGCCGGCTGGTCCTCTACTACCAAGATCGTCTCGTGGTGGCTGGCTTCGACGCGTTCGGGTGCCGAAATCGGCGACGCCACGTCGTTCATCGACGGCAGCAGCACCGTGAACCGAGTCCCAGAATCTTTATCGGTGCGTACCTCGACGCGGCCACCGATACGCTGAACGATCCCATAAACGATCGACAATCCAAGTCCATTTCCGTTGCGTCCTTGTTTGGTCGTGAAGAACGGCTCGAACATCCGGTCCTGGGTCGCCCGGTCCATTCCGTGACCGGTGTCCGACACTTCGAGCAACACGTGCCGGTCGTGCGCCGCTCCTGGAGCCCGACGTGGATCGCCATCAGGCAGGCACAGCTGAGATGATCGAACGGTGAGCGTTCCACCGTCGGGCATCGCATCGCGAGCATTCACTGCCAGGTTCACGATCACCTGGTCAAGCTCCCCGGCGGCGGCAGTCACGGACGGGAGTCCCGAAGCCAAGTCGGCGCGAATCTCGATTTCATCTGGGATGAGTCGCTCCACCATCGCGATCACGCGGTTCAAAACGGCCTCGACGTCGACCACGGTCGGGGCGATCACTTGACGACGGCTGAAGGTCAGCAGCTGGTTGGTGAGAGCTGCTCCACCGTTCGCCGCGTCGAGTAGGACCGTCAGCATATGCTGAGCGCCGGGTAGGCTCGACAGATCGTCATACAGCAGCTCTCCGCACTGCATGATCACGGTGAGCAGATTGTTGAAGTCGTGAGCGACGCCCTCCGCGAGCTGGCCGACTGCCTCGAGTTTGTTGGACTCGTTTACCCGCTCTTCGAGCGCCCGCGTCTCGGAGACGTCGAGCAGCACGCCGACCCATTCCCGGACGGCGCGCGTCGGGGTGAACACCGGGATTGCCCTTGCAAGGACATCTCGTAGCGTGCCATCGGGTGTAATCACCCGATATTCCAGCGCGATCGGCCGGGCGGCACCCCGGGCGGCGAGCGATTCGGTTCGCACTCTAACGCGGTCGTCGGGGTGCACTATGGTTGCGTACCAGTCTTCGACCGTTGCTGGCTTTGGCGGATTCGGGCCGAGCAATGTCTCGAGTCCGGAGATGCGAGTGAACGCACCGCTAGGGTCCGTGGTCCACGCGACCTGCGCGGTCGCATCGACAAGCGACTGAAACCTCTGATCGGCTTGTGCTTGCAGCTCTTGATGCAGAGCCTCTAGCTCAGCGGTGCGATCAGCGACGCTTGATTCGAGGTCTCGGTTTTGCGCCGAGAGTCGAGCATAAAGGTTGGCATTCTCAAGCGATACCGCCGCCTGCGCGGCGATCTGCTCGATCACCGCTTTCTGTGCGCCGACAAACACTCGCGCAAACTCTCGGTGCTCAAGGTAGAGAATCCCGGCGAGACGACCCTGATAGGTGATCGGCATACAGAGCACCGAGCGTGGCTGTTCGCGGACCATATATGGATCCTGCTCGAATGCGTGCGGCTCGTCGGCGTCGTCAAGTTGAAGTGTCGAGTTGCTGTGCCGAACGAAGTTCAGGATGGATTCCGGCAGTGCCGATAGTCTCTCGCGCTCTTGATTCGTTGGCTCGTTGATGATGCTCACTGTCCGGCTTTGGGCCTCCGCTGACGCCCGCAGGGTTAGTCCGTTGCTGTCAAGGAGCAGCAGCGCGCCGCGTGACGCCATGGTGTGCTCTAGGACGACCTCCATCAGCTTCGTCAACACGCGGTCAACCACGATCTCGCCAGACACGGCACGACTTGCCTTCACGACCGCCAGCGCATCGAGTTGCGCGGTAGCTGTCGAGCTGGTGCCGCTCTGGTCGACGTGTCCGCTGGAGCGAAGCCACGGAAACCGTGTCTCGAGCTGGCTGACTTTGCTTACTGCACCCCAACGGTGGTATGCCGACGCTGCACGGCCTAAGTAACCGTCAGCCGCACTGTGCAACCCAAGTCCTCGGCAATACTCCGAAAGGCGTTCGCAGGCAAGCGCTTCATACTGTGTTTGGCCATTGCGCCGGGCGATATCGATCGCCGCCTCGAATCCGGCAAGAGCGCGCTCAGTATCACCGCTAAGGCGCGCGCATTCAGCATCGACTAGCCGCACTGCATGCCCAAAAGATGTCGGACTATGTGCCGCCCAGGTCCTCAGCTTCGTGAGGTTGCGCTCAAGCGTTCGCCAGTCATCGGCAGTCGGCGGCCGGTCCGGATCATATTGAGCCGCGATCGCGATCGAGCCGCTGTAGTACAGCTCGTGGTTTGGCATGAGTCCTGGGATCGACCACATCAGCGGCTCAACCTCCCGCAACGCGACGTAGGCCGACTGCATCTCGCCGAGGATGACGTCGACGGCGAGATGACTGAGAAGCTCGGCGGCCACGATCGCAGGCTGGTCGCGGACTGACTGCAGGACCGGATCCGTGACCTCATTCTGACGCCGATCCAAGCCGTCGGTGAGGCGCATGACGGCGTCCTCGGTCGATCGGTTCCATGCGGCGACCACCGGGTACGCCTCATTCGCAAACGAACTGGAACCGAGTGCCTCGCTCACCTCCTCGAGAGAGTCGCCCCGGAACAGCATCCAGAGCGAGCTGAATCGTCTGGCGAGCGCCGCCATCATCAGGTTCCCGTTCTCGATCGCGAGCGGTATAGCCTCGCGTGCCATCTTGATCGCTTCGTCGACTGGGCGAAGCCACAGCGTCGTGAGCGCTGAAATGTAGACCTGATCACCGGCGAACCTGGTCGCTCCGCGTTGGTGCATCAGCTTATTGGCGACTCGGCAGTACGTCAGGCCCTCGTCGTACCGATCCTCGACGCTGGCGCGCATGAATCCGTAGTACGTGTAGGCCATGACCGAGAAGTCGTCGTTGCCGTGCTTGAGACTGAGGATGACCATGTGGGCGTCGTGGAACGACAGCAGCTGCTGACTCGTGAAGATCGCAGCAGTCGAGAGCGATGCAAGGATTCGAAGCGCCAGGCGTTGCGTCGGGTCCGTCATCGACGGCAGCTCGAGGATGTGCTCTATTCCGCGTCCATTCAGGAGCTGATCGATCTCTCGATACGCAGCTTCGACGTCTGCGCGTGTCGGGTTGCGAGTGAGCTCGAGACCCAAACCACGGCACGCCGTGTCGCCTACTCTGAGGGCTTCCTCGTTGCGGCCATCGGCGACTAACGCGAGCACCTGGATCAGGTAGGCCTCCGCTCGGTCTACCGGTGCGGTCGATTGTGCGAGCAATGCCTCGACGTAGTGATCCACGACCGCGAACTGGCCGGCGAGGTACGCGCACTCAGCGGCCTGGAGGTGCAGTTGGCGTGCTAGATGCTCTTGGACTTCGAATCCGTGCTCAGGCAGGAAGCCGATACCGACAGCGGCATAGTCTGCGGCGGCACTGTATCCATTGGTGGCCTTAGCCCGATTCGCGGCACGAAGGCACAGATGCGCGCAGTCCGTTCGTGCTTGTACGTCCCTGATGGCGGCCTCCCCTGCACCGAGGTGCGAGGCTATCTCGAATACTGCCTCGTCAAGCTCGAGTCCATTGAGATGCAACATCATGGCTTGACCGATCTTGGCGTGCAGCCGCGCCCGTGCTCCTACGGATGTAAGTCCGTAGGCCGCTTCCTGTACGCGGTCATGCACAAATCGGCACGCAGACTCATCGCTGTCGTCCCGAACAATCAGTCTGCGGTTCACCGCGGCATCAAGCCAGTGTCGTACCTTGGCCCTCGGAGCACTTGTAACCAACGCCAGGGTGTTGATGCTAAACGTGTTGCCCAGGCATCCTGCGACGGCGAGCATCTCGCGTGTCGAGGGGGCAAGATCTCCCAGCTCGTCGCTCATTAGGTCAGCGACGTTGTCGGCGAACTCTCGGATTTCGATTGCATCGTGCGACCACACCCAGTAATGCTGCGTTCGGTCGAAGCGGATCAGCCCGTCTCTCTGCAACGTACTCAGAAACTGGAACGCAAAGAACGGGTTGCCGAGCGTCTTGTCGCACAAGAGCCTCGCAAGCGGCGCCACGTCCGAACGGTCTCGTAGCAGCGCGTCGCACAGGACGTCCGTCAGGTTTTCCTCGGACAGAGCCGTCAGCGGAACATCGCGGACCTCGGTACCGGCAGCACGGATCCCGCTGGTGAGCTCAGAGAGCGGATCCCCGTCTCGAACCTCGTCATTTCGGTAGGCGCCGATCAGCAGCAGGTTCCGGGTCTCCGGATGCGAGAGTAGGTGGCGCACCAACCCGGTTGTCGCGTCGTCGAGCCACTGCAGGTCGTCGAGAAACAACACCAGCGGTTGCGACGGTGCGCAGAATACGCCGAGGAATCGCTGGAACACCATGTACGAGCGATTCTGTGCTTGCTCCGGTGGCAATGTTGGGAGCTGCGGCTGCGGGCCGATGATCTTTTCGAACAATGGCACGAGGTCCGTCACCACGGCGCCAAGGGTGCCGACCGCTTCGACGAGCAGCAAACGCCACCGTTCCACGGCGGCATCGTTCTTGGCGAGGATCTCCTGAGCAAGTCCACGCAACGCGGCGGCGATCGGTGCGAACGGGAGGTCGGCGTTGTACTGGTCGAACTTGCCGCGCATCAGATACCCGGCTCGGGGACCAACGCCGCGCATCAGTTCATCGACGAGTCTGGACTTACCAACCCCCGATGGTCCGCTCACCATCACGGATAGCGGATCGCCGGTCCGCTGTACCGTGTCGAATGCGTCCGTTAGTGCTCCCAGCTGCGAATCGCGGCCGTAGAGTCCGGCCGGTAGCACGAAGCGCCGGGTTGTATCGGTTCGTCGTAGCTGAAACGCGCCGATCGCCCCAGTCTCATTGAGCTGTCGGGAGCACTCTAGGAGATCGTCGAGCAGCCCCTGGCCATTCTGATAGCGATCCTCCGGGGCCTTCGACAGCAACGTCATTACGATCTCGGTCACGGTCCGCGGAACGTGCGGCGCACACTCGATCAGAGGCTTTGGCGGGCGGGTGACGTGTGCTTGAACCCAACCCAGCTGGTCAGTAGCTGAGAACGGCAGCTGGCCGCTAAATAACTGATATAGGGTCACCCCCAGCGAGTAGTAGTCGGACCGGAAGTCGATTCCCGCTCCGGTCCGGCCGGTCCGCTCAGGGGCGATATAAGGCAGCGACCCATCGATGCGAGCGGGAACACTGGGTGGCGTTGAGTCCCGTTCAGCCCTGGTGGCAAGTTCGAAATCGATGAGGTAAACGGCAGTTCCGCCCGGCGCCACCAGCACGTTGCTGGGCTTCACGTCCCCGTGGACGAACCCACACTCATGTACTTCATTGAGCGCCGACGCCAACGCACACGCGACTGACAGCCGCTCTTCAAGCCGTTGAGACTCCGTTCGGGCCCAGGCGTTCAGTGGAATCCCGGCAATTGGCTCGGTTACCAGGGTCAGCGTCTCGTAGTCCTCTTCCAACGAAAGCGGACACGGGCTGACCTTCAGGTGCGATATCTCGTTCAACACGACAAACTCATGCCGCAACCGCGTGAGCCGTCGTGATGACGGTGACGTGGTTCGACGCGACTTCAGCACCACTTCTCGACCTGTTTCGCTGTCAACCGCGAGTGAAACGGTCGTAACGTCATCCGTGTGCAGGACCTGGCGCACCAAGTAGTCACGCGAGTTCTCGGGTTGCTGGGCTGACGACATAGCTGGCTCCTAGCGCACAGGCACGTTCCCAGCAGGCACGGCGAACCTGGTGCCAGGCCCAGTAGAGACGACGGCAGTCACAGCAATCCCGGACAGCTGTCGGCGGTTCCGGGCACGTAATGCCGGGGAACCAGAGCAACCCAGCGACGCTCGCTGTGCACTTGGGTGCGGCACCGCCTGTGTTCATCTCCCATGCCGTCGAGATCCTACCGCGACGATGTCCGCAGGCAAAGATGTGGGTGACGCTATCGGCGAAGACCTTATGGGCATGCGTCAGCGGCGGGCGCTGCGGGTCAATCGAGATGTCAGAAACTCGGACGATCCGCGACTAATACGTAGGGCTGAAAAAGGGGTTCGTCAACAGATCGGAAGAAAATGAATGACCCGCGGGCTCTAAAGCGAGTAACCCAGGAACTCTCGCCCCAGGTTCTGGGGCGAGTGCGAGAGAGCGCCGGCTACGGTGAGCTCGAAGTCTGCCTGAGTCGCTTGCTCGAGCGCGATCTTGACGCCGAAGAACAAGACATCGTTGCTCGGGGTGTCGTCGAGCGCGCGGCTCAGAGCGCTGCTGCGGCGGTGACGTCACTACTCGGTTTTGGCATCAGCGATGACCTGTGCGACCGATTGATCGACGCAGCCGCTACGCCTCACCAGCAGTCTCAGCTGCGGTCGCGCACGCTAGAGCCCGATACGCCCGGCCCAAATTTCCGGCCCTCGCGACGGCGGCGTTGAGGCTATTGAGTCTCATGCGTGGCATTACTTCCCGCTGTTGGCAAAGGAGCTGGAGGGCGTACCGTCCTCGACAGGTCTGTGCTGACCTGTTGATCTGCGAGCTCCGCACCAAACTGGCTGAAGCCCTGAGGGTGGGGTTCGCCGCGACCGCGTGAGCCAACCGGAGACACGCGGATCGGAGCCGTTCATTTTCTGGACAGGAGTGGACGCTACGGTGAACCTGTGGTCGTGTTAGAGGCCCAGGGACTGATCAAGAGCGTCGGCACCGGCCGCGCCACGCGGCGGGTCCTGGATGGCGTCGATGTCAGCGTCCAAACCGGTGAGATCGTAGCCGTGCTGGGCCGCTCGGGCTCGGGCAAGTCAACGCTGCTGCACTTGCTCGGAGGGCTCGATCAGGCCGACGCGGGAGTGGTCACGGTCGCAGGAGAGCGCATGACCGGACGTCGCCTGGACGCGCTTTCACGCGTTCGCCTCCGTCATATCGGCTTCGTCTTTCAGCAGTTTCAGCTGATCGAGGAGCTCAGCGGACTGGAGAACGTGCTCGTGCCCACACGACTTCCGGGCGCCCCAGCGGGTGGTGCTCGACGCGCCGCCGAGCTCATCGATGACCTCGGGCTGGCGGCCGTGGCGGACCACCGCCCGCACGAACTGTCCGGCGGCGAGCAACAACGCTTCGCGATCGCGCGTGCCCTGGTGAACGACCCCGAGGTGGTCCTGGCTGACGAGCCGACGGGCAGTCTCGACGCTCGCAACGGCGCGATGGTGCTGGAACTGCTCGGCGGCCTGCGCGGCCGCGCAGTGGTGATCGTCACGCACGAGCCCGACGCGGCGGCGATCGCGCACCGGGTGCTCACGCTCGAGGACGGCATCCTCCACCCGATCGCAGTCGCCGGGCAAAGCTGATGGGTTCCGCGCCGGGAGCGCTGCGGTCGGCGTGGGCGGATTCACGCCGGGCGCTTCGCGGTCGGCGCCGGCGGGCATTGCTGAGCGGCGCCGGAGTGATGCTGTCAGCGGCGATGCTGGCGGCCGCGGTGGTGATCAGCACCGGCCTCGGCGGCGGTTTTGCTCGGGCGGTGCGGGCCGCCGACCTCGGCAACCTGATCGTCCGTTTCGACCCGGTTCGCGCTCAGGTCGTTGCCGCGCGCATACATGCGCTCCCCGACGTCGCCGGTTTCGCGCTCCGTACCGAGGTGACCAACCTGACCATCGCTTACCGCTCACATGCCGCTGACGATGCGGTCGCCGAGGTCGTCGATGGCGGCCGCCGGCAGGGGTTTGCGGTCGTGGCCGGACGGGAGCTGGGTACTCGCAGCGGTGGAATCCTGGTCGAGGCAGGGGTCGCAGCCGCATGGCACATCAAGCTCGGCAGCCGGATCCACGTTCGCGGGCTCGGTCCGGAGCGCGTGATCGGCCTGGCGGAGGGGCCTGACGACGTCGGCTACCCACTGGCGGCACCGCGCTTGTATATCTCACGCGCGGCGATCGACGCGCGCTTTGGGCCGGACCCGAACCCGTATGTGAACTTCGCGGAGATCTGGCTGCGCAACCCGCACTACACCAACGAGGTTCTAGTCCAGGCGCGCGACCTGAGCTTCGGCCTGCGAGGGCTGCAGTTCGCGACCCGCGACGGTGTCCGTGTCCTGGTTCACCAGGCCGCCGGGATCGTGATCGATCTGCTGGTGGCATTGTCAGTGATCGCGCTCGCCACCGCCGCGGTCATGCTCGCCGCCGCATCCCGGGCCGAAGTGCAGCGGCGGATGCACGCGATCGGGATCCGCCGGGCAGTAGGTGCCAGCCGTGGCTACATCGCGCTGACGCAGGCGTTGGAAGCGCTGCTAACGGCAGTGCCCGCAGCAGCGGTCGGCGCCGTCGTGGGCTGGCTGGCGACCTATGGCGCCGGGAATCGTCTGCTGGCGCTCCTGAACGAGCCGGGGCCGGGGTCAGCCCTGCTGCTGCCGCTGCTCGCAGCCTGGCTGGTTTGCGTTGCGATCCCCGTAGCCGGCGCCGCGTGGCCCGCGTGGGCGGCTGGTGGACGCGCAGTGATCACGCTGCTGCGCGGAGCAGATATCAGCGGCGCTGGGTCAGCGCGGAGGTGGCCGCTCCGGGTGAGCGGCCCGCCAAGCCACGAGCGCCGCCACGCCGTCGGCGGGCGCGGCGGTGGTCTCACCGGCCTCGGCGTGCGGCTCGTCGCGGCGCGGCCCGTGAGACTGGCGGCCACCGTCACGATGCTGGCCTGTTCCACCGCCTTCATCCTGTTGATGCTCGCGCTGGCGTCGACGCTGAACTCGCTGGCAACCGATCCGCAGGAGCTCGGCAAGCAGTATCAGCTGACCGCCAACCTGGCCCCCCGTGCCGCGCCTTTGGTGGCCCGGATTCCCGGCGTGCAGGCCGCCGCCCCGCGCTACGAAGTGCATGCCGTCGACGGCTACTCACTGGGTGAGCTCGTCGACGTGATCGCCTACCGGCACGACCACACCCTGTTCGAGGCCCCGCCACTCGCGTCAGGGCGGCGCCTGTCCGGCGATGGCGAGGCAGAGGTGGGCGTGGGGTTGGCGGACGCGATGGGTCTCGCTCCGGGCTCAGAGCTGCTACTGCAGCTGCCTTCCGGACGTCAGTTGCGGCTACGTGTGTCAGGGACCGTCAGCTCGCTCGACGACGAGGGTCTCGTCGCCTACGTGCCCGCGGCCGCATTGCTTGCCGCAGACCCGACCGCGCGATCGCAGATCGCGGTGCGGCTCAAGCCCGATGCCAATACGGCCTCCGTGACGGCCGCGCTCAAACGTCTCGGCGCGGCGCCGCGCGATGCCGCCGGTGCGGTGGCTCGCGGCGCGCCGCTGGTGGCGGCGCTGAAGACGATCCTGCTGGCTGTCGCGATCGTCGACGGCTTGGTTTGCATGTACGCGCTCATCCAGGCGTGCGCGCTTACAGTCCAGGAACGGCGTCGCACCGTGGCTGTATTGCGTGCCTGCGGTGCCGGTTCGGTCGCGGTCAGGAGATTGCTGGCCGGGGCGGTGCTGGCACTCGTGGTGCCGGCCGCGGCGGTCGGGATCGTGTTGGAGCGGGTGCTGCTGGGACCGCTGCTGTCGAATCTCGCAGCGGGCTACGCCACGCTTGCGCTACAGGCCTCGGACACTGAAGTACTCGCGACGCTGGTGGGGCTGGCGTTGGCGAGCGCGGGGGCGGTCTGGTGGGTGTCACGGTCGGCGGTCCGTGAATCCGTGGTCACCGGGCTGGCGACATGATTGGCCGCATGACCAGACGGGAGCTGATCGGTCGGACGCTGACGGGCAGCGTCGCGACGCTCGGCGCCGTGAGCCTGTCGGGCTGCGCGTCGACGCAGAAGCTGCCAGCGGCCGACGGATCGACGCTCAGCAGCACCTGGGTCGACCCGAGCGGCGACGGCCAGTTGCGCGTCGGACCCGGTGAGCCGTTGGCGGACCGCACCGTGCTGGGTCCGCGCGCGCCGATCGTTGGCGAGTTGGCGCGCCTCGCGCACCTCACCGATGCGCACATCCTGGACGCCTCGTCGCCCGCCCGCGTCCCCTTCCTGGCGCGGCTGGGACCACCGCTGCAGTCCACCTTCAGACCCCAGGAAGCGCTCACCGCGCATGTCCTCGACGGCGCCGTCAACGCCATCCGGGCATTGAGACCGGAGCTGGTGATCCAGGGCGGCGACCTGATCGACAACGACCAGAACAACGAACTTTCCCAGGCACTGACGCTGCTGCAGGGCGGCCGTGTGCATCCCGGGAGCGGCCGCGACGGCTATTACGGTGTGCAGCTCGCGTCCGACCCAGATCCGTTCTACTACCGGCCGGACATCGACGCCCCCCGCTATCCCGGGATGCTCGCCGCCGCGGTGCGACCGTTCCGTAGCCCTGGGCTCGGCGTCGATTGGCTGCCGGTGCTGGGCGACCACGACACGCTGGTAGCGGGCGAACTGGTCCCAAACGCAACCACCAGGCCGCTTGCAGTCGGGGACCGGGCGCTCTGGAGCCTGCCGTCGCACTTCGAACTGCCGGCCGGCCTGAAGCTCAATCCCGGCGGCTCACCGGACGGTCCTCCGGATCCCGAGTACGTGACTACGTTCCTGGCGCAGGCGCTGGCTGGACCGACCGTGCAGGTGCCACCCGACCCGGCACGGTATGAGCTGAGCTTCAGCCAGGTAATGGGTCGGCTCGGTGGGGGCGCGCGGCTGGCGCGCCAGAGCGGGATGCGCGCGGGCGATGCTGCCACCCGACTTGACTATGTTCGTGATGTTGGCGGCTCGCTGCGCCTGGTGGTGCTGGATCTGGTGCGCCGCGGCGGCGGCTCGGGCGGGCGCGTCAGCGCCGAGCAGCCGCGCTGGCTTGAGCAGCAGCTGTCATCCGCCGGGGAACGTTGGGTGATCGTGGTCTCGCATCAACCGTTGGCCGGAGCGGATGGGGGCGAGCGCCTGCTCGCTGTGATGGACCGGAGCCCACGCGTGATCGCCGCATTGGCAGGGCACATTCATCGCAACCGGATCTCCGCCCGACATTCCGCCGCAGGCGGGTATTGGCTGATCACCACCGCTTCGCTGATCGATTACCCACAGCAGGCACGCGCGCTACGACTGCTGTCAACCGCCGATGGCGGCATTGCGCTACAGACGTGGATGCTCGACCATGTCAACGACGGACGCCTCGGAGGCTTCTCGCGGCAGCTCTCCTACCTGGACGCGCAGGGGGGACGTCCATTCGGTTTCGCGGGTACCCACATGGACCGCAACGTCACGCTCTATCGCCGCGCGGCCGCCTGAGCGAGCCGTGAGCCGGCTGCGGCTCGCGGCGCTGCGGTCGAGTGAGGATCAGCTCGGGGAGCTAATCGTCGAAGTCTCGGCCGCAAGTGCGGCGCGGATGAGCTCGAGGATGGTGTCGGCGGCGCTGCGCATCCGCGCCGGGTCGTTGTGGACCTGCGTGAGCAGCAACCCACCCTGAATCAACACGATCGCCTGTGCGGCAAGCGCCGCAGGGTCCGCCTCCGCGGCCAGCTCACCGCGGGCGGCCATCCGTTGCAGACCGCTATGAAGTGCCTCCTCCCAGCGGCCGAGGCCATCGGCAAGCAGCAGCCGACTGGCCTCATCGCGTTCGGCAAGCTGCCCGGCGAGGGATCCGATCGGGCACCCGGGGGTGTTCTGCTCAATCTGCAGGGCGACGATCGCGTCCAGATAGCGCTCGATTCCGGTCAGCGAGTCAAATCCCGCCAGCGCGTCAGCTTGCGCGTCCAGCACGCCGTCGCAGGTGCATTTGGCGACTGCGCGCAGCAGCTGGTCGCGATCCGCGAAATAGAGATAGAGCTGACTCTTGGAGGCATGCGCTCGCTCCCGGACATCGTCCAGTGAGGTGCCGGCCACTCCCCGCTCTGCAACGAGTTCCGTGGCCGCCCTGAGGATTCGCTCGCGTGTGGCGCGCCCCCGGGAGGTTCGTGGCTGCTTCTCCATGAATACAAGGTTATCGACCTATCTGGACTAACTGGTCCAGGTCGGTGCTAAGCTTCGACACGAACATGGACTAGATAGTCCACCTAACCCAAAGGGAAACCAATGAGCTTCGAAGGCAAAGCAGTACTCGTCACGGGTTCGACCTCAGGGATCGGCCGGGCCGCCGCCGAGCTGTTCGCAGCGCGCGGGGGAGACGTGATCGTCACCGGCCGCGACCAGGCCCGCGGTCAGCAGGTGGTCGACACGATCCACGCAGGGGGCGGGAGTGCACGATTCGTGGCTGCCGATCTTGCCGCGCCGAACGGTGCCGTGGGGCTGGCCGACGTCGTGGGCCAGGTGGATGTGCTGGTCAACAACGCCGGAATATTCCCGTTCGGAGCAACCCATGAGATCGCGATAGATCAGGTCCGGTCGGCGCTCGACTTCAACGTGGTCGCCCCGTTCGCGCTGGCCGCGGCGTTCGTTCCGGGCATGGTCGAGCGTGGCGATGGCGCGATCGTGAACGTTTCGACCATGGTCGCCAGCTTCGGGATGCCGGGGATGTCGGCCTACGGGGCCTCGAAGGCGGCGGTGGAGCTGTTGACCAAGGCGTGGGCGGCTGAGTACGGGCCCGCGGGTGTCCGGGTGAACGCGGTGGCCCCAGGACCGACTCGGACACCGGGGACTGAGCCGATGGGTGAGGGACTTGATCAACTCGCGGCTACGTTGCCGCTCGGGCGTGCCGCGGAAGCGCTGGAGATCGCGCAGACGATCGTGTACCTCGCCTCGGACGAGGCCAGTTTCATCAATGGCGCGATTGTCCCCGTGGATGGCGGTCGTGTCGCGGTCTGAGTGAGCGTGCACGACGAACCACTGCGCGTAGGCGAGTCGCGAGCCCTAGCGACCCGGGATCATCCGCGACCGGCCCCAACCCGCAGGTACAGGCTGGTTGGCGCGGATCCCGGTTCGCTAGGTGGACTCAACGGGTGGCTGGTGATCGGACCAGGTTCGAGCACGAAGTCACGCGCTAGTTGGGCCGTGAGCCAGGACGGCGGGGCTCCGTCGAGCACCACAGCCTGGACGTGATAGCGATTCAGTGAGCCTTGCAATGCGTGCTCGAGGTATCGGTGGCCGGGGGCGGCGTCGGAGCGGAGCACCTCTTTGATCGCGTCGGCTTGGGCAAACGCACCCTTGCCAAGCTCGGTCCCGTACCAGGGGTGACCGAGCACCAATATCGGACCCGGCAACGAACGCAGCTTCGCGATCAGCTCGGCACCGGCGGTGCTTTCGGTCCTGGTGGGAAGTGCCTTACTCGGGACCGCGACCAGCAGGCCGATCTGAATCAGCACGACCGCGGCGGCCGCCAACGTCGCCAACGAGCCTAGCCGCCTCAGGCTCGCGAACGCGAGCCCGCCCAGGAGCGCGCAGCCGGCATATGCCGGCATCAGCACGTTGAGGTAGCCGGCGCTGTGCAGCCGCGAGAACCATGCTGCCAGCAGCAAGCCGCAGACGCTTGACAGTTCGTATCCGTACCGCAGGCCGATCGTTTCTGGTCGGCGCGGGCGGCCGCCGGCCCACAGCACGAACTCCCCCCGCCGCCACGACCCCGCGGCCGACGAGAACACGGCCGCGAGCAACAACAAGGTCAGGAGTTCCAGATGGCCGAACAGATCTCCGCGCCAGAATCCGAGCCACATGCTCTGCACCCAAGCTTGGCCGGCGAGCTCGTTGACGACGTAGTACCGATACCAGCCGTCCGTGATTGCATCGAGGATCACCGTGGATCCGGCCACGGTCACGATCAGCGTCAGCAGCGCCGCTACCCCCGCCCGCGGACGCACCACCACCAGATAGACGAGTGCCGGCAGGACCGCGACGAGCCCGATCTGTTTGGTGAAAAACGCCAGAAATGCGATCAGCCCGGCGGCCACGCCCCCGCCGATCCCGCGTGCGCCGCGCGCGAGCCAGAGCGCGGCGATCGTCAGCGCGACGAACAGCGAGTCGAGCCGACCGACGTCGAACCACCACCCGGTCAGCCCATAGGTGGCTGCGAACAGCCCGGCGGCGACGACCGCGGCAACACGGTCGCGGGTCGCCACCGACACCCAGCGCCAGAGCAGACCGATGATCAGCAGCGAAGAGCCGAACGAGACAAGTCGCAGCGGCAGGAATCCAAGCCCGGTGATCTCGGCGACAACCGCCGAGATCACCGGATACAGCGGCGTGTATGTGTAGCTGACGTATGCCAGCGTCGGCGCGGTGTAGAGCGATTGTCCGGAGAGCACGCGCCCGGCCAGGTTGACGCCGCCGTTCTCGATCCAGTCAAGCTCGTAGGGGTAGGCGAGGCGGTGCGCGGCGACCCACAGATAAATGCCGATCGGCAACAGCGCGCCGAGCACGAGCAGCCGCACGCTCCAGACCGCCGCCAGGCGAACGGCGTCCTGGCCGGAGCTGTCGGTGAGTGGCCGTGCGGCCTTCAGGCGCGCGACCGGAGTCGCGCGAACCAGCGCTCCCCGCATGACCACTCTCGCTCGATCGACATTCCGGCCCGCGGCGCAATCGTCCGCACCTCGCCGGCTGCAACCCGTGTCCACGCGAACCAGCCGCTGCTCTCCCCGGGGAGCTCAAGCCGGGCGCGGGCCGCCTCCGTTCCGGAGCCGGGGCGCTCGAGCTCGGCGACCACCACGCCGTCGCGGTGCAGCAGGGCTCGTAGGCGCTGCAGCAGTCGCACCGGGTTGCCGCCGATGCCGATGTTGCCGTCCAGCAGCAGCGCGGTCTTCCAGCTTCCAGCGTCGGGCACATGGCTGAACACGTCGGCGACGATCGCGCGAGCGCCATCGCTGCTGGCGATCGCTACCGCAACCGGGCTGAGGTCGATACCAAGGGCGGGCACGCCGCGGGCGTTCAGTGCGCGCAGGTGGCGACCGGGCCCGCAACCGACATCGAGTACCGGGCCATCGGCCTCGTCGAGCAGACGCAGCTCGATCTGGTCGGCGGGGGCCAAAAAGCGCGCCACCGGGAATGACGTCGACGCACCGTCTTCGAATCGGACCAGCGGGGCGGTCTGGTCGACGAGCACGGTCGACGCTGATTCCCCCGATGGAACCGCCTCGAGCAGGGCGCGGCCGTAGACCGCAAGCGCCTCCCTCATACGATCGCCCCAAGCGCACGTGCGAAGCGTGTCTGCGGTGCCTCGGCCGCGACGGCGGTCGCGTCAGCGATCGTGTCAACGTCCCGCAGCATCGGCTGGACGATCAGCGGCACGCCCAGCCTCGCCAGCCGCTCGCGCTGCCGAGCGTAGGTGTCGTCCGTGCTCATCGGCACCCCAGCAAACGCATCCACTGGCGGCTTATGGAACCCGACGCACCAGTAGCCGCCGTCGAGCGTCGGCCCGAGCGTCGCCGCAGCTCTCCGGCACGCCACGGCCGCGGCCGCCGCGCTGAGCTGAGCCGGAGTCACCTGGGGCGTGTCCATCCCAATCAGCAGTGCCGGCTCGGCGACGTCGTCGAACGCTGCCTGCAGGCGTTCACCGAGGCCCGCGCCACGTTGGGCGATGACCTCGAACCCCGCCGGCCGCCAGGGCCCCGGGTCTCCGTCGAACACCAGCACACGCCGCTTGGCGGGTGTGCTCGCGACCGCGGCGAGCGTGTCACGCAGGGCCGCGGCGGCCAGCGTCGCCGCCTGGCAAGGGGTACACGGAGGTGTCAGCCGGGTCTTGGCATGCCCTGCCACCGGCTGCTTGGCGATCACTAGTAGGGCGGCACTGTGCATGCCTAGGTAGTCAAACCCGAAATCATTACGAAACAAGAACGAGGACGCGGCTGGGCTGTGAAATCGCAAGCGACGGTGTCACGCTCATCGGCGATGAGGCTTCCGCGTATCGACCCAGATCGGCCTCCGCCGGGGCCGTTTCGGCCGGGGTTCTGGCGCAGCCCGCTGCGCTCGCCACGACTCACCGCCGCGCTTGGCCTGGTGCTGCTGATCGGCCTGCCGGTCGTAGCGATCACGGGACTGCTGTCCAACGACGCATATCAGCCCGGCCTTGGTGGCAACGGGCTCGGACGCGATCTCCACGGCCCACTCGACCTCTACCTGTTCGGCTGGCCGAGCGGGCCGAGCTGGCTCTACGCGCTGACCCAGGGGTTGCACGTGACGATCGGCCTGGCGCTGTTCCCGGTGGTGCTGGTCAAGCTCTGGTCGGTGATTCCGCGGCTGTTCGAGTGGCCACCCACGCGCAGCCTCTCGCATGCGCTGGAGCGACTCACGTTGGCGCTGCTGGTCGGGGGGGCGCTGTTCGAGTTCGTCACCGGCATTCTCAACATCCAGTACTGGTACTCGTTCCACTTCTATTTCACGCAGGCCCACTACTACGGCGCATGGCTGTTCATCGGCGCACTGATCGCGCATGTGTCGCTCAAGTTCGGGACGATGCGACGCTCGCTGCGTACGCGTGAGGAGGTGTTGAATGCAACCGAGGCGGCGCGCGCGGCCGAGGGCGGACACTCGCTGATCAGCCCCAACCCGGCCGCTCCCACGATGTCGCGCCGCGGGCTCATCACCGCAACCGCGGGCGCGTCCGCGATCCTGCTCGCACA
Source organism: uncultured Actinomycetota bacterium (assembly GCA_963737115.1). Lineage (GTDB taxonomy): Bacteria > Actinomycetota > Thermoleophilia > Solirubrobacterales > Solirubrobacteraceae > Palsa-465. The sequence continues at coordinate 546,969 of CAVTRM010000003.1, forward strand.
GGGGATCGGCGAGTCGGTCGGTGGCAAGCTGCGGGTGCTGGCCTTTCTGCTTCCGCGAGGGCGCACGCGTCCCGGGCCGCTTGGGTTCCCGGTGAACAAGACCTGGGCGTCGTCGGGCGTCAAGCTGGACGAGGTCCGCGATCAGTGGCGCCTGACCGTCCGCGGCCGCAGGACGCTGAGCTTCACCCGCGCACAGCTGTTGGCGATGCCGCAGTACACGTACGCGCTACCGATCGCATGCGTCGAGGGTTGGTCGACGACCCAGTCATGGACCGGGGTTCGGGTCTGCGACCTAGCCGCGATGGCGGGCGTACGAGCCCCGGCGACCGTGACGTCGATCTCGCTGGAGCACGGTCCCTACGCGGCCGCCACGTTGGGACACGAGCAGGTGACCGACCCGAGCACTCTGCTGGCGCTCTCGGTCAACGGGCGCACGTTGCCGCTCGATCACGGCTATCCGGCCCGCATCATCAGCCCCGCGATCCCCGGCGTGCACTGCACCAAATGGGTCACGGAGATGCGCTTCGCGGAGCTGAGCGAATGAGCAGGCAAGCGCCGCCGCGGCGACCGCTGCAAACCCTACGCGCACGCTACGGTGCGAGTCCGGCCCACCTGCTGGCAACGGTCGCGAGCGTTGCGATCGCCGCGGCCGCGGTGGTCGGGTGGACGCAACGGCCGCAGGATCTGAAAAATGTGCTGATCTGGTTCGTGGCCGCGATCTTGGTGCACGACATCGTGTTGCTGCCGGTCTACTCGGTCGCTGACCGCCTGACGCTGGGGCGGCTACCAGCCCGCGTCGCCACGCACGTGCGCGTTCCGGCGCTGATCAGCGCGCTGGTGCTGGCGGCCGTGTTTCCGACCGTGTTCGGCTTCGGTGCGCACACTGAGTACGCGGCGAGCGGCATCGCCGAACACGGTTACCTGGCTCGCTGGTTGTTGCTGACAGGGTGTTTGTTCGCACTTTCAGGGCTCGGTTACGCGCTCGGGTCGCATTCAACGCGCAAGCAGCCGTGACATGTCCCGTACGGCGCGCAGCGTTCCACGTGCCGAACCGGTGACCTTTGAGCGCCCTCCGGCGCGCTGCCGGTAGCTGACCGGCACCTCCCCGATCCGCCACCGTGCCTGCGCCGCCGCGAGCACCATCTCCAGCGGCCACCCGAACGCACGATCCTGGAGCGCGAGCGCCAGCAGCGGCTCCCGCGGGCCGCAACGCATCGGCCCGAGGTCCGTGACGGCGACGCCGCTGCGTCGCCATACTTCAAGCGCGATCACCCGGTTGGCGGCCCGCGCGTGCAGTGGCCAGGCACCGGGCTCCGGCCGTCGGGTACCGAGGCAGAGTTCAAGGCTACCGGCGCTAACCGGGCTGCTGACCCGCGGGAGTTCGGCGGGGTCGAGCGAGCCGTCGGCGTCCATGAAGCAGACGAGTTCCGAGCGCGCCGCGAGCAGCCCCGTGAAGCAGGCTGCGCCAAACCCGCGCTGAGGCTCACTCACAACCCGTGCCCCGCAGCGCTCAGCGACCAGCGCAGACCCGTCGGTCGAGCCGTTGTCGACGACCAGCGGCGCGTAGCCGGCCGGAAAACCGCTGAGCACCGCCGGCAGTGCTTGGGCCTCATCCAGGACCGGCAGGATCACGTCGATCATCGTCTCGCACGCTAGGGGCCAACTCTTACGAGTTTGAGAACAACAGCGTCAACTCGGAGCTTTGGGCCTCGTCAGCGCCTACCTTGAGTGCATGCTGCTAGTCACCGGCGGCGCCGGTTTCATCGGTTCACAGATTGTCACTCAGCTGATCGAGGCTGGGGAGCAGGTGCGCGTGCTCGACCTGCTGCTGCCGAGTGCCCACCGCGAGCGGCCCCAGATCCATCCGGAGGTCGAGTTCGTAATCGGTGACGTGCGCGATCCGACGGTCGTCGCCAGGGCGCTGGTCGGCGTCGACGGCGTCTGTCACCAGGCGTCGATGGTCGGGCTCGGGGTTGACATCCTCGATCTACCGGCATACGTCGGCCACAATGATTTCGGCACCGCGGTGTTGCTCTGTGAACTGGGGCGCCGACGCTTTGAGGGGCGTCTGGTGCTCGCCAGCAGCATGGTCGTTTACGGCGAGGGGCGCTACCGCTGCATCGCACATGGACCTGTGGCGGCGCCGCCGCGCAGCCTTGCGGCGCTGGCTCAGCGGCAGTTTGAGGTTTTCTGTCCGGAGTGCGGCGCGCCGCTCGACCCGGAGCCCGTGGCGGAGACGGCACCGCCGCAGCCGCGCAATGTGTACGCCGCCACGAAGCTGCACCAGGAGCATCTGGCGTTCGCGTTCTCGCGCGAGACCGGAGTGCCGGTGACCGCGCTGCGCTACCACAACGTTTACGGTCCGGGGATGCCGCGCGACACCCCATACTCAGGCGTGGCTGCGATCTTCCGCAGTGCTCTGGAGGCCGGCCAGCGGCCGCGGGTGTTCGAAGACGGGCGCCAGTTGCGCGACTTCGTGCACGTCCGCGACGTCGCCCGCGCGAACGTCTTGGCGCTGACCTCGACGGCGCCGGCCGAGGGTGCGTTCAACATCGCTAGTGGGCGCCCGCGCAGCGTGCTCGCGATGGCGCATGCACTGGCTGCCGTGTTTCCAGGTGAGCTTGAGCCGGTTGTCACCGGACAGTTCCGGGTGGGTGACGTGCGCCACGTGTTTGCGTCGACTCAGCGGGCGCGTGAGCAGCTGGGGTTCATCGCCGAGCAGGACTTCGCGCTCGGTATCGAGGAATTCGCGCAAGCTCCGCTGCGGGTTTGAGTGGGAAGATAACGTGATGGAGTCCGAGAGCCGCCGCACCGTGCTGATCGTGGATGACGAGCCGACCATCACAGAGGTCGTGGGTCGCTACCTGCAGCGCGCCGGATATGCGACGACCGTCGCCGCTAACGGCGCCCAGGCGCTTGAACTCGCCGGTGAGCAGCGGCCGGATCTCGTTGTGCTGGACCTGATGCTGCCGCGGGTCAGCGGGCTCGAGGTGATGCGTCGCCTGCGCGAGCAGGACCACAATCGCGTGCCGATCATCATGCTGACGGCTAAGGGCGAGGAGGCCGATCGCATCACCGGTCTTCGCTTCGGCGCCGACGACTATGTCGTCAAGCCGTTCTCTCCAGCTGAACTGGTCGCCCGGATTGAGGCGGTCCTGCGCCGTGTTGATGTGCCGAGCGAACCGCAGCCGCTGATCGAGGTCGGTGAACTCACGATCGACCCAACAGCCCGCCGCGTGCTGGTCCGTGGAGTCGAAGCGCAGCTGACGGTCCGCGAGTTCGATCTGCTGCTGTTCTTCGTGATGCACCCGGGCCAGGTGTTCTCGCGCAATCAACTGATGGACGCGATCTGGCAGTACTCGTTCTATACCGATACCTCTACCGTGACGGTCCACGTCCGGCGGTTGCGTGCAAAGATCGAACTCGATCCGACCAAGCCACGACACCTACAGACGGTGTGGGGGATCGGATACCGGTTCCAGGCATGAGCACGGCTGCGCGATCCCGGTTCAGCGGTCCTGCGTCGGCCCGCTTCGGCCTGGCGATCGGACTCGCGTGTGCGGCCTCCGCGATAGCGGGCAGCATCGCGATCCTGGGGCTGCCGCACACTGTGATCATCGTTGCGGTGCTGGCCGGCGTCGCAATCGTGACGGCCGTAGGCACCGAGTTCGCTGTCCGCGGCGGCCGTGCCGGATGGCCGCTTGCGCGTCAGCTCGCGATTGTGATCGCGATCGTGATTGCGCCGCTGCTGGTAACGCTCGCGGTGCTGGGAGTGATGATGTTCGTGTCCGATAAGGACGCGGCTCTGGTCGCGGTGATCGTGGTGCTCAGCGGTCTCCTCGGTGTCACCGCTGCGCTGCGGCTTTCGCGAGTGTTGAGTCAGGACGTCGCCGGTATCCGCGATGGCTTGCTGGCCGTCGGCCGCGGCCGCCGAGCCGCCGACCTGGAGGGCCGCAGCGCGACCGAGCTGCGTGAGCTCGCCGACGCTGCCAACGCGATGATCGAGCGGCTCGCGTCTGAGGAGGCGGCACGGGACCAGTCCGACACCGCACGGCGTGAGCTGATCGCTGCGGCGTCACACGACCTGCGCACGCCGATCACCTCACTGCAGTTACTGGCTACTGCGATCGACGATGAACTGGTGGACGGCCAGGTGCGCAGTGACTACGTGCGGCGGATGCTCACGCACATCGAGGTCCTGTCGGCGCTGATTGACGATCTGTTCGAGCTGTCGCGGCTCGAAGCGGGGGACATCAACTGGAGCCTGGGACAGGTGGCGGTTGGTGATCTTGTGAGTGAGACCGTCGACGCGATGCAGGCCGATGCCGAGCATCGCGGCGTGGCGGTCACCGCCGATCTACCCGAACATCTGGCCCCGGCCCGCGCGAACCCGGAGAAGCTCCAGCGGGTTCTGTTCAACCTGATCCAGAACGCGATCCGCCACTCGCCGGCGGACGGCACCGTGGTGGTGCGCGCGGTTACGCTGGGCGCGGCCGTCGAGGTGGAGGTCGAGGATCACGGCAGCGGGATCCCCGATGCGGAGCGGGAGCGGGTGTTCGAAGCCTTCTACCGAGGCGGTGACGACGCCTCCCGCCCGGCCAACGGGGCCGGACTCGGGCTGGCGGTCGCCCGCGCGATCGTGAACGCGCACGGTGGCGAGATCTGGCTGCCTAACACCAATGTCGGCACGCGCGTGCGGTTCAGTGTCCCGGTCGCCAGTGACCCGAGCCCCGTCCGCTACCTGGCCTAGGGACGACGTGGCGGTTGGGATCATTACCGGCTCCGGCACCTACGCGCTGCCGGAGTTCGAGCACGGTGAGGCGGTCGCGGTAATAACCCCGTTCGGGGAGGTGACCGTCACGCGCGGACGCTACGCGGGCGTCCCGGTCCTGCACCTCGCGCGGCACGGGGCCGGTCATCGGCTGCTGTCGAACCTCGTCAACCACCGCGCGAACATCTGGGCACTCGCGGAACTTGGCGCCACCAGCGTGATCGGATTGACCGCCTGCGGCGCCGTCGACCCGGAGCTTGAGCTCGGGTCGCTCGTGATCTTCGACGATCTTCACTTCCTCTCCAACCGCCTTCCCGACGGCTCGTTGTGCTCGTTCTTCACCGAACCGGGTGACCCAGGACGCGGCCATTGGGTCCTGCATGGTGGTCCGTTCTCCCAGCAGTTACGAGAGATCCTGGGCGCCGCCGCGCGGGCGAGCATTCACCGCTCCGTCTCCGGTGGCGTGTACGGCCACGTCGACGGTCCGCGCTTCAACACCCCTGCTGAGATCGCGGGGCTCGCCGCGGCGGGCGCCGCGGCGGTGAGCCAGACCGGCGGCCCGGAGACAGTCCTCTGCGGCGAGCTTGAGCTCCCGTTCGCACTTGTCGGGTTCATCACTGACTACGCCAACGACGTGACCCCTGGGCAGCCAACCCCGCTGGCGACGCTGCTCGAGCTGATCACCAGATCTACGCGCGTGTTCGCGGACGTCCTCGACGCGGCGCTGCCTGCGATCGATGCGGCCGGCCCGATTCAGCCCGCCGGCACGGTGCTGCGGATCGAATAGAACACCGGTCGGATGGCGCCAACCCCGCGCCGGCGGTTTGCCCTGATGACGACATTTCCATAGCCGAAGGGTCCGCCGTCGGCAGATCCACAGAGCAGCACGGCTCTGCCACAGGACGTGTTTCGGCATTGGGTGCAGAGATCGAGCGTCCAGCGGTTTGCGAGCACCAGCACGACGCAGTGTGCGCTGCGCGCCACGCGATTGAGTTCAGCGCCCGGCGCTGTTCGTAGCCGTGGTCCCCGCGAGCGCCGCGAGGCAGCGTTCACAGCGTTCGGCGACGAGGTCGACGAGCCGGCCGGGGAGGTCGCGTCCCAGCGCGGTGACTTGGCTGGAGGCCGCCGCGGCGGCGAACGCAGCCGGGGCCGACGTGGCGAGAGTGCGGACGCGCTCCTGGAGGACCTCCGCCGCCAGCCCTAACTCGGCCGCGGTCTGTGGCCACGGATTGCGGCGTAGATGGACCTCGTAGCTTCCACCGAACTTCATAGCGAAGCGCAGCTTGTGCTCGTCGGTGCCGTAAGGCAGCGCCGACGCGACGTCGTAGAGCGGGGCCAATCGGACCTGATCGCCGGACAGCAGCAGCGAGTAGTTCTTGGCGTGCGCGTCGGTGCCCGCTATCAGCCAGTTCCAGATCAGAGCGTCGGCGAACCGCAGGACCGCCTCCTCGCCGGCCTGGGCAGGCATGACGGCGCGCAGCAGCTGGGCGATGTCGGCGGGGGAGGGGCCGCCCTCATTCTGGTACTTGCGCGACGGCGGGACGCCGAGCGCCTGACAGAGATCCTCTTGGTGGATACGGATGACCTGCCCGTCAGCGAGGATTGTGCGGTCATAGCGGCTAACGATGACGGCGGTCTGATCACCGAAGTAGCCGACTGACGTTCGGGCGGCAATCAGACCGGCACGCCGCGCCGCGTCGAGGCACAGATGCTCGTTGAGATCGTGGTCGTCGAGCCCGCCAACCGTCGGTTTGAGGATGTGGGTCGTCGGCATCGACCCGGACGGCAAGCCCCAGCGCCCATCGTCGAACAGCAGCGCTGTCTTGGCCTGAGCGCCGGCCAGGCTGAACTGCCCGGTGAACGACCGGCCCAGCCACGCTGTCGCGTCCTGGCGCAGCTCTCGCAGCCGCTGCGCGATGTTCTCGTCGGTCAACCACTCCACTTCGCGCGGTCGGCGGAGCACCCGCTCAAGCTCGGCCGGATCGCAGAAGCGCACCGCCCCTGCGCAGTCTTCGCCGATCGGCGTCCCGAGCAGCGAGAACGGCGATGACGCCGAGGCATGAAACTCGCGTGCCCAACGCCGCAACACAGCGTCGTTGTCAGGCAACAGTCCCCATAGCCAGGGCGAGATGAACTGATCGGCATGCGAGCCGATCGGGACCGGCATCGACACCGACAACGGCGTTGGACGGGCCCGCCGCTGATAGTCCGGCCGGTAGTCGAAGCGCAGCCGGCCGCGGGCGAGGTGCACCACCTCGCCAACCACGGTGTCCTCGAGGATCACAGCGAGCGAGTCCGTCATTTCATACGGTGCTCATCGAGCAGGGCATCAAGGTCGATCGGCCTCGTCTCCCTCGGACGTCGCAAAAGCGGCTCGTTCCCGTCGTCCACCAGCAAACGGAGCTCTAGAGCCTCTAGCAGACGCAGGACGAGACCCAGCTCGGCGGTCGGCTTGCCCCTCTCGAACTCGCTCAGCCATGGACGTCCGACCTTGGCGCGGGTCGCCAACTGCGCCTGGGTGAGACCCAGTGCCAACCGCCGTCCACGGCAGGTCGCGGCAAGATCGCGGATAGAGGTAATCGGTCGGTGCATAATGTTGTCGTACGCCGACAAGACCCGGCCGTCGCCGTACGGCAACAAGCGTATCATGTCGTCGCACGGATACACGATAATAGGTATCGCCGTACGACGACAAGCACGATCCGAGACGCCCACCTTCAACGTCAGCGGGCGCTATGCATGGCAACTTGATGCGTTCCCGAGTCGCCGCTAGTGTGCGGCGACTCGTCCTCGCCTCCAATGCCCACGGACGCTGCGGCTCCCGACGGATCGCCGCTGCCAGGAGATTCCGCCGGGAAGTCTGAAATCGATGCCGCCATAGACCGTCGGTTACGAGACCGGATCGAAACTCGCTCGCGATTCCTCAGTCGAACTTGATCAGGTCCTTGAAGACCAGTCGACCCCAGATGTTTCCGCGTGCTTGGACCAGCAGCCCGCCTTCTGACAGTCCTCCAAGCTGGATTGGCGCGAACCCGAGACTCTCCGCTAGCCGACCGATCTCTGCTGCGGCGTTGTCGTCGTCGCTGGCTAGGAATACGACTCTTCTGCCGCCGTGTACGGCCGGATCTTGGGCGAGCACGGCAGCGGCTAGGTGGTTGAAGCCCTTGACCAGTCGTGCGCCTGTGAAGGCTTGCGCGACGACCTTGGAGGAGGGCTGCCCTCCCAGTTCCTCGGGGGGTGTGTTGGTGTTGGTCACGTCGATGATCGTCTTGCCGGTCCAGGTCGGGAGCGCATCCGCGACAGTGGGGTGCGACTCGAAACGGACTGCCAAGAAGATGGTGTCTGCCGTGACGGCGTCCGCCAGTGTCGTGGGAGTGATCTCGGGTCCGATCGCGGCCGCAGTCGCTGCAAAGCTTTCCGGGGCGCGGGTGGTTGCAACGGATACTTCGATGCCGGCTCGGGCAAATGCCTTGGCGAGTGCCTGGCCGATGCTGCCGAAGCCGATAATTGCGTAGCTCATGCGTTCTCCTGTGGGGCGCCGTACGGGCGCCGATATCGAAACGGATGTAAGGCGGGGGCCGGTGCTGTCAGATTTGGGCCAGGCCACCGTCGACGGCGACCTCGCTGGCGGTCATGAAGCTGCTGTCTGGCGATGCGAGAAAGGCGGCGACCGCCGCGATCTCAGCTGGCTCGGCCATGCGCTGGAGCGGGTTCATTGAGGCGAAGGCCTTCTGGCCTTCCTCGCCTAGCGCTTCCTTGGCGAGTTCGGTCGCTGTCGGCCCGGGCGTCAGCACGTTCACCCGGATGCCGGTGCCCTTCAGGTCTTCTGCCCAGGTCTTCGCGAGGTTGCGGACGGCCGCCTTGCTTGCTCCGTAGGCGCTGAATGCCGGGGCGCCGGTGGTGCCTGCGCTCGATCCCGTGAGGACGATCGAGCCACCGTCGCCCATTAGCGGCAGAGCCTTCTGGACGGTGAAGATCGTGCCCTTCACGTTGGTATCGAAGATCTCGTCAATGTGCTCGGCGGTGATCTCGCCGAGCGGAAGCTGGCTACCAGCCCCGGCGTTGGCAAAGACGATGTCGAGGGCCCCGCGCTCGGTCTTCACAGCTGCGTAAAGGCGCTCGAGGTCGGCCGGATCCGAGACCGAGCCCTGCACCGCGCGGGCATTGGCCCCCAGGTCGGCCACAGCGGCGTCGAGCGCTTCCTGCCGGCGCCCGAAGATGAAGACGAAGGCGCCCTCCTCGATGAAGCGCTTTGCCGCGGCGCGGCCGATGCCGGTGGCACCGCCTGTGATCACAGCGGTCTTTCCATTCAGTCTGGTCATTACGTGGGTCCTTCGTAGAGAGGTGCGTGAGTGGCTGGGCCTCATCCGGTGTCGGAGAAGGCTGCTTGCACAAAGTACCACATGCGTGCGCACGCATCAATTTGTGAATAGTTGTAGTTGCGCTTCGTTACAGTTGATAAGCGATGTCGAGCAAGAGCCCCTCCAAGCCGGACCACACCGTGGCTCGGGTGATCACTGCGGAGCAGCAGGACGCCTGGTACGCGCTGCTGTTCGCTCACGCTTCGGTTACTGACCAGATCGACCGGGATTTGCAGGAGCGGCACGGCATCTCGTTCAGCTCTACCGAGATCCTCTGTCGCCTGCACGGCGTGGAGCCACAGTCGGTGCGTGCGCTTGCTGACCAGCTCGTCAGCGTCAGTCCCACCCGCGCCTCGCGACTCGTTCAGGAACTGGTAGACGACGGCTATCTGCAGCGCGGCGCCGATCAGGGGGACGGGCGCAAGTCCCTGATCAGCCTCACGAGCGAGGGCCAGCGCTACAGCGAGAAGGTCGCGCGCACGCTCGAGGACGCGATCCTCCGGTATTTCATCGAGCCGCTCGATAAAGAGGACATCGCGGCGATCATCCGGATCTGGGAAAAGCTGGCGGCCGCCCACGTCACAGACCCCAGCGCCGTAGGCCGCTAAGCAGCTCCGCGGCGTTTCTCTCTAAGGACTAGTCGACTCCCCGTCGACTGCGAGGTCGGCCACCGGACGAAGCAAAGAAAAAGACCCGCTTTTGCAGGTCTTTCCTTAGCGCGCCCGAAGGGATTCGAACCCCTGACCTTCGGTTCCGTAGACCGACGCTCTATCCAGCTGAGCTACGGGCGCGTGTTGGCGGCTTGGCCGCATCCAACGGCCGGATTCGCATCCGGCGTCGGAGGTGGATAGTAGCGCGGACGAGGCGATCGGTTGGAGCCGAGTGGGCCCCAACCGATCGACGACGCCTAGTGGTCGATCGCGTCCTTGACTTTGTTGGCCGCGTCCTTGACGTGCTCGCCGGCGTTCTTGAGGTCGGCCTTGGCCTTGTCCTCTCGGCCTTCCCGGGCGAGATCCGGATTGTCGGAGTGCTCTCCAACCTTTTCCTTGATATCGCCGCCGAGCTTCTCAGCGTTGTGCTTGGCCTTGTCGAGGTTTCCCACAGTGATCCCTTTCGTCGATGGAGTCCACCAGGGGTCCTACCCGGCTGAGAGCTATTTCAATCAGGCTTCGACAGGGCTGAGGTTCGCAGCGAGCGCGGCTCTCAAGTCGTCGACCAGGTCTGCTGGATCCTCGACTCCGCAGCTGAGACGCACGAGGTCCGCCGGGACCGCGGCGTCCGAGCCCTCGACCGACTGATGCGTCATCGCCTGCGGGACCTCGATCAACGATTCGACACCGCCGAGCGATTCGGCCAGCGTGAACAGCTTGGTGGCAGCGGCGATCTCGGTTGCGCGTGGGTGACGGAACGAGACCATCCCGCTGAAGCCGGGCCAGCGGATGTCATAGGCAGCGGCGTCAGCGTTCAGCAGCTCGACGACTGCGGCGGCCGACGCGGCATGCGCGGCCATCCGCAGGTGCAGCGTGCGAATACCGCGATGCACCAGGAAACAATCAAACGGCCCGGGAACGGCGCCGATGGAGTTCTGCACGAAACGCAGTTGCTCGTACCAGTCATCGGAGCCGGTCACGACCACTCCGCCCACGACATCGGAATGGCCACCGAGGTACTTGGTCGTCGAGTGCACGACAAAATCCGCACCGAGTTCGAGCGGGCGCTGATTGACGGGGGTCGCAAACGTGTTGTCGACCGCGATCAGCGGCCGGGAGTCGCCGCTGCCGGAGCTCGCGACGATTGCGCGGATGTCGACGACATCGAGGCGCGGGTTGGTTGGCGTCTCAATCCAGACCAGCTTGGTGTCGGGACGGATCGCGGCTTGCAGTGCGCTCGCGTCGGTCTGATCGACCAGTGTGTACTGAAGACCCCAGCGCGACAGCACCTTGTCGACCAGCCGGAACGTGCCGCCGTAGAGGTCGGCAGGCAGCACCACGTGCGCGCCGCTCTCGGCGACCACCGTGAATAGCGCATGCTCGGCGGCCAGCCCCGAGGAGAACGTGACCGCACGTCCGCCTTCGAGCTCACCGAGCGCGTGCTCAAGCGCGAAGCGGGTGGGGTTGGCCGACCGCGAATAGTCGTAATCGTCGACGAACTGCCCCGGCGCGTCCTGTGCATACGTGGAGGTCTGATGGATGGCCGGGATCACCGACCGGTACGTCGGGTCGGGAGTAAGCCCCGCGTGTACTGCTCGGGTGCCGAATCCGGTCATAGCGATGCGACCTCCAGCTGTTCGATTTGGCGGCTAATAGCTGAACCAGACACTGAGATGTGGCTCATGCAACCAGTGCTTCCAGCAGGTCGGTGCGTGTGACGAGTCCCTCCGGAGTACCGTCACGGATCACCATCAGCGCCTGCTGGTCGCCCGTGAGCAGCTCCACCGCATCGCGCGCCGGATCGTCAACGGACACGGTTTCGAACGGCGGCTCCAGCACCTCTGAGATCGGCTCGTCCAGCAGCCCCGGATCGGTGGCGGCGTGTTTGAGCAGTCCGCGCTCTCCGACCGATCCCACAACGGCGGTCGGGTCCTGCGAGGAGACCACCGGCAGCTGCGAAACCTGATGGGTGTGGAACAGCGCGACCGCATCCCGTACCGGGAAATCGCTGCGGACGCTGACTAGCGTCGGCGTCTCCCCGGCGAGCCGCTTGCGCGTGAGCACGTCCCCGACGGTGAGCGGGCCTGTCGCCTCGAGGAACCCGTACTGACGCATCCAGCCGTCGGAGTAGATCTTCGACAGATAGGCGCGTCCTCCGTCGGGCAGGATCACGATCACAAGCGCCTGCGGATCGGTCAGCTCCGCGCAGAGCTCGAGCGCCGCGTGCACGGCCATCCCGGCCGATCCACCGACGAGGATGCCCTCCGTCTTCGCGAGCCGACGCGTGGTGAGGAACGCATCGCGATCGGAAACCGGGATGAAGCGGTCGACAGTGCTGCGGTCGAAGTTCGGTGGCCAGAAGTCCTCGCCGACGCCCTCGATCAGGTAGGGGCGCACATTTTCCTCGCCGCCGGAGTAGATCGACCCCTCGGGGTCGGCTCCGACGACGACGATGTCCGGGTTCTGCTCCCGCAGATAGCGGACCGTGCCTGACACGGTGCCGCCCGTGCCCACGCCGAGAACCAGATGCGTGAGCTTGCCCTCGGTCTGCGCCCAGATCTCGGGACCGGTGGTGCGGTAATGCGCCTCAGGGTTGGCGGGGTTGTAGTACTGGTTGGGCTGGAACGCGCCCGGGATCTCGGCCGTGAGCCGGTCGGCGACGCGATAGTAGGACTGCGGCGACTCGGGCGGTACGTCGGTCGGCGCGATCACCACTTCAGCGCCGTAGGCGCGCAGCAGATCGATTTTCTCCTGCGACATCTTGTCGGGCATCACCGCAACCACGTTGTAGCCCTTCAGTCGCGCTGCCATCGCGAGCCCGGTGCCGGTATTGCCGGACGTCGGCTCGACGATCGTGCCGCCGGGCTTGAGCTTGCCGTCGCGCTCGGCGGCCTCGATCAGCGCCACCGCGATCCGGTCTTTGATGGAGCCGCCGGGGTTGAAGTACTCCACCTTTGCGACCAGCTGCGGGGTGAGCCCGGCGCCGATCCGTGAGAGTCGCACGAGCGGCGTGTCGCCGATCGTGTCGAGGATCGAGTCCTTGATCACTGACATGGCGGGATCATATAGCCGGCCCGATCAGAGCGGGTGGCTTGTCCCACCTGCCGGCCAATCACGCAGGAATCTGGCCGAGCGCGAACGAAGATTGCGTGCGGGCAGGCGTTCATGCCGATTTCCGCGCGCTTGGATGCGCACGGAAACGGATCCGTTGCCCCGGCCGTAGCTGGCCCACCGTGCTCAGATCAGCGGATACGACGACTGCGATCACGGGATAGCCGCCGGTCGTGGGGTGGTCGGCGAGCAGGATGATCGGCAGTCCGCTGGGCGGCACCTGGACCGCGCCGCTGACCATTCCCTCGGACGGAAGCTGTCGATCATCGCGGCGCTGCAGCGGCGGACCCTCAAGCCGCACCCCGATCCGATTCGAGTTGCTTGCGACCGCATAGGCATGTGAGCAAAGCTCGCGGATCGCCTCCGGGGTAAACAGGTCGTCACGCGGACCGGGGATGATCCGCAAGCTCGGGGCTTGCGGCACAGTCGGCACGGGCGCCTGATCGACATCCGGGAACTCGCGGTCGTCGGTGCCGATCGGGAGCAGCTGGCTGGCGCTGAGTGCCGGCGGCCCGAGCCCGCTGAGCACGTCGGTCGAGCGACTGCCGAGCACCGGCTCGACGTCGATGCCGCCGCGGAACGCGATGTAGGTGCGTAAGCCGGCTGTTGCGCTACCGACGTTCAGCACGGCTCCGGCGTCGGCGTGGATCGGCGCGTTCATCGCCACCGGCCTGCCCTCAAGGCTCGGCTCCACCGCCGCGCCGGTGAGCGCGAGCGTGCACGCGGCCGTTACCCGCAGCCGTGGGCCGATCAGCGTGCTTTCAAGGCACGCGCTGTCCTCGCGGTTACCGACGAGCCGATTGGCGAGCCGCAGCGCCTCGCGGTCGGCCGCGCCTGAGCGGGGAACGCCGATGTGCTGCAGGCCGGGACGACCGAGGTCCTGGACCGTGGTCAAGGCTCCGGCGCGCAGCACCTCGACCGCGCGCTTCACGACGAGGCCGCCTCGAACGTGACGCGGGTTCCGGGTGCGAGCAGCGCCGGCTGCGGCCATGAGAGATCGAACAGCTTGGTGTCGGTGTGGCCGATGACCTGCCACCCGCCCGGGCCCTCGCTCGGATACACCGCGGCATAGCCCGCGGCGATAGCAACGGCTCCTGCGGGCACGCGGGCGCGCGGGCTCGAGCGGCGGGGAACGTCGAGCCGCGGATCGCCGCCGATCAGATACGCGAACCCGGGGGAGAAGCCGATGAACCCCGCCGTGTAGATGGAGCTGCTGTGAAGCTCACAGACGGTGGCCACATCCAGCCCGGCGAGCGTCGCGACCTCGTCAAGGTCGGGTCCGTCGTATTGGACAGGGATCCGGACCGGCTGCGCGGCGGTTTCCTGCCCAGGCTGGTTCCCGGCGTCGCCCAGTTGGAGGCCGGCCAGCTCCTGACTTAGTTCGTAGGGGTCGCCCGCGCCCGCGTTCCAGACGACCAGCAGCGTCAGATGACCCGGCACAACCTCTTGAGCGCGCGCCCCAAAGCAGTCGCGCACAAGCCGCGCGTAGCGGTGGACGCTGGCGTTGTCGTCAAGCTCGACCAGTACCGCGGTGTCACCGGCCGCGCGTAGCTTCACGCAAAGGCCTCGACTGCGATACCGGCTGCCGTGAGCGAGCTGCGGACGGCCGCGGCCAGCTCAGCGGCGCCGGGAGTGTCGCTGTGTAGGCACAGTGAGCGCACGTCCAGGTTCAGGTGCGTTCCGTCGCTCGCGATCGCAACGGCACGGGTCGCGATCGATAGGGCCTGGGCCGCCGCGGCCTCAGGATCGAGCACTGCGCTCACCCCAGAGCGCGGTGCGAGCGAGCCATCGGCCAGATAGGCACGGTCGGCAAAGCCTTCCGACACGGGCTCGAGCCGGTACACGCGCGCGGCGGTCGCGAGCGTCGAGCGCGGCGGGCACAGGATCCGCAGGTTGGGGTCGCGATCGGCTACGGCGGCGGCGATTGCGATCGCTTGACCAGCGTCATAGGCGCTGCGGTTGTAGAGCGCACCGTGCGGTTTCACGTAGCTGACGGCGGTCCCGGCTGCCGCGGCGGCCTGCTGCAGCGTTCCGATCTGTTCGGTCACCTGCGCCGCGAGCAGCGTTGGCGGGGTGTTCATATCGCGTCGCCCGAAGCCCTCGCGATCCAGGTAGCTGAGGTGCGCGCCAACGCTCACGCCGAGCTCGACCGCGACCTCGCACAGCACCCGCATCGTCTCCGCGGTACCGGCGTGGAAGCCGCAGGCGATGTTTGCGCTGGTGATCGATCCGAGGATCCGACGATCCTCATCGAGCGCTTCCGGGCGTTCGCCGACGTCAGCGTTGAGGTCGATCACGCGCATGTCGGGAGTATGGCGCGCACGGCCGCCGCTCAGTCGTGGCGTTGGGCGGTGACCAGACAGGCGGCGATGCTGGCGCGGAGTTTTCGGCCCAGGCGGGCTTCGAGTTCGCGGTTGTCCTGCTGGATGCGCTGCTGCTGGGTCTGATCCAGGCGTGACCAGAACGACATCGTGCTCAGCAGCGCGTTGAGCGACTCCGCCGACTGCTCGATCTGGATCGGGATCGTGGCGAGGCTGGCATCGTCGAACAGTGCTGCGGCGTAGTCACGGCCGAGGTCGCGCGTCCCGAGCCAACCCCAGAGCTCCGAGACATTTGACTTGCGCTCTTCGGCGCCGGCCAGCATCTCACTCATGGTTCGGTATTCGGGCCACTCCGCGGCAAGCTCGGGCGAGACCGCTCGCATCGCTGCTTCGCCCGCGGCGCGGTCTTCGTTCCCGTATTCGTCATCGACGCCGAAGTATTGGATCAACGCCAGCGTGCCGGCGGGCGCCAGCGTCTCGGCGACGATCCGCCAGCTCAGGTCCGGGTCGGGCCAGTGGAATGCGGAAGCGCTGAACACGGCCTGGAAGTGCGCTTGGGGAAGCTCCGCGTCCTCGAGCCGGGCATTGATGAACTCGACCTCGGCCGCATCTTTGAGGTTCGCACGGGCGAGCTCGAGCAGCTTCGCCCCGGGCTCAACCGCGGTCACTCTCAACCCCCGTGCGAGCAGGCTCCGGGTCAGCTGGCCGGTCCCGCAACCGACCTCCAGAACCGCCGATCCGGGGACGAGTCCAGCGACGGAGACCGCCTCGTCGACCAGGGCATTTGGGTAGCCCGGGCGGTTGCGATCGTAGTCGCTGGCAATCTCGTTGAAGACCTTGCCGTATTGGCGGGCGTCGCCGCTGCTGGCCATGCGCCTACCGTACGCGACCGAACGGACACTGATCGAGGATGGTTCGGTCGCCGGCGGCAGTCGCCGTGTCGGTCGCGTCCGCCGGCCGGCGATTCAGGCCGCTGAACCACCGAGCCGCGCGGCAATCAGCAACGTCATCACGTCACTGACACGGCGGGGGTCCGTGCGGGTGCGCTCCGCGATGCGGCTCAGCCGGTAGTGGGCGGTGTTCACGTGGATGTGCAAGTCGGCCGCCGTCTGTTTGACGTTCATGTCGGCGCGCGCGTAGGCCTGAATCGTCTCGATTAGCACGCCGCCGTCGGCGAGATCGTCGACGATGAACTGCTCGACCTCAGGCGGCAGCAGCCGCCTGGCGATGTCGTCGTCTCGCATCGTGACGTAGTCGAAGATGCTCATCGTCGCGAGCGCCAGCACGCCGCCGCTCTCCCGGCGCCGCTCGCGGGCGGCGACAGCCTCGCGGTAGGCGTCTTTGACTGCGGCCAGATCCGGGTGGACCGTGCTGATCCCGATCGCCAGGTTCAGGCCACGGCGCGCAAGCGTCTGCTGGGTGTCCTCAAGACGGCAGACCAAGGCCTTGGTGTCGGCCGGCTCTGACATCACGATCACGATCTCCTCGCGTCGCAGCACCGTCAGCGGCGACAAGGCGCTGCGCCCACTGCGCGCCAGCGCCGAGGCGGCGCCGCGTAGCTGATCCTCATCGTGCTGCCCACCGATCGGCGTGGCGTTGATCACCAGACAACGACGTTCGCTGTAGAGGCCGCTGGCGGTCAGCACCTCGAGCTGCGGCCCGGCGCTGGGAACTGTGCCCGCCACCAGTTCATCGAGGAGGTCGCGTCGCAGCCGCTCGGAGGTCGTAGCCAGCAGCTCCTCGGTCTCGAGGTAGACCTCCGCGGCGTGCGTGGTCGCGACCGCGAAGTACTGCACGACCTCGGGCACGACCGCCAGCACCGCCCGGCGTGACTGCTCGTCGTCGGCCAGCTCGAGGATCCGCTCCCACAGCGCCATCTGGGCGGTGTTGAACGAGGAGATGAAGTCGGCCACCGTGATCCGCTCGACGCGGTCGGCGGCGTAGCGGCGGATGAACAGACAGTCCTCGCGCGTCGTCGGTCTGCCCGCTCGCCACAGCGCCAACGAGGTCGACAGATGCTCATGTACGTGCTCGCGAACGTCGGCACGGAAGCGGGCGTCGCTGATCCCGGCATAGGCCGGCAGCTGCTCGAAGATCAGCGCCGTGGCCGAGTCCGTGACCGCGTCGAGTTCCGGCTCGAGTGCATCGAGCACACGCTGCAGCGCTGGAAGCAGATCTGAATCAGTCACGGCTCTCCTGAGCGCGGATTCTACGGCTGTTGTGTGTCACTCACAACGGCGTACGAAGGATTTCGGCGACCGCTCCTAACGACACGCGGCCCCTACGGGCGCAGACTTCATGCATCAACTCAACCGAGGGACGGAAATAGTGACTCAGACACAAAATCACGACCCGGTGAGGGTCGCCACCGTCGAAGATCTGCAGGCGCTGGCCGGCACCGAGGTCGGTGTCAGCAGCTGGCGCGAGGTGACGCAGCAAGACGTGAATGCGTTTGCGCACGTGACCGGCGACGACCAGTGGATTCACACCGACCCTGAGCGTGCCGGCGCAACCGAGTTTCGTGGCACGATCGCCCACGGCTATTTCACGCTGGCGCTGGCGCCTGTACTGCTGGCCGAGATCCTGCCGCTGGACGGATTCGCGATGGCCGTCAACTACGGCCTCGACCGCGTCCGCTTCCCGGCCCCGATGCCGGTCGGAGACCGCCTGCGCATGCGCTTGACGCTCACCGGCCTCGAGGAGTTTCCCGGTGGTGGGACGCTTTCAGTGCAGCTCAGTTTTGAGTCCGAGTCGGGCGACAAGCCCGTCTGTGTGGCTAACGCCCTCTATCGCGTTTTCGAGGTGACAGCATGAGCACCAATCTCTACCAACCGCTGGCGAACGCCGCAGCCGCACGGCCTGACAGCCCAGCGCTGCTGCTTGGTGACGAGGTCATCACCTACGCACAGCTTCAGGACAGCAGCGAGCGTGTCGCCGCTGCGCTACAGAGCCACGGTGTGAAGACGGGCGATGCGATCGGACTGATGGTCCCGAACGTCCCCGAATTCGCGATCGTCTACTACGGCGCGCTCCGCGCGGGCGTCGCGGTCGTCCCGATGAACCCGCTGCTGAAGTCGCGCGAAGTCGAGTACTACCTGTCCGATTCCGGGGCCAAGCGGCTGTTTGCCTGGCACCAGTTCGCAGCCGAGGCAAACGCCGGCGGCGACGCTGCCGGGGTGACGGTCGAGGTCGTTGAGCCCGGCGCCTACAGCTCCGGGGCAGCCGAAGCCGCGGTCGCTACGCGGGCAGCCGATGACACCGCCGTGATCCTCTACACGTCGGGTACCACCGGACGGCCCAAGGGCGCCGAGCTGACCCACGGGAATCTGCTGCGCAACGCCGAGGTCACCGACCGCACGTTGCTCGAGCTCGGTGCCTCCGATGTGATCCTCGGCGCGCTGCCGTTGTTCCATGCGTTCGGACAGACCTGCGGGCTGAATGCGGCGGTCCACTCGGGCTCCGCGCTGGCGCTGATCCCGCGCTTCAACGCGGCGCTGGTGCTCGAGACCATCGACACGCACAGCGTGACCGTGTTCGAGGGCGTTCCGACGATGTACGCAGCGCTGCTTCACGAGCCGGCGCGGGTCAGCGCCGACACCAGCAGTCTGCGCGTCTGCATCTCCGGCGGGGCAGCGCTGCCGGTCGAGATCCTGCGCGGCTTCGAGGAGACCTTCGGATGCACGATCCTCGAGGGCTACGGCCTCTCCGAGACGTCCCCGGTCGCATGCTTCAACCACCCTGACCGCGAGCGGCTTCCAGGCTCGATCGGCACCCCGATCGAAGGCGTTGAGATGCGCATCGTCGACCCCGACCGCAGGCCGGTTGGCAACGGCGAGTCGGGCGAGGTCGCGATCCGAGGGCACAACATCATGAAGGGTTACCTCGGGCGTCCCGAGGCGACCGCCGAGGCGATCGACGCCGACGGCTGGTTCTACAGCGGTGACATCGGCCGGATCGATGAGCAGGGTCGCTACTTCATCGTCGACCGCAAGAAGGAGCTGATCATCCGCGGTGGTTTCAACATCTATCCGCGGGAGATCGAGGAGGTCCTCTACGAGCACCCCGCGGTCCGTGAGGTCGCCGTGATCGGCGTCGCGCACGCTGAACTCGGCGAGGAGGTGGGCGCTGCGGTCTCACTTAAGGCGTCGGCCAAGGTCAGCCCGAGCGAGCTGCGCGACTACGTGAAGGCACGCGTTGCCGCCTACAAGTACCCGCGCCTGGTGTGGTTTTTGGACGAACTCCCGAAGGGCCCGACCGGCAAGATCCTCAAGCGCGAGATCAAGCCCCCAACCGATGACGCCCCCAAAGGAGGGGGAGGACAATGACCAAGCCTCAGAAGCGCGCGGCGACGGGGAATGTCGCCGCCGGTCGGGCCGCGCTCGACGTGATGCTGACCGACGCCGCGCTCGACGACGGTGGGCGCCGACGTTTCATCGACGCCGGCTCGGCCGCGAAGTTCGCCGGCTCGCTGGCGCGCAAGCCGAAGACCGTCGCCGACCGCGTCGGCGGATTCGGATCCGAGCTTGTGCAGGTCGCAACCGGCAACTCCGAGCTGCGGGCACCGAAGAGCGACCGCCGCTTCAACGACAAGGCTTGGCAGCAGAACTGGGCGCTGCACCGGCTGATGCAGGCCTACCTTGCGCTCGGCTTGACCGTCGACGAGCTGATCGACGACGCCGACCTCGAGTTCAAGGCCGACCGGCGGGTGCGCTTCACACTCGGGAATGTGCTCGACGCGATCGCGCCGACCAACTTCCCGCTCACGAACCCGACCGTGCTGAAGGAGACGGTCGACCGCGGCGGCGAGAACCTCGCTGTCGGCGCGCGGCGGCTCGCGCGGGACCTGTCCAAACGGCGCACCCCAGCGCTGGTCGACAGTAGCCAGTTCAACGTCGGCGTTGACCTCGGCCTCACCCCGGGATCGGTGGTCCAGCGCACCGAGGTGTTCGAGCTGATCCAGTACAAGCCGCAAACCGAGAGCGTCTACGAGCAGCCGCTGGTGATCGTCCCGCCGACGATCAACAAGTATTACGTGCTCGACCTCGCCCCCGGACGCAGCATCGCCGAGTACCTGGTCCAGCAGGGCTTCCAGGTGTTCATGGTGTCGTGGCGCAATCCGGAGGCCGAGCAGGCCAACTTCGACTTCGACACCTACGCCGACGCGGTGCTCGCGGCACGCGGAGCGGCCGCCCAGATCAGCGGTCATCCGTCCGTGCACGTGATGGCGGCGTGCTCAGGCGGGATCATCAGCGCCGGAGCCGCGGGACACCTCGCGGCCGAGGGCCGTGCTGATGAGATCGCCAGTCTGACGCTGATGGTCTGCGCGATCGACAACGACCAGGCGGGGACGACGGCGGCATTGGCCTCGCGTGAGACCGCGGCCGCGGCGATCGCGAAGTCGGCGCGGCAGGGCTACCTCGAGGGTGAGGCGCTCGCCACCGTGTTTGCGTGGCTGCGGCCCAACGACCTGATCTGGAGTTCGGCCATCAACAACTACCTGCTGGGCCGTCCGCTGCCCTCCTTCGACATTCTCTATTGGAACAACGACACCGTCCGGCTCGCGGCCGGGCTACACCGTGATTTCGTGATGATGGCGCTTGATAATGCGCTTGCGACTCCCGGAGAGTTCACGGTGCTCGGCACTCCGGTCGACCTCGGTCAGGTGGACCTCGACAGCTACATCGTGGCTGGGTCCAACGATCACATCGTGCCGTGGGAGAGTGCCTATCGCTCGACCCAGCTGCTGGGCGGACAGTCACGCTTCGTGTTGTCCACCAGCGGCCACATTCAGGCGCTGGTCAACCCGCCGAGTCCCGAGAGCCGGGCGTCCTTCCGGACTGCGGATCTGAACCCCGCCGGCAGCGACGAATGGGAGGCCGTGGCCACCACTCGCAAGGGCAGCTGGTGGCCGGACTATGTCGCCTGGCTGGGCGCGCGAGCGGGCGCTCAGCAACCGGCCCCGCAGACGCTCGGAAGCGAGTTGTATCGGGCCACTGGCAAAGCGCCTGGAACCTACGTGCTGGCATCATGAGCACCGCCGATACAGAGGTGCAATGGCGTGGCCGGCCGCTGGCGGAGACGCGGTGGATGCTTGAGCTCGCGAGGCTGCTGGTTGATCCGGTTTTCGCCGGCCACGATGTGCCACGCGGCGATGGACGTCCGGTGGTGCTCGTCCCCGGCTTTCTCGGCGGGGACCAGACGCTGCTGGTGATGGCGGAGTGGCTACGGCGCATGGGCTACCGCCCCTACCTGTGCGGGTTCATCGCCAACGTCGACTGCTCGGACCGTAACGCCGACCGCGTACAGCGCAAGCTCGTCGAGGTCACAGAGCGCCACGGTCGCCGCGCCGCCGTGATCGGCCACAGCCGTGGCGGGCACTACGTGAAGGCCGTCGCTCACCGCCAGCCCGAGCTGGTCTCGCACGGGATCTCACTAGGAGCCGACCTGGTCGGGATGCTCGAGATCAGCGGTCTCACCATGAAAGCCGTCCAGGGCGTGCGCGGAGCACTGCACCACACCGGCCGTGCACGTTCCGAGGACTGTCTCAGCGTCGAGTGTGAGTGCGCCTTCACCCGCGACTACTTTGCTCCGTTCCCGACTGATCGGGTACGGCTGACCAGCATCTACTCAAAGCAGGACGGCGTGGTCCACTGGCGGCCCCAGGTGGTCGACTACGCCAACTGCGTGGAAGTCACCGGCAGCCATGTCGGGCTGATCTTCAACCGCCTCAGCTACCGCACAATCGCGGCGGCTCTGGCCCAGCCCGAACTCACAGCAGCTTCAAACGATTAGGAGAGCCGAAATGTCCGACGAACTCACCGATCAGCTGGCAAACGCCAGAACCACCGACTACTTCTTCCTGCGCGAGCAGCTCACCGAGCGCCAGTACGACGTGCTGCGGCGCGTGCGCGAATTCGTCGACGCAGAGGTACTGCCCCAGATCAACCCGTACTGGGAAAAGGCCGAGCTGCCGTGGCCGCTGATGCGCCGCCTGGGAGAGCTCGGGATCGTGGGCGAGGACATCGACGGCTACGGCTGCCCCGCATTCGACCCGATCACCTCGGGGCTTGTGCACATGGAACTGAACCGCGGTGACGGCAGCCTCGGCACATTCCTCGGAGTGCAGGCCGGGCTGGCGATGAAATCGATTGCGATGCTCGGCTCCGAGGAGCAGAAACAGCGCTGGCTGCCCGAGATGGCCAGGCTTGAGAAGCTCGGCGCGTTCGCGCTCACCGAGCCGGATCACGGCTCGGACTCGGTGATGCTCGAGACCACCGCGCGACTCGACGGCGACCACTATGTACTGAACGGCCAGAAGCGCTGGATCGGAAACGGAGCCACCGCTGACGTCGTCGTGGTCTGGGCGCGCGGGGAGGACGGCCAGGTCCACGGCTACCTGGTGGAGAAGGGAACCCCCGGCTACAACGCCGAGGTGATCGAGGGCAAAGGCTCGCTGCGCGCGATCTGGCAGGCCCACATCAAGCTCGAGGACGTCCGCGTGCCCGTCGACAACCAGCTGCCGGGAGGGCGCTCCTTCAAAGACACCGCCAAGGTTCTCGCCAACACCCGCGTGACCTGCGCCTGGGCCGCGCTCGGCCACGCGGTCGCCGCCTACGACACCGCGCTCACCTACGCTCAACGCCGCCAGCAGTTCGGCAAGCCGTTGGTCAGCTTCCAGATCGTGCAGCAGCGGCTCGTGAACATGCTCGCCGACGTCACCTCGATGCAGCTCTATTGCCTACAGATCGGTCGCTTGGCCGAGCGCGGTCAGCTGACCGACACGATCGCCGGGCTTGCAAAGCTGAACAACACCCGCAAGGCACGCGCGGTTTGTGCCGATGCCCGCGACCTGCTCGGCGGCAACGGGATTCTGTTGGAGAACCACGTGATCCGCCACATGGTCGACATCGAGGCGATCCACACCTACGAGGGCACCGAGACGATGCAGACCCTGATCGTCGGGCGCGACATCACGGGCGTGGGCGCGTTTGCCTAAGCGCGCCATGAACCCGCAGCGCTGCCGTCAGCTCCTACCGTGGCCGCTGCGCCCGTACGTGCCGCCGGAGCCCTCCACAACAAGGCCCGGAGCAGGGCGCAGGCCCCGCGACAGGGGGCCCGTGCGCGATCATAAAGCAGCGGGCCTCGTTCCACCGCAGCCGCACAAGCGCCCTCGGTCCTCCTACATCCGCTTCCAGGCCGAGCAACCCAACGAGACCTGGCAGTCGGATTTCATGCACACCCGCCTGGCCGATAGCGCTGATGTGGAGATCATCAGCTGGCTTGATGACCACTCGCCTGCTGCTTTCCTGCAGCGCGCATCGGCCGGTGACCGGCGATGTTGTCGTCAACACATTCCTAGACACCATCGAAAACTACGGCACCCCAGCCTCAACGTTGACGGACAACGGACGGGTCTACACCGCACGCTCCGGCGGCGGCCGCAACGCGTTTGAATACCTCCTGCCGATCCTCGGAGTCAAACAGAAGAACGGGTCCCCATGGCACCCGCAGACGCAAGGCAAGATCGAACGCTTCCACCAGACCTTGCAGCGCTGGCTAGCAGCCAGACCACCAGCCAAAACGCTACGCGAGCTGCAAAAACGCCTGGACCAGTTCCGCGGCTACTACAACGAGAAACGCCCCCACCGAGCACTCGACCGACGCACCCCCGCCCAGGCCTACCAAGCGCTCCCAAAAGCGCTTCCTGCCGACGCCCGCAACCCCGGTCACTACCGCACCCGCTACGACCGCGCCGACAAGAAAGGCACCATGACCTTGCGTCGCGGCGGACAGATGCACCACCTCGCGATCGGCGCCAAACACGCCCGCAAACGCGTCCTCGCGCTCGTCGACGAACACCACGTCACCGTCATCGAACTCCTCACCGGCGAGGTCCTCTCAACCCACGACATCCAGCCCGAGAAAGCCTACTGGCGCAACAAACAAAGAGAGCCCGGCCGCTGGCCGAGCTCTCAAAGTGAGACCCATGTCCCGAGACAGTGAGACACATGGAGACATCAAGACGGAGAGGGGGGGATTCGAACCCCCGAACGAGTCGCCCCGTTGCTGGTTTTCAAGACCAGTGCATTCAACCGCTCTGCCACCTCTCCAGGTGGACGTTGGATGGTATCGGGCTGCCGCCGGTAAGCGAGTGGGGTCCAAAAGTGGGCACCATCCCGGTCCACTTTTGCCCGCGAGTTCGACGCCGAGCTCCTGCCAACGCTTGGCCCGAGCCCGACGGCGCGCTCCTGCCTACGCTTGGCCGCGAGGCCGGGACGAGGGTGGGTCAAAAAACCCGGCGAATCTGCCGGGTTTTTTGACCCACCCTCCCGCAGCGACGACTCCGTGCTTGCTCAAACGACGCCGGGGCGGTGGCGCAGCGACCACCGCGGGCCACCTCGACGACGCCCGTGCGGCGGGACCGAGGTCGCATGTAATGTCACTACAGCAACCAAAGAGTGGTAGGTATTGCTGTATGAGCAAGCTCAACATGCTGAAGATGTACCTGCACAAGGGCGACAAGCTCGCCGCCCCGACGGACATCTACGCGCACAAAGTGACCCTTCTCGACGGAGGCGAGCTCGATTTGGCGAACCTGCGTGGGCATCCCACGCTGATCGTGAACACCGCCTCCAAGTGCGGGTACACGCCGCAGTATGAGGGCCTGCAGAAGCTCTACGAGACATATCATGAGCGCGGTCTGCAAGTGCTCGGCAGTCCTTCTGCGGACTTCGCCGATCAGGAATTCGACTCGGACTCCGAGATCGGAGCCTTCTGCCAGAAGAACTATGGGGTCACGTTTCCGCTGACCGTGCGCACCTCGGTGCGTCAGGACCCGGACCCGCTGTGGCGGGATCTCAGCGCTCAGCCTAACTCAGCTCCGCCGAGCTGGAACTTCACCAAATACCTGGTCGGTTCCGACGGTGAGCTGGTGGCTCGCTGGGGCACCAAGGTCACGCCCGACAACGCTGAACTGGTGGCCGCGATCGAGGCCGAGCTCGCCCGCTGAAGGGCGAGCGAGGCTTATGCCGGACACCCAGTTGACGAGCGGCGAGCGGATCGGCGCGGTGGCGTCATTCGTGTTCGTCATCGCCTCGTTCCTGCCGATGGTGCAACTCTCGGTGCCGCTCGGGAGCGGCTTCGGCTCGTTCACAGGATCCCAGAGCGCCTGGCACAGCTACGCGCTGCTCGGCGTGTTCGTCGGCCTCGGCGGGATCGCGCTGTGGGCCGTCGATCGCTTCCAATCAGGCCGCCTACCTGATGTGGGGACGGACTGGAACAGGATCGGCGCCGGGCTGCTCGCGTTCGGGACGCTGCTGATCGTGATTCGCACGATCACCTGGAGCGGCGAAGGTGGTGCCGGGATCAGCATCTCCATCGCCTGGGGCTTTTTCGTGCTCCTGATCAGCGGGATTGTCGCGGTGCTGGCAATGGCCGCCGAACCCGCGCGCTGACCCGCAGCTCAAGAGAGATCAGTCGTAACGCGCAGCTGCCTCAGCGCCGCGCCGGCTTGCGCTATGCGCTCGCGACCTGCGCGGAATCAGAATTATCCGTGCCCAGAAAACGAAACGGCCCGCGTCTGTCGCGGGCCGTCAAAAACAGCGGAGAGGAGGAGATTCGAACTCCCGATGGAGCTATAAACCCCATACTCGCTTAGCAGGCGAGCGCCTTCAGCCACTCGGCCACCTCTCCAGTAGCTCGGTTGTAACGCCCGAGCGTCCGGCAGAGTGTAGTGAGGACGGCGTCGCAAAAGCGGTGGCGCCGCAGTGCGGGAGTTTTAGGTCGTAGGCACCGAAAACATCGTCACCGGACGTCCCGACATGACCTATACCTGCGCTGAGCGAGGGTTGTGGTCATCCAGGACCACAACCAGAGAAATCAGTGAGTTGCGCGCCGCTTCGGTGCGGTGCCGAACACGTAGTCCCAGAATGGGGCGCTGACGCCGTAGCCGCGATCGCCGTCCTGAAAGTGGTGGCGCATGTGCAGCTCGCGGAGCTTCTTGCCGAGCTGGGTCTTGGGCACGTGGTGGTGCACGTGGTAGTGCAGCATGTCGTAGCCCAGATACCCAGCCAGGAACCCGGCGCCGAACTCGTACCAGCCCGGCGAGCCGATGATCAGGTAGAACACGAACAGGAAGATCGCTGCCAGCGGCACGCTCACCGACGGCGGCATCACCAGGCGCAGCGGGTCGTTCGGATGGTCGTGGTGAACGCCATGAATGATCCAGTGCAGCTTCGCGCCGATTCCCTCTTCCGGGGCGAAATGGAAGACGATCCGGTGCAGCCAGTACTCGGTCAAAGTCCAGAACAGGTAGCCGCCGAGCGCCCACACCGGCATCCACCAGCCGACGCCGTTCACGAACCCGAGCACCACCAGAACGATGATCGTCGGGACGAAGATGAACAGCGGCACAGACCAGTGAACACGCGAGACTTTGTCAAGCCAGCGGGTCTTGAACATCGTCGGCGAAGCACGCATGTACTCCGCTTTTGAAAGGCCGTCTAGCTCATCGGGGTAGGCTGCTCCCATGTCCCTTAGGATAGCCTAACCCCGGATGGCCTGGGCTGACTCGGCAAACTGGTTTGAGGTGCGGACGGCTCACAATCGCAAGCCCGCAACCTACCGCTGTCCGCTCTGCGGCAACCAGCTGCCGGCGCTGATGGACCACATGCTGATCTTTCCTGAAGGGGATCATTCGCGCCGTCGCCACGCCCATAGCGCGTGCGTGATCCAGGCGCGCAACGCGGGGCGTCTGCCAACGCGCAGCGAGTGGCAGAAGGCTGAGCGCGCCGCGCGCAGATCAGCCGGAAACGGAGCATCGGCGGTCGACCCCGAACCGGGCGGCCTTTTCGCCGCACTCAAACGACGGCTGCGTCGCGGCGACGAATAGGCTAACGCCCGAAGCGGGGGCGACCGATGGCCGCCCCCGCCCACTGCGCCGAACCGGTGGTTACGTCCCCGACGGCCGCTTCCACAGGTTCAGATCCTCCGGACGCCGTACCTCACCGCATCTCGAGCGGGGTCCGGAATGGACGCTCGGCTGAGGTTCATGTTGCCCCGTAGGTCCCGAGCGACGGGATATCCGAGGGATAGACCTCATGCCCGTGCTCGGCCAGGTCCCCGATCTCCATGTTTTCCTCGGACATTCGTAGCGGGATGAACAGACCTACGAGCTTCAGCAGCAGGAACGTGATCAGCGCCGACCATGCGATCACCCACGCGGCCGTGAAGAACTGCCATTTCAGCAGCGTGAAGTTGCCGTGAATCGCGCCCACCGAGTAGTTGATCGCGTCAAACGGTCCCATATGCGGGTCTGCGAATACACCCAGCAGCAGACCCCCGGCTAAGCCCGCAAACCCGTGCGTGTAGATCACCCCGAGCGTGTCGTCGACGTTGCGGAAGGGACGCACGCGGCTCAAGTAGTTCATCGCCAGGTAGACGATGAAGGTGGCGAGTACGCCGATCGCCAGCGCACCCCAGCCGCTCACGAAGCCAGCCGCGGGAGTGATCGCCACCAGTCCGGTGATCATCCCGTTGACGCTGGCCAGCAACGACGGCTTGCGCCCCGTGAGGTAGTCAAGTCCGACCCAGGTGAGTAGCGCGATCGCGGTCGCCAGGTTGGTGTTGACGATCGCCGCGGCGGCGGACTGGTTGGCGGCGTAGGGATCGCCGCCGTTGAAGCCGTTCCATCCGAGCCACAGCAGCCCGGCCCCGACCGCGACCATCGCGACGTTGTTGGGGGCGTCAATCTCTCGGTCTCGCTGCAGCCGCGGGCCGATCACGGCCGCGGCGACGAAACCGGAGATTCCGGCGGAGAGGTGGATCACATAACCGCCCGAGTAATCGAGCGCACCGTGCAGCCCGAAGTAGCCGCCGCCCCAGATCAGGAACGCGTCGACCGCGTAGACGAAGGTGATCCACAGCACCGTGAACGGGATCCAGGCCTTGAAGTTCACACGACCCAGCACCGACCCCAGTGCCAGCAGCGGCGAGATCGCAGCGAACACCAACTGGAAGTAGAACAGCGCTCCCTCCGGGAACGGCAACGTCACAGTGTTGCCGTAGCCGCCGTAAACGACTCCCTGCTGAGTCAGCGCTTTGGCGCTCAGTGCCGGCCCGGGTTTGCCGACGAAGCCGTTCAGGAAGCCGTCTTTCGCGGGGTGCGCTCCTCCGTTGAACAGCGAATGCCCAAAGCCCATCTTGAAGCCCCACAGCGCCCAGACGATTATCACCACCGCAAAGCTGACGAACGACAACATCATGCTGTTGATCGACCAGCGTTTCTGCATCACGCCGCCATAGAAGACGACCAGTCCGGGAACGCTCATCAGTCCGACGAACGTCGCCGCGGTCATCTGCCAAGCGGTATCACCCGTATTCAGCCAATGGGGCACTGCAACTCCTTGAGATCGCGGGGACCGCCGGCGGTCGACGGTGGCCTGACCGGACGGCCAAGCACTGCAGTCGAGGTTGTCCGAACCGGCGTACGGCTCCCATAGCCAGGTGTCTAGGGCTCAAAAACCCGCACTGGACATTTGGATAGAGCCCGCTTTCGCGCGTGCCCCTGGCCGTGCGGGCGGACCCTGGCCGCGCAGGTACGCCCTAGCAGTGGAGGTGAGCCCGGACCATGCAGGTACGCACTGGCAATGCAGGTGAGCCCCTGACCATGCAGGCCGCGCTATTTCAGCCGAGCTTTTCTCGGAGCGGCCTTCTCAGAGGGCCTCCTGGGCAGAAATAAACGCGGTTAGCTCGAGCCGGTGCGGTACGGAAGACCGGCCTTGCGGCACTCGGCTGGCAGCTTGTCCAGCAGCCCGTTGGCGAGCCCGCCGAGCTTCGGCGGCGAGGCGCAGGTCTCACGGGCCTTTGCACCGCATTCGTTGAACTGCTCGCCGCCCATGGCCATCGAATAGGTGAAGTTCAGGCAGCCGTTGCCGCTGTGGCCATCACTGGAGGTGAGCGAGAATACCGTGATCGCGATCAGGCCGGCCACCAGCAGGCCGCCGATCCACAGCAGCCAGCGCTCGCGACCGGACACGTCGCGGACGCGCGGAACCGGTCTGTCGTTGCTGGGCTCGGTCATGCGCCGCGAGTGTAAGGGGTTCGGGCCTTACAGGTCGGCCGCGAACCAATCGGTGGGCGCCGGGTGGGGCACCGGCGTGCCCACCGCCAAGGTGATGTTCTCGTTGTTGTGAAGCGGTGCCGCAGCGGGTAGCCCCTGCCACCGCTTGTTGTTGATGAGCACGGTCACGGGGCCGTGCAGTCCCGCGACTCTGGTCGTGCTCAGCGGCTGATTCCAGACCTTGAAGAAGTCGCCGAGCGTAAAACCGCGGGCGCGCGGAGACTGGATCACGATCACGCCGTCAGCGGCGCGCGTGTGCAGCCAGTAATAACAAGTCGAGGCGCTGTAGATGAGCCCACCTGGGCGCGCCTTGGCCACCGCGTCGATCATCCCGATTCCGCCCGGCAGTGCCCGCGGATGTCCGTGTGTATAGACCCGCAGCCTGACATTGGCTCGGTATGCCTGTTGCGGATACTGCTGGCAGAGAATCCCGTCAACAGGGGTGCCCAGGATCGTGGTCGTCGCCGGCGCCAGGAACGGGCCGGTCTGCAGCGGCACTCCCTGCGGCCCGATCGTGGGACGGGATACCGGGGTTGCGATCGTTGAGGTCGGTGTCGTCGGTCCCACGCGGAAGCGCACATGGGCCTTCGGCGGAGCCGCCTTCACCGGCGTCTCACCGCCGCAGGCTGTGACCCCTAAAACGGCGGTGAGGGTGAGCGCTGCGTAAGCTGCGCCCACCCTCACACGCCTCAGGCTCCGAGGTCCAGCCACCGCCGTTCAGCGGCGTACTCTGGACGGCGCCTCAGCGGCGGCCGCCGCCACCACCGCCGCCGAACAGCGACAGCAGCAGCAGGAACACATTGAAGATGTCGAGGAAGATCGAGGCCGCCAGCAGCGGTGCGCTCGCGTAGTTGCCAGCGCGGGCGAGCCGCTGGAAGTCGAGCGCCGTGAACCCACCGAACACCAGCAGCATCAGCACGCAGTAGATGATGTTGCTGTTGGGGATCGCCACGAACAGCGCGACGATGCCGAACACGAAGACCAGCAGGAACGCGATCATCAGCGGCCTGACGATCGGCGACAGGTCCTTACGCGTCAGGTACCCGAACGAGCCCAGCGCGCCGACGAACAGGGCGGTCGAACCGGCCGCCTGATAAACAACCCCCGGGTCGGTCTTCGTGTAGTAGACGATGATCGGCGAAACCGCCATACCGAGCAGCAATCCGAGTCCGAAAAGCAGTGCGATCGCGAGTTGCTGGCGGTCGCGGCGTACCGCCCATTGCATCGCGAAGATGCAGGCAAAGGCGCCGATGAAGAAGATGAACCCGCTCTGCCCGACGCTGTTACGCATGATGAATGCGCCCAGCGCGGCGAAAGCCATCGTGCAGGCTACGAGGCCCATTACTTCACCGAACACCGTCTTGGCGCGGTCGCCAGTGAGGGCGGCACCCTGGCCGAACCCAAGCTGTTCATAGGTAGGCATCTGTGTCTAGCTCCTCAAACGATCCAAAACTTGATCTACAGGGGGAAATTTAGAGCATCGGCCCCCGAATAAATGAAGAAGAACGCGAGCGTGCGTTTAGGTCGAGTTAGCGATTTGGGAGAATCAGCCCCGATGACAGGACCGCTTCAAGGCGTCAAGGTACTCGAGGTCGGCGGGATCGGCCCCAATCCGTTTGCGGGCATGGTGCTGGCCGACATGGGGGCCGATGTGATCCGCCTGGACCGTACCCCCGGAGGCGGCCTCGGTCAGGGCGGCGCCTCGGATCCGACGCTGCGCGGCCGGCAGTCGATCGCAGCCGACCTCAAGTCCGATGCCGGCCGTGATCTGGCATTGCGGCTCGCCGCTAAGGCCGAGATCCTGATCGAGGGCTTTCGCCCCGGCGTCATGGAACGGCTCGGTCTTGGGCCGGACGACGTCTGGGCGTTGAATCCGGCGCTCATCTACGGTCGCATCACCGGCTACGGCCAGGACGGGCCGATGGCCGATGTGGCCGGTCACGACATCAACTACATCTCGCTGTCCGGGGTGCTCGGTGCTTCGCGTCGCACAGCTGAGAATCCGATGTTCGCGTGCAACCTCGTCGGCGATTACGGTGGCGGGGCGATGTTTCTGGCATTCGGGGTGGTGTGCGCGCTGCTGCAGGCGCGGACCACCGGTGTCGGGCAGGTGGTGGACGCGGCGATGGTCGACGGCACCGCGCTGATGACTTCGTTGCTTCATGGTCTGCACGCGCAGCAGCTCTGGACCGACGTACCCGGCACCAATCTGCTGGATTCGGGTGCTCACTTCTACGACACCTACGAGACCAGCGATCGTCAGCACGTCGCGGTGGGCGCGCTCGAGCCGCAGTTCTATGCGCGCCTACTGGCGCTGCTGGAGGTTCCAGAGCGCGAGATGCCGCAGTTTGACCAAGCCCGCTGGCCCGAGTTCAAACAGCGCCTGGCGGAGCTGTTCCGGGCTCAAACCGCGGCGCATTGGCGGGAGCTGTTCGAGCACGACGCAGCCTGCGTGACCGTGGTCAGTGGTCCCTTCGACGCGCACGAGCACCCGCATCTGGCCGCGCGCGAAACCTTCATCGAGCTGGACGGTCTGCGTCAGCCAGCCCCGGCACCGCGTTTCTCACGCACGCCTGCGCGGGCCACGCCAGCCCAAGCAGACCCCACCGCGGCGCTCACGCGATGGGGTCTGCAGCCCTAGGCAAGCGGCGGAGCCGTCTCGAGCTCAGCCGCCGAACCGTTTGCCTAGTAGGCGGCCGCGTTAACCGCGGGCCAATCCCCGCCGGGGTCGGCCGAGACCAGGATCTTGGGGCTCGTCTTGTTCGACCCAAAGTCGGACAACCAGAGGTCCGACTCGAAGCGGTCGCCGGCGGAGTCGTAGGAAACGACCACCAACCTTCCGGCCGTGCTGTGTCCCAGATAGATCGTCCCCGGCGTCGCATCCGTGTTGGGTGCTCCAGCGATGGTGAGATGATCCTGCGGAGCCAGCTTTCGCGCCCGCGTCAGCAGCGCTGAGCCGGCTAGCAACTCCGAGCTTCTGCCGTAGAGCTTGAACGGGCCTGCGTGACCCTTGTGCGTGAACACGCTGCCGTAGTACTGCTCAAACTCGGTCACAAGCTGGTTGTTGAGCGCGAACTGCTTCTGCGCCGCGATGCTCAGGCCGGTCCAGCGCCGGTTGAACCCAGAGATCTTGTAGCTCCCGTCCTGCTGGGGACTAAGGGTGTACTGCAGGATCGGCCCGCCGTTGTTGGCGGTGACCCGAACGCGACCGTCGGCCAGCGTTGTGACCTGGCTGCCGGCCGTGACCACCGCCAGCGCGGCGCTCGACGGCTTCAGATCGACGCCGTTCCAGGTGACGCCGAGCACGTTGATCGCGTTCGCCGGACCGTCCGCGAACCAGGAACAGGGAAGTGTGAGCGGGCTAGGACCGGCCGCGTTGTCGCCGCTCCTGATCTCCTTCCTGCGAAACGCCGGTGTGAGCAGCGAGCATGATTTCTTGTACTCGTAGCGGATCTGGTCGGTCGCGAAATGCCGAACGGTGCTGACCGCGGCCTGTGTGTTCACGGTCGGGTCGGATTGCACCGCCAGGGCCTCCCCTGGCACACACAATGTCGCCACCCCGACCAGCAGCCCATAGCGGGCTAGACGTCTGATCATCGGCGCAGTCTAAGCGTCAGAGGCTGACCGGAGTTTTAGGAATACGTTTTGGTGAAAATTCCCTGAGCAGCTCCCCGGCGGCGCCGACTTCGTCGCTGTCCGTCGCGAGCCCGAGCGTGTGTGCGAGCGCCGCCAGCGTGCGGGCCGCCGACTCGTCGCGATCCTCGATCGTCGCT
This sequence comes from uncultured Actinomycetota bacterium, assembly GCA_963737115.1. Classification (GTDB taxonomy): domain Bacteria; phylum Actinomycetota; class Thermoleophilia; order Solirubrobacterales; family Solirubrobacteraceae; genus Palsa-465. The sequence continues at coordinate 580,075 of CAVTRM010000003.1, forward strand.
GCACGGTCGCGCTTGGCCAGCCGTGCCCCGTCCGGACCCATTACCAGCGGCACGTGCGCGTAGCGCGGCGTCGGCAGCCCCAGCAGCCGTTGCAGCAGGATCTGTCTGGGCGTCGACTCAGCCAAGTCAGCGCCGCGGACAACTTCACCGATGCGCTGATCATCGTCGTCGACCACGACCGCGAGCTGGTATGCATGCACACCGTCGGCACGGACCAGCACGAAATCATCGACGAGCCCGGACTGCGGTCCCATGAATTGGTCCTCCCAGTCGATCCGTTCGGCGGCAGCACGCAGCCGCAATGCGAACCGCTCACCGGCTTCGACCCGTCGTCCCGACTCAGCCGCTGAGAGCTTGCTGCAGGTCCCGGGGTAGGCGCCTGCCGGCAGCGCGGATCCGGGCGCGCTCGATGGCAGCTGACCGTGCGGCGCCGACGCAGCCTCACGGACCTCCGCCCGTGTGCAGAAGCAGGGATAAATCCGTTGCTGCTGATGCAGCTTGGCGAGCGCGTCGTCATACAGCCAGGTCCGCTCGGACTGTCGGACGGGCGGCTCATCCCAGTCGATTCCGAGTGCCTGCAGCTCCCGTAGCTGCAAGTCCTCGTATTCGCGCCTGCATCGCTGCCTGTCGAGGTCCTCGATCCGCAGCAGGAACCGCGCCCCATGCGTTCGAGCCATGAGCCACGCCACCAGGGCGGTGCGGAACGACCCCATGTGCAGCGGCCCCGTGGGGGAGGGAGCGAAACGTCCGTCGTGGGTCACCCGGGTGACGTTAGCCGTCCACACTGATCGAAGCCTGCGGCTACCGGGATCACGCCAGCCGTCCGCGCCGATCGGAGCCGGCGCCGCTCCGGGGGCGCCGATTAAAGGAGTGAGGGGGTAGCCCCGCAAGGCCACCCCCTCACAGCACGGCTCAAGCCGTGAACGACTACTTCCAGGCGCCGTCGGTACCGCCCGTGGCTGGTACCTCGACCTTGCCCTTGGGCGTGCGGGCCTTGCCCAGGATCTTGAGGATCGGGTCGAACTGACGATCGACTGCGCGCTCCTTCAGCGGGATGATCGCGTTGTCGGTGATGTGGATGTTCTCGGGGCAGACCTCGGTGCAGCACTTGGTGATGTTGCAGAGGCCGAGCCCGCCGTCCTTGTTGATCTCGTTGATGCGGTCGATCCCGTCCAGCGGGTGCATGTCCAGCGACGCCAGGCGCACCATGAACCGCGGCCCGTAGTAGCGGTTGCTCATGCGCGCGTCACGCAGGATGTGACAGACGTCCTGACACATGAAGCACTCGATGCACTTGCGGAACTCGCTGATGCGGTCGGTCTCGGTCTGGTCGATCGCGAAGTCGCCGTTGATCAGGCCCTTGCCCTCGGCCAGATCGGCCCGCGGGGTGAACGGGGTGATCTTCTTGTTCACCTCGTAGTTCCAGGAGACGTCGGTGACGAGGTCGCGGATCGGCGGGAACGCGCGCATCGGCTCGACCGTGATCGGCTCATCGGGCGGGAGGTGATCGAGTCGGGTCTTGCACATCAGCCGCGGCTTGCCGTTGATCTCGGCGCTGCAGGATCCGCACTTGGCGGCCTTGCAGTTCCAGCGCACGGCCAGATCGGGCTCCTGCTCATGCTGGATCTCGAGCACCGCGTCGAGCACGACCATGCCCGGTGCCGTCTCCAGCTCGTACTCGACGAAATCGCCGCCCGAGGCGTCGCCGCGCCAGATCTGCAGCTTGCGCGGGCCGCCCGCGTGTAGCTCTTCGCTCATGCCATGCCCTCCTGCTCTTTACGGGTTTGGACAAGCTCTTCAAGACCCGGTGCCTTGACCACGTCAGCCGCCGTCAGGACCGGTTGGCCTTCGTCATCCCCGTGAATCACGATGTTGTGTTCTGACCAGAACTCGTCGTAGCCGGTGAAGTCCAGACGGCTGTGACCGCCGCGGCTCTCCTCACGCATGAGCGCCGCCTCGGCGACCATCTTGGAGACCGTGACCATGTTCTTGAGCTCGCGACAGAGCTGCCAGCCCGGGTTGTAGTCGAGCCTGTTGGAAGGGGATTTCAGGTTCGGAATCCGCTCCTGCAACTCGTCGAGCTTGGCGATCGCGGTGTCGAGACCTTCCTTGTCGCGGAAGATTCCGACCCCGTCACCCATAACCTTCTGCAGGTCCTTGTAGAGCTGGAACGGGTTCTCGTTGCCGTCGCCGTCGAGGTAGTGCGCGATGTTGTCCTGTGCTCGCTTGACTTCCTCAGCCGGGACGCTGACCGCTTCCATCTTGCCGGCGGTCTGGGCTGCGGAGATCCCGCAGCGGCGGCCGAACACGACCAGGTCGCCGAGCGAGTTGCCGCCGAGGCGGTTGGAGCCGTTCATCCCGCCCGAGACCTCGCCCGTCGCGTAGAGCCCGGGCACCCGGGTCTGGCCGGTGTCGGCATCGACCTTGATGCCGCCCATGAAGTAGTGGCAGGTGGGGCCGACCTGCATCGGCTCCTTGGTGATATCCACGCCCGCCAGCTCGAGGAACTGGTCATACATCGACGGCAGCTTCTTCTTCACGTACTCGGGATCGAGGTGGGTGACGTCAAGGAACGCGCCGCCGTGGGGAGATCCGCGTCCCTCTTTGACCTCGGTATAGATCGAACGTGCGACCACGTCGCGGGTCGAGAGCTCCATCCGCTTGGGGTCGTAGTGCTCCATGAAGCGCTCGCCCTTGTTGTTGAACAGGCGCCCGCCCTCACCACGCACGGCCTCGGTCACCAGCAGTCCGGCGACGCCGGGCGGGTAGACCATGCCGGTCGGATGGAACTGGATGAACTCCATGTCGACCATCTCTGCGCCGGCCTCGTAGGCCAGTGCGTAACCGTCGCCGGTGCAGTCCTGCGAGTTCGAGGTGATCTTGTAGATGCGCCCGGCACCACCGGTCGCGAGGATCAACGCCCTGCAGGAGAACTGAATCTGCTCGCCGGTGGCGCGCTTGTAGCCGTAGGCACCGACGACGCTGTCGCCGTCCTTCAGCAGATCGGTGATCGTCGTCTCCATGAAGATGTCGACGGCGCTGTGGACGGTCTTGTCCTGCAGCGTGCGGATCATCTCCAGGCCGGTGCGATCGCCGATGTGGACCAGGCGCTTGTTGGTGTGCCCGCCGAACGCGCGCTGGTTCATGCGCTTATCGGGCATGCGGTCCCAGATCGCGCCCCAATGCTCCAGCTCGCGTGCGCGGTCGGGCGCCTCCTTGGCGTGCAGCTCGGCCATCCGCCAGTTATTGAGGAACTTGCCGCCGAACATCGTGTCCTGGAAGTGGGTCTGCCAGTTGTCCTCGGGGGCGACGTTGCCGAGCGCGGCAGCCATTCCGCCCTCCGCCATCACCGTGTGGGCCTTGCCCAGCAGCGACTTGCAGACGAGCCCGGTCTTGGCACCCGCCTCGGCCGCCGCGATCGCAGCCCGCAGGCCGCTCCCGCCGGAGCCCATGACGAGTACGTCGTAATCGTGAGTTTCGACAGCCATTAGAAGATGTGGTGCGGGTCGGTGAACGCGCCGGAAGCAGCAAGACGGATGTAGATGTCTGTGAACCAAACGCCGAACATCGAGATCCAGGCCCAGGCCTGATGGTTGTGGTTGAGCACCGTGACCTTCTGCCACAGCCCGTGGCGCGTCTTGGCCCCGGACGAGCACGAGAAGCAGTCCATGTTGCCGCCGATCAGGTGGCGCCAGGAGTTGCAGCCGAACGTGTAGGCGCTGAGCATCACGCAGTTGACGACCATGATGATCGCGCCGAGGCTGATGCCGAACGCGTCGCCGGTCGGGGTCGTGTAGATGAACGCCTTGATCGCGTCATACCAGAGGAACGCGACCACGATCACCGCGAGGTAGAACGTGAAGCGGTGCAGGTTGTTGGCGATCAGCGGAAACTTGGTCTCACCGCTGTACTTCTTGCGGGCCAGGCCTGCGACCGCGCAGGCCGGAGGCGCCAGGAAGAACGAGCGGTAGTAGGCCTTGCGGTAGTAGTAACAGGTGGCCCGGAACACCAGCGGCATCCAGACGACAAAGATCGCCCAGGGAAATCCGCCGCTCGTCGGGGTCTGCCCGAACCAGCTCTTCAGGTCAGGCGAGTAGAACGGCGAGAGCAGTGAGGCTCCGTCCTTGGTGTACAGGTAGTCCTTGTTGACGAGGACAAACACGGCGGTATAGATGCCGAACAGGGTCAGAGCTACGACCGTGAACGCCGGCATCAGCCACCATTTGTCGCGCCGCATCGTTTCAAATCGGCGGCGCTGTGGGGGAGCAACGGTTGTCATCAGGTGGTGTGGTTCAGGGGTCCGGTGAGAGGAGAGAGACGGGGGGTTATTCGGGAAGCTCCCGGCGGAAGCCGCGGTTTAGCCCCCCGTTACCCGGACGTATTATTGACACGGGCCCCGGCAACTTTGCCACTTTTCTCCGTGGCATGCGTCCTTGTGACAAAGGTGGCAATGGACCTGATGGTGCCGGCGGCCTGGGGTGGCCGCCGTCTTAAGAGCCGGGCTCACCCCTTGCTGCGACTGAGGATCCGCCTGCTGTGAGATCCGCCGCCGTGGATAACCGACAGTGGTGTCGGTGCCGAATGTGGCAATGGTCACGCAGCCTGTACCGCCGGGACGTACGGGGGTTAGGACTGGTACCGTCCCGGTATCTTGCTCTCGGTTTTGCAGCCGTTCTGTGCTTGCCGCGATCAAGATGCTTTGGGGACTTTCGAAGCCAACGCAACTAGACATTGGACGAGGGTGTGGCTGACAGATATGAAGGGCACATCCGTCGTCTCAGGAGACCATGAAGATCGTTGTGCCAATAAAGGTGGCTGGCTCGCTCGACGAGACCGCCAAGCTCCAGAACGGCGAGGTGGATTCTTCGTCGCTTGAGTTCGATGTGAATGAATGGGACCGTTTTGCCGTTGAGGCCGCGCTTGAGTTGCGCGACAACAACGAGGGCGAAGTGGTCGTTGTCAGCGTCGGTGGCGACGAGGTCGAGGACGGCCTTCTGACCACGCTCGCGATGGGTGCCGATCGCGGCATCCAGGTCGAGGTCGAGGACGAGGCCCAGAAGCTCGACGCGATCACTGTCGCCAAGGTGATCGCCAAGGCGATCGAATCCGAGTCCCCGGATCTCGTGCTGTGCGGTACTCAGACTTCCGATGGCGCGTCCGCCGCGACCGGAACCGCGTTGGCAGCGCTGATGGGCCTAGCGCGGGTGGCTGTGGTGCGCTCGATTGATTACGCGGATGGTGAGCTGACCGTCCGCCGTGAGCTCGAGGGCGGGCTGCTGGAGCAGGTCAAGGTTTCTACGCCGGCGCTGCTCACGGTGCAGACCGGCATCAACGAGCCGCGTTATGCGACGCTGCGCGGGATCCGTCAGGCAGCTGCCAAGCCGCGTGACGAGAAGACGCTCGAAGACCTCGGGCTCGACGAAGCTGCGCTGACCGGCGAGTCTGCGCATCACGTCGCGCTGGCGGCTCCGCCGGAGAGCGAGGGCGCGCAGATCCTCGAGGGCGACGCAGCTGCGGTCGCCTCGCAGATCGCGTCGATCATCAAGTCGAAGGTGGGAGCATGAGCGGCGTATTGGTAGTCGCAGAGACCCGTCAGGGCACGCTGCGCGACATCACATTTGAGCTGATCACGGCCGCGAGCGAGCTGGCTGGCGCCGGGCCGGTGAAGGTCGCGATTGTCGCCGACGACCCCAGCGCGTTCACCGCGGATCTGAACGCCGCCGGTGTCGAAGAGGTCATCACCGTGACCTCACCGGTCGCGAGCTTCGAGCCGCACGTCCAGGGCGCGGCGGTCAAGGCGCTGATCGAAGACCACTCGCCGTCGGTGGTGCTGGTCGGGCACACGATCGATTCGATCGGCTTCGCGGCTGCTGTCGCAGCCACCGAGGATCTCGGGTTCGCCTCTGACGTCACAGGCCTTTCGTGGGATGGCGCCCTCAAGGTTGAGCGCGGTGTGTACGGCGACAAGTTCATCCAGACATTGGACTTCCCGGGCAAGGCGACGGTTCTGGCCGCAGTCCGTGCCGGCACCTTCGCTCCGGCGGCTGCCGGTGGCGGTAGCGCCGCGGTCCGTGACCTGCTGGCGATCGACGCATCGGTGGCGCGCTCACAGCACGTCGCCTACGAGGAGCCGGAGGCCGGTGACGTTGACATCACCAAGGCTGACTTCCTGCTTGCGATCGGGCGCGGGACCGAGGTCGAGGACGAGTCCGATGCCGAACCGTTCTATGAGCTGGCCGAGAAGCTCGGCGCGACGCTGGTCGCCTCCCGACCGCTGGTCGACGCCGGAGTCGTTCCCGCCGCCCGTCAGGTCGGCCAGTCCGGCAAGACCGTGACCCCGAAGGTGTACCTCGCGCTCGGCATCTCCGGCGCGGTCCAGCACCTGATCGGTATGCGCAAGGCCGAGACCATCATCGCGGTCAACACCGACCCGCACGCGCCGATCTTCGGTGTCGCCCAGTACGGCGCGCACGCCGACCTCAGTGACGTCGTCGACGCGCTCGAGGACGAGTTCTAGATCGATGCCGACGTTCCTGGCAACCATCGGCCCCGCCACACAGCGGCTGATTGACGAGGGACTGACCCGTGAGACCTTCACGGGTTTCCCCGTCTGGCTGCGAGTCATCTGGTATGTGCTCGCGGTCGCGTCGGTCTTCGTGTTTGTGTACGGCGTCTCGCGGCCGATCCTGCGATATCGCAAGTCGCCCAACCGGGCGGGGTTGCCAACGTGGCGCGAGGTTCCGGGCAAGACCGTCCGGGGGCTGGCGTCACTGTTCGAACATCGAACGATTGCGAAGCGTGCGCGAGCTGCCGGGCTCGCGCACGCTTTCGTGTTTTACGGGTGGCTCACGCTATTTGCGGCCACCGTCGTACTTGCGTTCGACACCGATTTTCTGAGCCCGCTGTTTGGGCTGTCCTACTTCCAGGGAGACTTCTACCTCTGGTACTCGCTGATCGTGGACATCATGGCCACGGTGCTCACCATCGGCCTGCTGTATCTGATGATCCGGCGTGGCGCGATCAAGCCCAAGCGGCTTGACTACGAGCGCCCCGACCGTGCTCCCGACGAGGCGGCCCAATCGGACCGCAAGACCTATCAGTGGGGTGACTGGTTCTTCGTCGGCGGTCTGCTTTACCTGATGATCACCGGCTTCCTGCTGGCGGCGCTGCGGGTCGCGGCCACGCACCCGGCGCGCCAGGGCTGGGACCCGGTCACCTGGGCGATCGCCCAGATCTTCTGGAACTGGGACCGCGGCCTGCTCGACACGCTGCACATGATCATCTGGTGGGCGCACGGACTGGTCGCGATCTGGCTCGTCGCCGCGATCCCGTGGTCCAAGGCCGCGCACATGATGAGCAGCCTCGCCTCGCTGATCCTGAAGGATCCGCTGGCCGGCAAGCGTCTACGACCGATCCCCGAGGAGAACCTCGAGGACCCGGCCGGCTACGGCGTCGTCGCCGACATCTCCGCCATCCACCTGCTGCAGCTCGACGCCTGCACTAAGTGCGGACGCTGCCACGAGGCCTGTCCAGCCAACGCCACCGGGCGACCGCTCTCACCGCGCGACGTGGTGCTGGAGCTGCGCGAGGACGTGCGCGCCGCCGCCCCGCCGATCGACCACGAGATCGATGGAATCGGGGGCGTGCTCGGCGCGCTGTTGGTGTCGGGCAAGGAGATCCACGGCGAGGACGGTCTGCACCTGGAGGCGGATGGCGGAGAGGCTGCGCGTGAGCAGCTGAACACGGAGGAGCCGCTGGTCTGCGAGGACCGTGTCCGGCTCGACACCGTGTGGGCCTGCATGCAGTGCAACGCCTGCGTCGAGGCGTGCCCGGTCGGGATCGAGCAGGCCCCGATCATCAACCAGCTGCGTCGGCGGCTGGTGGAGGATGGCGAACTGCCCTCCGACCTGCAGTCGGTGCTGCGCACCATCACCAAGAGCGGCAACTCCTTCGGTGAGAACAAGAAAAAACGCGGCAAGTGGACCGCCGAGCTCGACTTCGACGTCAAGGACGCCCGCAAGGAGCCGGTCGACGTGCTCTGGTTCGTTGGTGACTTCGCGTCCTTCGACCCGCGCTCGCAGGTTGTCTCACAGACCATCGCCAAGCTCTACCGCCACGCCGGCGTCGATTTCGGAATCATGTACGAGGGCGAGAAGAACGCCGGCAACGATATCCGTCGCGTCGGCGAGGAGGGCCTCTGGGAGGTGCTCGCCGAGGAGAACATCGGCAACCTCCAGGATGCCGAGTTCAAGCGCATCGTCACCTCGGACCCGCACTCGCTGAACACGATCCGCAACGAGTATCCGGACAAGGGTGGCGAGTTTGAGATCTCCCACCACACCACCTTCCTGCTCGAGCTGTTCGAGACCGGCCGTCTGAAGGTCGACAAGCCGCTCGGCTACAAGGTCACATACCACGACCCCTGCTACCTCGGTCGCCACAACGGCGAGTACGAGGCCCCGCGAAAGCTGCTCGAGTACCTCGGATGCGAGCTCGTGGAGATGCCGCGAAACCGCTCGAACTCGTTCTGCTGCGGCGCTGGCGGCGGCCGCATCTGGATCCGAGACGAGCCCGGCGTCGAGCGCCCCTCGCACAACCGTATCCAAGAGGCTGTCGACCTCGGTCAGCTCGACTACTTCGTGGTCGCCTGCCCGAAGGACGCCGCGATGTTCACAGACGCAGTCAAGACCTACAGCGGCGACGCCGACTTCGAGGTCAAGGAAATCACCGAGCTGATGGCCGAAGTCCTGCTCAAGGTCCCGGCGTTGGTCGGCGCAGAGGAGCAAGAGGCCGCCCAGGTAGAGCCCGCCGAGGTAGAGGCCGCCGAACCCGCAACGCAAGCTGCCGCGACACCTGCGCCGGAGGTACCGGTCGTGCCCGAGCCCGACGCTCCGGCGCCCGCCACGCCTGAGTCCGAGACGCCTGCTGCGACCGAGCCCGACGCTCAGGCGCCCGCTACGCCAGAGCCGGAGACGCCCATCACGCCCGAGCCCGCGCAGACGCCCATCACGCCCGAGCCCGCGCAGACGCCCGTCACGCCAGAGCCAGCGGAACCATCCCCAGCAGCCGAAGCCACCGCGCCCACGCCAGCGGAGCCTGCAGACCCCAACTCGAGGCGAGGTCAAGCCCGAGCCCGAGGACCACGCGGACTCGGACGAACCTGGCAAACCGGCAGATTCTGAGTCGTAGACGACGACGAACCGACGCCGCGTGCGCCGACCGGTCCCGGGGCTGAGAGTCTTAGCGGACTTCCTCACCGCGACAGCATGCCTGCGCCTAGCTGCGTCGCTGCTCGGAGAGCGGCGTCCCATCCGCGTCAGTCGCAGCCTGCGGCGGCCATGGTCCGAACCAGTTATCGCGGGCACCGTCGACGGTCAGCGTGGTGCCGCTGATGAAGTCTCCCGCGGGTGAGGCCAGATAGGTGATCGCGGCCGCGATCTCCTCGGCCGTGCCCAGGCGGCCGAGCGGGACTGTGCCGGCCGCCATCTCCACCAGCTCCTTCGGATATTTGGTCAGGAAGCTGTCGGTGCCGATCTGGCCGGGCGCGATCGCATTGCAGCGAATCCCGTACCGCGCCCACTCGACAGACAGCGTCCTCATCATGTTCTCCACGGCCGCCCGCGCGGCGCCGGAGTGAACCATGGCGGGCATCCCATTGTGAGGGGAGAGCGTCACCGAGATCACCTTCCCGTGCGCGGCGGGGATCATCGCCTTGGTCGCGGCCGCATGGGTCATCAGCCACGTGCCTTCGACGTTGAGCCGGATCACGGTGCGAAAGCCCTTCGGCGTGATCTGTTCGGCGGGCGCCAGGAACTGACCGCCTGCGTTGTTGACCAGCACGTCGATACGCCCGTGAGCGGCGAGCACCTGATCCATGAACGCGTCCACCTGGTCCTCTTCGCGCACGTCGCACACTGCCGTGTGGATGCTGCCCGCGCCGCCGGCGGCATGGATCGCCGCCGTCTGCTCGAGCGGCTCCGCTCGCCGTCCACAGATCACAACCGTGGCACCGAGCGACGCCAGCTCGAGTGCGCTCGCACGTCCGATCCCGGAACCGCCGCCGGATACGATCGCGACCTGCCGGTCGAACAGTCCGGGACGGAACAGGCTGTTCACGACGTTTCGCGCAGCCGCTCGCGCAACTCGGAGCGGCGGATTTTGCCGCTGACGGTCTTCGGCAGCTCGTCGACGAAGTAGATCTCGCGCGGGTACTTGTACGGGGCGGTGGTGTCGCGTGTGTGCACCTGCAGCTCGGTTACCAGCTCGTCGCTTGCTACGAAACCGTCCGCGAGGATCACGAACGCGGTCACGATCTGGGTCCGGTCGGGATCGTCTTTGCCGACCACGGCCGCCTCCATCACCGCGGGGTGCTCGATCAGTGCCGACTCGACCTCGAACGGGCCGATGCGGTAGGCCGACGAGGTGATGACGTCGTCGTCGCGACCTTCGAACCACAGGTATCCGTCGCGGTCCCGCCAGGCCTTGTCGCCGGTGTAATACCAGCCGTTGCGGAAGGCGCGGGCGTTGGCCTCAGGCTTGCCCACGTACTCCTCAAACAGCCCGACCGGGCGCGGGTCGGTCACCTTCACCGCGATGTTCCCGACCTCGTCGTCAGCCGCTCTCAAGCCGTCCGCGTTGTGGACTTCAACCGTCCATCCGGGCACCGGCTTGCCCATCGACCCCGGACGCACTGGCACGGTCCGGTAGTTCGCCACCAGCACCGTGGTCTCGGTCTGGCCATAGGCGTCATAGACGCGCAGACCGGTTCCGCGTTTCCAGGCGTGGATCACCTCAGGGTTCAACGGCTCGCCAGCACTGGTGCAATGGCGCAGGGTCGAGAGGTCATAGGAGCCGAGGTCGGCTTGCACGAGCATCCGATACAGCGTCGGCGGCGCGCAGAACGAACTGATCTCGTGGCGACGCAGGGCTCGCAGGATCATGTCTGCCGAGGGCTTGCCCAGCGCCACCTGTACGACCGTGGCACGCTCATGGAACTGACCGAACAAGCCACCCCATGCAGCCTTCGCCCAGCCGGTGTCGGTCACGGTCCAGTGGCGATCCCCGGGCCGCAGGTCGTGCCAGAAACGCGCGGTCGGAACGTGCCCGAGACCGTAGCTCTGGTTGTGCCTCACCATCTTCGGGCTGGAGACCGTGCCGCTGGTGAAGAACAGGATCATCGGATCGCTCGCGAGCGTCGGCGCTGCGGGCAGATCCGGCGCTGTGCCCGATTCCCCGTCGCGCGCGGCCCCGTCGGGTGCGGCCCCGTCCAGCAACGTGTCCCAGTCGAACCAGCCGGCTTGCTGGCCGGCTGCGTGAGCAAGGCGATAGCGCAGGGTCGGAACCGAGTCACCTAGCGCGTCGATTTTCGCCACCCCGTCGGCGCTGGTGATCGCGGCCACCGCCTGGGTTTCGTTCAGGCGGTAGCCGATGTCCTTGGAGGTCAGCTGGTTGGTGCCGGGGGAGACCACCGCGCCGATCCGGATCGCGCCCAGCATCGCCTCGTAGAAGGCCGGGACGCGCGGAAGCATGATGAATACCCGGTCACCCTTGCGGACACCGAGCTTCAGCAGCGCCCGCGCGGCTCGCTGCGCGCGCTCGGCCAGCTCGGCGGCCGTATGCTCGGCCACCAGATCACCGTTGCTGTCAAGCGACACCAACGCCAGTGCCTCAGGGTCCTCGACGGCCCAGCGCTCGACGATGTCGATCACGGCGTTGAACTGCTCGGGGAGCTCGAGCTTGAAGCTCTGGCGTTCGGCCTCATAGTCGGCCAGCCTGGGGGCAGCGGACCGGCCGGGAAGTACAGGGCTACTCATGTTGGGACCCTACCGCTTCCGCGCCCGCGGAGCGTTATTCCAGGAGATACGCGCTATTCCGGGATGCACGCGCTAGTCCGAGATATCCGCCCGCCAGGTGTTACTTCAGGCTATGAGTGCTCGCGTATGAACTCGAGTGCAGCGCTCGATGTCGCGATGCCGTCACGCAGCGCGGGGTCCGGAATCGGGTCTCCGTAGCTGAGCTTCACGGGGATCGTCCCGGCCCAGATATCGAGCAGCCCGTCCTCGGTGTCGGCGTCGCCGGGGCCGTCGGCGCCGATCTTGGCCGACGCCTCCTCTACGGTCATGCGCAAAATCGAGGTGGCCTTCAGCTCCTGCTCGGTCGGCTCGCGGGCCTCGGCCCAGCGGCCCGGCAGCAGCTGCTCGGAGAACGCCTCCAGCGCTTGCAGCTTCTCCTCGGGGTCGCTGACCAGCTGCATCTGACCGAACAGCACGACGCTGCGGTAGTTCACATCGTGGTCGAAGATCGAGCGCGCGAGCACGATCCCGTCAAACAAGGTGACGGTCACGCAGGCCGGGACCCCGCTGGCAAGCGAGCGCAGCATGTGGCTGGCGGACGAGCCGTGGATGTAAACGGCGTCACCCACGCGCGCGTGCAGCGTCGGGATCACAAACGGCTGACCGTCCACGGCGAAGCCGACGTGCGCGACCTTAGCCTCGTCCAGAATCGCGTTGATCGTCTCGTGATCGTGAGCGCCGCGCGATGGCTCGCGCCGGAGTTTGGTGCGCTGTGGTGTCTCTGAATTCGCCATGTTCAGATGCTGACAGCTCTGGACCCATTGGCCAGGGCCAGGCGGGTGGCGCTGAATAGGACCAGATGACAGAGTTAGCGCCCATGGCCACAGACCGCCGACGGCGAAACGACAGCCAACCAGCGCCCCGAAAACGCCGAACCAGCGTCGGTCAACGCCCAGCGCGAATTGCTGCTGACGCTGGACCGTCAGAGCCGGATCTCGTTGCGCCACCAACTCGAGATCGCGATCCGTGATGGGATCCGCGGCGGTCGGCTCGCGCCCGGTAGCCGTCTGCCAGCTTCGCGCGACCTGGCCAAGCAGCTGGGCGTCTCACGCGGAGTGGTGGTCGACGCCTACGCGATGCTGCACGCGCAGGGCTTCCTCTTGATCCGCGAGCGGTCGGCTCCAGTCGTCGCCCCCTATCTGAGTCCGCCGGCCGCTGAGGCCGGCGAACTCGATCCAGTCGTGGATCCGCCGCCGCGGTTCGACTTCACCGCCACCACCCCTGACGTGGCGCTGTTCAACCGACGTGGGTGGGGGCGAGCGTTGGATCATGTCCTGCGGACGGCTCCGGATGCCGCCTTCGACTACGGCGACGAACGCGGCGTGTACGAGGTACGGCGGGCGTTGACCGAATACCTCGGACGGGTTCGCGCGGTCGTCGCAGACCCGACCAGGATCGTGATGCTGCAGGGATACAGCCAGGCCATAGATCTGGTTTGTCGCATGCTTGCGGCTCGCGGCGCCAAGAGCATCGCGTTTGAGAGTCCATCCCACGATGAGCAATGGGTGACCGCCCGCAGTGCCGGGCTGGAACCGGTGGCGATGCCGGTTGACCGCGACGGACTCAGGGTCGATCAGCTGACCGGCGTCGATGCGGTCGTGGTTACGCCCGCGCACCAGTTCCCGACCGGCGGGGTGCTGTCGGCCGAGCGCCGTCGCCGCTTGCTCGTGTGGGCAGCCGAACATGAAGCGCTCGTGATCGAAGACGACTACGACTCGGAATTCCGCTACGACGGCGCCCCGGTCGGCGCGCTCCAGGGGCTCGACCCTGCGCACGTGCTGCACGTCGGCACGCTCTCAAAGACGCTGGTCCCGACGCTCCGCCTAGGCTGGGCACTGGTCCCCGCCGGGTATCTGGATGACTTCAGCCAGGCGAAGCTGCAGGCCGACGCCGGCTCGCCCGCGATCGAGCAGCTCGCCTTTGCACGCCTACTCGAGACCGGGAACTACGAGCGCGAGGTGCAGCGCATGCGCAACGAGTACCGCAGCCGACGCGATTCGCTGCTGCGGGAGCTCGAGACGGCGCTGCCGGACTGTCGGGTGCTGGGTATCGCGGCCGGTCTCCACGTGCTCGTCGAGCTGCCGGCCGGATGCGAAGAGCAGCAGGTCGCGGCGGCCGCTAAGGCGCGGCGAGTCAGTGTGCGCGCGCTCCGGGACTTCAAGCTGCAGCCCGACGAGCGTCCGCCCAGCCTGGTGCTCGGCTACGGACGGCTCACCGAGCCGGCGATCCCAGCGGCGATCGGCGAATTGGCAGCCGCGGTTCGCGACGTTCACCCCCAAATCTGATTCCCGCAAGCGCTTCAATTTCGCCAACTGCGGTGCAATGATCAAGCTCGAACACCGGGGACCGGGAGTTCTCGGAGTCGAAAAACAACGAGATCGGCGAGGTTCACCCCATGCGACGGACACTAATGACCGCGAGCGCGGTAGCGACAACTGCTGCCGCCGTAGCAGTACTGGCGAATGTCACGCCCGGGGCTGCAGCGGGCCTGCGGGCCAAGCCCGCGACCGCCTCATCAACCAGCAAGGGCACATCGGCACCACCGAAGCTGATCGTCGCCCACAAGCTCAAGCCGCGTGCGCACGCGGCGCCGGTGGGCACAGAGCTCAAACAGTCCGCGCTGGGCACGCGGGTATTCGCGAACGCGAAGGTCGGGTTCGCGCTGGCAGCGTACAAACAGGCCACCTACCCGGCACGTACGACCGACGGCGGCAAGGTATGGCGGATCAACGGACCACAGCTGCACATCAATGCGGCCGACGCACCCGAGGCGGTCAGCTTCGTCGGCCTCACCAGCTCACACACCTACTACGCCTATGGGGCGCAGGTCGTGGACGTCACCTCGAACGGCGGACGCACGTGGTGGGAGGCGTTCCTGGGTGAGGCAGTAGTCGCCGTCTCGCCAGGCTTCGGACATGACCTACTGGCCTACGCCCAGGGCGGGCCGCATACCAGCAACGACAAGGATGTGCCGACCTGGCAGTACGTCTCAGGCGATGGCGGGCAGCGCTGGCACTACTCCACGGTGCTGGGAGGCTGAGAGCGAGTATCGCTGCGCGCGGTGGCGGGGGATACCGCTGTGTTGTCGTCGGCCGCGACCCGGCTGACGCTCGCGGCGCCTCCGCCATCCGGCGCAAACGCGATCCCACGGTTGCGCCAGCCCTCGTCGGGCGCGCTGGTGGTGCGAAGATCGAACTCGCGCAGCAGCGTGCGCAGCACGATGTCCATCTCCATGTGCGCAAACGCTGCTCCCGGGCACCGCCGCGTGCCGCCGCCGAATGGAATCCAGGTGTAGCCGTCAGGGCGCTGCTCGATGAATCTATCCGGCTGGAATTCCAGCGGGCGCTCGAAGAAGCGCGGATCGGAATGGATCATCGACGCGAGCACGACGATGTGCTCCCCGGCCGGGACCGTGTAGCGATCGAGCTTGAGCGGCTGCAGCGTGTGGCGGCCCGTGGCCGCGATCACCGGACGCGACCGTTGGATCTCGTAGATCGTCGCCATCCGGAATGTATTGGCGTCGCCGCTGCGGGCCTCGCGTGCGAGCCGTCCCAGGACCCAAGGGTTACGGCTGAGGCGCTCGACACCCCAGGCCAGCGAGGTTGCGGTGGTCTCGTGCCCGGCTGCCAGCAGCGTCAGCAGTTCGTCGGCGACCGCGGTACGCGACATGTAGGAGCCATCCTCGTAATGCGCGCGCAGCAGCATCGACATCACGTCGTTGCGCTGCTCGAGCTCGGGGTCTGCCAGCGCCGCGTCGATCATCTGCTCGATCACCGCGTCATAGCGCGCACGCAGGCGATGGAAACGGCGACCCGGGGTGCCCGGCCCAAGATCGCGCTGCAGCGCCGGCATCAGCGTGAGCCGTGAACCCAAGGTCACGAAATCAGGCAGGATCTGCGCGAGCTCGTCGATCTCCTTGCCCTGGGCGCCGAACACGCAGCGCAGAATCGAGTTGAGCGTGATCCGCATGAACGGCTCGAGCGTCCGGAACTCGGCGTCCGATGGCCAGCTGGCCATCTCCCGCAGTGCCTCCTCCTCGATGATCGACTCATATCCGCGCATCCGTTCGCCGTGGAACGCCGGCAGAATCAGGCGCCGCTCATCCAGATGCTGGCGTCCGTCCATCGAGAACAGCGAGCCGGGTCCCAGGATGTTCCCGAGCGGGCTGGGCTTCGGGTAGGAGAGGATCTCGGGCGAAGCCTGGAACACCTGCTTGACCAGGTCCGGCCGGCAAACGAAGGTCGAACGCCCGAACACCGGCATCTCGATCGTGAAGACATCGCCATAGCGGCGATGCAGGAACAGCATCGCCGAGCGTTCCTTCAGCAGGATCATGATCGCGGCCAGCGGCTTTGGTAGTGGCGGCCCCGGCGGCGGCAGCGGCTGATCGGACGGTGTCCCTGAGCGGCGAAGCAAGTCTGCGGCCTGCATGCGGTTCTTCTCCCGATGACGCTTCTTAGTGGTCACTCAGAACGATACAGAGGCGCGAGATCTGTTGCAAGCCGCCGTCCCAGGACCCGCGAAGTTAGCTGTTCGTAAGTGGTGAGAGATGTTCGTGGATCGCGATCAGACGACCATCGGAGTCGGCGCGGAAGATGATGCTCTCGCGCTCGACGTAGGCGTCGGAGCCGTCCGGGGTGCTGACGTCGGTCGCGACCGTATGGGTGAACACGGCGCCACCGGGAAACGTCTGGACGAGTCGGTCGGTGGACCGACATGAGCTCACCCGCCAGCCGCTCTGCAG
Source organism: uncultured Actinomycetota bacterium (assembly GCA_963737115.1). GTDB lineage: Bacteria > Actinomycetota > Thermoleophilia > Solirubrobacterales > Solirubrobacteraceae > Palsa-465. Next base: position 596,671 of record CAVTRM010000003.1, read on the forward strand.
CCATGAATCCCACAGTCGCTCGTACTCGGCGCGTGAGTTCAGGCGCGAAGCTTCGGGGTGGAACACGAAGCTCGCGTCTTCAGCGAAGCCTGCGAAGTAGTGGTCGGTGTCGGTGGCCGCGAAGGCGTCAATGATGGCGTCGGCGGCTGCCAGCACCGCAGACTCGGCGGGGGTCTCTCCTGTCATGGGAATATTTCACCACACACTTGACTTATATGCAACAGATGTTTACCGTTGTGCACCTGAATCGGCCGCAAGGCCAAGAGGCAGCAAGAGGAGAGAGATGTCAGCCGTGACCGAGGGCACCGGGGAGGCGCCCGCACACACCCCGCCACGGGGGATCGAAGTTCGCTCGATCGACTGGGTCCCAGAAACCGAGCGCCACGGGAAGCTCTGGCACCAGGCGCCGCTGTGGTTTTTGGGCAACTTCCAGTACTTCACGATCCCGATCGGCTTCGTCGGGCCCGCGTTGGGCCTATCGCTGGTCTGGTCGATCGTCGCCGCCTTCGCCGGGATCATGGTCGGTACCGCGTTTATGGCCTTCCATGCGACCCAGGGGCCGCACCTGGGACTGCCGCAGATGATCCAGTCCCGCGCACAGTTCGGGTACCGCGGTGTGCTGGTGCCGCTGTTCGCCGTGCTGTTCACCTACCTCGCCTTCAACGTCACCGATCAGGTGCTGACCGCCCAGGGCTTCAACGCCGCCTTCGGTCTGAACGCCAACATGGTCGCGATCGCGACCGCGATCATCGCTGCTGTTATCGCGATCTGGGGCCACGACTGGGTGCACTGGGTGTTCCGCGCGATCCTGCTGTTCGCGCTTCCGGTGGTCACGCTGCTGACGATCGGCGTGATCATCGGCAAGGCCGGCGGACATCCCAGCAGCCACACGCTCGGTTTCACGCTTGCGGCATTCATGGCGCAGTTCTCGGTCGCGGCCGCCTACAACATCACCTACGCGCCGTACGTGTCCGACTACTCGCGCTACATGCCCGCCAACACCTCACCGAAGAAGATCATCGCGTCGGTCTTCATCGGCGCCTCGGGTTCGCCGGTGTGGCTGATCGCGCTGGGAGCATGGATGGCGATCCACCTCGGAGCCACTGACGGACTGCTTGGCACCAAGGAGGCGGGCAACAACTTCTTCCACCCGCTCGGCAGCGTCGCAGCGATCCTGCTTGCGCTGGGACTGATCGCGACGATGGGCATGAACGCCTACGGCGGGATGCTGAGCGTGCTCACCGGGATCGACTCGATCAAGAAGATCAACCCGGGCAAGAGCGCGCGGATCGCCACGATCCTGGCGCTGACCGTGGTCTGGTTCGTGATCGGCCAGTCGATCTCGTCCAACGCCGCGGCCACGGTCGCCAACTCGCTGACGCTGATGCTGTACCTGCTGGTGCCGTGGACCGCCACCAACCTGGTCGACTACTTCTTCGTCCGGCGCGGGCCACTACGCGATCGCAGATCTGTTCACGCCAAGCGGCATCTACGGGCGCTGGGGCAAGCGCGGCCTGATCGCCTACTTCGTCGGGTTTGCGGCTGAGATTCCGTTCATGGTGCTGCCGCCGCTGGGAGGCTTCAGCTTCACCGGCCCGATCGCCAAACAGATCTCGGACGTCGACATCTCCTGGATTGTCGGTCTGTTCGTCTCCGGCATCGTCTACTGGCTGCTGGCCCGCTCGCTGAACGTGCAATCTGAGGCCAGCGCGATCCAGGCCTCCGATCAGGAGCTGGCCAGTGGCGAGGTTACGATCAGTCCACTGGAAGAGGAGGCGTTTGAAGCATGAGCGATTTCGGATGACTGGCGGATCTGACGCATCGGTGGTGCGGCCCGGGAAGGCCGCACCACCGCCGGCCGGCCCCGATGTGCGCGCCGAGACCGACCCGCGTGTGCGTTTCGGCGCGCGCATCCGCCACGCGCGTGAACGGCGGCGGATGTCACTGGGCGACGTGGCCGATCGCAGCGGCGTAACCCGCGGCTTTCTGTCACGTGTCGAGCGCGACATGACGAGCCCATCAATCGCAAGCCTGGTGGCGATCTGCGACGCCGTGGGCCTGTCACTCCCGGAGTTGTTCCAGACTCCGCAGACGGCGCTCGTGCGCCGCGAGGAGCGACCGCGGATCACCGACCTGCCCGCCACCCGCGAGCTGATCGAGACCCTGATCACGCCATCCGAGGAGCGTCACGTGACGGTGCTCGAATCGGTGATCTCACCGGGCGTGAGCGGCGGTGAGCTGTACACGATGCCGAGCGAGTGCGAGGTTTGCTTCGTGCTCGAGGGCGACTTCGAACTCGAAGTTGAAGACCAGAGCTTCGTACTGCATCAAGGTGACGCGCTCACATTCGGCGCTGCTGTACCTCACAGCTGGCGTGTCCTGGGTGATCAGGGCGCGCGCATCCTGTGGATACTTGCCCCTGCGCTTCCCGACCCACAGAGAGGATTGTGATGACCCCACAGTTTCAGCCGCCCGACGCCAGCGCCGCGCCGCGCTACACCGGCCTGCGCACGTTCGCGCGGCTCCCGCACGTCCCGGTCCCGCACGCCGACGTGGACGCGGCCGTAATCGGAATCCCGTTCGATACCGCCACCAGCTATCGCACCGGAACGCGCTTCGGGCCGGAGGGGATCCGCGCCGCCTCGACCGTGCTGCGGCCGTATCACCCGGCGCTCGACATCGATGTGTTCGGGACGCTGTCGGTCGTCGACGGCGGGGACATCGACATCACTCCCGGCAACGCCGAGAAGACCGCGGGCCAGATCGACCTTGCATTGCAGCCGGTGCTGCGCTCCGGGATCACCCCGGTCGTCCTAGGCGGGGACCACTCGATCGTGCTCGGCGAACTGCGTGCGCAGGCCGCGGTACACGGTCCCGTCGGGGTGGTGCTGATCGACGCCCACGCCGACACCTGGGAGCAGTACTACGGTGAGCGCTATTTTCACGGCACGCCGTTCAAGCGTGCGCTCGAGGAGGGCCTGATCGACCCTGCCCGCTGCCTGTTCGCGGGGATGCGGGGACCACTCTACGGCGCCTCCGACATCACCCAGCCGCGCGAGATGGGCTTTGATGTGATCCCCTGTGGCGAGCTGCTGTCGATGACCCCGGAGCAGTACGGCGCAAGGGTCCGTGAGCACATCGGCGACGGTCCCACGTTTCTCTCGTTCGACATCGACGCGCTGGATCCGGCGTTTGCGCCGGGGACCGGCACACCCGAGGTCGACGGGATCTACCCGCGTGAGGCGTTCGCGTTTCTGCGCTCGCTGGCAGGGATCAAGTTCACCGGCTACGACCTCGTGGAGGTCTCCCCGCCCTACGACACCAACGGGCAGATCACGGCACTGCACGGGGCCGCAATCGCCTACGAGTTCCTGGCGCTGCTGGCAGTGGCCAGTCGCTGACCGGGACCGGGAACGACGTTCGTCGGGGTTGGTGGCATCCAAGCCACCAACCCCGCCCTCGGCAAAGGTACCGCGGTGCTACATCACGAGCATGGCTACGACCATGTAGGCCATGCCGCTCGCCATCAGCGCCATCGAAACGGTGATGTCGAGGTCTCCGAGCAGGCCCGCGGGCTGCGCGACCGCGTCGGCGAGGACCAGCTCGCCGCTGTCGGTCGCGAGCACCCGCCAGTTCAGCAAGCCCGCGGCTCCGTCGAACTGGCGGTAGCCGTCAAACAGCCACAGTCCCGCCTCGACAGCCAGGTAGATGACCGCGAGCCACACCAGCGGTGGCGCGATCCGGGACTCCTCGCCAGCCCACATCAGCCACATCACGCCCAGATCCAGCGCCGTCAAGAGCCAGATCAGCGTCGAGCCGCTGTTGCTGGCGCCGAGCGCCCAGAACGCGGCCATGGTCCCGGCCGCCGCGAACACGATTGGCCAGAACGAGGCGGAGACCGCCACCGGAAGTAGCGCGACCGGGAGATACATGAACGCCATCCCGAGCGCCATCAACACGTGACAGGCGTGCCACGCCCGGCGCTGCCCGCCGGCCTGCGCCATGTGGCGCAGGTGTGAGCAGCCGACGGCGATGAACACAGCTGTCCATGCGAGCTCGAGCCATTGCGGAAGCAGGGGTCCCATCAGCTCTCGAAGCTATCACCGCTCGAGGCGTCCGCGCGCTGCGTCAATGGGATCATCGCGACCGCGAGCAGGATGAACAGCGGCCCCGCGTTGAGGTCGGTGCCCTGGCCCGTGAAGATCCCGCCGAGTCCCTGCGGGATCAGCCAGTAGGCGAGGTTCAGCGCGATCGAGACGTACAGCCAGAAACGCGCGCGCCAGCCAGCCGCGACCGCGATCGCGATCGTGGCACTGAGCGCCGCCAGCACCAGTGCGATCACAAGCCCGTCGCCGACGGCAGCGTTCGCGAGCGAGTTCTGAAGGTGCTCGAGCGGCCCGATCCCGGACTTCACCGCGCCCAGCATCTGACTCGACGCGTCCGCGCTGCTGCTCGGTGCGAGCAGCCACGCCCACGCCGATACGAGCCACAGCGCCGCCCACGTGATGCGGGCGCCGCTCGCTCCGAGCAGCCCCCCAGGACGTGCGTTCGGCCACGCGATCAGGCCGATCAGCGCGTATAACAGGACCGCGCCCGGGGCACCGGTCATCGGCTGGGCCATGTTCATGAACAGCATTCCGAAGGCCTCGCCGAACCACCAGACGATGAATGCCCAGGCGAATGATCCAGCCAGCGCAGTTTTGACCGTCGGCCGGTACAGCACCCCAATGCCGATCAGGCACTGCGTGAGCGCGAACAGCGTGTTCCAGACGCTTGGGTTGCCGTGAAGCACTCCGGCGCCCCAGATGACGCTGTCGTGCAGCCATCCGGGCTGGCCGATGGCGCCGGCGCGCAGGACCGCGTAGAAGCCGTTTGAGTACATGAACGACTGGAACTGCAAGAGCCCGTCGATTAACCAGAACAGTCCCAGGACGGTCTGAACTGAACGAGTGGCGTCTGAGAAGAAATAGTCGCGCAGGGCGCGGGCGGCGCTTCTCTCACCGCGTATGGCACGGTCGGCAGGGCCGACGGTGGTGCTCACAGATGTCTCCTTGAGGTTCATCGCGAGGGCATGCCGGCTCGCGAAATGGCTACAACGTGTAGCCGGCCGGAGGGCCGCGTCCAGACGCGCCGGCGAGGAGTGGCGCCGGGGTCCGAATGAAGAGCTGCGCTGAAAGTCGTGTGGTGAGCTCGCCGGGCGCGACCAACTGGCCCGGCGGCCTGGTCCTCGCCAAATAGCGGACAGCGAGCTTGACCAGCGTCGGAGCCGCGACCAGCGCCACGCCCGCAACTGCCAGCAGCGGCACCGTTGTGCCCGCGGTGAAGCCGTCGCTGAACGGATGAACGTGCGTGAGCAGCCCGATCGCGCCGATCAGGCCGCCCGCGGCCACTGCAGCCAGCAATCCGCGGCCCGTCTCTCGCAGGAAGAAGATTGCCCCTGCGGCCAGCGCCAGCAGCAACCAGGTTGCCGGGGAGGCCAGCGCAGTGCCGCTCAGCCAGGCGCTGCCGTGGGCGAGGCCGTGGGCCGCGGCCGTGAACAGAAATCGCAGCTCGAACAGCGCCAGGATGGCGGGGATCAGGCGCAGGGCTGCGCGAGCTGTTCGCTCGGCGGGCATCGCCTACAGGTTACGCGTGCGGGCGCTGATATGCCAGCGGTGTCGATTACGCGTGCCGGCGGTCGTACGCCAACAGCGCCGCCCCGAGTGCGCCGCCGAGGTCACCGAGGCGCGAGAGGTAGATGTCGGGCATCTGATGTCCGGGGAAGAGGTGCTTGGCGGACGCCTTGCGGATCCGTTCGACGTACGGCTCGCCGAAGCGAACGCCGAGGCCGCCGCCGATGACCACGGCCGGCACGTCGAGCAGGTTCACCGCCGAGGCGATCCCGGCGCCAAGCGCTTCGACGGCCTCGTCTATGAGCTCGATCGCAAGCTTGTCGCCGTGCTCGACCGCGCGATGCCAGACGGAGCTGGTGAAGTGCTCGCGCTCCTTCTCGTGCATGATCTTCAGCAACGCCGACTTGCGTCCGTGCTTGATCTTCTTGCGCGCGCGGGCCTCCATCGCGGCGCGCCCGGCGTAGGCCTCCATGCAGCCGCGGTTGCCACAGGGACAGCGGCGGCCACCGAGGCGGATAACCATGTGTCCGATCTCGCCCGCGCCGCCGCGTCCGTGCCACTCCTGCCCACCGAGGATCAATCCGCCGCCGACGCCGGTCCCCCAGAAGACGCCGAGCAACGAGATGTATGAGCTGCCCGCCCCGAGTACGAACTCGGCCTTGGTGGCCACCTGCACGTCGTTGCCGACGCCGACATAGGTGCCGAGCTGGTCGCTCAGCGTCTGTGCCAGTGGGAAACTCCCCTCCCAGCCAGGAAGGTTGCGGGCGCTGCTGACGGTGCCGGTTGTGCTGTCGATCGTGCCCGGAGATCCGACCCCGATGCCGAGCAGCTGAGCAGTCGTGGTGCCCGCGGCCTGGGCTGCCTCGGTTGCGGTCTGTGCCATCGCCGCGGCCACATCCTCGGGTGTGCCGGTTGTGGGCGTGGGGCGACGAGAGGACCCGTGCACCTTGTTGGCATCATCGACGATGATCGTTTCGATCTTGGTGCCCCCGAGATCGATGCCGCCGCGCAGCTGTGGTGCCGCCGCGACGGGAGCGCCTGGGAGCGGGGGCGCCAGCGGCGCTTGCTGCGGGTAGAGGGTCGGGTCTGAGATGGCCATCCTCCGATGGTCGCAGATGGGATGTCAGGGGGTCGGGATGCGCACCATTGAGCGGTCGAGCGCATCACCACCATCGTCGGTGAATCCGGCACGCTGGTACAGGCGGATCGCTAGGGCATTGTCGCGGCGCACGCGCAGGCGCATGGTTGTACCCGCCCGATCGGCGCGCCCGCAGAGCTCGGTGAGCACCGCAGTTGCGACCCCGTGACCGCGGGCCTCGGGGAGGACCAGCAGATCGACGATACGGGTCTCCGAGCCTGACACTGCGGTGGCCAGCAGCCCGATCGGCTCGCCGTTGACCTCGATGATCGTTGCGTTCACGTCCGGGGCGGCGTTGATCAGCCCCGCACGCCAGGCTCGGTGCTGCTGGGCGAGCAGTGGCTCGCGCAGCGGTTCGGGAACCGCCGCCGCGAGTTGCTCGTGACGGGCATCGGATAATTGCCGCAGCAACGCTTCATCGCCGCAGCCGGGCGCTCTGAGCGCCGTGATCCGGGGCGGGCTTGTCAGCTGACCTGGGTGTGGGGTCGGTCCGGGACTCAGCTGCGGGAAGGGTAGATCCCTTCGAGCGCGATGACGAAGTTCACCACCAGGTACGGCTGTTCCACCTCAAACGGCTCATTTCCTCCGGTCGAGCCCACGAAGCTGCTCGCCGCCGTACCGGTTGTCGGGCCTGAGGTGTACGCGCCGTTCTGCGCCAGCAGCGCGCCGGAGGGATCGTTGGATGTCTGAGCGCCACCGACCTCGACAGCGTGCGTATGCGCCGGTAGGTTGTTGACGTTCAGTTCCATCGTTGTTGAGCCGCCGGCTTGACCGAGCACATAATCGTTGCCCACGTGGATGGGAACCCTGGTCTGGAGGTTGGGTAGCGCAAAGGTGGTCACTCCGTCACCGCCGTAGAACGTTCCGAGCAAGGAAAACAGCGCCGTGTTCTGGCTGATCGGGAGCAGTTGACCGTTGCACATTGCCCAGCCCTCGGGCGCGAAGTTGAAGCCCACCATCCTGATCTCGCCGAGGAATTGGTCAGACATTGGTTAGATCCTCCGTGCGGGCCGCGTGTGATTAACAACGGCGGTATAGGTGACGGTTTTGAGATGTCTCGAGCCGGGGACGAGGAATAGGCGCGACGAGCGTCCGCGAGGCCCGACAACACGCATCACGTCCTGGTCCGCAAACGGCTGCCCTGCCGCTGCGGTGAACTGCAGGATGAAGGCGCTTGCTGAGCCCGTGAGACCGCGACCGGCCTTGCCGGGAAGGTCGGTCACCTTCGCGAGTCGGGCGGTGATGTGTTTTCCGTGCGGTGGCATCAGCGTGAACGTGCGGCCCAGATGCGGCGTGTAGTCGTCGCGCATGAATCCGCTGTACGGCACCGGACTTGCACCGGCCGCTGAGGTCATGATTCCGGTGGCGCCGGCCGCTGCCACGGCAGCGCCGGCGGCCTGCAGCGCGCGCCTGCGCGTCAGGAGAAGCTCGCCGTCCATCTGATGAAGTCGACGTAGCCGCCGGTTGAGTTGACCACCTTGATGCTGAGCGTGTCGCCGGCATCGAACGCGACGCTGTCGGTCGTATCGGAGCAGCTCTTGGTTGTGAGCGCCGGCGCCCCGGCTGTGATGGTGCAGGTCAGGCTGGTAGCGGCGTCGTTCTTCATCACCGTCAGCGTCAGAGTGCCCGAGGTCGCGTCCGGCGTGGCGGTCACATTGAGACTGCTGAGTGCGCCGGCCTGCGGCATCGCGACGTCAGCTTCAGCAGATGTCGACGCGGCGTTATCGCCGCCGCCGAGCCCGATGTAGGCGGTCGTCGTGCCGCCATTCAGGAAGTCGACCGAACCGAACGCCAAGCCGCCTGCTCCCGGTGCACCGGTCGCTCCGGTGGCTCCCGTAGCCCCGGTGGCGCCTGTCGGTCCGGTGGCGCCGGTCGCGCCTGTGGGTCCGATCGGGCCAGTCGTGCCCGTCGCTCCGGTGGCCCCGGTCGCGCCTGTCGCTCCGGTGGGGCCGGTTGGGCCAGTCGCTCCGGTGGCTCCTGTCACGCCGGTCCCGCCTGTCGCTCCGGTCGATCCGCTGACCCCTTGCGCGCCCATCGCGCCGGTGGCCCCTGTGGGACCCGCTGGCCCGGTGGGTCCGGGCAGCCCTGTGGCGCCGGTCGCGCCCACGGCCCCGGTCGCGCCCTGCGCGCCGGTGGCACCCTGGGCCCCGGTCGCGCCCTGGGCGCCGGTGGCACCGGCAGGCCCGGTCTTGCCACGAACCCCCTGCAGCCCGCGCGGGCCCCGCTGGCCTTGTGAATTAAATGCGATCTTGCGTTGCCCCTTGGGGCATTTGGTGCCCTTGGATACGAGGTTCAAGGTGTGGTAGGAGCCCGCGGCACAGGCGTAGTAGGTCGTGCCCGAATCTCGCTTCACATCCTGCCGAGCAGGCGCAGCAAGAGCAGGCACGACCGTGACCGCAAAGATTCCTGTGGCCAGCCCTGAAACCCGCCTGATGTTGCGGGTCGGCACACGACCCCGGTTGCCAGTCTCCATAGCAGCGGGGATGCTACGCCGAGCAACCTGCGCTGTCCACTGTTTCCAGACCATTTTTTGGTCGGTCAGCATCGAGGAGGCAAACGACCTCCGCCGTCTAGTGGCGGAAGCGATCACGCAAACGTCTAATCTGAGTGAGGTTCCTGTGACGCGGGGCATCGCGCAATGGTCACGGAGCTGACGTACCGACACCGAGGCGTGGGATGCAGCGCCCGAATGACAGTTCCATGTTTGACCGCTACCGACCGTTGCTCAAAGTACCGGGGGCGTGGTGGCTGCTCGCCTCATCGCTCGCCGGGAGACTCCCGCTCAGCACAAGCCCGTTGGCTGTGTTGCTGCTGATGCGTGCCACAACGCACTCGTTCAGCGACTCCGGTATCGCGTCGGGCGCGATCGCGCTCTCGGAGGCGGCCTGTGCCCCGATCATCGGTCGGCTGCTTGACCGCGTGAACCTGGTCGCGCTGGTCGCGCCGCTCGCGGTGATCCAGGTGTTGAGCATGGTCACGCTGGTGGTGAGTGCAGAAGCGCACGTTCCGGTCCCGATTTTGATCCTGCTGTGCGCGGTGGTCGGCGGCAGCATGCCGCCGGTTTCGGCCGCTGCCCGCATGCTATGGGGGCGGCTGGTGGACAGCCGCACGCTGCGCGATACCGCCTACACGCTCGACTCGACTGGTCAGGAGATCGCCTGGACCGTCGGACCCGTGCTCGTCGGCGGGCTGATCGCTGCGTTCTCCGCCGGCGTCGCAGCGCTCGCGGTAGCCGCGATCGCGCTCACCAGCACCGCCTGGTTCCTCAGCACCGCGTGGCGGTTGGGTCTCGCTGTTTCGCCGACGCGCGTACACCATCGCACCGGCTCAGCCCTGAGCCTGCGCGATCCGATGACCGCGGTGATGGTGGTGATCGGGTTCGTCATCGGGGTCAGCTTCGGCGCCTTTGAGGTCGCGCTGCCGGCGCTCGCGGACCATCTCGGTTCGCCTGGGATTTCGGGCGCGCTGTTGGCGCTGTGGAGCTGTGGCTCGATGGTCGGTGGTGTGGTCTTCGGGATGCGCAACTGGAACCTGGCCGCGGACCGCATGCTGATGGTGCTGTTCCTGGCCAACGCGGCACTCGCGATTCCGGTCGCATTCGCAGCGAACATCCCGTGGGCGCTTGTCGCCTGCGTGATCGCCGGCGTCTGCGGGGCGCCGATGCTGGCGAGCATCACGACCGTGATCGCCGACAACACCGCCCCCGAAACTGTCGGTGAGGCGTTCACCTGGAACACCGCCGCGATCGTCTCGGGCATCGCGATCGGCGCCGCGCTGTCCGGCGTGATCGTGACCGCGTCCGGCGTGACCGAGGCCTGTCTGCTGTCGGTTGTGATGGGGCTGCTCGCCGGCGCCGTTACATTCGTCTTTCGGCGCCGCTTCCACTCCGGTGCACCCGGTGAGCCCGCTACGGAGGTACACCACGACGTGCTGGAACCTTCCGCCGCCTCCGTGGCCGCCGACGGCGGCGCCGTGGCCGTGGACGGTGGCGCTGCGGTTGCAGACGGTGGCGCTGCGGCTGCGGACGGTGGCGCTGCGGTTGCGGACGGTGACGCTGCGGTTGCGGACGGTGGCGCTGTGGCCGCGGACGGTGGCGCTGCGGCTGCGAGACGAGCCGACGCAGCGGTCACCAACGCGGATCCGCTCAGATGAGCCAGGCGGGAATGCGAACGCGGCGCAGATCGACGCGCTCGCCGCGGAAGGGCACGCCCTCACGTTCCAACAACTTGCGCTGCTTGGCCCCTTTTGCGAGTGATCCATCTGCTCTGACGATCCGATGCCACGGCACGGTCGGATCCTCGCACGCTGCCAACGCGGCACCCGCGAGCCGCGGCGCGCCCGGCGAAACGTCGCCGTAGGTCATCACGAATCCCTCCGGGACCTCGCGCACAAGCTCGATAATCCGTCGCTCCCGCTCGGTCATGCGCTGAGCTTAGGGCTCACGCCTCAGCCGTGGCGATCGCGGTCCTTCAAAGCGCCCGGACCCCTGGCTCTCGCATGGTCGATATGGTCCGGCCATGGCTGCCGAGCCCGTCATCGAAACCAGCGGTCTGTCGAAGGACTATGGCGCCGGGCGAGGGCTGTTCGAGCTCGATCTCGAGGTTCGAGCCGGTGAGGTGTTCGGGTTCCTCGGCCCTAACGGGGCGGGCAAGTCAACAACCCTGCGGCTGTTGATCGACGAGATCCGGCCGACCGCTGGCAAGGCCACCGTGCTCGGGCTCGACACGATCAAGGGCAGCCTCGCGATCCGTCGTCGGGTCGGTTATCTGCCCGGTGATTGGGAGCTCTACCAGCGCTTCACAGGCAAGGCGCTGCTCGATTACCTGGCGCAGCTTCGCGGCGGTGTGAACCAGAAACTAGTCGCGGCTCTGGTCGAGCGTTTCGGCGCTGATCTCGAGCGGCCGCTGCATCAGCTCTCGACCGGCAACCGGCAGAAGCTCGGGCTCGTGCAGGCGTTCATGCACGAGCCCGAGCTGCTGATCCTCGACGAGCCGATCGCCGGTCTCGACCCGCTGGTCCAAAGGAGCTTCCACAGGCTGCTGGGGGAAGTGCGCGCCGAGGGGCGAACCGTGCTGTTGTCCTCGCACGCACTGGCCGAGGTGGAAGAGGTCACGGACCGGCTCGCGATCCTACGCAAAGGACGGCTGGTGGTCGTCGACTCAGCCCAGAACCTACGACGGGTTGCCCTGCAGCGTCTCCAGATCGAGTTCGCCGGGGACGTCTCCAGTGACGAGTTCACCGCGCTGCCCGGCGTTAGGAAGGTGACGCGCGAGGATCACACCCTGACGGTCAGCTTCGAGGGCTCCGCCGACGCGGTCATCAAGACCGCGGCCAAACACGACGTGCTGGCTTTGCATCCGCAGGACGACGACCTCGAGGATGTCTTTCTGCGCTACTACCAGGACCAGCCGGCATGAGTCTCGCGACCGTCAAGCTGACGCTACGTCTGCGCTTGGCTGCCGCGCTCTCAGCCGCGATCGGTCTGATCGCGGTCACAGCCGCAGTCGGTGCGTTGTTCCCTTCGATTGGCCACTCTATCGGCCAACTCAACCTTTCAGCCGGTGTTGAGAACCTGCTGGGCGGCGCCGACTACGGCACCGCCAGCGGCTGGTTCCAGAGTGAGATCGGTGCGATCTACGGACCGCTGCTGATCGGCGGCCTGGCGATCACGGGGATCGTCGCGGCGACGGCGGGGGAGGAGGAGAGCCGGATCATGGCGCTGGTGCTCGCCTATCCCATCGGCCGCGCGAACCTGGTCCTCTCGAAGGCCGCCGCCGTCGGAGTCGTCGTGGTGCTGATCGCGCTGGCGACCTGGGTCGGTTTGATCATCGGGGTGGCACTCGCCGGGGGCGGAGTGACGATCGGGCACATGAGCGCGCTGGCCGTGCAGCTCGCCTTCTTCGGCGCCGCAACCGGCGCGTTGGCGTTCGCGGTCGCCGCCGGCACGGGCCGTGGTCCGCTGGCCACGGGGATCGCCGCCGGGATTGCGGTTGGCGGCTGGCTGGTGAATAGCTTCGCGCCGCTCGTCAGCTGGCTGGACTGGCTGAAATACCTGTCGCCGTACTACTACTACGCGGGCCACAGTCCGCTGACCCAGGGGATCTACATCCCCGGCCTGATCGTGCTTGCAGCGGTCACCGCAGTCGCGCTGGCAGCCGGCGCCTTTGGGATCCAGCGCCGCGACCTGCGTGGGTGACAGACGCTCGGTGACAAACGCTCGGTGACAAACGCTCGCTGAGAATCGATCGATCGCGTCATACCCCAAAAAGTCGCCAGGCAACGCGCGCTGGAGCGTCGCCTGGCGAGTTATCGTGATTATTTGCGCGTAAGTCACCAGGCGATCTCCAAGTCTTCGAAGACTGGCGAGTTAGCGGGGGCCGGTCCGCGGCGACGGCCGGTACCCGCGCGACGTTTCTTCGGCGACGGCCCGACCGCCCGCGCGCCGTTTGTGCCGCGACGGTCGGGCTAGGCGCACGACGTTTCTTTGCCGACGGCGCGGTGTAGGGTCCGGGCATGTCCGTCTCCGATGCCCTTCCCCAACGTGCCGCGCGCAGTCTCAACCATCCGCTGACGCGCGCGCTGCTGGTGCTCACGTTCACCACCGGTCTGGTGGACGGCGTCAGCTACCTCGGCCTTGGTCATGTGTTCACCGCCAACATGACCGGCAACGTAGTGTTGCTCGCCTTCGGTCTCGCCGGCGGATACCACCTGCCGGTGCTTTCGCCGATCGTCTCGCTGCTCGCGTTTCTGGTGGGCTCCGGCTTTGGTGGGGCGCTGGCGCGACGCCACGGCGCAACGCACCATGTGCACGTTGGCTGGGCGCTGAGCATTGAATGCGGGCTACTAGCGCTGGCAACGATCGTGGCGATTATTCACACCCCGCACCCGGGACAGTTCACCGGTTACGTTGTGATTGCGCTGCTGGCGCTGGCGATGGGGGTGCGCAACGCAACCGTGCGCAAGCTGGCTGTCCCCGACCTGACCACGACTGTCTTGACGATGACGCTGACCGGCCTGGCGGCGGAATCAAGACCGGCCGGCGGTGACGGCAAGGGTTCGGCGCGAAGGATCGTCGCCGTCGCCGCGATGCTGATCGGTGCCTTGGTCGGCGCCTTGGAGCTGAAAACCAGCATCGTCCTGCCGCTCGCGACCGCCACTGTGCTGGCGCTCTTGACCTGGACCTTCTACATACCGGCGGCGCGTGCCGCAGACTCGAATCCGGACGTCGCCTAGCGTCAGCCCGATTGCCGCCGATACCGGTTGTGTCGCCGTCTTGGGGTGGCTCCCGAGACGCTGCGGAAGTGGAAGCGCCGTCAGGAATCAACACCGCAGCGGTGACGTTCGCAGCGGTCAGGTTCGTAGAACGCTGCGCAGCTCCGCGGGAATCCCGGCGAGGTTGTCAGACTCACGTTCGTCCGGAGCAGGTAGTCGGTCGTCGGCCGTGACGGCACTCAGCTCCTCCTCGGCACGTACGCTGGGCCGACAGATGCCGCCGTCGCCGAGGATCACGCCGTCGGCGCAGTGGGCTTCGATCGCGCCGTTGCCAAACTGCTCGCGGTAGAGCCGCGCGTAGAGCCCGCCCGACGCGAGTAGCTCGTCGTGGGTGCCGCGTTCGACCACGCGGCCGTCGTCGATTGCGAAGATCACATCGGCCGCGCGGATGGTCGATAGCCGATGCGCGATCGCGATCGTCGTGCGGCGCTGCATCAGCGCCTCCAGCGCCTGCTGAACGACCCGCTCTGACTCGGTGTCGAGCGCCGAGGTCGCCTCGTCCAGAATCAGAATCGGAGCGTCGGCGAGGATCACGCGCGCGATTGCCAGGCGCTGGCGCTCGCCGCCGGAGAACCGGTACCCGCGTTCGCCCACGACCGTGTCGTACCCGTTCTCCAGGGCCATGATCCGGTCGTGGATGAACGCCGCACGAGCCGCGGCCCGCATCTGCTCATCGGTCGCGTCTGGTGCGCCGTAACGCAGGTTGTCGGCGATCGTGCCGCCAAACAGGTAGCTCTCCTGGGTGACTACCCCAACGGCTCCGGCGATCGTGGCTGAGGTCAGGTCGCGGACGTCGTGACCGTCGATCCGCACCGCTCCGGAGTCGACATCGTACAGTCGCGGAATCAGGTAGGAGATCGTCGTCTTGCCGGCGCCGGAAGGACCTACGAGCGCCGCGAGTTGACCAGGCTCGACCTCGAATGACACGTTCTCCAGGGCCTGCACGCGCTTCGCTCCCGGATCTTGCTCGCTGGCGCCGTAACTGAATGACACGTCTGACAGCGCCACCGCTCCGTTGATATGGGTGGTCGAGATCGCGAGCGCTTCGGGTCGGTCGGAGATCTGCGGCGTGAGATCGATCAGCTCGAAGATTCGGCCGAACAGCGCCATCGATGACTGGACGTCGACCGATACTTGCAGCAGCTGGTTGATCGGCAGCAGCAGCCGCGTCTGTAACGTCGTGAACGCCACGATGGTGCCTGCCGAGAGGGCGCCTCCGCGGTCGTTCTGGAGTCCAGCGACCAGATAGACAAGCGCCGGGCTGATACCGAAGAACGCCTGAGTTATGGCAAAGAAACCACGACCAACCATGGCCTGCTGAACCTGGAGGTTGGCCTGCCGCTCGTTCTCGTCGTGGTAGCGATCGACCTCGTGAGCCTGGCGCCCGAACACTTTCGCGAGCAGGATCCCGGATACGGACAGCGTCTCCTGCGTGATTGACCCCATCGTGGCCAGCGACGCCTGGGCCTCGCGTCGCGCAGCGCGGCGGGCGCGTCCCACGCGGCGACTGAAGAGCACGAATACTGGGGTGACAGCGAGCGAGACGGCCGTCAGCAGCGGTGAAAGCACCAACATCGCGACGACCGAGGACACGAGTGTGACGATGTTCGTGACGACAGACGATGCGGTGCTCGTAATCGTCGTCTGTACCCCGCCGACATCGTTGGCGAGGCGCGACTGCACCTCGCCCGAGCGAGTGGCCGTGTAGAACGCGAGCGAGAGACGCTCCAGGTGGGCGAACAGCCGATCGCGCAGGTCCCGCAGCACACGGTTGCCGACGATCTCCGTAAGCCAGGTCTGTCCAATGTTCAGCAGTCCGTTGATGATCGGAATTGCGATCAGTGCCGCAACAAGCGGATAGAGCTTGCCGAGGTCGGTGCCTCCCGGCGCATACAGCGCCTCGTTAAACACATCACGCACAAGCAGTGCGCTGATCACTGACAAAACAGCGGCGGTCAGGATCATCGCGGCGATCGCGGCCAGCGTCCACCGGTATGGGATGAACAGCGCGGCGATCCGGCGCCCCAGCCGCGGCTGCTCGCTGTCTACGAATGTCATGCGCGCACGCTATCCGGTTGCGGGGTCGTCAGCCGAACTTGCCAGCCGAACTCACCAGCCGAACTGATCAGCCGAACTCTCCAGCCGAACTGATCAGCCGAACTCTCCAGCCGAACTGGTCAGCCTCCGTGCCACTCCGGCGCGACCGTCCCGCGGCTAAGGCCCGGACCCGTTTATCCCGCTGCTTGGGAGCTGTCGACCGCCCTGATCTCGGCGATCGTCGCCAGCAGCATGTCAACGTCGGACTTGTATGACTCGACACGGCCGGCGAACTTCTCTTCGAACCCCTCCAGCCCACCGGCTGCGAACGCGTACTCATACACGTAGACATCGTCATACGCAGAGGTGAAACGCAGCAGCAGGTCGGAATGATGCCCGTCCAGCTGCAGTGCGAGCTGGATCATGCGGAAATCGGTGTACGCCAGCTCAAACTGAATAGCCCACTGACGCTCGAATGCGTGTCCCGCTGCGATGTGGGCATAGTGGTGCTCCACCGTGTGCGCCAGTCGCCGGATCGAATCCTTGACATCGAGCATGGTTTGCTTCCTCTCTTAGGGTCTGCGGGATTCTGCCGAAACAGGTTCCCTGCTGGTACACCCGCACCAAGCTATGGCCTGACCGGCACGTTCGCTTGAGTCACTCGACTGACAGAGTGCTCGTGCTCGTCGTCGGTCAATACCGATGCGCGCGCCGGCGCCCGCGCGGCGGCCAATGCGCTTCCCAGATCGGCGCGCGAGGTGATGCCGAGCTTCGGGAAGATCCGGTACAGGTGCGAGGCGACGGTTCGGTGTGACAGGTAGAGGCGCTCACCGATCTCGCGATTTGAGAGACCCGCGGCCGCCATACCGGCGATCTGCATTTCCTGCGGGCTTAGTTGGTCACGGGTTTCGGGGACTCGGCGGCGACTGCGCTCACCGGAGGCGCGTAGCTCTTGCGTTGCCCTGTCGCCCCACGGTGCCGCACCCAGGGCGGTGAACGTGTCCCGGGCGGCGCGCAGCGGAGCGCGTGAGTCGGCCGCACGGCGCCGCCGCCGTAGCCACCCGCCATATGCGAGCTGCAGGCGAGCTCGCTCGAACGGCCAGCGGCTCAGGTCGACTGCGAGCGCCGCCTCAAACCGCTGCTCGGCTTCGCCGTCCTCGGCAAGCAGTGCCGCGGCGTGACGCGCTGACAGACGCTGCCAGGGCGACGCCGAGCGTTCGACCGCGGGCGTCGCCCGATTGAGGATCTCCAGAGCCTCCTGATGATGGCCGCTCCTCAGCGCCGCCTCCGCGAGCAGCCCCAACGCACGACCCGATTTGGCGCTATGACAGGCCAGATCACCCGGATCGAACATCCGCTGCAGCTCCCAGAACGCGATCTCGTACTGTCCTGCGCTGAGCGCCGTCAGACCTCGCGCCATCTGTACCATCGCCAGCGGCGCGCGTCCGCGGCTCGGCAACGCGAGCTGTTCGGCCTGACTGGCGAACTCCTCGGCCCGGGTGTCGCCCCTGGCTCCGGCCAGCATGGCGCTCGCGCTCAACGCAGCGGCGGCCCAGATCGGCTGTCCGCTCTCGGCCGCGAAGCTCGCCGCCTCGGTCGCGTCCACGTCCGCGGCAGCCCAGTTACCGAGCAGGAAGCTCCCCATCGCGCGGAGCGCCAGCAGCCGGGCCAGTGGTCGGATGCGACCGGCCGCGCGTAGCCGTGGTGCTGCCACGCCGAAGAAGCCGTCGGCCAACACCGCCGCGCCAACAGTGCAGAGCGCCGTGCCGAGCAGGCAGAAAGCGTCGGGGTCGCCGTCGGGTGCCGGCTCAACCGCGAGGCAACGCTCGATCACGAGCTCTGCGTTTGCGATTGGGGAGGCAAGCGCCAGTGCCGACATCAGCAACGGGTCGTCGTCTGGCACCGCGAGCTGCTCGCAGGCGGCCACGATCTGCGATCGCGTACGGGCATCGGCGTCGACGTGAAAGACACCGGTCGCCGCTGCCCATAGCAATCGCAGCGCAAGTCGCTGCTGCCCGGCCTGATTCATTCGTGTAGCCGTGTTCACAAGCGCGGTCACCGATGACGGCTCACCCGCGGCCGTAGGGGCGACCAGCTCACGCACCAGCGTGAGCCGCCCGGCTTGCACGCCGTGAGGCTGTGTTGACTGGGCCTTGGCGACAATTTCGGAGATCCGCTCGGGGGGCGCGACGTCCACCGCGACCTCGGCTGCATGCACCAATAGCTCTGCTCTACGTGCCTTGCTCTCACTGAGCGCAGCGGCGCGTTCGAGCGCGCCGCTCGCGACCATCAGGGCGCCGCGACGCTGTGCGCGGAGCGCCACATCCTCGAGCTGTTCGGCTACCGAATCGTCGGAGTCGACGGTAGCCGCCGCCATGTGCCAGATCCGGCGATCCGGTTCCTCCGTCAGTACCTGCGCCAGGGCAGCGTGGGCACGGTAACGCGCGGCCGAATCGGCGATCTGCCGGATCGCGGTCCGAACCAGTGGGTGACGGAAACGCACGGCTCCATCGCTCAGCGTGATCAGGCCCGCCGACTGCGCGGCGGTCAAACTGTCGAGTTCCGCCTGTTCGGTGAGCAGCACCGCGGCTGCGGCGCGGATCTCTGAGACGGAGTCCGAGTCGTTGATGGCGGCGATCAACAACATCGCTCGCGTTTCGTCGGTGAGGTCGTTGACTCGCGCCGTAAAGGCGGTCGTCAGCCGCTCCGTCAACGCGACTGGCTCGGCCGGCCGCTCGCGCAAGCCATGCCGGTCCGAGGCCAGCGCGCTTGGCAGCTCCACCAGGGCAAGCGGATTGCCCTCGGACAACGCGACAACCTGCTCGACCACGCTCGAGGGAAGATCGGGTGCAGACGCCAGCAGCAGCTGGCGGGCCGATTCCTCGGTCAAAGGCGGTAAATCAAGCCGGCGCAGTGGTGCCGTATCGAGCGCGGTGTCGTTGTAGGCGCGCGTGGCTGCCAGCAGCACAATCGGATCGGCGTCCAGCCGCCTCGCAATAAACGAGAGCACCGCCAGCGTCGACTGGTCGAGCCACTGAGCGTCGTCGACGATCAGCAGCAAGGGCGCGACGCTGGCGGCCTCGGTGAGCAGCGACAAGCTTGCGAGGCCAACCAGGAACAGCTCGGGCTGGGGGCCGTCCGCGATCCCGATCGCGACCTCAAGCGCACGACGCTGAGGCGCTGGAAGTTCGTGGGTACCTGCCAGCAGCGGTTGCAGCAATTGCTGCAACCCCGCGAACGCCAGCTGCGCCTCGGATTCGACACCGAACGCAGAGATCGTGCGCATCCCATGTGCGTCGGCTCGGTCTCGCGCAAATTCCAACAGAAACGACTTGCCGACTCCCGGCGCGCCGAAAACCAACGCACCGGTCCCGCCGGTCCTGCCGTTTTCGAGCAGGGTTTCAATGATCGCCTGTTCGCGTTCTCGTCCGACGATTGCCGCCGAAGTTCCGGACCGACTGCCCATGCACTCAAAACATCGCAGGTAACGCCCAAACATGCAGTCAGGTGCCGATCACAGTCAGATGACACATGCGAGCCGCGCAGCCGCGAACATAGGCTGCGGACGTCGATGTCGGCCCGCGGAGCGTTCCACGGCCGGCTCGCCGAACTATCCGCAAATCCTGAGAGCGAGGCACAACCGCATGGGAACGATTACCACTTCGGATGGCACCGAAATCTTCTACAAGGATTGGGGCTCAGGGCAGCCGATCGTATTCAGTCACGGATGGCCGCTCTCCGCAGATGACTGGGACACCCAGATGCTGTACTTCTGCGAGCGCGGCTACCGCGTGGTCGCGCACGACCGCCGTGGACATGGGCGCTCTACCCAGACCGACGGTGGTCACGACATGGATCACTACGCCGATGACCTCGCGGCGCTCACCGAGCACCTTGACCTCCATGACGCCGTCCATATCGGGCACTCCACCGGCGGCGGCGAGGTGGCGCACTACATCGCCCGTCACGGTGACAGTCGCGTCGCCAAGGCGGTGCTGATCAGCTCGGTGCCGCCGCTGATGCTGCAGACCGACAGCAACCCCGGTGGTCTACCCAAGAGCGTGTTCGACGACCTCCAGGCGCAGCTCGCAAAGAACCGTTCGGAGTTCTACCGCGCACTCCCGTCGGGACCGTTCTACGGCTTCAACCGCGAAGGAGTCGAGCCGTCGGAGGCGATCATCGAGAACTGGTGGCGGCAGGGAATGATGGGTGGCGCAAAGGCGCATTACGACGGCATCGTCGCGTTCTCACAGACCGACTTCACCGAGGATCTGAAGCAGATCACGGTGCCGGTACTGGTGATGCACGGAGATGACGACCAGATCGTGCCCTACGCGGATTCTGGTCCGCTGTCTGCAGCTCTGCTCCCGAATGGAACGCTGAAGACCTATCACGGCTTCCCGCACGGCATGCCGACGACACAGGCCGACACGATCAACCCGGACTTGCTCGAGTTCATCCAATCCTGAGCGGTCGAGCGCATCAGCTCATCGGATCTGACGTGAGCTGATGCGCCACCCGGCGGCCGTCGGTTCAACGGTCTGTCGAACCTGCGCCGCGCCAACCACGGCGTTTCCGAAGTCCGGCCCGCCGGCGCCGATCATCAGCATCACGCTGCTGACCGCGGTCTCGTCCCCGCTTGTTTCGAGCACCGCGTTCAGGGTCAGATGCAGCGTGCCCTCCGGCTCCTGAGCCCAGACTCTCGCCACCGCCCGTATGAGCTCCGCGCGACAGTGCGCCTCTCCCATGCGGCCGGTCATCGCTGCGTCGTCGGTGAACAACGCGGCGTAGCCATCAGCGTCGCGTGCGGTCGCGCAGTTGTCCGCGCGTGCCACCAACTGCAGGATCTCGAGTGAGTCCTCCGCGGACAGGCTCATTGCGCCGGCCTCATCGAGGATTCGATGCGGCCGACGACGACGTCACCCAGCACATCCTTGGGGATCACCGCGTGGATCGCGCGCGGCGGTATCGAGCTGTAGACCGAGCCGGTCTGGTCGGCCCACTGTGTGACCCTGAACGACACCGCCATGCTGCACAGCGCATAGGCGTCGCGGCGGTCGATCCCGCCGTGGGCGTGCAGCCACTCGATTGCGGTCCGAACGCAGGCGGGCAGTGCTTGATCGAGCGAGTCGGCGAAGGCCATCACGATCCAGTTCTCGGGGGTCTCGATCGTTGGACCGGCCAGCGAGACATGCTTGTGCAGGAAGTACTGCACGCGCAGTTCCTCCATCGCCGACTCGATGCCGGTCTGGTCGACCACGCCGTCGGACTGCGTGGCGTTCGCGTCGCCGGTCCAGATCCGCGCGCCGACCTTGAAAACCGGCAGGAATAATGATGTGCCCGCGGTCAGCTCCCATAGGTCGAGATTGCCGCCGTATGGGCCCGCCAAGATCGCGCTGACCGGATCATCACCTTCGGGCTCCACCGC
The DNA here is from genome assembly GCA_963737115.1 of uncultured Actinomycetota bacterium. Classification (GTDB taxonomy): domain Bacteria; phylum Actinomycetota; class Thermoleophilia; order Solirubrobacterales; family Solirubrobacteraceae; genus Palsa-465. The sequence continues at coordinate 618,158 of CAVTRM010000003.1, forward strand.
GTAGACACCCATCGAGGGGCGCAGCGGGATGCGTATACCATCGACGAAATCGGCGTGAGTGCGGTCCTCGTCAAAGCGGAAGTAGTGGACGTAGGGTTCGTCAAAGTCCGAGGGCAGCGCGCCGACCCCCAGCGGAAACGAGTTCCAACCCCAGTCGATCGGCCGCGTGCGCAGCATCATGCACTCGACCACGTCACCGGGCTGCGCTTCGTTCACGACCACGGGCCCCAAATTCGAGTACGGGCCTGACGGGAACTGTTTGCGCAACGGTTCGCGGTCTGCGAACGACATGCCGTATTCAGCCTGGTTGCCCCATTGGGTCCAGGTGTCCGGACACGACACGATGTCTCCCGAATCGATTGTCAGCGCGGCAGGGCGACTGGGATCGATCGTTCCCGCACTGATCGTATCGGGACTGGAAAGCAGGGTGTGGAGGGTCGGCTCGGTCATGCTCATCGACTCCAATCGGCTCGTATTTGCTCACTGATTGCCACCAACTTAGGCCCGGCCGACGCGACCCCGCTTGCGTCATGTGACTGAAGCGAGCCGCGAACCCAGCGCATAGCTTGGGCGCATGACTGACCAAGTCGCTGGCAAGATGTGGCCGACACCGTGTTGGCGTTCGTGAAACAGCAGCAGTGAGCGGGTGGGCGCCACTTCGGCAGGCTGACTTCCGTCGCCTGTGGCTCGCGCAGTTCACGTCCAACATCGGATCGTGGATGCAGACGGTCGCGGCCCAGTGGGTGATGATCTCGCTGACGAGTTCCGCGCTGTTGTTGAGCGCGATCTCGGCGGCAGGCTCGATCCCGGTGCTGCTGTTGGCGATTCCCTCAGGAGTGATGGGAGACCTGATCGACCGCAAACATCTGATCCTGCTGGGACAGGTGATCATGATGATCGCGGCGGCGGCGCTCGCGATCCTCGCGGCTGTCGGCGGGCTCACCCCGTGGGTCTTGATTCTGCTGCTGTTCGTGATCGGGGTCGGCGGCGCAATCGGTGCTCCGACCTGGCAGACGCTGCAGCCCGAGCTGGTCCCGGCGCAGGAGCGCAATCCGGCGATCCAGCTCGGCGCCGTGAATCAGAACCTTGCACGTGCGGTCGGCCCTGCGATCGGTGGCGTCCTGCTGGCTGCCACCAGTGCCGCGTTCGTGTTCGGGATCAACGCGGCGTCGTTTGTGGCGGTGGTCGGCGCGGTGCTTGTGACCCGCATCCCCGTGCGTCGCAGCGAACTTCCGCGCGAGCGCGCGATCGAGGCCACGCGCGCGGGTGGGCGGTTCGTAGCCAACTCCCCGGTGTTGCTGGCCGTGATCGCCCGCGCGGTCGCGTTTGTGTTCTTCGCCGGCGCGATCTGGGCGGTGCTGCCGCTGGTCGCGCAACGCAACCTCGGCCTCGGCTCAGGTGGTTACGGTCTGTTGCTGGGCTGTGTCGGGGTGGGCGCGTTGCTGGCCGCAAACTTCGGACCGGCGGTCAAACGGATCGTGCCCGCCCGCGGCATGTACGCGCTCGCGTGTCTGCTGATCGCGATCCCGGCGCTGCTTTTGGCAACGGTCCACAACGTCGAATTGGCAGCGGCCGTGTTGATCGTGGCCGGGTTTGCCTGGATCACCGGTCTGGGCACGCTCAGCGCCGCCTACCAGGGCGAGCTTCCAAGCTGGGCCAAGGCTCGCGCGTTCGCCTACTACCTGGTCGCGTTCCAGGGCGCGATGGGGATCGGCGCGCTGGTGCTCGGCGCAGTCGCCCAGGCCGACGGTGTAAACACCGCGATGATTGTCGTCGCGGCCGGTCTCGGCGCCGCGATCCTCGTGACCTGGGCGCTCCCGCTACCTGCCAAAGGCGCCGCTGATCTGCACATGGCAGACCCGATGCCACTGCCAGATGAGATCGCGGCCGGCGACGATCGCGAGCCCGCGGGCCCGGTGGCGGTGACGGTCAGCTACCAGCTCGCGGAGGCCAACATCCCGGAGTTCCTGACGCTCGCCAAGCAGCTGAAGCGGATGCGCAAGCGCACCGGAGCGATCCACTGGCACCTACACCGTGGGCTCGAGGACCCCAACTCGTTCACGGAGCTGTTCGTAGTCGGCTCATGGGCGGAACACGAGCAGCAGCACCACCGTATGGAGCGCGGTGACCAGCAATTACTGAACCGAGTCGAGGCGTTACAAAGCCTCGGGGCCAAGACCGCAGTGCGCCACTCAATCAGCATCAAGCCATAACCGTTGGAGGAACCTATGCAGCTCGATGGCATGCATCACATCACGATGATCACCGGCGACGCGCAGCGCAACGTCGACTTCTACGCCGACCTGCTGGGACTGCGGTTCGTGAAGAAGACCGTGAACTTTGACGCCCCCGACGCCTATCACCTCTACTTCGGGGACGAGCACGGCAACCCGGGGTCGATCCTGACCTGGTTCGAGTTCACCGGTGCGGCCCCCGGCAAGCCCGGCGCCGGCATGATCCACACGATCCAGCTGGGCGTCCCGAGCGCCGCGTCGCTGGATTTCTGGGCCGACCGCCTCACCCAGGCGGGCTACAAGAACACCCGCAACGGCGACTCGCTCAGCTTCAGCGATTATGAGGGACTTGAGTTCGAGCTGGTGGTCGCCGATCCGAGCAACAAACCGCTGCAGGCGGAACATCCCCAGATCCCGCCCGAACACCAGATCACCGGGGTCGAGGGCGTGCGCGCCTACATCGGCCGGGGCGTCGACGCCGACAAGCAGCTGCTGACCGAAACGCTCGGATTCAGCGCGACCGACAGCGACGGCACCTACATCCTGCAAGGGCCCACGCGCCGATTCAAGCTCACCTATGAGCCCGCGCCCGGTCAGGGGATGCAGGGCGCCGGCAGCGTCCACCACATCGCCTGGCACAGCGCCGACGAGGACCATGTGTCCTGGCAAAACCGCGTGCGCGAGGCGGGGATGCACGTCACCCCGGTGATCGACCGCGACTACTTCAACGCGATCTACTTCCGGGAACCGCAGGGAATTCTGTTCGAGATCGCCACCACCTCACCCGGGTTCGCGGTCGACGAGGACCCAGCGCACCTGGGTGAGCAGCTGCGGCTGCCCAAACAGCATGAACACCTGCGCGCTCAGCTCGAGACGCTGCTGCGACCACTCAAGAACCCGCGTGAAGCGTGGTCTGCGGGGGCGGGTCTTGGGGGACCAGCCCCCGCGCAAGCGGCCACGGCCGACGACGACGGGACCCAGACGTGAGCGCACTGGACTACCAGGAGCGGCCGGCCGCCGGTGAAGCCGAGGGGCTGCTGGTGCTGCATCACGGTCGCGGTGCCGACGAGTTCGACCTGATCGGGCTCGCCGACGTGCTCGACCCACAGCGGCGGCTGCACATCGTGACCCCGGGCGGCCCGCTGCGACTCGCGGGATCGCCTGGTCGTCACTGGTATGTGGTCCCGCGCGTCGGGTATCCCGACCCCGACACGTTCGCCGCCGCATACGAGCAGCTGGCGCTGTTTCATGACGAGCTCTGGGCAAGGACCGGGATCGGACCGCAGCGCACGGTGTTCGGCGGCTTCAGCATGGGATCGGTGATGAGCTACGCGATGGGTCTGCCGCGCGAGCGCCCGCGCGTCGCGGGGTTGCTGATCTTTGCCGGATTCATCCCCACGGTGCCGGTCTGGGCGCCCGACCTTCCCGCGGTCTCGCAGGCGGGCACGCGCGTGTTCATCGCGCACGGCCGTCGCGATCCGGTGATGGACGTGCGCTTTGCCCGCGAGGCTCACATGCTGCTGGACGAAGGTGACGTCGTCAACGAGTACCACGAGACCGATGTCGGCCATCAGATCGACCCCACGGTGCTGCGGCCCGCGATCAGCTGGCTCGGCGACACCCTGCCAGCACCATGAGCGCGACGAGATCTGACCTGCCGGTGCTGGTCACCGGCGCCACCGGAATGCAGGGCAACGCGATCGCGCGGGCGCTGCTCGACGGCGGACACCACGTCCGTGCGCTGACACGCGATCGCGAGTCCACGAAGGCGCAGGCGCTGGCATCGCTCGGGGTCGAGGTGGCGGTCGGCGACCTGCTGAACGCCGACACGCTGATCGAGCCGATGCGCGGCGTCAGCGCGGTGTACGCGATCACAACCCCGTTCGGCGGCAACGGCGCGGAACTCGAGCAGCAGCAGGGCCGTGAGCTGATCGCCGCCGCCGTATCGGCCGCGGTTCCCTGGTTCATTCTGGCCTCGGTCGGCAACGCCGATCGCGGGACCGGGATTCCGCACTTTGAGAGCAAGGCCCGGGTCGAGCAGCAGCTGTCGGCGACCGAGCTCGACTGGACGGTCGTGGCGCCCACCTACTTCTACGACAACCTCCGCGACGTTCACGCAATTGCCGAGGGCGGTGAGCTGGCGATCGCGCTGCCGGCGGACACACCGCTGGCGCAGCTGAGCCTCGCCGATCTCGGGGCAGTCGCCGTCGCGGTCCTGGCGCGACGCGATGAGTTCGTCGGCGTGCGTCTTGACCTCGCCGCCGACACGCCGACACCGGCACAGATGGCGGCCGCGATCGCGGCCGCGTCGGGTCGTCCGGTCAGCTTCAGCCAGACCCCGCGCAGCGCAGTCGCTGCCCGCAACGCCGACGTTGCCGCGATGTACAAGTTCCTGGCGGAACGCGGCTACAGCGTCGACCCTGAAGCCGTGCGCGCACGCTTCCCCGAAGTCCCGTTTCAGAGCTTCGCCGAGTGGGCCCGCGATCAGTTTCAGTAGCCCGCGCAGCTGCCAACAACAGCACGAGCGGTTGCGGCCGGATACTCTCTGGCGCAGAGGTCCCTGGCACAATTGGCGCGCGCGTGACTGTGATAGGACACCGTACATCGGCACGACCGGAGGTCTGACCCAGTGAGCGAACCGCAGGCGATTCTTGCTCCAACTACCAAGGCGGCGATCTTCCTGGTGGCGACCGTCGACGCCGGCGGCGAGCAACAGGCTCTAGAGCTGATCGGCGACCTCAATGGGTTGCGCCGCTCGGTCGGCTTTCGCGTCCCAGAGGCGGGGCTCTCGTGCATCGTCGGGATCGGCTCGGACGCCTGGGATCGTATCTTCGGCACGCCCAAGCCCGATGACCTGCACCCCTTCGTCGAGCTCGATGGCGGGCGGCACAAAGCGCCGTCGACCCCCGGCGACCTGCTGTTTCACCTCCGCGCCCAGCGCCTCGACCTCTGCTTTGAGCTGGCGACGCTGATCGCGTCGCGGCTCTCTGGCTGCGGACAGATCATCGACGAGGTTCACGGTTTCCGCTCGTTCGATGAGCGCGACCTGCTCGGGTTCGTGGACGGGACCGAGAACCCGGAGGGCGATGCGGCGCGCGACGCCGCATTGATCGACGGGGCTGCCGGCGAGTTCAGCGGCGGCAGCTACGTGATCGTCCAGAAATACTTGCATGACATGGACGCCTGGAACCAGTTGACGGTCGAGCAGCAGGAGGCGGCGTTTGGGCGCACAAAGCTCGAGGATCGCGAGTTCGCCGATGAGGACAAGGCGCCGAACTCGCACCTCACGCTGAACACGATCATCGACGAAAACGGGGACCAGCAGCAGATCCTGCGCCTGAACATGCCGTTTGGGCATGTGGGGGCGGACGAATACGGCACCTACTACATCGCCTATGCGCACGACCCCGCGGTCACCGAGGAGATGCTGCGCAACATGTTCATCGGCAAACCGCCTGGCACCACCGACCGCATCCTCGACTTTTCCACGGCGGTGACCGGCAACCTCTTCTTCGTACCGTCGTCGGACTTCATCGACGACCCGCCAACTGCCATAGAGCAATCTGACCCGGCTGCTGCGGCGAATCAGCCGCAGAGCAGTTCCACCCAGAACAGCTCTGCGGAGGACGGTGTTGGTGAAGACTCCTGCGCCGGTGACGGCTCACTTCAAATCGGAAGCCTGAAAGGACGATCCTGATGAATCATCTGCTACGCGAGCTTGCCCCGATCACCGATTCCGGCTGGCAGCTGCTCGACGACGAGGCCAAGGATCGGCTCAAGCCGGCGCTGGCGGCCCGCAAGTTCGTGGACTTTTCGGGACCACACGGTTGGACGCATTCGGCCAGCCCGCTCGGGCGCACGGCTGCGCTCGGCTCGGCGCCTAACGAAGCGGTCAGCGGACGCCAGCGCAAGGTGCTGCCGTTGGTGGAGCTGCGCGCCGAGTTCGAGCTCTCATTGGACGAGCTGCGCGACGCCGACCGCGGGGCCCAGGACGCCGACCTCGAGCCGCTCGATGACGCTGCGCATGAGCTCGCGGCCGCCGAGAACGCGGCGGTGTTCGACGGTTGGGACGGCGCCTTCATCGGGATTGGCGCGGCCAGCTCACACGAGCCGATCGTGCTCGCCGACAACCCCGAGGCCTACACCCGCGGGGTGGCCAGCGCCGTCGAGCAGCTGCTCGATAGCGGTGTCGCCGGACCCTACGGTCTGGCGCTTGGGGGAGAGCGATATCGCGAGGTGATCGCGACCCACGAGCACGGCGGCTACCCGCTGTTCAACCATCTCAGCGAAATTCTCGGTGGTCCGATCGTGTGGGCGCCAGGGGTTCATAACGCGGCCGTCGTCAGCCTCCGCGGCGGGGATTTCTTGTTCGACTCCGGGCAGGATATCTCGATCGGTTATATCTCCCATGACGCCGAGAAGGTGCGGCTGTATCTGGAGGAGAGCTTCAGCTTCCAGGTCGCCACGGCGGAGGCGGCCGTCGTGCTCACGTCGTAGTCGAGAGTGTCCGCAGCAGCTGCCCGACGCTGTGGCCGCGGTTTCGCGCGACCAGATCATGGATCTGCAGCTCGGAGTTGACCGTGTACTGGTTGCGGCGGCCGATGCGCTCGCGCGTGATGTAGCCGGCATCGCCGAGGTCGACCACGATCCGATGCACCGCCCGCTCCGTGATCCCTATCTGGTCAGCGATCTCACGCAGGCGTATCCCGGGGTCGTTGGCGATGCAGATCAGTACCTGCGCATGGTTGGTCAGGAATGTCCAGCTGGGATTCTGGGATGAACTCACTTAAACCAGATTAACAGATCTTGACTTCGAAATCATGCTATTGTTGTCATAAATCAGGTGGGTTGTCCGTCAGGGCTTCCTCGCACCGCACTCGGGAACCGGCGCATCATCGCGTTTCGGCTCCCAAGTCCACGGCACCGCATTCGCTGTAGTGGCTAACCGGCTCCGCGTCCTCAACGGACGGCGCATCTTGATCTCCCTGAACGGGAGCACGCCCAACTATCTGCGTTTGACGCAGGAGGGTTCCGATGACCATCAAGAGCAAAGACCAGAGCCGGACACCAAATCGCGCGCCGACCAAGGCCGCCGACGGCAACGACCACATCAAGCGTGATAGCGGCGGTGACCGTAGGCGGCGCTCGGTCGAGCACGCGGTTCATAAATTCCTGGGCCGCGGACATAGGACCGCCCGTAAGCAGGGGTGATCACGACCGGGCAGCCGGTGGTGCGTTACCGATTCCCGCGGCTCTGCGGCGCCTGTGGCGCTCCCATGGCCAGCCAAGAGGCGACCTGCTGGCGGTGTGGTCAGGTGTGGCGTGCCCGTTCGGTGCTGTCGGATCAGTCCGCGGCTGAGCCGCGGACCGGAGTAGACCTCCGAGCGGTCGTCGGCCTCCGAGCGGTCGTCGGCTCTGGAACCGCCGATCGTGACGCGGCGGACTCCGGAGCTGTCGATCGTGACGCGCTCGTGTGCCCTGGACGACAGGGGCGGTCGCTAAACCGACCGACGCAGGACGATGTGGATCAGTGGACGAATGACGGTGGACGCGCGGTTGCATAAGACAGACCACGAGTTCCCGCGCAGGCGTCCTCCCGTCGTTCCTACGGAGGCCCCTCCCGCGAAGCCGATCCCCCGCGACCATCGCGGCTGGCGAGTTGCGCCCGCTCCGGACGGGCGTGGCACGCCTGACCCTGTGGACAAGCAGGCACCACATCGGCGACGCTGGTTCATCTGGTTTGTGGCGGCGCTGCTAATCATCAACCTCGCTGTTTCGGCGCTGCTCGCACCCACCGGGCCGCAGCGCGTGAATGTGCCGTTCAGTCCCTACTTCGTCTCTGAGGTGCAGGCCGGCCGGGTCGCGTCCATCTCTTCAACCGGAGACACCATCCAGGGCGCCTACAAAGTCGCTTTGCGGTATCCGACCGGCGACAACAAGGCAACGGCCACCAAGCTGTTTGCGACCGAGGTTCCGACATTCTGGAACAACAATGAGCTGACCGCGATGCTCAGGGCGCACAACGTCCAGATCAACGCTCAACCGACCACCAATACCACACCACTGTTGGAATCAATCCTGCTGGGATTCGGGCCGGCACTGCTGATTATCGGTCTTCTGATCCTGTTCATGCGACGCGCCGCCAAGAGCGGCGGCGGCATGGGGGCACTGGGAAGCTTTGGACGCTCAAAGGCCCGCCGGATCGACCCTGCGACGATCAGGGTCACATTCCGTGACGTGGCCGGGATCGATGAAGCCAAGGCGGAGCTGACCGAGATCGTCGACTTTCTCCGGGAGCCATCTCGGTATGGGCGCCTGGGAGGCCGGATGCCGCACGGCGTGCTGCTCTCGGGCGCGCCGGGAACCGGCAAGACACTGCTCGCGCGGGCTGTGGCCGGCGAAGCGCACGCCGCCTTCTTCTCAATCTCGGCTTCCGAGTTCATCGAGGCGATCGTCGGCGTCGGCGCCTCGCGCGTCCGTGACCTGTTCACCAAGGCCAAGGAGGCCTCGCCGGCAATTGTGTTCATCGACGAACTCGACGCGGTCGGTCGTTCACGGCAGGGTTCGGTGTCGATGGCCGGCGCCAACGACGAGCGTGAGCAGACGCTGAATCAGATTCTCACCGAGCTGGACGGGTTTGAGCCTACCGAAGCGGTGATCGTGCTGGCCGCCACCAACCGTCCTGAGATCCTTGACCCGGCGCTGCTCCGCCCCGGACGCTTTGACCGCCGCGTCGCGGTGCAGCCACCGGACCGGCTTGGACGCCGCAAGATTCTCGAGGTGCATACCCGCGGGGTCCCGCTTGCGGCCGAGGTCGATCTGGAGGCGCTTGCCGCCAGTACGCCGGGCATGGTCGGCGCGGACCTGGCCAATCTCGCCAACGAGGCGGCGCTGCTGGCAGCACGCCGCAACCACCACACCGTCCAGACCGCGGATTTCACCGATTCACTCGAGAAGATCCTGCTGGGGGCACCGCGCGGGATCGTGCTCTCCGCGGCCGACCGCGCGCGCACCGCCTACCACGAAGCCGGTCATGCGCTGGTGGGGATGCTCACACCCGGTGCCGACCCCGTGCGGAAGGTGTCGATCATTCCCCGCGGCGCAGCCCTCGGGGTCACCCTGTCGGCCCCCGACGACGATCAGGTTTCGTACACGCGCGAGGACCTGATCGGAAAGATCAGGGTCGCGCTCGGCGGCCGGGTCGCGGAGGAGATCATCTACGGCACGATCACCACCGGTGCCGAATCAGATATTGAACAGGTGACGATGATTGCGCGACAGATGGTCGGCCGCTGGGGGATGAGCGACGCGATCGGCTTCGTCACCGTCATTCCGGCGCAGGCACAGGGACCGTTCATGACCGCACCTGAAACCTCCGAGGCCACCCAGCAGGTGATCGACGAGCAGGTACGCGCGCTGATCGATACGGCGCACGACGACGTCACCGGGTTGATCGGCCTCCATCGCGATCAGCTCGAGACCCTGGCCCGCACGTTGCTCCTGCACGAGACGCTTGACGAGGCCGACGCCTACGCCGCCGCCGGTATGCCGCATCACTCCGCGACAGCACCGGCCGAGATCGTCTCAGCCTGAGGCAGTCACGACCATCTCAGCCCTGATCACGTCAGCCGGGAAGATGGAAGGGAACGCTGGTGACGACGATCCCCGGCCTGTAGCTCAGCATTCTGCGCAGCCGCGGGCTCGCGCGGTTCTGGAGCAGCAGCTGCCAGTGGTGCTTGGGGATCAGCTCGGGCACAACCACCGTGAGCGTGACCGCGGGCTGCTCGCGGTGGAGCGCCTCAATATAGGTCGCCAGCGGGGCTAGTGTCGCCCGATACGGCGAGACCAGCACCTCCAGCGGCAGGTGATCGCCCCAGACGTTCCAGTAGTGGCGGAACCGCTCTGCCTCTGCCTCGCTGGGGCTGACATGCAAGGCCAGGGTCGGCACGGCCATCGACGCCGCGTACGCGAGCGCCCGCAGCGCCGCGCGGTCGAGCACCGCCACCGGCACGACCACCAGATGGCAGACACCCCGAGGGGACTCCTCGGCCTCGAGGCAGGTGTCGACGCCGGTGGCGGGGGTGGGGTCGGCGGTCGTTGCGGGTGATCCATCCACTCGGGGTGCAAGCATCTCACCGGCCTCCATGAAGTAACGGTGGATGCGGCGGCAGGCGAACACGATTGTGGGCATCAGGATCACCACAATCCACGCCCCTGCCGCGAACTTGGTGACGGCGGCGATAAGCACCACCGCACCCGACAACACCGCTCCGACCAGATTCGTGAGCAGCGCGGGACGCCAGCCCTGCTCGCGATTGCGCCACCAGTGCACGACCATCGCGCTCTGTGCGAGCGTGAACGCGACGAACACTCCGATCGCGAACAGCGGAATCAGCGGCTCCGTCTGTCCGTCGAAGACCACATACAACACCGCTGCCGGGACCGCCAGCACAATGATTCCCGAGCTGAACGCAAGGCGGTCGCCCATGTGCAGGAACAGACGCGGGAGGTACTCGTCCCGAGCCATGAAGTACAGCAGTCGCGGGAACCCGTTGACCGCTGAATTGGCGGCGATCAGCAATATAAGGGTCGTTGAGATCTGCACAAACGCATAGAGGACGCCGTTCCCAACCGTGTCGTGCGCGATCTGTGAGAGCACGGTTTCGCCGCCCGGACTGGCGCCGTCAAGATGTGCGATCACAAGCACGCCGACGAACATCGCTACGAGCAGGAACAACATCCAGGACAGCGTCGTCCGCGCATTGTCGGCGTCCGGCGGCTTGAACACGGGAACAGCGTTGGAGATCACCTCAATGCCCGTCATCGCGGTCGCCCCGGACGCGAACGCACGCAGGATCAGCAGCAGACCGAGCGCTTCGGTCGCATGATGCTCGGGCGGGGCGACGGCATGGAAGCCATGGCCGGCCGACTTGATCAGTCCGATCACCACGATCAACCCGATCGACAGCACGAACATGTAGGTCGGAGCGGCAAAGATCGCTCCCGCGTCGCGCGTTCCACGGAGGTTCGCGAGCACCAGCAGCAGGATCATCGCGAGTCCGATCGGCACCGTAGCCGAGCTCAGCGCCGGTAGGGCCGAGGTGACAGCCGCCACTCCGGCGGCGATCGACACGGCCACGGTGAGGATGTAGTCGAGGATCAGACCCGCGCCTGCGAGCAGTCCCCAGTTAGGTCCCAGGCTGTCGCTCGCGACGATGTAGGAGCCGCCGCCGTGCGGGTAGGCGCGGATAACTTGCCGGTAGCCGAGGCCGACGGACAGCATCAGTGCGACCAGCACCGCCCCGATCGGCAGCGACCGGCTCAGCTGCGAGCTGCCCGCCAGCACCAGGATCGCCCATCGCTCGGGGCCGTAGCCACCGATGAAGCGCGTCAGGGACAGTTCGGTAGCGCCAGCAACTTACTCATGCGCTGCTCGGCGAGTGCCGTACTGCGCAGCGGCGCACCTACAAACAACCTGTGGATCGCATGTCCGAGGCGTCCGGCACGGGATTCGACAACGTCGGTTTCGGTGGCCTGGAGCTGGTCCCCGTCCTCCGCTCGGGCGCTCCTGATGCTCACCAGCCGGCCGCTGACGGGGCTGTCATGGCCGACGAAGCGCAGGTTCGGGTCCACCGGCAGGTCCTCGGGATCCGTAGCCGTTGCGGACCAAGTTCGACCAACCGCACGCAGCGCTGCCAGTTCCTCGGCGTCGAGCCCAGGTACCTGGGCGTCAGGCGTTACGACTGCGTCAGTAGCTCGATCACCCGCGGTTCCGTGCTGGTGCCGTCGCTGATCGTTCACCACCGTCGATTATGTCAATGAACTACGGGCATACCGGCAATCGCCGCGGTCAAGCGAGCACGGCGCGAGTTTGACGGGCGATCTCCAGGTCCTCGCGAGCCTGCATGACCAGTGTGCGGATCTGTGCGCCGTCCGCAGTGATCTCGCGGTCTCCGCAAGCCGTTTCGTTGCGCTCGGCGTCGATTTCCGCGCCGAGAAAACCCAGCCCGTGCACCGTTCGACTGCGGATCAGGGCGGACCGCTCGCCAATACCACCCGTAAAGACGAGGGCGTCGAGTCCGCCCATGGACGCTGCCATCCCCGCGATCAGCCCCCTGAGCCGATGCAGCCAGACATCGAGAGCGAGCGTGGCAGCCCCCTCACCAGCACCGGCGCGCGTTACGACGACGCGCATGTCGTCGGTATCGGACAAGCCCTTGAGGCCGGACTGGTGCTCCAGTGCCAGTGCCAGCTCGTCCTGGGTCAGGTCCGTGTGCTGAAGCAGCCACAGCAGCAGCCCGGGGTCGACGTCTCCCGCGCGGGTCGCCATGACTAGACCCGCCAGCGGCGTGAAGCCCATCGTCGTGTCGAGCGATCGCCCGTCCGCGATCGCGCAGAGCGATGCGCCCGCTCCGAGGTGACAGCTGACCACGCGTAGCCCGGCGGCTGTCCGACCGAGCATCGCCGGCGTATGGCGCGCCACCCAGTTGTGAGAGAGCCCGTGAAACCCGTAACGCCGGATCGGCCAGCGCTCGCGCCACGCCGCCGGGAGCGCATATGTGGCCGCGGCTGCGGGCAGGCCGGCATGAAACGCGGTATCGAAGCAGGCGACCGCGGGAATGTTCGGCAATTGCGCACCGACGAGCCGAAGTGCGGCCAGCGATTTGGGTTGATGCAGCGGAGCCAGATCGGTGAGGTCAGTGAGCGCCCTCGTGACGGAGACGTCGATCAGCGTCGCCGCACGAAACTGCTTTCCCCCATGCACGATCCGATGGCCGACAGCTTCTGCACCGGACAGGTCGGTGTTGAGCGCGTGATGCACTGCCAGCTCGTCAACGTCGCTGTGGTCCGCGTCGAACTCGCGGCCAGCGATCACCTCGTCGTCGGAGTCGAGCAGCGTCAGTTTCAGCGAGCTGGATCCTGCGTTGACGGCAAGTACACGCACCGCTATCGCCGATCGGGCAGGTCACTCAATAGCTCCCGCCCGGCCCAGTCATAGAAGATGTCTGCGGGCGAGCAACCCTGCCGTGCGGCCTCGGCCTCCAGCTCCTTCCAGGGAAGTCGCGCGCGTTGACAATTGCGCCGCTCTGTCGCGCGTCGCACGGCCTGCCGCACCGCATGCGCTGCACCGGCGAGCGGCGACACCGTCGCTCATCCCCATTTCCAATCGCGGATCTCCGGCAGGTCCTTGCCGTGGCGGTCGATGTACTGGTCGTGCTCGACGAGTTTGTCCTTCATCGCCTGCTTCAGGTAGCTTCCCGTCGCGCCGAGGCTGGGAACCAGATCCACCACATCTTGGACCAGGTGGAAGCGGTCGAGTCTGTTCTGAACGCGCATGTCAAACGGGGTCGTGATCGTACCTTCCTCGTTAAATCCGCGGACGTGAAGGTTGCGGTTCTGGCGGCGGTACGTGAGGCGGTGGATCAGCGCGGGGTACCCGTGGAAGGCGAAGATGATCTGCTTATCGGTGGTGAACAACGAGTCATAGTCGTTGCCGCTCAACCCGTGTGGGTGCTCGTCGCGCGACTGCAACTTCATGAGATCGACCACGTTGATCACCCGCAGCTTCAGGTCCGGCAACTCGGCGCGGAGGATTGAGACGGCGGCTAGGACCTCAAGCGTGGGCGTATCTCCACAGCAGGCCATGATGATGTCCGGCTCGCAGTCCTGGTCGTTGCTGGCCCATGGCCACATGCCAATTCCCTGCGTGCAGTGCACGAGCGCCTGTTCCATCGTCAGCCATTGCGGCGCCGGCCGCTTGCCGGCGATGATCACGTTCACGTAATCGCGAGTCCCGAGACAATGGTTGGCTACCGACAGTAGGCAATTCGCATCAGGCGGCAAATAGACGCGTACGATGTCGGCCTTCTTGTTGACGACGTGGTCCAGAAACCCCGGGTCCTGATGGGTGAATCCGTTGTGATCCTGCTGCCAGACGTGCGACGAGAGCAGATAGTTCAGGGACGCGATCGGACGTCGCCACGGCAGCTCTTTGGTGACCTTCAGCCATTTGGCGTGCTGGTTGAACATCGAATCGACGATGTGGATGAAGGCTTCATAGCAGTTGAACAGCCCGTGCCTCCCGGTCAGCAGATAACCCTCCAGCCAGCCTTGGCACTGATGCTCGGAGAGCATCGAATCGAGCACCCGTCCCGACCGTGCGAGGAACTCGTCGTGCGGCTTGATATCGGCCTCCCACTGGCGGGAGGTGACCTCGAACAGCGCGCCCAGAAGGTTTGAGAGCGTCTCATCCGGGCCGAACACGCGGAAGTTGCGCGCTGATTCGTTGAGCACGATCACGTCGCGCAGGAAGTTGCCCAGGACCAGCGTGTCCTGGGCGTTCACGGCCCCGGGTGCGGGGACGTTGACCGCATGCTCACGGAAGTCCGGCAGCTGTAGATCCCGCAATAGCAGACCACCGTTGGCGTGGGGATTCGCTCCCATCCGGCGTTCGCCCTTCGGTGCGAGCTCGGCGAGCTCACCCAGCAGCCGGCCGTCGTCGTCGAACAGCTCCTGTGGCCGGTAGCTTCGCATCCACTGCTCCAGCAGCCGGACGTGCTCGGGGTGCTGGGGGTCGACCAGCAGCGGTACCTGGTGGGCTCTGAACGTGCCCTCGACCTGTACGCCGTCAACAGCCTTTGGGCCGGTCCATCCCTTGGGGGAGCGCAGGACGATCATCGGCCAGCGGGGACGTGTGTCATCGCCGCAGCGGCGCGCGTGCTGCTGAATATCACGGATCTCGGTGATGACGGTATCGAGCGTGCGTGCCATCAGTTGATGCATCGTCTCGGGGTCGTCGCCCTCGACAAAGTGGGGGGTCCAACCGCACCCGCGGATGAACTGGTCGAGCTCATCGTGGTCAATCCGTGCCAACAGCGTCGGGTTGCTGATCTTGTAGCCGTTGAGATGCAGGATCGGGAGGACCGCGCCGTCAGTTATCGGATTCAGGAACTTCGTGGATTGCCAGGCGGTGGCCAGGGGCCCGGTCTCGGCCTCGCCGTCGCCGACCACACACGCGACGATCAGATCCGGGTTATCGAATGTGGCGCCGAATGCATGACTGAGCGAGTAGCCGAGTTCACCGCCCTCGTGAATCGACCCGGGTGTCGTCGGGGCGACATGACTCGAGATCCCACCGGGGAAGGAGAACTGCGTGAACAGCCGCTTCATTCCGAGCTCGTCCTGGCTGATGTTCGGATAGAGCTCGCTGTAGCTCCCCTCGAGGTAGGTGTTGCCAACCAGCGCCGGACCACCGTGTCCCGGGCCGGCGACGTAGACCATGTCGAGGTCGTACCGGTTGATCGCCCGGTTGAGGTGCACGTAGATGAAGTTCTGGCCTGGCGTCGTTCCCCAATGCCCGACAACAAGCGGCTTCACGTCTGACAGCGTCAGCGGCTCTCTCAGCATCGGATTGTCGTACAGATACAGCTGACCGACCGACAGGTAGTTCGCCGCCCGCCAGTACGCGTCGATGTTCCTCAGAAGCGCAGCGGATAGGGCGTGTGGAGCGGCGGAGGCCGGCTGATCGGGCGACTCTCCCCGGGGGTCTAGCACTGAGAAGGGTCGGGCGCAGTCGTCATGACGGGACGGGTGCGCCATTGGCAGGGGTCGTAGGCAGGAGCGGACCCGCGGGGATATCAGAGGCGGCGGTCTCACGCGCCAAAAACGCCCCGAGCTCGCCGATCGTGCTCATCAGCGGAGCGGGGAACACGACCGTGGAGTTCTTGTCCACGGCGATCTCAACCAGGGTCTGCAGGTTGCGCAGCTGCAGCGCGAGCGGATGAGCCATCATCACATCGGAAGCGTGAGCCAGTTCACCGGCGGCCAGCGCCTCGCCCTCAGCCGCGATGATCTTTGCGCGCTTCTCACGCTCCGCCTCAGCCTGACGCGCCATCGCTCGTTGCATGCTCTCGGGCAGCTGGATGTCCCGGAGCTCCACCACCGTGACCTCGATCCCCCATTCCTCGGTCTGGACGTCAAGGATCTCTTTGATGTTCTGGTTGATCGTGTCGGTCTCAGATAACGCTTCATCGAGCGTGTGACGGCCAACCACAGATCGCAACGTGGTCTGAGCGATCTGATCGATCGCCTCCTGAACACTCTCAATCGCGACGACCGACCGGATCGGGTCCTTGACCCGGTAGTAGGCCACCGCGGAAACGTCGATGCTGACGTTGTCCTTGGTGATGATCCCCTGGGACTGAATCGGCTTCGTGATGATCCGCAATGACACGCGGTGCACGCGATCAACCAGCGGCATGATGAACATCACCCCCGGTCCACGCGCGTGACCCTTCACTTTGCCGAGCTCGAACAGCACGACACGCTCGTACTGCTTGATGATCCGGATCGAGGACGCGAGCGCGAGCGCCACTACGACCAGCACGATGAGGACGACCACGACGATCATCACATCACCCCCTGCCACCGGCGCCGCGCACGGTTCTGTACGCGAGCATCCATCTGCGAGTGACGGCTGGGTTCCGGTGATCACAGGAGTGCCGATGCCGACGCGTGAACTCAAGGTGATGCGGCCAGCGCTCGCGCAGATGCCGGCGCTTGATGACCCCGGGCGCGGCCTGATCAGAGGGACTCCTAATGGGCATGGTGGCACCTGCGGAGAACGGGCACTTCGGGGAAGCGATACATGAACCTGGCTCCTGACGCGGTCAGTGTGCGACGTCGGCGGTATGCGGCAACCGCTTTGGTGGCGTAGGCCGACCTAGTGCTTTGAGCCGGAACAACAGGGCTCCCCAAACGTTGAGGGGAAGCCTCTATCGAGCATACTCCGGAACCCACGCCGGGCTGGCTGGATTTGGTCACGCTGGTGCTCCGCGAGTAGACTGCGTGGTCGCCTCGCCTTGAGCCTCGGCAGGCGACCCTCCGGCTTCAGCCTACGGCCGGTATTCAGGTACTGCGGTTCCGGCACTCCTCGGTCCAGATCATCGAGCGAGTAAGTCGATCGTCCGAATGTGAGAGGCTTGTGGTGAAGCAGACGAAAGTGGGCGAGGCGGCCGAATTCATCATCGGCGCCGAGGTGACGGGCAGTGACGGTGTGTTGGGTGAACTGACGGGGGTCGTCGTAGATCCGATCGCCAGTGCGATCACCCAGCTTGTGAGTGTGACCCACATCGACGGCCTACCGGAGGTCTGCGTCGGGGAATTCGAATGATCGCCGCGGACGGCCTGGAACGCCACCAGCATCATGCCATCGGTGAGATCCTCAGTCGCACCGATGAGCAGCCTCGAGTGAGCCTGCGGGCGCGGCTTGAAGCAGCCCGTACGCGGGACGAGGTCGCTCGAATACGTGACCTTGCCGCGCTGGCGCGGGAGCGCTCAACCGCCGCGTACGAGCTGGCAATGGCGCAAGGCAACGACGAGCTTTGGGCTCTGACCGCGGGATACCGCTCATTGGTGGCTGGGGATCGGAGAGCCGCGGCTCGGGACCGCGAGCAAGCTCGCCGCGAGCGTCTGTTGGCAAGGCAGGACCGCGAGCGTCTGGCAGCTCAACTGGCCCTGGCCGAAACTGACGCGCTCACGGGCTCGCGCACCCGCGCAGCCGGCCTGACCGACCTCAGGCACGAGTTGGACAGGTGCCGCCGCAACGGCACCGTGCTCGTGGTCGTCTACGTCGACGTTGTCGGCCTCAAGCAGATCAACGACACGCTCGGGCACGCGGCTGGGGATGAGCTGCTGCGTGAGGTCGTCGCGCTGTTCAGGATCAATCTGCGCTCTTACGATCTGATCGTTCGCATCGGAGGCGACGAGTTCCTCTGCGCGATCCCCGCTATGTCTGAAGCGGACGCGCGCGAGCGCTTCCGCATGATTGCAAGCGAGTTCGCCGCGCGCCAGGACGCCCGGGGGATCAGGACCGGCTTCGCGACGCTACGTGAAGCCGAGACGGCGGCTGAATTGATCGATCGCGCGGACGCCGAATTGATTCGTACGCCGCGGCCGCAAGCCGCCGGCCTACCAGTGTTGGCGTGAGCGTCAGATGCGGGTTGACACCGTTGACAGGCTCACCAGTGAGAGGAGTAACATCCGGGTGGCTTCGCCGCAATCCTTGGCAGGCAAATCTGTTCGGCCCAAGCCTTCGGCCGGTGTAGGTATGACGACCTCACTGGGCTGTGGAAGATGATCGTGGAGCCAAACTTTGAACCAACCGAGCACTTACGGGTTCTGATCGCCAACGAGCGAAAGGACCGCTTAGCGCTCGTGGCCCCGATCGTCATCGGTCTTGGTCATGAGGTGATCGCGAGGGAAATCGAGGTGCGGGATGTTGGGGCGGTCACGGCCCGTGAACGACCGGATGTCGCGCTTGTCGGGCTTGGCGAAAGTTCTGAGCATGCGCTCGATCTGATCGACAAGATCGTCCGTGAGGCCGCCTGTCCCGTGATCGCGCTGTTGCACGCTCCCGACGCTGAATTCGTGAAGGAGGCCTCCAAGCGAGGCGTGTTCGCTCACATCTCTGACACGGACGTCGACGACTGGCAGAGCTCGATTGACATCGTGCTCCGGCGTTTTGCGGAATACCACGATCTGCAGGGCGCGTTCGGGCGCCGCGCGACAATTGAACGGGCCAAGGGAATCCTGATGGAACGGCACTCGATCAATGAACACGCTGCCTTTGAGATGCTGCGACAGCGTTCGAGAACAGACAATCGCAAGCTGGTCGACTTGGCTGTCGCGGTGGTCGACGGGCACCTGCTGCTCCCCAAGCACCCGGAGTCGGCCGACGGTCACAGCCTGCCGACGGGACAAGAGCATTCCCGCTCCGAGGTCGTCCCTGAGGAGTAGTCTTTGAGGTAGTCCTTCGCCTCAAACTTCGGCGGGGACATCTCGGCTCAAACACCCGGCCGCAGCGGGCGTAACGCTTTGCAGCTGGCGCCCGTCGACAAACGTTCGAGGAGTCGAGACGTGGTATCCCCAGCCGGTGCTTACCTGAATTGTCCCCGTTGTGGCCTGAGCATCGAACTCAGATCGTCTTGGTCGGGGATGAGTCACTGCCCGCGTGGGGTGGCGCGCGCCCGTACCGCGGCTGAGATGTTCAGCTCGCAGCTTCCGGGGAGCGCTCTATACGCCGACGGTCGGCAACCAACCGCGGAAATGCAGCCGGTTGCCGAGGCGCGCCCGCCACGCACAAGCGAGTTCAGACGAAGGTGATGAGATGGTGGCGATTGTTGTCGTTGTGGTGGTAATTGTGGTGCTCGGGGCGGGTGTTTGGACGCAGCGCCGGCGGCGGTCCGGCGGCGTGATCATCTCACGCTGGAGGAAGCGTCCATGAAGCTCCTGATCGCGGGCTCGTCAATCCGCGGACTCCCCGTGGTCACGATCGCGACCGGTGAGGATGTGGCGGAAGTGCGCGACATCATCTATCGGGCGGAGGCTGGGCGGGTTGTCGGGTTCACGCTCAACAAGCGCGGTATGTTCGCCAGTCGCAGCAAAGAGGCTCTGGCGATTGAGCAGGTACATGCCATCGGTCGCGACGCGGTGATGATCGCCGATGAGAGCCAACTCGTCGACCGTGACCAGGCGCCAGCCGAGATCGGAGCGCCCGAAGCCGGCCGCGACGTGATCGGCGATGATGTGCTCACCGAGGCGGGAGTGAGCCTTGGTAGGGTGCGCGACGTCGTCGTCCTCGCAGGCCCGGGCGGCAACGTCGTCGGCTACGAGATTGAGCTGAGCTCGGGTGGCGCAGGCTATATACCGTCGCCCGCGCAGCTGGCGATATCCGGTGATGCGCTGGTGGTTGCGGACGTCACGGGCGAGTTCGTGAGCCCTGATCTTGTCGGGCTCGCGGCCACCGTCGACGATTTCCGCGCCAGATTGGACATTGACACATGAGCGAGCGATTGACCGCAGTGCGCGGCAGGAAGGTAGTCAGCCGGGAGAATGCGGAGGAGTTGGGGGACGTCAGTCGTCTGCTGGTTGACGTCGCGCACCGACGCGTGATGATGGTCGTCGTCGGGAATCGCCGCAAGGCGCGCCTGGTCGATTGGGACCGCCTGAGTGGGTTCGGTGCCGACGCCATCATGGTCGACGACGGGCACGCCCTGCGCAAACCGGAGACTGGCTTTGAGCAGGCCGCCGCATCAGGCGAGCTTGAGCTGCTGGGGCGCAAGGCCCTCAGCGACCTGGGCAACCTGATGGGCCAGATCGACGACATCTCCTTCGATAGGGAGAGCGGCACGATCGAAACGATCCTGATCGACGGGAGCGAGCATCCCGCGAGCTCGCTTCTGGGAGCCGGCTCGTTCGCGGTGATCATTCACGTCGCCGACGACGAGGCCACCGACTGATGCAGTTTGCCCTTCGCTGACCTTCACCGGGCTTTCGAGCGGCAACCCTCACTCAAGTGGCGGGCTCGGCCTCACCGCGCACGTTGTGGTAGCGACGGTCAAACAGGTCGAGCACCGCAGTGATGTCGGACGGGCCGCGCAGGTCGTGGCTGACGCCGGTTGACTCCGGAGTGGCGCTCGCCGGCTCAGCGGCGCCGTCGTCGATCAGCGCGTCGCGTTCGATGCCCTGGAACGGGAGCTCGGCAACATCGAGTCCTGGATAGAGCGTCCCCAGGTGGGAGTGGTGGTAGTGCGCGCTGATGGTGCCGTCGACGTGGCGTTCGAGCCGCACGCCGGGCCAGGTCTCGAGTTCGGTCGCAACCTCGTCCAGGGCTGCTGATTCCCTGGCCATTACTGCCAGTACCGTTCGACGGTCCCGGCGTCACGCTCCTGCGCCTTGTCCGGGTTCTCCCCGGCATCGCGGAGCGCCCGACGCTGGCGCAGCAGGTCCCAGCAGCGGTCAAGCTCGATCGAGATTCGGTCGAGCCGTTCGCGGTCGGCCTCCAGTGCGGCGGCGTCAGCGTTATCCGCTGACTCGCGTGAGATCAGCGAGTGCTCCTCAGCAACCAGAGCCTCGATGTGATCGGTGATCTGAACATCGTCCATCTGGCAATTCTTGCAGTTACCGGTGGCCACTGCCGCTCGTCTCGCCGCGGGCTGGGTGAGGTGCTACCGCGCACGCCGCGCTGGTGCTTTCATATCGCCCATGGCCACCTGTAATCACCTGGATCAGATCAAGCTGTTTCAACTTCCGGAGAGTGTCGACGGTTGCGAGGAGTGCCTGCGCACCGGTGGCAAGTGGCTGCACCTGCGCATCTGTCTGACTTGCGGGCACGTGGGCTGCTGCGACTCGTCGCCGGGACGTCATGCGACCGCCCACTTCCACAGTTCCCACCATCCGCTGATTCGTTCGCTCGAACCCGGCGAAGAGTGGAGCTGGTGCAATGTCGACGAGATCGCGATGGTGATCCCGGAGATCCAGGGCACTACCCGGATACCGCCGTCGCCGCTGCTCGCCGGCTAACACGTGCAGACTGGGCCGGGGCCCGCGGCAGACGAAGATTCGCCGGTCCGGCCGCGCGTGCCGGTTACGACGGTTGCGCGTGAATGGACCCGGATCGGGCTGACCGGGTTCGGCGGGCCACCCGCGCACATCGCGCTGCTGCGAAGTCTGATGGTCGACGGCCGCGGCTGGATGGACGCCCGCGAATTCCAGGACGCCAACGCGGCCTGCAGCCTGCTGCCGGGACCGGCCTCAACCCAGATGGCGATCTTCTGCGCCTACCGGGTGGGAGGGCCGATCGGCGCGGTCATCGGCGGCATCGGGTTCATCGCCCCGGCCGTGATCCTCGTCACGGCGCTGTCGCTGCTGTTTCTCAGCAGCTCGCCGCCGTTGTGGGTCCGCGGCGCCGGTGCCGGCGCGGGCGCGGCGGTGGCAGCGGTCGCCGTGCACGCCGCCAGGGGTTTCATTGGACCAAGCCTCGCGCACATCCGCGACGACCGCGCCAGAAGCCTCGCGCATGTTCGCGACGACCGCGCCAGAACGATCAGATGGTGTCTGTACCTGCTGGCCGGCGCCGCCGCGACAGTCACGCTCGGTCCGTATCTGGTTCTGGTGTTGCTCGGCTGCGGGGCAGTCGAGCTGATCATTCGCAGGCGGCCGCGGACACTCACTGCAGTCTGGCTGTTCTTCCCCGGGGCGGTCGCGGTCACCGGCAGTGTTGGAGCGCTCGTGTGGACCGCCTTCAAGGTCGGTGCACTCTCGTTCGGTGGCGGTTTCGTGATCATCCCGCTGATGCAGGGCGACGCCGTACACACCTACCACTGGATGACCAACCCTGAGTTCCTGAACGCCGTCGCGCTCGGCCAGGTGACGCCCGGGCCGGTGGTCGCGACGATCGCCGCGGTCGGCTACGCCGCGTTTGGCGTTGGCGGTGCAGTGCTCGCGGCGGTGGTCGCGTTCCTACCGTCGTTCTCGTTCATCCTGATCGGCGGCCGGCGCTTTGAGTTCATCCGCAGCGATCGCCGCGCGCAAGCCTTCCTGGACGGCGCCGGACCGGCCGCGATCGGAGCAATTCTGGGATCTGCGGTGCTGCTCGCCGCGGCGCTCACGGAGCCTTGGCAGTTCGTCTTGCTCGCCGCCGCGGCAGTGGCATTACTGTTGCTGCGGCGCGGTGTCGTGCAAACGCTGTTGACCTGCGGTGCCGTCGGTGTCGTGCTTGCGCTGGCGGGGGTGGCCGTCCCGGCCTAGCTCGCCGCTCCCAGGTCCGCGGCCACCGTAGGCGTTACGTGAGGCCGCTGTGGGCGCGATCCAGGTGCGTTACTTCAGGTAGACGGCGAAGAAGTCGCGGTCGTCGGGGGAGAGGTAGCGGCTGGCGGGACGCACCATGCTGGCCAGTAGTTTGCTCGGCCCGGCGCCGCCCGGTCCGCCGTAATAGTTGAAGGTTGTCCACCAGTCGTTGATGTCGAGCTCCATCGCACGGACCGCTCCGGCATGGATCAGGATCTGTGCGAGCGATCCCACCGTCTGCCAGTCCGCGGCCGCGTAGATCAGGTTGCCGTTGGCTGTGATCCCGATCCCGGAGCGCCATACCTGGATCGCGTTGCCGAGCGTCGCGCCCCAGGCGGGGCCGTCCGACAGGTTCGGGTTGGCGCGGCCGTTGTCGACGATCAGCGGCAGGTTCTGGCGCGCGAACGAGACGCTGGACGGTGCGTGTGCGCCGCCGGTCCAGTTGATGATGTTGTAGGTGCCGTTGGTGTAGCCGATGAACGTCGCCTGGCCGCGGGCAAGTGGGGCGTAGGTGGTGCCGTTGTCGACCCAGCCGCTGTGGTCGTCCTCTAGCTTGAAGCCGCTGTTGAACGTCGCGAGTAGCCTGGAGCGCAGCTTCGTGGGGACCTGTTCAGGTCCACGATTCGGCATCGGGACGTTGGGCTCGAGATTGCCCGCGTACATCCGGATCACGGACCGACGCGGATCGATCCAGGCGAGCCCGGCGACGATCTGCGGGTAGTCGGGCTGCGGGCGATACTGGGTCACCTGCACCGGCGAGCTCATCGGCATCCAGGTTCCCGAGGGCTGCCATCTGCCCTCGCCGGGGAGCGCGGGGGAGATCACCGGGGTCACATCGACCGGGTGCTGGATCGACTGGTGGTGGATCTTCATCTGCAGCTGCTTCAGCTCGGCCCCGCCTTTGGACGGGGCGTTGGCCGAGTAGTAGACCTGCTCCAGCCAGGACGCGATCCCGGCGCCGCCGTTGGAACGCAGCCATTCGATCGTGTTGATCGTCATCGGGGTATTTACGGAGGCCGACATCGCCGAGGCCCAGGAGATGAGGATCACCGGGAGACAAGCGACCAATGTGAACCAGCCGATGCGGCGCAACCGCCGCGCGATCGTCAGCCGCGGCGGCAGCGCCCGTGGCGGGCGCGAGGCGCGCGAAGTGCCGACCGGCGGCGTTGGTGACGGCCGTAGTCGAGGCTCGTCATATCTAGTCGTCATGACTCATCTCATGCGGCATCGTGTTGCCTTGGGGCGGCGCGCTGTGCCTGCGGCGCGCCTGGGGACATCCATGAAACCATCCATGAAACCTACGTAAGGCGTTCGATGTCGCTGCGGATGATCCTTGCAGCTGAGCACGGCTGAATGGATGAGAGAGTTCTCAGCAAGCGCTACGCGCGGCGTTAGCTGTGTCGATGAGGATCAGCCCGTGGATCGCGCGACCATCAACGAGCGGCGGCGGCGAGCCGAGCGCTATCGGCTGCGTCGCCATGACCTCTTGATCGACGTCGGCGTGGCGCTGTTCCTGGCGCTGCTGCTGGTTGCATTCGGCCCCGGATTAGGGATGCTCGCGCTGATCGCGATAGCGGTGGTGCTGGCGTTCGTCGTGGCCCCGCGCCTGTACCGGCTGGCGCGCAAGCTCCGCAGGCGGATTTAGCGTCGGCGAACGTGAGTCGCGGCGTTCGCGCCGGGTGCCCGCGGAGTTCCGTGGTGCTCCGGTGCGCGACTGCCTGACCGCCGCTCGGCTCGTTCTGCCCGCTCGCGATCGGCGCCGCATAAGCCACAGCGGCAGACTGATCAGGCCCGCCACCAGGGCCAGCAGCAGACCAATCAGCCCTGCGGCGGCGGGGCCATCGGCAAGCAGCAACACCACTAGCGCCACGAGCACGCCAAACCCGACGTCGATGAGCGCGCGGCGACTCACCTGCCGACCTTCCTCCAGACTGATCTCGGCAGCCACGAAAGCACCAGCGCGAGCCAACGCAGCGCCGGCGGCGCCCAGGCGGTGTGGGCATCGCCGTTCAATGCCTTGACGGTGACTGCGGCAACCCGCTCGGGAGTCGTCGCCAGCGGCGCGGGCTTGAGCCCGGCGGTCATCCGCGTGCGTACGAATCCGGGGCGTATGACCAGCGTGCGGACACCGTCGGCGAGCGCGGCATCGCCCAGCGCCTGCGCCAGCGCGTCGACCCCTGCTTTCGCGGCGCCGTAGTAGGCAAGCCCAGCGCGCGGGCGCACGCCGGCGACGCTCGAGATCACGACCAGTGTGCCGCTGCGCTGCGCGCGTAGCCGCCGCAGAGCGGCGTCGACCAGCGACGCGCAGCCGCTGAAGTTGGTGTGCAGCAGCGCCATCGCCTGCTCGCGCGGGGTGTCCAGCGCCTGCTGGCCGCCGAGCGTGCCCACCGCAAGGATGACCGTGTCGACCGGGCCGCTCTCGAACACACCCGCCAGCGTGGGCTCGTGGGTGGAGAGCTGATCAGCGTCGAGCACCCCGGTCTCGACCGGCCCGTAACCGGGACCGGTCAGCTTTTCCGCGGCAGCGTCAAGCGCGCCGATGTCACGCCCGAGCAGCACCGGTGTCAGCGGTCCCGCGGAAACGTCAGCGGCCATCGCTCGTAGGATCGCGAGCCCAATTTCGGAGGTCCCGCCCAGCAGCAGCACCCTGCGGCGTGTATTCACGGCGGACATCATCGCGCACTCACGAGGCCGGTACGGGCCGCAAGGTCAGAGCGCCAGCGCCCGTCAGGGTCGACGCCGTCACGGATCGCCTGCCACTCGCCTAGCCGTGGATACATGGCCGACAGCGCCTCAGGCGCCAAACGGCTGTCCTTGGTCAGATACACACGCCCGCCGGCGGCCGCCACCAGCTGGTCGCAACGGTCCAGGGCCCCCGCCAACCCTGGAGCCGTTTGCGGCATGTCCAGGGCCAGCGTCCAACCCGCCAGCGGGAACGACAGCGGCGCTGCGTTCTGTTCGCCGAGAATCTTCAAGACCGCGAGGTACACCGGCACCTGCGCGGCGGCGATTGTGGAGATCACCGCTCGCAGCGTCTCGTCGGCCCCGGTGGGTACAGCGAATTGGTATTGCACAAACCCGGCGGGACCGTACAGCCGCGGCCAGTCGGCCAACGCGTCAAGCGGGAACATCTCCGCCGCGAAACTCGACAACCTCCCGCGTTCGCTGACCGGTGCTCTGCGGAAGCGCAGTGCATTGGCCGCGCGGATCAACTCCGGGCGCAGCAGCCCATTGGGAATACCGGGCGGGACCGGTAGCCGCCAGGAACCCGTCGCTGACTTGGCCAGGAAGGCTCGCTCGTCAACATCGGATTTGACGCCGGCCGCAACGCCGGCCGCAACGGCGGCCGACTCGGCCAGGCCGGCACGAGTCACGACGCCGCGCACGCTGCCGACGCCACCGCGGACCATCAGGTCGAGCCAGGCCACGCGATGCTCGCCTCCCGGCAGCATCAGCGCCTCCATGATCGCGTCCAGCCCTTCGTGCCGGTCGGTGTCGACGCTCAAATAGGGGACCGACGCCGTTGTCAGCCGCAGCGTCGCCGAGGTGATCACACCGGTCAAACCCATTCCTCCGACCGTCGCCCGATACAGCGGGTCGGCGGCCGTCAACACAAGCGACCGACCGTCGGCGGTGAGCAGTGTGATCGCTTCCAGATGGTCGCTGAAAGTGCCCTGTGTGAGGTGGTTCTTGCCGTGCACGTCGGAAGCGATCGCGCCACCGACGGTCACCCACTGCGTTCCGGGCACCACCGCGGGCAGCCAGCCAGCGGGGGCCAGCCGCTTCATCAGTGCACTGAGCGATACACCCGCACCGACCGTGACGATCCCCGGTTGGTCATGCAGGGTGATCTCGGAAAGGGCGCCGAGCTCGACCGCGGTACCGCCCGCGCGCTGCGCCGCGTCGCCGTAGCTGCGGCCCAGGCCGCGCGCGATCACGCCGCGCGCCAGCCGCGGGTCGGCGCCGCGCAGGCCGGTCGCCAACGCATCGACGTCGCGCGGTCGCCAGCGCCAGGCACGCACCTTGCGTTCGCGGGCCCAGCCGTGCAGGGTCGCTGCAGTAACCGGGCCCGAGAGCCCGGCTCGCGCATCTCCGACAGTGTCAGGCACCGGCACTGACCCCGAGCGCGAAGATCGTCAGCCAAGCTCCCGCCGCGCCGATCAAGGGGCGGTCACTGAGCAGCAGTTCATCGGGAGCTTCCCCGTCGCCGCTGCGTACGAGCATCAGATAGCGGCCCATGGCGATCGCGAACGGCACCGCCGTCAGCAGCCGCCACGGGAACTCGACGCCGTGACCCTGCTGCAGTGCCCAGAGCACGTAGGCCACGAGCCCTCCGGCAAACGCGAGCAGCATCAGCATCCGCAGGATGCCGTGGGTGTAAAGGCGCAGCACCAGCCGCCGCGGGCGATCGCTGTCGCGCACACGGCTGAGCTCCGAGTCACGTTTGCCGGCGGTGATCATCAGCGCCGCGCAACTCACCACCACCAGGAACGAGGCCGAGAGCGGGACCGATGCGGCGACACCGCCGGCCACCGCCCGCAACACGAAGCCACCCGCGACGGCGAGCAGATCGAGCACCACGATGTGGCGGATCAAGAGCGTGTATGAGAGCGTCAGGATCACGTACGCGTCGGCGGTCAGAACCAACAACGGGGAGACCAGGTCGCTCAGCGCCAGCCCGGCGGCGATCGCCAGCACGCCGGCGACCGTCGCGATCGCGGGCGAAATCTGGCCCGAGGCCACCGGCCGCTTGCGCTTGGTCGGGTGAGCACGATCCTCGTTGCGGTCGCGGACGTCGTTGAGCGCATAGATCCCGGAGGACAGCAGACAGAAACTGACGAACGCGACCCCGGTCTTCTCCCACACATCGTCGCGGGTGATCGCGCCGGCCGCGAGCGCCGCCCCGATCACCAAAAGGTTCTTGGTCCACTGCTTCGGGCGGCCGAGCCGGACGAGTGCTGACAGCGAAGAACGCGTCTTGACCTTCAAAAGATTGGGTTTGGTCTGCACAGAGGCTGGGCACTGGTTGGGAACAGGCGATGACCGACATTAAGTTCCCTACATGAAGCCGTTCTCCGGACTTTATGAGAAGACTCTCAGGTCGGGTTTAGCTGCGCACGTGCGCCGCCTGTCAGTTTCAAATTGGCGATGAGCAGCATCACTCCCCTCACCCTTACCCGTAAACGGCGGAGCTCAACCCCGACCGACAGGCTCCGCCGCGTGCGCCGAGTGCTGCTGGTCGCTGCGCTGCTGCTGGTCGGGGCGGGCGCGATCTCGTGGGCCTCGTCGATGCTGGCGCCGTCCAACTCATCACTCTCAATCCGGACGGTCGAATGGCTGCGCAGCAACGGCCTGCGCGGGATCGTGAACACGGCCGAGAACATCTATTACACGTGGGAGGCGCCGAGCAAGGGCGGTCCTGCGCTGAAGCAGCTCCCGCAGCAGCCGGGGCAGGCCCTGGCAAAGGGTGGCGGTTCGACGGCACACGCCTCCGGCGGCGGCAGCGGCCGCCTCACTAAACCGGTGGCGCCGCCATACCTGCCGCCGCGGATCCAGCCGGTGATTCATCCGGCGCTGCGAGGCGAGGGCGTCTGGCGAGCGACCTTCGCCGCCCCGGCCGGGACCCAGCCGCCGGTGCTGATCACCAGCTATCGCCCGCAGGCCGCCTACCCGCAGATCGTCGCCGGCGTCGCTTGGATCAATCAGAAGTCAGCCTCGATCCACTATTACCCGGGCATGTCCGAACCGGCCGTGTCACTCCCTTCACGCGGACCCGAACAGGTGCCGGCCACAACTCGCGGCAAGCTGGTCGCGACCTTCAACAGCGCCTTCAAGATGCAGGACTCGATGGGCGGGGTGGTCTACAACGGGCACACCTACGCGCGGATGGTGCACGGGCGCGCGACGATCGTGATCTATCGCAACGGGCGCGTGAACGTGATCGCCTGGCCCTACGGGGCGACCGCACCGCCGAACGTGTGGGTCGCGCGTCAGAACCTGGACCTGATCGTGAATCACGGGCGCCCGGGCGCGGACCTCGCCAACGGGGCGCAGTGGGGCGCGACCGTCGGCAATGCAGTGCAGGTCTGGCGCTCCGCGGTCGGCGTGGACCGTCACGGCAACCTGCTGTATGCGGTCGCGAACTATCAGACGGTGGCCTCGCTGGCGCAGATCATGCGCCGCGCGGGGGCGGTCCGCGCGATGGAGATGGACATCAACGCCTACTGGCCGAGCTTCATCACCTACCGCCATCCCGGCGCCGCGGGCGCCGCCAACATCCTGCCGGGCATGACGCGCTCAGCACAGCGCTACCTGTCTCCGGACGATCGCGACTTCTTCGCGGTCTACTTGAGGTAGCCATAGTTGCGGGTGCTGGGGCGGGCCAGGTAGCCAGCCCCAGCAATGCACGCCTCGGCGGGCGCGGGTTGGCCGTCCGCGGAGGTCAGAGCTGGGTGGCGTCGAAACTTACGCAAGATGGCTGCCCGTTGGGACACGACCCGGACCGAGGCGTTCAGCGACGGCGTGTTCTCGATCGCCGCCACGCTGCTGGTGCTCGACATCGCTATACCCGTATCCCAACTGCATGACCTGTGGTCGGGGATTGTGCACGAATGGCCCGCCTACCTGGCCTACGCGACCAGCTTCATCACGATCGGCGGGATGTGGCTGGCGCATCAGAGTCTCTTCAGCCGCCTGCAATCCGCCAACGGCAACGTGGTCCGGGCAAACCTCGCGCTGCTGATGGCGGTCGCATTTCTGCCGTTCCCGACGCGGCTGGTGGCGGAGGCGTTGCGGCTGCATGGCTCCGGCAGCGAGCGTGCCGCCTCGGTCTTCTACGGCGTCTCGCTGCTCGCGGTCGCCTGTCTCTTCAGCCTGCTGTGGCGCGTTGTGTCGCGGGACCGGCGACTGCTGAAGCCGCAGGTCGGCGACGCGCAGATTCAAGCGATCGGTGAAGCCACGACGCCGAACATCGCTATCTACGGGGCGCTGATCCTGATCGCGGTCCTTACTCCCAGGATCGCGGCGTTCGGCTATCTGGTACTGGCGGTCGTGGTCGTGATGCGCGCCCGCGGCGACTCCTCCGGAGACCGATAAGCGGTGGCCGAAACGTCCTGATGACGTTTGCAGTGGTGGCGGCTCAGCGCAACGAACCCACGGCACAGGCCAGGAAGCATGCGCCGCCGAGCGAGGTGGTCCAGTTGGCCGCCGCCAGCGCCAGCACCGAGCCCTGCGAGGGGACCACGTAGCCGGCCACCGCAGAGACCGCGAACAACAGGCAGCCGAGCAGGTTGACTGCGGGCGCCCACCAGTCGCGGCCGTGGTGGATCGGCCGCAGGCGCCGGCGCGGAGAGACGACGTAGGCGATCAGTCCGGAGACCAGGAAGCAGGCTGAGCCGTACGCATCGGGCCGCCACACGAGCCGGTCGTAGCTCGGATTCGAGAACGCATGGTTGATCGCGGTGGCGGTGGTGACGTTGAAGAACAGCGTGCCGGCCGACTGCGTGATCGCGACCCACCAGGCGGCCTTACCGGTGCGTCCGTGATGGCGATCGGGCCAGGCCAGCCAGCTTTGGACGCCCCCGCCGACGGTGAAGAAGATCGAGCCGACGAAGAACGTGATCGCGTCGGCCTTGCCCCCGACGAGCTGTGCGTAGCCGGGAAACGGTCCGATTACAAAGCAGGCAGACCCGACGCCGAAGCACAGCGCCATCCATCGCTCCCGAGACACGCGCAGAGGATGGCATATCGCGTGTCTTGAGGCGCTCCAGCAGAGAGGGTGCGTCGGCCGTGACGGCCGACGCACCCCGTGTCATTAGTGACGGTTGTGGTTCTGGTGTCCCCAGTGGTTGTCGTGACCGAAGTTCCACGGCAGTACCGTGACTCCGCCGTAGCGGACACCGTAGGTGGCCGGACGCACGGTCATGAACTGCTCATTCGGGCTGGGGCTGGTCGCGTTCAGGCGATCGGTGATGGCGACGACCTTGTTCGGATCGGCGCCCTGGTCGCCGCCGCCACTGACCGTTGAGGTCGTGGCGTAGACGGTGACCGTCCCGTTGCCGTTGACGCGGCCGCTGATGTTGCGTAGACCGTCGGTCGCCGGAGCCCACGGCAGCCCAGTGACACTGTTGTCGCCGGTCGGGTAACCGGGGACCGTGTAGGGCTGGCCGAGGTTCAGGCCCGCCTGCAGCGTGTAGGCCAGGTTCCACTGCTGCGTGGTCTGGTCAAACACCCACTTCTGCAGCCCGGCCGGGTACTGGAGCCCGGAGATGTCGGCATTCGGGTAGCTGTTCGAGCTCGCGTCGTAGGTGTTGTCGCCGCTGCCCTCGTCGGCCACATAGAGCGTGTCCGGGTTGGCGAACCACAGCCCGAACGGGTAGCCGCCGGTGGTGTCGGTGTCGCCCGGATCGGTCGTCAGCGGCTTCGCCAGTGCGGTGGAGAAGCCCTTCAGCACGCACATCTGGTAGGTCACACCTGCAGACGGCAGCGTTGCGTTGGCGGCAGGCAGCCCGATGCCCTGCGGGCAGGCGCTGCCACTGGTATCCACGAAGTAGACGGTGTTGATTCCGTTCGAGCCCGAGCCCTTGGTGTAGTAGACGACGTTGTTGTACACCGTCAGGCCGCGGAAGTTGGTGTCCTTGCCCGGCTTGTCAGCCTTGTGCGTCGCGTAAGCAGCCAGCGTGTTGATGCTGAACGAGCCCATCGGGACGATGTTCGGGTCGGCAGCCGGGTTCTGCTGGGACTGCGGCAGGAACGACTCGGGGAAGGCCTGCGCGCCGGTGCCCGCGACCAGACCCGGGAGGACTGGGCTGGAGCTGCCGTTGTTGGAGTTGCCGGCAGCGAAGAACACGTTGTCGGCACTGTCGAGCAGCGCCGCACGACCGTTGTCGCCGCTGTAGGAGTTGGTGTCGGTAAAGGTCCAGCGTCCGTCGCTGGAGAGATCGCCGGCCACGCGGTAGTACGGTCCGGTCACGTCCGGGTTGGTGGGGTCCGGCGTGCCGGGAGTCGACGAGTTGGATACGTCCAGTGCTCCGGGGACGGCGTTGTAACCGGAGAAGCTCACGCTCTGGCCGTTGGTCGCGAGGTTGATCGCGAGCTCCGACTTGGACGAGAAGCTGGTGGTCATCTGGTTTGTCGGGACCTGCACGGTGCCGAGCGGCTGTCCGTTGAAGCCCACGTCCCAGAGGTCGATCGGCGTGTTGACGGCGAAGCTGCCGTCGCTCGAGTCGTTGTTGAACACGTACGGGTACTGGCCATCGGCAACGGCCGTTGCGTACGTGTTGGGCGCGCCGTCCGTCCCGAAACTGGTGATGAACGGCAGCTGCTGGCCGACCTGTACGTTCACGCCCTGGCGCGGGAACTGGGTCCCGCTGATCAGCACGCTGTTGGGAGCAAGCTGCGAGCCCTGACCGTTCTGCCAGCCACCCTGGCCACGGCCATGGTGACTCGTCCCGTGCGCTCCTGCAACCGGCGCAGCAGCCAACAAAGCTGCCGCAGACGCCGCGACCACGGCGCCCTTCGCGATCCGGCCTCTGCCGGATGACGCGCTAATGACCATGGAGGTCTCCTGTTTCTTGTGTTAACGGGTCCCTGGGACCGCCAAGCTACGGACGCCTCGGCCGTGGATGTCACGATCGTGTGACCGGCAATCTTGGATCATCCTGAGGTATGACATGGACCGATACCTAGGGACGACGATCCAGGAAAGGCTGTGAACATGAAATGTCCCTGCCGTGAACTGCCGTTGCGAGGCCCAACGCGCTTAGCTGCGGCTCGCTTCACCCTGCCGCAAGGCTCCGATCGTCGCTAAGGTCCAAAATCCGGAGATCATCAACTTCAAGGTGAGAGGCGACCATGGCTCGGGAGCACGGCGGTGACAGACCAAGGCGCGGCGCGCTCACGCCAGTCGGCGCGATCGTACGCGGACTGGTCGCGGGCGCGGTCGGTACCGCGGCGATGGACGCGTATCTGTTCGCCCGCTACCGCGGGGCTGGCGGCCGGACCCGGGTAGCGGAGTGGGAATTCTCGGAGGGGCTCAGCAGCTGGGCAGACGCGCCGGCACCGGCGCAGGTCGGAAAACGGCTGTATGAGGGGCTGCTGCAAACGGAGATCCCCGAGCGCCGCGCGCCGCTCGTGAATAACATCACCCACTGGGGGTACGGGATCTTCGGAGGCGTTCAATACGCGATCGTGGCGGGATCACTTGCGCGCCCGCGCGTGATCTACGGGCTCCCGTTCGGAGCGACGGTGTGGGCGTCGAGCTATGTCATCCTGCCCGCCGCGAAGCTCTACCGGCCGATCTGGGAATACGACGCGAAGACGCTGGCCAAGGACCTCAGCGCACATCTTGTTTACGGCCTGACGACGTCTGCTGCGATGCAGATGCTGATGGGTTCGGACAGTCCCAAGATGGTTTCGGGCATGCCCGAAACCTCATAACTACCCCGGTTTGAAGGCGCTAAAACGCCGGATTTGGGATATCTGTGAGCAGTGTCACGCCGGCACTGTGGCCGCGCTCACAGGCGGCCTGGGCGAAACCTTCAAGTTCGCGAAAAACGGTTGCATTCCAGCGCTCGATGTAGGAGAGTGAAGGGACGCCATCGACAAAAAAGGGAGTTCAGATGAGCCGACAGTGCACAGCACTACCCGGCGGCATGACCCCTCACGCCCAGCGATCAGCCGCCACCGAGGTATTGATCAGACGCTGGCAGACGATGCAGGATGAATCCGCACGTGAGGTATTGATTGAGCGCTATACGCCGTTATCGCGCAAGCTCGCGCGCAAATACCAGGGTTCGTGGGAGATCCTTGACGATCTCATGCAGGTCGCCAGCATCGGCCTCGTAAACGCGATCAACCGCTACGACACCGAACGCGGTGTCCGGTTCGAGTCGTTCGCGATTCCAACGATCCTCGGAGAATTGAAGCGCTATCTGCGCGACAGCGGCTGGGCCGTGCACGTGCCGCGAGCGCTGCAGGAGCGTGCGGTAAAGGTTGAACAGGCGCGGCGCGAGCTATCGGGACAGGGTCAAAGCCCGACCTACCAACAGCTTGCCGAATATCTCGAGTTCACGCTCGAGGAGGTGCTCGACGCGGTTGAGGCGACCTCTGCCCATCACGCGACCTCGCTCGAGACGCCTCGACACGACGACGGTTCAGGCGAGGGGACGATCACGCTGGCCGACACGCTCAGAGTTACCGATGAGCGCTATGACCGGGTTGAAGACGCGGCCTGCCTGGGCGCTTGCGCTGCGCATTTGAGTGAACGAGAACGCTATGTTCTGGCGCTGCGCTTCGTTGAAGATGCGACGCAGGCTGAGATTGCGGAACGGATCGACCTGTCACAGATGCAGGTCTCACGGATCCTGAGCCGCTCACTGTCGCGTCTCGAGGTACTCATGCGTGGGCACGAGCTGGCTGATTGAATCGACGCGTGTCCGGAGCGAGCGCACGTGTCCGATTCGAGCTCGAGAGTCGAGCTGAGAACGTCGCGCTCGTCAGAAGCGGCCTGAGCGCTCTGGCGGAGGAGACGCATATCGCCGAGCCGTTGCTCAGCGATCTCAAGACCGCGGTGAGTGAGGCCTGCAACAACGTCGTGTTGCACGCCTATGGGCCCGAAACCGGTCCCTTGATCGTCACCGTCGACGTGAACCGCGCAAGCGTCGAGGCGACGATCGTCGATCACGGCAGCGGCGTCACCCAGGTTCGCAACAGCGATGGACATATCGGTCTCGGGCTGGGCATAATGAGCGCGCTGTCCAGCCGCTTCGAAGTGATCTCGCCGGTGCAGGGAACCGAGGTGCGGATGTGGTTCGACCGCGGTGAGCGGCGTGAGGGAGCCGCCCAGATCCCTGAGCAGCGGTGGCTCGAGAAGCCACCATTGCGGCTGAGCGGGGATGCGGTCGTCTGGGTCGAGCCGGCATCGCTGCTGTCGTCGGTGCTTGGACGGGTGCTGCGCGCTTACGCCGCGGCGTCCCGTTTCACCGCCGATCGCGCCGACGAGCTCCCGGCGGTCGGTGCGGCACTGTCTGACTACGCGGAACTTGCCGCGGACGGGAAACCTGTCGGAGTCGCGATGGCAGCGCACACGCGTCGGCTCCAGCTGGTCAGCGGTCCCTATCCCAGAGCGAGCCTCTCCGACGACCAGCAGCGGATCCGCGCACAGCTGTCCGAGCTCGTAGAGGACTTGGACGTGGCACCGATAGACGGCCAGCCGTCGCTCAGTTTCACGGTCAGCGACAGTCCTTCCAACTGATCTCAGGCCGGGACCCCAGTGTCCTAGCCTGTCCAGCTGAAAGCCGGCTCAGCTACCGCCCGTGAGATCCTCGGCGGTCTCGGAAACGGGCAGCTGATCGGCAACACCGGTGATCACAAGCAGCCGTTCCACCTGCCCTGTGCCCCTGATCAGCTGGAAGTCGCGTTGCTGCTCCAGCGCCCTTCGGTGGGCTCGCACCAACACTCCCAAACCGGTCGAGTCGATGAATTCCAGCCGCCGCAGGTCAACCACGACCGTGGGTGCTTCGCGGTTGCGCTCGAGCTCGGCTTCGAGGGTTGTGCTCGAGGCGATGTCGAGCTCTCCGAACAGCTCGAGCACGACCGTGCGGCCACGGCTGTGGACGTCGACACCAAATTCGGTCTGCACCGGACGGAGCTTACCCCGATGCGCCCGGACGCGCGAGCATTTGCGGTCTGTGCAGTCCACGGAGCGGGTATCTCCATCGACTGTGTCGGCGCGGTGGTTGAGCGGCCGCCAATTCGCGGATTTGACGATTGGCTCGGTGCGACAACGGGTAGCGGCAGGGTATGGGTAACACTCCAAATCCAGTTGCGTTGCCGGCCGTTGACCCGCCGGTAGAACCACCGGCTCCAGCGCCCGGGCCGGAAGTCCCAAGCCCCCCGGCCCCTCCGGGCCCGACGCATCCGGATCCCACGCCGACTCCACCCGGACCGGATCCCGCGCCAGTGCCTTCCCCCGATCCGGAGGCGCGTCCAACGCCGCCCACTTCATCTGGATTGTGCTGATTGCGGCGCTGATCCTCCGGGCGATCGGATTCCTCATCGGAGGAGCCGAACGTGCCGGCGGCAGACGCCGGTGGTACGGCCGCTGGTGACCGAAGCGGCTCAAGGGCGGGGAGCCCAGGAATCCAGCGGTTGTGGACCCGTCCGTGGCGGCCGGGTCCCAACTCAGCAGCCGTCGTCCCCGAGCGTGGGGCGGCGGCTGTTGGCATAGATACCGGTATCGGCCCGTCCGGCTTTGGGTTTGAAGGCGACCGATACGCGGTAGCTACCGGGCATGTTTACAACAGTCCTCGGGAAACGACGCCGGCACTCCCAAAACGCTGTCGGTGAGGTCGTCCACACACTCTCTGATCGGGGCCACGACGCCCTCGCCAAAGTGGCCCAAAGCGCTGAGAAGGCGGGCGACCGTGCAGTCGTCCTCAGTGAGCGTACGCGCCAGGAGGTGCCCGACGTCGTCGGGAAGACCGGACAGCAGTTGAGCGATATCGCAGGCCGCGCCACCGAAACCGCGGGACATGCGCGCGCCGGACTGGATCGCGCCTCACGCCGCCAGCGAGGGCGCCTGCGCCGGCGGCGGTCACGACTCGATATGCACCGGACCGACCGCGCGGTGGCCGCGCAGCTGGCCGAAGCGAGTGCCGGAATCGCGCAGGAATCAGCGGAGCTGGAAAAAGCAGTTACGGGGATCAATCAGGCGATCTGCGCCAATCGTCGTGCGGGTGCGCGCGGGCGTACAAAACTGATCGGGGGCCTGCTGCTCGGCGCCGGAATCATGTACCACACCGATCCTGAGCACGGCCGCGAGCGCCGCGCGAACACGACCAGCGTCGTGAACGCGACCGTGGCACGCCTGATCACCACCACGCGGCGCGACGGCCCCGTATGAACCGCTTGCCGCAGGCCGAAGCCGGCGAACAGGGTCATCACGACCCCGACGGCACACTCACCTGCACCTCGACCATGCTCGTCGCGGTTGAGCGTCAAGCCGAGGCTTAATAGGACTCAGGTGCCGTCGGCAAATGACTTCGTCCGTGCGGCGCGGATCCAGGAACTCGATCCTATGGGCACGGCTGGGTTCGAACCAGCGACCCCTCGCGTGTGAAGCGAGTGCTCTCCCGCTGAGCTACGCGCCCTTCAGAACTTCGGGAAAGCCCACTTCCCCTTTGTTTATAGGAGAAACCGGGCTTGTGAGCAGAGAATAGCGTGTGCCCACGGCAGAGTCCCGGACCGATTGGCCTCCGTTGGGTCGCGGCCTACGCGATTCTTACTGTGGCCGGTTAGGATCGGTGAGGGGAGCGGCCTGCAGGAAATCGCGGCAGGTCCCGCAAACTTCAGTTGGTCCAGTGCCGGGACAACCGTGACTACCGAACTACACGACGCAACAGACTCGGGTGAGCATGACTCACCGGAACAGCTCTCCCGGGAGCTGATTGCGGTGCGGCGGGTGGTGCGTGAGCTGCCCGAGGACTCACTCGAACGCGCGATTGACCTTTATGTCAGGGCCTCGCAGCTACGCGACACGGCACTGATGGCCGGCGCACTGACGCTCCAGGGGCAGGTCCTGACGCATATCGGGGACCTTCACGGTGCGCTCGAGCTGGGGGTGGAAGCAGAGCGATTGGTTGCGGACATCGACGACCAGGCTGCCTGGGCTCAAGCGACCTGTCTGCGCTCGAATGTCAGCTACTTCACCGGCAAGCTGACGGATGCGCTCGAGTGCGCGCACGAGGCGATCCGCTACGCCGATGCCACCGATGATGTCCATCTGCGGCTGTTCGTGCGCTGTCACGCGGCGTTCGTGTTCGGTACCGCCGGTGTCCCCGGCGGGGCAGAACGTGCGCAGGAGATGCTCGAGCTGGCCGTTTCCGCGGACGAGCACGACAGTGCGGCGGCGGCCTACAACGACTGGGGGCTGGCGCTCTCCTCGGAGGGTGAAATTGAAAGCGGCCTGGCGAAGCTCGACCAGGCATTGGTCGCGGCCGCAAAGGCGACCCCCAACACCTGTCTGCGTGCGGTGATCCTCGGCTCGCGTGCCGAGGTGCAGCTGCTTGGAGACATGCCGGCTGGCGCGATGCGCGACGCTGACCAGGCCCGTGAGCTGATGGACCGCTGCGGCGCTGTCAACCCTTACCTCTATTCCGCGATTGTCAGCGCCCAGGTGCAGGCACGCACAGCCGGCGGCGACTTTGAATCGGCGCGTGAAATCGCCGAGCAGGCGCTGTCAACAGTTGGTGGGAGTGCTGCGCGCATGAACGGGGCGGTGCTCGCCGCGCTGGCAGAGGCGCTGCACGACGCCGGCCGTTACAAGGAGGCGTACGAGGTACTGGCGCGCTCCGCCGAGATCGAACGCGACGCGTTCCGCGAGCTCGAACAGATGCGCTTGAACTTCGAGCGCGCCACGCTCGAAGTCTCTGTACTGCGGATCCAGCTCGAACGTGACTGGCTGACAGGGCTCTACAACCGCCGCTTCCTTGCGCAGGAGATAGCCGGAACCGACGGCGGGCGGTTTGAGTTCCCGCTCTGCGTGGCGGTGCTCGACGTCGACTACTTCAAGCAGATCAACGACAGCTACGGGCATCCAGTCGGCGATCAGGTACTGATCCGCCTGGCGACGCTGATGCGGGAAGCTGTGCGGCCGCTGGACCTGGTGGCCCGCAGCGGCGGCGAGGAGTTCACGCTGGTACTGCCGAACACCGGCGCTACCGCCGGCGCGGCTGTCAGCGACCGCCTGCGGCGGTCGATCGAAGCTCAGACCTGGGAGGACATCGCCCCGGGGCTCTCGGTGACCGCCAGCATCGGTGTCGCCGCCGTCAGTACCAAGACCGACTTCGACGCGCTGGTGCGGGCCGCCGACGCCAACCTCTACGCCGCCAAGCGCAGTGGCCGCAACCGCGTGGTCAGCGGCTGGCCTAAGGGGTAGTCGCGCCGGATCCTGGGACGATTAGCCCGGACTCGTAGGCGATCATCACCAGCTGCGCGCGATCATGCGCGTCGAGTTTCATCAGCAACCGGCTCACATGCGTCTTTGCGGTCGCGGCGGAGATGTGCAGGCGCTCTCCGATGTCGGCATTGGACAGCCCCGCTGCCACCTCAATCAGCACCTCGCGTTCGCGCGCGGAAAGCTCATCGAGTCCGTCCGCGGCCCCGCCGAGGCCGACCTGCGGGCGTTGAGCGAACTCCTGGATCAGACGCCGGGTGATGCTCGGGGCCAGCAGCGCGTCGCCCTCTGCGAGCGTGCGAATCGCCGCGATCAACTCTTCGGGCACGGTGTCCTTGAGCAGAAAGCCCGATGCGCCGGCGCGCAACGCCCCGTACACGTAGTCGTCGAGGTCGAAGGTGGTCAGCACCAACACGTGGGTGCCGGCCAGTTCCTCGGAACTGGTGATCTCGCGCGTCGCGTCGATACCGTCCATCACCGGCATTCGGATGTCCATCAGCACGACGTCGGGGCGATGCTTACGCACCAGCTCCACAGCCTCCGCGCCGTGGCGCGCCTCCGCCAGCACCTCCATACCCGGGGCAGCGTCGACAAGGATCCGGAAACCGCCGCGCACCAGCGCCTGATCGTCGGCGATCACGACCTTGATCGACCCGCTGCCGGCGGCCGCTGTGCCCGATCCAAAGTCAGTCAACGTAGCTCTCCGAGATGCTGCTCAATTTAGGCGATATGTCGATGTTCAAACGCGTGTAGACGCGGAAGCCGCCGCCCTCGACCGGGCCCGCTTCAAGTGTGGCCCCGAACACGGCGGCGCGCTCGCGCATGCCCGCGATCCCCTGTCCGACCTCGTCACCACTACCGGCGTCGCCCCTGTAGCCGTTGGCTGGGCCGAGATCCCGTACCTCGATCTCGAGCTGCTCGGGCAGATACGCGACACGCACCAGCGCGGTCGTCGGCCCGGCGTGGCGAACCACGTTTGTGAGCGCTTCCTGGACGATTCGGTAGGCGGTCAGGTCCGCAAGGTGTGAGAGCTCGCGGCGATCTCCCTCGACGTCGAGGCTGACGGTGACCCCGGCTGCGTCGACCTGCGCGACCAGTCGCTCCAGGTCGTCCATACCGGGAAGCGGTCCCAGGTGCGGCTTGGCCGAGCCCTCGCTGCGCAGGATCTGGACCATCAGCCGCATCTCCGCGAGTGACTCGCGTGCGGTCGTCTCGATGATCTTCAGCGCCTCCGCGGCCTCCTCGGGTTGGGAGTCCACGACCATCCGTCCGACTCCGGCGCGGACCGCTATCACGCTCATTGTGTGGGCCACGATGTCGTGTAGCTCGCGGGCTATCAGCACCCGCTCATCCGCGATCTTGCGCTGCGTGCGCTGCTCGCGGTCGGCCTCCGCCGCCAGCGCAGCTACCCGCATCTGCTCGCGCCGGCGCTCGACCGCGAGCCGCGTCTGGCGGCTGTTGTGCCCCGCCAGCCAAGCCAGCGCGATCAGCGCGAGGCTGCCGATCACGACCGACAGACCCGACTCCTGCGAGTTACCACCGCTGATGATTGCGGCGGGCAGGTCAAGTGCCGCGATCACCAGCGCGGCGAACACTCCCGCGCGCTGCGAGGAGCGCGATACGACCAGGTACAGCGCCAGCATCAGATAGAAGAACGCCGGGTCCCGTCCACGCAGTGCCACCCCCACCAGCGCCGGCACGGTGAGCAGCACCAGCACCGCCCACGGGTAGCGCCGGCGCAGCAGGAACAGCACTGAGCACGCGATCGCCGAGACCCAACCGAGCACGGTCCACAACTCGCCGTGCACGCGTGCCTGCTGATGGGTGATCAGTGGACCGGTCAGCAGGCCCAATACGAGAATCACCAGAAGGTCCACCGCGACCCGTTGGCGGGACGTATAGTGGCGCGTGCTGAGCCACGCGAACACCGGAATTTGCGGCTCCTCGGCCATCACACAGACGTTATCCCGGTGCGCCAGCCGAGTCATACTCCGCGCGGCTGATTCTTCGCTACGCCTGTGGTCGTACAGCGGCGACCACTACGCTCGCAGTAGTAGTGAAAGAAACGCCCAGCGGCCGACGACAGCGTGACGGCGCCCGGGCATCATTCCTACAGATCTCTCTCTCAACCTCTGAAGGACTCTCCTAATGGCAAAGATGGCGCGCTGGTGCTATGCGCACCGCCGCATGGTGCTGAGTGGCTGGCTCGCGGCTCTGGTCGTGGTTGTGGCCGCGGCCAGCGCTGCGGGCACGGTCTCCAACACTAACTTCAGCCTCTCCGGCACCGACTCTCAGGCAGCAGTGAATCTGCTGAAGGCCAACTTCAAGGCCGCCTCCGGCGAAAGCGACCAGGTCGTGATCGCCGCCAAGCCGGGTCAGACCGTGACCTCACCGCAGGTCAAGCAACAGGCCGAGCAGATGCTCGAGCGCGTGGCCCAGGTGCCCGGAATCGCCACGGTAGTGAGCCCCTTCAGCAAGGCCGGGGCCGAGCAGGTCAGCAAGAGCGGGGACGTGGCGTTCGCCACCGTTTACTGGAAGATGCCCGCATCGAGCGTCACCAAGGCCGACGCCGACAAGCTGATCAACGCGGCCACGGACACCAAGCTCGCGGGCGCCAACGTCTACCTCGGCGGCAACTCGATCGAGAATGCCGACAGCAGCGGCCCCGGCGTCTCCGTGATGGTCGGCGTGGTCGCCGCGCTGATCGTACTGCTGATTGTGTTCGGCGGCGC
Source organism: uncultured Actinomycetota bacterium (assembly GCA_963737115.1). GTDB lineage: Bacteria > Actinomycetota > Thermoleophilia > Solirubrobacterales > Solirubrobacteraceae > Palsa-465. The sequence goes on from CAVTRM010000003.1 coordinate 659,707, forward strand.
GATCGTGGCCTCATTGATGCCACTGTTGACGGCCGGGGTCTCGCTGATCATCAGCGTGTGCCTGATTGGGCTGCTCACGCACGTGATGAGCATCCCGAGCGTCTCAACCGACCTCGCGGTCCTGATCGGGCTCGGTGTCGGCGTCGACTACGGACTGTTCGTGATCAGCCGTCACCGAGCTGGCGTGAAGGCTGGGATGAGCTACGAGGACGCCATTGTGCAGGCCGTGAACACGTCGGGAAGAACCGTCCTGTTTGCCGGAACCACGGTCTGCATTGCACTGCTCGGGCAGATCGCGCTGGGCGTCAGCTTCCTCAACGGCATGTCGATCGCCTCCGCGCTTGCGGTCGCGATGACGATGTTCGCGTCGCTCACGTTCCTGCCCGCGTTCCTCGGAGTGCTCGGCTCAAAGACGCTGTCACGGCGCGAACGCAAGACCCTCGCCGCAGGCGTTCACGAATCCGATGTCTCGCCATTCTGGCTGCGCTGGGCGCGAGGCCTGCAGCGGCATCGCTACTCCGCAGCTGTGCTGTCGCTCGCGGTTGTGGTGCTGCTCGCAATCCCGATCACGGCGCTGCGGCTCGGCAGTCCCGACGCCGGTTCTGACCCGGCGGGTTCGCTGACCCATAACGCCTACACGGCGCTGGCCCGCGGCTTTGGCCCTGGCTTCAACGGCCCGCTTGAGTTGGCGGCAAGCACAGACAGCCCCGAGGCCAAGCAGGACTTCGCGAAGCTCGTGCAGACGGTGAGTAGCGAGCATGGCGTGGCCCGCGTGGTCGGCCCCGCAACTTCGCCCAACGGCAAGGCCGGCTTGGCGGTCGTCTACCCGACCACCAGTCCGCAGGCCCAGGCGACCGTCAATCTGGTGAACCACCTGCGTGACGACGTGATCCCGGCAGCCAGAGGCACCAGTGACCTGCAGGTCCACGTCGGCGGCGCCACCGCCACCAATATCGACTTCGCACACGTGCTGCTCGACAAGCTGCCGATCTTCGTCGGCGTTGTGGTGGTACTCGCGTTCATCCTGCTGACCGCGGTGTTCCGCAGCCTGTTGATACCGCTGGTCGCGGCGGGGCTGAACCTGATCTCGATCGGTGCGGCGCTCGGCGCCTTGAACGCGGTCTTCAACTGGGGCTGGCTGAAGGGCCTGTTCGGGCTCAGCACCACCTCACCGGTCGAGGCGTTCCTGCCGGTCTTGATGTTCTCGGTGCTGTTCGGGCTCTCTATGGACTACGAGGTCTACCTCGTCAGCCGTATGCACGAGGAATGGACGCGCCTGCGCCGCCGCGATCCCGCCGGCGACGACGTCGAGAACAACCACGAGGCGATCATCGACGGCCAGGCCAAGAGCGGCCGCATCATCACCGCTGCGGCCGGGATCATGATCCTCGTGTTCGCGTCGTTCATGCTCTCCAACAACGCGACCCTGAAGCAGTTCGGGTTCGGGCTCGGGTTCTCGGTGCTGATCGACGCGTTCATCATCCGCAGTATCTTCGTGCCCGCGATCATGCACGTGATCGGCCCCAGGAACTGGTGGATGCCCGCCTGGCTCGACCGCCTGCTCCCGAACCTGTCGGTCGAGGCCCACGAGGACGAAACCGAAGCCGTCAAGGTTTAGTAGCCACTGACGAGCCGGCAGCGAATTTCGGCTCGGCACTCAGAACCCGGCAACGCCAAGTCATCTGGGGGTGGTCCCGCAAGACCACCCCCAGATCCAAACGCCTCGGCGGCTACAGCCGTGGGTCGACGGCCTCGCTCTCAAGCGCGAGCACGCCGAATACGCACTCGTGAACGCGGAACAGCGGCTCGCCGCGCACAAAGCGCTCGAGCGCCTCTGCGCCAAGCCCGAACTCGCGTACGGCCAGTGACCGTTTGCGGCCGAGGCTGCGTGCGCGCAGCCGCTGAATCTGGTCGGGGTCGGTGTATTCCGGCCCGTAGATGAGTCGCAGATACTCGCGGCCGCGGCACTTGAGCCCCGGCTGCACCAGGCCGTTCGAAGTCAGCACGGTGAAATCAAGCGGTTTCACGACCATTCCCTCGCCGCCACTGTCGGTCAGCTGCTGCCACCAGTCGCACGCCTGTCGCCGTGAATCCGCGTCATCGAGGTTGACGAGCATCCGTCGGGTGGGACGCATGAGCTCGGGTGCGACCGCCGCCAGCTTGTCGCAGAGCTCCACGTGCCAAACGTGGTCGCGATCGATGAACGCACCGCCTTGCGCCGCAAGCACATGGAACGGAGCGAGCCGCAGGTCCGCGATCGTGTCAACCGGCCAGACGTAACGGCGGTAGGCCTCTACATAGCGGCGGACGTGGGCGAGGCGGCGGTGCTCGTCGTCGAGCAGCTCGACCACGTCCAGGTCTCGTGTTGCCGCCTGTCTGAGGGTCTCGATCGCGCCCTCGATCGCTGCTTCGGCTGCGGACCCCACCGGTGCGTAATGGCTCGCGATCAGCTCGCCGGCCTTCGCGGACCAAGGCAGCAATTCGGCGTCCAGCACCAGCCAATCAGTCTGCAGCTCGTCCCAGACGGCGGCCCGGTCAACAGCATCGCGCACGAGTTCCAGCATCGCCTCGGTCGCGGCAGTGTTCTCGAAGAACGCGCGCCCGGTGCGGGTGTAGATCGCGCCAGTCTCGCCGCTGGTGACGCTGAAATGACGCGCAGCGACCGCGGAGTCGCGGCAAACCACGACGATCGCGCGCGAACCCATGTGCTTCTCCTCGCAGATCACATTGGTGACGCCCATCTGACCGTAGGCCTTGAACGCCTCGTCCGGATGCTCCAGGTAGTCGGCGCGGGCTGAGGTGGGCGCCGGTGCCATCGTCGGCGGCAGATAGATCAGCCACCTTGGGTCGATCGCGAAGCGGCTCATCGCTTCCATCGCGGCGGCGGCGTTCTCGGCCGGCACCGTCACCGCGCGCGCCAGGCGTGTCTCGACGATCCGTTTTCCGGCGACGTCGCTCACCTCGAGCAGGGCCCCGTCACGCTGCGGTGCGCTGGCGCCTGCAGCGTCGCTCTTGCGCGGCAGTGGCCGGGCCGGCGTGTAGTAGGTCGCTTTGGCCTCGACCGACACGAACTCGCGCTCGGGCCAGCGCAGCGCCGTGAGCTCGCCCCCGAATACGCAGCCGGTGTCGATGTTGACCGTGTTGTTGACCCAGCGCGGTTCGGCGACCGGCGTGTGTCCGTAGACAACGGCGGCGCTGCCGCGATACTCGGCGGCCCACGGGCCGCGCACCGGAAGTCCGAGCTCGTCGGTCTCGCCGCTGGTCTGGCCGAACAGCGCGAAGTCGCGTACCCGTGAGGAAGATCGTCCCTGGTATGCCTGCTTCATCCCAGCGTGGGCGACCACCAGCCTTCCCTCGTCGAGGATGACGTGGCTGACGAGTCCCCGCAGGAATTCCTGGACCTCGAGCCGGAACTCCTCAGGCTCGGTGTCGAGTTGCTCCAGCGTCGCCGCCAGGCCGTTTGTGACCTTCACGCGCTGGCCCTGAAGTTTGCGGGCGAGCTTCACGTCATGGTTGCCGGGAACGCAGATCGCCGACCCGGCGGCGGACATCTTCATCACCAGCCGCAAGACGGCAACGCTTCCCGGGCCGCGGTCGACGTAGTCGCCAACGAACACCGCACGACGGCCCGCCGGTGCAGACACGGACAGGCCATCCTCGGCGACTTCGTAACCGAGCTTTTGGAGCAACTCCAAGAGCTCCACGTGACAGCCGTGAACGTCACCGATCACGTCAAACGGACCGAGCTCGCTGCGGCGGTCGGTCCAAAGCGGGGTCCGTCTGATTTCGACGGCATCGACCTCTTCGACGGAACTGAGCGTCCACACGCGCCGAAAACCCTCGCGTTGAAGCCCGCGCAGCGACTTGCGCAGCTGCGTCTGCTGGCGGCTGACGACGTGCGGTCCGAAGCTGCGGTCAGGCCGACTGCGGTTGCGTTCCTGGCTGACCTGCTCCGGGATATCGAGAACGATGGCGACGGGAAAGAGGTCGTGCTGTTTGGCGAGTTCGATCAGCGATCGTCGTGCGTCACGCTGCACATTGGTTGCGTCGATCACGGCCAGGCGCGGCTGGGCGAGGCGGCGTGAGGCGATGAAGTGCAGCACCGCGAACGCGTCGTCAGTGGCACTCTGGTCGTTCTCATCGTCGGACACCAGTCCCCGGCAGAAGTCGGAGGAGATCACCTCGGTGCTGAGAAAGTGCTTGGCGGCGAACGAACTCTTGCCCGACCCGGAGGCGCCGATCAGCACCACCAGGCTCGGGTCTGGCAGCTCAATCCTCATCGGGTCAGCACCGCCATCTGTGTCGGTGCTCCGACGCTGTCGTCCAGCGGCCCGATCGGGACCAAGCTGACGCGGTACCCGTGCCGCCCCGCGACGCCCTCGGCCCAGCGCTGGAATTCGTCACGGGTCCATTCGAAGCGGTGGTCCCTGTGGCGGAATTCGCCGATCGGGAGGGTCGCCCACTTGGCGTTGTATTCCGCATTCGGGGTGGTCACCAGCACGGTTGCGGGACGGGCAGACCCGAACACGTTGTCTTCGAGCGCAGCGAGGCGTGCGGGGTCCAGATGCTCGATCACCTCCATCAGCACGGCGGCATCGAACCCCACCAGCCGCCGGTCGTGGTAGGTGAGCGGGCTCTGCAGCAGTTGGATGCGGCGGCGCTCGGCATCGTGCATCTGGTCAAGTCGCAGGCGCCGTTCCGCCTGCTGCAGTGCGCGTACTGACACGTCGGCTCCGACGAGCATCTGGTAGTTGTCGTGGATCAGCAGTTGCAGCAGCGCCCCGGAACCGCAGCCGAGATCCAGCACCGTGCGCGCACCGGACTCGCGTAGCCGCTCGCGGACGCTGTTCAGTCGCTGCTCGCGCAGCGACTGCGGAGCTTCGAGTCGCGCCTCGGTGTCACTTTCGCCTGCGTCCGTCATCGCTTCCAGCTGCGCAAGTGCGTCCGAGTAGAGATCGCGCTGGTTCTTCAGGTAGCGCCGTGTGATCGTCTCGCGCTCGGGATGCTCGGCCAGCCATCCCTCTCCGCGCCGCATCAGCTTCTCCACCTCGGCCTCGTCGACCCAGTAGTGCTTGTCTCCGTCGAGTACCGGAAGCAGCACATACAGATGGTTCAGGAGGTCGGCCAGCCGCACCTGTGCCCGCAGTCGCAATGCGACGTGGCGCCCAGCACCCCAGCTGGGGAATTCGGGATCGACCGGCAGTTCCTCGACTTCGAGCTCGTACCCGAGTGGTTCAAACAGCGCGCGAACCGCCGCGGCGCCACGGTGCGCGAGCCCGGTCGGCACAGCCGGGAGCCAGGCCTCGAGCGGAATCGCGCTGGCCGCGAGCGCTTCGTGGCCGCGGCAGGTTCCGGCCATCGCCGACTTGAACACGGTCACCAGCGCCACCGACAGGAACGACGAGGCTACATAGGGGCGGTCGTTGACGTACTCCGCGAGCGCGAACCCGGAGCTGCCGCTGCCGCGCCGTACCAGACCCACCGGATCGATGTCGAGCAGCAGCGCCGCGGTACAACGGGTCTCCGAAGCCTCGGGATAAAACACCTGGGCGCGCCCGAACGGCAAGGAGAACGTTTGTAGCCGGTCTGGATGCTTGTACAGCAGGTACCCCAGATCCGTCGCCGGTTCATGCGTTGTCGTCAGGGTCAGCAGCACTGTGCGCAGCCTACAGAGCCCGGATCGCGGATTGCGCGGCTCAGCGTTTGCGAAAGGGCTGCACGTGAGCGCCGTTTCAGAGCAGAAAGCGGGGGTTCATACCATCGGTCACGGACCAGATCGAAAAGGAACCAGATGAGCTCGGTAACCGCCTACCAGACCACCGGCCCCAACGTGCCGTTCGAGAAAACCACGATCGAGCGTCGCGAGCTCGGCCCCAAAGATGTGCTGATCAAGATCCACTACGCGGGGATCTGTCACTCCGATATCCACATGGGACGTTCTGAGTGGGGCGCGGCCAAATACCCGCTCGTCCCCGGGCACGAGATCGCCGGAATCGTCGAGCAGATCGGCTCTGAGGTCACCAACTTCAAGCTCGGTGACCGCGCCGGCGTCGGCTGCATGGTCGACTCCTGCCGTGAGTGCGAGGCCTGCCTCGAGGGCGAGGAGCAGTTCTGCCTGAAGGGGTTCACCGGCACATACGGCGCGGTCGACAAGTACGGCGAGGTGACCAAGGGCGGCTACTCCACCCACATCGTCGTCGATCAGGATTTCGTCGTACACATTCCGGACGGGATCGGCCTCGACATCGCGGCACCGCTGCTGTGTGCCGGGATCACCAGCTACTCGCCGCTGAGGCACTGGAACGCCGGTCCGGGCAAGCAGGTGGGCGTGATCGGACTCGGCGGTCTCGGTCACGTCGCGGTGAAGCTGGCGAAGGCGATGGGTGCCGAGGTCCACGTGCTCAGCCATTCCCCGGCGAAGCGTGACGAGGCGCTGCGGCTCGGTGCCGATCACTTCCACGACACCGGCGAAGACGGGGTGTTGCAGGCACTGCGCGGGCAGTTCAACCTGATCATCAACACCGTGTCGGTGGCGCTGCCGATCGACCTCTACCTGCGCAGCCTGCATTACGATGGCGCGCTGGTGAACGTCGGCGCGCCGGTCGACAGCATCCCGGTCAGCGCCTTCTCACTGATCTCCGGTCGCAAGACCTGGGCGGGCTCGCCGATCGGCGGCATCCGCGAAACCCAGGAGATGCTGGACTTCTGCGCCGAGCATGGTCTCGGGGCCGACATCGAACTGATCGACGTCTCACGCATCGACGAGGCCTGGGACCGGGTCGTCGCCTCCGACGTGCGCTATCGCTTCGTGATCGACGCCGCCACGATGTAGGACTCGACGACGGTGACGGGGGCGGTTCGCCGCTCCCGCCACCGCAGGACCGTTAGCGCGTTCAGACCCCGGCGACTTCGTCTGCAGGCATATCCGCTTGGGCGTTCAGACCCCGGCGACTTCGTCTGCAGGCATATCCGCTTGGGCCGTGAGCTGCGCCGGCTGACCTCTGGGCGCTCCCCACAGCACCAGTACGAACGTGGCCACGAACACTCCGGCCATGATGTAGAAGATCGTCTGAGTCGACTGCGCGAATGCGTAGTGGATCTGATGCACCAGTGCCGGCGAGGCGTGAAAGCCGCTGCCTCCGCTGGCTGCGCCCGAACCCATTTGCGAGGCGATCGCGCTGGCCTGGTGCGCGGGTACGCCCGCGTGGACGAGCACGGGGGTGACGGTGCTGCGCAGGCGGCTGATCAGGATCGCACCCAGCAGCGCCAGGCCGAGGCTGGCGCCGAGGTTGCGCGCGGTTTGGGTGATGCCGGTGACCTCGCTGTAGGTGCCGCTGGTGGCGCGATTCACCGCGTCAGTGCTGGCCGGGCCGAGCATCAGTCCGAGCCCCGCTCCGGCGAAGATGATGTTCCAGGTCTGCGCATGCAGCGACAGATGCAGCAGCCGGCCGGCGAGCAGGTAGAAGCCCACCGCAGCCAGCGCCGCACCAAGCACCAGAGGGCGCCGCACGCCGCGGCGGTCGAGCATGCGCCCGCCGATCTGCGCGAACACGACGAATCCGATGAACCAATAGAGCAGGTACTCACCGGCGTTGGAGGAGGATTCGCCCAGCGCCGCCTGCGCGTAGACGGAGGCGAAGAAGAAGAACGGCACGAACACGATCGACATCAGCCCCAGCGCGGCGGTATCGACTGCAAACCCGCGGTCCTTGAAGATCTCAAGTCGCAGCAGCGGCTCCGGGGCACGCTGCTGCCAGCGCACGAACACCACACCGAGCACCAGCCCGACGATGATCGTGGCCCAGGTGGCGGGGCTGCTCCAGCCCCAGGTCGTGGACTGTTGCAGACCTAGGACCACCAGTGCGACGGCGCCACTGAGCAGCGCGGTGCCGCGGTAGTCGATCTTCGCCGGCCGGCGTTTGTCGTCCGGCTTGGCGAGCCAGATCAACACCAGCGCGATGATCGCGACGGGGATATTGACCCAGAAGATCGCCCGCCAGGTCCACTGCGTGAGGAACCCGCCGGCAATCGGTCCGATCGCTGTCAGTCCGCCGGAGATGCCGAAGAAGATCGCCATCGCGCGACCGCGCTCGTGCGCCGGGTAAGAGTCGATCACGATCGCGACCGAGGACGGGAACATCAGCGCGGCGGCCGCCCCCTGCAACACGCGGCAGGTGATCAGCCAGGGCTCGGCTATCGATCCCTTCGGGGTCAGGCCACAGAGCGCTGAGGTGACCGCAAAGCCAATTACGCCGAGCACCACCATCCGCCGACGCCCGAGTACGTCGCCGAGCCGCCCCCCGAACGCGAACAGCGCTGACAGTGCGAGCAGGTATCCGTTGATCACCCACTGCGAGCCGGTACCGGTCAGCGACAGCTGTTTCTGTATGTGCGGGATCGCGATCGCAACGATCGTCTGGTCGATGAACGTCATCGCGACGGCGAAGACCATCGCCGCCAGCACCAGGTTCTTGTTCGGCTTGCCCATTACCGACCTCTCCTACGCTCGTATTCCGCGCTGCGGTCAGGCTCGATGTTCGCATGGCCCCCGGCGGCGTAGCGCGCGTCGGCGAATTGCGTCACGATTAGTGTCTGATGCCGCTGACCTACACCGATTACTACGAACTGCTGGGCGTTCCGCGCGACGCCGACCAGGACGCGATCCGGCGCTCATACCGCAAGCTTGCGCGTAAATACCACCCGGACCTCAACAAGGATGAGGGCGCTGAGGAGCACTTCAAGGAGATCGGTGAGGCGTACGAGGTGCTGTCCGATCCGGAAAAGCGCGAACGCTACGACCGTCTTGGCGCCAACTGGCGCCAACAGGAGCAGCAGGCGCCGGACAGCAACTTCGAGGACTTCTTCGCGCACCAGGGCTACGGCAGCGACGACGGGCGCATGGAGTTCAGCGACGACCTCTTCGAGCGTCTGTTCGGAGGGCAGCGGGCAGGAGGCGCGGGGCCCCGCTATGGCGGCCCGATGCGTGGCCCCGACCGCGAGGCACAGCTGGAGCTGTCGCTCGAGGACGCGATCGAAGGCGGGCGCCGCAAGCTGACGATGGCGGACTCCGATCTGGACGTGAACTTCCCCGCCGGCGTGCGCGACGGACAGCTGATCCGGATCGCCGGCAAGGGCGGACCCGGTTACGACGGCGGGCCACCCGGCGACCTGTTCCTGCGGATCGCGATCCGGCCCCACCCGCACTTCCGCAACCGTGGCGCCGACGACCTTGAGGTCGAGGTGCCGGTCGAGGCCTGGCAGGCCGCACTGGGCGCGACCGTGAAGGTCAAGACGCCAACAGGCGATGCCCAGGTGAAAGTTCCTGAGGGCTCTTCCAGCGGACGCCGGCTGCGTCTGCGCGGGCGCGGCCTGCCCAAGCGCGGAGGCGGCAAGGGCGACCTGTATGGGATCGTGAAGATCAACATGCCCAAGCACCTCTCCGACCGCGAACGCGAGCTCTACGAGCAACTCGCGGACGCCGCATCCAAGGAGCAGAGCTGATGAGCGAGCAGCAGCAGATCGAGCTGACGGTGGTGGCACGACAGGCGGGCGTGCAAATCACCGTTGTGCGCAGATACGTCGAGTACGGCTTGTTTGAGGATCGGACCGCCGCCAGCCCGGTCGTGGAGCCGCGTTTTGATGAGCGCAGCGCTGCTTTGGTCGCCCGCGCCGAGCGGTTACGCCAGGACCTCGATCTCAACTACGCCGGCGCGGTGCTGGTCTCCGAGCTGCTGGATCGCATTCAGGAGCTGGAAGGCCGTAGTTAGAAGCGCTTTGGTCCTGTCAGTGGTCTTGGATGACCACTGACAGGTAACCGTGGCCCCCGGTCAGCGGAACGGCAGCTTGCGTCCTACGCCCCGCTCACGGGCCTTGTCGAGCAGCGCCTCGCCGAGCGCCACGTCGGTGGTCGAGAGACCGCGATGCCAGAACAGGATCGTCTCCTGTGAGGACTCGCGTCCGGGGGCGAGCCCGGCGACGATCTGACCGAGCTCGGCGTGCAGCGTGTCGGCCGTGAGCCGGCCGCTATCGACGTGGGCGCGCAGCGCCCCGAGCGGTCCCGCCCCGGCCTGTCCCCAGTCGTCCACGACCACCTTGTCCATGATCTCGGTCAGCGACAGCTCGACCGCGCTGACGGTGCCGTAGGGGACGACGAGCGTGCCGGGCGCGATCCATTCGGTGAGCAGCATCGGCGTCGGTTCGGTCAGGCGACTGGCCTCGACGACCACGTCGGCGCCGCGCACGCAGGACTCCCAATCTTCGGTGACCGTGACCTCGAGCTGAAGGTCGTTACGCAACCGCTGGGCGAATGCCTCGCGGCTCTGCGGACGCCGCGAATGTACCCGCACCTGCTCGAGCCCGCCGAGCACATGCGCACACAGCCGCACATTCCAGTACGCGGTGCCGCGAGCGCCGATATGGCCGAGCACGCGCGAGTCCGCGCGCGCGAGCTGCTCGGCGCCGATCGCGGTCACCGCGCCGGTGCGCATTTCGGTAATTGCGGTGGCGTCGATGATCGCCCGGGGAACTCCGGTCATCGGATCCATCAGCAGCAGCAGCGCCAGCTCGGACGGCAGCCCGCGCTCATGGTTGTCGACGAAGTCGCCGACCACCTTCACGCCGGCGTGCTGCGGAGTCGCTCCCCGCAGCACGTTGAAGTGTCCGTGCGCGCCCCGCGGAAACAGGTGCGTGCGCGGTTCGATCACGGTCTCACCGCGGCCCTGTGCAGCGAGCACACCGCGCACCGAATCGAGGATCTCCTCGTCGCTCAGTGCGAGCGCATCGACGTCGGCGCCGTCGAGGTAAGTCAGTTCGATTTGGCTCATATGGCCGCTACCTCGGTTGATTGGATTTGGCACACGCCGCTCGCGGTGTTCATCAGAGCGCCGCGGCGGTCCGCGCCCGTAACGTTCCCGACGTCAGCAGTGATCGGACAATGAGCGTCACCTCGGGGCCAAGCGGACGGTCCTCGCCCAGCGGCGCAACGATCTCGCGCACGGCTCGGTGCGCGGCCTCGGTCCCGGCCCCGAGCGGACCTGCGCCATCCAGCATCGCCAGATCGACCGCCTGCGCGCCCACCAGCAGTTCGATCGCGATCAGTTCACGCAGCCTCGCGAGTTGTTCTCGCACCCGCAGCGCACCTTGGGTGGCGCCTGTTGTGTCGTCCTCGACGCCGTCGGCCTCAACCATCCCGTGCAACGCCAGCGGTGCTGCGCTGTGGCGCAGCTCGAGCACCAGCGCCAGCGCGGTTTTGCCCAGCGGAGCCGCGCCTGAGCGTGTCGGGGAGCCTGGATCCTGCTCCACCAGGTTTGATTGCAGCCCGCTGTGGCGCTGGGTGCTCAGCCGTGCGCGGCGTTGTCCGCTGGCATGCCCGACCTGGGCGATCGCGATCGCCACGGCGTCCAGCGCAAGCGCCAGTGCCGGGCCCTGGAAGTTGCCGGTGGAGATGATCGCCTCATCCTCGGCCAGCACCAGCGGGTTGTCCGCGGCGCCGTTGAGGTCAGCCACAACAGCCGCTTCAAGCAGCGTCAGCGCCGCCTGCAACGAACCGTGGATCTGGCTCGCGCAGCGGAAGCTGAGCGGATCCTGCAGGCGCCGGGAAGCGCCCGGCGATACCTGCCCCAGGGCGCTGCCCGCGAGCAGCGCCCGCAATCCGTCCGCCGACCATTGCTGCCCCGGCGCGGGACGCGCCGCGACCGCGCGCGGATCGAGTGGGGTCAGACCGGCGCGGAAGCCCTCCATCGAAAGCGCCGCCGCGATCTGCAGCTCCTCCAGGCAGGTCCACGCGTCGACCAGCGCCAGCGTCGCGGCGCCGATCGCGACCGACGAGTTCGAGCAGATCGCCAATCCGTCCTTGGGGCCGAGCTCCAGCGCAGCGAGCCCTGCCGCGGCCAGCGCCTGCCGAGCCTGCAGCCAGTCGCCGTCAAGTTCGCAGCGACCTTCGCCGATCAGCCCGAGTCCGACGTGCGCCATCAGGCACAGGTCGGCCGCGCCGATCGAGCCCGAGCGCGGAATCTCGGGGTGCAGGCCACGGTTGAGCGCAGCCGCAAACCCGTCGGCGACGGCGGGACTCGCGCCGGCTCCGCCCGCGCACAGGCCATTGAGGCGCACTGCCATCGCCGCACGAGTGAGCTCGCTGGGCAGCGGCTCACCCACGGCGGTGGCGCGGCCCCGGATCGTGCGCAGCGAGAACTCGCGGCCAGATTCGTCGCGAACCTGAAGCCCGACGCGAGCGCCGAGACCAGTCGTGACACCGTAGACCGGCGAGTCGGAGGCCGCGGCCGCGCGCACTACCGCGTTCGCGCGGGCCATCCGCTCTCGCGCATCCGCGCTGATCTCCACCTCCACCCGGTCACGCGCGATCGCCGCAAGTTCGGCCGGGGTCAGCGTTAGGCCGGTGATTGCAACGGATTCGGGCACGGGTGGCGACGCTACCACGAGCGTGCGCTGGGCCGCGCAGCCTGGAATCGCGCCGACCTGTGCGCAATCGAGTGCCGCAGTGAGCGCAGGCCCGCGGGCGGCTAGAGCCGGACGATGTTGTCGGTGTCGATCCCGCGGGTCACGCCGCGCAGGTCCACAAACAGCTTTGCGTCGCGTGCCAGCTGTTGGTGGTCGATGCCGGGGTGGGCGGTGACGAGCACCACCGCATCGGCGTCGGCGGTCGCCTCGTCAAGCGCAACGCTGGTGAGTCCGAACTCCTCGAGCGCCGGCACGAATGGATCGTGATATCGCAGGTCTGCCCCACGACGGCTCAGCTCTTCGATGATCAGCAGCGCCGGGGACTCGCGGATGTCGCCGGTCCCGCCCTTGTAGGACACGCCCAGCAACGTGATTTTGGAACCCTTGACCGGTTTGGCGATCTCGTTGAGGGCGAGCTCGATCCGCTCGACGCAGTGGTGCGGCATCTGCTGGTTGATCTTGCCGGCCAGCTCGATGAACTCGGTCGACATCTGGAACTGGCGGGCGCGCCAGGTCAGATAGAAGGGATCCACCGGCAGGCAGTGACCGCCCATGCCGGGTCCGGGCTTGAACGGCATGAACCCGTAGGGCTTGGTCGCAGCCGCGTCAACGACCTCCCAGATGTCGATATCCATGCGTTCGGCCAGGATCGCCATCTCGTTCACGAGCGCGATGTTCACCGAGCGGAAGATGTTCTCCAGCAGCTTCGTGAGTTCCGCCGATTCGGGCGTGGAGACGCGCACGACGTTGTCGCAGATGCGTTCATAGAGCTCGACAGCACGGTCGCCGCACTGCTCGGTCAGGCCGCCGACCACCTTCGGGGTCGTCTTGAGCGTGAAATCTGTGCGTCCCGGGTCGATCCGCTCGGGGGAGAAGGCGAGGTTGAAGTCCTTCCCGGGGAGCAGCTGCGAGCCCTGGGTCAGCGCCGGTGCGAGCAGCTCGCGTGTCGTTCCCGGGTAGGTGGTCGACTCGAGCACGATCAACTGGCCGGGGCGGATTACGCGCGCAAGCGCGCCGGCAGCGTGCTGCAGCGCCTGCAGGTCAGGCTCGCGATTGGGTGTGAGCGGCGTGGGGACGCAGATCAGAATCGCCTCGGCCTCGGACAGCGCCTCGAAGCTGGCGGAGGCCTGAATATGACCTGCGACCGCCTGCAGCTCCGAGTCGGGGATGTCCTCAACGTAGGAATGACCCTTGTGCAGTGACTCGATCTTCTGCTGGTCGACGTCGACCGCGATCACTTCGTCGCCGTTCTTCGCGAACTCGACCACCAGTGGAAGTCCTACATAGCCGAGTCCCACAACTCCGATCTTCATAGATGTTGAGCGTAACGCGCGACTGTTCGTATGATGTTCAGCGGTCCCGTCGCGGTGGAGGCCTGTGAACCAGGTCAGGTCCGGAAGGAAGCAGCCTTAAGCGGCAACCTCCAGGCGCGGCGGGGCTGTTTTGTTGGTCGGGGGAGGGTGGCTCTATCCTCGAATACCCCGTGTCATCCGGACCTTCGCTTTACCGCCGCCATCGCCCTCGCACGTTTGCCGACGTCGTGGGGCAGGAGCACGTAGTGCGTACGCTTTCGCACGCGGTCGAGCGCGACCAGATCCACCATGCATACCTATTCGTGGGCTCGCGCGGAACTGGCAAGACCTCGATGGCCAAGATTCTCGCGGCGTCGCTGAACTGTGACCAGGGGCCGACCGTAACGCCCTGCGGGGTCTGCGAGTCCTGCGTCTCGATCGCGAACGCGACCTCGCTTGATGTGATCGAGATGGACGCGGCTTCCAACAACAGCGTCGACGACATTCGCGCACTGCGCGAGACGGTCGCCTACGCGCCGGTGTCAGGTCGCCACAAGGTCTACATCCTGGACGAGGCGCATATGCTCTCGACCCAGGCCTGGAACGCGTTTTTGAAGACGCTTGAGGAGCCGCCGCCGCGGACGGTGTTCGTGCTCGCGACGACCGAGGCGAACAAGGTACTTCCGACCGTAGTTGATCGCTGTCACCGGTTCGACTTCGGCCGGCCCGCAGCCGAGCAGGTTCAGACCGTGATCAAACGCGTGGTGGACAAGGAGGGGATCGCGATCGATGAAGGCGCCGCAGCGCTGATCGCGCGCCACGCCACCGGTTCCTACCGCGACGCGCTGGGCACGCTCGAGCAGCTCGTCACCTATGTCGGCGCGGACACGATCCAGCCCCAGGACGTGCTTGATGTGCTCGGTATCGCCGACGCTGAGCAGTTGTTCGCGGCGGTCGACGCGATCGTCGCCGGCGATGCCCCGGCGGCATTGCGGGCAGCCGCCACGCTGGCCGCATCCGGCCGTGATCCGGGCCAGGTGCTGCGTGACCTCGAGGCACACGCGCGTGAGCTGCTGACGGTGCAGATCATCGGGCAGGTTCCGCCGGAGTTGCGCGTCACCGCCGACCGCGACGCCAGCCTGCTCGAGCAGGCACGGTCGCTCGGCGAGACCGATGCGGTGCGCCTGATTGAGCTCGTGGCTGCGGCGATCGAGGCCAGCGCCAACGGCGCGCAGCCGCGGATCCAGCTGGAATTGGTGTTGATCAAGGCCGCCGCTCCGCAGATGGATCCCTCGACGTCGGCGCTGCTCTCACGGATCGAGCGCCTGGAGCGGGGTGCCGGGCCGGCCAGCCCACGACGGCCGGCGCAGGCACCCGCCCAGTCGTCGCAGTCGACACCCGAGCGGTCTGCGTCGGCGCCTCTGCAGGCCCCGTCGTCTGCGCCCGAGTCGCAAGATCCAGCAGACGCGACTGCGGACGATCCCCCGGGGCTCGAGTTTGAGGCCGCGTTTGACTCCGGGGCCGGATTTGACTCCGGCGACCCGTTCGAGTCCAGCGATCCGCTCGACTCGGGCGGTCCGTTCGATTCGGGGGCGCCGTTGGACTCGGACGCTCCGCGCGACTCCGGCGCTTCGTTCGACTCCGGCGCTTCGTTCGACTCGGGCGCTCCGTTCGACTCGGACGTCCCGCTCGACCTGGCCCCGCCCGACTTCAACGTCCCCGACGCGCCGCCGCTAACCGTCGCCGCATCGCCCGACTTCACGGCGCTCGACTCAGAAGACCCGCCACCCGCGCCCGAGCCTGCCGATGACGATTACGGCTACCAGCCGCCGAACGCGGACCTCGACCTGCCGCACGTGACCAAGATCTGGCCCGCCGTCGTCGAAATGGTGAAGGGCTCGAACCGGATGCTGGGCGGGATGATCGAGTCCGCCAAGCCGGTGTCGGTCGGCAGCTCGGAGCTGATTCTCTCGTTCCCACCTGAGGCGGAGTTCCAATGCCGCAAGTGCGAGCAGGACGAACACCGCCGGACCACCGAGCAGGCGCTCAGAAACGTAACCGGGACCAAGCTCGCGATCCGCTACGAACTCGCGACTGCGACCGCTGAAGCCGAAACTGAAGTGGAGCCCGACGCGGTAACGCCGATGACCGAGGATCAGCTGGTGGCTAGGCTCGTTGAAGAGTTCGGCGCCAAAGAGATTTCAGACGACAACGAGGAGACCTAGACGTCATGCCACAGCCCAACATGCAGCAGTTGCTCAAGCAGGCTCAGAAGATGCAGGAGGAGATGGCCAAGGCGCAGGCGTCGCTGAAGGACGAGGTCGTCACGGCGACTGCCGGCGGCGGCGCTGTCAGCGTCGAGGTGACCGGCGAGATGCTGGTCAAGTCGATCACGATCGCGCCCGAAGCAGTCGACCCCGATGACGTCGAAATGCTCGGCGATCTGATCCTGGCGGCCGTCAACCAGGGCATCGAGAAGTCCCAGCAACTGGCTGCCGAGCGGATGAACGCGATCACCGGGGGAATGGGCGGCGGCCTCGGTATTCCAGGGCTTTGAGCGTCCAAGCCCCACCGCTGCAGCGGCTGATCACCGAGCTCTCCAAGCTTCCGGGAGTCGGCGGTCGTACCGCCCAACGGCTCGCCTTTCACCTGCTGCGTGCCAGCGAGGACGACGCCTACGCGCTCTCGGACGCGATCCGCGAGGTGAAGGAGAAGATCACCTTCTGCGAGATCTGCTTCAACCTCGCTGAGGGGCGGCTCTGCCGGATATGCGAGGACGAGCGGCGCGACCGCGAGCTGATCTGTGTGGTCGAGGAGCCGGTCGACGTGATCAGCATCGAGCGCACGCACGAGTTCCGCGGCCGTTACCACGTGCTTGGCGGTGCGCTTTCGCCGATCGACGGCATCGATCCCGAGGACCTGAAGATCGAGCAGCTCTACGACCGCGTACGTGAAGGCGTGATCCGCGAGGTGGTGGTGGCAACCAACCCGACCACCACCGGCGAGGCCACCGCGATGCACATCGCCTCCGGAATCCACCGAATCAACCCGGATGTGCGGGTCACACGGCCGGCCTCGGGTCTGCCGGTCGGGTCCGACCTCGAGTACGCCGACGAGCTCACCCTCGGCCGCGCCTTCTCCGGCCGCAGCTCACTCTGACCGGCGCCGGTTCGGAGATACCCGTCTTACCAGGACTCTCGGGGTAACCTCAGATGGCAATGGACAAGCCCACCGTGGTCATGAAGTTCGGCGGCACCAGCGTCGCCAACGCAGAGCGGCTCAAGCGCGCGGCCAAACGGATCGTGCGGGCCCGCGAAGACGGCTATCGCGTGGTCGCGGTGCTCTCCGCCCGCGGCGACACCACCGATCAACTGATCCAGATGGCCGAAGAGGTCTCGCCGCAGCCCGATCCGCGCGAGCTCGACATGCTGCTCTCCACCGGCGAGCGCATGTCCTGCGCCCTCTGCGCGATGGCGATCAACGACCTCGGCCACAAGGCGATCTCGCTCACCGGTTCCCAGGCCGGGATCGTGACCGATACCTCGCACACCAAGGCGCGGATCATCGACGTGAAGGCCGACCGCATCCGCGTCGCGCTGGAAGAGGACATGATCGTGCTGGTCGCCGGCTTCCAGGGCGTGTCCACCACCCGCGACGTGACCACGCTCGGGCGCGGCGGGTCGGACACCACCGCGGTCGCCGTTGCGGCCGCGCTCGAGGCCGAGGTCTGCGAAATCTACACCGACGTCCCGGGGGTCTTCAGCGCCGACCCGCGGATCGTCCCCAGCGCCCGCAAGCTGCCCAAGGTTTCATTCGAGGAGATGCTCGAGATGGCCTCCTCAGGCGCCAAGGTGCTGCAGTTGCGCTCGGTCGAGTATGCGCGTACCCACGGCGTAAAGATCCACTGCCGTTCAAGCTTCGTAGATGCACCCGGGACCGTAGTAGTAGGAGAGGAAGAGACGATGGAGAATCCGCTGATCACGGCTGTCACCCACACCACCGACGAGGCGCTGATCACGCTCACCGGTGTGCCGGACCGCCCCGGCGCCGCCGCCGACATCTTCGCCGCGCTGGCCGACGCCGGCGTGAACGTGGACACGATCGTGCAGAACGAGCCGAAGGGCGAGGCCTATGAGGCCGAGGTCTCGTTCACGGTCCCGCTCGAGGACGTCAGGACCGCCGAGGATGCGTTGCAGCCGGTGCGCGTGGAGCTCGAGCTGACCGGTCTGGAAACCGACGACAAGATCGGCAAGGTCTCGATCATCGGCGCGGGTATGAAGTCGCACCCCGGAGTCGCGGCCAAGGTCTTCCGCACGCTCGCCGACGAGAACATCAACATCGAGATCATCCACACCTCGCCGATCAAGATCACCTGCCTGATCCGCGCGGCAGCGGTGCCGGTCGCGGTGCAGGCGCTGCACACCGCGTTCGGGCTCGACGAGGCCGATGTGAAGACCGAGGTCATGGGCCAGGAGGCGCGATGAGCGTCGGGAGCCAGCCGGCTCGCCGGCTCACGCTCGCCGTCGTCGGCGCCACCGGCGCGGTCGGCACCGTGCTGCTCCAGTGCCTGAAGGAGCGCGGCCTCGACCAGGACCACGAAATCGTGCTGTTCGCAACCGAGCGCTCGGCCGGCAGGGTGATCGACGGCCGTACCGTCAGAGCGCTGACCGACGACGCCGACCTCTCCGGGATCGACATCGCGATCTTCTCGGCCGGCGGCGCCACCTCCAAGCAATTCGCGCCAAAGTTCGTCGAGGCTGGAGCCACAGTGGTCGATAATTCGTCCGCATGGCGCCGTGACCCAAGCGTGCCGCTGGTCGTCAGCGAGGTCAACCCGCACGCACTGAGCGGCAACGGGCACGGTCGTCCCAAACTGATCGCGAACCCCAACTGCTCGACCATGCAGCTGATGGTGGCGCTCGCCCCGATCCACCGCGAGGCCGGGATCGAGCGGTTGATCGTCTCGACCTACCAGTCCGTCTCCGGCACCGGCGTGAAGGCCCTGCAGGCGCTGGACGCCGAGGCCCAGGCCTCGCTCGACGGCAACGCGATGCCGGCGCCCGAGATCTACCCGGAGAACATCGCCTTCAACGTGATCGGCGCGGCCGGCAACTTCGCCGAAGGCGACGACCACACCGACGAAGAACGCAAGATGATGTTCGAGACCCACAAGATCCTCGAGGACGACAGCATCGGCGTCGCCGTCACCTGCGTGCGCGTCCCAGTGCGCATGGGGCACTCCGAGTCGGTGAACTTCACCACCCGCGACCCGATCACGCTGGAGCGTCTCAACGAACTGCTGCACAGCGCTCCCGGGCTGATCGTCGAGAACGTTCCGACCCCGTTGAAATCCGAGGGCAGGGACGACGTGTTCGTCGGCCGCGTGCGCATCGATCCCAGCGCCCCCAACTCGTTCTCGATGTTCGTGGTCGCTGACAATCTGCGCAAGGGTGCCGCCACCAACGCGGTCCAAATCGCGGAACTGCTGATCAACGGCTGATTTGAGAGCCCACTCAGGTTCCCGGTCTTGGATGACCAGGAACCTGCTGCGACGCCCCGTTTGACGGCACTGGCCACCCGGGCCGGTGCCGGAACGTGACGCTGGCTACTGCGCCACCGCGGTCTGCAGCACGCGGCGGATCTGAGCGATCGTGATCACGCCGCGCAGGTGCCCCGCGGCGTCGGTCGCCATCAGCGCGCCCAGCTCGGTCAGCGGCCCGAAGTTGAGCGCCTCGGTGAGCGGTTGGGTCTCATCGATGCAGAAGCGGTGGTAGTCGCCGGGTTCGAGGATCGCGCCGACCGTGTACTGACCGTCGCCAGCGTCCTCGGTCTGCTGGGCCTTGTCCTGGCGCGCGATCCCGATGAAGTAGCCGTCGCCATCGGTCACCGGCAGCCACGCCATCCCGTAGCGGTAGAAACGGTCGTTCAGCGCCTCGGTGACGGTCGTGGTTCCGACGATCGTCACCGGCTCGTGATCCATGATGTCGGCCACGCGCACGCCCTGGACGCGAGTCGGGACATCCGTGCCGTGCAGCGCGAAGCGCGCCGACTGCCAGATCATCGTCGCGAGGATCATGATCCAGATACCGTCGAAGGCGTGGCCCCTGAGTGCGAGGTAGGCGCCGAAGATGCCCATCGCAATCGCGAAGTACTCGCCCAGACGCGCGCTGTAGCGGGTTCCCTTGAGCTTGTCGCCGGTCGCCTTCCAGATCGCCGCGCGCGCGATCCGTCCGCCGTCGAGGGGATAGGCCGGTACCAGGTTGAAGGCCAGGATCAGCACGTTCATCGGCACCAGCCAGCTGAGTGACAGCAGCACCGGGGTGATGCTGATGTCGGAGTCGAGCTCGATCGCATGAACCATGCGGTTGGGGCCGACGATCAGCAGGTCCACGATCAGGCAGATGACGATGAACAGCAGCGTGCCTGCCGGGCCTGCCGCGGAGATCTTTAACTCCTCCGCGGGAGTCTTGGAGTCACGGCTCATATGCGTGGTGCCACCGAACAGGAACAGCTCGATGCGGTTGACCGCGATCCCTTCGCGGCGGGCGGCGAACGCGTGGCCGAGCTCGTGGATGATCAGCGACACGAAAAACAGCATCACGGTCACGACCGTGGTCATGTAGGCGACCAGGTCGGAGGATCCCAGCGCAGTCTTGAACGAGCCCTGCAGCAGGAAGATCAACAGGAACAGCATCACGAACCAGGTGCCGTCGACACCGATCCTGATCCCGGCAATCGTGATTAGCTTGATAGAGCGCCCGCGCCCGAACATGCTGCAATGGTGGCAGACACCGATTATTGGAGTACAGGATGAGCTCACAAATGGCTGCGCTGCGTAAGCACATGGCGCAAATCGATGACCTCGGCACCGCCGCCGAGCTGCTCGATTGGGATCAGAACACGAAGATGCCGGTCGCCGGCGCCGCGCACCGCGCAGAGGTCGCCGGGACGGTTGAGGCGATCCGCCATGAGCGACTGATCTCGCGCGAGACCGAGCAGCTCTTGGAGGGTGCGGCGGCGGAGCTGAACGGGGCTGATCCGGACTCCGATGATGCTCGCATCGTGCAGCGCGCGCGGCGCACCTACGAGAAGGCCAGTCGCGTCCCGACCGACCTGGCCGAAGATCTGGCGCGCTCGGCCGCAAACGGCTACGTGATCTGGGTGAAGGCCAAGGCCGACAGCGACTTCGCCGCGTTCGCCCCGCACCTGCAGTCGCACCTCGAACTTGTGCATCGCTACATCGCGTGCTTTGACGGCTACGACAACGGCTATGACGTGCTGCTCGATGACTTTGACCCCGGGCTTACCACCGAGCGCGTCAACGTCACCTTCGACGAGCTCAAGGGCGGGCTCACACCACTGATCGCCCGCCTCCGCGACCAGCGCATCGACGGGTCGCTGAAGCACGTGCGCTATCCGGTCGCGGGTCAGCGCGAGCTCGTGCGCGAGGTAATCGGTTGGATGGGCTTCACCGAGGAGAGCTGGCGGCTGGACGACACCGAGCATCCGTTCGCGGCTCCGATCGGGCAGGGTGACACGCGCATCACCAACCACTACGACGAGTCGTATTTCCCGGCGTCGCTGTACGGGGCGATGCATGAGACCGGCCATGGGCTTTACGACTCCGGTGTCGCCCCAGAGCTGTACCGCACGCCCCTTGGCCACCTCACATCGCTCACGATTCACGAGTCGCAGAGCCGCCTGTGGGAGAACATGGTGGGGCGCAGCCGCGGGTTCTGCGGCGTGCTGGCGCCGCGACTGGCGCAGCTGTCCGGAGGCGCGCTCGAAGGCCTTGAGAGCGATGCGCTGTTCCGTGCGGTGAACGAGGTGCAGCCGTCGCTGATTCGGATCGAGGCCGACGAGACCACCTACGCGCTGCACGTTGTGGTTCGCTTCGAACTCGAGCAGCAGCTGATCAGCGGTCAGCTGCAGGTCAAGGACCTACCCGAGGCCTGGAACAGCCGCATGCTCGACTACCTCGGTGTCGAGGTCACGAGCGACGCCGTGGGCGTGCTGCAGGACGTGCACTGGTCGGCCGGCCTGTTCGGTTACTTTCCGACGTATGCGCTCGGCACGCTGGTCTCCGCGCAGCTCTGGGAGCGGGCTCACCTCGACATTCCCGAGCTCGATGAGCTGGTGGCATCCGGTGAACTCGCGCCACTGCGTGAGTGGCTGCGCGAGAAGATCCATCGTCATGGCTCGAAGTTCGACTCGACCGAGCTGCTGCAGCGTGAACTCGGCACCGGGATCGAGGTCCAGCCGTTCCTGCGCTACCTGAACGCCAAGCTGGCGGACGTCTACGCCTGACGAGGTCTAGTGGGCTGAGCCGAACGTTCGGCTCAGCACGCCTAGATGTCCTGGTGAATCTTGAGGATGTCGGCGGTGCGGCGGCGCGTTTCGCGCAGCGCGTCGGCATCCTTGCTCAGGTCGATCCCATAGGTGGGGATGATCTGCTTGATCCGGTCACTCGACTGAAGCAGCTCCGCAAAGCAGCGCTCGGCGACCTGCACGGCGATGTGCGCGGCGGTCGAGGCACCCGGTGAGGCGCCCAGCAGTCCGACGATCGAGCGGTCTTCGCTCACGATCAGCTCGGTGCCGAACTCGAGCTCGCCGGCGTGCTTACCGCCGGGCTTGATGACCTGCACGCGCTGCCCGGCGGTGACCTCGGTCCACTCGGATGGCTCCGCATCCGGGAAGAACTCGGTGAGCGACTTGAACTTGCGCGAGGTGCTCTTCAGCACCTCGGTGATCAGATACTTGGTGAGCGGGATCTCGTGCATCCCGACCGACAGCATCGGACCGATGTTGCGACCGCCGATCGAGCTGAACATGTCCGTGTACGAACCCTGCTTCAGGTACTTGGTGGAGAATCCGGCGTAGGGGCCGAACAACAGCGACTGATTGCCGTCGATGACGCGCGTGTCGAGGTGCGGCACCGACATCGGAGGCGAACCGGACGCCGCCTTGCCATAGACCTTCGCGTCGTGGCGCCGCGCCAGCGCCCGCGAGTCGCAGCGCAACCACAGACCGCTCACCGGGAAACCACCGTAGCCACGGATCTCCGGAATTCCCGAGTCCTGCAGCAGCTTCAGCGCACCGCCGCCCGCACCCACGAACAGGAACTTGGCCGTGACGTAGTACCGCTCGCCGGTAACGGTCTTGCGCAGCGTCAGACGCCAGCGACCGTCCGACTGTCGCTGCAGGTCGGTCACGCGCGTATTGAAATCAGAGGAGAAGCCGGACTGCGCTTCGAGCCCGCGGAACATGAAGCGCGTGACCGCGCCGAAGTCGACATCGGTGCCGCTCGGCACCCAGGTGGTGGCCAGCTGCTGCCCGGGCTTGCGGCCCTCCATCAGCAATGGTGCCCACTCGCCGATCTGTTCAGGGGCCTCGCTGTATTGCATCCCGGAGAAGCAGGGGTTGGCGGACATCGCCTCGAACCGGTTCTTGAGGAAGCCGACGTTGTCGGGGCCCGAGACGAAGCTCATGTGGGGGACCGAGTGGATGAATTCGTTCGGGTCAGGGATCACGCCGGTGGTGACCAGGTAGGACCAGAACTGCCGCGAGACGTCGAACTGCGTGTTGACGTTCAGCGCCTTGCTGATGTCGACGCTGCCGTCGGGCCGCTGGCTGGTGTAGTTCAGCTCGCAGTTGGCGGCGTGCCCGGTGCCGGCATTGTTCCAGGCCTGTGAGCTTTCCTCGGCCGGCCCCGGAAGTGTCTCGAACATCCTCACCGTGAGCGACGGGTCGAGCTGCTTGAGCAGGGTCCCGACAGTTGCGCTCATGATTCCCGCGCCGATGAGCGCTACGTCGGGTTCCTCCGATGTCACGGTGGTCATTATCGCTACTCCGGGCTTGTTAACTCGATCGGTGGGCCTGAACCTCCCGGGTGCATGTGGTTCTCGGGAGCGGCTCCAAGCCCGTCGCGGGCTCTGCCTGATGTAAGTTAGGCGATCAGCGCCAGTCAGCGCCCACAAGAACGCGGAAATTCCCGGATGAAAGAGGCTCAAGTGAGCAAGCCCACAGTGAAAGTCGCCGTTACCGGGGCTGCCGGGCAGATCGGCTATGCGTTGCTGTTCCGGATCGCCAGCGGGAAGATGCTCGGTCCGGACACGCCGGTCGAGCTCTCGTTGCTGGAGGTACCGCAGGCGTTGAAGGCCGCAGAGGGCACCGCGATGGAGCTGGACGACTGCGCCTTCCCGCTGCTTTCCGCGATCAATATCAGTGATGACCCGCGCTCGGCGTTCGAAGGCGCGAACATCGCAATGCTGGTGGGCGCGATGCCGCGTAAGGCGGGGATGGAGCGCAGCGACCTGCTTGACGCCAATGGCGGCATCTTCAAACCGCAGGGGCAGGCGCTGAATGAGGTCGCGGCCCCAGACATCAAGGTGCTGGTGGTGGGCAACCCGGCCAACACCAACGCATTGATCGCCCAGCAGAACGCATTTGACATCCCGGGTAACCGCTTCACGGCGATGGTGCGCCTTGATCACAACCGCGCGCTCGCGCAGCTGTCCAAGAAGGCCCGCGTCCCTATCGGCGACATCCGTCGCGTCACGATTTGGGGTAACCACTCCTCGACGCAATACCCGGACCTCTTCCACGCCCAGATCAACGGCAACAATGTCGCGGACGTGATCGACGACCAGCAGTGGGTGCAAGACACCTTCATCCCCACCGTGCAAAAGCGCGGCGCGGCGATCATCGAAGCCCGCGGGCTCTCCAGCGCCGCCTCGGCCGCGAACGCCGCGATCGACCACGTGCATGATTGGGTGAACGGCACGCCCGAGGGCGACTGGGTGTCGATGGCCGTTCTCTCCGACGGTTCCTACGGTGTTCCTGAGGGCATCATCTCGGGATTCCCCGTAACCACGCGTGACGGCCACTACGAGATCGTTCAGGGCCTTGAACTCAATGAGTTCTCGCGCGCCAGGATCGACGATTCCGTACGCGAGTTGCTCGAGGAACGTGAGGCCGTCAAGCAGCTCGGGCTGATCTGAGGCGTTTGAGCACGGTGCGCGGCGGCGTACCGTCGCCTCGGCGCGGCATCGTCTCGCGCGGCGGCGCCCTCTGCGCCGCACCATCCTCTTGGCGTGGGTCCCCTTAGCGTGGCACCCGCTGCGGTGCCACTCTTGGCGTCCCACTCCCGCGCGCGAGCTACAGCTACAGAGTCACCCTTGTCGACGCCGAAATTCGACCCGCACCACCCAGAAAGACGTGGCTGATTGTGGCCGCTGGGTGCCCAACTCGACCCGGACCACAAGTCGACCCTGCCCACAACTCGACCCTGACCACAACTCGACCCTGCCCACAACTCGACCCTGAGCGCAACTCGACCCTGACCACAACTCGACCCGTGCGTGCGCCCGAGCGGTGGCCGGTCGACTTATGGCTGCTGGGTGAGCACAACTCGACTCGCGGCTCCGCGCGGGACCTGGTGGGTCGACTTATGGCTGCTGGGTGAGCCCAACTCGACCCGCACCCGAGCAGAGGGGGCGGCGGGTCGAGTTGTGGTCGTCGCACCGAGATCGTTACGCATCGCCGGGTTTTGCACCGCATCGCACCAGTACTCACAGGGCACCACTCTCGGATCCGCTGAACCTGTGCTTGTCGAGCTGTCGAAGGCGCGTCGAGACATCGAGCCGAGCCGTTGAGTGTCCGCCGACACTCTAAACCGCCAGAAAACACCTGCAAGTGGCAAAAATCACCTAAACGAAATCTTCACACCAAGTGTGCGTTCCTCCACAAGTTCTTGACGACTACGTGCGCATCATTCATATAGGGATGTTTGGGCGGTAGAAACCCAAAACCGATCAGGAGTCGCGTGGCAATCCCGCCGCCCCGATCATCGTCTGTGGAGACTGAACATGACACAAATCAACACCACTCCAAAGGCCATTTCTGACAATGGAAACGGCCACCCGTTCGCGCCGCTCGTAGCGCGCGTCCGTTCCTTCGGGCTCGACCGTGATCTTGCCCAGGGCGTTGACCCATCTCGCACGCCGGCTCACACTGCTCGCGCGCGTCAGCTGACCAGCGACCGCACCCGCAAGTACCTGGCCAGAGGCCTCGAGCGCATCGCCGAGGAGCCCACGACCGGCCGCCGTTACACCTCGAACGCGGTTAACCCGTCACGTGCTTCGGTACGCGCGACGCGCCCCCAGCTCGTGGAGCTGTCAGCGCGCCTGCGGACCGCCGACAACGTCGACCCGCGCGCCGTTGCAGCCCTTCGCGGCCTGCTCACCGACGGCGCCGGCCCGCTCTACAACGACGGCAACGTCGAGCTGCTGCGCCAGCAGCTGGAGAACATCGACTCCTGGCTGGTCGTCAGCGAAAACTAACGGTCGAATCGCGGGCCCTCAACCGCGACCGATCGAATCGGGCCGCAACACCCGATTAGGCGGATGCGGCGTCGTCAGAGTCTGACGGCGCCGCACCGCGTTAAGCGACGCATCCGGCTGGCTGTTGACCCAGAACCTGACACACCCCGGATCCAGCCGGGCCGGATCCTATTTCGCGGCTTCGTCGACCGGGAACCAGCCCGATCCATCGCGCTTGATGAGGTTGTCGGCGGTCAGCTTGGGCATCACGCGGTAGAGGTAGTTCGGCTCGATCTTCAGCGCTTCTGCGATCTGCGGGATCGTGATCCCGGGCTGGCTCTTGACCAGCTCGAGCGTCTGGTTCGCGCGGGTGTTGCCGCCACGGCGCCCGCGGGGGCGTCCGGCACGCCGCTTGGCTCCGGCCTGTGGCGCACGGGTTGGTGGACGTCCGGGCCGCCGGGTGGTGCCCTGCAACGCAGCTTTAGCCGCCAACAGCCGCTGCTCCTCTTCCTTGAGCTCCTGTAGACGGTTGTCAATGTCCTGAACAGCCGAATCGATAAAACCCGCCATCAGCGGACTCCTTGGTGAGGGGACATGGGAACCTGCAAGAACCCGAGAAAATGTGCCTGTCGCTACCTCTGGGAGTCCGGCGCATTCTCATTGGGCCCAAAAAACAGTTACAAGCCACAAAATACACAGGTATGTAACGACACTGTCGCGGCTTACGTCTCAGCGCGCGTCAATCGCAGCTCAACTCGGCGTTACGCGTCGACCGCGGTGCGGCATCGCCCGACGCGTCGCTTTGCCGCTCAGCGACAAACCGCCGCCGCCTGCTCGCGGGCCGGCTACCAGATTTCGGCGTGCTGGAGGCACCGACCCGAGCGCACCCGGAGCCCTGAATTGAGCCGTCGACATCAACGCCCAGAAACCTCTGGAAAATGCGGCAGAAACCATGTCGGTAGCACAAAATCCCCGCTATTTGGAGGAAAATCGAAATGTCACGAAATTGTTGCGATTTCCGGACTTCGCCCGTGCGCTTCGATTGCAGACGCGCTTTTATGGCTGACCGGGATGGCGAACGCACGATCAAACGGACAACCCAAGGTCTCCTGCGAGGGATGCTTTTTCAAGCGCAACATGCTTTGCGCGGTTAGCCAGGCTGGCCCGTGCGCGACCTTCCGCCCCGACCGCCCCGAGGGGTTGCGGCCGCCCAGTCAAATGCGGTTCAACTTTCGCGCGGAGCGACGCATGCAGGTCGCGTGGCAGTTCCCCTCGGCGGCCGAACAGGTTGCACTCCACGGTTGAGTTGTCCGTACAGGGGTCTAACCGTTCGGGTTTGGTGGTGCCAGTGACTCCTACGATTAGTTCCCGAGTCGCTGTCGTAGTTGCTTAGACCCTGAGCCGCGACCGCAGCGCCTGAGTCGCGACCGCAGCGCCTGAGTCGCGACCGCAGCGCCTGAGTCGCGACCGCAGCGCCTGAGTCGCGACCGCAGCGCCTCAGGCGAGCAGCCCCTGAGTCGCATCTCACACCGCCGTGCATAGGCGCGCGATATGGTGCCAGCCGTGGTAATCAGGGTGCTTGGGAAGTCTCCAGCTGCGAACGATGTTGGAGGCGCGTGCAGTGGCTATTTGTTGTCCGAGGGGGACTTCACGCTACTGCTCGATTGTGGCAGTGGGGTGTTCCCGCGCCTACGCGAGTACACCGACTACGGCAGCCTTGATGCGGTCATCATCAGCCATCTCCACGCCGATCACTTTCTCGACCTGATTCCGTTCAGCTTTGCGCTGAGGTACTCGATCCGTGCACCGTTCCCGCAGCCGAAACTGTGGGCGCCACCGGGCTCGGGGGATTTCTTCCAACGGATCGGCGAGGTCGTGCGCTTTGACGACCAGATTGCGAGCGTGTTCGATCTCAGCGAGTACTCCGAGCAGTCGCAACTGTCAGTGGGACCGTTCACCGTGAAGTTCGCCTCGGTGCCGCACTACATCGAGACCTTCGCCTGCGACATCACCGCACCGTCCGGTAAACGTCTGACCTTTGGCGCTGACTGCGGCCCTAACGGAGCGCTTGAGCAACTTGCCGCTGGCACCGACCTTTTGCTGGTCGAGGCGACGCTCGAATCGGAACCGAGCGGTGAAGGCTTCCGCGGTCATATGACCGCGCGCGAGGCCGGACAACTCGCTGCCGCCGCCGGCGCAAGCCGCGTGGTGCTCACCCATTTCTCCGATGAGCTCGATCAGAAGCGGGTCCGCTCAGAGGGAGAGGCCGGCTTTGGAGCGGAAGTCACGCTCGCCGAGGCCGGCGCCGTCTACACCATCTGACGCGGGCGCTCTACGAGCCTCTCAGGAACGCGTCGGCTGGGGCGTCAGACGCCTGGGCCGCCACCCGTCGCCGGGTGGCCCGACGGATAGTCCGCGTCTAGGTAAACCCGTCGCGCAGTGTCTGTCCCGGCACGGCCCGGCGACAGCGCCCGACAGCTGCGACCTCTAACCTCAGATACTCCCGTACCCAAGATCACGGAGGCAGTACCTATGGGCAAGCTCAAATTCCTTTTGCTGGCAGCGATCGTGGCCGTCATCGCGATCCCGGACCTGCGCAATAAGGTGCTGGACCAGCTGTTCGGATCCGAAGAAGAGTTCCAGTACAGCGGCCCGGACTCGACAAACGCCTGACAAGCTTCGCCCACGACGAAACAACTGACGGCTTGCGTCGGCGCCCGGACGCGTCTGAGTTGACCCGCGGGAATTGGCGATGCGCTGCGTCGACGTATTCCGGGCACAACGTCAGACACGCCCGGCCGAGCGTCGCAGTCTCGCCAGTCATTTCGTCGCGAACCCTTAGTGCATGAGGCCGCGTTCGCGGCGGGGCCGGATAGTCGCAGCCCTGCTCGCCGCGGTCGTGGTGGTTTTGGTGGTGGCACAGCTCGTGCTGCCACCGATCGCAACCAGTGTGGTGAGAACTCGTCTTGGCAAATCCGCCAAGATCACCAGCATCAAGCTGAGCGCGTTCCCGGCGATCAAACTGCTGTGGGGGAGCGTCGACCAGCTTGATCTGGTCCTGCGCAGCTATAACCTCGAGCCCGATGAGCTGAGCGGCAAGATCAAGCAATCCGGTGAGGCGAGCACGCTCAATGCCTCGATCGGAACGCTCAACGTCGGCGCTCTGAGCCTGCACAGCGTGACGCTGCACAAGCAGAACGGCAAACTGGACCTCACCGGACGGCTGCAGACCGAAGATCTGCGCCGTGCTTTGCCGATCATCCAGTCACTGACGCCGGTTGCCGGCATCGGCGGCGAGCTGACGCTGCGGGGCACGGTCGCCGCCTTCGGGGCGTCCGCGAAGATCACCGCCACCGTCGCCGCGCGGGACGGTAAGGTCGTAGTCGCACCCCAGGGTCTACTGGGAGCGTTTGCGACTGTGACGGTATTTGCTGATCCACACGTGTTCGTCCAAAGCATTTCAGGACGAGCGGTCCCAGGTGGACTGCAGATAGCAGTGCAGGCGGAGTACCGATGATCACGACAAGGAGTGTCGACCCATGATCCGCGTAGCCATGGACGAGCATGCACCGGTGACCAGCCGAGCGATCGGTGATGTGCACCGAGGAGCGCTGTCACTGGCAAGTTCCAAGCGTTTCGTCGCCGCCGGCGTGAAATGGATCAGCCCACGGCGAGCTCAGATCCTGATCCGCGCCCGAGCTCAGAACGGACGCTGGGGAAAATGGGTCAGCGCGGCATGCACCGGTCACGACAGCGACCACGGAACCTCACCGGCGGTCACGTTCAGCGGCGATCCGGTCTGGACCGGCCCGTCGCGTGAGCTGCAGCTACAGACTGATCAGCCACTGCAGGGACTCAGGCTCTACCTCGTCTCAGACGCAGCCACCGCTGGCGACCGTCACGACGTCAGGGCGGCCGCCCGGATACCGACACGAGTGACGGAGTTCGCCAGCTCGGGCGAGACCGCGACTGCGTCGGGCCTGCCGCTGGCGCAGCCGATCCTTCACGCAGGTCCGGGCCAGCCGGCGATCATCGCGCGTCACGCATGGGCGCAGGGACGCGGTCCGGTCGCGCCTCCCGCCTACGGAGACGTGCGCATGGGCTTCATCCACCACTCGGACGGCAGCAACAGCTACAGCGCCGCCCAGGTCCCGCAGGTGATCCGCTCGGTCTACGACTTCCACGTGTACACCCGCGGCTGGAACGACATCGGCTACAACTTCGCGATCGACCGCTTCGGTCGCATCTGGGAGGCGCGCTGGGGCGGAATCGACCAGCCCGTGGTCGGCGCCCAGGCCGGCGGATACAACCTCGAGTCGTTCGGAGCCGTGGTGCTCGGAACCTACACCTCGGTGGAGCCGTCGGCGGCCTCGGTGAAGGCGCTGGAATATCTGTTCGCCTGGAAACTCGCCCTGCATGGCGTCCCCGCTTATGGTGACGTGACCGTCGAAGTCGACCCGTCCGACGCCTTCTACACGCGCTTCAAGCCGGGACAGCACGTGACACTGCCGCGCATCGCGGGCCACCGTGACGGGGACGAAACCACGTGCCCGGGAAACGACCTTTACGCTCGGATTCCCGCAATTCGGACGGTGGTCAAACGCCTGGCCGGTGCGCAGACGCAGCTGAGCCTGGTGCTCGGAAGGGACAGCGCCGGCGGTGGTAATGTGCTGCCGCCAGGGGAGACCGTGCACCCGGCCAAATATCTCAGCATCTCCTCGGTCACGATCCACGCAGGACAACAGCTGCCGGTCGCTGGGGCGCTGAAGACGCTCGGTGGCAAGCCGGTACGGGGCGCGGCGATAACGCTCCAGCGGCTCACGCTCAAGGGCGACAATCCGACGGTCACGAACATCGGCAGCGCTACAACCGACGCCGACGGCGACTGGTCGGCGACGCTGGACATCAGCGAGAGCATCCTGCTGCGCGCGCTCCACAGCAAAGCGCCCGCGACCGCCTCAGCACAGACCGTGGTGCTGGTAGCGCCGGCGATCAGCTTCGACGTCCAAACCGCCAGCAAGCGCGTGACCGTCAGCGGCGACGTGCGGCCCGCGACCCAGACAGTGCACGTCGACATCAGGCGCGCGACCGGCGACAAGAAGATCATCGCCAGCACGTCAGTGAAGACCGCCGCAGGCCACTATAAGCGCGCCTTCACGCTCGCCGCCGGCAGCTATCAGCTGCGCGTCAGCACCAGCGCCCACGGCGGCTACGCGGCCGGCTCAACCGGTTGGCACGGATTCAAAATCGGCTAGCACGCAACCCCCTGTAGCTCGGGCCACCGCCGGCCAGCTGGACGAATATCGGACGCATACCGTCCGTGTTTCGTCCAGCTGGACGAATGTCGAACGCATACCGTCCAGGTTCCGCCGAGCTGGACGAATAGCGGACGCATAGCGTCCATGTTTCGTCCAGCTGCCCGGAGAAATCGCCTACTGCAGCTTCGGTGAGGTCCACGGCGCGCGCAGCCGGCGCTCTAGCTCACCGGGGAGATCTGCGATCGCGATGCGGACCTGCTCGAGGCTGTCGCGGTCGCGCAGCGTGACGGTGCGGTCCTCGAGCGACTGGTGGTCAACGGTCACGCACCACGGGGTCCCGATCTCGTCCTGGCGGCGGTAGCGCTTGCCGATTGCGCCGCCCTCGTCGTACTCGACCTGCATGCGCTCGCGCAGGTCGCTGGAGATCTCGCGCGCAAGCTCGGGCTGGCCGTCCTTCTTCACCAGCGGGAACACGGCGACCTTCACCGGAGCCAGCTGCGGGTGCAGACGCAGCACCGTGCGGGTCTCGCCGTCGATCTCGTCCTCGTCGTAGGCGTCGATGAGGAAGGTGAGGGTTGCGCGATCAACGCCGGCGGCGGGCTCGATCACGTAGGGGAGATAGCGCTCGCCATCGGGAGACACGTACTCCAGGTTCTGGCGCGAGTACTCCTGATGCTGGGTGAGGTCGAAGTTGCCGCGGTTGGCGACGCCCTCGAGCTCGCCCCAGCCCATCGGGAAGAGGTACTCGACGTCGCTGGTGCCTGACGAGTAGTGCGAGAGCTCGTCTGCGTCATGCTCGCGCAGGCGCAGGTGATCGGGGCGTACGCCCAGGTTCAGATACCAGTCGAAACGGGCCTGCTTCCAGAACTCGAACCACTCGTCCGCCGCGGCCGGCGGCACGAAGAACTCCATCTCCATCTGCTCGAACTCGCGCATCCGGAAGATGAAGTTGGCGGGGGTGATCTCGTTACGAAACGACTTGCCGATCTGCGCGATCCCGAACGGTGGCCGCTTCCGCGAAAATTGCAGGTAATTCTTGAAATTCAGGAAGATCCCCTGGGCGGTCTCCGGACGCAGGTAGACGGTCGCGCCCTCGTCCTCGACCGGACCGACCGTGGTCTTGAACATGAGGTTGAAGTTGCGCGCCTCGGTGAGGTCGCAGTTCTTGCCTTCGCCAGGGCGCTTGGAGGGCTGCTGGCCGCACTGGCCGTCCTCGAGCTTGTCCTCGCGGAACCGCAGCTTGCAGGTGCGGCAGTCGACCAGCGGATCGGTGAAGCCCGCGAGATGGCCTGAGGCCTCCCAGGTGCGCGGATGCTGGATGATCGCGCTGTCCAGCGCCACCACGTCGTCGCGCTCCTGCAGCAGCGACTTCCACCACTGCGCCTTCACGTTGTTCTTCAGGAGCACGCCGTAATGGCCGTAGTCGTACGTCGAACCGATGCCGCCGTAAATCTCGCTGCTCTGAAACACGAAGCCTCGCCGCTTGCAGAGCGAGACGATTTTTTCCATGGTGACGGGTTCGTTGGCCATGCGTCAAATGTACGAGAAGATGGCCGCAGCTATATTTCTGCAGCGATGCCGATCTACGAGTACAAGTGCACCAAGGGTCACGTTTTCGAGGTTATGCAGTCCTTCAGCGACGACCCGCTGACCAAATGTGAGGTCTGCGGGTCGCCCGTGCAGAAGGTTCTCTACCCGGTGTCGGTTCACTTCAAGGGCTCCGGTTTCTACAACACCGATTACGGCACCAAGCGCCGCGCCCGCGAGGCCAAGGAGAACGGGGAGTCCAAGCCAAGCTCTGACTCCAAGTCGTCCTCAGACGGCGGCGGCAAGACGGAGTCCAAGACGGAATCCGCTGCCAAGTCCGACTCCAAGTCGGCGGCTTCCTAGCGGCATTTCGCGGCGGCGCTGGGAGGCGCTGCCGCTCACCGAGAGGCCGCTCGCGCTCAGCTGAGCGCCTGCTCGCGCCCGGCCCATAGCGGGAACGAGCGGTCGGCCCGCGAGGGCATCATGTAGTTCGCGCGGCTGCGCACGTCGATGAAGGCGTTGATGCCGTTGTTCGTCGTTGCCGTGATCTTCTTGTTGAGGACGTGCGCCTCTGCGGCGTTCATCGCGTTGCGGGTGACGATGAAGTCCTGAATCGACTCATGGATCGAGACGAAGTGCAGGCCCGCGCGGCCGCCGTCGACGGTGTTGAAGTCGCGACGGATGATGATCGGCTCGTTGTTCTGACGGGCCGTGGCAGCGGCCTGTGCATGTCCGATCACGCCGTAGCGCTTGATCGCCGTGTCGATGCCGGCGGCGTTGTGGTTGGACGGCGCGTCGGTCGTGATCCTGGCCACGTCGCCGGCCGTGGTTTGCGGCGAATACATGCGAGCGATGCGCTCGGCTTCAGAAAGCTTCGAGTACCAGCCGTCGAGCGTTTCACGCATGTAGCTGACCTGCATCGTCGTCCCTTGCGCGAACGCGCCGCGCTTGATCGTGACCCGTTCTTCGGTCGCCTGGTTCTTCTTCAGTCCGGACTTGAAACCCATGAATAGCGGGGAAGTCTTGGGTACGGGGTCGCCGGCGGGGATGCCGCTCACATGCTGGTTGGCGGCCGGGATCCCGACGCCGGTGAAGCCGGTGCGGGTGTTGCGCCAGACGAAGCCGCGCGCCAGTGAGAGCGAGTGGTCGATCCCTTCGACATCGGTGCCGTGCACCAGTCCCGCGGTGATTTCCACAAGCCGCTGCTGACTGTCGCAGGCGAGGTGGATGCACATGTCGTGACCATCTGAAACCGGCTTCTCGAAACTCGAAAGCGCGGTCGCCTTCGGCACCGGTGACTGCTGGCGCAGCACGTTGTGGAAATACGAGTGACCCCAGCTGACGGTGAACAGCAGACCGTCCGGACTCCAGTGGAATCGACGCTCCAACGCGCGCAGGTTGGCTTCCAACAGACGCACGTGTGCAGCGGTCGGTCTCCCCCTCACCGCGAAGAAGATCAGGCGGTCGTATTTCGGCGCGATCGGATTGCCGAACTCGTCCTTGTGCAGGTAGTCCGCCCACGCATGCTGCCGCGCGGGCAGGTCGTCGGGCTGGCTTCCCAGCGGTGACTGAGCCGCCGCCGCCCGCACACTGCGAGCACCCAGGCCGGCGACGACGCCACCCGCAGCGAGCGCGGCCCCACCGCGCAAAAACACACGTCGATCCAGCACCCGCGAGAAACGCGGAGCGCTTGTATTACTCTCTCCCATGCCACTAATCTAGGCGATGTCGGAGGCGTTTCTGAAAACCCTGTGCGCCAAACAGGGGTGAGACGACCTCCCAGGGAGAGGGAGTAGAGGAATTGTTCAGAAGGATTCTGGGCGTTAGCTTGGTTGTGCCGTTATGCGTGCCGTGACTGCGGTCGCGCTTGCCGTAACTGTGGTCGCGCTTGCCGTGACCGCGGTCGCGCAGGCCCAAGCTGTCGTGAGCACACCGGCGGTTCAGGCCGCGCACGTGACGATCAAGACGCGTGAGACGGGTGCTGGTCAGCTATTGACCAACTCCGGCGGTCATGTGCTGTTCACGTTCAGCAAGGACAAGCGCAATCACGACGCGTGCACCACGATCAAGAACTGCCCTACCGATTGGCCGCCGGTGACCACCAGTGGCAAGCCGGTCGCCGGTAAGGGGGTCAAGCAATCTCTGCTTGGCACGATCCCGTACAAGGGCAAGCTGCGCGAGGTGACCTACGGCGGCCACCCGCTGCACACCTACAAATTTGACGATGGCGCTGCCAATTCATGGCTGTTCATCGGCATCAAACAGTTCGGCGGTGCGTGGTATGCGCTCACGCCGGGCGACACCGTAGTGAAGTGACCTGACGTTGTCATGGCTGCCGCCGATGATCTCGGCCGGCGTGGGTGGCGGCCTAGCGATCAGGTGAAATGAGCAGACAGAGGAGAAGTGGTTTTGAAGGGAATGAGACGCGGCGCCGCGATATTCGCGGCAGCCTGTGCGGTGCTGGCGGTAATGGCCGCCG
Organism: uncultured Actinomycetota bacterium; assembly: GCA_963737115.1. GTDB lineage: Bacteria > Actinomycetota > Thermoleophilia > Solirubrobacterales > Solirubrobacteraceae > Palsa-465. The sequence continues at coordinate 695,039 of CAVTRM010000003.1, forward strand.
GAGCCTCCGCGAAGGTGTTGCGGGTAGGCACCTATCACGGAGTGAAAGGTCAGTACAAGACGATCCAGGCGGCGGTCAATGCGGCCAAGTCAGGTGACTGGATCCTGGTCGCCCCGGGCGACTACAAGACACACAGCTCCACCAAGCTGACCGTGCCGTCGGGCGCGGTCCCGGCCGGCATCATGATCAAGAAGTCCAACATTTTCATCCGCGGTATGAACCGCAACACGGTGATCGTGGACGGAACCAAGGGCGGCGCGCCCTGCAACGGCCAGACCAAGTACCAGAACTTCGGCCCCAACAAGGAAGGTCTCAACGGGATTGAGGTCTATGAGGGCGACAACGACTGGGTGCAGAACCTGACCGCCTGCAACTTCCTTGGCGGCAGTGGCGACACCGGCAACGAGATCTGGTGGGATGGACGCGCCGGTGGTGGCAAGATCCACGGTAAGGGGTTTGTCGGTTCCTACCTGAACGCGACCTCCTACTACTACAAGAACGAGAACACGGCCGCGCGTTACGGGATGTTCTCGAGCGACTGGAGCGGTGGCCTCTTCGACCACGACTACTCCAGCGACTTCAACGACTCCGGTTACTACATCGGTGGTTGCTCGTCGCAGTGCGATCAGGTGATGAAGAACAGCCAGGCGGAGTACAACGCGCTGGGCTACTCGGGCACCAACTCCGGCGGCTCGATGCTGTTCGAATACAACAAGTTCGACCACAACCAGGACGGATTTGACACCAACTCGCAGAACAACGACGACTGGCCCTCACCGCAGGACGGCACCTGCCCGAAGGGCGTGAAGCCGCTGATCAAGGGCGCGAAGAGCTGTTGGATCGTTTACCACAACCAGTTCTACGACAACAACAACCCGAACGTGCCCAAACAGGGTGCCGCAGCTGCTGGGCCGGTCGGAACCGGCATCTCGATCGAAGGTACCCATGACACGATCATGGACAACACCTTCACCAACGACGGCGCCTGGGGCATCGCGCTGCAGCCGTATCCGGACACGGAGACTCCGCCGGCTGATGTGGTCAAGGCGGGCATGGCCTGCCACGGCGGCACGCCGAACTTCGACCTCTTCGGGATCACGATCCCGTGTCTCTACGAGGATCAGGGAGAAGCAGTCCTGAACAACAAGTTCACGCACGTCGGCTACTACGGCAACCCGAGCAACGGCGACTTCGAGATGACCACCGAGCAGCCCAACCTGGCTGCCAGCTGCTTTGTCGGCAACACCGACGCGCGTGGCCACCTCTACACCGTCGCCGGGAGCGACGTGACCACCTCTAAGCAGCTGCAGGCGACTGACGGCAAGTGTGGTGGGGTGGCGGCGACGCCGACCACAAACACCGGCTTCCTGCTCGAGGTCGCTTGCGACAGCGAGGGCCTCGGGTTCTCAGGCGGCACGCCGGTCGGCTGCACGCCCACCGACAAGTACCCGCGGTCGAACAAGGTCGTGATCCACAAGCTCCCGACCAAGCACCTGTCCACGATGAAGAACCCGTGCGGCGGCGTTCCGAAGAACCCGTGGTGCCCGGCCAAGAAGGCGTGAGGTCGAGCTGCGTAATCAGTTGAAGTCCCAATAGGCGAAGCCAGGGCGATCAGAACCAAGCTGGAGGCCACCGGACGCTGCCGCAGGTACAGGTAGTACCTGCAAGGCGTCTGGTGGTCTCCAGCGCCGGAGCTGATCGCCCTGAACGCCTATTGGCCGGTCATCAGACGATGAACTTGCTTGTTGATGTTCGCCTGGTTCGGGATCAGCACGTCCTCGCCGTTGTAGACCGAGCCGGTCTCGCTGAGCAGCTCGGACTTGGAGCTGCCGCCGATCTCCGAGGCGATGAACAGCTGCATCAGCTGCAGCGGACCCATATCGGTCTGGATCGCCTTCGGCGCGTCCCATGACGCCCAGGGAAGGTGGAAGAAGGTGTGCAGCGTGAACAGCTGTGAGCGGATGCCGTTCATGATCTGCTGCTGCATCGCCTCGCGGTTGAGGTCGGTGTAGGCGAGGTTGCAGGAGTTGTCGCGGGTGCGGGCAAGTGTCAGCGCCTGGTCGCCGCTGAGATGGTGGTAGCCGGGCTTGAGGTCGAGCGTGTACCCACCGTTCTTGGCACCGCCCGAGATCTCCGAGCAGATCCGCGGGGTCTTGACCGTGACTCCACCGATGTCGTCGATGAACTTTGCGAAGTTGCCGAGATCGACCACGATCAGGTGGTTGATCTTGATGTGGGTCAGCTTCTCGACCACGTGGATTGTGCCCTGGGGACCGTCGGCGGCCCAGGCGGCATTGATCTTCGCCATCCCGAGATGGGGGATGTTCACCAGCGTGTCACGCGGGATCGAGAGCTTGCGTGAGGTGCCGCCGCCGACCCGCCAGAGCATGATCGAGTCGGTGTTGGCGTCCGCCTCGTTGTAGTTGGCGCCGCCCTCGTGTGAGCTGTAGCCGGTCCGCGGACGCGAATCGAGACCTAACACGAGGATGTTGTTCGCCGATGTGAGGATCGGTCCCGAGCTGCTCAGCGCGTTCAGCGTCTTCTGGCCACCGGGCACATTGCCGGCGCTGCTCGAGGCGCTGATGAAGAACAGCACCACCGACAGCAGGATCCATCCCACGCAGGCATAGACGATCCAGCGCAGAATTCGGATTGGGCTGATCGACGTTCCGGCGATGCCGGCGCTGAGTACCCCGAAACGGCCTGCCTTGGCTCCGGGGACACCGTCGCGCCCGCGCCCGCCGCCGCCACTTCCGCGGCTGCCACCGCCGCCGGGACTGCCGCCGCCGTAGACGTGCGGGGCGTCGGGATCATCGCCGTAGGCAGGCCCGCCCTGGGCCGAGCGGGACGACCGCGAAGCGCCGGAGCGGGCGTAGTCGCGCTCCGCGCGGGCGTAATCGCGCTCCGCGCGCGCCCCGTCCTTGATTTCTAGGTCCTGGTCGCTTTGACCGCGCATCCGCGCGCCGAGTCCGCGCGGGCGTGACTCGTAAGTGTTGTATGGGCGGTCTTCGGGGTCCTTGGGCATCTGATCTGTCTCTACGGGGCCTCATATAGTGGCCACATGCCGTCCCGGTACGTGATCGGAATAGACATTGGCGGTACCAAGCTGCTCGCAGGGCTCACCGACGAGCAGCTCCGCGTACATCGGCGCGTGCAGCGCTCGGTGCGCGGCCTCGACACGGCGAACCTGCTGGAAACCATGCAGCAGGTCACTGAAGAGCTTATTAACTCCGCTAACGGAGAGGTTTCGGCGGTCGGATTCGGAATCCCTTCCCTGATCGATCGACGCACCGGAACGTCGGTCATGGCGGTGCATCTACCACTCGCAGGCGTGCGTCTGCAGGCGCTCATGGCTGAACGCCTGGGAATACCGGTATTCGTCGACAACGACGGCAATTGCGCGATGCTCGCCGAGCACCGCGCGGGCGCCGCTCAGGGGGCTGACGACGCGGTGTTGGTGGCGCTCGGGACCGGCATCGCCGGCGGTTTGGTGTTGAACGGCTCGCTATACCGCGGCGCGATCGGCGCCGGGGTTGAGTTCGGCCACATGGTGATCGACTTCAACGGGCCGCCGTGCCACGGCAACTGCCCCAACCACGGCTGTTTTGAGCTGTATTGCTCCGGCACCGCGTTGCGGGGACAGGCGGACCGCTTGGCGGCCGAGCTACCCGACTCCGAGCTCGCCCGCGCACAGCGCTCGGGACGCGTCCTGGATGGTGCGTTGGTGACCGAGCTCGCACATGACGGTGACGGCGCCGCCGCGGAGGTGATCCGGCTGATCGGCGAGCGTCTCGGGATCGGCCTTGCGAACCTCGTGAACATCTTCAACCCCGAGGTCGTGGTCGTCGGCGGCGGGGTGATGGCCGCAGGGGAGATGCTGCTCGGACCCGCGCGCGACGTGGTCGCAGAGCGCGCCCTGTCACCGTCCAAGGAGTACGCGCGGATCGTCCCCGCGCGCTTCGGTTCCGAGGCCGGGATGGTCGGGGCCGCTGCGTTGGCCTTGACCGAGGTCGCCCGGCGGTAAGCTCGGGGGATGCTTGAAGTCCGGGACCTGAGTGTCTCGTTCACCAGTGGCCAGAGCGCGCTCAGGGGAGTGAGTCTCAGCGTCGGCGCCGGAGAGCTGGTCGCGCTCAGCGGCGAGCCCGGAGCCGGGAAGAGCGCGCTGGTCAGCTGCATCGCCGGCGATCTCATTCCGTCAAGCGGCAGCGTGCGCGTGAACGGGCGCTACGTCTACACGCCGCGCAAGGGCGGGCCGACTCAGCGGGACCGCGACCCGCGGGATCTGGCCGTGGTCTGGCAGGACCTCGTGATCTGCGAAGCCCTGGACGTGGCCTCAAATCTGATGCTCGGACGCGAGCGCAGCCTGCGCTCTGAGGCGCGCTTCTATGCAGCCGCGGCGAATGAGCTGCGCGAGCTGGAGATCCCGATCTACGACGTCACGGTCGCGGCGTCGACGCTCAGCATCGCGCAGCAACGGCTGCTGACCCTCGCGAGCGCGCTCGGACGCAAGCCGCAACTGCTGATCATCGACGAACTCACCTCCTCACTCGACACTGACGCGACGGCGATCGTCGAGCGGCTGTTGGTCCGCGTCCGCGAGCAGGGGACAGCGGTGTTGCTTGTGACCCGCGACATCGAGCAGATGTTCCGGATCACCGACCGCATGGTGGTGATGGCCCACGGCGCCGTCGTCGCGGAGTTCGATCCCGATCGCAGCCATCGCGACGACATCGCCGCGCTGCTCGGCGAGGAGGCCGCAATTGCGCATCGTGAGGCGGTAGCGCTGAGGCGCTCGCAGGAACTGCAGCGGCAGTTCCTCTCGCGACTCAGCCATGAGCTGCGCACGCCACTGACCGCGATCCACGGCTACGCGACCAGCCTGGCGGCGCCCGATGTCACCTGGGATCCGGCATCAGAGCAACGCTTTCTTGAGCGGATTGCAGCCGAGTCCGGGCGGCTTGGACGGTTGGTGCGCGACCTCTTGGACTTCTCCGCGATCGAATCCGGCGTGATGCGGCTGCAGCCCGACTGGTGCGATCTCGACCTCGTGATCAAGGCCGCGGTTTCGTTGCTGCCCGAGACCTCCCGTGACGCGGTGGCGGTGTGCTCGGACATTCATGCGCCGCCGATCTGGGCCGATCATGACCGGCTTGAGCAGGTCTTCCTGAACCTGCTGTTCAACGCGTTCCGGCACAACGACGCGGACGTGCACGTCACGATCGAGGGTCACCGTGCCAGTCCCGGGACCGTGCAGATCAACATCTTCGACGACGGCAGCGGGTTCCCGCCCGAGCTGCGCGAGGACCCCTTCGGTGCCGAGCGCCCGCGCTCACCGACCGCCGGCGCAGGTTTGGGACTCGGGATCGCCAAGGGCATCATCGAGGCCCACGGCGGGACGATCGCGCTCACCGACCGCGCCCCCGGAGCCGAGTTCCGGATCACGCTGCCGATCGAGCAGCCGGCCGCCGCACAGGGACACCCGCCGCCCCTGCGCGAAGAAGCTCCCACTTCTGAGCACGTCAGCGATACGCTCCCCACCCATGTCTGACCCCGCCGCGCGTGATTAACGCGGAACGCGGCCGTTCCCTCGATTTATGTCTGAACCCGGCCTAGCTCGACCGACGCGCGCATTGCTGGTCGAGGACGACCTCAACATCGTCGATCTGATCCGCTCCAACCTCGCAGTGCGTGGTTTTGACACGGTCGTTTCCAGCGACGGCACCAACGCGATCCAGCTGCTCGAGACCGAGGAGCCGGACATCGTGCTGCTGGATCTGATGCTCCCCGACGTCGACGGGTTCGAGCTCTGCCGCCAGATCCGCGAGCGCTCAACGGTGGCCGTGATCGTGGTCTCGGCCCGCGGCGGTGAACGCGACAAGGTCACCGCGCTGAACATGGGCGCCGACGATTACATGACCAAGCCATTCAGCGTGGAAGAGCTGCTGGCCAGGATCACCGCCGCGTTGCGCCGCACCCGCCCGGCCGAGGCTGCTGGCCACGCCAGTCAGGCGAGCGTGATCACGGTCGGCACCGTGACAATCGACTTGGCATCGCAGCGGGTGGAACGCGATGGCAACGAGGTACATCTGACGCCGACCGAATTTGCGTTGCTTCGCGAGCTGGTCAACAACCGCGGCAAACTGCTCTCGCACGCGCATCTGCTGCGCCGCGTATGGGGGCCGGCTTACCAGACCGAAACCGAGTATGTGCGGGTGTACGTCGGGCGTCTGCGAGCGAAACTGGAAAGCGAGCAGGGTCCCCAACTGATCCTCACATCGCCCCGTGCCGGCTATCGCTTCGTTCCGGAATAAACGCAAATAGCAGCATGTTTACGAATTATTTACGGCAGTGACTCACTTGTTAATACCTCGTTTACGCTGGCGGATTTAGCGTCCATTAACGGAACGCGGCGGTCCTCAGACCGCTGCCTGAGGAGGAAATACCGAGGAGGTAACAAACCGTGAACTTGCGCAAAAGCAAGTCGGGTCTTCTTGCGGTGATCTTGACGATCATCGCGTCAGTCGTGATCGCCGCATGCGGCGGATCGTCGACCAACACCAACACCAAGACCGGTGGTGGATCTACAGGCACCAGCAGCACCCCCGCAACGGCCAATATCACCGCGCACTCGTTCGACGTGAACTTCAGCGCCATGTCGCAGCTGAAGAGCCTCGCTGCGGCGGGCAAGGGCAAGGTCGCGGCGATTCTGCCCGACACCACCAGCTCGACCCGTTACGTCGAGTTCGACGAACCGTACCTGAAGAAGGCCGCGGCGCTTGCGGGCCTCCCGGCATCGGACATGATCGTGCAGAACGCGCAGGGGTCGGACACGACCTTCCTGACCGACGCTCAAGCCGACATCACCAACGGCGCTACGGTCCTGCTGATCGACCCGGAGGACTCCGGAACCGGTCTGCGCGTCGAGCAGCTGGCTGCGCAGAAAGGCGTCGCGGTCATCAACTATGACCGCCTCACGCTCGGCGGCCCCGCCGACGCATACGTGTCGTTCAACAACGTGCGCGTTGGTCGCGACATCGGCACCGGCTTCGTGAAGTGCGTACAGGCCTGGCACGTGACTCACCCGAAGGTGATCATGATGCACGGCTCACCGACCGACAACAACGCGACGCTGTTCTCGGAGGGCTACCAGGCTGTTCTGAACCCGCTGTTCAAGTCGGGCCGCTACACGCTGGCAGCGAACACCGCCGGCACGTGGACCCCGACCGTCGCCCAGACCGAGTTCGAGCAGGCGCTGACCGCGCACTCGAGCGCGAACTCGGCTGTGATTCCGAATGACGAGAATGGCGCTCCGATCATCACCTACCTGAAGAGCAAGGGCGTCAAGCCGTACACGTTCCCGACCACCGGCCAGGACGCGACCCTCACGGGTCTGCAGAACATCCTTTCCGGATACCAGTGCGGCACCGTGTACAAGCCGATCTACCAGGAGGCCCAGGCGGCCGTCGCGCTCGCGATCTACAAGCGCGCTCAGAAGACCCCGCCGGCGAGCCTGCTGAACGGAACGGTCGTCGACCCGACCAACCACAAGACGGTCCCGTCAGTGCTGCTGACTCCTGAATGGGTCACGCAGAAGAACATGAACTCGACGGTTATCGCCGACAAGTTCGTCCCCGCGAGCCAGCTGTGCAAGGGCAACTACGCGGCGGACTGCAAGAAGTTCGGGATCAGTTAGGAGCCCGAGCCAACTAACAGGTCAAGCCCGCTCATGCAAGAATCGCGTGAGCGGGCATGGCCTCAAAGAGCTGAACTTCAATGACTGAACAGAACAGCACGCTGCTTTCGCTGAAAAGCGTGACCAAACGATTTGGTCCGGTGCAGGCGTTACGTGACGCGACACTGGACGTCCCCGCCGGCCAGGTGACGGCCCTTATCGGAGACAACGGCGCCGGCAAGTCGTCGCTGATCAAGACCATCTCCGGACTCTGGCCGCAGGACAGCGGCCAGATCGTCTGGGAGGGCAAGGAGGTTCATCTCCACGGTCCGCGTGAATCCGAAGACCTCGGGATCACCACGATCTACCAGGATCTTGCGCTCTGCGACAACCTCGACATCGTCCAGAACATGTTCCTCGGACACGAGCCCGTGAACGGCGTGTTCCTTGACGAAGCGACGATGGAGAAGGCCGCGGCCCAGACGCTGAAGGACCTCTCAGTAAAGACCGTCAGATCGATCCGGCAACCCGTCTCCTCGCTGTCCGGCGGACAGCGACAGTCGGTCGCCGTGGCGAAAGCGGTCATGTCCAGGGCCAAGCTCGTGATCATGGACGAGCCGACCGCCGCCCTCGGCGTCGCCCAGACGCGGATGGTGCTCGACCTGATCAAGACACTGGCCTCCCAGGGAATCGCCGTCCTGGTCGTCTCGCACAACCTCTCCGACGTCTTTGAGGTCTCGGACCGGATCGCCGTGATGTATCTCGGCCAGATCGTCGCCTCGGCGCCAGCCTCGAGCTACAGCACCACCACGGCGGTCGAGTACATGACCACCGGAACTTCAAGCAAGGCGGCAGTCTGATGAGCGATCAACCACAGATTCCGGACCTCACGTCCGAGGTCCCCGCCGAGCCGGCTGACGCCGACACCACCGTCACCGACGAGCAGCTGGTTGTCGCCGCCCCGGAGGTCATGGCTGACTCGACCGGCGACTATTTCAGAGCCTGGGGCCAGCGCATCAAGAGTGGCGAGTCGGGCGCGCTGCCGGTGCTGATCGGCCTGATCGCCCTCGTTATCTTCTTCGAGCTTGAGAACGGCTCATTCCTGCACGCAAGCAACCTGGTGAACCTGTTCCAGCAGGCCAGCATCTTCGTGATGTTCGGCGCGGCCGAGATCTTCGTGCTGTTGCTCTCCGAGATCGACCTTTCGATCGGCTTCGGTGCGGGCGTCGGCGCGATGACATTCGCGGCCCTGAACGCCACGCCCGTGGCCTTCCCGTGGTGGCTCGCACTGATCGGCGCACTGGCCGTGATGTGCTTCATCGGCTTTGTCATGGGCTCGCTGATCTCGCGCCTGGGGATTCCCTCGTTCATCGTCACGCTCGGTGGATACCTCGCCTTCCAGGGCGTGATGATCGAGATCGCGACGATCGACAAGACCGCGGTCGGCGGCGTGCTCAACATCAACCCCTCGAACCCGATCGGCAAGCTGGCTACGACCGACATGTCGCCGGTGCTGAGTTGGACCGTGATGATCATCGGGGTCTTAGGTTTCGCCGCGGTGACGCTCTATGGGCAACGCTCGCGCCTTGCCCAGGGGCTGACCGCACCGCCGATGGGCGTGATCCTGATGCGGATCATCGGCGTCGCTATCGGCGGCATCGCGGTGGTCGTAATCTGCAGCTTCAACCAGGGCGTTGCTTTCAAGGTCATCCGCGGCGTGCCATGGGTGGTTCCGTTCATCGTCGTGGTGCTGGTGATCTACCACGTGTTTCTGTCCAAGACACGAACCGGCCGATACATATACGCGGTCGGCAACAGCCCCGAGGCCGCGCGCCGCGCCGGCATCAACGTGAAGCGGATCCTCACGCTCGGCTTCATCCTCTCCAGCTTCACCGCAGGACTGGCGGGGCTGATCTACGCGTCGAACGTGGGCTCGATCTCGATCGGTATGGACGGTGGCCAGTACGTGCTGTACGCAGTTGCTGCGGCCGTGATCGGTGGCACCAGCCTGTTCGGTGGTCGCGGCCGCATCGTCAACGCCCTGATCGGCGGCATGGTGATCGCGGTGGTCTACAACGGCCTTGCGATCATGAGCGTCAGTAGCCAGATCGAGGACATCGTCGTCGCCGTGATTCTGATCGCGGCAGTCTCGCTCGACGCGGCGGTCCGCAAGCGCTCCGCGACGCTGGTCCGGTAGTCGGCTCGGCAGGCCTTTGCTGTTGGGGGTGGTCCCGCAAGACCACCCCCAACCCCGCTGCCTCGGCCAACGCCATAATCCGGATCCATGAGCGGAAAGTTGATCGTCTGCCCGACCCCGATCGGCAACCTTGAGGACATCACGCTGCGAGTACTCGCGGCGCTGCGCGAAGCGGATGTGATCGCCTGCGAGGACACGCGGCACACGGCCAAGCTGCTGAAGAACTACGGGGTGGCCGGCAAGCTCGTCAGCTACTACGAGCAGAATGAAAGGACCCGCTCGGCGGAGCTCGTGCGGCGGATGCATGAGGGCGAGACGGTCGCGCTGGTCTCTGATGCGGGGATGCCGCTGGTCTCCGATCCCGGCTTTGTGCTGGTAAGGGACGCGATCGCGGCCGGGATTGCGGTCGAGGTGCTGCCGGGTCCGTCGGCGGCGATCACGGCGCTGGTCGCGAGCGGGCTGCCCAGCGATCGCTGGAGCTTCGTCGGATTCCTGCCGCGCAAGACCGGTGAGCTCAAGCAAGTTCTGAGTTCAGCCGAGACGCTCGTCGCGTTCGAGTCGCCGCACCGGATCGCGGCCTCGTTGCAGACGTTGGCTGAGCTGGATGCGGCGCGCGAGGTTGCCGTCTGCCGCGAACTCACCAAGATGCACGAGGAGGTCGTCCGCGGGACCGCCGCCGAGCTGGCCTCCGGATACTCAGAGCAGCAGCCGCGCGGCGAGATTGTGCTCGTGATCGGCCCCGCCGATGCCGCCCACGACGCCGGCTTCGCACCTGCGCTCACGGCGGTACAGAAGCTGGTCGGTGCGGGCGCCAAGAAGCGCGCCGCCGCGTCGGTCGTCGCGGAGTTGACCGGCACATCCGCGAACGCGCTGTACAAGGCCCTGACCGAGGCCTGAGCGGTGCGGCGGAGCCCGTACCGGTCGCGCCGTATACCCTCGGAATACTGACCTTTCGCGGTCGAGCGGCCGCGACCACACTCGTCTCGAGCTGCCAATGCCCTTTTACATCACCACCGCGATCGACTACGTCAACGGGCAGCCACACCTGGGGCATGCCTACGAGAAGATCGCCACCGACGTGATCGCCCGTCACCACCGCCAGCGCGGTGAAGACGTCTTCTTCCTAACCGGCACCGACGAGCACGGTGAGCCTGTCGCCGACACCGCCCGCGCTCAGGAGCTCGACCCGCAGGAGTGGGCTGACCGCAACGCCGCGCTGTTCAAGGCGCTATTGCCGAAGCTGAACATCTCCAACGACTTCTTCATCCGTACCACGGATCCCGAGCACAAGCGGCTGGTCCAGGAGATCATGCAGCGGGTCTACGACAACGGTTACATCTACAAGGGGCTGTACGAGGGCTGGTACTGCCCGCGCTGCGCCGACTTCAAGACCGAGTCGGAGATCCTCGACGGCAACCGCTGCCCGATTCACGAGATCAAGTTGACGCTCGAGTCCGAGGAGAACTGGTTCTTCAAGCTCTCATCGTTCCAGAAGCCGCTCGAGCAGCTGTTCGCCGACAACCCCGAGTTCGTGATGCCGGCGCGGGCGATGAACGAGGCCAAGGCGTTTCTGGCACAGGGGCTGCAGGACATCTCCGCCTCACGCGGGTCGCTGAAGTGGGGCATCACGGTGCCGTGGGACCCGACGCACGTGTTCTACGTGTGGTTCGACGCGCTGCTGAACTACTACACCGCCCTGGCCTACGCGCGTCCGGGCGAGGATCTCACCGACCACTACTGGCCGGCGACGATGCACGTGATCGGCAAGGACATCCTCAAGTTCCACACGATCTTCTGGCCGGCGACGCTGATGGCCGCCGGTATCGCGGTCCCCGAGCACGTGTTCGTCCACGGCTTCTTGACCGCGCAGGACGGGCGCAAGATGAGCAAGTCACTCGGGAACGTGCTGGACCCGCTCGAAGTGCTCGACCAGTTCGGAACCGACGCGCTGCGCTTCTACCTGATGCGCGAAGTCCCGTTCGGGCAGGACGGCAACGTCGGGATCGAGGGTTGCAAGACCCGCTACGACACCGAGCTCGCCAACGAATACGGCAACCTCGCCAGCCGCACGGTGGCGATGATCGGCCGCTACCTCGACGGTGAGCTGCCGGCGGTCGCCACCGACCCCGTGATCGCGGCCGAGTTCGAGCAGCTGCCGGCGCAGGTCGTGGATGCGTTTGACCGGGTTGATCCGACCCAGGCGCTGGAGCTGATCTGGCAGCGCGTCAGGCGCCTGAACCGCTACGCCGAGGAGCGTCAGCCATGGCAACTGGCCAAGGACCCCGAGCAGCGGCCGGCGCTTGAGCAGACGCTGGCGACGATGCACGAGGGGCTGCGCGCACTGAGCGTGCTGCTGCACCCCTACATCCCTGAGAGCGTCGAGACGCTGGTCGCCGCGCTGGGGGCTCCCGAACTCGGATTTGAGGCCGCGTCATTCGCGCCGACGGCGTCGTCTGTGACCGTCGAGAAGCTGGCGCCACTGTTCCCAAAAGTGGCGACCGCTGAAACGGTCTGAGAAACCGCGATGGTCGACAGCCACACCCACCTGCACATCTGCAAGGACGACAGCGTCGCGCTCGTTGCCGACGCTGCCGCGCATGGCATCAGCCACATCGTCACGGTCGGAACCGAACTCGAAAGCTCGGAGATCGCACTTGCCGACGCGGAGCGTTTTGCCCACAGCGGCGTCTACGCCGCGGTTGGTATCCATCCCAATTCGGCCACCGATTTCAGCGATGCCGACGCGGAGCGGTTGCTTGAGCTTGGCCGTCACGAGCGGTGCGTCGCGATCGGCGAGACCGGACTCGACTACTACCGCAACCATGCCCCACACGCCGACCAGGCTCGCGCGTTCAGGGCCCAGATCGAGATCGCCCGCGAGCTCGGCAAGCCGGTCGTGATCCACACCCGTGAGGCCGACGACGACACACTGGCGCTGCTGAACCAGCACGCTGACGGCGTGAAGGTGATCCTCCACTGTTTTTCTATGGGGTCGCGGATCGACGAATGCCTCGAGCATGACGACTGGTGGATCTCGTTCGCCGGTAACGTCACGTATCCGGCCAGCCAGCCGCTGCGCGACGCTGCGCTGAAGGTCCCTGCGAGCCGCCTGCTGGTCGAGACCGACGCGCCCTATCTGTCGCCACAGGGACTGCGCGGAAAGCCCAACAAGCCGGTCAACGTGATCACCACCGCGGAGGCCGTGGCGCTTGAGCGTCGCGTGCCGTATTACGACCTGGACAAAGAGGTCGAGGCCGCTTCGGCGGCTGTGTTCGGGTGGTAAAGCTCGGCCAAAACTTTTTAGTAGACCGCAACATCCTCGACGTCATCGAGCGCTTGGCGGCGCTCGACGGAGAGGACGTGATCCTCGAGGTCGGCGGCGGCCCGGGAGTGCTCTCAGAGCGCCTGGCGCAGCGCACCCGCTTCGTGCACATCGTCGAACTGGACCGCACGCTGGAGGCGAACCTCCGTGGAGTGCTCGCAGCGTTCGAGAACGTCGATCTGCACATCGGCGACGCGCTCCAGGTGGACCCCGCTAGCTTCGACCCGGCGCCCACGAAGCTGGTTGCGAACCTCCCATACGGGATCGCGGCGACCCTGATCCTGCGCACGATCTACGAGCTGCCGACGATCGACTCGTGGGTGGCGATGGTGCAGAAGGAGGTGGGGGAGCGGTTCGCCGCAAAGCCGGGAAGCGCTGCCTACGGGGTCCCGTCGGTGCTGGCCCAGCTGCACTGTGATGTGAAGGTGCTGCGCCCGATCAGCCGCCAGGTGTTTCGCCCCGTCCCGAACGTCGATTCGGTTCTGCTTGGTCTCACTCGGCGTGGTGGCTTGGATGCCACCACGCCGGATCCAGCGGTCACGAAGCTCGTCCACGACGCCTTCCGTCACCGCCGCAAGGCGCTGCCACGCTCGTTGCAGCTTTCACCCGGCAACAGCGACGATGTACGCGAGCGGGCTCGTGCCGCGTTGACCGCGATGGGCCTTCCGGACGACGTGCGCGCGGAGAAGCTCGCACCGCAGCAGTTCGTCGAGCTCGCGGCCCGGCTGCAGGAGCCCGTGACGGCCTCCTGAGGCCTCATCAGGCGTGACCGAATACGCGATGCTGACGGCGGTTACATGAGACTGCAGGTTTCCGCACCGGGGAAGGTGAACCTCTGCCTGTTTCTGGGGGAGACGGTCGAGCACGGACGCCATCAGCTGTTGACGCTGTTTCAGTCGCTGTCGCTGGCGGACACGCTCACTCTGGACACCGGCGGGTTGGATGACACTGTGATCTGTGCGGGTGTTGCTGGTGACAACCTTGTGAGCACCGCGATCGCGATGCTGCGCGACCACGGCTGGAGCGGGCCGCGGCTCGCGATCCATATCGACAAACGAATCCCCGTTGCTGCGGGAATGGCGGGCGGCTCGGCAGACGCCGCCGCCGCGCTGCGGCTGGCCGCCGCCGTCTCGCCGGTCGAGCCGCAGGTGCTGGAGCTGGTAGCGAGCGAGCTTGGCTCGGATGTCCCAAGTCAGCTCGTGGCCGGGGTCTCGCTCGGAACCGGCGCCGGAGATGTGGTCGAGCGCCTCGCCGCGCTGCCCGAATGCGCGTACGTGGTGATCCCCTCGGACGAGGCGCTGTCCACCGCCGACGTCTACCGCGAGGCCGATCGGCTCGGTCTGGGCCGAAGTGAAGGCGAGCTCGAGACGCTCGGCGAGCAGCTCCGTACGGCGCTCGCCTCGGGACAGGGCCCAGCGCCGATCCCACGCGAGTTGATGATCAACGATCTGCAGTCGGCGGCGATATCGCTCTGTTCGTCGATCACTGTGGCGATCGACGCAGCCCTGGCCGCGGGAGCGGACCACGCGATGGTGTCCGGCTCCGGGCCGACCGTGGTCGGAATCTGGTGGGGGAGCGACGCGGCCGCCGAGGCTGAGTCGGCGCAAATGGCACTTGCGGAATCGCACCCGCTGGCAGTCGTTTCGGTGCCCGTAGGCCCCGAATCAGCGGCGGTCGAGGCGCAGATTTAGTTGCGCGTCAGCTCATCGCCTGCGGATTCGTCACAATTACACTGCTGAGCCAAGCATCTTTCGAATGAGCAACACTCACATCACATATCTCGTGGGCGCCGGCTGTGGCGTGATCGGTGCGATCGCGTTCTTAGTGCTGGTCGTCGTTCCGGCGGTCAGTTCCTACCGCCGCCCGTGGGAGAAGCTCACCGCCGTCGTGCTCTCCTTCTACGTTCTTGCTGCCCTGGTGGGCGTCGGGATCGTCGTCGGGTACGAGATCGTCACGCAGTGGCCTAACTACTTCTAAAGGGACATCTGATGGGCGCGGCCGGGAGCGCAGGGCCTAACCTCTCGGCGCTGTCTGAGATCACGGAAGCGGTGCAGGCGGGAGCCGGGCTACCCGAGGTGCTGCGCGCTGCCTCGCGAGCATTGGGCGCCAGCCTGGTGCTCACCGACCGCTCCGCCTCAGTGCTGGCCGTGGCAGCCCGATCGCCAGCGGATGAGCGCTCGCTGATGCGCGAGGGCGACGACGTGACCCTGATCGACTTGAAGGTCGCCGACTCCGGCGTCGGGCAGCTGCGCATGCGCGTACGCGACGGCGGTCCCGATCCGGCGATGCTGTCGCTGGTCACCACCTTGATCGCTTCAGAGGTCGAGCGCGTACGGGCGCCTGAGCGGGCCTCCGAAGCCGCCGCGGCGGAGTTCCTGCGCGCGATCCGCTCACGCGCGCTGACCACCGACCAGGCGATCGCCGCGGCGCGCGAGCTCGGGCTCGATCTGACCGGCGGCGCGGCCGCTGTGGTCGCGCGCGCGCACCCTCGCAACCCGACTGAAGGCGAGTGGCGGCGCCGGCTACTGGCAGTGGCAGGACGCGGAGCGCGCTCGATCGCACCCGGCGCGGTGGCGGTGCCGAGCGAGACCGACGCCGGAACCGTAGTGGTGCTGGTGCCGGACGCCGATGGGTCGGTCGGCGTGCGGGTCGCAGGCGCGATCGTGCGCGAACTCGAAGCCGGGCTCAGCGGATTTGTGCTGGCGATCGGCCGCAGCCGCAAGGTTTCGCAGGCATCTGAGCTGCATCGCGCAGTGAATGAGGCGCTGCTCGCCGCCAACGTCGTTGAGGGCGAGCCCGAATCGATGATGGCGTTCGACGAGACCGGCACTTACCAGCTGCTGCTGCCCTACATGAGCGACCCGTCGGAGCTGCGTCGCTTCTACGATGACACCGTGAGGCCGCTGGTCGCCTACGACGAGCAGTACGAGACCGATCTGTTGGGAACGCTCGCGACCTTTCTCGACTGCGACGCGAACGTGAACGCAACCGCGGCACGGCTCTATACCCACCGCCACACGGTGCGCTATCGCTTCGAGCGCGTGAAAGAGCTGACCGCACTCGACGTGCAGTCGACCGACGGCCGGGAGAAGCTCTCGCTGGGGCTGAAGGCGATGCGGGTGCTCGGCATCGCCGCGCCGCGCGGGCCCGCGACCGAACCTGGGGCCGAGGGCGGGCGGGTTCCGCGATGATCGCGCCCGCGGTACTGATCATGGCTCGCGCTCCTCGTCGTCACGAGGTCCGCCTTGCTCTGGAGGAGGAGATCGGAGCCGATCGCTCACTTGCGCTTCACGCGACCCTGTTGCTGCAGGCGGTGGATTGGGCCAAGGCGCTCGACCCCCGCGCGATCTACGTCGCCCACGAGCCCGGCGACGCCGGCCGCGAACTGCACGACCTGATGGGGGACGAGCTCGTGATGTTCCCGCAGAGCGGGGCCGGGATCGTGGCGCGCATGGCTGACGCGGTTGGACGTGTGGGTGCCGATGGGCCGGGACCGATCCTGGTGGTGTGGCCCGACCTCCCGCAGCTCAAGCTCGCACACGGCGAGGCCGCGATCCACGACCTCGCGGGAGGAGCGGATGTCGTGCTGGGACCGGTGTTCGACGGCGGCTTCTACCTGATCGGAATGGCGCGCCAGATCCCCGAGGTCTTCAACGTTCCCGAGGAGGCGCTACGCAGCCCCGGGGGCTTCAACCTGCTGCTGCAGCTCGCCTACAAATCCAAGCTGCAGGTCGGTCTGCTCCAGGCCGAGCGGGCGCTGCGCCGGCCTGCGGACCTGCGCGCCGTAATGGTCGATCCGCTGTTTGATGGGCCGGTAGCGCGGGCGCTGGGGCGCGAGTAGTCGCTCGCCACTCCGTCCGCCGAATCTCGACCTACCGTCGCGCCTGGCGATACGCGGCTGGCCGCCGACCGGCGCGCGGTGCGCCTGATGTCCCGGTGCGCCTGATGTACCGTCAGCAAGCCTATGGCCCTACTTGCATCCAGAACCGACGATTTCCCGCAGTGGTACCAAGACGTGATAGCCCGGGCCGAGCTGGCCGAGAGCGGGCCCGTCCGGGGAACGATGGTGATCCGACCGTGGGGCTATGCGATCTGGGAACGGCTGCAGGCGGAGCTCGATCTGCGAATCAAGCTAGCCGGTGCCGAAAACGCTTACTTCCCGGCCTTCATCCCCGAGTCCTACCTGCAGCGCGAAGCCGAGCACGTCGAGGGTTTCAGTCCTGAGCTCGCGGTGGTAACGGTCGCGGGCGGCAAGCAGCTGGAGGAGCCGGTCGTGGTCCGGCCAACCAGCGAAACGGTGATCAACAGCTACTTCGCGAAGTGGATTCAGAGCTACCGCGACCTGCCGCTGAAGATCAACCAGTGGGCCAACGTGGTCCGCTGGGAGCTGCGGCCGCGGCTGTTCCTGCGCACCTCGGAGTTCCTCTGGCAGGAGGGCCACACTGCCCATGCGACCCGGCAGGAGGCTCGCCAGTATGCGCTCCAGATCCTCTCCGACGTCTATCTGCAGACCGTCGAGGACGTGATGGCCGCGCCGGTTCTGTCGGGCCACAAGACCGCCCGCGAGCGCTTTGCCGGAGCGATTCAAACCTGGACCATCGAGGGCATGATGGGTGACGGCAAGGCGTTGCAGATGGGCACGAGCCACGAGCTCGGGCAGAACTTCGCGCGCGCGTTCGGGACTCAGTTCTCCGCTCAGGACGGATCGCTCGAGTATCCGTGGCAGACGTCCTGGGGGATATCCACGCGGCTGATCGGCGGGCTGATCATGATGCACGGCGACGAGCACGGGCTACGGCTGCCACCGCGCGTCGCACCCGTTCAGGTCGTCGTCCTGCTGGTTCGTGAGGACGCGGACGCGCGGACCGCCGCTGAGCAGCTGATGGCCGACCTGCAGGCAGCCGGCCACCGCGTGCGGCTCGACGACAACACCGACAGGGGCTTCGGCCGGCGCGTGGTCGACTGGGAACTGAAGGGCGTCCCGGTGCGCGTCGAGGTCGGGCCGCGAGACCTGGCCGAGGGCAACGCCACGGTCGCCCGCCGCGACGAGCGCTCAAAACGACAGGTGCCACTGGTGACGGTGGTAGAGGCGGTCGGCAACGACCTGTTGGCCGCCCAGACCGCGTTGCGAGCCGAAGCCCTGAGCTTCCGTGAAGCTCGGACCCAGCGGGTGGACACGCTGCCCGATGCGATCGCAGCAGCGCAGACCGGCTTCGCGGTGATCCCGTGGGACAGCGTCGGCGAGAACGGAGAAGCCGAGCTGGCTGCCGAAGGCGTCAGCGTTCGCTGCCTGCAACGCGAAGACGGCGGACTTGCCGATGACGGGGCGAGTGATCTCGTCGCCGTAGTCGCCCGCGCCTACTAGGGGAACCGAATTTTCAGGGGAACCGAATTTTCGACTCAGCGCACCAGACAGTCCTGGCGAGTAAAAACTCGAACCAGGACTTCTGGCTGCGAGACTGGATGGAACCGCCGGTGGGCCGGCTGTCCGACTCCAGAAACGCCCGTCAGCTATGGTGATCGGAGCACTCGATGGGGAGTGGTGTAATTGGCGAGCATGCGAGACTTTGAATCTCGCGGATCAGGTTCGAGTCCTGGCTCCCCAGCTCAGTGCTCCGCTGTGAAGGCGCTGCTGTTTCCATCCGGCATGCGAACTAGTGTTCGCGTATGCCTAGAAGCTTCCGTTTCACTTCCGATGCGTTCCGCGCGTCTCGGACAATGCGGTGACAAGGAGCACCCCTTGACTGGGCGATCCTGTCTACGATCTGGGCCGTGGCTGATCCAGTTGTAGTGATCCTCGCGGCGGGCCAGGGGACGCGGATGCGTTCCAAGACGCCCAAGTTGCTGCACCCGATCTGTGGCAAACCGATGATCTGGTGGACGGTGTCCGCCGCGCGGGAGGCCGGTGCCGGCAAGATCGTCGTCGTCGACGCGGCCGGCGAGCCGCTGAAGGAGACGCTTGCGCGTATCGACCCCGACGTTGAAGTCGTGGTGCAGCAGGTTGCGCAGGGCACTGCGGACGCTGTTAAACCCGCGATCCCGCATATGCGCCCGGATGCGCCTGTGATCGTGCTGAACGGCGACGTGCCGCTGATCACGACCGACACGATCGTCGGGCTGGTGGAAGCCCACACCAGCTCTGACGCCGCCGCCACAGTGCTGTCATCGATCTTCGATGATCCCAGCGGCTATGGGCGCATCGTGCGCGACCAGCAGGGCAATGTGACCAAGATCGTCGAGACCAAGAAGGCCGGCGACGCGACGCTCGAGGAACTCCAGATCAAGGAGATCAACTCCGGGATCTACGCGTTTGACGGCGACAAGCTTCCGCAAGCCCTGAGCCGCGTCCGCAACGACAATGCCCAGGGCGAGTACTACCTCCCCGACGTGCTCGGGATTCTGCGTGAGGACGGCCACCAGGTCGCCGCCAGCCCGCTGGCTACCGAAGAGGAGACGCTCGGAATCAACGACCGCGTGCAGCTGCAGGCAGTGGTCGAGGTCGCCCAGCGACGCATTCACGAGATCCACATGCGCGGCGGCGCGACGATCGTCTCACCGCAGACAACCGTGATCGATGTCGACGTGAAGATCGGCCAGGACGTGACGATCCTCCCCGGCACGATCCTGCAAGGGAACACCGAGATCGCCGACGGCGCGACCCTCGGCCCCAACACGACGCTGAAGGACGTCACCGTCGGCGAAGGTTCAAAGGTCGTCGAGGCCTACGCGGAAGGCGCGCAGATCGGCGCCGCCGTCAACGTCGGTCCGTTCTGTTACCTGCGCCCCGGGACGATCCTGCATGATCGGTCCAAGGCGGGAACCTACGTCGAACTGAAGAACACCGAGGTCGGCGAGGGCTCTAAGGTCCCTCATCTCAGCTACGTCGGCGACACGACCATCGGCCGCGACACGAACCTTGGCGCATCGACCATCACCGCCAACTACGACGGTTACAACAAGAACCGCACGACGATCGGCTCGCACGTGCACACGGCGGTCCACACGACGCTGGTCGCGCCGGTCAAGTTGGGTGATGACTCCTGGACCGGTGCCGGATCGCCGATCACCAGAGATATTCCCGACGGGGCGCTCGGCGTGAGCCGCGCGCGGCAGGCGAACATTGAGGGCTATGACGCCAAGGTCAAGGGCCGTAACGCCGACCGATAACCGTTCGGAGCCGACCAGCCGTGGCTCAAACGGCCGACGGGGTCTCGTTACCGGCTCTATCTCACACGGCGTGGTCACAAATTGTCCACAACTGCATTTACCATCCAAGACTCGATGTCGATACTTGAGACCTCTGGGGAGTCACAGATGACCGACAGCCACGATCTCCGCATCGAATCGGACAAGCGCATGATGCTTGTCTCGGGTCGTGCTAATCGGGAGCTGGCCGCCAAGATCGCCGACAAACTGGGGGTACAGCTCAGCGGCGTCATCACCAAGACGTTTGCAGGCGGTGAGGTCTACTGCCGTTACGAGGAGTCCGTTCGTGGCGCCGATGTCTTCATCGTGCAGCCGATCATCGCCAACCTCGAGGAAAACCTCAGTACCAACGACGCGCTGATGGAGCTGCTGGTGATGATCGACGCCGCCGTCGGCGGGTCTGCTCACCGCGTGATCGCCGTGACACCGTGGTACGGGTACTCGCGTCAGGACAAGAAATCGGCTCCGCGCGAGCCGATCAGCGCACGCCTGGTGGCACGGATGCTCGAAGCCGCCGGGTCCGACCGTGTCCTCACCATGGACCTCCACTCGGGCCAGATCCAAGGCTTCTTCAACAAGCCCTGCGATCACATGACCGCGATCTTCATCCTCACCCAGTACTTCAAGGACCTTGGCCTGGATGATCTCGTGGTTGTCGCCCCCGACGCCGGCCGCGTGAAGCTGAACAAGCTGTTCGCGCACAAGATGGGCGCGGACCTCGCGATCCTGAACAAGGAGCGCCCGGCACAGCAGGTCGCTGAGATCAACTACGTGATCGGTGATGTGGCCGGCAAGACGGCCGTGATTGTCGACGACCTGATCGACACCGCCGGGACGCTGCGAGCCGCAGCCGACGCGGTGCGCGCCTCAGGCGCAGGCCGCGTATATGCGGCAGCGACCCACGGGATCTTCTCCGGCAACGCCTGGGAGAACCTCGAGGCCGCGCGATTCGAGCAGGTCGTGATCACCGACACCGTCCCGATGAAGCCTGGCGCGCCAGACAACCTCAAGGTGTTGTCCTGCGCTGACCTGCTCACCAGCTCGATCCGCCAGATCTTCACCGACGGCTCCGTCAGTGACGTCTTCGGCGGCGAGAACCAGCTGTTCTAACGGCTTACGCCTCCGGCTAAACGCCCCGGGCCGAGGGCCGGAGAGCCGCCCTGGCCTCTAGCTCCCCTGCGGCGGGTCGGGCTTCGCGTCCTTGGGTTTTTCAGGCGTGGCGCCGAACAGGGAACGGAAGGCGCGCGCGGTGATCGCCTTTGAGATCGCCACACCGGCCGCGATGCTGGCCGCCTCGAGTGCAGCTCCCAGGGCGACGCTGGCGATCGGTGCGTCGGGGTCGGTCGGTGACGGCGCCGGGCTGTCGCTGATCTTCTCCCAAGTGGTGGCGTAGACGTGCCTGCCGAGACGCGCGCCGAGCAGGCCTGCAAGCATCGAAAAGGGTGCGTAGAGAACCTTCACGCCGGTAATGCTTGCACGCTTGCGGTCGCTTGGGCAGTCACGTGCGTGTTTTGACGGCCTACAACGGGCCGGAACGGTCCGGCGCTAGCTGCGGGTCTTCAGCTCTAGAAACGGCTGGGAGTGCGTGAGGGCAGCCGCTGCGGATCCCGCACCGGTCGGCGCTCGTGCGGGCGGGTGCGGTCAGACAAGCGACCCGGGCCCCGCAACCGCACCGGAGACTGCTCCGCATCCGGCAGCGGAATCCCGCCACCAGGCCACAGACTGGGATCGGGCTTGACGTTGGGGCGATTTCCCCAGCCGTCATCGCTGCCCGAACCGTCATCGCCCTCGCCGTCGTCACGATTCTCACGCATCGCGGGAATAAACAGGATGGCGATTGCAATGAAGCCCAGCACGTGAATCCCGAGCATCAGCAGGAGCATCTGAAACTCCGTCATACGCAAACCTTACCGCTCCCCATAGAAAGTTCCAACGAAGTTGAAGGAAAAACTCACCTGCCATCGACGCGCCCACGTCGCCAGCACCATTCAGCCGCGACGCCCGCACGTCACCTAGACCGCTCAACCGCGACGCGCGCACGTCGCGCGCACCACTCAGACGCAGACCAAGCTGGGTCCGACAGGACGATCGCGACCGCCGGGCGGGGTCAAATAGATCGCTCGCAAGCCCCAGACCCCCGCTACCATCGTGCGAACCTATGTCACAACAGTCCTCAGCCCTTACCGTCACTCGCCGCGAGCCGGCTGGTTCGCGCAGTGCGCGCCGCCTCCGCCGCGAGGGCCTGGTTCTCGGCACCGTCTACGGCGGTGGCCAGGACCCCGTTTCCTTCCAGATTGAAGCCCGCACGCTGCGTAACACGCTCGCGCAGTCGAGCGCCGTGATCGACCTGCAGATCGATGGCGACAAGGCGCAGCCGGTCGTGCTCAAGGATCGCGCCCGTCACCCGGTCAGCGGTGAGACGATGCACGTCGACTTTCTCCGCGTCGACCTCAACATTGCGATCCAGACCCCGGTGCTGCTCGAGCTCACAGGTGTCGAGGAGTCCGACGTGAAGACCGGCGGCGTGCTTGAGCACAGCATCCGCGAGGTCACGCTTGAGGCCGTCCCGACCAAGATCCCGGAGTCCATCACGCTGGACATCACCGGCCTTGAGATCGGGCAGACCAAGACGCTCGGCGATGTCGTTGCGCCGGCGGACACCACCATCATCGGTGACCCGGAGCAGGTTGTCGTCTCGATCCACGCGTCGCGCAGCATGGCTGCCGCGGACGGAGAGGGCGACGAGCTCGAGACCGAGACTGAGGTTGTCGGCGAAGGGTCTGAAGACGGCGACGCTGAAGCCGAGTCCGAGTAGCGGGCTCGTCCCGTAAGGACTCGCGCAAGTGGCCCCGGCCGACTGGCTGATAGTCGGCCTGGGCAATCCCGGCAACGAGTACGCCGGAACGCCGCACAGCATCGGGTTTGAGGTCGCAGAGCGTCTGCGTACGCGCTGGGACCTCCCGAAACCCAAAGCCAAGTACCGCGGTCTGATCAGCGACGGCACGGTACGTGAGCCGGGGACGTACGGAACCCCGGCCGCTCGTATCGCGATCCTCGAGCCGCAGACCTACATGAACGACTCGGGCCGGTCGGTCGGACCGGCGCGCGGAGAGTTGCAGGTCGAACCCGACCACATCCTCGTGCTGCACGACGAGATCGACCTCCCATTCGGCGAGGTTCGTACGCGTCTGGGCGGCGGACTGGCCGGCCATAACGGCCTCAAGTCGATCAAGGCCCAGCTCGGCACCGCCGATTTCAATCGCGTGCGGATCGGTGTCGGTAGGCCGAACTCGACCGATCCCGAAATCGTCGCCGCCTACGTGCTGGGCAAATATCGCCAGCCCAGGGCAGAGGTCGATGCGCTGATCGACGTCGCCGCAGACGCTGCTGAGCGCCTGATCTTCTCCGCGCAGCCGGAACCCGCCTGACGGGCACGATCGCGCTCGGCTCCTAAACGAGCGCCGCTCGCGAGCGACCTAGTCGGGTGGCGAAGGCGACCCCGACAGCCACCTATATTCGAAGGGGCGATGCTTTCACGCCTGCTCCATTACGCCGACGAAGACCCGCAGACCGGCCAGCTGGCCGTTGACGGCGGTCGCGCGTTCGTGTCGATGTCGCTGCGCCCGTTCCTGATCGCGGCGTTGATCAACCGCGATGAGCAGCATCCCGCGATCGTGGTCGCCGGCGACGACCGCCAGGCACGCGAGATCGCTGCCAGCCTGCGCACCTGGCTGGCGCCCCGCAAGGTTCGCTATTACCCGAGCCGCGGCGTCACCTACGAATCGCACCTGGCGCCGCCCCCGCACCTGGTCGGGCAGCGGATCGCCGCGCTCGACGCGCTGCTGGACGACGGCAGACCCGATCACGGCGCCCCGGTGGTGGTGGTCAGCGCTGTCGCACTCTCGGAGAAGGTTCCCGATCCGGCGCTGCGGCCGCATGGATTCACGATCGTCAAGGGCGACCTGATCGACCTGGATGAGACCGCCCAGGACCTCGTCAAGGCCGGATACGAGCGCGTCGACCAGGTCGATGATCGCGGTCAGTTCGCGATCCGCGGCGGCATCCTCGACGTCTTCCCGGCGACCGAGGACCGCGCGGTGCGGGTGGACCTGTTCGGCGACGAAATCGAGAGCCTGAGATGGTTCTCGACCTTCACCCAGCGCAGCCTCGGCGATGCCGACGAGGTCGAGATCTCCCCGGCCGCCGAGCTCTCCACGGACTATCGCGAGCTCGCGGAGATGCTCGAGGACGAGAGTCGTGACGAGTTGCCGGACATCACCCAGCTGCTGCCGATCGACGACTTCAAGCCGTTCTTGCAGCTGATTCCCGGCGACGCGAGCGTGCTGATCGCGGCCGAGGAGGAGGTCGCGCCGGCGCTGGCCGACAACTGGCAGGACATCACCGCCGCGTTCCACGACACCCAGGCTCACCAGCTCTACATCGCCCCCGACCAGATCGAGGCGACGCTGAAGCAGCGCGCCAAGGTCCTGCTGTCCTCGATCGATCAGGACCAGCCCTTCCAGTTCCGCGGCCAGTCCGCCGAGATCGGCGCGCGCGGGATCAAGGACGCCGAGCCGGAACTCGAGAAGCTGACGCGCTCCGGCTACCGCACGGTCGTGACCTTCGCGGTCCGCGGCGAGGGCGAGCGCGCCGCCTACAACCTCGGGCGGATGCAGGTGGAGTGGCTTGAACCCTCGAGTGCTGATACCGGTCTAGCCGGACCAGTATCAGCAACAGCGCCGCTTTCCTTCGCCCATGCGCGACTGCGGGAGGGCTTCATCGCCCCGCAGTTCAAGCTCGCGGTGATCCCCGAGCATCGTCTGTTCCGCCGTCGCAAGCAGCCGGACGGCCCATCGCGGACCGGCAAGCGCGGGGCGCTGCGCTCGTTCGCGGACCTGCGCACCGGGGACATCATCGTCCATGAGGACCATGGCATCGCGCGCTTCGCTGGGTTCGACACCAAGACCGTCGCCGGCGTCACGCGCGACTACCTGAACCTCGAATACGCGGGCTCCGACCGTGTCTTCATGCCGGTCGAGCAGCTGGCCAAGATCAGCCGCTATATCGGCGGTGGCAGCGAGAGCGGCCCCCCGCTGTCAAAGCTCGGCGGCAACCGCTGGGACAAGATCAAGGCGCGCGCGCGCAAGGCCGCCCAGGAGATGGCCGGCGAGCTGCTGAACCTCTACGCGGAGCGCAAGCGCCGTGAGGGCCACGCGTTCCCGGCCGACACCGAATGGCAGGTGGAGTTCGAGGAGAACTGGCCGTACACCGAAACGCCCGATCAGCGCGACGCGATCGAGTTCGTAAAGAACGACATGGAGGCGCCGCGTCCGATGGACCGCCTGATCTGCGGTGACGTCGGATACGGCAAGACCGAGGTGGCGCTGCGGGCGGCGTTCAAGTCCGCGCAGGACGGCAAGCAGGTGATGATGCTGGTGCCGACGACGATTCTCGCTCAGCAGCATTACGGCACCTTCGCCGAGCGCCTCAAGGACTACCCGGTTACGGTGTCGCACGTATCGCGTTTCCGCCCGGCGGCCGAACAGAAGGAGGCGATCGCTGCTTTCGGACGTGGTGAGGTCGACATCCTGATAGGGACACACCGCCTCCTGAGTCGTGACGTGCGCGCCAAGGATCTGGGGCTGCTGATCGTCGATGAGGAGCAGCGTTTCGGCGTCAAACAGAAGGAACTGCTGCGCCAGATGAAGTTGAGGGTGGACGTGATCGCGATGTCGGCAACGCCGATCCCGCGCACCCTGCAGATGTCACTGGCGGGAATCCGCGACATCTCCGTGATCGAAACCGCACCAGAGGGCCGCCGACCGGTCAAGACCTACATCGGCGAATATGACGAGGAGCTGGTCAAGACCGCGCTGCTGCGCGAGAAGGGCCGCGGCGGACAGGCGTTCTTCCTGCACAACCGCGTCGAATCGATCGACGAGACCGCCGAGCGCCTGCGCGGGCTGCTGCCGCACATGAAGTTCGCGGTCGCACACGGGCAGCTCGATGATTCCGAACTCGAGAAGCGGATGCTGTCGTTCCTACGCGGCGACGCCGACGTGCTGGTCGCCACCAGCATCATCGAATCGGGCATCGACATCCCGCAGGCCAACACCCTGATCGTGGATCGCTCCGACATGTTCGGGCTCTCGCAGCTCTACCAGATCCGCGGCCGGGTCGGGCGCTCGCGCGAGCGCGGGTACGCGTACCTGCTGTATCCGTCAGCCGCGTCGCTGACCAACGACGCCGGGCAGCGGCTCGCCGCGCTATCGGACTACACCGAGCTCGGCGCGGGGTTCAAGATCGCGATGCGCGACCTGGAGATCCGTGGTGCCGGGAACCTGCTCGGAGACGAGCAGTCCGGGCACGTGGCGGCGCTCGGGTTCGAGCTCTACATGCAGATGCTGGACGAGGCAGTGCAGGCCGCCGGCGGTGGCTCGGCCGAGGACGAGGACTGGGAGCCGGTGCGGCTCGATCTGTCGGTCGACGCCTACGTGCCCGCCGACTACATCCCGTACGAGCAGGCCAAGGTTGACGTCCACCGCCGGATCGCCGGCGCGCGTGAGGTCGCGGACCTGGGAATGCTGCGCGAGGAGCTGATCGACCGCTTCGGCGAGCTGCCGGCACCACTGGAGAACCTGATCCTGCTGCAGCAGGCGCGGATCAAACTCGGCCAGGCCGGCGCCACCAACGTCTCGTTCCGCCAGGGTAGGGTCGCGGTCACGCCGATCGAGCTGGACTCGCGCCGCGCCAAGCAGATCCGCGCCGAGATCCCCGAAGCGCTCTACGAGTCAGGGAAGTCGCAGCTCTCGATGCGGGTGCCGGCCGAGCCGGAGAAGCAGTTCCCGGCGGTCGTACGGCTCGCCGATGTGCTGCTCGGCGTGCAGCGCGAAGCCGACGCGGAGTCCGAGGTCGAACCCGAGTTCGTGTAGCGCGCCAACGCGCCGCGGGCGACGGTCCTGCCCATCCAGGGGCCGGACCGGAGAAGCCAACTGCGACCGTGATCGCTTGAAGGATCTCGTAAGATCACCGCCTGCTGGCACAGCAGATTCGGGACCCGCCGCTACCATCGCCTGCGATGCGGATCTCTAAGAAACTCGTGGCGCTGGGCGCCTTCTTCATTTTAGTGGCTGTGGCCGTCGCCGGCTGCGGCGGCTCGAACTCGGTCGGGTCGAACTCGGTCGCCAATGTGGCCGGCAACCCCGTCTCGATGAAGGCGTGGAAGCACTGGACCTATATCTACGCGAAGGCGGAGTCTGCGCAGTACGCGCAGGAAGGCGAGACGCTGCCCGCCGTCGTGCCGGACCCGCCCAACTACGAGGCCTGCATCAAGGAGCTGAAGTCTTCGACCTCGTTCGCGTCGGCTACCGACACGCTGCTGAAAGAGGACTGCGAAAAGGTCTTCGCTCAGTCGAATGCGACGATCATGCCGTTCCTGATCGGCGGCTACTGGTACCAGGCGCTCGCGCACAAGCTCGGGATCGCTCCCAGCGATTCAGAGGTCAAGTCCAAGGTCGAAGCCGAGCTGAAGTCGAGCTTCAAGACCAAGGCCGCACAGGCTGCCTATCTGAAGCAGTCGGGTGAGAGCCTCACCGACTTTGAGTGGCAGATGCGCTCGGAGCTGGCCTACCAGGCGCTGCTCAAGCACTTCACCAAGAAGGTTTCAGCCTCCGCGGTGACCGCGTACTACAACCACAACCCGTCGAAGTTCGTCACTCCCGCGAGCCGCGACGCGCATGTCCTGCGTGTCACCAGCAAGGCCAAGGCCGACGCCGCCTACAAGGCGCTGACCTCGGGCACCAGCTGGGTGACCGTGGTGAAGAAGTATGAGCCGGGAGCAACCACCAGCAACAACGGCGCGCTGGTCACCAACATCACCGACGGTTCCACCAGCACGCTTGAGACGGTCGTCCGCAAGGCCGTGTTCAGCGCGCCGGTCGACAAGGTCATTGGCCCGATCAAGGGCGCCTACGGCTACTACGTGATCGCGGTAACCAAGTCCAACCCGTCTTCCAAGGCGACGCTGAACGCCGAGACCCGCAAGCAGATCCTGTCGGAGCTGACCACCGCAGCCGGGACCGCCGCCAAGACCGAGCTCGCGAGCCAGGCCAAGAAGAACTACGGCGCCGACACCAACTGCGCCAACGGCTACGGGGTCAAGACCTACTGCGCCAACTACGGCTCCAGCAAGCCGGCGCCGGTCAAGACCACTCCTGCCGCCAGCGGGAGCGCCTCAAGCGGTAGCGCGTCAAGCGGGAGCTCCGCCAAGACCACAACCAGCAAGAAGTAGTAACGGGGCGAAGCGGTGACCTCCGGCGAACCGGAGAACCCGACTGACCTCACGGGAGCCGTCGACCCGGCGATTCCCGCTGCACTCGAGCGCTTGGACGGTGTTACCCGCCGCCTGCGCCTCGAGTGCCCCTGGGACCGCGAGCAGAACGAGCGCACGATCGTTCCGCACACGCTCGAGGAGGCTTACGAGCTGGCCGACGCGGTCAACCAGGGCGACGACCACAAGACGCTCGACGAGCTCGGGGATGTGCTGTTTCAGGTGCACATCCTCGCGCTGATGCTCGAGGAGCGCGGTGCGGGAGACCTCGCCGCGGTCGCCAATCACGCCGCCGACAAGCTGATCAGCCGGCACCCGCACGTGTACGGCTCGGTCGAGGTCGCCGACGCCGCCGAAGTGCTGCAGAACTGGGACCAGATCAAGGCGGACGAGCCGGGTCGCGAGCCCGGCGTATTCGGCGAGGTACCCGAAAACCTGCCCGCACCGCTGTATGCGCGCAAGGTGCAGCGCCGCGCCGCCTCCAGCGGTTTCGACTTCGAGGGCGTCGAAGCGCCGCTGCAGTCGGTGCGTGACGAACTCGAGGAACTGGTCGAGGCCGGCAGCGATGCGGAACGCTTCCACGAGCTCGGTGATGTGCTGTTTGCGGCGGTGAATGTCGCCCGCAAGATGAAGCTCGATCCGGAGCTTGCGCTGCGCGCTGCTGCCGAGCGTTTTCGCGGTCGTGTGCAGGCTGGGGTGGACGAGGCCGCACGCAACGGCCAGAACTGGAACGATCTGAGCTCCGAGCAGCAACTCGGCTACTACGCGCAAGCCCGTCTGCGCGAGCACGCCGAATGAGCTTGCCGTGATGCCGTGGGTCAGGAAGTAGGCCAGATCCTTGCGTACTTCCGGACCCAGCCCAGACTTGTAGACCACCCAGGAGAGACCAGACGATGAGCCAGATCGAGCATGTTCACGCCCGCCAGATCCTCGACAGTCGCGGTAACCCGACGGTTGAGGTCGAGCTCAGCGTCAAGTCCGGCGCCTGGGGGCGCGCCGCCGTCCCTTCGGGCGCCTCAACCGGCGAATTCGAGGCCACTGAGCTGCGTGACGGCACCGGCGAATACCTCGGCAAGAGCGTGCACAAGGCTGTTGAGAACGTGAACGGCGAGATCGCCTCCGAGATCCGCGGGATCGAGGTCGAAGCCCAGGCCGCGATCGACCGCGCGCTGATCAACCTCGACGGCACGCCCAACAAGTCACGACTCGGCGCGAACGCAACGCTGGCCGTATCGCTCGCCGCCGCGCACGCGGCCGCGGCCGAACAGCGCCAGCCGCTCTGGCGCTACCTCGGCGGCGACGCCGCGCACATCCTGCCGGTCCCGATGATGAATGTGCTCAACGGCGGCGCGCACGCCGACAACTCGGTCGACTTCCAGGAGTTCATGATCGTCCCGGTCGGCGCGCCCTCGTTCAGCGAGGCGCTGCGCTGGGGATCCGAGGTCTTCCACAACCTCAAGAAGACGCTGGGCCAGCGTGGGCTGCACACGACCGTCGGCGATGAGGGTGGCTTTGCACCCGACCTGAGCTCCAATGAGGAGGCGCTGGCGGTGCTGATCGAGGGCATCAAGGCGGCCGGCTACACGCCCGGTGCCCAGATCGCGATCGCACTGGACCCCGCCACCTCGGAGATCTACACCGACGAGGGGGAGTACAACCTTGAACACGAGAAGCGCAAGCTGAGCGACGCCGACATGGTCGCCTACTGGACCGACATCGTGAACCGCTATCCGGTGATCTCGATCGAGGACGGCATGGCCGAAGAGGACTGGGACGGTTGGAAACTGCTCACTGAGGCGCTCGGCGGCCGCTGTCAGCTGGTCGGGGACGATCTGTTCGTGACCAACACCGACCGCCTGGAACGCGGCATCAAAGCCGGCGTCGGCAACTCGATCCTGATCAAGGTCAACCAGATCGGAACGCTGACCGAGACGCTGGCAGCGATCCGGATGGCGCGCGAGGCCGGCTACACCGCGGTGATGTCACACCGATCGGGCGAGACCGAGGACGTCACGATCGCCGACTTGGCGGTCGCTACCGGCTGCGGACAGATCAAGACCGGCGCGCCCTCGCGCACCGATCGCGTGGCCAAGTACAACCAGCTGCTGCGGATCGAAGAGGTGCTCGGTAAGGACGCGGAGTACCTGGGCCGGCGCGCATTCGCCGGCGTTCCGACGTAGGTCTTTCGGGGCTTCCGGCGGTGTTGCGGGAGCGTTAGTTGCTGTTGGGGACGTCGTAGGCCTGCTCGTGCGCGCCTGCCATCCCCAGCGCCCGCGCGGCCTTGAAGATCGTGGTCGGCTGTGTCAGCGCCTTGGCCTCACGTTCGAGCCGGTGGTTCTGCTGCGCGTACTTCTGCACCAGCTGCAGCTCAGCGTTGGCCTGCGAATGCGCGGAGATGACGGATGTGAACGCCTCCACCGCGATGCCGCAGACCAGCAGGAACACCACCACCATCACCACTCGGAACTTTCGGTCCCAAGCGACCTTGGAGGCGGGCAAGCGGCCCGCGACTTGACGCGGGCGGGGTTGGCGACTGGTCCGTACTCGGGGATCGGTACGTGGGGCGCGAGCGGCTGATGTGTGACGTGCGGGCGGCATCCCGTTGTGCCTTTGTTCGCCGCGCGCAGTCTCCTTCCTTCAGCAATGGTTTTTGCATTTTCCGGGCACGGGACTTGCGGGTGGTCGCAGCCGTCGGGGGCGGCCGTCAAGATTGGCGGCCGTGCCGCTGACGCTGATACTCGGTCCCGCGAACTCCGCCAAGGCGGGGGTGGTGCTCGACGCCTATCGCGGCACCGTCCGTCGCGGCGCATTGCTGGTGGTGCCGAGCTCCGCTGACGCAGCTCACTACGACCGCGAGCTGACCGCAGACGGCACCGCGCTGGGGCGCGCGCTGACCTTTCCACGGCTGATCGACGAAATCGCTCGGCGCGCCGACTATCAGGCGCGCAAGCTGACGGCACTGCAACGCGAGCTGGTGGTGGCGCGCGCGTGTGCGGGCCAGCAGTTCAAGACGATCGCTGAGTCGGCGGGGTCGCCGGGGTTCACAGCCGCCGCTGGGCGTTTGCTGGCGGAGCTACGCGGCGTGGCCGTGGAGGCGCCGCGGTTCGCGGCCGCGGTGCGGCAGTGGGCTGCCAACGCCCCCGGCACGGAGCCCGGCTACGCCGATGATCTGGCGACGCTCTACCTCAGCTACACGCGTGGAGTGCAGCGCACCGGTCTGGTCGACGAGCAGCAATACGCGTGGGGCGCGCTCGATGCGCTGCGTGCTCGCCCGGACCGTTGGGGTGCGGCGCCCGTGTACTTCTACGGGTTCGATGATCTGAGCGCAGTTCAGCTTGACGCAGTGCGCACACTGTCTGCCGTCGTCGGCGCCCAGGTCACGGTCTCGCTCACCTTCGAGCAGGACCGTGAGGCACTGAAGGGTCGCGCCGGCGTCGCGGCCGAGCTGCGCGAGATGGCGTCCGAGGTAAAGGACCTCGAAGCACTCGACGACCACTACGAACACGCCTCCAGAGCGGCACTGCACCACCTTGAACGGGGGCTGTTCGAACCCGATCAGCCGCGGCTGCCGACCGACGGCGCGGTGCGGTTGATCGAAGCCGGAGGAGCGCTCGCGGAGGCAGAGCAGGTGGCGGCCGAGGTCGTGTCCGCGCTGCGCAACGGCGTGCCCGCAGACGAGATCGTCGTGATCGCCCGCTCGCTACATCTCAGCGGGCAGCTGTTGGAGCGCACACTTAGGCGTTACGGCGTCGCGGTGCAGAGCCGGCGCGTGCTGCTCGCCGCCCACACCCGGCTCGGTGGAGCAGTACTGACGCTCGCGCGGCTGGCGCTTACCGAAGACCGCGACACTATTCCGTCGACCGAGCTGTTGGTCTACCTGCGCGCGGTGGTGGTCGACGGACACGATCGGCTGGATCAGTTTGAGGCCGAGATCCGCCGCGCCGGGATCACCACCGCCCGGACCGCGCTCCGCCACCCGGCAGCACGAACGCTGCGGACTCGGCCGATCCAGCCCTGGCTTCAGCTGATCGGCGAACTGGCATCCGCCTCCGCGGCCGGCGAGACCCTGGTGGCCGCCGTCTATCGGATGCTCGAGCTCGAAACCGACGCCGGCTCGATGCAGGCGGCGGCAGCGATCCTCAAAGCGCTGGCCGAAGCGGCCGAGCTTGGGAGCGGGGTTTCGGCTCAGGAACTGCTGGCGTTGCTCGAGTCCCTGGAGCTGCCGGATAGCGCTGATCCCGGTGCGGTACTGGTGGCCGAGCCACTGCAGGTCCGCGCTCGCCGCTTCCGCCGCGTGTTCGTCACCGGCCTCTGTGAGGGCGAGTTTCCCGCGGCGATGACCGCCGCGGAGCCGTTCCTCGACGCCGACCAGCGATTTCAGGTTGCGAGCGCCTCGGGACTGCGGCTCCCGCAGCTGGAGGATCCGCTGCAGCGTGAGCGCTACCTGCTGTATGCCTGCGTCTCGCGTGCGACCGAGCAGGTCACGTTCAGCTACCGCACCAGCGACGAGGAAGGAACGCTCGAGCTGCCGTCTCCGTTCCTGACCGACGTCGCCGTGCTATTTGACGATTCACTGTTCGACCAGCGGCTGCAGCGGGCGCTCAGCGAGGTGACCTGGACGCCTCGGGACGCGCCCACCCGTTACGAGCAGCAGCTGGCACTCGCGGCCGTCGCCGGAGACGCGGCGGGCGCGGTCGGACAGCCAGAACCGCAGACGCGCGGGCTCTCAGCCGAGGCATTGGCGCATGTTCGGCACGCCGAGGTGGTCTCGGCCGGCGCGCTGGTGATGTTCGCGCGGTGTCCGGTGCGCTGGCTGGTCGAGCGCCAGCTGCGCCCAGAAAGCCTCGAACCCGAGGCCGACCCGCTGGCGCGTGGCACGTTCATGCACCACCTGCTCGAGCGAACTCTGCGAGAGCTGGACAGCCCGGTCACCGACGAGAACCTTCAGATGGCGATCACGCTGCTGCGACGCTTCGCCGACGACGACCATGGCCTCGCCCCCGGACGCAGCGACGCGGTTCGGTCAGCCGTGAAGGACGGCGTCGTGGCCACGCTCGTGCGGTTCCTGCGCTACACCGCGACGTCGTCGGCGCGCTGGCAGCCGGCGGGATTCGAAGTCTCGTTCGGGATCGACTCCGCCCCCGAGGGACTGCCGGCGCTCGAACTGACCGACGGTGCCGAGACAGTGCGAGTGAGCGGCACGATCGACCGTGTCGATGTCGACCGCGGCAACCCGCGCCGGGCGGTGGTGCGGGATTACAAGAGCGGCGGCAGCGCCGCTGCTTCAAGGCCCGGCGCCCGGTGGATCAGCGATGGCGAGATCCAGGTGGCCCTGTACATGCTCGCCGCCGAGCGGCTGCTTGAGCTCACGCCCGTCGCCGGTCTTTACCAGCCACTCAGCGGCGAGGAACTGCGACCACGGGGGACGTTCGACGCTGGCATCGACGGGCTTGGCGCGACGGTGAAGAACGATGCGGTGGAGCCCGAACAGCTGGCCGCACGGCTCGCCGAGGCGGAGGCACTGGCGGTCGAGCTGGGAAGCCAGATTAAACGCGGGCAGCTCACGCCCTGCCCAGCCACATGCTCCAAGGACGGCTGTCGCTACCCATGGATCTGCTGGGCGGACTGACGATGGAGTTCACGCCGGAACAGTCGGCCGCGATTGAGCGGCGTGACGGGGATTTGCTGCTCGACGCGGGGGCCGGCAGTGGCAAAACGCGGGTCTTGACAGAGCGCTTTGCGCGGTCGGTGGAAGACGACGGGGTCGCGATCGGTGAGATGCTTACGATCACGTTCACTGACAAGGCCGCGGCGGAGCTGCGCGAGCGCATCCGTCTGCGCCTCGCACAGGGGCCGCGCCCCGAGCTGGCACGCGAGACTGAATCGGCATGGATCTCGACAATCCACGGGTTCTGTTCGCGAATCCTGCGAGCTCACGCACTGCAGGCCGGTATCGACCCGCAGTTCAGCGTGCTCGACCAGGCAGCAGCCGAGGAACTCGCGACCGCCGCCTGCGCGGCGGCGACCACCGAGATCGCAGTCGACCCCGAAGGCGCAAAGCTGATCGCCGCCTACAACATCGCCCCGTTACAGACCGCCGTTCGTGACGTATACGACGAGCTGCGATCGCGGGGTGAGCCGGAACCGCGGCTCCCTCCGGTCTTCGCTGCGGACGAGGCTGGGGGGCGCGAGGCCGTGGTCGCTGCGGCCAGCGAGCGTTTCGGCATAGCCGCTGAGGCGCTGCGACTGCACATGCTGCAGGCCGCCGTCACCAAGTCCGTCGCCGCGACGTTGGAGATGCTCACGGATGTCGGTGCGCGTATCGACGTCGGCTTCGAATGCCGTCGGAGCTTGACGCGCTCGCGCTCAAGGGCACGGGAAAAGCCTTCAAGGCCGACGTCTGCGCGCGCTATCAGGAGGCGCACGAGCAGTTCAAACAGGTACTCACCGACGTCGCCGCGATGCCCATAGCCGCCGCGCTCGACAAGCTGCTGCGCGCGTACGCCAAGCACTACCGCGCGCTCAAACGCGAACGTGCGGCAATGGACTTCGAGGACCTCCAGCTGCTGGCCCTGAAACTGCTGCGCCGGCCCGAGATCCGGGCGTTGTACCGCGACCGCTTTCGGCGGGTGATGGTCGATGAGGCGCAGGACACCAACGCGGTCCAGTTCGCGCTGATCGAGGCCGTCACCGACGGCAACCTGTTCATGGTCGGCGACGCGCAACAGTCGATTTACGGGTTCCGGCACGCCGATGTTGAGTTGTTCCGCGCCCGCGGGCGCGACTTGCAGGCGCGGGGTGCGCGGCTGCGTCTGAGCATGAACTTCCGTTCGGACCCGGTGATCCTCCGCGCGGTGAATCTCGCATTTGAGCGGGAGCTGGGCGCGGTCTATGAGCCGCTCACGTCTCCCGAGTCGGCGTTGCCGAAGTCCGGTGAAGCGAGGTCCGGACAGCTGTCGCTGGACTTCGACCCTGCGGTGGAGCTGATCCGCGTCTCCAAGGACATCGACTACGACCGTGAGACAGAGCTCGATCACTGGCGAGTGAGCGAGGCTCAGGCACTGGCCGCCCGCATCGCCCGGCTGATCGCGGACGGCGAGCACAACCCCGGAGAGATCGTAATTCTGGCCCGTGCCAGCACCGGCTTTCAGATCTATGAGCAGGCGTTGGGCGCACGCGCGGTCCCGACCTATGTCGTCGGCGGAGGCGGTTACTGGGAACAGCCGCAGGTCGCGCAGCTCGTCGCATACCTGAAAGCCCTGTGCAGCCGCGCCGACACCGACGCCTGGTACACGGCACTGCTCTCTCCGCTCTGCGGCCTGAGCCTCGACGGGCTGGTCATCTACGCCGCCAACAAGCCACCTGCGGCTGCGGCAGACAGCGACGACGCGAGCGCGGACGGACTGCCGGCGGCGGACGCCGAACGGCTCGCGAGCTTCGAAGCCATCTACCGGCGCCAGCGTCTGCAGAGCTCGAGCCTTGGTGCCGAACAACTGCTCGAGGACGTGATCAGCGAAACCGGATATGACCTCTCCGTCGCCGCGATGCCGGGCGGCCGTCGCCGGCTTGCGAACATCCGCAAACTGAGACGCCTGGCGCGGGACCACGAGGCGGCCAACGGACCCGATCTGCGCGGCTTCCTGGACT
Source organism: uncultured Actinomycetota bacterium (assembly GCA_963737115.1). Classification (GTDB taxonomy): domain Bacteria; phylum Actinomycetota; class Thermoleophilia; order Solirubrobacterales; family Solirubrobacteraceae; genus Palsa-465. The sequence continues at coordinate 731,412 of CAVTRM010000003.1, forward strand.
GGATCGCGCTGCGCTCTGAGGGTGTGGGAGCGCGCGAGAGCGAAGCGCCGTTAGCCGGCGAAGGCATCGACGCTGTGCGCTTGATGACGATCCACGCTGCCAAAGGGCTCGAGTTCCCGGTGGTCTGCGTCGCCGATCTCGGGCGCGAGCGATCGCACGGCGCCCGCCCACTGGTGCTGGTTGGGCGCGACTCCTCACTCGCTGCGCCCGATGCTCGCGTCGGGGTTCTGGTCAAGCTGCCCGGATATCCCAACGCGTTCCGGGCACTGGACTACGCGGCTGTCGCCGCCGCACAGGAGCAACGCGAGGCCGACGAGGAACGCAGGCTGTTCTACGTCGCGATGACGCGCGCGCAGGAACGGCTGATCCTCTCCGGAGCATCTCACCTGGACGGACAAGACAACAGCGCACCGATCGGTTGGATCGCACCGACGGTGGCCGATCAGGCACAGGTGAGACTCACGACCTTCGCCGACCTTGATGGGCTCACCAAGTTCCTGCAGGACGCTCCCAGTCTTGGTCCCGCGGCTGAACCGCCAGCCGCAGTGATCGACACGGTCCACTGGGACCAGAGTCGCCCTGCGGACCTGAGCCCTCCGGTCAGCACGCTCAGCTACTCGGGGCTTTCCACCTACGACCGCTGCGCGCTGAGGTTCAAAGCCCGATATGTACTGGGCCTGCCGGAGACGGTCGCGAGCGCAGCCCGGCCATCCACAGTCATGTCCGAGTTCGTGAGCGCCGAGCCGTCCCCAGAACGGGGTCGAGTCGGAGCTCACCCCGGCCCAGCGCGGAATCGCGATTCACGAACAGCTCGCCGAGATCGACCTGCGCCGTCCGCTCATCGCTCAGAGCACCGATGACGACGTAGCCGTTGCAGTGCGGCGCATCCTCGGCACCGATGCGTTCAGACAGATCCAGGCGATGTCGGCCCATGTCCGCCGTGAGCAGCAGTTCGCGTTCCAGCAGGACCGGATCCTGTTCACCGGTGTTTTCGATGTCCTCATCAATGATCCCGCCGGTGACAAGCTGCTGCTGTTCGACTACAAGAGCGACAGTCTGCGCGGGCAGGATCCTGCCACGCTGATCGACCAGCACTACAGCGCGCAGCGGCTGATCTATGCGTTGGCGGCACTCGGTACGGGTGCAGGCACGGTACAGATCACCTATCTGTTCGTCGAAGCGCCGGACGCGCCGGTCACGATCACGCTTAACGCGCAGGACCGCGCGAGCCTGGTTGCTGAGTTGGCCGAGCGGACGGCCGCGCTGCGCGCCCACAAATTCGATCCCACGTCAACGCCCGGCCGGTTCGTCTGCGACGGCTGCCCGGTGCGCGGGACCGCCTGTCCGTACCCCTACGAGATGACGTCGGCCTAACGCAGCGCGTTCGGTTCGTCGGCTTCCGGCTCGTCCGCTGACGGCTCGTCCGCTTCCCGCTCATCCGCGGACGGCACGTCGGCTTCCCGCTCATCCGCTTCCGGCGCGGTGAACTCGACTTCGACATGTTGCTCGTCGGAGCGCTCCTCGGTCTTTGCCAGTGCCTCCAGCGCCGCGTGGTCGGCCGGTGCGATCGGGGGGCCGAGCAACGAGCGCGGATAGAGGTCACGTTCCATCACCGTGTTGTATTCGGCGGCGTAGAGCGTGAGCCGCGCACCCAGGTGCAGCCAGATAAGCAGCGCGACCACGGTTCCGACCGTGGCGTAGGCGGGCGACATGGTCTTCAGGACGTGGCCGATATACAGACCGCCGACCGACTGCAGGATCGTCCAGAACAGCGCTGCCAACAGCGCACCGGTCACCAGATGTCTGGTCGGAACGGCACTGGCCGTCATCAGCCGGAACGACATAACGAACAGGATCATGTTCACGATCAGCGACAGGATGATCCCGCCGACGACTTCGGCCGTACCGCCCAGTCCCCCGGTGACGAGTCCGGAGGCTCCGGTCGAAATCACGAACAGCGCACCGGTGGCGACCAACAGGCCGATACCGCGCAGCTTCGAGTGAATGAAGTCGGAGCGGTGTTTTCGTGGCACCGCCCAGATCGTGTCCAATGCGTTCTGGGCCGCGCCGGTCACGCCCAGGCCCGCCCATAGCGAAGTCAGGACTCCCAGCAGCAGCACGTACCAGTGACCGTGCAGCGTCGTGAAGCTCACCACGTGTTCGAGTCCGGGGAAGTTCTTCTGCACCGAGCGCTCGACCGAGTCGATCTCCGCTTGGTTGCCCTGCAGCACATAGCCCAGCACCGTAACGAACACCAGCAGCAGCGGAAACAACGAGAAGAAGGCGTAGTAGGCGAACAACGCCGCCAGGTTGCCGGCGCCGTCATCTCCGAACTTCTTGATCACCGCCATCGGGATCGCCAAGCCTTTGTGGCGCTGCTGGAAACGGTCGAAGCGCTTGATCGGGCTCAGCGGGTCCATAAGCCATTCATACCCGATTCGGCGGCGATCACACGACAGCTGTCTGCCGGGCGATCAAACAAAGCCTGCGCGGTTGCAGACTACGGGTCGTTGCGCCGGCCGTGAGGGCTCAGGCCGCGGGCGCTTCTGCGGCCACAACGGACGCAACGACCGGGCTCGGTTCACGGGCAGCCAGCACCACGAGCCCACCGTTCGACGGCGAGACCGTGATCGAGCGCCGAACGGTCAACTCCGGGCGGTCCTGCCCCGGCTCGAGCTTGAATCGCTTCAGCACCTCGGGTATGACCACCTTCATTTCTTGAAGTGCAAACGATGCACCGAGGCAGCGCCGGCGTCCGCCGCCGAACGGAATCCACGTGTAGGTGCCGGGCGTCACGCCAAGGAACCGCTCGGGCCGGAAAATGAATGGATCCGGGTATATCTCCGGGTCATGATGCGTCATGTAGGGGGTGACCATCAAGGCCACGCCGGCGGGGTAATCCCAGCCACCAACGGTCGCGGGCTTCACCAGATACCGTGGTTCGACGTTCGGTAGCACCGGCCGCAGGCGCAGGATCTCCTGGATCGTGGCGGTCAGGTACGCGTCGCCGTCGCCGGACTCGATCTCGGACACCAACCGCTCGGTGATGCGCGGTTCCCGCGCCAGGTGCATGAACAGCCACGTCAGCTGCGAAGCGGTGGTCTCGTGGCCGGCGACCAGCGCTGTCATCAACTCATCGTGGATCTCGACGTCGCTCATCGGTGAGCCATCCTCGTGTCGCGCAGCGAGCATCATCGCCAGCACGTCGACGGCGTCCGGATCGGCGCGTCCCTCTTCGATCGCGGCTCGTCGATCACTGATCTCGGCGTAGATGAGCGCTCGTGACCGTGCTCGCAGGGCCAAAAAGCGACGCATCCGCGGCAGCCAGAAGAGGTACTTTTCCGCGGTCGGGAGAATGATCGACAGTGGATCGTCAGCCATCTCCAGGATCCCGCGCAGCACCGCACGCAGCTGGTCGAGGCGCTCGCCTTCCTCGAGCCCGAATACCGCCCGCAGGATCACCTCCAGCGTCAGCGACTGCAATCTCGGGTGAAGTTGAATCGGTTGATCGAGCGGCCAGCTGTCGAGCTCACGGTCGGTCAGCTCACGCATCAACTCGATCAGCATCTTCATGCGATCGCCGTGGAACGCGGGCAGCAGCAGCCGACGGTGCTCCAAATGCGGGTCCTCGTCGAGCAGAATCAGCGAGTTGGCGCCGAGCACGGGCTCAAGGATGCGCGCACCCCGGCCGGGGTGGGCGACGTCCGGTGGCAGCGTGAACACCTGTTTGATGTCTTCCGGATCGGACAGCAGCACGAACGGCGGCTGCCAAGGCATCTGGATCGTGACGCGCCGTCCGTATTTGCGCATCAGCCGCACGGGGCCTGCGCCGGGTCGGAACCAGGTGCCCATCAGGCCCCAGATCGCAGGGCGGTTCGGTCCCGGCGGCAGCTGCTTGCGGAGTTCACGTTTAGAGGCCGTATGTAACATTCTGGGTAAAAGTGTAACCGGGGGAATCTGTGGTGTCCAGTGTCTGACCGCTCACACAACCTGGCTGAGGCGCATCAGCGATCAAGGCTTCTGCAGCTCGTGCCCCTCGACCGTCAGCAGCGTGAGCTTGCGTTCCATCCCGCCGGCATATCCGCCGAGCCCGCCGCCACTGTGTAGCACTCGATGGCACGGAACCACGATCGGGATCGGGTTGGCTCCCAGCGCTGTTCCCGCGGCGCGGTACGCCTTGGGGCTGCCCGCCTGGGTCGCGACGCCCTTGTAGGTCGACAGCTGGCCGTAGGGGATCGCTGCGGTGGCCTTCAGCACACGCTGAGTGAAACCACTGGTGAGCTGCCAGTCCAGTCGCAGGTCAAAGCCGTGGCGACGCCCGGCGAAGAACTCGTCGAGCTGGCGACGGACGTCATCGAGCGCAGCAGGCTCGTCCAGGACCCGTGGGGTGATGTGGTCCGAGAGTTCCTGCAGAACCGTGGCTTCGTCGCCGATGCCCGGGGCGATGTCGTCGTCGCCTGCGCGCAGGAACGCGATCCGGACCAGTCCACGCGCAGATGCAGCCAACAAGAGCTTTCCGACGGGCGAGTCGTCAACGTAGTACGACACGCGCGTCAGATCGGGGGGCGCCACGAAGTCGGGGATCGGTTGCGCAACGTAACGCGTGGTGGTCAGCAGTGTTTCGAGCTCGGTCATGTCTGGTACTCCTTGCGCAGGCTTTTCAAGCCTTCGTGAACGTTGCGGCGAGCCGCCTCAGGACTGGTGTGCATGGCGGCGCCTACGGCTTCGAAATCGAGATCGAGCACGAATCGCAGCGCCACCGCCATTCGTTGCTTCTCCGGCAGCTGTCTGACCGCGGGCCATGGAGAGTCTCCGGCCAGGGTGGTGTCGACAGCGGCGCTCCCGAGGAGTTCGACCGCATCACCGGCCGGCGTGGCGGTACGGGTGCGCTTACGCACGTGATCGATCGCTTTGCGGTGCGCGATCGTCAGTATCCACCCGCGCAAATTGCTCGCATCTTTCAGCCGTGGATAGGCGCGTAGCGCCGCGATCCAGGTCTCCTGATAACAGTCGTCGGCATCGATCGGCCCGACGCTGGCCACCAGTAGGCGATGAACGTCGAGTCGATATTCGTCCAGCAGATATTGGAAGGGGGGCAATTCAGTCACGGTGTCGGTGAGGCCACAAGCAACACCTGATAAACGCTACGAGCCGGCACAAGTGTGAGATTGGGGGAGCGTCACCACAAGGTCCTGCGGCAACCGCGCAAGTTTTCGCGGGGAAGCTGCGTTCTTAGGGCATGTTGGAGAAGATTCGTCAAATTGTCGCCACCCACGCCCGGCTGAACACCGACGCCGCGACGCTATCCGAAGACGCAGATCTATACGCGGCCGGCATGACCTCACACGCCAGTGTGAACGTGATGCTCGCGATCGAGGATGAATTTGACGTCGAGTTCCCCGACCGGATGTTGACGCGCGGGGTGTTTGGAAGCATGGGCGCGATCAAGTGGGCACTGGTCGAGCTTCAGGCCGAAGTTCCCGCCTGAGCACTGGAGTGGCTCGAACCCGCGGGTTCGCCGGGGAGCCCGCGATGGGCGTTGCGCTGTGGATCGCAAGGTTCGACCCGCACGGCGGCGAAGAGTGGGCACAGGCGGCCGATCGATGGCTTTCAGGGGAGGAGCGCGTACGCGCGACGCGGTTCACGGATTGCGGCGCGCGTACGCAGCACACGGTCGGGCGCGCGATGCTCCGCGTAATGGCGGCGCAGGCAACAGGCCAGCGCCCGGACGAGATCGCTGTCGCGGCCACGGGCGAGGGTAAGCCCTATCTGCCCGATTGGCCCGACCTGCAGGTCAGCGTCGCCCATACTGGCGCGACCGTCGCGGTAGCGCGCGTCCATGGGGCCGCGCTCGGCGTCGATGTTGAGTCCGGCGGTCGCGGTTCGTCTCGCCCGTACACGCTTGCGGCGCGACGCTTTTCGGAGTCCGAGCGGCGACAGTTTACGCGCGTGCCTGCAGCTCACGCACACACGGAGCTACTGCGCTACTGGACGATCAAGGAGGCGATCGGAAAGGCCCTCGGGTGCGGTGTGATGCCGGCGCTCGCGGGCGTTGTGCTCGACGCGCATCCGGAGTCGATGGAACTCGTGTCGGTTGAAGGCGGACCGCCAGCCGACGAATGGACCGTGCACCAGTTCACCGCGCCCGGCGGGCTGGAACTGGTCGCGATTGCGGTCGCGGCGCCCGGCATCACGCTCGAACCGGTGGAGCTCCTCACCCCAGAGCAACTGTGCGACGAGAGTTTGGGGTCGGTCGGCACGTTGGTTCATTAGTGATGGCCGCAGATCGCTAACGCGCGCGAGCGCGTCGGCCACCGCTACATCGCACACAATCACGGCTAGCCAGGAGGGGTACGGTCTTGCCGAACGAGTCGCCCAACACACCATCGGTCCAGGCGCAGCACAACCTCTCAGAGTGGGGGCAGGGCAAGCACCTGGCGATGTACGACAACCTCGTGCTCACACCGGTAGAGGTGAACATCTTCGTCCGCTACCGGGATCAGCTCTCGGGGCGTGTCCTGGACCTGGGCTGCGGCGCCGGCCGCGTGCTGGCACATCTCGCGATGATCGGGGCTGACGCCTACGGGATCGACCTGTCACCGAAGATGGTCGAGCGCTGTCGTCAACATGTTCCAGAGGCATCGGTGCAGGTCGGTGACGTCACGGCCCTGGCCGAGCTCGTGGACGGCCCGTTCGACGCAATCGTCGCTCCGGACAACTTGATCGACGTGTTCGATGACGAGGAGCGGCGCGCGGTGCTGGCCAGCATTCACGGACTGCTTGCTCCGGACGGAGTGTTCGTATTTTCGACTCACGATCTCGCCTGGGCTGACGACAACCCCGGACGTCGTGAGTGGGAGGAGCCGCTGACGCCGAAGGTTGTAATGCGCAAGCTGACCGAGGTCGCGCCTGCTGATGTGGTGAGGTCGGTGCATCGTCGCCGAGCCGAGGCGCGAAACCGCGAGCGGCTCGCGCCGCTTCAGCGACGCTGCGATGACTACGCGATCATCAACGACTTCCCGCACGACTACAGCCTCCTGCATTACTACATCCGCAGGGACGACCAGGAGCGGCAGCTGCAGGACCTCGGCTACGAGCTGATCGACTGCCTGGACTCGCGCGGCCGCAACGTCGGCCCCGGTGCGCACGGAGACACCGACTCGTTGTATTACGTCGCGCGGTCGGCCGCATAGGTTCACCAAGCGGCCGGACCAAGCGGCCGGACCAAGTTGTCCGCTCGCGCTGCGCTCAGGTCAGACGGCGGCCTGCGAACGCTCCGGCGCTGGGGCTCGAGTGCTCGTTTCAAGCACGCGACCAAGCGCCGCGTCGATCGCGGTGTTGATGTAGTACTGAAGCGCCAACGGTCGGAAGCGGTCATCTGCGCCTGGGATCCGCAGGACCTCGACGTGCGGGATCTGTGCCAGCCGCTCGAAATTACCGTGGAGCCGCAGGTCTCGAAGCTCGTTTGAGGTGGGCTTGAACATGATCAATACCTCGGTACCGCGATCCGCCATGCTGGTTCAACGCGCGAAGCGCCCGGTCCGAGTGCCGATGCACCCGTTTCAAAACACCCCAGCGGACGCTGCTCATGACCTTGACGCCACCGTGTATCACCGGCAACGCAATCCGCTGTTTGAGATTCTCGGCCTCGTCTTGCTCCCGGTTCACGGCCCATGAATCGCGTACGCGTATGTTCCAATGACGCGAGAAAAACATCGGCATGCCGATCGCAAATATCCCGGCCACCCGCGGATCCCTATCCGCCACCCTGAACGAGCGGTAGGAGCCGACGCAGAACCCGCTGAGAACGAACTTGTCCGGCAGACCGGCGTCTACGAGCGTGTCAAGTAGGCTCACCGCCCAGTCTGTACGGCGCGGGTGGTAGTGGGCAGCGATCTTGTCCCACGAGCGTTCGTTGCCGTCGGACTCACCGAGTCCGGGTGCGTCAATGCGCACTGCGTGTACGCCCCGGGACGCGAACCGGCGAGCGGTCTCGACCCACATGCGGTTCGGCCCTATCCGGCGATCGGAGCCCCCGCTGAAGAACACCGCGCAGACGCCGACCGCGGGCGTGCCGACGGGCTCCGTGATAACCCCACAATTGACCGCCCCGTCAACCACCAGACTGATGGGCCGCTCGCGGATCGCAACACCATTCTCGCTCAGTTCCAGAACCTGATCGCTGAGCTCAGCGTTCTGCGGCAGTCCACCGGGGTAGGGGCGCTCAGACGCGGGGAGCGACGGCGCAGCATCGATCCAGGTGACCGACTGCGCAACCGCCCGCTCGGGAGTCTCTGCGCTTTGAACGTACTGCATCATCGCGCCGTACCCGTCTCCGTCGGCCACGCTTACATCAGCGCCGATCTCGGTGAAAAACGCGCGCACGGCTTCGTCTGAACCGTTGTCCGGGCGCATGAAGATGAGTGCCCGCCGGTCACGTGGATTTGCCAACGGCATGGCCGTCAGGTCGATACGCGAGAGCGCATCGAGCGTCTCGGCCGTTGAGATCTGCCCAGCCTCGTCAAGCAGATCGTCGCCGATCTCAGGGGCATCGGCACAGACTTCAGATTCATGCGCGGATTCGAACACGAGCTTGGAGTCGATATTCAGCTTCGAGGCCGCGCGCGCCTCCCGCACCAGGCGTCGTCCACGCGTGGGAGTTGCCCACAACATGAAATCGTCGATCGGAGCGCCTTGCGCGGCTGCGGCCCATGCCAGCAGCCCGCCAAGACCGATTCCGAAACCGACAATGCGAGCGCATTCGGCTTCCGAGACGAGCCAGTTCGCTGCCGTGCTGACGGCTGCGATCCACGCGTCGAGCCGCTCCGGGTCGCGCGAGCAGCCGGCGCTTTCACCGGTGCCCGGTAGGTCCAGGCGGATCACAACGTGTCCGGCGTCGCACAGCGCGTCGGCCCAGATTCTCTTGACGCGGTGCGTGCAGTATTCGTCCCAACCGAATGACGGGCACATGATGATCCCGGTCGGGTTATCTCTCCGAGCCGAAGGATGGTGGACCACAGCAAACACCGGGTCCGGCGCAGTGGCCAGGTAGATGGCCTCGTGTCGCCGCGTCGTGCCCAGACGCGAGTCAGACCTGTCAGTCGCCTCGAATGAACCGCTCACACCAATACAACGGGAGAAGGCGCCCGAAGATTGCACACGAACAGCGTTTTGGCACTCGTCCCGGGGAAGAATCCGCGAGTTCGGACGTTATGTGGATGTAGTGACTAATGGCAGGGGCCGGGCAAGACTGTCCGGGTTGTGCATTCAGTCTGAACGAGAACGGTCTGAAATCGGGATGGTCCAACAGGTGAGGATCTTTGGGGGACAGCAATGAGTGTGAGTGTGGACGAGGATCTTGCCTTCATCGAGTCGGTGCGTCGCATCGCCGACGATCGCGCGGCGGTTTACGCCGACGAGGTCGATCGTGACGCGCGGTTTCCGACGGAGGCAGTGGATGCTCTGCGTGAATCCGGAGCGCTGGCGGCGTTGGTGCCGGTCCGATATGGAGGGGGAGGCGTCTCGATCCGAGCGGTCGCCAGTGCCTGCCAGCAGCTCGGGCGACGGTGCTCGGCGACCGGGATGGTCTTCGCGATGCACCAAATTCAGGTTGCGACGATCGTCCGGCATCTCCCTCCCGACTCGTGGTTTGAGTCCTACCTTGAGGAGCTGTGCCAGGACCAGCGGCTGATCGCGTCGGCAACATCTGAGATCGGCACCGGAGGCGACATGGGACGCTCGATCGCGGCCGTGACTCCGGACGAGCACGGCCGGTTGTCGCTCGAGAAGCGAGCCCCAACCGTCAGCTACGGAGCCTACGCGGACGACATCCTGACAACCGTCCGCCGCTCACCTGACGCAGACCAGAGCGACCAGGTGATGGTGTTGCACAGGCGGTCTGAGACGGAGCTGGAGCCCGCTGGCGTGTGGGACACGATTGGGATGCGGGGGACCTGCTCCCCCGGCTTTGTGGTGCGCGCTGGATTCGGCCCCGGGCAGGTTCTGAGCACGCCGTTTTCAACGATGATGAGCGAGTCGATCGTGCCGCTCTCGCACATCCTCTGGTCACAAGTCTGGCTGGGCATCGCGACGGAGGCATTCGAGCGCGGGCGCAGCTTCGTACGTGCGGCGGCGCGCAAGGCACCGGGTGAGCCTGTGCCCGCCGCGCGCCAGCTGTCGGCCGTGATGGCTGAGCTGGCGATGCTTCGCAGCGAGGTCGACGGTGCGCTCGAGGACTTCCTCGAGCAGAGCGCCGCGCCCGGGCGTGAGCCGCTGTCGACGCTCGCGTCAGTGCTCCGCTTCAACAACCTGAAACTTGCCGCCTCCGAGCAGGCACCGCGGATCTGTATGTCGGTGCTTGAGACGATCGGGATCATGGCGTACAAGAACGACTCGCCGTATGGAGTCGGACGCCAGTTGCGTGATTCGTTGTCGGCCCGCTTGATGGTGGCCAACGATCGCATTCACGCGACTGACGCCAGCCTGTTACTGATTGCCAAGGAGGTTTGACCATGGCCACCCAAGTACGAGAGGCCAGCACTGATCAGGCCGAACTGCTCCGTGATCTGCTCGACGCAGGCCTGTTGATCGCTTCAGGCGAGCCGGGCGTCTACGGGCACGGCGAGGCCTTCGAGCGCGTCCGTGAGCACCTTGATACACGGTTTAGCGCCGAGGCGCGCAAGCGCGGCGCGATCAAGCTCCGCTTCCCGCCGATCGTGCCCAAGCGCGACGTCGAATCGAGTGGGTATGTCGGCAACTTCCCGCATCTGGTCGGGAGCATCTTCAGCTTCGATGGCTGCGAGGCCGACGCCGCGGCACAAGCCGAGCGCGCCGCCGCGCATGAGGACTGGAGCGAATTTCAGTCGCAGACGAACGTCGGCCTGCTGCCCGCGGCCTGCTATCCGGTCTATCCCGCTATCGCTCAGCGCGGCCCGTTGGAGCCGGGCGGCGTGTTCGTCGACGCTGGGGGATCCTGGGTATTCCGCAACGAGCCGTCGCTGGACCCGGCTCGCCGTCAGATTTTCCACCAGCATGAGCTTGTTCGCATCGGTGAGCCGGAGACGGTGATCGACTGGCGCGCGGAGTGGGCGCAGCTTGGTGTTGAGCTGCTCCGCGGTTTTGGCCTCGACGCGAACCTCGACACCGCCAACGACCCGTTCTTCGGCCGCCGCGGGCGGATGCTCGCGGTCAATCAGCGCTCCCAGGACCTGAAGCTGGAGCTACTCGTTCAGATCGCCGGGCCGGAGCCGACAGCATGCGCTTCGTTCAACCATCACATGGATCATTTCGGCTCCACCTGGGGGATCAAGCTCGACGACGGCGGTGTAGCGCACACCGCCTGCCTCGGATTTGGTCATGAGCGCATAACGCTGGCGCTGCTCAAAACCCACGGACTGGACCCGCGCGACTGGTCACCAGAGATCCGCGCACAGCTGTGGGACTGAGATAGTGCAATGAGCACAGTGGTACGGGGGGTCAGTCTCACCGGCAAGGACCCGGGCGCCTACACACGGCACGCGCTGCACGCCAGCGAGCGCAGCTACCAGGAGACGAACTGCTACGCCGACGTTCTGGTCGAGCTGCTGCATGCATGTGAGTACGAGCCTATGGCCTTGTTTGCGCACATCGTCCGGATGGATTTCGAGGGAGACCAGTGGACCTTCTTCAAGCCCCCGCCGGAGGACCTTGAGCTGCTGTTCGGAGTCGACGTCCATGAGATGCAGCCCTATCGATCGATTCCGACGCAGATCTCGGAGCAGCTGGAACTCGGCCGCACGATGATCGTCGAGCTGGACTCCTGGTATTTGCCCGACGTCGCCGGTACCAGCTATCGCACCGCGCACGTCAAGTCGTCGGTGGCGGCGGATTCGATCGATCTTGACGCGCAGACGATGAACTACTTTCACGGTCCGGGCATGTTCTCGCTCGGGCCAGAGGACTATCGCGGGATTTTTCGGCTGGACCCGCTGTCCGAGCACGTGCTCCCGCCATATACGGAGATTGTTAGATTCGACGCGGGTGCACGTCTCGAAGGGGAGGCGTTGCGGGCGGCGTCATTGTCTACGCTGCGTCGGCACCTCGAACGCAGGCCATCACAGAACCCTGCCGACCGCTTCGGGACGGCCCTGTCGGCTGAGCTCGCTGCTCTGCTTCAGGGAGACCTCGAAGACTTCCACGCGTACGCATTCGCGACGGTCCGCCTGGCAGGGTCCGGGTTCGAGGCACTCGGATCCTACGTCGACTGGCTGTTCGGTGCCGACGGGGCAGCGGCCGCCGAAGCGATCGCCGCGTTCGTCGACGGCTGCAAGGTGCTGTCGTTCCGCCTCGCCCGCCGGCGCATGTTCGACTCGCAGCCGCTGATCGCAGCGTTGGCCTTAAACTGGGAGACCGCGATGACTGCACTGGACGAACTGACGGGCTGAGCGTGCTGCGGACTCGCGAGCTACGCGACGGTTGGGAGCTCGCGGAATCGGACCCCGGTCAGGGGGTGGAGCTCGACGAGCTCGCGCGCCTGAGCTGGCAGCCGGCCCGTGTACCGGGCACGGTCGCCGGCGCGGTTGGCCGCACAGGGGTCGACCCTGATACGCGCGACTGGTGGTTTCGCACCCGGTTCGAGGCTCCGAGCCTCGCGCCCGGTGACCGGTTGGTGCTTTGCCTGGATGGGCTGGCGACGCTGTCTGAGGTATACGTGAACAGCACGCATGTGCTTTCCGGTCGGTCGATGTTCGCGGCGCACGAGGTTGATCTCTCGAGCTTCGCCGGCGACGAGTGCGAGCTTTTGATCTGCTGTCGTGCGCTCACGCCCGAGCTTGCCGTACGGCGCCGTCCGCGTGCACGGTGGCGCACCGCGCTGGTCGATGGCAACCTCCGCTTCTTCCGCACGATGCTTATCGGCCGCGCTCCCAGTTTCGCCCCCGGTCCCGCGGTAGTCGGCCCCTGGCGTCCGGTGCGGCTCGAGCATCGAGCCGGGATCACACTCGACGCCGTGCGGCTGCGCCCACGCGTTGACGTTGACGGGACGGGAGTGCTAGCGCTTCGTATCCATGGACGCGCTCCGCGTGCCGATGCGGCTCCCAAGACTTTGGCCGTCGTGGTATCGAACGCTGCGGGCGATACGGATGAGCTGACGTTCCAACTCACGCCGGACGGCGAAGGATTCACGGGCGCGGGTCTCGTACAGATCCCTGCGGTGCAGCGATGGTGGCCGCACACCCACGGCACCCCCGCGCTTTACGACGTGACGATCTCAGACAGCGACTGCGAACTTCACCACTCGCGGGTCGGATTCCGGACGCTCGAGTGGCCCGAGGACTGGGAGGAGTCGGGGCTGTCGCTGCGCCTCAACGGCGCCGACGTGTTCGCCCGCGGCGGCGTTTGGACGCCGTTGGACGTGACTGCTCCGCACCAGCCCGAGGCAGTTGTGAGGGCCGCACTTGAGCAGCTCGTGGCGGCGGGAATGAACATGGTTCGGATACCGGGAATCGGCTGCTACGAAAGCGACGCCTTCCACAACCTCTGTGACGAGCTCGGCATCCTTGTGTGGCAGGACTTCATGCTCGCGAACCTCGACTACCCGGCGGGCCAGCCGGAATGGGACACCGAGTTCGAGACCGAAGTGCGCGAGCAGCTCGCGCGGATCGCCGGTCGCCCGAGCCTCACCGTGCTCTGTGGCGGCAGTGAGGTGGCCCAGCAGATCGCGATGCTCGGGCTCGACCCGGCACTGGTCCGCGGCTCGCTCTACACCGAGACGCTCCCACGTTTGATCGATGAGGCGGACGCGGACGTTCCCTATGCGCCCAACTCTCCGTGGGGCGGGACGCTGCCGTTCCGGCCGGACTGTGGCGTCGCCAACTACTACGGCGTGGGCGCGTATCTCCGTGAACTTTCCGATGCCCGGCTTGCCTGCGTCAAGTTCAGCGGTGAGTGCCTCGCGTTTTCCAACGTTCCGGACGTGGAGACGCTCGATCTGATCGACGCACCCGGAGGCTTGGTGCCTCATCACCCGGCATGGAAAGCGGGCGTCCCGCGGGACGCCGGGGCGGGATGGGACTTCGAGGACGTGCGTGATCATTATCTGCGGCTGCTCTACGGACAGGATCCGGTGGCGCTCCGGTGGGTCGACGTACCGCGCTACCTGGAACTGTCACGCGCCGTGACCGGCGAGGTCATGGCCGAGGTCTTCGGTGAATGGCGGCGCAAGCAATCGCCGTGTGCCGGTGGTCTGGTGCTGTGGCTGAAGGATCTGCAACCGGGCGCTGGCTGGGGGCTGATCGACTCCACCGGCAGGCCGAAGGTCGCATACCACCATTTGCGTCGGGCGCTAGCCCCGGTTTCCGTATGGATCACCGACGAGGGATTGTCCGGCATGGCAGCTCACGTCGCGAACGACGGACCGGAACAACTCGTGGCAACACTCCGGGTGTCGCTGTATAAGGACTCCGAGACCTGCATCGAACAGGGATCCGTAGCGGTCGAGCTTCCCGCCCACGGCACTGCCGCGTACGACATCGACGCGATCATCGGCCGCTTCACGGACGTAGCCCTCGCCTACCACTTCGGACCGCCGAACCACAACGTCGTAGCGGCCAGCCTCGAGCTCGGTCCCGAACCGGGTGCCGGGTTGATCTCGAACGCGTTCCGCTACCCGGCCGGCCGTCCGGCGACGCCGGATACCGCCGCGCGCCTCGGACTCGAGGCCAGCCTTGAAGTCGGAGAGATCACCCGCCTGTACCTCCGCAGCCGCAGGCTGCTTGCAGGTGTAAGGGTGTCAGCGCCAGGCTGGATCGCGGCAGACGATGCGTTCACGCTCGAGCCCGGAGTAGCTAGGTTCGTGAACCTCGCACCGCATCCGCAGGGTGAGACCTCTGACCCCGCGGTGTCACTGACGGCCATCAATATGGTCGACCGGATCCGCGTGAACGCTCGGCCCGCGTAAGGTTCGCAACCCCGACGCGCTACAACTTGACGCTGGTCGTTAAGCTGTAGGTCTAGCGGGCCGCCAAGGAAGGCGGCTGGTCCGAGATCAGCTGGAGAGGATTACCCCTGCCGGTGATACGCGCAGCTACCCGAATTGTTCTGGTCGACAATCACGACTTATTCCGCACAGGGTTAGTCGCTGGCCTGGGCAAGCAGCCGGACATCGACGTGGTCGGACAGGCCTCCAGCGGCCAGCTCGGAGTGCGGCTCGCGCTTGAGCTGGTACCTGACGTGGTGCTCACGGATCTGCGGATGCCGGATCTTGACGGCGTGAAAGTCATCCGCGCGATCGTCAGTGAGCGCCCCGACGCGAAAATCATCGTGCTGAGTGCCGCGGCTGAACCGACCGACATTGCGTCGGCGTTGCTCGCCGGCGCGCGCTCGTTCCTGGTGAAGGACAGCTCGGTGGGCGAAATCACCAGTGCGGTGCGGGCCGCCGCAGGCGGGTCGAGTTGGCTCTCGCCGACGGCTGCCGAGTGGGTTCTGCAGGGGATCAAGGCGGCGTGCGTGGAGCCCGAGCCGAGCTCCCCGGTTGAACAGCTGACGTCCCGCGAGCGCGAGGTCGTGCGACTGCTCGCGCGCGGACACAATAACTCGGAGATCGCCAAAGCCCTCCAGATCAGTCCCAGCACTGCGAAGAACCACGTCTCCAGGATCCTCGCCAAGTTGGGGCTGCAGAATCGCAGCCAGGCTGCGGCTTACGCCGTGCGCATGGAGCTCGACTGAGCCCCTTGCCTGGCTCGCGCAACCGAAGCGCTAACCAAGTAGACCGCTAGACCGCCGCGTTCACGCGCCGCCCGCTATTCGCGAGTTCTGAGCGGTCGGCGACGCCGAGCTTGCGGACCAACTCCGAGATGTGACGGCGGACCGTCACAGGCTCGATTTCAAGCCGGTTGGCGATCACTGCGGTGGAATGCCCACGACGGACCATTCCGAGGATCTGCGACTCGCGTCCCGTGAGCCCGTCAGCCGACTGTCCGGTTGAACGAACCTCGAGCAGGAGCTCACGGATCAGCGTTCGCGGGACGACTGCCTCGTTGGCGCCCAGCGCGCGGATGATCCGGTGCAGCTGGCCAACGGTCACGTCGCCGGGTGCGTAGCCGACAGCGCCGGCGCGGACCGCTTCCAGCATCGAATCTGCATCACATTTGTTGACGAGCACCACTACCGCGGTGTCCGGTGCCGCGCGTGTGACGCCACAGACGGCCGCCTGACCCCCGCCGGCGATGTCCCAATCGATCAGACATACGTCCGGCTGCTCGGCTTTCGCCGCGCGGATCGCCAGCTGAGCCGTGTCGACCTCCGCGCAGACCTCTGCAACCCCGTCCAACGCGACCCTTACACCGAGGCCCATAGCCTCGTGCGCCGCGACCAGCATACGCGGCATTTCAGCGGTGCTCATGACACCAACAACCCCTTTGCGGCACCGCCTGCAGCAGAAGAATGCTGTCGCGTTGCCTTTGTCTCCACCATGGGCCGGACCCGGCAACCACGGTCAATTCTGTCGATACCCATCTCGTCCCCCCGGATAAGAGTCGGATCGTCGAAACTCAATTACACAAACGCTTGTGGCGTTGTGGCCACACACTTGAGACGACTCGGATGAATCGTGTTAGGCAGTTCTCCTCTCGCTCAGGCCGCCTGCTTCACCGGACTGCAGCGGGTGAACGGCGCCGATTCGAGCTTCACAAGCTCGCGTCGCATCGTCTGTCTTCCGCGGTGGTGAAGGCCGTGGATCGAACCCTCGCTGCGTCCCATCTGGTCGGCGATCTCCCCCGGACTGAGGCCGATCACGTAACGCATCAACACCACGCGACGCTGGTCGTCGGGCAAGGTTCCAAGTGCCGAGGTGACTGCCTCGGTGCGCTCGAAATCCGTGGACACTGCCCGATTCGCGACGACCGCGACCTCGCCCGGAGTTGCGCGCCTGGCGCGAATGTGGTCGATCGTCAAGTTTCGAGCCAGTCGGAGTAGCCAGGCGAAGAACGGAACTCCAGCATCGTGATACTTCACGATCGCAGTCATCAGTTTGGCGAAGACGTACTGGGTGAGATCTTCGGCCTCGTAGTGGTCCTTGACGATCGAGCGCACGTAACCGTAAACGCTGTTCGCATATACCGAATACAGGAACCCGATGGCCTCGGAGTCCCCTTCCTTTGCCCGATTCACGGCGTCGGCCACCTGCGCCGTCGTCTCGCTCGGCACGTCTCGAACGTTGCCCACGCGAAACCCCGCCGGCGCGTGATTGACCGGAATACGCTTCCCGTTCACTTTTTAACCCCTGCACACTCATGTCCCGTCGGAACAAGCACATCTGCGTCAGGCCCCCTGGTTGGCAACCACCGTCCGCCAAGGTTGAACCCCGACCGTCTCTCAGCTGTCCCGGCTGCGACTCTCAAACTACGTCTGGCTCGATCGATTCTGGTCCTGCCGGGTCCCGGGCTCAATGGTTGATACGGCTTATGAGGCGTTCAGTCTCGTGAACGCAGGGTCTCGCAGCGGCGGTGACGCGGGCGGTTTTGGCGCAGTTTCGTCATCTCACCAGCGGCTGATAGAGGAGCCGCTAACCGAATTTAGGGTGGCTCACGTCAGTCTGCGCCCCTCTTGGTCGTTAGATGCTCAGTGCAGATGAAGGCAGTGATAACAGTGGACCGAAGTTCCTCGACGGGTGAGTGGACTCCGGTGCCGCACCGAATCGACGCGTTGGAGCAGGTCGCCAACCGCGCAATTTTGAGTCATGCGCTCGACGAGCTTCGCGGCGCAGGGGTGAACGACGTGATCATCACCGGCGACTCCGACACGCTGATCGAGGTGCAGAGCTTTCTGCGTACCTGTGACACGGACGCTCAGGGGATCGCGTACAGCGTGAGGCGCGGAGATACGAGCCTCAGCAGCATGATCGAAGCGGTCGCGCCGCTGGTCCGCGATTCGGCATGCGTGATTCAGCCGGGCGACGGACTGCTCGAGGCGCCGATCCGCTCATTGCTGGAGCGGATCGACGATCGCGACGCCGAGCCGATCATCTTCACCGCGGCCAACCAGACTGCGACCAACGGCCGCCGGCCGCTTCGCGTGGCTGGATCCGCCGCCGAGAACGCGTGGAATGACCTCGCGCTGTTTGGTCCCGGGGCGATGCTCGAGTGGTTGGAGGCGTCGGTGCAAGTTCAGGAGATCAGCGGGTGGTACCGGTATAACGGGAATCGCCAAGAGCTGCTTGAACTCAACCGCGTCGCGCTCAACCGCCTGATTCCGCGTGTGCCCGAAGATCTCGGATGTTCGAACAGATTTGAAGGGGCACTCGATATCGACCCGACCGCCTCGATCCGCGACAGCGTGATCGTCGGTCCCGCCGCGATCGGGCCCGGAGCGATAGTTCACGACGCCTACATCGGTCCATGGACGTCGATCGGGGCGCACGCGCGAGTCGACGGGGCCGAGATTGAACGCTCGATCGTGTCCCCGGGGGCCAGCATCGCACACGTCGGCGGGCGCCTGATGGCGAGCCTCGTCGGCCGCGACGCGCGGATCTACAAGGACTTCTCGCTGCCGCGTGTCATGCGCCTATGGGTCGGTGACGGTGATGAGGTCGCATTGTGCTGACGCGGTCCGCTTTCGGCGAGTCGCGCTGACGCTTGTCGGAAGCGAATCTGTAAAGCGTGCGTAAGTCTCGGCGCCGACGATCCGTTGTATGGGCTAGCTCGCAATGACGACCACCGCTCAAGACCCAACTGACACGGCTGCCGCCGCCAAGACCGCGATCCCTTGGCCGGTCGGCTGGGGCTCGGGCGGCGCTGGGATCGGTGCGCGCCAAGAGCTGGTCGCGCCCGCCAGAGCCCGAGATCGAGCACCGATGCGGCGCGGCTACAAGCTGGCACTGGTCGATGCCATCTCAGCTGCGTTGGCGCTCACCGTGTTGCTTACGCTGATGAACCGTTCGGACGATGTTCTGCTTCCGGCAACCGGTTTGGCGACGTTATTCGTGATGTTCACGGTGGCCGGCGCCTACGACCATGCCGGCGTATGCATTGCCAAGTCGACGCTCGACGAGGTCCCGTTGCTGCTCACCACCAGCAGCTTGGTCGCGCTCACGATCGCGATCGTCTCGCCGTCGTTTTCGGAGACGGGCATTTCTGGGCGCCAGGCCGGATTGCTTTGTGCCGCGATGTTCGTCGCGCTGGTCGCGGGCCGTGGTGTGTTCGCCGCGGTTCATCGCGCTTCGGCCGAAGAAGAGCGTTGTCTGTTCGTGGGCGACCTGGAGGAGTCCGAGCGCATGCAGGAGCATTTCGATGCAAGTGCAATGCGGGCGGTGATCGTCGGCACCTTGCCGCTCGACCCGGTCACCCTGCAGGAGGCCGAGCTCGACTTTGAGGTGAATCTGCGCCGCGTTGCCGACGAATTCCGGGTTCAGCGAATCATCATCGCTCCGCCCGATCACGGCCTGACCCACGTGCCCAAGCTACTGCGGTCGGCTAAGGCGGTCGGGATCCCGATCAGCCTGCTCCCGCAACTGTTCGAGTCCGTCGGGCACTCGATGGAGTTCGATGAGATCAACGGGATGACGCTGATCGGCGTGCGCCCGTTCGGGCTTTCGCGGGGGGCGGCCGGTCTCAAGCGCGCGTTTGATCTGACGGTGGCGTCGATTCTGATGGTTCTGGTCGCCCCGGTGATGCTTGTGGTGGCGATCGCGATCATGATCGAGTCGCGCGGACCGGTGTTCTTCCGCCAGGTCCGTGTGGGACGCAACGGCCGAGAGTTCAAGATCATCAAGTTCCGTTCAATGGTCGTTGGAGCCGACGCGCTCAAGGACGATCTGCGCTCCATAAATGAGGCCGGCGACGGGCTCTTCAAGATTTCCAACGATCCGCGGATCACCCGGATCGGACGCTTCCTGCGCGGCTCCTCACTGGATGAGCTGCCACAGATCCTGAACGTGTTGCGCGGCGAGATGAGCCTGGTTGGGCCGCGGCCGCTGGTCACCGACGAGGATCGTGCGATCTCTGGGCTCGATCGTGGCCGTTTGCGTCTGATGCCCGGCATGACCGGACCCTGGCAGGTACTGCGAACCAGGGCGGATCAGCCGGAGATGCTGGCGATCGACTACCGCTACGTGGCCGGGTGGTCGCTGTGGCTCGACGTCAAGATCCTGCTGCGAACCGCGTTGCATGTGGTCCGCTCCGGCAACAGCTGAAGCTCTCCTGACACGCTCACTTGGAGCGCTAACGGCCCCGGGCCGCCCGTTCAGGTCTTGAACGCCAGAGAGGCCCATGCCGTCCATTGATCGAGGCCGTCTCCGGCCGCACACTCGCCCTGTGTGACAAACAGGAGGCACGGTTCAACATGAGGACCACCGAGGCAAACATGGATGGGTTTCGCGCGGTGCGAGACCTTGGGGATTCACCGGAGGAACGACGTCAAACACGGCTCGCCGTCGCGCGAGCCAAGGAGGGGGACAGGGACGCGATAGGTTTCCTCTATCGCCGATACGCAGGTAACGTCTACGGGTACGTGCGCAGCATCGTACGCAACGACTACGACGCCGAGGATGTGACCCAGCAGGTCTTTGCGAAGCTGCTGAACGGTCTCGGCAAGTACAGCGAGCAGAGCGTGCCGTTTTCCGCATGGTTGTTGCGGATGGCGCGCAATGCCGCGATCGACCACCTGCGCGCCAGCAAGCGCAGCGTGCCAGTCGAGACGGTATTCGACAGCGACGCCACGGTCTCGCATAACTTCGATCGCGCAATCGAGATGCGTGAGGCGCTGGATGGGCTGCCGGAGGATCAGCGAGGAGTGATCATTCTGCGTCACGTAGTCGGCTTGTCGCCGATCGAAATCGCGGACCGGCTTGGTCGCACCGAGGCTTCCGTACACGGACTGCAGCACCGCGGTCGCCGGGCGCTTCAACGCGAGTTGACGCGGACTGGTGCGGCGCCCGCAACGCGTGGCCGGGTGGCGCTCGCCGCCTGATCTCGGATTGCGCCGAAGACTGGTTTTTCGGCGCTAGTTTGCAGTCCTGCCGGACGTTCATTGGTCAGACGCGGATAAGCGAAATCGCGCAACGCCACGGGCGCTTTACAAAGGGTGGCTTCGACTGATGATCCTGGTGGAAATAATTGTGGGCGTGGCAGGGTGCCTGATCGGCGCCCTCACGCTTTATTTAGTGCTGCTCGCAGTGGCGTCCTGCTTCTACAAGCAGACGCTCGACGAGTTCAGGCCGAGCCTGCGCCTGGTCGTCGTTGTGCCTTCGCATAACGAGGTCTCGGGGATCGCCGGCACCGTGCGTTCGCTGCTAGCGCAGCATTACCCACGTGAGCTGTTTCGCGTGTGCGTGATCGCTGACAACTGCACCGACGGAACCGCAGGCGCGGCCCGGGCCGCAGGCGCGGACGAGGTGATGGTGCGCGATGTCCCGGAGCTGCGCGGGAAGGGTTACGCGCTGCGCTGGGCGATGGACCAGATTCTTGATCGCCCGGCAGCTCCCGACGCAATCGTCAGCGTCGACGCGGACACGATCGCCGATCCCGACGTGCTGCTGGCGCTGGTTGAGCGGCTCGAGAGTGGGGTTCCCGCGGCACAAGCCGACAACCGCACGATGCTCGATGATGCAGGACCCAGTGCACTGCGCGGCATCGGCTTCATCCTGATGAACCGCACGCGATCGGCGGGTCGGAACGTACTCGGCCAGTCCGCGGGGTTGCTGGGCAACGGTTGGGCGCTCTCAACGGAGCTGCTTCGGCGTCGGCCCTGGGACGCCTTCACCGGGACCGAGGATCGCGAATACACGATCGGGCTGCACGAGGATGACGAGTACGTCGCGTTTGCGGGCGCGGCGGCCGTACGCTCCCCGAACGCCCCGAATCGCGCCGCCGAGGCGCTGCGCGAGCAGCGCTGGGAAGGCGGCTGGGCGACGCTCGCTCGACGCCAGATTCCGCGCCTGCTCCGCGGTTCCGTAACTCGCCGCGCACCGCGGCTGTTGGGCGCCTGCGTCGACCTCGCTGTCCCGCCGCTCGGACTACTGGCGTTCTTATCGCTTGTCGGCCTTGTGCTTGCGGTTGCGTTCGCCGTCATCCTCGGTGCCAGCCCGTTGGTGATTGTCCCGTGGGCGGTGGCCGTGATCGGGGTTCCGTTGTACGTGCTCATCGGCCTGGTAGCCGCTCGGGCTCCGGCGTCGCTGTATCGGGCGCTCGCGTACGCGCCGGTGTTCGTGCTGCGCAAGCCGCTGAGGCTTTATCGGACTTTGCGGTCGCGCGGCGACGTTTGGGTGCGCACCGAGCGCGCGGGTAACGCGGAGAGCAAGTGACGCCGGCCAGCGACCTGAGCCTCGACATCGAGGCAGGAGTGGCGACGCAGACGGTGGAGCCCGCGCTGGCGCCCTCCGCGGAGTCGCCAACCCCGTTGGCGACAGCGAACGCTACCGCTGAGGCTGCGCCGGACGCTGACGGGCGCTCGCTCGGACGCAACATCGCCGCGCTCAGCGCGGGGCAGCTGTTCACGTGGACGATGACGCTCTCGTGGAGCATGATCGTTCCGCGACTGCTCGGAGTGAGTGCGATGGGGATGATCTTCACCGGCATGTCGGTGGCGAACGTGCTCCAGATTCTGCTCGGCGCGGGGACCGCGGCATTCGTGACGCGGGAGGTCGTGGTTTCGCCGGGACGGGCGGCCCGCACCGTGGCCGCCGCTACGCTCGGCCGCGTCTCGCTGTTCCCGCTGTTCGCTCTCGCGACGCTGCTCTGGACCTCGCTGGCGGGGTACACCTCAGAGCAGAACCTGGTGGTGTATCTGTGCAGCGCCGCGACCGCCGTGACGCTGCTTTCGGAACCGATCCTCAGCTACTTCCAGGCGACCGAGCGGATGCACTACATCGCGATCGGCAACGCGATCAACAAGGCCTCCCAGGGGCTCTGCGGAATCGTGCTTGCGATCCTCGGCTTCGGCGCGCTTGGCTTCGCATGGTGCTGGATCGTGACCGCGGCAGTCGTCGCGCTGCTGGCTGTGCGGTGGATACATCGCTACCTGAAGGTCCATTGGCGGACCACATGGAGCGACCTGCGTCACGTCGCCAAGGGCAGCGCCGCCTACTGGACCGGCGGCGTGTTCTTCACGATCTACGCCTGGATCGACAGCGCGATGCTGTCGGTGATGACGAATGACAAGGTGGTCGGTTGGTACGGCGTCCCGTTACGCCTGTGGGGCACGATGCTCGTGATTCCCACCATCCTTTCGACCGCCTGGCTACCCCGACTTGTTCAGGCTTACGAGCGCTCCCACGATGAACTGATCTCGCTCGCGCGTAAACCGATCGAGCTCGTGTTCGTGATGTCGCTGCCGGTCGCGACACTTGTCGCCCTCGGCGCAAGTCCGGCGATCCGAGTGATCTACGGGCCGGCTTATGTGCCGGCAATCCCGGTATTGGTGATTCTGGGGCTGAACCTGATCCCGATGTACCTGAACATCATGCTCTGTCAGATCTGCATCGCGGCCAACCGGCCGGGCCGCTGGACTTGGCTGATGGCCGGCGCGACCGTTTTCAATCCGGCGATCAATCTGTTGCTGATCCCGTGGGCGCAGCACCGCTACGGGAACGGCGCGATCGGCGCAGCAATCGCGCTGGCCCTGACCGAGGTCGTGATCGCCACCGCTGCCGTGATGCTGGTCGGCCGCAGTGTTGTGGGCCTGCGTGTCATCAAGCGCGTCGCGAGGATGGCCGCAGCGTGCGGAGGCGCGGTGCTGATCACGTATCTGCTCCAGGGCCTCGGTCAGATCCCGGCATCGTTCGCCGGATGTGCCGCACTCGTGCCGCTCGTGCTGCTGGTTGGAGGGGTCACTGCACAGGAGCGCGCTCAGGCACGAGCGCTGATTCAGAAACTGCTGAGGAAGCTGACATCAGCTGCCTCACACATGCGTCGGGCGCAGCCCGGAGGGTCCTGATGAACCCTGCACAAACGATCACAGCTCAGGCGCTCAGTTGGCCGACACGCCGAACCTTGATTGTGGCCGGCCGTGGAAAGCCAGCCCCTGCCGAGCTGCGGCGCGTGATAGCCGACGACAAGATGCCCGATGTGCTGTCGCCCGACGAGGTGCTGAATCAAACCTACGTCGATGACCGTCTGTTCGCGACGACCAAGGGGGTGCGCGGCTGGCTCGCGCGGCACCTGCCGTTCCGCCTCGCGCAGACCTTGGAAGTGTGCCTGCACGCAGGTGAGTACGACGCGGTCGTCACCTGGAGTGAGCTGCCATCGCTATTTGTTTGTGCGGCACTGTGCGTGGTACCCAACCGCCCGGCGCATGTCGCGATCCTGATGTGGCCCTCACGGCCGAAGAAGGCGATCCCGCTGTGGCTACTGAATCGACGGATCGACCGATTCATCGTCTCGGCGCCGCTTCAGCGGCGTTTCCTGGAAGAGCGACTGCATATCGATCCCGACCGGATCCTGACCGGCTGCTCGCGGCTCGACACCGGCTTCTTCAGGCCGATCGAGGCGGAGACGGACTGCATCTGCTCCGTTGGCCAGGAGATGCGGGATTACGACACGCTGGTGGCAGCGCTGCGCGGGACCGAGATTCCGTGTCACATCGCGGTCGGGTCCAATCCGATGGGACCATCGTCTGACAAATGGTGGCGCAAGAGTCTGCGCGAGCAGGATCTGCCGGCGAACGTCACCTACGGCCGGCGGGGGTACACCGAGCTCCGTGATCTGTACGCGCGCTCTCGTTTCGTGGTAATTCCGCTGTTTCCGGGTACCAACAACAACGGGGTGAACGCAATCCTTGAATCATTTGCAATGGGCAAAGCGATCATCGCGACCGACAGTCCCGGACAGATCGGGTTGTTGAAGGACGGTGTGAACTGCCTGAAAGTGCCGCCACGCGATCCGCAAGCGCTGAGAGCCGCGATCGAGCGGCTTTGGAACGACCCCGAGCTTGCCGCCCGCCTCGGAGCCGCCGGACGCGAGTTCGTGGAGCGTGAATACACACTCGAGCGCTGGACCAGGGTCCAACTGCGAGCGGTGACCGAGGCAATCGAGGTTCACGGCGGCTTCTGAGCGCCGGCCGTCGGGAGTGTCCCCGCCGTCGCGGCTGTCCCGCCGTCGGGAGTGTCGCGGCCGTCGGGAGTGTCGTGGCCGTCGGGAGCATCCGGCGAGCGTCAGCGGCCCCGGGTGGATCCCCGGCGCGGGTGGGTCCTTAGGCCATTCGCCTCAGGGGAGCATCCCGAGGCCGTTCCCAGCCCCGGGCTCGCTCACCGCGTTCTCAGGGACGCGCGGTCGCGTGCCGAGAGCGCCAGGCGCGCCACAGGAACGTCGGATTGCCGACGACGTAGCGACGCCACATCCGACCTGGCTCCTGGGCCAGGCGGTACACCCACTCGATGCCGGCCGCGTTCATCCAACGCGGAGCGCGCGGCATCCGTCCCGACTGGAAGTCGAGGAAAGCTCCGACCCCGAGCCCCAGCCGACAGCCGGTCCGCTCGAGGTTCGTGTGCAGCCAAAGCTCCTGTTTGGGCTGACCGAGCGCGACGATCAGCAGGTCGGCTTCGCTCGCGCGCACGCGCGCGATGACCTCGCGCTCGTCGTCGAACGAGTAGCCGTCGCAGACACCGACGACGTCGAGCCCGGCGATCTGAGCTGTGAGGTTCGCCCGGGCCGCCTCTGCGACTCCGGCGACTCCGCCGTACAGAAAGACGCGCCAGCCCTGGCGCGCGGCGATCTCCAGCACACGCAGGGTGAAATCACTGCCGTTGAGATTCTCAGGAAAGCTTTTGCCCTGCATGCGCGCGCCCAGCTGAACGCCGATGCCGTCGTTGAGCACCAGGTCCGCGCTGTGCAGCGCCTCCCGGTAGTCGGGGCTCTTGTAGGCCAGGTTCAGCGAGTGGGCGTTGACATAGCAGAGGTGGCAGTGATAGTCACTTGGGGTGTCGATGACACGACCGATCACCTCATCCGCCGAGGAGAACATGTCGAGGCGGGTGCCCAGGAGGTACAGGGCGTCGTCGTCGGACGCCGCGAACTCGGCTGGTCTCGCTACTGTCGCTTTGGCTAACGCGCTCATGTGGTGAGGAACGGGGCCGCCGCGACGTTTTTTACGGTCGAATCCCGAACTTCGGGGGCGCAATGTCAGCGAATCCAAATTCACCAACGGAACGGAAGAAATCGGCAGTGGGACGCGTTAATCGGCTGATGCAGCACGTGCTTCGCAGGGCTTGGCCGCTGGCCATTCCGCTGGCGATAGGCGCAGCAATCTGGGGCTCCACCTTGTTCGCCTCCGCCACGACCGTCTACGTGCGCGCGCACAAGGAAACGCACCCGCAGAAGGTCTGGGCTGCCTGTAACCGCCACGACCACAGCAGCGCTGCGTCGACCTTCAAACCGCTGTCGGACAAGGCTGCTGCCGCGCTGGTAACACGCGAGCCCGAAATCAGGTCGGGCAACGCGAAGCCGTTTACGTTGGGCGGCCACCGCTATCCGGCGACCAACTACTACGAGCCGACTACAGCTCAGCTGAGGAAATTCCGCTCGGCGCGGACCTCGCTGGGCCAGCCGATCCTCAAGTACAACCCATATTTGGCCTACGTCAACGGCCACGATGGCCTGTCTAAGCCATCAACTGATGATCTGATCCAGTGGGCTGCCCACAAGTGGGGCATCCCGGAGAACTGGTTGCGGGCCGAGTACGTGCTCGAATCGCAGTGGAGCAGCTGGTGGCGCGGAGACGAAACGGCCGTTTCGAAGCAGCAATACGCGAAATACCCGCTACTCGCGCGGATTCGGGGATCACACAACGTCTACCAGTCGCTCGGAATCACCCAGGAACGCTGGGATCCGAAAGGCGACTTCGGCGCCGGCACCGAGCCGCTTCGCTGGCGTTCAACCTCGTTCAACATTGATTACCAGGCCGCGATGGTGCGCTTCTACTACGACAACCCGGCCAACGCGCGAGCCGCGTGGGGGGACCACAGCTACGCGCCGTGCCACGCCTGGGAGAGCATCGGCGCCTGGTTCTCGTCTTACCCGTTCAATAACTCCGGCTCACAGCAGTACGTGAACATCGTGAAGCACAATCTCGCCACTGACGCCTGGCGGGAGTCGTCATTCGTTCACGAGCACATCCCGATGCCGTCGGTCGTAAAGCTCAGGTAGCGCTCCCGCCGCGCTCGTGCGGTTTTGCCGAGGAGCGGCGCCCGTTTTCAGCGGTGGTGGCTTGGGGACCACCACCGCTGTCCAGACCGTTCGATTGACCGCTGTGGACGGCGATTGACGGCGATCCTCGTAGCTGCCGACAGTTCCGCTGCGCCTCGAACGTTGTGTTGGTGGCTAAGGCCCGCCGGAACCGCACCCACGACCATGTATTCGCAAACGTTCAAGTCGCACTGGAAACTGCTAGTCGCGCCGATCCTGATCGCGGCCGTGGTGTCCGCCTGGTTCACGTTTGGTGCGGCGCGCACCTATCGGTCCTCGATCGCGTTGTGGATCGATAACGGCGTCGCCACCGCTTCGTCCATGAGCGACGGCACAGGGTCGGTCGGGCCCGCAACGTTTGAGGGCCAGGTGCTCACCGAACTGCTTTCCGTGCCGCGATTCGACATCGACGTGGCGCAGGCTTCAAAGCTCGTCAACTTCTACACAGATGGTGGAAGCGGCGGAGGCTTCAGTCCCTCGGTGATTCTGTCGCGCCGTCATCCAGCGCCGCCGCTGGCGCAGGCTGCGGCCTCGGTCGGTTACGGCGTGACCGCGGTCGCCCAGGGGCCGCAGGTGCTGGACATCACCTACACCGGACCGTCGCCTCAGTCCGCGCAGTCCGTCGTTCGCGCAGTCGTGGCTGAGCTCGGCCATGCCAGCGCGAAGTTCGGCGTCAACGCCGGCCAGGCGGAAGCCAAGTTCTACTCCAGGAAACTCCGCTCCGCCACAAAAGTCGCGCAGGGGACCGAGGGCGCCCTGCTGTCATACGAGCAAGACCATCCGACCGCAGATGCCGGGGACGCGGGCTATGACGCCCTCAACTCTGAGGCCCGGGCCGCCGCGGCACGCGTGGCTTCACTTCAGCTCGACAACGCCGCCGCGACCAATCAGCAACAGGCGCAGGGCAATGCCACGATCTCGGTGATCGACCCGGCGACACAGCCCAGTCAGCAAGTGGCGGGCCTCGGTCAGCGCGCGGTAGGGCTGGTCGTGGGCGCGCTCGCAGGCGCAATCATCAGCCTGGTTGCGCTGCTGCTGCTGGCGCCCTCAGCCAAGCGTCCGTGGGACGCCGAACTGCCGATGTTCGAGCGGCTAGCGCGGTCAGAACGTCGCGGCCCCGACCACGCACCGTCGGGCGGGCACGCGCGATGAGCGTCCGCAAGGAGTACGAGCGATGAGTGTCCACGAGGAGTACGAACGATGAGTGTGCGAGACCAGGCGCGACCGGCTATACCGCCGGTCGCCGATACCGAGGACGGCGGCGGAGCGCGGCGCCGGCTGTCGGTGCTGCTGGTTGCGCTGGGAAACTACGTGACCAATCATGTGATTTCACACGTGCCGAGCTTCACGGTCAGGCACCTGTGGTACCGCCACTACCTGCGGCTGCAGCTCGACGAGCAGGCGCGCGTGTTGCTGAACGTGTACATGTGGAACGTCGGTCCGCGCGCGAACAGCCGTCTCGGCCTGCGGATCGGAGCACGCACCTGGATCAACCGCCGAGTTACGTTGGACCTGCGCGGCGGACTGGAGATCGGCGCCGACGTGAGCATTTCGCCCGAGGTTGCGGTACTCACAGCCGAGCACGATCCCGGTGACCCTGGCTTTGCGTACAAGACCCGCCCAGTGGTCATCGGTGATCACGTCTGGATCGGGTCACGCTCGACGATCCTGCCCGGGGTAACGATCGGACGCGGTGCGATCGTGGCCGCGGGCGCGCTGGTCACAAAGGACGTCGAGCCGCTGAGCATCGTTGCCGGTGTACCCGCACGCCAGATCGGGGTACGTCCGGAATCCGGCGCCGCTCCGACACTCGGCGGCCCGCTGCCGTTGTTCGAGTAAACGCCCAGAGGATCCGGGCGTTTCGCCGACTCCATGAAAGTTTCTAAGACTCAGATAATTGCTGGGTGCGCGCTTGAAAGCAACCCATGCTGAGCAGCGTTAGTCAGTTGGAGTTACCGACGCGAAGTGAGTTGGCACGAGCGCCGGAGTATGTAATCCGCCCGGATGCCGCGGAAGAGGAACGAGATGCCTAAAGATCAGGGACTTGACGCGTACCGCGCGACCTACAGGAGACATCGGTGGCTGTATCTGCTGATACCGCTGGTCGTCGCAGTGCTTGTTCTGTTCATGGGGCTGAGCTCCAAGTCCTACAAGTCAAATGCCAGTCTGTGGGTGGATTCCGGTGCCTCCTCCAGCTCGTCGCTGAACGTCTCGTCGGCGAACGCGGCGCCCGTGCTGCCGTCCACCGTGGAGCAGACAACGCTCAATGAGCTGCTCAGCACCACCGCCTTCGATCAGGCCGTGGCGCGGAGCGCCGGGGTGCCCGCAGCGGATGTGCGTGCCAAGGCGGCGGCGCTGCCGTTGGCGGTCACATCGACCGTACCCGGACCCCAGGTGCTTCAGCTGACCTACGCCGGCACCTCCCTCGCTGACGCACAGAGCATCACGACCGCCCTGATCAAGCAGCTCCAGCTGTGGACCGACCGTTTTGAGCAGCACTTCAGCAGCGCCGCCGCGCGCTACGACCAGACGCTCTACAACAGCGACGCCCAAGCGGTCGCCAATGCCAAGGCGGCGCTCGCTAGCTACCGCAGCTCTCATCCGGGCTCGAACAACCAGAACGACCCAACCTACGCAAACCTCACGGCAAGCCTGACAACGGCGTCGAACTCGCTGGCCTCCGCCAAGACCACGCTCGATCAGGCGTTGGCCCAGACTCGCGACAACGGCAGCAGCGCGACGGTCTCGGTCATCAATGGGGCGTCAACGCCGATATCGGCTGTGAGCAAGAAGAAGCTGCTCATCAAGGCTTTCGGAGGAGCGCTCGGAGGAGCGGCAATCAGCGTTCTGCTGATCATCCTGTTCACCCGCCGCGACCGACGTAAGTGGGCTGCCGTGGTTGAGGATCCTGCCGTCATGAACTCGCCCACAGCTGTTGCCGCGATCGAGCCGCCGGCGGCGCTGCGCAGCGAGACGGCTGCAATTTCCTCCAGCCAGAGCTGGACAACGGGCGGGCCACGGCGGGCGTCGATCGCGCTCGTCAGCCAGAGTACTCGGAGCTCGGACTCAGATCCCGACGGTGACCCCGTTGCAGACGCCGGGCGCACTTCAGCGGTCGACGGCGTTGCTGCGGTTGAGCGCGACTCAGCGGCTGAGCGCGAGTCACCGGTGGAGATCGCCGCGGCGGAGATCGCCGAGCTGGACGTCGCCGAGGTGGAGATCGCCGAGGTGGAGATCGTCGATGAGAGCGAGATCGAACCGGCGCAGAGTTCAGTCCGGGCCGGTGCGGCGCGCAACGGTGCTCATAAACTGCCGCCTCCGAACCGAGCCCGCGCGAACACCGCGCGGAATGGTGCTCGCAAGCTGCCGCCGCCGAAACGAGCTCGTACGACTGCTGCTCAGAACCGAGCCCGCGCGGATGACGACGCTGACCTGCAGAAGGGCGCATGACCACCTGGGGCTACGTCCTGATCGCGGCTTACGTCGGGCTCGGACTGAGCTCAACGAATCTGCGTAAGGCGATGAAGCTGATGGCCGGGCTCACGGTCCTCGTGGTCAGCTATGCGCTGGTGTCCTACGGCGCGCTCTGATGGCTGAGGTATCGGTCGAAACGTTCGAGGCCGCCGACGCATCGTTGCGGCATCGGATTTCTCGGCGCGCTGGTGTGCTGGCCGGTGGGGGAGTGATCGCCGGCACGGTTGCGGGGATTGCGGTCGCGTCGGGGCACATCGCCTCGGTTGCGGCACTACTGAGCCTGGTGGTGCTCGTCACCGTGTGGCTGCGCCCGCAACTCGGTCCGGTGCTACTTGTCACCATCGGTCTCTTGGTGGAGCAGTTCAGCCTCGGGCTGACGAATGGCAGTGTGACCGCAAATGTGCCGATAACCGGCAGCATTCCGCTGTTTGAAGGCCTCGGCGGAATCCACATGGAACCGGCCGATCTGTTGCTGTTCGCGGTACTGCTGATCTACATGATTCGCAGCTCCAGGGCGGGCGAAACCTGGTGGCCGCGTTCGGGGCTGACGGTGGCGATCGGAGCATTGTTCGCGTTCGTAGTGATCGCGGAGATCATCGGCGTGGGAATCCATCATGGGGCGCTCCGCGAGTCGCTCTATGAAGTGCGCCCGTTCATCTATCTGATCCTCAGCTACTTCGCCGCGGCCAGCATGATCCGTACCCGCGGCGCGGTGCACGCGATGCTCTGGGCGTTCGTGATCGTCGAGCCGATCAAGGCGATTCAGGCGATCGATCTCTGGATCAAGACCAAGGACTGGGTTCCGAAGCCGGAGGGCGTGCTCGGGCACGAAGAAGCGATGTTCGCCGCGATCTTCTTCTTCCTCGTCGCCGCGCTGTGGCTGTTTGAGTCGCGCAGCCGCCTACGCACGGTGGCGACGACGCTGTTGCCGCTGGTGTTCTTCGGTGATCTGGTCAACGACCGCCGGGCGTCGTGGTTCATCCTCGGCATCGGGTTGGTCGTGCTGGTCGCCATCGGATACAAGTCGCTTCCGCACCGGCGCCGCGCGATCCGAATCTTCAGCATCACCTTCGCGGTGATCTTTGGGCTGTATCTGGCCGCCTACTGGAATCACACCGGGGGAACGTTGGGGGTGCCAGCGGATGCGATCAGGTCGCAGTTCTCACCCGATGCGCGCGACGCTGCGTCCGACGCCTATCGGGTCAACGAGAACGCCAACCTGAAGTACAACATCAAGACCTCCGGCAAGCTCATCGGCGAAGGCTGGGGGGAAGAGATCGACTATGCGCTTCCGATGCCCAACCTCGTTGTGAGCCTCGATCCGGAGATCCTGTATGTGCCTCACAACGGCGTGCTCTACATCCTGATGCGGCTCGGCTTGCTCGGGGCTTCGGCGTTCTGGGCGGTGATCGGGGCTGGGATCATCCTCGGCGCGCGCCTTGCGCAGGCGTCCAAAAATCGAGAGTTCGCTGCGATCGGCGGATTAGCCGCCGCAGCGCTTGCCGGCTGGTCTATCGAAGGGGCGATCGACATGGGTTTCACGTTCCCTCGAGTGATGCTCGTGATCGGCTGTCTAATGGGTCTGGTCGAAGCGATCCGTCACATCGAGGCGGAGAATCGCGCCGCCGAGAAGCTCCAGGTCCGAGTTTCGTCGACCAGTAACCTGCCCGTGTCGTCGACGACCTCAGCACCGCCCACGCCGAGCCCGGTTCCGGTAGGCCGTTAGACCCCGGGGCGCGCCTCGGCCGAGCACGTTTGTTCCCGGCGGTTCGTTACGCCTGGGGTGCGGTTCCAGCGGCGGCGAGGTCTCGCGCGCCGGCGTGGCAGGCGTTTGTAGCCGCGGCGCTGTCCCGGCGTGCGGTCAGATGCTCTGAGAGCCGGATCGCGAAGGCGATGCCCATCAGCGTCGGGTTCGCCTGGCTTGAGGTCGGGAACGTCGAGGTACTGGCAACGAACAGGTTGTCGGTGCCGAACACCGCCAGCTCGGAGTTGACGACGCCACCGTCAGCCGTAGCAGCCATTCGTGTGGTGCCGGTCTGGTGAAAGCCGGAGCTGGCGACAAGGCACTCGCGAACCCCTGCGGCGATGTCGTCGTAGAGGTATTCCAGATAGCCGACATCGGCGGCGCGAAGCTCCGCGTCCAGCACTGCCATCGCGCGTTCCACGTTCTCCACGTCCAGATCGGAGAACTTCAATTCGGTGGCCACACGCGGCACGCCCAGCGCGTCGCGCTCGTCTGTCAGCACGATGCGGCTCTCAGCGTTCGGCAGATGCTCGCCGTGATAGTCGAGCGGGTAGATATTCGCGGCGCTGCGTACGAAGAAGCCGGGCGCCTTGCGTCCCCGCCGCAGGAAGCGGCTGTATCCGAAAGTGACGGCGAATTTGCTCGCGTTCGGGAGGTCCCGCAGGATGTTGCGCACGTGCGCCCGCATGCTCACTCGACCGTTGGTCCGGGTCCCGGCCCGACGAATCGCTTCGGCCAGCATCCAGCGCCCGAACGGCGAAATCAATGTCAGGTACACGCCCGACAGGATCCCGCTGCCGTGTGACGGGTCGCCCATCGGCGGGTTCACAAACCAGATCGCCGTGTTCGACAGCTGATTGGCCCGTTGAGCCTCTGGCGAAAAGGTGAAGCGACGACGCACATACACACCGTCGTTGTCGCGCTCGTGCGCGTGAATCGTGAGCTCAGGCGGAGTGCTGAGATGCACGTTGGCAACTCGCGCCTCGGTATGCGCCATGTACCACTTGCCGAGGTGGCCTGAGCCGTTTCCGATGCCGTCGGCGTGCACGTCGTTGGAGGCGAGCAGCATGCGGGTGGCCTCGATCCCGCCGGTCGCCAGCACATATGCCCCCGCACGCGCGGTCGCCGCGAGCCCATCGAGCGAGCGCAGCTCGAGATGGTCGACGCGGCCGCTGTCCGGATCACAGGCGATCTGGGTACAGGTCAGATCCGTGACCAAATCCAGGTTCTCAGTGTTCGCAAGGCGCTCGCTATAAAACGAGCCGAAGCGCGTCGGTAGCGCCCATCGCTCAAGCGAGCTGGTGCGCACCGTCCCGTCGCCGAAGCCGGGGATCATCTGACGTCCGGCCAGCTCAGGCAGGTCGGCGGTGTTGAAGACCGCGTGGCCGCATTCAGACCACCGGCACGCGCGCTCCAGGTAGGGCGCGATCTCGTCGTAGCTCACCGGCCAGAGTTGCTCGGGGACCACCGGCCGCGGCTCGAAATCCAGTGGGTCGAACGGCACGCAGCGGCCGCCCCAGAGGGTTGAGGTACCGCCGACCTGGCGGCGTACCGAAAGCTCGCTGGAGACGTGGAACTCGTTGTGGCTCTGCTGGCGCGCGAGTTCCTGCGCCTCGGGGACGAGCTCGGTGCCGCCGCTCTCGAGCAGTAGAACGTTGTTGCCTGCGGCGGCGAGTTCCAGTGCCAGCACGATCCCGATTGGTCCTGCGCCGACTACGGCGACGTCAGCTGACAGCCGTGTGTCCTGCGGCAGAGTTTTGGCGCAGCGAATCATGTCAGCCAACTCGTGCCAGGCGGATCTGGCGGTAAAGATCCTCCAGCCGCTGTCCGGCCAGGTCCCAGGAATAGCTTGACTCGACCAGCTCGCGGCCCGCGTCGGCGAGTTGTGTGCCGCGGTCGGGATCTTCGAACAGCTCCAGAATCCGTGCCGCGAACGTTTCAGCATCGTCGCCGATCAATAGCTGCTCACCGTCGCGGACGGCGATTCCCTCACATCCCAGTGAGGTCGAGACGATCGGCCTGCCGAGGGCCATCGCCTCAAGCACCTTCAGCCTGGTACCGCCGCCGATCCGCACGGACACCGCGACCACCGCTGACCCGCATATATGCGGGCGCACGTCAGGCACCTCGCCGAGCACTTCGACGCCCTCACGAGTCAGTCTGATCCGCTCCTCCTCCGGTGCGGTGCCGACGAGCGTGAGCTGCGCGTCCGGGTAGCGCGCCATTACCTGCGGCCACACCTGTTCCACGAGGAAGCTGGCGGCATCGACGTTCGGCCGGTAGTTGAGCACGCCGCAGAAGACCACGGAATGCGGGGTGGCTGTTGCTCCGCTGCGGGCGAAATACTCGAGGTCTACGCCGTTCGGGACCACCGCCGTCGGCACCTGCGGCGCCGCGGCACGGACCGTGGGCAGTTCCCGCTCGGACGTGACTACGCATCCGCCGGCACGTTTCCAGACGCGCGGTTCGAAGCGTTGCATCCGCAGGTACTCCCAGCCGCTGAACAGCCGCCGGACGAGCGATGACTCTCCCCGCCAGAGCCGTTTGTGCAGCTCGTACTCGACGTTGTGCTCGTCCAGGCAGATCGGGATCCCGGCCGGAAAGCGGAAGCTGCAGGCTGTCACTGATTCGACGTGGATCAGATCGAAGTGGTGCTCGGCGTTGAGCTCGTCAATCGCCCGCTGCATCGCATCCGAGTACGTGGTTGTGCAGCTGAACGGCGTGAGCGAGAGCAGCGAGCGAAGCTGTTGTGATCGCTTGGCGGTCCCGCTCGGCGGGCCGCCGGGGACGACGCGGATCGACAGCTCGTCGGCCAACGCAGCGAGTTCGCCCTCGCTTCCCGCACGCTCATAGGTCAGCAACGTCGTGTCGTGGCGGCGTGCGATTTGACGCAGCAGCTGGAGGTTGCGCGTATCGCGCCCGGATCGCGTCGGCACCGGGCAGGCGGCCGCGATCACCAGCACGCGCAGGCGTCTACGCGCTCCGTTTCCGAGCTCTGCTGAAAGGCGCCCCAGTGGGGCTTGGAGAGAGGTTTCAGGCGGCATATCGCTACCACCAACTAACGCTCTCGCCGAACTGGAACTTCCAATGCGGTGGTGTCCAACGCGTGAACGAGTTGGCCCGAAACCTGTCCGGTTTTACGTCCGCTGGACGTCTCCTGCATGCGTGAAGTAACTTTTAAGCCACTGCCGCAGCCAGCGGTAGCTCGTCTTTACCCCGCCAGACAGGGTCTAATACTGATGACTTTTGCACCCGTATACCCGGGGCCTGGTGGCCTCTACGATCCGACCACAGAACACGACGCCTGTGGCGTCGCGATGGTTGCCAAGCTTTGGGGCGAAGCCACACACGCGGTAATCGAGAAGGGCCTTGAGGCGCTCGCGAACCTCGAGCACCGCGGCGCTGCCGGCGCCGACCCCAACACCGGTGACGGCGCCGGCCTGCTGATCCAGATCCCGGACGGCTTCTTCCGTGGCGTCGCAGCCGGCGTCGAGCTGCCCGCGCCAGGCCTATACGGCGTCGGCATGATCTTTTTGCCGGCCGAGGCTGAGCGCCGGATCGAGATCGAGCAGCTGGTCGAAGCGATGGTCAACTCCGAGCAGCAGCGACTGATCTGGTGGCGTGACGTACCGGTCGACGACCGCTACTGCGGCGACACCGCGCGCGCATCGCAGCCGCGCATCCGCCAGGTGTTCATCGCCGCCGGCGACCAGATTGAAGATCAGGACCAGTTTGAGCGCAAGCTGTACGTGATCCGGCGGCTGATCGAGCGCGCTGTCGGGAACGAGATCGCGATCCCTAGCTTCTCCAGCAGAACCGTTGTCTACAAGGGGATGCTGACCGCACCTCAGCTGCAGCACTACTACACCGATCTGAAGGATCCGCGGCTGGCGTCAAGGCTCGCCCTGGTCCACTCGCGCTTCTCCACCAACACGTTCCCCAGCTGGCATCTGGCGCATCCGTTCCGGATGCTCGCCCATAACGGCGAGATCAACACGCTGCGTGGCAACGCGAACTGGATGCGCGCGCGTGAGACCCAGCTGCAGTCGGAGCTGTTCGGCGACGACTTGCGCAAGGTGTTGCCGATCGTCCAGGACGGCGGCTCTGACTCGGCCACGCTCGACAACGTGCTCGAGCTGTTGGTGCTGTCGGGCCGCTCGATCCCGCACGTGATGATGATGATGATCCCGGAGGCCTACCGCACGCGGCCCGACCTGGACCCGGATCTGAAGGGTTTCTACGACTTCCACTCCTGCCTGATCGAACCCTGGGACGGTCCTGCCGCGGTCGTCTTTACCGACGGCAAGATGATTGGCGCGACGCTCGACCGCAACGGACTGCGTCCGGGCCGCTGGATCCAGGACACCGAGGGTTACGTGGTGCTCGCCTCCGAGGCCGGCGTACTGACGGTCGCCCCCGAGCACATCCAGCGCAAGGGTCGGCTGCAGCCGGGCAAGATGTTCCTGCTCGACCTCGAGCAGGGCGTGATCGTCGAGGATGACGAGGTCAAGCGCCGCGTGTCCCGCCAGCAGCCGTATGGCGAGTGGTATGCGCAGGCAAAGGTCGACATCGAGGACCTGCCCGCGCGCGAGCCGATGAGCCCGCGGGTCGAGCCGCTGCGCTCCAAGCAGCTCGCCTTCGGCTACTCGCAGGAGGATCTCAGGCTGGTGATCGCGCCGATGGCATCGAACGGCGAGGAGCCGGTCGCGTCGATGGGCAACGACGCCGCGCTGGCAGTCATGAGCGACCGTCAGCCGGGGCTCTTCAGCTATTTCAAGCAGCTGTTTGCGCAGGTCACGAACCCGCCGATCGACCCGATCCGCGAAGCCGTGGTGATGAGCCTCCAGGCCGGTATCGGCCGCGAATACAACCTCCTGGCCGAGCAGGCCGAGCAGGCTCACCAGCTGGTCATGAGCCAGCCGATCCTGCGCAACCACGAGCTCGAGCAGCTGCGCCAGGTCTCGCACGAGATCTTCCACGCCGCCACACTCGACATCACCTGGCCGATCGAGAAGGGGGCTGCCGGCCTCAAGGAACGCCTACACGAGCTCTGCGACGCGGCGGTCCGCTACGTCGACAACGGCGCCAACATCCTGATCCTCTCGGACCGCAATCTCGGTCCAGAGCGCGTGGCGATGCCGTCGCTGTTGGCCGTCTCGGCCGTGCACCAGCACCTAGTGCGCCGCGGAATCCGGCTCAACACCGGGCTCGTGATCGAGTCTGGGGAGCCGCGCCAGATCCACGACATGGCGACGCTGATCAGCTTCGGCGCGTCCGCGATCAACCCGTACCTGATGTTCGAGTCGCTCGACGAGCTGGCCGAGCGCAACCTGCTGCCCGTCGACCTCGAGCTCGATGAGGCGGAGAAGCGGATCGTCAAGGCGATCGGCAAGGGGCTGCTGAAGACGATCAGCAAGATGGGCATCTCCACGATCCAGTCCTACTGCGGCGCTCAGATCTTCGAGGCGGTCGGACTCGACCCGGAGATGGTCAGCCGCCACTTCACCGGGACCGCGTCGCGCATCGGCGGCATCGGGCTCGATGAACTCGCGACCGAAGCGCTCGAGCGTCATTTCCGTGCCTACCCGCGCACCGACCGCGAGATCCTGCCGGTCGGCGGTGTGCTGCAGTGGCGGCGCGACGGTGAGATCCACAACTGGAACCCGGAGACGGTCGCACGCCTGCAGCACGCGGTCCGCGCCGAGGACCCGGTCTCTGCATGGCAGACCTACCAGAAGTTCTCGCAGTTCGCTAACGAGGAATCGAGTCGCAAATCACAGCTGCGCGGGCTGATGAAGTTCAACGACGCGCAGGAGCCGGTGCCGCTCGACCAGGTCGAACCCGCCACCGAGATCGTGAAGCGCTTCACCACCGGCGCGATGTCGCTCGGGGCGCTGTCCCGCGAGGCGCACGAGACGCTCGCGATCGCGATGAATCGCATGGGCGCGAAGTCAAACACCGGTGAGGGCGGGGAGGACCCCGCGCGCTTCACCCCGGACGCCAACGGCGACCAGCGCCGCTCCGCGATCAAACAGATCGCGTCGGGGCGCTTCGGCGTGACCGTCAACTACCTGGTGAACGCCGACCAGCTTCAGATCAAGATGGCTCAGGGTGCAAAGCCCGGCGAGGGCGGTCAGCTGCCCGGTCACAAGGTCGATCCCTACATCGCCAAGATCCGGAACTCGACCCCTGGCGTCGGTCTGATCTCACCACCGCCGCACCATGACATCTACTCGATCGAGGATCTCAAACAGCTGATCTACGACCTGCGCGCCGCCAACCCGACGGCCAGCGTGAGCGTGAAGCTCGTCTCCGAAGTCGGTGTCGGCACTGTCGCGGCCGGCGTGGCCAAGGCCAACGCCGACCACATCACGGTCTCCGGCGGCGATGGCGGTACCGGCGCCTCGCCGCAGTCCTCAGTGCACGGAGCCGGCCTGCCCTGGGAGATCGGCCTCGCCGAGACCCAGCAGACGTTGCTGTTGAATGATCTGCGCAGCCGCGTCACGGTCGAGGTCGACGGACAGATGAAGACCGGGCGCGACGTGATCGTCGGCGCGCTGCTCGGGGCCGACGAGTTCGGCTTCTCCACCGCGCCACTGATCGCAATGGGCTGCATCATGATGCGCGTCTGCCACCTCAACACCTGTCCGGTGGGAATCGCGACCCAGGACCCGGTTCTGCGCGACCGTTTCCGTGGCACCGCCGATCACGTCGTCAACTACCTCATGCACGTCGCTGAAGAGGCACGCGAGATTATGGCGTTGCTCGGCATGCGCAAGTTCGAGGACCTGATCGGCCGCAGTGATCTGCTCAACATGGATGACGCGATCGAGCACTGGAAGGCGCGCCGCGTCGACCTCTCGCAGGTGCTCGAGAGCCCGGACGTTCCCGCCGGCGTCGACCGCCGCCGCACCCGCGGCGCCGAGCCCGTGCTCGACGACGCGCTCGATTGGCAGCTGATCGAGCTCGCCGCTCCGGCGCTGGAGTCCAAGCAGAACGTGAAGATCGGCCCGGTCACGCTGCGCAACGTGAACCGCGCGGTCGGCGGCATTCTCTCCGGAGAGATCTCCCGCCGCCACGGTATTGACGGGCTTCCGGAGAACACGATCGAGATCGCGTTCAGCGGATCGGCCGGCCAGAGCTTCGGCGCCTGGCTGGCACCCGGCATCACCGCCGTGCTGCGGGGCGAGACCAACGACTACACCGGCAAGGGACTGTCCGGCGGGACCGTGATCGTGCGCCCGCCCGAGACCGCGCTGTTCCGAGCCGAGGAGAACATGATCGTCGGCAACACCGTGCTGTACGGGGCGACCGCCGGCAAGGCCTTCTTCCGCGGGCTCGCCGGCGAGCGCTTCGCGGTCCGCAACTCCGGCGCGATCGCGGTCGTCGAGGGTGTCGGCGACCACGGTTGCGAATACATGACCGGCGGCCGCGTGGTCGTGCTGGGCCCGACCGGACGCAACTTCGCGGCCGGAATGAGCGGTGGCGTCGCCTACGTGCTTGATGTCGACCGGCGCTTTGCCTCGCGCTGCAACACCGAGTTGGTGGATCTCGACGAGGTCACCGACGAGGACGCCGAGGAACTGAAGGCGCTGATCGCCGAGCACCAGTGGCGTACCGGCTCGCTGGTAGCTCGCAATCAGCTGGCACGCTGGGACGCAGAGCGTTTTGTCAAGGTCATGCCGCGCGACTACAAGCGTGCGCTGGCGCAACAGGCGACAGCCGCGAAACAGCCTCAGGAGGTCTGAAATGGGTGAGCTCGGAGCCTTCCTGAAGATCGAGCGCCACGGGTTCGAGAAGCGCGACCCGGCGGAGCGGATCAAGGATTACAAGACCTATTTTGAGCTGCCGGCGGTCGAGCAGCTGCAGCAGCAGGGCGCCCGCTGCATGGACTGCGGTGTGCCGTTCTGTCACGAGGGTTGCCCGCTCGGGAACCTGATCCCGGATTGGAACGATCTGGTCTTCCGCGGCAAGTGGCGTGCGGCGATCGACTCGCTGCACTCCACCAACAACTTCCCCGAGTTCACCGGGCGTATCTGTCCGGCGCCGTGCGAGTCGGCGTGCGTACTCGCGATCAACGCTGACGCGGTCACGATCGAGCAGATTGAGATGGCAATCGCCGAGCGCGCCTTCGACGAAGGCTGGGTTCAGGCCGAGATACCGGAGCGGCGTTCGGGCAAGACCGTGGGCGTGATCGGATCCGGGCCTGCCGGGCTGGCGGCCGCGGCCGAGCTGAACAAATCCGGCCACCTGGTCACCGTCTATGAGCGCGATGAGGCCCCTGGCGGACTGATGCGCTTCGGCGTGCCCGACGCGAAGCTTGAGAAGCGGGTCATCGACCGCCGCGTAGCGATTCTCGAGGAGGAGGGGATCGCGTTCGTCTACGACACCGAGATCGGCACCGACATCACCACCGAGGAGCTGCTGGACCGCCACGACGCGGTCGTCGTCGCCGTCGGCTCGCGGGTCTCACGCGACATCGTCGCGCCGGGCCGCGAGAACCAGGGCATCCACTTCGCGATGGACTACCTCTACCAGCGCAACCGCTGGGTGGCCGCCGATGAGGGTCGCGTGTCGCGTCCGACCGACCCCGATCAAGTGATTTCCGCAGCCGGCAAGAAGGTGATGGTCATCGGCGGTGGCGACACCGGCATGGACTGCATCTCAAACGCGCACCGCGAGGGCGCCGAGTCGGCGACGATCCTCGACGTCTATCAGGAGCTGCACGAGGACGACCCCCGTCACCCGTGGCCGCTGCCGCCCAAGCGCACGCTCAGCACCTACGCGCTGGATGAGGGCGGCAAGCGCCGCTGGGGCACCGAGGTGACCGGCTTCGGGGGCGACGAAAACGGCAACGTGACGCACGTCTACGCGCGCCGCGTGACCGGCGTCTCGTCGCGCGATCTGACCCCGGTTCCGGGCAGCGAGTTCGTGCTCGAGGCCGACCTCGTACTGATCGCGATCGGATTCGAGCACCCAGAGTACGAGGGCATCATCTCCGACCTCGAGCTCGACCTCGACGAACGTGGCAACATCCGCACCGAGCAGACCTACCGCACCAACGCCGCCCGCGTGTTCGCCTGTGGCGATGCCCGTATCGGCCAGTCGCTGGTGGTGACGGCGATCGCCGAGGGTCGCAAGTGCGCACGCGTGGTGAACAAGGCGCTGGGCGGCACCCCGATGGATCAGGACCGTGAGCTGCTGCAGCTCGGCGCCTGGAGCGGTGTGCCCGACGACACCCTCCGCCACGAGGCCGAGGCGGCGGGCAACGTCCGTCCCGGCGACGAGTTCTTCACCGGTCCCGGCGACCGGCGCTAGTGCGTTGAGTCTGTAATTCGATTCCATCTCGCGGCGTCTGTCACGAGCCGGAACCGAATTGTCGACTCACCACACAGGCGCTCTGAGGCGGGCTTTGCCCGTGTAGCTGGCTACCGGGCCAGCTACACGGTTCTCCGCAACACGGCTGCGAGCCGCGCGAGGCTGGCGGTGTAGGCGTGGTCCGGTGGCGTGCCGTATCCGATCACCAGCGCCTGCGCGGCTTCGCCGTCGCAAAAATGCGCGAGGTCGTCCAGCGCCAGTCCATGCTCGGCCGCGATCTTGATCAAGTCAGCCGAGCGCACTCCATCGGGCAGTCGCAGCATCGCATGGAGCCCGGCTGCGATGCCGGTGAGCCGCAGCTGCGGGGCCGCGCTCGCGATGCAAGTTGCCAGCTGGTCGAGCCGTCGTTTGTAGATCAATCGGGCCCGGCGCACGTGGCGGTCGTAGGCGCCTGAAGAGATGAACTGCGCCAGCGTCAGCTGTTCGATCGCGGGAACGTTGCCGAGTGTCAGCGCCTGCGCTTCTGCCATCGGCAGCACCAGCTCCTGCGGCAGGATCAGCCAGCCGAGTCGCAGCCCGGGGACCAGGCTCTTGGAGACCGTGCCGGCATAGATCACGCGCTCGCCGTCCAGCGCCTGAAGTGCTCCCACCGGTTGGCGGTCGTAGCGGAACTCGCCGTCGTAGTCATCTTCGACGATCAGGCCGTCGTGTTTGGCGGCCCACGCGATCGCCCGATTGCGGCGCTCTGAATCGAGCGCCACGCCGATCGGGAACTGATGCGCGGCGGTCAGCAGCATCGCCGTCGCGCCACCGGGTTCGATCACCGCGCCGCGCTCGTCGACATCCATGCTGACCAGGTCCAGTAGGTTGCGCTC
This sequence comes from uncultured Actinomycetota bacterium, assembly GCA_963737115.1. GTDB lineage: Bacteria > Actinomycetota > Thermoleophilia > Solirubrobacterales > Solirubrobacteraceae > Palsa-465. The sequence goes on from CAVTRM010000003.1 coordinate 773,972, forward strand.
GGCGATCCTTCGATGCAGGCCGACGCCGTAGCGCTCCATCGCCAGCGAGCGAACTCCGCGCCTGTACAGGACGCCACAGAGCAGTGACCATCCCTGTGTAAAGCCGCCGCAGATGAGCACCCGTTCGGGGCTCGCGCGCGCACCGCGAGCGCGCGCGGCATAGTCGGCGACGGCGGTCCGCAGCTCCAGTAGCCCCTGAGGATCTGAGTAGTCGAGCGTTTGTGCTGAAGCCGCCGCCAGCGCGCGCCGCGAGGCCGCAAGCCAGGCGCTGCGGGGAAAGGCCGCGAGGTCCGGCGCTCCGGGGCGCAGGCTGAAACGCGCCGGGGCACGAGCGGTCGGAGTTGGCTGGGTGGCGCCGAGCGGGTAGCCAGGCGTCGCGCGAGTGGCTGTAGCGCTCACACGGGTGGCCGATCCCCGCCGCGCACTCAGCCAGCCTTCGGCGACCAGCTGCGAGTACGCCTCGGTTACGGTGTTGCGCGCGATACCAAGGTCACCGGCCAGCGACCGCGATGACGGCAGTCGCGATCCGGCCGGCAGCCGTCCGTCACGGATCGCCTCGCGCAGACCTCGCTCGAGGCCGACGCGGATCCCCGGTCCGCCGCGCTCCAGATGAAGGTCGAGCCCGAAAGTGGCCCAAGGATCTGGCATGGAAGTGGACCTTATCAAAGCACCACTTGCGCCTTACAGTACTTCCATGAGTTCACTTCAAAACCCCACCGACCCGGCCGCGGCACGGATTGACTTCGACGCTCACGCCCCGGCTTTCGGCAAGGCGCTCGCGCACCTCGACCACGCCGCCATTAAGGAGCTCGACCGCGTCGAGTTCGACGCGAAGCTGCGCGAGCTCGTGCGGCTGCGAGCCTCGCAGATCAACGGCTGCGCCTACTGCGTGGACATGCATACGACCGACGCGCGCGCAATCGGCGAGTCTGAGCAGCGACTGGCGGCGCTGCCGGTATGGCGCGAGACGCCGTTCTTCGACACGCGCGAGCGCGCCGCGCTGGCACTCACCGAGGCGGTCACGCTGATGGCGACGGATCACGTACCGCTCCCGGTCTGGGAAGAGGCCGCCGACAGCTACTCCGAGGACGAGTTGGCGGCGCTCGTCGCGCTCATCACCGCGATCAACGCATGGAACTCCGTCGGTGTCGCGACCCGCTCCTGGCGCCCCGGTTCCTACGAGCGATGAACCACACAACCGCGCCGACACGAAGCGACATCAGGCGTGCCCGCAAGAGTTGCGGAGCCGGTCAGACGACGCTCAGGTAGAAGCACGATTGAGCCCGTGTTGAGGCCGTGTTGTTTCTTCGAAAACACCTACGTTCAGGGGGCTGTGCTTTAGCTTCTCTGAACTTCAGGCGACCACACTGACATGGTCGGTCAGGGAACTGCGCCCCCACTTCCCTGACCTGCCGGGGGAACCCAGATGGATCTGGGTTCCCCCGGCGCCTTTTTGGTAGCGCCGGCGCGTTTCGCCGTCGAATTCGACTGCCGAAACCGGGGCTTAGGTGAGGCTAATATTGGCGTCGGTGCCGACCTTCTGCCGCCACAATCGCCTCACCGCCAACTGCCCGATCTGCACCCGCGAACAGAACGTGGCGATGCGCCCGCTGGTATCGGGTGGCTCTGCCTCGGCGCCGCCGCCCACGCGTGAACACAAGCCCGAGCGCCAGTCCAAGGGAGCCCGGCCGCGCGCACCCCGAGCGGTCCGCGAGCGCGCCAATGCGGTCAAGGTTCGCAAGCTCGTACGCGGCGCCGACGATGGCTTTGCCTCGCCGTTGCTGCCCGGGCTGAAGTCGAGCGAGGACGCGCAGCGGCTCGTGGAGGAACTCGCATTCGCCACCACACGCCTGGAGGCGATGGCTGCAGTGGCGGCCGGGAGCTTGCAGTTGGACGGCCCGTGGCCGCTGATCGCCGGTGTGACAGCCGCCAACGAGACCGAAGTCGATGGTGGCTCCGGTGAGCTCGATCTCGAAGCTCGCGCGCGGCTGGCGTTCGAAACCGCGCTCAGTGGCGACCGTGGTGTCAGCGACGCGCAGACGGTCGCCTCGATCACCGAGTCCTACGACGCGTGGTGGGGCCGGGCAGGCTCCCAGCAGGCGGCGCTCATCGGTGAGCAGTACTGGACCCCAGAACGGCGCTTTGACCGGGTGTTCGAACGCATGGCCTTCAAGGGCTTTGGTCGGGATCCGCGCTTCGAGATGCTGGTGTTGCTCGGTCGCCTCGGTGTTTTTGACCTCCGCGCTGGATCGCTGCACCTGACCGGCGAGAACGAAGCCACCTGGGCCGGCAAGCGCGCAATGGGAATCGCGGACCCGGTTCTGCTCGAGCGGCGCGCCCGCGAATTCGCCGAAGCATGCGAGGCGCCGCTGGAGGCGCTGGACCTGGCATTTCACAATTGGGGCTCGGGCAAACGTGTCGGAGACGGCATCGATCCCGACACTCCCGGGGATGAATTTGTGCTCGACGCAGGGACTAACGCGCTCGGCCTCTGAGTAGCGTTCCGAGTTCGCGATCGGGCCACGGTTTTCTGCGTGATTCCGTCCGGGGTAACGCTTAGATTGACGCTGTCGATCAGGACCCGCAGCGGAGCCAACCTTGTCCCTTTGCTTCATCGAACCCCAGGACGCGATCCGCGTCATCGCCGAATCGGTCGGGCGTGAAGCGCGCCGACAGATAGTCGGTGAGGTAGTTGCTGCGTGGGTCGACGAGATCCCCGAATCCGAACTTCAGGGCCATTATGTAAAGGCCGTCGCCGACCTCGATGAGCACGATCTCTCGTTGCTTGCCGCGTGGCACGCCTCGCTCGAGGTGGGACAAGCGATCCCGAGCAAGGAATTCCTGCTGAGCGTGTTCCCCGCACTCGGCGATAACCGTCGTGAAGCGCTCCGGATCGCGGCGGGTTTCCGCGGTGAAGAAGCGTTCGACGCGGGCGTATCTGAGGATGAGACGCTCGACGCCGTACTTCCGTGGCTCTCGGAGGAGCGCTGCGTCCAGCTCGCCGGTGAATGCCTCGAGCTTTACTGCTGGGACCGGCTCGGCTCCGAGAACTAAGGACCTGCGTACCGTAGCGGTACCATGTTCGCCTAGGAGTACCCCGAAAAACTGATCGTGGGTCCGGTCGCGGCCGCCAAGGGGCGGGCGTGTTCCGGATAGCTTCCAGGATCCTGGCCGTGGATTCGGCGAGGGTGAACGTCGAGGTGGCGTGCGCGGGGAGGCACGGCGATAGAGCTGACAGGACGGGCGGGAAAGGCGATCGAACACAGTGTGGAAGCAGATCACGGACGACGAGCCCACAGGCGCTGACGGCTCGCGACGGGGACCGGTGAAGCGACCGTCCGCTCACGACCCCGGTGGCGCGCGCCAAGGCGTCGGGGATGGTGGTCTCGTAGCCCGCGGACGCGAACTCGCCAACATCGATCGCAACCTGCAGCAGGCGCGGATGGGGCGCGCCAGCGCGATCGAGCTGCGCGGGCAGGCCGGTGTCGGCAAGAGCTCACTGACCGAGATTGCGATTTCACGCGCTGCGCGCTTCCGCACGGTCGTGATCCGCGGCGAAAAACGCACGGGGATGCCGATCCAGCGTTCCGAGTGGCCGCAGCCGCTACGGGAACTCGTCGACCAGGTGCGGCTGCTGGATGCTGACGCTAAGGACGCGGCGCACGTGAGCGCCGCGGTTGCAGAACGGCTCGCCGAGGTCGTAGGGGAGAGCCAGATCCCGGTGCTGCTCAGCGTCGACGATGCTCAGCATCTACCGATCGCGTTCGTGAACGCGATCGCCGAGAGCGTGTGTACACAGCTGCAGGACAAGCCGGTAAGTCTGATTGTCGCCCGCAGCGATGCGCCGAACGCCGCGCCCTTGCCGGCGATCCCGTGGCCGACCACGCACACGCTCACCGGTCTCAACGCGGCCCAAACCGAAACGCTGCTCAGCGTGCGGCTCGGCCAGAACCCGACTGAGCGGGTGATTGCTCAATTGGTAGGCGGCACCGCCGGGATTCCACTGGCGCTGATCGATGTCTGCGCGCGCCTCAGTGCCGCGCAACTGGCCGGTTGGCAGCCGCTGCCGGACCCGCTTCCGGTCGGTCCGGCTGTGATCGACGCATATGACCTCGCGGCTCAGATGCCGCAAGCCACGCGCGCGGCGCTGGTCGTGAGGGCCGTCACGCGGGTCCCAGGCGATCGCCTCGGCGAGCTGCTTTCGTCACTCGGCCTCGACGAGCAGGATCTGGCACCGGCAATCGAGGCAGGAATCGTGATGCCCAACGGCACGCGTATGGAGTTCTGTCATCCGTTGGTCCGCGCCGCGATCTTCCACGGTTCCTCAAGTGAGCAGAAGCAGCTCGCGCGGGCGGCGCTGAACGCAGAACTTGAGCGACCGACGCCGTACGAGTCGCGGGCCTATTTCGCGGTGACCGATCCAGACACGCCGGACGAGATCGTCGCCGGCCGGTTTGCCGAGACCGCACGCGTTGCGATGGAACAGGGTGATCCCGAGGCCGCCGCTCAGAGTGAAGAGCAGGCGGCACGGTTTGCCCCGAGCGACGACGCGGTGGTGTCACATCTGGCGGCCGCCGCGGCGTTGTGGCGGGCAGCAGGTGTGGAGGATCGGGCGCGTTACTGCATCGATACGGCATCCCAGCTGAGCGTCGTTGGTGCCGCGGCCGGTCAGCTCGCCTACCAGCGCGCATGGCTGCTTCAAGATCAGGGAGAACTGGCGGTCGGCGACCACATCCTGCAGGCCGCGGAGCTCAGCCTCCGTGACGCGCCGCATGATGCCGCGACGATGCTGGTCGATGCCGCCGCCTGGAAGCTGCTCGGCAACGACCAGGCCGGCGCGGAGCAGACTGCGGAACGCGCAGTGGCAGTTGCGGCGTCGGTCTCGAGCTATGCCGAAAACCTGGCCTCGCTGATGCGGGTCACGGTCGTGCGCGCCCGCGGCGCGATGACCGACGATTCCGACGTTCGCCTGCTGGTCGCTTCGTTGGTCGCGCAGGCCGATCACTACCCGGCATCCCCCGAGGCCGCACTCGTACTTGGCCAGAGTCTGCAGCGCCAGGGTCTGGCGGCAGAGGCCGCTCGCTGGGTTGAGTGGTTGGAACGCTGCGCGGAGCGCGACGGCAACGTCCAGCTGCGGTTCGTGGCCCAGCTTCTCGACATGATCTCGGAGCTGGCTCGGCTGAATGTCGCTATGGCATCGCGCAGGCTGGGGACGCTCCTCAGTGAGATCGACGTCGCCGACAGCGCAGTGCTGGTTGCCTGGACTTGGGCGGTCGCCGTACATGTGCGGGTCGCGGCCGGTGAACACGAGCACGGTTTCGCCGACTCGGTGAATCTGCTGGCCCTGCCGCCAGCGGTAGGGGCAATGCCGCGACTGCTGGCCACGGCGTCGTTGGCCAGCCTCGACCTGCAGCGGGGACGGATCGGCGCGGCACAGGCGTGGATCGCGACCGCGGTCGAAGAACTCGGCCGCTCGGTCACCACCACCGCGACCGGCGAGCAATATCTTTCGGCGCCGATCGCTGGCCTCGCGCCGCTTGCGTCGACCGTCGCACTGCTCTCCGCGCAGCACCTGGACCCGTCATTTGAGCTATCGCTGGCACCGATCGCGGGGGATAGCTGGCGGACCTGGATTTCGGCGCTGTATGAACCGAACCCAGAGGCCGCGCTGGTGTCGCTCGGGACGGTCCGTGAGCGGCTGACCCGCGCCCCGTTTGCGCTCGTGCATGTCGATCTCTGCCGCGCGGTCAAACTCCTGCAAGCCGGTCGTCGTGACGAGGCGCGAGCGTTGCTCGAGGAGATTCGCGACCAGGCGAGCCGCTCGGAGGCGTCCGGTATCGCGGGCCTGGCCGCCGAGCAGCTCCACAAGCTCGAAAGCAGCGACGCGGCTGGCGCGATGATCAACTCGAGCCTGGCCGAGCCGCGCGCGGCTCGCGAGCACAACGGGACAGAGGCAGCAGCGCTTTCATCCACCGCTGCCGCGGCCTGGGAGCTCACGTTGTTGGGCGACTTCAGCGTGCGTTGTGACGGTGAACTCGCGCCGCTGCCGCCGGGGCTGGCGACCGAGGCGATCAAGATCGTCGCGCTCAACCGGCAGATCATCGTCGATCAGCTCGTCGAGCTGCTCTGGGAGGATGCCAGCCCGGGCGTCGGCGTGAGGCGACTGCGGAATGTACTCTGGCGGATCCGCACGTCCTGTGGGGAGCTGGTGCTGCGCGACGGCCAGTTCCTGCGCCTCGCGAACGATGCGGTCACCGATGTCGGTCGTTTCGAGACGCTCGCGGCCAGGGCGTTGGATCGGGTCACACCGCTGGGCGAGGCAGCTGCGGCAGCACGCGAGGCGTTGCAGCTCTATCGCGGGGAGCTGCTGCCCGCCAATCGCTACGACGACTGGACAACGCGTGCCCGTGAACTGGTGGCGCGCACCAAGGTGAGCCTGCTGGAGCTACTGATCGACGACGCGCTCGACAACGAGCGCACCGGTGAGGCGCTGACGCTGCTTGACCGGCTGGTGCAGGAGGACCCCAACGACGAGGCACCGCTGGTGAGGATCGCGGAGCTGCATCTGCTCAGCGGCAATCGCAGCCGCGCGATGGAGTCCCTCGATCGCGCCGAAGCGATTCTGCGCGACCTCGGGATCGGGACCACACCCGCGATCTCGCGACTGCGCGAGCGTCTCAGCCGTCGCTGACGGGCGCTGGCAGCGCCCAGAGTGCACTTGGATTAGGCGTCCCATTAGCCTTACGCGGCGGATGGACGGCCACTGGACGGCCACTGGACGCCCGAGTAATAGCTTTGCGGAATGTCGATCTCGTACGTATTGCGTCTTCGGGAGGACGCACTCGCCGAGGGTCGGTTCGTGGGAGAAGTTGAGGCCGTGGCCGACGCTCAGCGTCGCGTCTTCACAACCATCGAGCAGGTCTCGGAGTTCATCCTCGAAACTGGCCGGGCGGGCGACGCCGGGGCAGTGGGCGCTCGCGCCGAGGGGCAGCGCCGGCCGTAACTGGCGGCGCGTTGGGGGCGCGCGCCGGTCAGGCCGTGGGGGAGATGAGCAGGTAAACGCCGACGCCGGTGTCGCCGCGGCTTACGCAGTCGAGCGCATACGCCGACAGGCTCATGTTGGCCGCGGCGCCGGTGATCTGCGGGCCCGAGGCGACGCCTGTGACACGCCGCGGGTGCTGCTCACCGTCCTCATCGTCGCCGAGCCACACCTCGATGCCGGCCTTGCGTGGCTTGCCGTCCGGGCCATAGGTCGTGGAAAGCCGCGGATCGAAGACGGTCGCGTTGTCCTCGCCGCGTGCCACCACGTCGAGGTGATCGCCGTCGTGGCCCTTGCCGCCCTTGGGGCGCACGCTCACCAGCGCAAGCTCGTGTCCGTCCGCAAACCAGCTGCCGACAACGCGCAGCGAATCGAGTTTGCCGTCTGGAAGCTCCGCCAACAGCGCGCCCGCGAAATCGAGTTCGGTTGGCTTGTCCGCGATCGTGGCGGTGCCGGACAGCCGGAACGGGGAGAGCGCGCTTCCGTCCTCGTAGGTGTAGCTGGTTGCACCCGCCAGCTCGAGCTTCAGCTCGGTCCCGTTCGCGGCCACGGTCCACACCTGAGCGTCGCCGCGATCGAGCTCAACGTCAGCCCATTCGGGCTCACTGGAGCCGCTGCTGACGGCACTCAGCGCGAGCCGCGGCTGTTGCCCGCCGATCAGCACGCCCCAGCGGCCGCCTTGGGGGTCGCCGAAGACCGCGACTGGGGTGGTTGCTGCTTCACTCATCACTGACGGTCTCCAACGGTTGGGGCTTCGCGCCGACGATAGCTACAGGTCGTTTCCAGGGCGTTGCTCGTAGGGCTCATATGGTTCCGAGCTGATCTGTCGGTCGTTGATGTCATGTGCGGTGCTCTCGGCGTCGTAGCGGCGCGCTGAGCGGCCGCCGAAGCCGTTTCCGGCGCTTCCGACCCAAACAGCTCCACGGTCAACCCACCGCAGCCGGCTGCTGCGCCGCACGAGCATCCCGACCGGGCGGCGGATTGGGCCGATCAACAGGATCGCGCCGACGATGTCGGAGAGGAACCCGGGGATCACGAACAGCGCCCCGGCCAGGATCCCCAGCGCACTCTCGATCACGTCGAGCGTGGGGGTGTCGCCGATCCCGGTCCGCGCGGTGACGCGCTGGCCGGCGCTACGTGCCTGCCAGCGGATGATGCGGATGCCCACGGGGATGCCGGCAAACAGCAGCACGAGCATCCAGAAGACCCCGATCCACTCGGCTACGAGCACCATCGCCGCGAGTTCGGCGATGACCCACACCACAAAGAAGAAGAGCAACACTGAAATAGAGGCTACTCGTAAGCGACCGGCGGTTGACCTCGGTCGCGTCTAGGGGCTGCGCCTGGTGTGCAAGGGTCTGCGCCTGGGGTGCAAGGGCCTGCGCCTGGGGTGCAAGGCCAGCGACCCGTGGGTAGGGCGCGCGACCCAGGTTGTGCTGAGCGCCTCAGGCCGGGGCCGGCTCGTCCAGCCGCACGCCGGGAAGGCGGTGTAGCCCGACGGTCTCGATCACGCGCATGATCTGCGGCTGCGGCGAGCGCAGCAGCAGCGCGCGGCCGCCCTTGCGCAGACGATTTGACAGCAGCGCAAGGTCGAGCATCAGCGAGGTATCGGCGAATACCAGACCGCTCAGATCGACGATCACGTCGGCCTGAGCACGGAACGCGTTCACAAAAGCCCGCCGCCGTAGCGGCTGAGTCGTGCGGTCCTCGTCTCCGGTGCAAACCAGCACCGGGGGGTTGTCCTCGTACTCGATGATTGGGGGAACTTAGCCGACTGGGCGGTCGTAAATCAACCTTAGTTTTCGATTCCCTGAGGCGACGTTCGTAAACTCCGTGGAAATGGTCACAATCGAAGAAGTGAACGATGCCCTCCGCGAAGTCATCGATCCCGAGCTCGGGCTCGACTTCGTGGAACTGGGCCTGATCTACGGGATCGAGATCACCCCGGAAGGGGCGGTCGACGTCACCTACACGCTCACGACACCGGGTTGTCCCATCGGCCCCCAGGTGGAGGAGCAGATCGGCGAATTCGTCAGCGAGATCGAGGGCGTCACCAACGTCTCCTCGCAGCTCGTGTTCACGCCCGCCTGGTCCACCGACCGGATGAGCGACGACGCCAAGTTCGCCCTCGGGTTCTAGCCAAGCCCTAAACGGTCTGCGCCGGGGCGCTCGAAGTTCGGGCGCCCCGGTCTAGGCCTGCCCACAACCGCGGCGAAGCGATCCTTAAAGCAGTCAGGCTGGATCCCATCCTTGGGATCCAGCCTGACTTTAGAGCCCATCCGCCAGCTCGTCGTACAGGGGGCGGGCGACGAACCAGCCGAGACGTGGACGGACTCTTTGGGAGCTGGGGTTGGGGTAGCTCCCTGTGTGTGTGCACCCTATATACGCATGGGCGCCCTTAAAGTGTGCCACCAATCGAAAAAAATTTTGGGGGTCAGGCGGAGGCGGCGGAATCGCCTGTGTCCCCGGGCATTTCTGCTTCTGTGACCACTGCGCTCAAACGCGCCTCGACCAGCAGCTCCTGCAACGAATTTTCGATTCCCTCGACAATCAGGTCGAGATCGGGCAGCACATCGAAGTCGGCCAGCAGCCCGTATTCGATCTTGCCGTTGTACGACATGATCGCCACAGCCAGGGCCTGATTTGCAGGCAGGAACGCGAGCGGGTAGATGTCCTGGAGCTGCTTGCCGAGCAAATACAGCGGGATCTGGGGACCGGGGACGTTGGTTACGAGCAGGTTGAACAGGCGCGTCGAGAACTGGATGCGCGATGCCTGGGCCAGGACCGTCGGCGGCGCCAGCTCAGTCACGGCCGCGAGTGTCGCCGCACCCACCGCCTGCTTGGATTCCTTCAACGCGTCCATGCCGGCCGAGACCGCCTGCAACCGCAGCGCAGGGTCATCGATGTAGACCGGCAACGGGCCGCGCATCGCCACCAAGCGGTTGCCGAGCGTCCCGCGATCATCCTTGGTGCGGACCGACACCGGCACCAGCGCCCGCAGCTCAACTCCGTCGGTTTTAAGCCCGCGTGACTGCATCCATGAAGCGAGTGCACCCGAAACGACCGTCAGCACGACATCGTTGACGGTGCCGCCGAGCGCGTCCTTCACGGTCTTGTAGTCCGCGAGCTGCTGGCTCACGATCCGGAACCTGCGGTGCGGTCCGATCGGAACATTCAGCGGCGTATCTGGGGCCGGGTTCAGCACCGCCCAGACGATCTCGCCGACGCCCTCGCTGGTGTCGCGCAGCTTGTCCGCGGTGCGCCCCGGTGAACTCAGCGCTCGCGCCGCGCGGGTGGCGAGTCCCAAACTGCCGCGAACGGCGCTGCGTACGCTCTCCGTCAGCAGCTCGGCGGTTGTCGGTTCTGGCTGGGGCTGCCATGGTTCAAGCTCGGAGTAGTCCGGCTCCCACGGTTCGGGCCCGGCGTCGAACAGCACCGTCGCGAGGTCCACACCGGCAATTCCGTCAACCAGCGCGTGGTGGGTCTTGTTGATGATCGCGAAGCGCTCCTGATCGGATCCCGGCATCGGCTGGATCCCCTCGATCAGGTAGAGCTCCCAGAGCGGCTTGGTACGGTCCAGCGGCTGCGAGGCCAGGCGTGCGGCCATCTCCTGCAACTGGTCGACCGTGCCCGGGTACGGCAGCGCTGAGTTGCGTACGTGGTACGCAATGTTGAAGCTGGGGTCGTCGATCCATACCTGACGGCCCGTATCCAACGGCGGGGTGGCGAGTTTCTGGCGGTATCTAGGCACCAGGTGAAGCCGCCCGACGATGTGCTCGGTGACCTCGTCGACGGTCGGCGGCGGTCCCTCGAACAGCAGTAGAGCGCCGATGTGCATGTGCGAGGTCGAGCCCTCGTTGTGCAGAAACCCGGCGTCGGTCGAACTGAGACGATCGAGATGTCGCTGTGCCATGAGTTCTAAAGGGTACGCTGGGCGGCCTAAACTCATAGGCATGAGCACAACGGCTCCCGACAAGCTTCTGCTGGCAGCGCCGCGCGGTTACTGCGCCGGTGTCGACCGCGCGGTTCAGACCGTGGCGCGCGCGCTCGAACACTACGGAGCGCCGGTTTACGTGCGCAAGGAGATCGTCCACAACAAGTTCGTGGTCGAGAAGCTGCGCGAGCGCGGGGCGATCTTCGTTGAGTCCGAGGAGGAGATCCCGCAGGGCGCGACGGCGGTGTTCTCGGCCCACGGGGTCTCGCCGGCTGTTTACGCGAACGCGGTCGAACGTGAGTTGAAAACGATCGACGCCACCTGCCCATTGGTGACCAAGGTGCATCGCGAGGCCGTGAAGTTCGCGGCCGACGACTACACGATCGTGATGATCGGCCACGCCGGCCACGAAGAGGTCGAAGGCACAATGGGGGAGGCACCCGACCACATCGTGCTAGTTGAGAACGAGGCCGACGTGGATGCGCTCGAGGTCGATGACCCCGAGAAGATCGCATACATCTCCCAGACCACGCTCAGCGTGGACGAGACACGATCGGTGATTCAGAGGCTACGTGAGCGCTTCCCGGCGATCGTGGGCCCCCGTACCGACGACATCTGTTACGCCACCACCAACCGCCAGGCTGCGGTAAAAGAACTTGCTCAGGTATGTGACCTGGTGCTGGTGATCGGGTCACGCAACTCCTCGAACTCTAACCGTCTAGTTGAGGTTGCGCGTGAGTACGGCGCGCACTCATACCTGATCGACAACGAGTCTCAGGTGCAGGACGATTGGCTTGAGGGCATGCGGACCGTGGGGATCACCTCGGGGGCCTCGGCTCCTGAGGAGCTGGTCCAGCGGCTGGTTGAGTTCTTCCGGGAGCGCGGCACGACCGATGTGGCCGAGCTGACGGTCGTCGAGGAGGACGTCCGCTTCATGCTCCCCAAGACGCTCCGCCAAGCGCTCGCGAACGCCTGAGTTTGTCGCGAACCCTCGTCATCTCGGACCTGCATCTGTCTGCAGGACACGGCCGTCCCCGCTTGGAGGACTTCGCCGTCCGGGAGCGGCTTACGGAGGCGATCTACGGATGCGACCGTCTCGTGTTGCTGGGCGACGTGGTCGAACTGCGTGAGCTCCCGTTACGCGACGCGCTCGCCGCAGCGGCGCGGATCGTGCCGACGTTGACTACCGGGCTACGCGACGGCGCTGAGGTGCTGGTGGTGCCAGGCAACCACGATCATCAGCTGCTCGGACCCTGGTTCGGACGCCGACGCGAGCTCGAACCTAACCGTCAACTCGAGGTCGACACTGAGGTGGATTGGCGCGACGGCGAGCCGATGGCGCGGATCGCCGCGATGTTCCCGGACCGTGCACGCGTGCGCGGCTTCTATCCCGGCGTCTGGCTGCGCAGCGACGTCTACGCGCACCACGGCCATTACCTTGACGGCATCACCACAACGCCTGGTTTCGAGCGCCTCGCCGCCGGGGCGATGTCACGGATGCTGAAGATGCCGGTGAGCCAGGCGCAGTCGGTCGACGACTACGAGCGGCTGCTGTCGCCGCTGTATGCCTGGATGTTCGCGGTCTCCGAGCAGGGCGGCTCGGCCAACGACGATGCCGTGGATGACGATGTGCCGTCGGTCAAGGGCTCTGCGCGCGTGCTGAAGCTCGTTAACGAGTCGCGCGGCATCAGCGCTCAGGCGATGAAGGTTGGTATCGCCGGTGCGGTGGGACTGCTTGGGCGCGCCGGTCTTGGTGACCTGTCCGGGAATCTCGCAGGCCAGGCGCTGAGGCGTGCCTCGCTTACCGCCTACGGCCAGGTGCTGTCCTCCTTGGAGCTGACTCCCGCGTACTCGATCTTCGGCCACACTCACCGCGCTGGCCCGCTTGCGGGCGATGATCAGTCCGACTGGCGGACACCGTCCGGCGTGAGGCTGTTCAACAGCGGCTGCTGGGTCAACGAGCTCGCGTTCCTCGGTAGTGATCCCGCCTCCAGCCCCTATCGGGCCGGGTTTGCGGTCGAGCTCGAGGAATCCGGGCCGCCGCGTCTCGTCAACCTGCTCGACTGAGACACCAGACCCACCGCCTGCTTAGGCGTGAATGCCTATTGACCGGGGGCGACTGGCGGTGTTAGCTTGCCTCGGTGTCGGGCGTCCGGAGTCCTGCTGCGGAGTGGGTGCGGGCCGCCGCGGGGCCCGCGCGTCTGCGTCTACAGGAATTGGAAGCCGAGATGAAGAAGTTGACTGTCGGGTTGTTGGCCGCCGCGCTGATGCTTGTGCTGGCGGTGAGTGCCGCGATGGCGGCCGCCAAGACGCCACTGGCCCTGACCCAGAATCCAGGAGGGGCGAAAACCCTCAAACATGAGCCCGGGGTGATCACGTTTACCGGTGACGGGACCGGCGCCCTTGCCGGGAACGGGTCCGGCGTGCGGCATCCAGGCGCGCTGAAGTGGTCAGTCTGGAACGGCACCCAGGCGAAGGCCACGGGGTCGGAATGGCTCGACGACTGCACCCCGAATTGTGCCGCGGGCAAGTTCCACCATTACCCGGTGTCGGTCCGGCTCTACCGGTCCGAGACCCTCGGCGGCCATCTCGTCTACACCCGCATGACCGTCACCTTCACTACCAGCCGCAAGCCAACCGGGGCCCACGATCCGTGGACCGACAAGGTGACCTACGAGAAGAAATACAAGCTCTACTTCTGGGGCTAGGCCCGACATAGTTCTGCCGCTGCTGGCCCGGCTGACGTTGGCCGGGGCTGACGTTGGCCGGGGCTCACGCGTGGGCGCACCACTGATGTCACACGCGCGGGCGGACGTGCAATAAATTTGACGCATGCACACGCGGACCGGGAACCACGAAAGCTGGGACGACAAACAGCTGCTCGAAGCCGTGGCTGCACGAGATGGCGCCGCCTATTCGGCTTTTTACCGCCGCCATCTGCCGGCGACGCTCGCCTACCTGGTGCGCGAAACACAGGATCGCGAGCAGTCTGCCGACTTGGCGGCGGAGGTCTTCTCCGCCGTTCTGCTTGCCGCAGCGCGCTACGAGCCGCGCGGTGACAGCGCACTGCCCTGGGTGATCGGTATCGCCCGCAACAAGCTGCTGATGAGCTTCCGTCGCGGCCGTATCGAGGCGCGCGCACGCCAGAAGCTCGGCATGGAGCCGGTGGAGCTCACCGACGAGTCGCTAGAGCGGGTTGAACTGCTCGCCGGCGAAGGTGCAGGCGAACTCGAGACGGCACTCGAGCAGCTACCGGATCTTGAGCGCGAGGCGGTCCGCTCACACGTCGTTCACGAACTTGGTTACAGCGAGATCGCGGCCGAATTGCAGACCTCCGAGATGGTTGTGCGCAAGCGCGTGAGCCGGGGCCTGAAGAAGCTCCGGGAGCAGTTCATGGAGACGCGCACGGCATGAAGCCCGACTTCCTCGACGAGCTGGAGAAGCAACTAGTCGAGGCGATGGAGCACGGCCGTCGCGCTCGCGTCCGCATCTGGCTGGCGCGGATACGGCCGGGACGCTCGGTGATGTTCGGACTCGGCGGGACTGCCGTGGTGATGAGCACCGCCGCGATGATGGTGCTGCTTGCCGGGCCTGAAGCCGGCGCGCGCAGCAAGACGCCAGGCCTGCGTACAAGCCAGCGGGGACAGCCGCCCACCCACCCCGCACAGATCACTGGAGCCGGGCGTTACGCGGCGGACGTCGACCCGGTGAAGGCCGCGCACGAGGGCGCTCAACATAAGACTCATGTCGGCGCGATCACAATCCAGGGCGCGATCGCGGCGGGCAAGGCCGCGCTGATCCCGGAGACCGGGGTGGCCACCCAGATGGTCCCGACCCGCTTTCAGCCGCAGTCGTTCACGGCGATCAGCGAACTGACCTGGTGGCTGCTGGGAACCAACAGCTGCAACCACCGCCGCTGCCTGTCGATCGTGAGGACCACCGACGGCGGACGCCGCTTCGTGCGTATTCCGGCGCCGCGGACGCGTAACGTCGGACAGCTGCGCTTTGCTTCCTCGCAGATCGGTTATGCGTTCGGCAATGAGCTCTGGACCACACACGACGCCGGTCAGCGCTGGACCCGGGTCCGCACCGGCGGCAGCATCGATCAGCTTTCTACGGCCGGCGGCTACGTGTTCGCGCTGATTCATCACCACAGCCAGCACTGGCTGGTGCGCTCTCCGATCGGACTCGACAGCTGGCATCGCGTGCCCGTGCCCGGTGGTGAACCGTTCACCGGACTCTGGACGCAGGCAAACGAGGTGTTCGTAGAGACCGCACAACCGCTGCACATTCGCGGTCATCGCCGCAGCGTCATCCGGCACAGTCTCGCGATCTCAACCGACAACGGCTTCCATTTCAGCTCGGCCAAACGGTTGCCGTCGGTCGGCCGCTGTCAGATCAACGCCAGCCTGCCCAACATCTGGCTGCATTGCGCAGTCGGCGGTCGCACCGCCACCTGGCATTCAGGGGATGCCGGAGCGCGGTTCCGCGCCGCCGGCGGGCACGGCCGCCGCAATGTGGTCGTCAGCTTCCAGAACATCGGTCAGCGCTCGAGCTTCGGCGCCGCCAGTGCCTTCACCGCTGTCGACGGCACCCGTCAGCTCTACCGCACCGACGACGGCGGGCGCAGCTACGCCCGCGTGCGTACCCCGCGCGGCGTCAGGGCCTGGGAGTACCTCGGCTTCACCGACCCCACACATGGGGTCGCGCTCGGGCGTTTCGCCGACGGTCAGCAGCGGCTCTACTACACCACCGACGGTGGCCGCAGCTATCACTACGTGCCGATCAGCGGCTAAGCGGTCTAAACAGTCGGATCGGCTCGATCGGCGGGCGGCGCCACTGCGATCTGCCGCAGGAGACGCAAAGGCCCTGCCCCGCTAGCCTCATCAAAGTGACCCGCTTTGACCATCTGATCGGCCTGTGGGAGGACGGTGCCGCCCGCGTGCGCAAGGCGGATCTACCGCTGCGGAGGGTGCTCGAGCGAGTCGTCGACGTGATTGCCTATGACCTGCAGCGACGCGTGGGGGTGACGTTCACCACCCAGGAGCTGGCCGATTACTACGAGCAGCAGGGCACCGACTGGTGCTTTGAGCTCGCCTACCGGACCGCGCCATCGGAGCCCGAGGCCTGGGACGTCGGGACGGTCGCCAACGCCGCCTTCGCACGGTTTGTACGCGGAGCGATGGACTACGGGGGCGGGGTACGCAAGAGCCTCGACCCCGACGCCGAACCCCAGATCTGATCGGCGGTCGGCTGGTTCGAAGACGTCCGAACCCAGAGCCGGGAGCAACGGCGGGGCAACCGAGGCCACCCCGCCGGATTACTCAGTCTTCGGAATCGCTTGAGGAGTCCGACTCGTCGGTCTCCTCCGCGTCGCCGCCTGCGCGGCGGATGACGATCTGATCCTCCTCGATCGTCACCTCGATTGGCCGGTGACCGGCCCAGTACTCGGCGTACACCGGATCATCTTGGACCGCGGGATCCAGCCACAGGCCGTATCCCTCGTCGCCATGATCAAAGGTCGCCTCCAGCGGACCGCCGCCGTTGCGCTTACTGCGCGACGAGCGTCCACCGCGCCGGCCACGCCGGCGCTTGGGCTTTTCAGCCTCATCATCGTCAGCCTCAACTTCGGAGTCTTCCTCCTTTGCGGCGGCTTCTGCTTCTGCCTCCGCGTCAAGCTGGGCTGCGATCAGAGCGTCGTCCTCGGCACGCAGATCGATCTCGTCGTCGAAATCGACGACGGCGACTGTCGTGTCCGGATCAGCATCTGGCTCCAGCGCCTGTTCGCGCTTGAAGGCTTGGATCTGTTGGACTGTGACCTCAAGCTGGTGCGCAATCCACGCGTCGGTGCGCCCCTGGCGCACCCATCCGCGGATGCGATTCAACTCGGGTCGCAAACTCTTTCTTGGCATATACGCGGTCAAGTTTATCCGCGTCAACATGGGTACCGCGTCCGAGCGCCCTGTAAAGCGGTCAAGCGTGGCGAATCCGCTGAACGTTTATCTGGAATCACGTCACGAATCGTTTATCCTTTCGCCCGGGCTGGCCTAGTTTGCTCACGGCCGGGTAAGCAGGCTTCCTTCAGCCCTTTACAAGCAGGGAGGCACTCCACAAATGTTGGTACTTACGAGAAAGTCCAACCAGAGCATCATGATCGGCGACGACATCGAGGTGTCGATATTGGGGATCGTCGGAGACAAGGTCAGAGTTGGGATCAAGGCACCTCGAGACGTGCCCGTGTTCCGCCAAGAGGTCTACCTGGAGATCAAGAGTGAGCAGCAGGCCGGTACCCGCAAGCCGCGTGCGAGCGATTGACGGGTCCCGCGGAAGAGTGTCCGGCTCGCGACAGCTGATAACGACTGGGGTGGGCCACACAGCCCACCCCAGGAGAATCTTCTAGGTCAGCAGCAGGTACAGCGTCGCGAACATGACCACGGTCACGAGGATCGCGGTCACCATCAGCGTCAGCACCAGCAGCCAGAAACGCATCGTGCCGCGCTTGCGTTGGCGTGCGTGGAAGCGCTTGCGGCTCTGGCGCTCCGCGTGCTGCTGCAGCTGTTCCTGTTCGAGCGCGGTCTGCTCGCGCTGGAACAGGAACTCCTGCTCCAGCTGAGCAAGGCTGCGACGCATCTTTGCGGCTTCAGCCATGACTAGATGCTCCGGTACGGCGAATCACGCCCGCTAGGCGACCGTGATGTCGTCCGACAGGTACACGTCCTGGATCGCGTTCAGCAGCTCGATGCCCTCGGACATCGGGCGCTGGAACGCCTTGCGGCCGCTGATCAGGCCGGTACCGCCGGCGCGCTTGTTGATCACCGCGGTCTTCACGGCCTCGGCCAGGTCAGTGGCCCCGGAGGAGGCGCCACCGGAGTTGATCAGGCCTGAGCGGCCCATGTAACAGTTGGCCAGCTGGTAGCGGGTCAGGTCGATCGGGTTGTCGGTCGTGAGCTCGCTGTAGACCAGCGGCGAGGTACGGCCGTAGCTCTTGTCGAGCTTCTGGATCGCCAGGTAGCCGCCGTTGTTCTCCGGCAGCTTCTGCTTGATGATGTCGGCCTCGATCGTGACGCCCAGGTGGTTGGCCTGGCCGGTGAGGTCGGCGGAGAGGTGGTAGTCGACGCCGTCCTGCTTGAACGCCGAGTTGCGCAGGTAGCACCACAGCACGGTGAACATCCCGAGCTCGTGGGCGGCCTCGAACGCCTCGGCGACCTCCTGGATCTGGCGGGTCGATTCATCGGAGCCGAAGTAGATCGTGGCCCCGACCCCAGCAGCGCCCATCTCCCAGGCACGCTGCACGGTCCCGAACATGATCTGGTCAGCCTTGTTGGGGTAGGTCAGCAGCTCGTTGTGGTTGAGCTTCACGATGTAGGGGATGCGGTGCGCGTACTTGCGCGAGGTGGCGCCCAGTACACCGATAGTGGAAGCGACCGCGTTGCATCCGCCTTCGATCGCCAGCTCGACGATGCTGGCCGGGTCGAAGTAGATCGGGTTCGGCGCGAAGCTCGCGGCGGCGGAGTGCTCGATGCCCTGGTCCACCGGCAGAATCGAGACGTAGCCGCTGCCGGCCAGGCGGCCGTGATTGAACAGCTGCCGCAGGTTGCGGATCGTGGCGGTGCTGCGGTCGGTGTCGAGCATCACGCGCTCGATGAAATCCGGCCCGGGGAGGTGCAGGAGTGACTTGTCGATGGTCTCGGACGTGTGGCCGAGGAGCGTCTCGGCCTGGTCGCCGAGCAGCTCTGAAATACGGTCAACAGTCGATCCGGTGAGACTCGACATGTAGCTACTCCTTAGCGGTCGGAAGGCAAATAGGTACCCGCGCCGGCGGCAACCAGCGGATCGGGCGATACCCCAACTCTACCGGGCCGTCAATCAGAGCGGGGTTCAAGGCCGCATCCTCGCGAGCGCAGATCAGGCCCGAAATCGCGCCACCGGCGCCTCGCGGAGCGGTCTTCCCAACCACTCTTGGGCACTCGCCAGATCTTGCCGGTAATCCCGAGCTGAGCGCTTACAATCGGTGTTGTGAGTACTGGTGGTCCTGACCTGTTCGTAGTCTGCAAGAACTGCGGGTCAGAGGTGAGTCCCTACATCACCGAATGCCCGTATTGCGGCAAGCGCCTGCGCAAACGTGCGCCCAAGATCGACCGTGAGGGGCGAATCACCGAGCACCTGCGCTCGCGGCGGCACCCGCCGTCACTGGGGCGGCTCAAACGCGGCGAGATCCCTGGGATCCGGCCAGACGCGCGTCCCTACGCAACGATTCTGCTGGTGCTGCTCGGCGCGGTCGGCTGCCTGATCTGGCGCACCGGGCTGGTTTCGCTGGACCAGCTCTGGGTTCACGGCCAGACGCAGAAGCAGTGGTGGCGGATCTTCACGGCCCCGTTCGTCTACGCCAATACCGGCTACGCCTTCATCGCACTGCTCACCGTCGCGATCTTCGGCGTGCTGATGGAACATCGCCATGGGCCGGTGGTGGTCGTGCTGCTGTTCCTCGTCGGTGGTGTCGGCGGCGCGGCACTGACCGGCCATGCAAACCAAGACGTGATCATGGGCGGCAACGGCGCGGCACTTTGTCTGCTCAGCGCATGGGCCGTCCCCGACCTGCTGCGGCTCCTGCGCAAGCGCAATTACGACGGCGACCTGATCGGGGTCGCGGTGCTGACCGCGGCGCTACTGCTGATGCCTGTGGCCACGCAGATGGCCAGCTGGGTCTCAGCCGGCGTCGGTATCGTGGCCGGACTGGTGCTGGGGATGCTGCTGTATCGCATGCATCCTGTCTGAGCTAGGGTCCACTCGGAGGCCGTCGCCACGGCTTCAAAGCCCTTCCCAACAGGAGACTGAAATGGAAATCCGTTACCTCGGACACGCTTCGTTCGCGCTCGTCGATGGTGATACGACCGTGCTGATCGACCCCTGGCTGACCGGCAATCCCGTCGCCAAGATCTCCGCCGATGAACTCGACGCCACCACGATCCTGCTCACCCACGGCCACGCCGACCACGTCGGGGACTCGGTCGCGATCGCCAAGCGCACCGGCGCGCCGATCCTCGCGATCGTTGAGATTGCCGGCGAGCTGGGGCAGGAGGATGGCGTCGAGGCGCTGGATATCAACATGGGCGGGACCGTCGACTTTGACTGGGGCTGGGCGAAGATGGTGCCGGCGTGGCACACGTCCACGACCCCAAATGGCACGGTCGCGATCCCGGCCGGACTGCTGATCAACTTCAAGGGCACGATCGTCTACCACCTCGGTGACACCTGTCTGTTCAGCGATCTCGCGCTGGTGGGCAAGCGCAACCCGATCGACTACGCGTTGATGTGCATCGGCGGTCACTACACGATGGACCGCGTCGACGCAGTTGATGCAGCCGAGCTGGTCGGCGCCAAGATCGTGATCCCCTGCCACTACAACACCTTCCCGATCCTCGAGACCGATGCCAGCCAGTTCAAGGCAGACGTCGAAGCGCAGACCAACTCGAAGGTCCTGATCCTCGATCCGGGCGACACGCACAGCGTCTAGTGGCGTGAGTCGAAATTCGGTTTCGGCTCGTGAGTGGCTGGGGGTGGATGTGGCCGCATGTCTCGCAAGGCAGGTACTGGTGGTACCTGCCGCGCGAGGTTCAGCCGATGCGGGACCCGAGCTCCGCGTCCCTGTCGGGCCGCAGCAGCACGATCCCGAGCTCGTCGTCGTAGGCGCCGAGCACCAGCACCTGGGACATGAATGGCCCGATCTGACGTGGGGGAAAGTTCACGACCGCGACGACGAGCGTGTCCAGTAGCTCATCGCGCGTGTAGCGCGTGATCTGAGCCGAGGTGCGTTTGACGCCGAGCTCGTCCCCGAAGTCGACGGTCAGCTTCCAAGCTGGCTTGCGTGCCTCGGGGAAGTCGTCAACCGCGATCACGCGGCCGACGCGCATGTCGACCGCGAAGAAGTGGTCTACATCAATCTCTTGCACGACGGATCGGTCAGGAGCCGCCCGATGTGGACAAGAGCTGCGTGGTTGAGGTCTGGCTCGTTCCGGGGCTGATCATGCCGAAGCCCTTCGAACCCTTGCTTGGCATCACGGCCTTGGGCAGATTCGTCTGGGTGTCGGTGCCGCCGTTGACCTTGGTGGTCGTGGTGCCGCTGGAAGTCACCGCTGATTCTGTAGGGGTGGTGGTGCCTGCGGTGGTGGTGCCTGCCGGCGTGGTTGTGCTCGGCGTGGTTGTCGCCGGAGTCGTGGTGACGGGCGTAGTCGTCGCCGGCGTGGTTGCGGTTGCCGTCGTGCGGGCCACCGGAGGAACGACCTTGTGGTGGCGAAGCTGGTGCCGATGGTGGCGCGCGTGTCCTGCCAGCAGCGCGTTGTGCACGCCGGGTCCGCCAGTTCCGTGGGCCGACCGTACATCCTTCACGACGGCCGGGTTCACAGGCGGGGTCGCGGGCGCGACTTGTGCCAGATGCGCTTGCGGGGTGGGCGATGAGTGGTGCGAAGTCACCGCGACGGCACCAGCGGTCACCAGCGTCGCCATCGCGACACCTGCGGCGGCCTTGGTTGCGAGTGCGCCGGCCCCGGCGGTGATGAAGCCGCCGACGCTGCCACCGGCGGCGGTGCCGGTCGCGGCCCCGGCGGCGGTGGCGCTCGTTCCCGCGGTGGCAGTGGTGCTTGCGGCCGTGCTGGCCGTGGCGCTGGTACCGGCCGAAGCGCTGGAGTGGCCGAGGTGCGCAACGATCAACTGCCGCGCGGCGGCGATCAGGCCAACCGGGAAGAGCGCGGCCAGCGCTTTGTTGTTGCTCTTCAGCTGGCCCTGGAAGTCCTTGCATCGGGTGCAGGTCTTCATGTGCCTGCGCACCGGTGGGGTCACGCGCGGGACCAGGCCCTCGGCCACCTGGCCGAGTTCGTCGCGTACGTCCTCACAGTTCAGCGTTCGCGCTTCGGCCGCCTCGGCGAGCGACACGCGTGCCCGTACCAGCAGCGACTTCACGCTCGATACCGTGGTGTCCATCGCTTCCGCGATCTGTTCATAGGAAAGTGCATCCATCTCCCTCAACACAAGCGCAGTGCGCTGGGTTTCGGGGAGTTTCTGGATATCTCCCATAAGCTCGCGGAATTCCTCGCGCTCATGGACCTTGTCGGCCGTGGTGGCGCCGTGGTCGGAGAAGTGAATGTCCATCGAGTCGACGCCGACCGCGGTGGCCTTGCGCAGATGGTTCAGACAGCGGTTACGGGCGATCCGATAGAGCCATGGACGCACGTTGATCGGCCGGTTGTCGGCGAGCATCGCGTTGTAGGCGGCGGCCATCACCTCCTGCAGCACGTCCTCCGCGTCCTCACGGCAGCCGAGCAGGTGTCGGCAAAACGCAAGCAGCCGCGATTCGTAGCGCGCGACCAGGTTTTCGAACGCGCCAATGTTGCCGCGCCGTACCAGTGCCACGAGGCGCTCGTCGGATTGCAGCTTGAGCAGCGGCGAGCGGCCTTGAAGACCAGCCCCGCTGGAGTATCTGATTGCGGATACTTCCATAGTCCTTGCAGCAGCCGCCCCTCGTGGACGTCCACGCACTCAGGTTACCAGCGCGAACCGTTGCGGGGTATGTGTCTTCTGGATTCGTCTGAAGCTCTTCAATAACATGGCCGAGCCTGCCCGAGTAGACAAATTGGCATAGTCGGCGGTCTTAAAAATCGCTTCCCGTAAGGGAGTTGCGGGTTCGAGTCCCGCCTCGGGTACTGCTTGCTCTCGCACGGCGGTCCTGATCAGCCGCCGGGCCGGGTGTCTCGCTAGGCGGCCTGCGAGTGTGGCGACACCTGGCGCGGTCCGGGACCGCCGTCCCCGAGCTGTACGACCACCCGTCGTCCCAGCGCCTCGTCGCCGGTGATCTGTAGCGCACCTGGGTCGGGTGAAGGGGAGAGCGCTTTGACCCAGGCGGCGCGGTTGCCGCTGATCTTCACCGAGGCGGACTCTGCCGGGGACTCCACCACTGCGGAGGCGCCGCCGGCGGCGGTGACCGTGTACGTCTCATCGACTCCGTCATCGCCGATGACGGTCAGCTCGACAGCGCCGGCGAGGGTGTCGGGTGAGATCAATCCGGCGGCCAGGCGGAAGATCGCGGCCGGGTCGACGCGCTCACCCTCGTGCGGCTCGGACCAGGCCCAGCGGTACCCCCAGTGCGCGAGCTCGGTGAGGATCGGTGTGAGCGCGCGGGCACGTTCGGTCAGCTCGTAGTCGACGCGCGGCGGCACCTCGCGATAACGCTTGCGGGTAAGGATCCCGTCGGCGACCATGCGGTTCAGGCGCGAGCGCAGCTGCTCGGTGGAGATTCCCGGCAGCACCCGTTGCAATTCGACGAAGCGGCGTGGCCCCGGCATCAGATCACGGATGATCAGCAGCGTCCACTTGTCGCCGATCAGATCGAGTGCGCGGGCGTCGGGCGACCACTGGTCGTAGGGGTGCCGCTTGGGCGGTGGAACCTGGGGCATCGCGCCTCCGCTGTCTAGGGAACGTGCCAGACGAGCCGGAACAGGCGACTGGGCGTCCGGCCAGTCATCCTTCAAGTCAACTCGTTTGAGTTTACGCCACACTAAGAATTCTGGTGCGTTGTAAGTTCTCGACGGCCCTGTAGTCGACGTCCTGAAGAACCTGGGAACCGTCCTGCTCTCCTCGAGAGGGTCGGCGCGGCCGGCGGAGAACCTATACGCAATGAGCACGAATAGCGGTCTGCGGGCCAACGAGCGCGCACCGCATCGTCTGCGCTGGAAGACTTCGGCGATGGCCTCGGCCAAATCCGGGCAAAAACAAGCGCGCAGCGCGGTCCGCGAATTCCTACATCGCGCCGACGAGTCCGGTATGACAGGACTCGCGTCGATGCTGGCTTACAACATGCTGCTGGCGATCGTGCCACTGGCATTGCTGGGACTGTTCATCGGCGGCAACATTCTCTCCAGTGACACCGTCAGGGACTCCGTCCAACAGGACATGAAGGACATCTTCCCCGGGACCACCCAGCACACGCTCGACTCGCTGCTGCACCAGGTCGCGAGTTCAACGACCGCCACCGGGGTACTGTCGCTGATCTTCAGCCTCTGGGTCGCATCGTCGTTCTGGGGGGCGCTGGATACGAGCTTCGGCCGGATCTACCACTGCCCTTCGCGCCCCTGGCGCCGTCAGAAGCTGTTCGGCGTGCTGATGGTCGGGGTCGTGGTGCTATTCATGGTTTCGACGGTCGCGCTGCCGACGATGCAGTCTTTGCTGAAGGCCGCGGCGGCGAACCTGCCGATCGACCTACGGCATGTCAACCAGGCGATCTATGTCGTCTCACTGCTCGGTTCGGCACTGATCCTGTTCTGTTGCCTGGCGGTCATCTATAGGCGCGTGCCCAACCGCAAGATCCCCTGGCGCGGGGTCTGGCGCGGCGCGCTGATGGCAACGATCGCGATCGCCGTGATTGCGTACGCGTTCCCGCTCTACCTCTCATCGATCTCGACCATCGCGCGCTTCGGGACCACGGTCGTGTTCATCGTGATCGTGCTCGGCTGGTTCTACGCGGTCTCGCTGATCATCCTCGGGGGAGCGATCGTGAACTCGATGGTGCTCGGCTACTGAGCAGCGAACCGGCTCGCGGGTCGAGTCGTAGCCGTGCGGCTTAGTCAACCGATCCGGTTGACTAAGCTAGGAGAGTGGACGCACGCGAGTTCTTCAGCTTTCCAAACCCGGTCAACGACAAGGCCGCACGCACGGTTGCGGCTGGCGTGTTGATCGGCGTGATCGTCACGTTGCTGACCGGCTGGTACTGGCTGCTGATTCCGATCTGTTACGGCTTTTGGGCGCGGGTCCTCACTGGTCCGCGGCTGAGCCCGCTCGGCTGGGTGGCAATGAACTGGATCGCACCGCGGCTCGGGGATAAGAAGTACGTCGCCGGTCCTCCCAAGCGGTTCGCGCAGGCGATCGGCACGGTGATGTCAACCGCGGCGCTCGTGTTCGCACTGATCATCGGCGATCACACGGTGGCCGATGTGCTGCTGGGGCTATTCGTGGTAGCGGCCGGCCTCGAGGCGATCTTCGGCTATTGCATCGGCTGCAAGCTGTTTGGCGTGCTGATGCACTTCGGCCTGGTCCCCGAGGAGGTCTGCGCGGAGTGCGCCGACATCTCAGGACGCCTCGGCCTGTTGCGACCGTAGGGTCCGTTTAGGAGTTGGCGCCGCTGTAGTGGATCGCGGCGCCGCGCAGGATGTCGTGCTCTGAGACTTCGACTCCGTCGAGGTTGAAGAGGTCCATCACCACCTGCAGGATCACGATCCCGGGGATCAGCACGTTCGCACGCTCGGGATGCAGGCCGACGATCTGGCGCTGGCGTTCGGCCAGCGGAAGCCGGATGACGCGCGCGAGGATGCGGTCACGTTCGCCTGCGGTCAGCCGGTAGCCATGTACCCGCTCAGGGTCGTATGGGTCCAGATGTTGGGAGATCGCTGCAAGTTGCGTCGGTGTCCCGGCCACCGCGATCGCGCGCCCGATTCCCTTGCGCCGCTCGGGCGGGACCGCCGCTGCGAGCGTCTCGTGGACATCTGCGGCGACTGCCACCAGCTCGGCGTCGGTGGGCGGGTCGTGGGCGATGTGGCGGTCGGCCTGACGCACCACCCCAGCTTGGGTCGAGACGTGGAAGTCGAAATGCTCGCAGTTGCCGATCACGAGCTCGGTTGAGCCGCCGCCGATGTCGATCACCAGCGTGGGGCCATCCGCGGGGCTGGTCTCGAAGCTGTCGGTGGCGCCCAGATAGGTGAGTTCAGCCTCCTGGTCACCGGTGAGGATGTGCGCCTCGAAGCCGAAGTCAGCGCGGACCGCGTCAGCGAACTCGCTTCCGTTGGCGGCATCGCGGACGGCGCTGGTCATGACCGCGACCGAGCGTTCCACGGGCGCGCGCTGTTCGGCGGCTTCGATCAGCTCGCGGTAGCGCTCCAGTACCTCGAACTCGCGTGCGAGCGCGTCCGCGGCCAGGCGTCCGGTTGCGTCCACGCCCGCCCCGAGGCGGGTCACGCGGCTGATCCGCACGTGCTCTTCGGTGACTGTGTGCCCGTCCGCCTGCGCGATCAGCAGGCGGGTGGTGTTGGTGCCGATGTCAAGGACGGCTATCTGCATGGACCCGTTGGATATGTCGTCTCGTTATTGCTGTGGCCGCCGGCGTAGATTCTGGGCCGGCCAGCCCAGAACCTCAGGAACTGGTCTGGGACGGGACCTGGTGCGGCAGTGAGCGCCCGGCCAGGCCGGCGATTACGTTATCCACTGCCATCTCCGCCATGCGCTCGCGTGCGGTGCGGGTGGCCGACCCGATGTGGGGAACCACCAGCAGGTTCGGGGCCTGCCATAGCGGATGATCCTGGGGCAGCGGCTCAGGTTCGGTCACGTCCAGCGCGGCTCCGGCGATCTGACCGTCGTGCAGCGCCTTGCAGAGCGCGTCCTGGTCCACGATCCCGCCGCGGGCGGTGTTGATCAGGATCGCGCCGCGCTTCATCGTCTGCAGCGCGTGTGCGTCAATCAGATGATGCGTCTCCGGTACCAGCGGAACGTGCACGCTCACGAAATCGGAGTGCGAGAGCAGGTATTCGAGGTTCGATAGGTCACGGCTCTCGGTCGTGAGCACGTCCATGCCGAAGCCGCGGGCGCGGCGCGCGACCGCCGAGCCGATGCGGCCGAGGCCGATGATTCCGATCGTCGCACCCCAGATATCGGCGCCGAGAAAGCCGCTTGGCTGCCAGGTGCGCCAGCGTCCGGTGCGGGCCGCTTCGGCCGCGTCGGGGATCTTGCGGGCGGCGGCCATCAGCAGCGCGAAGGTGAGGTCGGCGGTCGCCTCGGTCAGCGCATCGGGAGTGTTGCCGACCAAAATCCCGTGCTCGGTGGCGGCGTCGACATCGATGTTGTCGTAACCGACGGCGTAGTTGGCGACGACTTTCAGCTCGGGCGACGCGGCGATCAGCTCGGCATCGACGTTGTCGGTGAGCAGCGTCAGGAGCGCGTCGCAGCCGATCGCGTATTGCCGCAGCTGCTCATAGGTCGGGGGCATCGGCTCCGGCCATACCGTCGTGTTGTGCTCCGCCTGCAGGCGGGTGAGGGCTCTGCCCGGGAGTTCTCTGGTTACGAATACGCGCGCCATGTCCAGCATTCTCGCGCCTCCGCTGCGAGGTTGCGTCCCCGAGCGCTCGTTACTCTCTGGCTATGAGTGACGAACAGCAAGACTGGGGCGCGGTCGAGGCGTATCCGAGCGTGTTCGCCACCAGCATCGATCCGGAGATGCTCGACCTGGCTGCACGGATCGAGGCACAGGGTGTCGAGGCCTGGCCCGCGCAGGAGGTAGAGCGCTGGAGCGACGGCTGGATTATGCGGGCGACGCCGGGACTTCCCGGCCGCGGCCGCTCAAATCACGCGCTTGTCCCGGTGCGGGAGATTGACCGCTCTGAGTACGACGGTGCGCTCGATCGTGTGGCGGAATTCGCTGCCAAACACGATGTCCAGTGCGGTATCCAGGTCGGGCCGTTGGACCTCCATCTGGGGCTGCTGGGTGAGCTGCAGGTCCGCTCCTGGGAGATTCAGGAGGCGGTCTGTGTAATGACCGGCGAGACCGATGCGGTGGGTGAGCTCGCCGACCCCGGCTTTGAACTGACGGTCACCGACGAGGCCAGCGACGCCTGGCTACAGGCCTGGGCCGCCTGCGATCCCAGGCGTACCGACATTCCCGAGCACCAGCGCACGGTGCTGCGCTACCTGCGCGGACATGCGCGGTTCTTCCATCACCAGGATCACGCGGTTGGGATCTCGGTTGAGGGCGACGGACTGTTGGCGCTGTTCTGCATCGCGGTGAACCCCGACGATCGACGGCAGGGACTGGGCAAGAAGCTGATTTCCGGAATGCTGGCTCACGCGACCGCTGCTCCGACCACGTACCTGCAGGTGTTCAGCGGCAATGAGGCCGGCGTTGCTCTTTACGAGAGCCTGGGATTCGTCGAGCGCTACCGCTACTGCCACTGCATCGCGCCGTAGCGGTCGAGCAGCGAGCGCCGGCCCGACGTACTAGCGCCCGGCGGTTGGATGAAGTTGCTCAGGCGGCTATGTCGTCGCTGCGGTACCCGCCGTTCGCGTCACGCTCACAGAAGTCGTCAAGGTCGATCTGGACCACGAGCTTCGGTTCTCGCCAGTAGAAGCGGACGCGGCCCTCATCGTGCTCGATAGCGTCCGGGTCGGGGAGCCCGTAGTCCTCGATCAGCTGTAGGAAGCGGCGCTCGCAGAGCGCTGAGATGTCTGAGTTTTGCATGCGCTCAGCATCGATCCAGAGCCTGTGACAAAACAAGACACGTTTGCGACAGATGTGTGCCAACTCTGTGTCGGCACTGCGACGACGAGCTAGGCTGGATCGGCCTTCGTAGCTGAGATCGCGTCTTCCAGACGCTCAAGTTTGGCGTCGATCTGGTCGGTGTATCCGGGGCGAATGTCGGCTTTGATCACCAGCGATACCCGTGGTCCGAACGGCATCACCGCGTCGGTTGCGCGCTTCACGACTCCGAACACCTCATCCCAGGTGCCCTCGACCTCGGTGAACATCGACGAGGTTCGGTGTGGCAGACCCGACTCGCGCACGACCTTGACCGCGGCTGCGACCGCCTCCGACACGGATCCATCGGGGTTCTCGCCGCCGCTGGGCGCGACCGAGAATGCAAGCAGCATGGATTAGTCCTCCTAGAAAGCCGGCGACAGGATCGACCCGCCTGCGAGGTGCGGGTCCTGAGGCCGTTATAACAGCGATCGCCGCGCGCCGTCGCCGACGATCGCCGGACCACGGATCGCGTTCCGATCGCCGCTCTGGTAACCGCTCACAGACGGTTGGCAGCGCGTTCACATCTGCTATATCAATAGGACCGTCGCGGGGTGGAGCAGTCTGGTAGCTCGTCGGGCTCATAACCCGAAGGTCGCAGGTTCGAATCCTGCCCCCGCTACTGAGCAGAAAAGTCCAGCATTAGCTGGACTTTTCTAGTTAACGGTGGATAGCTAACTGGTAGGCAGCGCTTTCCGCCTTGCTACCAACTCCGTGCTACCAAACTCGCTGAAATTCGTGCCGAAACTGGCGCCGAGGCGCCCTGTTACCCGAAGGTTCCCGCGCAGCCGTGCGATCGGGATGTCGTGATGAGCAGAAGTGTTCGCTGGCGCGATGCACGTGGTCTCCAGGCCATCAGTCGTGTTCGTTAGGGACGACAGCGCCGTTGTCATCTTTCAGCAGTCGGCGTGGAGTAGTGCGCGGCCTAATGGGGCGTGCAAGCTCGTTCGGTGACAGAAGGAAACGTCCGCAAGAAAGTGGTGGAGTGTCTTCACACGACTGACGGGATGTACTGCGTCGATGTCGTTCAGACGGGTGGCCGCTTTAGCTTGCAGACGTGCCGCAGGGACGGGGAGAGTTGGCAGGTGATCGATCGCTCTGGCGAGCACTCTACGCGAGAGGCCGCGATCGCCTCAGCGCGGACGATCGTCTCAGGAATGGAGTGACGCGCCGGGGTCAGCTTCGGCGCACCGGGCATTGCGGGTAAGCGCACGCAGCTGATGATCGGAATCGCTGAGTAGGAACGGCCTGCTCCAGCCGTTGATCCGGTGCTGGTTCGCTGCCAGTCCGATCCCGGGAGCAACGCGTCACCCGGCGATCGCATTCGCGGCAAAGGAGTGCTGAGACTGCGTTGCCGTAGTGCGATTGCTTGCCTCCGCATGGATCGCTCAGACGATTCGGATCTGGCGATTCAAGCCGATCGTCCTTGCATTGCCGTTTCGAGCGGCTCTCGGTGATCGCGATCGATTTCGACCGCGGTCAATGCACTCCTTGGAAGGCCTGAGGGCGGAACGCGAGAGGAACCAGCTGCCGCCGACAACGGTGCCGTTCGACGAGCTATCTGGGAGAGCTCGTGCTCACGACCGCGGCATTAGTGGCCGCGATACCTCGCGCTGCGCCGCTAGTGAGATCGAGGCCCGGCTCGAGATCGCGGCGCGTCACGTACCCGCTACTGCTCACGATGCAGTTCGGTGGCACGTCTTTCGCGACGACGGCTCCTGCGGCCACCACTGACCCCGTGCCGATCCGGACGCCGGGCATGATCGTGGCATTCGCGCCGATCCAAACGTTGGACTCGATCGTGATCGGCGCCGTCGTGATTCCGTCGAGTCGCTCGCTCGGTCCGACCGGGTGACCGGCGGTGCTGAGCGTCACGCCGGGCCCGATCATGGTGCGGTCACCGATCGCGATCCCGCCGATGTCATAGAACGAGCAGTTCTGGTTGACAAACACTCGTTCACCGAACTCGAGGTTGAGTCCGTAGTCGCAGTAAAACGGCGGGTACAGCGTGAGCGTCTGTGGAACGGGCTGACCGAAGGTCTCGCCGAGCAGCGCGGTCCGCGCCTCGAGGTCACTATGACGCAGCACGTTCAGGCGCGATGTCAATTCCAACACGACCTGAACTCGCTCCACCACAACGCGCGACTCACGGCGTCCGACCAGGGATCAGCTTCTCGTTCCGCACGGCTCATGATGTTGCCAAGCAGCAAACACGGAAAACCGGCCCGCCCATCCAGACCGACGAACCAACACGGCTGACCGGACGAGCGATCGCTTGGCTGTAAGGCGCGGTTTCGCGCCGACAGTCCAGATCGTGTCGCACTGAGGTGCGGCGATTGAGGCGTCCACTGACGCGCGTGGCACGGGGCCGCTGTGCCGGGAGCACGCCCGTGCTTCCGGCACAGCGATGTCCGCGTCGGCTACGACTCCACGGTGACGGACGAGCGGATCGAGCCGCGAGCGCCACCGAGGTCCAGGATGACGTGCCAGTGCCCTGAGTTCGGCACGCTCAGCCGGACGGGCGACCGGAGCGCCTGCCCACCGACATAGTTGAACCGTCCGCCGCTGCGGTAGCGCTGGAGGTTCGCGGAGTCCATCAACATGACGTTGGCGCGGGTGTCGACCGTCACGACTGCAACTGCGCCTGCATGCTGTTGGCCGAGGTCATACTTCACATGATCCGACATTGAGCTTTCGCTCCTAACTTTGAGATGTGGTTCCGCGTCCGACTGGCCCGACAGGAAAAGAGCGGAAAATGCTCGTTTACTGCAGGGCAGACGACACGCAGATCGAACTCTCGGTAGAAGGGAAGCTGCCGCCGCACGAGCCGTCCAACGCAAATGCGGCGACAACCAGGGTTAGGTAGGGCGGCTTATGAGCCGTCCTACCTACTTCCCCCGACCGAGCTTGTAGGTCGTCTTCGGGTGCGTCTTCGCGTAATGCGAGGACACGAAACGCCCGCTAGCCGCGGACTTGAACGATCCACGCGCCTTCGGGACAGGAGTAGGACGCTTGGACTTAGCCATGCCCGTACCCCCTTTCTGTTTCACGGTTCGCCGCACACTCGACAAACTGGCGGCAGCGACCCGGCGGGCCACCACCGGAAATTCTCCGCCTCACCCCGGACGGACGCACGGGTGCAGACACGAAAAAACACCCGAAGCTTCAGGCAAGGTTCATATTCGCAAAGGGTCCGGACAGAACAATCTGCGCAATTTGCGGGATTTACGCAAGATCCGATGTTCACTACGTTTCGCGGTCACGATCGCGTTCTTGGCCACGCGGTAGCCGGCGCTGGCCATGCCGGGTGCACCATCAGTCGCCATAGTGCGCACCGCAGCATGACACGGAATGCGATCGTTCGAGGGTGGACATTGACCCGGCGCCGCTCCGTCCTGACGTAGGTATCAGCCAGAACGGATCAGGCGACTCGCCCAACCGGGACGAATAGAGCTCCCGCTGGCCCGGTCGTGCCGAAGCCGACGTATTCCTCGAATCCGGGCATACGCAAATCAAGAGCAGGAGTCCAGTACGCGTTTCTCGGGATGGGGGTCACAGAACTGAGCGTCCCCTCGAAGTTCTCGCGGCAGCGTGTTAGTTGCCACATCAGTGCCATGACGGAACGGCTCATAACGGACGGCGTGCCGTCGCTCATTTGCCCCAAGCGACCAGGCGCGAACACTTTGCCGTCAAC
>CAVTRM010000004.1:0-486072 GCA_963737115.1 uncultured Actinomycetota bacterium
GCGCGGTGACGTTCATGATGGTGATGTATGCGCTCGAGAAGCGTGACCGCGTCTACATACTTGCGTTTGCCGGCGGGTGTCTGCTGTCCAGCGCCTACGGGTTCCTGGCCGGCACCTGGCCGTTTGGTGTGGTCGAGGCGATCTGGGCGGCCGTGGCGGTCAGACGCTACTTCCAAGAAGTGGCGTGAGCCGCCGCTGATCAGGTCAGTAGTACCGTCAGCGCCCGCGCTGAGTTCTTGGCCAGCGCCACCGCGCGCGGGATCTCAGCGGCGGGCAGCGCGTCGGGGGTCCCGCGCACAGCCAGGGCGAAACGCGCCACCTGCATGCGGTCGAGGATCGGCACAGCCACCGTCCTCACCCCCGTCGCGGACTCACCGTCGTTGATCGCGTAGCCGACGGTGCGCACGCGATCGAGCTCGTGGGCGAGCCGTGCCGGATCGGTGATCGTGCGCTCGGTGCTCGGTGTCAGCGGCGTCAATCCGGTCACCCGTGCGGGACTGCCGCTGCGGCCCCAGGCCAGCAGCACCTTTCCGAGCGCGGTGGCGTGCAACGACCGGCGGATCTCGCGCTCGCCGGTCCCGAGCGGCGAGCCGCTGCCCGCGAGCGAGCCGTTGGCTGCGAGCGAGCCGTTGGCCTTGCGCGAGCCGCCAGTCGCGGCGGGAACGCCGTTCGCAAACGAACCGTCGTTCGACAGCGACGGGCCGTCATAAGTGAGCTGCCGGCCACCAGCAGTACCGAGTCGCCACTGCGAATCGCGAGGTCGGCGGTTGCGCCGGTGACGCGCGTGAGCCGTCCGAGTTCGGGGCCTACATGCTGCAAGCCTCGGTGGCGATAGGAGACCAGGCCAAGCTCGAGCATCGCTGGACCGAGCTGGTAGCCGCTGCCAACCGGCTCCAGAAACTGCTGGTCGGTCAGCGTCCGCACCAGTCGGTGCGTGGTTGAGGTCGGAAGCTGCAGCCTGCGGGCGATTTCGGCCGGGCGCAGGATCGCGCCTTCCTGCCCGAAGCAGCGCAGCACGGCCAGCGCGCGTTCAAGTGATCGTGTGGGATTCGCTGTCGTCATCGTGGGACGCACGGGCAGCGAGTCGGGCGTCGACCCGACGGTGGGGCTCGAGTTGGCACTCATCGTGTCCCATTCTATGGGATATCCCATAGAGTTGATTGACTTTGTTGCTTATGTATTGGTCGTGGATGATTTCAAGACACTCTGGTTTACCCGTTGCCCGGTGCCGACAGCGACCGGGATCGCCGCGGACCGCGGCTGGTTCGATGACCGCTTTGGACCCGATGGGATCACGGTCCGCTCACTCCAGGACCTGCGCGCAGGCGCGCCTGCCGGCGCCGGTCAAGCGCCGGAGCAGCGCCCGGGACTTGCCGATACCCACTACACGCACGAGCTCCCCACTCTGATCCGCGAGGGCGGCAACGTACCCGCGCTGTGGGCCGCGTCACGCGGCGAGCCTACGCGCCTCATCGGCCTCACCTGGATCGAGGAACACCAGCGGATCCTGACCCGTCCGGACGTCGACCTCAGCGATCCGGGCAGGCTCAGAGAGCTGCGCCTGGCGATCCCGGTCCATCAGGTCCAGATCGACTTTTGGCGGGCGATGGCGCTGAGCGGGTTCGCCGGCGCGCTGGCGCTCAGCGGCACGGCGCTCGATCACGCCCGGCTTGTGGAGATCCCCGCCGACCCCGAGCTCGGACAGTGGGGCTCGGAGCTGCAGGCGTTGGCCGGCGGCGTCGTCGACGCCGTCTACGTGAAGGGTGCGGTCGCAGTCGCGGCGGCGGAGCGCTTCGGTGCCATCACGGCCATCAACCTCGACCAGATCCCGGACCGGAGGCTGCGCGTCAACAACGGAACGCCGCGGCCGATCACGGTCCATCAGCGGCTCGTGGATGAGCATCCTGAGATCGTCACTGGTTTCCTTGAGGTACTTGATCGCGCGGCCGACTGGGCCCGCGATAACCCCGACCAGCTCAGCCGCATACTCGCCAGCGAAACCGGCTCGGCCGCTGCCGGCGTCGCAGCCGCCTACCGGCACAGCGACCTTCACCCCGAACTTTCCGAGGAGCGTCTGGATCTGCTTGCTCAGCAAGCGGCGTTCCTCCACCAACAGGGCTTCCTCGCGCGTCCAGTCGACGTATACGACTGGGCGCTCGTACTCGACAAGACAGGAGAACTCGTATGAAACCGTCCTTCCGCCACCGTCGATTCATCTGGCTGCTGGCCGCGATCGTGACCGCAGTCGCCGTCGCGGCGTGCGGCGGCTCGGGCGGTTCCGCCAGCACCGGCAACAAGTCGGTGAGCGATACCCCCAGCAACAGCAAGGCTGCTGTTGTCGTCCGGATACCCGATCCCGGCAACTCAGGACCACTGGCAGTCGGCAAGAAGGACGGCTCGCTGGCCAAGGCATTGGCCGCGGTTGATGCGAAGGTGCAGTGGGTTGGAAGCGCCGGTCCGTTCGCGCCCGCAGCGCAGGAGATGGACGCAAACGAGCTGGACATCGCCCAGGGTTCGATCACATCCGCAGTCACCGCGCTGGCCCAGAAGCCGGGCTTCGAGCTGTTCGCCCAGAACCTCCCCGACCTCTATGGGGAAGGGATTCTGGTCAAGAACGGCTCATCGATCAAGAACATCCATGATCTGATCGGCAAGAAGGTGGCTGTCAACCAGGGCGGCACCGGTCAGTACCTGCTGCTGAAGGCGCTGGCAAACGCGGGGATCCCGGCGAGCAAGGTTCAGCAGGTCTACCTGCTGCCGCCGGAGACCTCGCCGGTGTTCAATTCCGGTCAGGTACAGGCGTGGGCTACCTGGTCCACCTACTCGATCGCGGCGTTGGCAAACGGTGCTCACTTTGTGGAGCGCTCCGGCCAGTTCGGCTCGCAGAACTACTCGGTCTGGGCGGTGCGCAGCGGCTTCGCCAAGCAGCACCCGCAGGTGCTCGCCGCGCTTTATCACTACCTGCATACCGAAACGCTGAAGGAGATCGCCAACCCGACCGCATTCGTGAACGTGTTCACCAGCAGCGGACCGGAGGCGCTCACCCCGGCCGAGATCAAGGTCAACAAGTACGTCTCGTCCAAGGGCGCGACCGTAAATCCGATCTCGAGCACGGATCTGAAGAACTTCGAGTCAGTGGCCAAGTTCTTCCACACCCAGAAGATCACCCCGACGCTGGTCAACGTCGCACCGTACGTGGTCAGCCCGACCTCCTGATCGCTGCGACGAGAAGTGACTCATGACTGACCTAACAGTCCTGCCAAACGAGACACCCGCGTACGAGCAGCTGGTGACCCCACGACCCGTCGGCTCGGTCAAGCGCCGCGGTCGTGGGGCGTCGCTGGCGCTGCGGCTGCTGGGTCCGCTCGTGCTGCTCGGTCTCTGGTGGCTGGCCTGCGCGACCGGGGTGTTCAGCCCCACCACGCTGTCGTCGCCGCAGACGGTCGCAAAGGCTGCGGCGAACCTGTGGAGCAGCGGCCAGCTCCCGACAGCCCTTGGGGTGTCGCTCGAGCGCGCCGCGCTCGGGCTTGCGCTCGGGGTCAGCGCGGGCCTGATCCTTGGGGTTATCACCGGGTTCTGGAAGCTCGGTGAGGAGCTGCTCGACTCCCCCATGCAGCTGCTGCGCGCAATCCCGTTCCTGTCGCTGGTGCCGCTGTTCATGGTCTGGTTCGGGATCGGGAATACAGCGCGTGTGCTGCTGATCGCGGTCGCCACCGCGTTCCCGATGTACGTCTCCACGTCCGGCGGCGTACGCGCAGTCGATCCCAAGCTGATCGAGGCGATCCGCACCTTTGGCGTCGGGCGCATGGAGATGGTGCGCGCCGTCGTGCTCCCAGGTGCGCTGCCGTCGATCCTGTCGGGCCTGCGGCTGTCGATGACACTGAGCGTGATCGCGCTGATCGCCGCTGAGGAGATCAACTCGACCTCCGGGATCGGGTATTTGATGAATCAGGCACAGGCCTACTCGCGCACCGACATCCTTACCGTCTGCGTGCTGATCTACGCGCTGCTCGGTATCAGCGCCGACATGATCGCGCGCCTGCTCGAACGAATCCTGATGCCTTGGAGGAGGAGCCGATGATCGCTGTCCACCTAGACCAGCTCAGCAAGGGCTTCGGCGAACGCCGCGTCCTCGATGGGATCAACCTCGACATTGCGCGCGGCGAGTTCGTGGCGTTGCTCGGAGCAAGCGGCGCTGGAAAAACCACGCTGCTGCGGATTCTGGGCGCGCTCGACAGCGCCGACTCGGGCACGGTATTGGTTCCTGAGAACCGCACGATCGTCTTCCAGGAGCCGCGGTTGATCCCATCCAAGCGCGTACTGGCGAACGTCACCGTCGGACTTCCGCGCAGCGCCGACTCCGAGGGGGCGCACGCACTGTCCGAGGTGGGCCTCGCCGCCCACAGCCGCGCCTGGCCGCATACGCTCTCGGGCGGTGAGGCCCAGCGTGTCGCGCTCGCCCGTGCGCTCGTGCGGGAACCCGATCTGCTGCTGCTGGACGAGCCGTTCGCGGCGCTCGATGCGCTCACCCGTCTGAAGATGCAGGATCTGGTGTCGTCGCTGATCGCCAAGCACCAGCCGGCGGTGCTGCTCGTCACCCATGATGTCGAAGAGGCGATCCGACTCGCCGATCGGGTGGCGGTTCTGCACAAGGGCCGGCTGGTCACCGACGAGCACGTGAGCGCGGCGCGACCACGTGACCCCGCGGATCCCGCGTTTACGCGCCTGCGGCGCAAGCTGCTGACGGATCTCGGAGTGGAACTGCCGCCCGAGAACCCGCGCGTCGAAGTCGTCCCGGAACGCGAGCGCGAGCTCGAGGCGGTGAGCTCATGAGGCTGCACCTGAACGTTCCGGCGCGAGCCGCGGCTTCGACGACGCTGCCAGCGTTCATCACCGATGTACGCCCCGCGGCCGCCGGCTACCTGCCGTATCAGGCAGCGCGACTGGCCGAGCTGGCCGGGCTCGCGGGTGTGAGCGTGAGCTTTGAGCCAGCCGGGCTCGACCCACTGGTGCTCTCCGGCGCGCTGCTCCGCGAAACCCGCAGCATTCAGATCCGCAGCGACCTGCTGCCGGGGTCCAGCAGCCCGGTCTACGCCGCCAAGGTCGCCGCCTCAGTGCAGCGCTTCAGCGGCTCGCGGCTTGCATGGCACGTGGCCGTGCTGAGCGATCCGCATACCGCCCGTGCTCAGGGTGACTTCCTGACAGGCGACGAGCGTTACGCGCGAGCCGCCGAGTTCCTCACCATCGCCCGCCGCGTGTTTGACCAGCGCGGAGTCGACCTTGAGGGCGAGTTCTTCGCGGTTGCCGGCGGCGGGCTGCCGGAGTCTCCGCGATCTCCTCGCAGCTTTCCGCGGATCTACACCAGCGGCACCGGCGCTGCCGCGCTCGAGCTCGCGGCTGAACACGCGGACGTGCATCTGCTTGGTCCGCTCGACGATCCTGCGCTGCTGCCCGACGGGCTCGCGTGGGGCGTGGAACTCGATTTCAGCGAACTATCCGCGCTTCCCGAGCTGGCGCGGCGCGGCGCGGTCGAAGCATTCATTACCGGCGCCGACCCGATCGCTACTGCGTTCGAGCTGGCCGAGCTTGGCCAGACCACCACTGACAGCGTTGAGGTGACGCGATGACCGTGGACATTTACTGGCGGATCGCGATGGAAGGCGATCCGCACTCACTGCGGACCTCGAGCATCACCCGGGGCGGCTTCGGACCGGCCGGGTACGCGCCGCGCGGGCCGCGGGCCGCGGAGCTCGCGGCGGATCCCCAAACTCCGCTCGATTACATGCTCGAGGTTGCGCGCGCGACCGAAGCGTCGGGTTTCGTCGGAGGGCTGATGCCGTCGTTCCCATCGACCGACGACCCCTGGGCCGCGGCGTCGATGCTGGCTCCACAAACCAGCTCTTACCGCTTCATGATCGCTTTCCAGCCGGGTTTCATGCACCCGGTCGCAGTCGCGCGGATGTCCGCCACATTGCAGCTGCTGAGCGGCGGCCGCGTCGTCTACAACATCATCTCCGGAGGCGGCGGCCCGCAGCAGCTGTGGTGGGGCGACAAGGTCGACCACGACGACCGCTACGCCCGCACCGCCGAGTTCCTCGAGGTGCTGCGCGGGGTTTGGCAGCCGGGCGCCGACTTCAACCACGACGGACGCTTCTTTCGCGTGGCGGGCGGCGGCCTGCCCGAGCAGCTAGCGGCCCAGCCGTTTCCTGAGATCTTCTTCTCGGGCTCATCACCCGCCGCGATCGATGCCGCCGGGCGCCACGCGGACTACTACCTCTCATGGCTCGAACCGTTTGAGGCGCTGACGGCGAAGTTCGACGCAGTCCGCCACCACGCACGCTCCCAGGGCCTGAAGCCGCCCAAGTTCGCGGTGCGTATCGACGTACTTGCACGCGCCAGCGAAGAACAGGCCTGGGCGGAGATCGAGGCAGGCTGGGCCTCCGCCAACCGCCGCGCGATCGAGCACAACGGCGACTCCGTCGGTGCCCGGCGGGCGCGGCAGTTCGCCGCCACAGCCGGCTCATCCACGGTCGCGGACGCGGCGGCCGGCCGTGCCACGGCGCTCGCTCCCACGCGAGCCGATGACTACCGCGCGCTCGAGGTCGAACCCGGTGTCTGGGGCGGTTTTGACCAGCTGCGCCCCGGGCCTGCCTTCGGGCTCGTGGGTAGCTATGCGCAGGTCGCGGAGCGGCTGAACGAACTCATGAACCTCGGTGTCGACGCATTCATCCTCGCCGGCGTGCCGCATCTGGAGGAGGCACGCCGCGTCGGCAGACATGTCTTACCACTACTGAAAGGACGCGACTGATGTCAACACGTGTTGGGTATTTCCCGCAAAACAATTCACTTTGGGTACTGCGCCAGCGCGGGATCCTCGAAGGCCGTATCGCGGTTGAATGGGTAGACCTGCGCACGCTTTCAAACGTGCGGGTCGATCCGCAACGGGGCCTGCCGTCAGCGCATGGCGACCACCTGTTTGACGGCGGCTACGACTTCATCGGAACCGGCGCCACCCCGCCGATCACCGCCCAGGCC
Source organism: uncultured Actinomycetota bacterium (assembly GCA_963737115.1). GTDB lineage: Bacteria > Actinomycetota > Thermoleophilia > Solirubrobacterales > Solirubrobacteraceae > Palsa-465. The sequence goes on from CAVTRM010000004.1 coordinate 7,036, forward strand.
AAGGGGCACGACATCGTCTACGTCGCCGTCTCTGGTCCGCGTTACGAGAACGGCCGTCTGGTGGTCAAAGCCGACTCCCCGATCCAGTCCGTTGCCGATCTGCGCGGTAAGCGGATCGGGCTCGGTCACGGGTCGTGGCAGACGACGCTGGTGCTGATCGCGCTGCAACAGGCCGGTTTGCGCTGGCAGGACATCGTGCCGGTCGACGTCTACGACGACGCCGCCGGGCAATTCCTCAGGGGCGAGATCGACGCCTGGGTGGGCTCCTACCCGTCGCTCACGCGGGTCGAGCGCGAGACCGAGGTCCGCACGCTGGTGGAGACGCCCGAGCTGTTCACCCACCGCTCGCTCTGGTTCACGCGCCGCGACTTCGCGCAGTCGCAGCCCGAGGCGCTGCTCGCGATCGTGCGCTCGCTACAGGATTCGGACCGCTGGATCACCGAGAACTACGCCGCCGCCGCCGAACTGTTCCCGGGCGAGGACCAAGCCGCATGGGAGCATGCGCTGCGCACGCGTCCGTGGGGTCTTGAGCCGCTGACGACCGCGTTCGTCAGCGAGCAGCAGCGCGCCGCCGACCTCTACTACGAGAACGGCCTTGTCGAGCGCCGGATCGACGTAGCCGATGCCGTGCTGCCGCAGATCAACGAGCTCGTCGAGAGCACTCGTGGCGCGGCAGCGAGTACCGTCCAGCCCCCAACGGGCGCCTACGCGTAACCACCAGATCCGGGTCCGCCTACGAGCGGCGCTTACGCCTAACCGCCAGACCAAGCACCGCCTCCGAGCCAAACGTCTTGGAGGCGGTGCCTGCGGTGGTACCATACGTCGATGGTCAAGACCACCGTCTACCTTCCTGAGGATCTGAAGTACGCGCTGACACGTGTCGCCGAGCGCCGCGGTGAGTCCGAGGCCGAGCTGATCCGCGTCGCGATCATGAGCCTGGTTGAGTCCGAGCCACACCCGAAGCCCCGCGCAGGCATCATCAGCGGGGGGCGGGGAGACATCGGGCGGCGGACAGACGAGTTGCTCGCCGGATTCGGCGACCAGGAGTAGTGCTGATCTGTGACACAAGCGGGCTGGTCGCGTTCTTTGACGCAAGCGAGCCTGACCACCAAGCAACGGTCCGGTCGGTCATGGAGGACCACGGACCGCTTGTGGTGTCACCGTATGTTCTGGCCGAGCTCGACTACCTGATCTCGAACCGCTTGGGCGTCGACAACGCGTTACTGGTGCTCGGCGATCTCGGCAGCGGTGCATGGGAACTGCCGGCGATGACGGCACCAGAGCTACGCGAGGCCGCCGGCGTGATCGAGCGATACCGCGATCAGGCGATCGGACTCACCGACGCGTCACTGGTCGTACTGGCCGAGCGCCGTCGCACTGACCGCCTCCTGACACTCGACCACCGTCACTTCTCGCTGCTGAGGACCAGCAGCGGCAAGCCGTTCACCCTACTGCCGTGAGGTACGCGGAAGGCTCAGGCGAGCCCGGCGGTACGGGTGGTCTCGTCCTGGAAGGGCGGGTAGTTCTCGGTGAGCAGCATCAGGTAGGCGTCCGAGCGCGCGACGTAGCTGGCACCGAGCACCATCATCTCGTAGAGCCCGCGCGGCAGCCGCCCGGTGATCACGATCACGAACCACGCGAAGAAGGCGGCGATCTCTAGCAGCCCGCTGAGCACGTAGCGGATCAGCAGCAGCGGGATCGCGAGGATGATGCGGAAGAACGTGAGCAGCCGGCTATACCTGGGCAATGGCCCCTCGAACCCCATCTGTACCGGATAGGCGGTGTTGTCAGGGGTGAATGGCGGGTAGGGATCGCAGAGCAGCAGCGAGTAGCAGGTGACCTGCGTCGCGACCGTCAGCCAGCCGGCCACGAATTTGTACATCGCCGGTGGATAGCGGCCGGTGATCACGATCGCGAACCAGGCGCCGATCACCGCCAGGCCGGCGGCGATTCCGTAGAGCATGACCCAGATGAACGCCGGGATCGCCAATAGCAGCCGGAAGAACGCGGTCAGCCGCTTGCGCGGCTGCTCGTACTCGACGGTGAATGAAACGGGATATGACACGACACTCCCCTTTAGTCTCGGACCTGACCTGAACCCTATATCGGGTCACGGACGCTGGCAAGCGTCACGGTCACGGACGCTGGCAAGCGCCCTGTCGACGCTCGCACGCACCATCCCCTACAGCGCTGCCGCGAGCCGTGTTCCCTGGTCGATCGCGCGTTTGGCGTCGAGCTCGGCGGCAACGTCGGCGCCACCGATCAGCTCGGCCTCGATCCCGGCTGCGGCGCAGGCCTCGTGCAGTGCGCGGTTGGGCTCCTGGCCGGTGCAGAGCACCACGTCGTCGACCTTCAGCACGGCCGGTTCGCCGTCCACGGTGTAGTGCAGCCCGTCGGCGTCGATCTTGTCGTAGGCGACTCCGACGACGGTCTTCACGCCGCGGTGACGCAGCTCGATGCGGTGAATCCAGCCGGTGGTCTTGCCGAGCCCGGCACCGGGCTTGGTGTCCTTGCGCTGCAGCATCGTGATCGCTCGCGGACTGTGCTTGGGCGTCGCAGGCTTGAGCCCGCCAGGCTCGGCCTGCTCCTGGTCGACGCCCCAGCTGTCCAGGAATGCGCGCACGTCCAGCGAGGTCTCCTCCCCCGGATCCGACAGATACTCGGCGACGTCGAAACCGATCCCGCCGGCGCCGAGAATCGCGACCGACTCACCGACCGGCGCCTTGTCGCGCAGCACGTCCAGGTAGCTGAGCACGTTGGTTCCCTGCTCGCCGGGAATCCCGGGGATGCGCGGGGTGACGCCGGTCGCCATGATCACGTGATCGAAGCCGTCGAGGTCTGCGACCGTCGCCTCGGTGTTCAGGCGCACGTCGACGTTGTGATGCTGCAGCTGGTAGCGGAAGTAGCGCAGCGTCTCGTTGAACTCCTCCTTGCCGGGGATCTGCTTGGCCACGTTCAGTTGTCCGCCGATCTCAGCGGCGGCCTCGAACAGTGTCACCTCATGCCCCCGTGAAGCCGCCGTCACCGCCGCGGCCAGGCCGGCTGGTCCGGCGCCGACCACAGCCACGCGCCGCGAAACGGCGGCCGGCTCGATCTTCAGTTCGGTCTCGTGGCAGGCGCGCGGGTTCACCAGACAGCTGGTGAGTTTGAGGTTGAAGGTGTGGTCAAGGCAGGCCTGGTTGCAGCCGATGCAGGTGTTGATCGCGTCCGCCTGCCCCGCTGCCGCCTTGTTCACGAATTCGGGGTCGGCGAGCCACGGGCGCGCCATCGAGACCATGTCCGCGTAGCCCTCGGCGATCAGCTGCTCGGCCTTGTCCGGGGTGTTGATGCGGTTGCTGGTGATCAACGGGACCTTGACCTCACCCATCAGCCGCTTCGTGACCCAGGCCCAGGCGCCGCGCGGGACCATCGTCGCGATCGTCGGGATCCGCGCCTCGTGCCAGCCGATGCCGGTGTTGATGATCGTCGCCCCCGCGGCTTCGACGCCCTTGGCCAGCTGCACCACTTCCTCATGGCTCGACCCGTCGGGGATCAGGTCGATCATGCTGAGCCGGTAGATGATGATGAAGTCCTCACCGGCAGCCTCGCGAACAGCCGCGACGACCTCGAGCGGGAAGCGCATGCGGTTCTCGTAGGGTCCGCCCCAGGCGTCGGTGCGCTTGTTGGTGTGGCGCACGATGAACTCGTTGATCAGGTATCCCTCCGAGGCCATGATCTCGACGCCGTCGTATCCGGCCTGCTTTGCCAGGCGCGCGCAGTTGGCGTAGTCGGCGATCGTCTGCTCAATCTGCTCGTCGGTGAGCTCGTGCGGCGGGAACGGCACGATCGGGGCCTGGATCGGTGACGGCGCGACCACCTCCTGGTGGTAGCCGTAACGCCCCGAGTGCAGGATCTGCAGCGCGATCCGGCCGCCGTTTTCATGCACCGCCGCGGTGATCTGACGGTGCGGTTCGGCCTCTTCAGGGGTGCTCAGCTTCACCCCGCCCGGGTACAGCCGGCCCTCGCTGTTGGGCGCAACGCCGCCGGTCACGATCAGCCCTGCTCCGCCTCGCGCACGTTCGGCATAGAACGCGGCCATCCGCCCAAACCCGCCGGGAACCTCCTCAAGACCGACATGCATCGACCCCATCAGTACCCGGTTCGGCAGCGTCGTGAACCCCAGGTCCAGCGGCGCCAGCAGGTGCGGGTAAGGGCTGGTCGTGGTCACGGGCGGTCTCCAATCCTCAGGTCTCAGAAGCGCCGTCGGTCTGACGGAACTTTCGGACCGGATCGTAACCGCCCGCGCCGTTCACATTGGGACGCTGATCACTCAGACCGGATCGCCGAGTGATCAGCGCGTTAGTCACTCAGGACGTCGCGGTCGCCAAACTCACTGGCCGGGCCAGTCGGGGCCGACACCGCCCTTCACCAGCACCTTTGGAGTTCCGCCGCCGAATGGGATCGTCGCGACGTGTCCGTTGTTGGACGGCGCCTCGAAGGCTCCGTAGTCGATCAACAGCGTGCTGCCGTTGGACGAGATCCCGTAACCGGTGACGATCTCGTTCTTGACCACGACCGCTTTCGCCGCGCCGGTGGTCACGTTCACCGTGTACGCGTCGTCCTGATCGGTCCCGGCCCAATCGGCGATCAGCAGCTTGCCGTTGTCGGACGCCGCAATCGGCACCAGTCCCTCGGCGAGCTTGCTCGGGTGGGTGTGGGTGATCTGCTTGATGCTGCCGTTGCGGAAATTCATCAGCTGGTACTCGGGCGCGTTGTTACCGCGCAGCGTGATCCCGTCGAAGATGATCCCGTTGCGGGTCCACAGCGGGTTGGCGAGGCGGCGGCCGGAGATCAGCGTGCTGATGGTCGCCGAGCTCTTGCCGAACTTCATCTCCTTCAATGTCGTCTTGGCCGTGAGCGTTTCGGAGCTCGCGGTCACGAACACCAGCGCGTCGGCCGTCGGTGAGAAGCTCGCGCCCTCAACCAGCCCTGTGGTGGAGGCGACCAGCTTGCCGCTGGGCGCGGCGATCACATCCAGGCCATTTTTGGTCTTACCGCCCACGAACTTGGTCCAGCTGACCGCAACCATGTCCGAGCCGTGCGACCACGACAGCGGAGTCACCTGCTCCTTTGAGATCTCGGAGACGTGGCTCAACACACCGCCACCGGCGCCGTAGAGGATCATCCCGTTCAGCTTTGCGCCAGCGGCGGCAACGTACTTGCCGTTCGCTGAAAGCAACGGCATCTGGCCGTTACCCAGATCGTGGCGGCTGGTTCCGGCCGCCGACGCGGACCAGACCTGCGGCGTGGGGAAGGTCGGGTGCTGCTTGGTACCGCGCTCGGGATCGGTTGCGTAGACCAGGCCAGCTGTAGCGCTCGCTGCCTGGCTGTGGATTGCGCCGCTGAGTACTGCGTCACTTCGTGCCGCGCTGGCTAGCGACGCAAACACCAAAGCCAGCGGCACGAGGCCCCAAAGGAGCCACCGGAAACTACGAGGGCGTCTCATGTGGCGACCGTACCACCGGCCCGAGCGGCTGTCCATCACCGCGGTCGGGTGCGACGAGTAGTCTCTGGCGCATGTCGCTCCGTGCCTCCGACCGTGACCGTGACAACACCGTCGAGCTGCTGGCCCAGGCGGCGAGCGACGGGCAGCTGACGCTCGAGGAGTACTCCGAGCGGGTGGACGTGGCGCTGGCTGCGAGGATGCAGGATGAGCTCGCGCAGGTCGTCAACGATCTGCAGCAGGCTCACGGAGGGATGACCGTGGCGTCCCAGGCCGGGGCAGGTCCACCTAGACCAGCCCCGGCAACAGACGTCGGCAGAGCTCCCGAACGGGTGCGCGCGATCCTTTCGAGCGAGCACCGCCAGGGACGCTGGCACGTCCCCGCGCACATGCAGCTGCGGTCGGTGCTGGGCGACATCACGCTCGAGCTGCAGTCCGCGGTGCTGAGTTCACACCACACCGTGATCGAGGCTCACGCGACCCTGGGGTCGATCACGATCTGCGTGCCCGAGGGCGTCGAGGTGCGGATGTCCGGCACCGCGATCCTCGGCGACAAATCCTCACGGCTGGTGCATGAGCCGCCGCCCGGGGCGCCGATCGTCGAGGTCCGCGCGGTGGCCGTGCTGGGTTCGGTGGAGGTGCGCCCGCCGAAGCTGCGGCACGAGCTCAGGGACGCGGTTCGGGGCTCACTGAAGTCCTGAGCGCAGCTGCTCGAGGCGCCGGCGCAAGTAGCGTCGTTCGGGCTCTGAGGGCGCGAGTTCGAGCGCCCGCTCGTATGCGTTCTCGGCCGCCTGACGCGTGCTGATCGCGCTGTCGGCGTGCTCGGTCAGCGCGCGGCGGCGGAGCAGATCCGCGCGGGTCGCATGCAGCAGATGGTGCTCCTGCAGCATCTCGAGCTGGTCGAGGATCGCGAGCGCGTTGTCGCTGTCTCCGCAGAGCGCCACCGCAACGGCGTGGTTCAGCCTCACCACGGGCGTGTCGTTGATTCGCAGCAGGATCTCGTAGAGCGCGCGGATCTGCGACCAGTCGGTGGTCTCGGCGGTCGGCGCGTTCGCGTGGCAGGCGGCGATCGCGGCCTGCAGCACGTAGGGTCCGGCGATGCGCGCGTCGCTCAGCAGCGCCGTGGCCTGCTCGATCTGGGCTCGATCCCAGTGCGAACGATCCTGGTCTTCGAGCGTGACCAGGTCGCCGCTGTCGTCGACGCGGGTTTCGCGGCGCGAGTCACTGAACAGCATCAGCGCGAGCAGCCCCTTGGCCTCGGGTTCGTCGGACATCAGCGCGATCACCATGCGCGTGAGGCGCACGGCCTCGGCGGTGAGGTCGCGGCGGATGAGGTCGTCGCCGGAGCTGGCCAGGTAGCCCTCGTTGAACAGCAGATAGAGCACCGCGAGCACGCCCGACAGCCGCTCGGGCAGTTGTGAGGCGGGCGGCACTCGGTAGGGGATCTTGGCGCCGGCGATCTTGGCTTTGGCGCGGGTGATGCGCTTGCCCATCGTCGGCTCGGGGACCAGGAATGCCTTGGCGATCTCGGCGGTGGTGAGGCCGGCAACGGCGCGCAGGGTCAGCGCCACCCGCGCCTCGAGCGCGAGCGACGGGTGGCAGCAGGTGAAGATCAGCCGCAGGCGGTCGTCTTCGATTTCGGGTTCGTCGCTGAGCAGATCGTTCATCGCCTCCTCCTCGGCCGAGCGCGAGACGCCGATGAAATTGCGGCCGCCGTAGCCGATGCTGAGCGGTGCGGAGCGCGCATCGGTGGCAGCCGCGTCGCCGGCTGTGCTGTCGCCGATCGTCGGATCACGGCCGAGCTGTTCCAGCAACTCGTTGCCGCGCTTGACCCGTCGGATGCGGTCGATCGCAGCGTTTCCGGCAACGGTGGTGAGCCAGGCGCCGGGCTTGATCGGCACCCCGTCCTCGGGCCAACGCCGCGCCGCCTGCTCGAACGCCTGCTGCGCGCACTCCTCCGCCAAATCCCAGTCGCCGGTGCGACGGATCAGGGCCGCGACCACGCGACCCCACTCATCGCGGAAGGCCGCGGACAGCGCCAGCTCGGCCGCGCCAGCGCCGCTAGTCATTGTCGTCGGCGAACGCACGAACCTCCACGCGGTGGTAGCTGGCGATCGGATGCTGGGCGGCGACCGCGATCGCCTCCGCTTCGCTTTCGCAGTCGACGACCGAGACGCCGGCGATGAACTCCTTGGCCTCGACAAAGGGACCGTCGGAGAGCAGCGTCTCTTCGTTGCGGACACGTACGGTGGTGGCGGTGTCGGCGTGCGCCAACGGCCGTCCGAACACCTGCGCATCGCGCTCGTTCAGCTGCTGCAGCCAGGCATGCGCGTCGCGGACAATCTGGGCCTCTTGCTCGTCGCTCTCCGCAATCCCGTTTACGCACACGAACAGCGCATAGCGGGTCTTGCCGTCGGGCACCGTCTGCAGACGCTCGGCCGACGGGATCTCGGAGTCCTTACGGAACAGCGGGAACTCGTCCGAAGGGGCCTTCAGCTCTACGAACGGACGCACTTCGATCGCGTGGAACTGCGCGACCGGGTGTGCGGCCGCGACCGCGAGCGCCTCGTCGAGGTCGGCCGCGTCGATGATCTCAAAGCCGGCCACGAACTCCTTGCTCTCCGCGAACGGGCCGTCGGACACGAGCGTCTCCCCGTCACGCCGACGCACCGTTTTGGCCGTGTCCGCCGATGCCAGCCGGTGGCCGCACTTGAGGATGTCGCGCGCAGTGTTGTCGCTGACCCAGGTCTCGATCCCGCCGCCGACCACCGAGGCCTTTTCGGGCGTCGGAATGCCGTCGCTGCAGATCAGCAGTAGATAGTTCATCGCAACCGCTCCAAGGACCGCCGCGCGTCAGTCGGTGCCGTCGTCGAAGGCACGCACCTCGACCCGGTGGTAGCTGGCGAGCGGGTGCCTGGCGGCGATCTCGATCGCCTCGGCCTCGCTGGCGCAGTCGACGATGTCGATTCCGGCGATGAACTCCTTGGCCTCGGTGAACGGACCGTCGGACAGCAGCGTCTGGCCGTCGCGGACGCGCACCGTCTTGGCCGTGTCCGCATGCGCCAGCGGGCAGCCGAAGACCTGTGTGTCGGTCGCGTAGAGCTGCTCGAGCCAGGTGTGCGCGTCACGCACGATCTGCGCTTCCTCCTCGTCGGAGGCGGGGATCCCGTCCACACACATGAACATCAAGTAACGGCTGCGGCCGTCCGGAATCGTCTGCAGCCGCTCCAGCGGCGGCTCGGCTCCGCTACTGAACAGCGGGAACTCCTCTGTTGAGCCCGGCATCTCGATGAACTCGCGCACCTCGACCGCATGGATCTGCGCGAGCGGGTGCGCGGCCGCGATCTCGAGCGCCTGGTCGAGGTCGTCCGCTTCGATCAGGTCAAAGCCGGCGACGAACTCCTTGCTCTCCGCGAACGGCCCGTCGCTCACCAGCGTCTCGTCGTCGCGAGTGCGGACGGTCTTCGCGGTGTTGGCGTGCGCGAGCGGATGGCCGTACTTGCGTACACCGCGCGACTCGGTGTCGTCGAGCCAGGTATGGATCTGCGCGTTGATCAGTTCGCTCTTCTCGGGACTCGGGATCCCGTCGCTGCAGACAAGCAGTAGATAGTTCATCTCAGCCCCTCCGTCCGTACATGTACCTAATCATCGCGCGATCGCGCGCGGCCTGCACGCGCTCGACGATCGGCTTACCGGGTCTAAGTAGTGGCTTACGCGGCCTCATCGTCGTCTCCTGTCAATTCCGATTGCGGTGGACCCCTGCGGGACCCTCTGTGGAGACGACGAACGGATCTAGGCGCTTTGGACAGCTGATTGCGGCAGCGCGCAGACCATTCCGTCCGAGAACCCGGCGGCGCCGATCCCGAACGCGGCGTTCACCCGGTCGAAGTTCACGACCGTCAGTAGCGCACTGAGTTCGACCAGCTGTTCGACGGTGAAGTGACGCCTGGCGCGGTCGAAGATCTCATCCGTCACGCTCACCGGGGTACTCATGAACGCGACCGTGTAATCAAGCGCGGACTTCTCACGTTCGGTGAACAGCGCGCTCGACTGGTAGTGCGCGAGCGCCAGCAACTCGTCGTCGCTGAGCCCGGAATGGCGACAGATCTGCGACCCCAGATCGATGCAGAATTCGCAGCCGATCATCATCGCGCCCTTCAGCTCACAGATGTTCCGGACCCGCTCCTCGACCTCCCCGCGCTTGCGCACAGCGCCGTTGTATTTGCCCATCGCCGTCAGCAGCTTGGGCTTGTAGGCCCAAATCGCGAGCGGTTCCATGCCGGTTCCGCGCTGCGCGGCGCGGCCCGTCAACTTCTTCATCTGTCCGGGCCCGAAGCGGTAAACGAGCTTTACCACCAGACCGCCTTCAGATGCCGATACTCCTTCTGCGCGTGCCATGACTCTGTCTCCTGTCACAAAAGTTGTGTTTGTTGTGTCTGATCTGTATGACCCATGAGCTAGATCGGATGTGACATGAGCAGCGAAGAAACCAGCGAGCTGGACCTCGCGACAGCGTTCGACGCCGCGCGCCCGCGGATGCGCTCGGTCGCGTACCGCATCCTCGGATCGATCAGCGACGCCGAGGACGCGGTCCAGGAGGCATGGCTGCGGCTGCAGCGAACCGATGCATCAGCGATCCTGAACCTCGACGCGTGGCTTACGACCGTGGTCTCCCGCATCGCGCTGAACATGATCCGCGACCGGCGCCATGTCGTGGGTGAGGCGTACGACGGGTTCGTTCCCGAGCCGGTGGTACAGGTCGACGCCGAGACCGACCCCGAGCACGAAGTGCTGCTCGCCGATGCCGTCGGGGTGGCGATGCAGGTGGTACTCGAGGCGCTGACGCCGGCCGAACGCGTCGCGTTCGTGCTGCATGACATGTTCGCGGTGCCGTTCGGTGAGGTCGCGCCGCTGCTCGATCGCTCACCGGATGCGGTGCGCCAGCTGGCGAGCCGCGCGCGCCGTAGCGTGCGCGACCGCGCACCGGTCCCCGATACCGACATCTCCGCCCAGCGCGAGGCGGTCGACGCGTACTTCCGCGCTGCCCGCGAGGGTGACCTTGAGGGACTGGTCGCGGTGCTCGACCCCGATGTGGTGCTGCGAGCCCACCGCCGCGACGGTGCCCCGTGGCAACTTCACGGTGCCGATCAGGTTTCCCGCGGGGCCTCTGCAGCGCGGGAGATGGCCGGTGACGTGCGCCCGGCGCTCGTCAACGGCGGCGCCGGGATCGTCGCCTACCGCGACCACGAGCCGTTCGCGGTGCTCGGGTTCGTGGTCGTGGCCGGCAGGATCGTCGCGATCGACATCTTCAACGATCCACAGCTGGTGCCCGCGCTGCTCGGTTGAGTTCAACGCAGTCTGCCACCCGCCGCTGGTGCCCCTCGTCAGCGGACCTACGAAGCTGGTCGGTGCCGGTAACACCGGGTATACTTTCGGCGATGGCCAAGGTAATGATCTCGCTGCCCGACGAGTTGTTGGCGCGGGTCGACGCGCAGGCCAGCGAGCAGGGGAGCACGCGCAGCGCCACCCTACGCACGCTGGCGGAGGCCGGACTCGATGAGCGTCGGAGACGTCTCGCTGAGCGGATGCAGGCGCTGGAGGGACACGCTGTCGGCCGCGGCGGCAACACGGTTGCCGACCTCAAAGCCGGCAGACCCGAGTGATCTTTCTGGACGCCAGCGTGCTGCTGGCCACCGAGGACAGCGACGACCGCGAGCACGAAGCTTCCCTCGCCCTGCTGCGCTCCGGGGACCTGGCGACGGTCGATCTCGCGCTCTATGAGACAACCAACGTCGCGATCGTACGCTGGCGCGACCCAGCGGCGGCAGCGAGACTCAGGCGGCGCATCTGGGACATCGGTGAGTTGGGAACCCTGATCCGCGTCGACGCATCACTCGGCGAAGAGACCGCCCGGATCGCCACGGAGTCCGGTCTGAGCGCGTATGACGCTGTGTACGTGGCCGCCGCTAGACGCGTCGGTGCCACCTTGGCAAGCTGCGATCAGCGAGACCTGGTCAATCCCGGGCACGCGCAGCTTCCCAGCTCGTTCAGCGTTTGACGCTGACGAGCCGGTCCACCGGCGCGCAGACTGGTCAAATAAGCAAAATCTGACCGGATTTGATGTAATTCGGCCTCGGGGCAAGTCCAGACCACCGCCGTGCACCGTTACTTAGGTCACACGGCGCTACCGGTGGTTTGCGATTTTCGCTACAAACCGAACCCAACGGATAGTGGGGCATTGACCGTGTGACCGAGACGGCAGTGACCTTGAAACTATGGGGCCATCCGCCCTGCCGGTAAGGAGAAAGTCCAACATGGTCATCGGAGTGTTGAAGGAAGCCCAACCTGGGGAAACCAGGGTCGCGGCGACACCTAACACGGTCGGGCAGCTGGAAAAGCTCGGCTACGAGGTGGTGATCGAGCCCGGCGCGGGTGAGCTGTCGAGCTTCGCAGACCATGCCTATGAGGAGGCCGGCGCCACCGTCGGCGATCCGTTCGCCGCCGACATCGTCTTTGGCGTGAATGCGCCCTCGCCTGAGCAGCGCGACAAACTGAAGCCGCACGCCACGCTCGTCAGTCTGCTCTCGCCGATGCTCGATCAGGAGCTTGTCGACGATCTCGCCAAGCGCCCGATCTCGGCGCTGGCGATGGACGCCGTGCCGCGCATCAGCCGCGCGCAGTCGATGGATGTGCTGTCGAGCATGGCGAACATCGCCGGCTATCGCGCGGTGATCGAGGCAGCGCACGAGTTCGGGCGTTTCTTCACCGGTCAGGTGACCGCCGCGGGTAAGGTTCCGCCGGCGAAGATCCTCGTCGCCGGCGCCGGCGTCGCCGGCCTGGCCGCGATCGGCGCCGCCGGATCGCTCGGCGCGGTGGTCTACGCGACCGACCCGCGTCCTGAGGTCGCCGACCAGGTCCGTTCGCTCGGCGGCGAATACCTGAACGTCGACGACGGCTCCGAGCAGGAGGTCTCCTCCACCGGCTACGCCAAGGAGATGTCCAAGGACTACAACAAGCTCGCTGAAGAGCTTTACGCCCGCACCGTCCCGGACGTGGACATCATCGTCACCACTGCGCTGATCCCGGGCCGCCCGGCACCGAAGCTGATCACCGCCGAGATGGTCAAGACGATGAAGTCCGGCAGCGTGATCGTGGACATGGCCGCGGCCAACGGCGGCAACGTCGAGGGCACGGTAAAGGGCCAGCGGGTGGTCACCGACAACGGCGTGATCATCCTCGGCTACACCGATCTCGCCGGTCGGCTCGCAACCCAGTCGAGCCAGCTCTACGGCACCAACCTCGTCAACCTGATGAAGCTGGCCACGCCCGAGAAGGACGGCAACTTCACGCTCGACATGGAGGATGTGGTCCAGCGCGGGATGACCGTGGTGCTCGACGGCGAGCTGATGTGGCCGCCGCCACCGGTGCAGGTCTCGGCCGCGCCGCCGCCGGCTGCGACCGCGCCGGCGCCGGCCGCCCCCGAGAAGCAGCCGATGGCGGCTTCGACCAAGTACGCGCTGACCGCGCTCGGCGCGGTTTTGCTGCTGATCCTGATCGCGATCGCCCCGGTCGCGATGCAGGCGGATCTGACGGTCTTCGCACTCGCGGTCGTGATCGGCTACTACGTGATCGGCAACGTGCACCACGCGCTGCACACGCCGCTGATGTCCGTGACCAACGCGATCTCCGGAATCATCGTGGTCGGCGGCATCCATGAGATCGGCGGTCTTGGAACGACCGTCACGATCATCTCCGCGGTCGCGGTCCTACTTGCGTCAATCAATATCTTCGGCGGCTTCTCGGTCACACGCAGAATGCTCGCCATGTTCTCCAGGAGCTAGGCGATGACCGTTCATAGCGCGGCCTACGCCGCATACATCGTCGCTGCCCTGTTGTTCATCAGGGCGCTCGCCGGGCTCTCCAAACACGAGACCGCCAAGGCCGGCAACTACTTCGGCATGGCCGGTATGGCGATCGCGTTGATCGCCACGATCGTCGTCGCTATCGACGGCGGGCTCAGCACACTGAGCGTGATCCTGTTGATCCTCGCGATCACCTGCGGCGCCGCGATCGGTCTCTACCGGGCCAAGGTCGTCGAGATGACCGGCATGCCCGAGCTGATCGCGCTGTTCCACTCGTTCGTGGGTCTCGCGGCGGTGCTGGTCGGCTGGACCGGATACCTGTCGGTCGAGCACCACCCGTTCGGGCTGCCCGCGATCGGGTTCCGGCTCCAGGGCACCTACGGGGTGCACCACGCCGAGGTCGTGATCGGCGTGTTCATCGGTGCGGTGACCTTCACCGGATCGATCATCGCGTTCCTGAAACTGTCGGCGCGGATCAACTCCAAGCCGCTGATGCTGCCAGGCAAGAACCTCCTGAACATCGGCGCGCTGGTGGTGTTCGTGATCCTCACCACGATCTTCATCATCACCCCGAACATCTGGCTGCTGGTACTGGTCACGATCCTTGCGCTGGCCCTGGGCCTGCACCTGGTTGCCTCGATCGGCGGCGGCGACATGCCGGTCGTGGTCTCGATGCTGAACTCCTACTCCGGTTGGGCTGCGGCCGCGTCCGGGTTCCTGTTGCAGAACCCGCTGCTGATCGTCACCGGCGCGCTGGTCGGCTCCAGCGGTGCCTACCTCTCCTACATCATGTGCAAGGCGATGAACCGTTCGTTCATCTCGGTGATCGCTGGGGGCTTCGGGATCGAGGCTCCGTCCGGCGAGGAGAAGGACTACGGCGAGCATCGCGAGATCAACGCCGATGGTGCCGCCGAGCTGCTCGCGGACGCGAAGTCGGTAATCATCACCCCCGGTTACGGGATGGCGGTGGCGCAGGCGCAGTATGGCGTCGCCGACCTGACCCGCAAGCTGCGGGACCGCGGGATCGAGGTGCGCTTCGGTATCCACCCGGTCGCCGGACGCCTGCCCGGTCACATGAACGTGCTGCTGGCCGAGGCCAAGGTCCCGTACGACATTGTGCTCGAAATGGACGAGATCAACGACGACTTCGACGACACTTCGGTAGTGCTCGTGATCGGAGCCAACGACACCGTCAACCCGGCAGCCGCCGAGGAACCCGGCTCCCCGATCGCGGGCATGCCGGTACTGCACGTGTGGAACGCCGAGAACGTGATCGTGTTCAAACGCTCAATGGCCTCCGGCTACGCCGGCGTCCAGAACCCGCTGTTCTTCCGCGACAACACCGCGATGCTGTTCGGCGACGCCAAAGACCGCGTCGACGACATTTTGAAGGCGCTGTAGCCGATCCGGCTGCGCGCGTGTGACCTGATCTCGCGCCCCTCGCGGGCGCGAGATCCCCAGCCGCCAAATCCGCGCGGCGTAAGGCCGGCGAAAAGGGAGAACTCAGCTCCCACAGCTGAGTTCTCCCCTTTCGCATCGAGAGTTACCGGCGTCGGAGCAGCCCAATCCGGGTAAGTTCCGCTTTATGCGCGTACCGATCACTCTTGACCTTCACATCAGCAACTTCACCTACCCCGACACGCCCGATGCCGATCAGCTGTTCGACAAGCTGGTGGCGATGGCGGAGACCTGCGAACGCTCCGGCTTCAGCTCGGTCTCGGTGATGGACCACCTGCACCAGATAGCGGGCAACGGACCGCCCGTGAACTGGATGCTCGAGGGCTCCACAATCCTCTCGGCGCTCGCCGCCCGCACCACCAAGCTGACGATGGGACTGCTGGTCGGCTCGGTCACGTATCGCAACCCGGCGCTGTCGGCGAAGATCACGACGACAATCGACATCGTCTCCAAGGGCCGTGTCTGGCAGGGGATCGGCGCCGGCTGGTTCGAGGAGGAGCACAGGGCCTACGGCTACGACTTCCCGCCGCTGAAGGTGCGCTTCGAGATGCTGGAGGAGGCGCTGCAGATCTACAAGCTCATGTTCCGCGGCGACGACGGCACGTCCGGGGCCTTCAAGGGCGAGTACTTCCATATCGACGAGCCCTACAACAACCCCAAACCGATCCGCGGTGACATCCCGATCCTGATCGGTGGATCCGGTGAGAAGAAGACGCTGCGGATGGTCGCCCAGTACGGCGACGGCTGCAACTTCTTCGGCGGCGTCGATGAGTGCACCCACCTGATGGGAGTGCTGCGCGAGCACTGCGAGCGGCTCGGCCGCGACTACGACGAGATCACCAAAACCGCGATGGCGCGAGTGATCGTCACCGACAGCGAGGAAGAGGCGCAGAAGTGGCTGGCGGAACTGACCGAGCGCGGGCTGCCGCAGATGATGATCGACAGCGCCTTGATCGGCACTGCTGAAACCGTGATCGAGAAGGCCACGCGCCTGAAGGAGGCCGGGATCCAGGGGCTCACCGTCGGCAGCCCGATCAGTCATGAGCTCGAGCAGCTCGAGCGGATCGGAAAGACCGTCGGTCCGGTGTTCGCGGCGTAGGCTTGCTGACCATGGAGACGCCACAGAAGTACATCGATGGGATCGCGCAGCTGGCCGTCGGCCCGGGCGCGAACGTACAGCCCGGACAGGTGGTCGGGGTCAGCTGCGAACCCGGGCAGGCGCAGCTGGCGCGGACCGTCGCCGAGGCGGCGTACGCGCGCGGGGCCAAGTACGTCGACGTCTGGTATTTCGACCCGCAGGTGAAGCACTCGCGGCTGAAGCACGCTCCCAATGCCGACCAGCTCGGCTGGGTGCCACCGTGGTACGGGCAGCGCGTGCTCGATCTCGGCGAGCTGCACGCGGCCCGCATCAGCTTCTCCGGATCGGACGACCCGACGCTGTTCGACGACATCGACCCGGCACTGATGGGGGTCGACATGCTGCCGCGGATCAAGGAGTCCGCGCAGGTTGTCGGAAAGATGCTGAACAACTGGAACATCGTCCCCGGGCCGACTCCCGGCTGGGCCGCGTACGTGCATCCCGAGCTGGGGGCCGAAGCGGCCTACGCAAAGCTGTGGGACGAGATTGCGTTCATCTGCCGCATCAACGAGCCCGATCCGGTGGCTGCGTGGAACCTGCGCCTGGATCAATTGCGCGAGGTCGCGGTGAAGCTGAACGAGCTGAAGCTGGATCGGCTGCACTACACCGGCCCCGGTACCGATCTCACGATCGGGCTGCTGCCCGGATCCAAGTGGCTGAGCGCCTCACTGGACACCGTCTTTGGTGTGACGCACCTGCCGAACCTCCCGACCGAGGAGGTGTTCACGGCCCCGGACCCGACCCGCGCGGACGGAGTGGTGACCTCGACAAAACCGCTGAAGATCCCCGGCTCGGCCACGATCCGCGGGCTTGCGGTGCGGTTCGAGGGCGGTCGCGCGGTCGAGTTCACGGCTGATTCCGGCGCCGAGATCCTCGCGACCCTGTCTCAGAAGGACGCGGGCGCGTGCCGCATCGGTGAGGTCGCACTTGTCGACCGTGAGGGGCGCGTCGGCCAGACCGGCACCGTCTACTACGACATCCTGCTGGATGAGAATGCCGCCTCACACCTGGCGCTCGGGCAGGCGTATTCGTTCTCGGTCAGCGAAGATCAGCAGGACCGTATGAACAACAGCGCGATCCACGTCGATTTCATGGTCGGATCCGATGATGTACAGACCGTCGGAATCACTGCGGACGGTCGTGAGGTGCCGCTCCTGATCGGCGGCGAGTGGCAGATCTGATCAGCTCCGCAGTGGAGCGCGATCTGCTTGCCAGCTACGGGCCGAACTTCGGCCACTATCCGGGTTTGGGCCGCTGCCACTCAGGCGCGGCCCGCCCGGATTGTTCATCTACGCAGTCTGAAAGCGAAGGCGTTGTGCCTAGCGCTGGCCGGGGACGCGGAAGAGAGCTTCCTGTCCGAGCTTCATGTCGGCCCAGATCTTGCGGATGTTGTTTGCGAGGGTCATATCAGATGCCTTTCGTGTGTTATCCGCTATCCCCAACTGCTCGATAGCGGTATCCTTTATGCCTATGACTAAGGATAGCGCTATTTCGTCCCTGGCGCAGGACCTTAAGTTGCAGATCTCACAGATGAGCCCGGGAGATAGGCTGCCTTCGAGTCGTGAGATCATGCGCACCCGCGGGGTCTCGCCGATAACGGTTTCGCGAGCGATATCGCTCTTGACCGCGGAAGGGCTTGTAGACGTGCGCCCCGGATCGGGCACCTTCGTGGCCGAAGCGCCACCGTCGGTAAGGCGCGCGGACCTCTCATGGCAGTCGCTCACATTGGGTGATCGCAGCATCGACGCGGCAGGGCTCGCGCCGCTGCTGGAACCGCCCACCAATGACGACGCGATCACGTTTGCGCTCGGCTACCTGCACCCGTCGCTGATCCCGCAGAACCTGCTGTCGACCGCGTGGGCCCGAGCGGGTCGCCTGCCAGACGCATTCCTGCGCCCCCCGCCCGACGGCCTCAGCGGGCTGCGCAGCTGGTTTGCGCGCACCACCGCCCCCGGGATCGAGGCACGCGACGTGCTGATCGGATCCGGCGGCCAGGCATCGATCGGGGCCGCGATCAGAGCCGTGGTCCCGCCGGGCGGACAGCTGCTGGTCGAATCACCGAGCTACCCGGGCGCGATCGCGATCGCGCGGGCGGCGGGAATCAGCGTCGTCCCAGTCCCCGTCGACGCCGGCGGCATCCGCATCAACGACTTGGCGCGCGCCTTCGAACAGACCGGCGCGCGCGCTCTGTACCTGCAGCCCAACTTCCAGAACCCGACGGCCACCGTGCTCGAGCCCGAGCGCCGCACGCAACTGCTCGAGCTCGCCGCCGAGATGGGCGCGTTCGTGATTGAGGACGACTTCGCGCGGTGGCTCAGCCACGACGGAGTCCCCCCGCGGCCGCTGATCGCCGACGACCCCGCCGGACACGTGATCTACGTGACCTCGCTGACCAAGCCCGTAGCCCCGAGCCTGCGCGTGAGCGCGATCATCTCGCGCGGAGCGGTGAGCGAACGGATCCGCGCGATTCGTGTGCTCGACGACTTCTTTGTCCCGCGACCGGTGCAGGAAGCGGCCCTGGAGCTGGTCAGCCGCGCCGGCTGGCTGCGGCACATGAACCAGCTCTCCAGCGAGCTGCGCAGGCGCTGCGAGGCGATGCTGACCGCGATCCGCACCCACACGCCCCAGCTCGAGGTCGAGACCCGCCCGCGCGGCGGTATGCACGTCTGGGCAGAGCTGCCCGCCGGGCTCGATGACCTCGATGTTCGCCGCCGTGCGCGCCGCGGCGGCGTCGACGTGAATCCCGGGCGCGTGTTCTTCCCGGGCGAGCCCGCCGCCCCCTACCTGCGGCTCAGCTTCGCGGCGGTTCCCGACCTCGCGACGATCGACGAGGGCATCCGGCGGCTGGCCGCAGCCGTCCCCGAACTCACCTGACGTTCACTGTGGTTGCTGGCCCCCAAAGCCAGCAACCACACCCAGGGCCCTGCCGCTACCCTTTGCGGTCTCGCGATTGGAGAGGTGCCGGAGCGGTTGAACGGGCACGACTGGAAATCGTGTAACGGGGAAACTCGTTCGGGGGTTCGAATCCCCCTCTCTCCGTTTTTGTGATGGGGTTAGGTGCGTGCGCTGCGCGCTTCGTCCGCGGCACGCACCAGCGTCGCGGTCCAGCACTCCAGCGAGTGCCGGCGCTGGACCTGGTCACGCCCGTTGGCGCCGAGCCTCGCACAAAGCGCCGGGTCCTCCCACAGGCGGCGGATCGCGGCGGCCAAGGCCGCGGGGTCTTGCGGCGGCACGCGCAGGCAGTTGACGCCGTGTTTGAGAACGCCGGTCTGCCCTGGGGAGTCGGTTACGATCACGGCGAGTCCCATCGCGAAACTCTCGAGGATCGCGGTGATGCCGCTGTCGTTGTCGGACGGGATCAGCGGGATCACAGCGAAGCGGGACCGGCCGTACAGCGCCCGCAGCTCGGTGAAGCTCTTGCGCCCGATCGAAACGTTGGGCGGGATCTGCGATTCAGCAAGCGCCGGCCGGTCCGCTTCGGCCTGGTTTGCGTGGAACTCGCCGCTACCGGTGGCGATGTGAAATGGGATCTCAACGGTCCTCAGCGCCTCGAGCAGAGTCCCGTAGTCCCGCATCTCGCGACCGACCGCACACGCCATCTGGCGCTCGGTGCCCGAGACGGCCTCACGGTTCCAGAACCGTGTGTCGACCTGTGCGCAGGACTCGACGATCCGCTCCGGCGTGATCCCCAGCTCCCGCGTCGCGAACGCGCGCTGCATCGGCGACGGGATGATGAACCTGTCGATGTCGGCCTGAAGCAGCCGCAGCAACCATGCTTTTGATCGCCGTCGCGAGGGCCACAGCAGGATGGCCACGTGGGCCGGCCGCCTGCGTCGAAGACGCAGCACTGCCGCGACGAGCATCGACGGCAGATCGCTCCAGGTGAGCACCACATCGTAGTTTGAGCCCCAGAGAAGCACGGCGACCGCCTGGATGACCGGCGCCGGCAGACGCTCCAAGATCCCGCTGAACCGTCCGGCCCGGCTGCGAACGAACTGCTGATCGACGTACTCGGCTCCGATCGCCGCCTCCGCTGACAGCGCGTCGGGAATCTTGTCGGCGTCGACCTGGCGCTGAACCTCGTCCGAGGATCGCCGGTCGAAGCGCCCCACGACGAGGCTCGTGCCGCTCAGCTGCTGGACGGGCGGCGCAGCTCCCGACCTCGGCGGCACTTCATGCGCTGGCTCCACGTCCGATCCAACGAACGAAGGACACAGTTTTTTCTCGTTCGCATAGTCGCCGATGCTCACACGTTACTCATTGAGCGCGGCCTCGCGTTCATTACCTCTGAGGTAATCGACGCCACGCGCCGCGGTTGGCAGCGTGCTCGGCATGAGCATCGAAACCGTTTCCCGCGCTGACGCCGAACCGGCACCCAGCGCCGGCGCCGAGCCCAAGAGAGGCCGGCGCGCAGCCACCGGTTGGCTGCCACTGAGCGTGCTGCTGGCCGGCACGTTCATGTCCGTACTGGACTTCTTCATCGTCAACGTCGCGATGCCGGACATGCAGTCATCGCTGCATGCGGGCGCGAGCTCACTGGAATGGGTCGTCGCCGGCTACGCGCTCAGCTCGTCAGTGCTGCTGATCGCCGGCGGGCGCCTCGGCGACCGCTACGGCCGCCGACGGCTGTTTGTGATCGGGCTGGCATTGTTCACCTTCAGCTCGGTGCTGTGCGGGGCCGCGCCGGACACCGCGCTGCTGGTGGCCGGACGCCTGATCCAGGGACTCGGCGCCGCGCTGTTCACCACCAATGTGATCTCGCTGATCGGGGTGCTGTACCCGGGTGAGGATCGCACCCGAGCTATGGCCGCCTACGGGATGGTGATGGGCGTTGCCGGAGTCGGGGGCCAGCTGTTCGGCGGAGCGCTGCTGGCGCTGAATCTGTTCGGGCTCGGGTGGCGCAGCTGCTTCCTGATCAACCTTCCGATCGGCGTGATCGCGTTGCTGGCGGCGCCGCGGGTGATCCCGGAGTCACGCGGCCAACTGACTGCGGGCCTTGATCTGCGCGGCGTGGGGCTGATCACGGCCGGTCTCACCGCGCTGGTGTTGCCGCTGGTCCAGGGGCAGCAGGCGCACTGGGCCGGGTGGGTCTGGATCACGCTGGCCCTGTCGGCCGTGATCTTGACCGCGTTCGTGGCCCAGCAGCGGAGGCTCAGCCGCGCCGGCGGCACGCCGCTGATCGAGCTCGAGTTGTTCGGCAACGCGCGCTTCTGCGCCGGTGTGGCCGCGCAGACATTGTTCTGGATGGGCCAGGCTTCGTTCTTCCTGATTCTGGCGCTGTACCTGCAGAGCGGCCGCGGCCTCAGCCCGATGCAGGGCGGGCTGATGTTCACCACGCTCGCGGTCACCTACCTGGCGACCTCGATGGTCTCGCCGCAGCTGGCGGTGAGGCACGGCAAGACCGTGATCACGGTCGCGGCTTTGGTGTTGGCGGTCGGGCATGCGCTGCTGATTACGACGCTGGCGGTTAGCGGCAGCAGCGCCTCGGTGTTGTGGTTGATCCCGGCATTGGCCGTGATCGGCGGAGGCATGGGCCTCGGCATCGCCCCGCTCTCGACGAATCTGCTGGCGACGCTGAAGCCGGAGCAGGCCGGCGCGGCTGCGGGCACGCTCTCAACCGCTCAGTACGTGGGCAGCGCGCTGGGCGTGGCGCTGGTGGGCGCGGTGTTCTTCAGTACGGTCGGCCACGGCTACCAGGAGGCGCTCGAGCACAGCCTCGCCGTGCTGGTAGTGGTACTCGCCGGCGTTGCCGCGCTTTCGAGGCTGCTGCCATGAGCCTCGAGCTAGACCGTGGCCACGGGGCACGCGTTAGGCTCGGCCCCGTGATCGAACAGCAGATCGGCAGCGAACTGCGCGAGTGGCGCGGGCGGCGACGGCTCAGTCAGATGGAGCTGGCGCTGGATGCAGGGGTCTCCACCAGGCATCTCAGCTTTGTCGAGACCGGCCGCTCACGGCCCAGCGCGGAGCTCGTACTGGCGCTGGCCGAGCGCCTCGAGGTGCCGCTGCGGCAGCGCAACGCGCTGCTGCTGGCGGCCGGCTACGCACCGCGCTACAGCTCCTACTCGCTTGACGACCCGGAGCTGAAGCCTATCCGCGACGCGCTCGGCGCGGTGCTCGCCGGGCACGAGCCATACCCGGCGCTGGCGGTCGACCGCCACTGGGATCTGGTCGCCTCCAACGCGGCGCTCGGGATCCTGCTTGAGGGCGTTGCGCCGCAGCTGCTCGAGCCGCCAGTGAACACATTGCGCCTGGCCCTGCATCCAGATGGGTTGGCGGGCCGGGTGATGAACCTCGGGCGCTGGCGCGCGCATCTGATGCAGCGGCTCGAGCGCGCCATCAGCCTGCAGCCCGACGAGCAGCTGCAGCAGCTGCGTTCAGAGTTGCTGGAGTACGCCGACAGCACCACGCCCGGCGAACGGCCGGCGGGAGAAGAGGTGATGTTCCCGCTGCTGCTGAGCTCCGAGCAGCACGGCCAGCTCACCTTCTATTCCACGATTACGACCTTCGGAGCCGCCTACGACGTGACCGTCGCGGAGCTGGCGGTCGAGGCGTTCTTCCCCGCCGACGAGCGCACCGTCGCGGCGCTGGCGACGGTAGCGGAGTAGCGCCTCAAGCTGGGCGCGCGACCGGGCCCAGGATCGTTACGCTTGGCCGATGAGCGACTCACCGATGAGAACCGTGCTGAGCGCAATTGACGCGCTCGACCGTGACGGCATACTGTCACTCTGCAGTCCGGACGTCGAGTTGATGACCGCCTACGGAAGCGAGGGCAAGGGTCTCGATGAGGCCTCGGCGATATTCACGGAGCTGTTCCGGGAGCTGCGCCACACCCACCATGAGATCCACACCGAGTGGAACCCCGAGCCCGACGTCTGGATCGCGGAGGTGACCGCCACCTATGAGCTCCGTGATGCCAGCATCCGCGGACCGTTCCGTCGCGTGTTCATCCTGCGGGCACAGGACGGGCTGATGACGCAGCTACGGATCTACGGCTCGCACGAGCAACCGCTTCCGGCCGCCGAGGGCCGCTACCAAGAGGTCTACGGCGCGCACAGCTGGATGCCGACGCTGTAGCGCCGGATATGGCGCTCAGGCGCGGGGTTCGCGGCCCTTGGGCGGCAACGGTTCCGGACGACGGACCGGCGTCGGGATCGGCAGCGTAACGGGTGTGCTGTCCTTCAGTTCCAGCGGCTCGTCGTAGTGCGTGAGCTTGATCGCGTGCCCGCCGATTGAGGTGTAGGTCGCGTTCCCTCGCTCGATCTTCACTTCGAGCTTGCAGCCGCGGATCGTGATCCGGAAGCAGATCCCGGTGAGCTGCTGGGGCAGCTTCGGACGGAAGCTCATGTCGCCACCAAAGTCGCGCATGCCGCCGAATCCGGCAACGGCCGCCGTCCAGGATCCGGCCAGCGAGGCGATGTGCAGGCCGTCGCGGACGTTGTGCTCGAGGTCGTCGAGGTCCATCATCGAGGCTTCGCGGAAGTACGCGTAGGCCAGGTCCAGATGATCTACTTCGGCCGCGACGACCGCCTGCGTGCAGGCCGATAGCGAGGAGTCGCGAACCGTCAGCGGCTCGTAGTAGTCGTAGTTCGCGAGCTTCTGCTCGGGCGTGAACGAGTCACCACAGACGTGCAGCGCAAGCACCAGATCGGCCTGCTTGACCACCTGCTTGCGGTAGAGGTCGAAGTAGGGGTGCGACAGCAGCAGCGGGTAGTCCTCGTCCGCGGTTGCGTCAAAATCCCAGACCTGATGGTCGGTGAAGCCCTCTGCCTGCGGGTGCACCCCGCGCAGCTCGTCGTAGGGGATCACCATCGCCGTAGCCGCGTCGCCCCAGCTGGCAGTCTCCGACTGGGTCACGCCAAGCGCGTCGGCAACCTCCGGATAGAGCGTGACCGCACGGACCGCCGCCTGCAGGTTGCGCTGCGCCATGAGGTTGGTGTAGACGTTGTTGTCGGCCACGGCGCTGTACTCGTCGGGTCCGGTAACACCATCGATCCGGAACCCGCCCTGGGCATCACGATGCCCGAGCGACAGCCATAGTCGTGCGGTCTCGACCAGCAGCTCGGTGCCGATTTCGCGTTCAAATTCGGGATCCTCGGCGATCCGGTGGCAGCGGACCACGGCGGCGGCGATATCTGCACCGATGTGATACGCGGCGGTGCCGGCGGGCCAGTAGCCCGAGCACTCCTCGCCGGCGATAGTTCGCCACGGGAACGCGGCGCCGCGGAGTTTGAGCTGGCTCGCGCGCGCCCGCGCGAGATCAAGCGTTGAGTGGCGCCAACGCAGCGCGTCCAGCGCTGCGTGCGGCAACGTGTAGGTGAGCACCGGCAGCACAAACGCCTCGCTGTCCCAGAACGCGTGGCCGTCGTAGCCGGCGCCGGTGAGGCCCTTGGCGGCGATCGCCCGCTGCTCGGTTCGAGCGGCTGCCTGGAGCACGTGGAAGAGTCCGAACCGCGTGGCCTGCTGCAGCTCGGGGTCGCCGTCGATGCGCACGTCGGCGCGGTCCCAGAACTCGTCGAGGTATCGCTTCTGAGACTCCACGAGTCCTTCCCAGCCGCTATCCATCGTCGCCGACAGCGCGGCCGATGCCTGATCGGCGATTGCGTCCTGTGAGCGGTTGCCGGACCATCCATAGGCCATGTACTTCACTATCCGCAGCGTCTTGCCGGGCTGCAGCGTGGCGCAGATCAACACCCGCGCGAGGTCCTCGAACGACTCGCTTGAGAGCGTGTGCTCAAGCCCGCCGATCTCATGCCGCATCGCGGCCGCGACTCGCAGCCCGCTGACCCGGGTATGGTGCACGAGCAGTCCGCGGTCGTCCACAGCCCTGTGCATCAGCGACTCCAAGGGCGCTTCCATCGCCGCCGCGGCACGCGGGTCGACGTCGCTGCGGGGCAGCCGCTCGTTGGCGAGCAGCTCGGACTGAACGACCACGCCCACCGGTTCGTCGTCGAGCACCTCCAGCTCGTAACAGATCGCGGCGACCGCACGATGCGTGAACGAGACCAGCCGTTGGGTGCGGATCCGCACCGTGTGGTGTGAGGGAGAAGTCCAGCGCACCTCGCGGGTGAGGATGCCGGTGCGCATATCGAGCACGCGCTCGTGGCTGCGGAGCTTGCCGTAGCGCAGATCAAACGGTTCATCGTCCACCAGCAGCCGCATGATCTTCCCGTCGGGGACGTTCACGACCTCCTGCCCGCTCTCCGGGTCTCCGTAGCCGGCCTCGGCGTAGGGCAGCGGCCTGGACTCCCAGAAGCCCGCAAGATATGTGCCCGGCAGCCCGGATGGCTCGCCTTCCTCGAGGTTCCCGCGCAGCCCCAGATGCCCGTTGGACAGCGCGAACACGGACTCGGTCTGTGCCAGGCGGTCGATTTGGAACTCGGTCTCCCGGATCGTCCAGGGTTCGACCGGGAAGGCTGGGTGGGTGATCATCGCTGGTTGGCTCCGAGCGGTTGGCGGATCATTGGTCGAGCAGCTGCGCGAGGTCGTCGACGACGACATCCGCGCCGTGCGCGAGCAACTCGTCACGCTGGCCGACACGGTCGACCCCGACCACGAACCCGAACGCGCCGGCGCGGCCGGCGGCGACGCCGGAGAGCGCATCCTCGAACACGGTCGCGTTGGCGGCGGCGGCGTTCAGCGCCGCGGCGCCGGCGAGGTAGGCATCGGGTGCCGGCTTGCCGTGAAGATGCTCGCGCTGCAGCGTGTTCCCGTCGATCACGGCGTCAAACAGATCCGCGATCCCGGCCGCCTTGAGCACGTCGTGGGTGTTCGCGCTTGACGACACGACCGCGCACGGAAGACCGGCGGCGCGGGCGGCGTTGACGTATCGCACCGAACCCTCGTACGGCTCGACGCCCTGTTCGGCGATCAGCTTCAGGACGATGTCGTTCTTGCGGTTGCCGAGCCCATAGACGGTCTGCGCGCCCGGCGGGTCGTCGGGCTTGCCTTCGGGAAGCACAATCCCGCGCGACTTCAGGAAGCTGCGCACGCCGTCCTCGCGTGGGAGCCCGTCGACGTAGCTGTCGTAGTCCTTGACCTTGTCGAACGGCACGAACGGTTCGCCGGTCACCTGCGAGCGCGCCTTGAGGAACTCATCAAAAGCCTGTTTCCACGCCTGGGCGTGGACCTTGGCGGTTTGCGTGAGCACACCATCCATGTCGAACAGCAGGGCCGTGATCTGATCTGGAAGGCCAAGCATCGCGATCATTGTTCCATTTATGCGGCTTGGCGGATGCACCCCGGGCTCCCGCGGCCGCAGCTCGCGACGCGCCCGACAGTGGTTCCGAGCCCGACTCGGAGCGGTGCTGACGGCAGGCTGGCGTGCGCCTCGGAGGCTGGTAACGCCCGGCCCTTGCCGTTACGCTCGTGCGATGGACGACCTGTTCGAAAAGCGCGTGTTCGACCCGGTGACGCTGACGACCGACCGGCTGCGCCTGCGCCCGTTTTCAGCTGAGGATGTGGCCGAGACGCAGCGTGCCTGTTCGGACGAGCTGACCCACCAGTGGCTGTGGGATCTGCCCGATCCCTACACGCTCGAAGACGCCCGTCAGCACTGTCTCGAGTTCTGCGAGTCCACGCGTTTGGCCGGGGACGGCGTCCGCTGCGCAGTCGCGTTGACACAGACGCGGGCGCTGGTCGGTTCGGTCGGGATTGTGCGCGTGGATTGGGACAATCGCTGCGCCGAGATCGGCTACTGGGCGGTGCCCGAGCACCGCCGTCGCGGCTACATGACCGAGGCCACCCGGGCACTGGCGGACTGGGCCATCAGCCAGGGAATCCAACGCGTGGAGCTGTTCATCGCACCTGGCAACACCGGCTCGATGAAGCTGGCGCAGAACGCCGGGTTCACGCTCGAGGGCACGCTGCGCAACCGCGGCACCACGCGCACCGGACGCGAGGACCTGAGCATCTGGTCGCGGATCCCCGGCGACGCCTAGCGAGGCTGCCATGAGTTGGAAGGCCGTGCACGTCTCGCAGCCGATTGAACGCCGTCCCGAGGACGTGGTCGCGTTCGCATCGGATCCGTTGAACCTTCCACTATGGGCGGCAGGGCTTAGCAGCGGTATCCGCAACGAAGCTGGGCGCTGGGTCACGGACTCGCCGATGGGCACCGTGGAGGTCGCCTTCGTGGGGCCCGTCGAGGCCGGCGTGCTCGACCACGACGTCACGCTTCCGGATGGCACGGTCGTACACAACCCGATGCGGATCCTGAAGAACGATCACGGCAGCGAGGTGGTGTTCACGCTCTACCAGCGCACCGGCATGACGGACGATGAGTTCGCCCGCGATGCGGCGATGATCAGCGAGGACCTCGAGCGCCTGCGGGGCCTGCTGGAAGCATGAGCGAGCCATACGACGAGAGTGACACCGCCGTCGCGGTGACGGTGCGGCCCGCGCGAACCGACGAATCCGACGCGGTCAGCAGCGTACTCGCCCGCGCGTTCGCGCAAGACCCGATCCTGCGCTGGCTGCTGCGCGGGCGGATCCGTGGCGCGCATCGCCGGCAGAAGTTCTTCGGGCTCGAACTCGAAGGCAACCTCAAAGCTCACGGCCGGACTTGGGTGGCCGAGGTCGAGACACCCGAACGTGGACTCGAGCTCGGCGGCGCATGCCTGGTGTTGGAGCCCGAACACTGGATGCTGCCGCAGGCGACCACCACCTCCGAGGCACTGCAATGGCTGAGCGTCTTCCACATGCGGCTGCCGGCCGCGGTGAAGACCCAGCTGTTCCTGAATGAGCACCACCTGACCGAGCCGCATTGGTACATCCGCTACGCCGGCGTTTCCCCGGAGCTCCAGGGCCAGGGGGTCGGAACCGAGCTGCTGCAGCCGGTGCTCGCGCTTTGCGACGCCGAGTGGCTGCCCGCCTACCTGGAAGCCAGCTCCGAACGCAACGCCGCGCTCTACGAGCGTCTCGGATTCGTCCACCTGGGCGAACTGCGGATCCCGAATGGGCCGCGGATCTGGCCGATGCGGCGGCCACCCACGCGCCGCTCCTGAACTACCCGTCGCTTGGGTGCCGGGGCTGGTCTAGCGGGACCTGCCCCGGCAATCGACCTCTGATCGGGCTCCAGCTATGCCACGATCATGGCAGTGAAGTAGCATAATTGTATGAGCGCCAAGCAACGCCTGTCGGTGACCGTCGACGCTGACCTGATTGAGGCCGGCTGCCGGATCGTGAAAGCCGGTCGCGCAGAGAGTCTCAGCGCCTGGGTGAATACCGCGCTGCGGCGTGAGCTGGAGCGAGATCAGAAGCTGAAGGCGATGGACGAGTTCATCGCGCTGTTCGAGGCAGAGCACGGGGAGATCACCGAGGCAGACATGGCCGAGGCGGAGCGCGGCATGCAGGCGCGAGCGATCCACGTGAGGCCTGCATGACGCTCGTTCTCGATGCCGGCGCGTTGATCGCGGCTGAGCGCGGGGACCGTCAGATCGCCGCTCAGATCAAGCGCCAGCGTCAGACGGCCACGCCTCCGATCACGCATGGCGGCATCGTCGGACAGGTCTGGCGGGGCGACGCTCGCCACGCGCTGCTCGCGAGCGCGCTATCGATGACTACGGTCGTCAGCCTGGACGACGATCTCGGTCGCCGCAGCGGCGCGTTGCTCGCCAAGACAGGCGGCAGCGACGTGCTTGACGCGGCGCTCGTGCTGCTGGCCGCGGACGGTGACATGATCCTCACCTCCGACCCCGAGAACCTGGCGGCGCTGGCCGCAGCGGCCGGCCGCCACGTCGACGTGATTCCGGTCTGAACGCGATCCGGGCGACCGCGCCAACCGCCCGGATCGGTTCTCAGCTACCCGAGGCCGCGGCGTTTCAGCAGCGGTTCGATCACAGCCTCGCGTCCCTGCCATTCGACGTACGCGGCCAGCGGATCGCGGGTGCCGCCGAAGCCCAGCACGTGGGTTCGGTACTGCTCCCCGTTCTCGCGTGTGAGCCCACCGTGTTGCTCGAACCAGGCGAATGCGTCGGCGTCGAGCACCTCCGCCCAGAGATACGAATAGACCGCGGCCGCGTATCCGAACATGAACGCGTGCGCGAAGTACGGCGACGAATAGCGTGACGGCACAGCCGGGTTGTCGAGACCGGCCTCGGCGAAGACCCCGGCCTCGAACGCGTTGATCTCCTCGGGGTCGGTGGGCGCCTGACCGGGCTTCAGCAGATGCCAGGCGAGATCGAGCACCGACGCTGCCAGCTGCTCGCTGGTCTTGAAGCCCTCGTTGAAGGTGCGTGAGGCGCGCAGTCGCTCGACCTTCTCGGCGGGGATCGGCTCGCCGCTCTGGTAGTGCAACGCATAGTTGTCCAGCACCTGAGGATCGAGAATCCAGTTCTCCCAGAACTGCGAGGGGAACTCGACAAAGTCCGTGAACACCTCGGTCCCGGCCAGCGACGGGTAGCGCGATTTGCCGAGCAATCCGTGAAGCGCGTGGCCGAACTCGTGGAACAGGGTCGAAACCTCGTCGTAGGTGAGCAGCGTCGCTTCGCCGTCGGCGGGCTTGGGCACGTTCAGGGTGTTGACCACCACAGCCGTGTCGGAACCGGCCAGCGTGGCGCTGTCGATGAACGAGGTCATCCACGCACCACCGCGCTTGGAGTCGCGAGCGTAGAGGTCCAGCAGATACAGGCCGACCGGTGTGTCGTCCTGTTCGCGGACCTCGAACACGCGCACGTCGGGGTGGTAGCCGTGGAGGTCGTGGCGTTCGCTGAACGTGAGCCCGAACAGCTCCGTGGCGGCGAAGAACACGCCCTGCAGCAGCACGCGGTCGGCTTCGAAGTAGGGCCGCAGTTCGGCCAGGTCAACGTGGTATTCGGCGGCGCGCACCTGTTCGGCGTAGTAGTGCCAGTCGGCGGCGGTGATCGGTTCGCCGGCGCTTTGCGAAAGCTGGGCCTGCTCGCGGCGCGCGTTCTCGGCCGCCGGGCCGGCGAGCCGCTCAAGCAGTCCGGCGGCGGCCTCGGGAGTGCGCGCCATCGAGTCGGCGAGCACCAGCGTGGCGTAGTTCTCGAAGCCCAGCAGTTGCGCTACCTGGGCGCGCAACTCGACGATTTCAAGCAGCGTCTTGCGAGTGTCGTGTTCGTTGCCGCGCGAACCGCGGGCGCGCTGCGCGGCGCTCAGACGTGCGCGCACGTCCGCGCGCGTCAGCGAGGAGAGGAATGGATGCGCGGTCGGCAGCACCAGGTTGATCAGATAGCCACTGCTCGCGTCCACGCGCGGTGGCAGCCGCGGCCGATGCCGAAACCTCGCCGGAGGTCAGCCCGTCCAGCTCGCCGACGTCATCGATCTCGAGCGCCAACTCCTTGGTGTCGGCCTGCAGCCGCATTTTGAACTCGGTCTGCAGCATCGCCAGGCGTTCGTTGAGGCCCTTCAGGCGCGCACGATCGAGCTCGTTCAGGGCCGCACCGGCGAGCTGGAACCAGGTCAACCAGCGCTGCACCAGGTACGCCGCCTCGGCGTCGAGCTGTTCGTCGCCGGCCGCCGCGGAATCGCTGACGGCCCTCACGCGCTCGTAGAGCCCGGCATTGAGCAGGATCGCGTCGCGCTGGGCTGCGAGCTTGGGCGCGAGTTCGGTTTCGAGCGCATCGAGCTCGTCGCTGGTGTCGGCCGCGGTCAGCTGCTCAAACACGCGGGTGGCACGGCTGAGGCGCACTCCGCTCAGTTCAAGCGGTGCAAGGGTGTTTTCAAACGTTGGCGGCTCTGGGTCCTCGACGATCGCTGCAACAGCCTGAAGCTGCTCGGCCATCCCCTGCTCGATCGTGGGCCGCAGGTCATCGGCACTGATCTGCGCGAACGACGGAAGCCCATAGGGCAAGGGGCTCAGATCGAGCAGTGAGGTGCTTGAGGTTTCGTCAGCCATGCTCTGACCATAAAACAGATTCGAACGCGCCGAGCCTGCAGCTAGGCTCGACCGATGGCTGCACCTACGGTTGACGTGAACACGCTCAGCGTGAAGGAGCTCTCGCCGCAGACATGGGATGCATATGCGGCGCTGATCGAACGCCACAAGGGCGTCTGGGGCGGGTGCTGGTGCACCTGGTTCCACAACGGCATGGTCGACGGGCTACGCGAGAGCTACGAGCAGAATCGCGAGATCAAACGGCGTCTGGTGAGCGACGGGCTGTCCAAGGCAGCGGTCGTGTTCGACGGCGAGACGGCGGTCGGTTGGGCGCAGTACGGGCGGCCTGAGAACCTCCCGAACATCTACCACCGCAAAGAATGGGAGGCGTCGGTCGCGGCAGGCAAGCCGCGACCTGATTGGCGCATCACCTGCTTCTTCGTGTCAAACAAGTACCGGCGCAAGGGCGTGGCGGCGCTGGCACTGCATGGCGCGCTGGAGCTGATCGCCCAGGAAGGCGGCGGCCTGGTGGAGGCTTACCCGGAGGACACGACCGAGAAGGACGCGGCCGGCAAGAAGATCTCCGGCTCGTTCCTCTACAGCGGCACCAGGCGCATGTTCGAGGATGCCGGCTTCGCGTTCGACCGCCCCAAGGGCAAGAAGAACACGGTGATGACAATCACCGTGGCTGCGGCCTGAGCCGCACGCCCGCGCCGCTACGAACGCGGATCGAGCTCCGGTGGCAGTGCCTTGGGACCGTCCGGGTAGAGGCGCTGCAGCAGCTCGGGGGTCATCTCGAGCGTGTTGCCCGCTTCCTTCGGCATCCCGACCACGAACCACAGCGCGGGCTCATCGGTGTCGTTGAACACCTGCCGCAGCGAATCCGGCTCCACCAGCACCGACGAATAGCGGCTGAGCGTGAGCAGGTCACCGTCGATGCGAATGCGGCCGGTGCCCTCGATCACCAGATACAGCTCGTGCTGGCCGATGTGGCGGTGCCGGGTCGACGCCTGCCCCGGCATCAGCTGCCAGAAGCGCGCGCCGAACAAGTCCGTACCGAGCTGCTTGGCGACGTCCGTGTTCATCACCGACATCTGATTGGACGGCCGCCAGAACGACTCGGCCGCGGTCAGCGCTTTGTAGCCCATGGCTCGCAGACTACCGACCACGATCGCCGGCGCCTCCCCCTACGTGCCCCAGCCGCCGCCGATCCTGACCTAATGCGTGCGGGTGAGCGCGACCAGATGTGTGGGGGTGAGCGCCACCGACTGCTGGCGGACGTAACGCCGCCCGTCGCGCAGATAGACGCGACCGTGGGCGACGGAGACCGCAAGCATCGTCCCGTTTCCGAGGTTACGGGACCTGACACTGACCGGATCACCGCGCCTGAGCCCAGCCAGTTCGTCGCTGCCCACGGAGTCATATGCGTAGGCGATCGAGTAGCCCGCGCCCGGTTTCAGACCAAGCACCGCTGCGGTCAGGTGGTAGCGCTTGAAGCTCGGCGAGTAGACCTGCGCCGCCCCGCCGTCGAGCCAGCCGGGTCCGCCGTTGTCATCGCCCCCGGGGCCGCCCGACCCCGCTCCCCAGGGGCGCCCGCCGATATTCATGAAGATATGCACCCCCGGCTGGTCGTAGAACGTCACCGACGCCGGCCCACGACCAGGTCCGGGCACGATCAGATGACGCTCCAACAGGTAGGAGATGATCCCGGCATCGTTGGGCAGCGACTCACCCGCGGGGTAGAGCCCGACCGCAACCAGCAGGTCTCCGACCACACCCGAGCAGTCAAAACCCCGCTGAGTCAGTAGGTTCCCATGCCCGGGCACGCCAACATCGGCGACGCCCGCGTGGGCGTGGCCGCCGCCCCAGACGTAGGGCCAGTCCTGACGCGTGATCCGGTTGGCGGCCGCCTCGATCCGGTCCAGCATGCCGACATCGGCGCCCGCGGCCCGCACCGTGAAATAGGCGCCGCCGATATGCGTGATGACGCCGGTCGTCAGCGGCCGTACCGCGGTCACCGGTCGGCTCGCGCCGGAGCGGCCGACGAGCGTGAGCGCGGCGAAACCTACGGCCAATATCGCCGCCACCGCAACCAGCCATGTGAACCCTCGTCGCCATAACATTGCCGCGACTATATCGGCTCCCGAGTATTTCGTCCACCGATCTATCGGCTGACGGTGCTACAGCTGCCTTGGCGCCCGCGATCACGGTCACGGCTGGGTATCGTCCAGTCCGTGGCGGGGAACGGACGCAGGCTGCACGGTCGTGGGAGCGGGGCCTTCAGGGGCGCGGCTGCGCTTGCCGGCGCCGCCGCGGCCATATCACTGTTGGCCGGCTGTGGAGGATCCTCCGCCCCGGCGACCGTCAACCCGACGCACGTCGAGGAGGCGATCGCGGGCTCGGTGAAGGCGCAGCGGCACCAGAACGCGAGCGTCACCTGCCCGACCGGGGTTCCGCTCCGCGACCATCAGCGGTTCTACTGCGTCGCACAGGTGGGCACCACGATCACTCCGTTCGCGGTCACCACCACCAGCGCGAAGGGCGCCGTCCGCTACGTAGGGGTCGCGGCCGACAGCGTTCCGCAGCTCAACATGAGCGCGATCGAAGCGGCGATCACGCAGTCGGTGAAGGCCAAGCGCCAGCTCACCGCGACCGTCGCCTGCCCTACGGCGATCCCGCGCCAGCGGGGGCTCTCGTTCGTGTGCACGGCCGCGGTGCGGGGCCGCGGGACCAGCAACTTCGTGGTGCGCCAGCTCAACGACTCCGGTCACGTCAGCTACAGCACGCGTTAGCGGCCGGTGTTCGTCCCCGGCGGCGTGCGCTCGCGGCGGTTGGCGGCCAGGCGCTGCTCACAGAAGCGGCGGTTCTCAATCGTCTGCTGACGGTAGATGTCGGGCAAGTCCTTGATCTGCAGCAGCCGATCGCAGGCGTTGCGGGCCTGGTGGGTGTTGCCGGTCCAGTAGGCGCTGATGGAGAACTCGAACAGCATCCCGTAGCGGTAGATCCACGGCTGTACGAACAGCAAATCAGGTGGCGGCTGGCGGTTCAGGCCGCGGGACGCGAACAGGTAGGCGCTTTCATATTGGCCGCGCAGCCGCAAACGCGAGGCCAGTTCATACAGTGACTCGAGCCGTGCGGGGCGATGCTCAAAGGCTCTGACCAGCAGTTCGAGGCCCTGCGGCCACTGGTCGTTCTCGGCGCGCAGCACCCCGGCCTGCAGCAGTGAGAAGTAGACCTCCTCATCCCACCCGCCCATCGCGGCGCGGCGTTCATAGAGATCGGCGGCGACGAGCGGCTGGCCGAGGTCGCGGTAGGTCTGCGCCAGATAGAAGGCCGAGCGCGCGTCGTCCGGATGCCGTTCCAGCTGCGCGGTCAGCAGCGCACGATCGCGCTCCCAACGCCCGCTGCGCGCGCCGCCGGCGCCCTCCATACGAACCCGAACACCGCTCAGTGTCTCGCAGCTGCGCTCGTCGGGGCTGGTGATGAACTCATGGACGACGCCTTCATAGCGCCAGTCCAGGATGCCCCTGACCAGCAGCTTGTTCTTGTATTCGACCGGGCCGGCATGGGTGACGAGGTAGGCGTCGGCGGTGAGCTTCTCGAAAGCGCCGTCGGCCGCCTCGAGCCGCCAGTCCGCGTCCATCAGCAGCAGATAGTCGGCCTGGCCGCGGGCGCGTTGCATGAGCAGCGTGCGGTTGTGGCCGAAGTCGCGCCACTGGTCGCGGTGGAGCTCACCGGGGACGCCGGCCAGCCGCTGCTCGATGACCTCTGTGGTCGCATCGATCGAGCCGGTGTCGCAGATCACCCAGTGATCGATCAGATGCTTGACGGAGTCGAGGCAGGGCCCGATCGTCTCCGCCTCATCGCGGACGATCATGCACAGACACACGCTTGCCATCGTCGGGCAACGCTACTGCACCTCCGTCGTCGCAGATACCCGCGCCGATCAAGCAAGCCTTCCAAAATGCGGGGGAAGCCGGAGTCGTCCGCGCCATGCGGTTGTATGTTCGCCCCATGCGTGAGACCCAGCCAACCGTTTTTCTGATCGCCAAACCGTCCGTTGACACCGCTGCGATGCGGGCCTACCTGGAGTCGGTTGGGGGTGAGTCGTGGCTGGAGATGCGCGAGCACGACCCGGACGGCATCAACGACGGTGAGCTGCTGGCCGAATTCGCGGGGCGCATGTGTTACCGCAGCTGGGAACCGGGACTGAACGCAAATGTCACGCGCATCCGCACCGACAAGAGTGAGTACTTCGCCAACGTCATGCGCAGCTACCACGGGAGCGTCCTGGAGCACGCCAACTACAGCTTTGCGTTCCGCAACGTTTCACGTGTTTTTACTCATGAGATTGTTAGGCATCGCGCCGGCTCGGCGTTCAGCCAGGAGAGTCTGCGCTATGTGCGACTGACCGATATCGGCTTCCGCGTGCCGCCCGCGCTCGAACCGATACGCGACCAGGTGATCTCGCTGGTGGAGCAGCTCGAGGAGTTTCAGCTCAGCGCCGCGGAACAGCTGGACCTCGACAGCGGCGAGCTGCCATTCGCGATCAAAAAGGAGATCACCTCCGCGCTGCGACGGCTGGCGCCGATCGGGCTCTCGACCGACATCGTCTGGACCGCCAATGTCCGCACCCTGCGTCACGTGATCGAGATGCGCACCGCGCTCGGAGCCGAGGAGGAGCTGCGCTCGGTCTTCAACGACGTCGCTCTGCTGATGAAAGACGCGGCCCCGAACCTGTTCCAGGACTTCCAGCGCGAAGAGGACGGAAGCTGGCTGCCTGAATGGCGCAAGGTCTGACGGACCGGCGCTCGCCCACCGGGCGCTGGCTGCGATCGCGCCAATCCGGCTAGATTGACGGCCGATGACCGCGGTTCACATCGTCATCGGGTCGCTTGCGATCCTGTTCACGCTCCTGGCGTTCATCTGGGGCGCGGTGGCGTGGTTCCAGAAGCGCCCGAGCCCGCGCTTCTGGATGCTGCTGCGGATCGGTCAGGGGTTTGTGATCCTCGAGGCCGTGTTCGGCGGGGTGCTGATCCTCACCGGCGAAAAGGCCTCGACGCTGCACTACATCTACGGCGCGGTCCCGTTGTTCCTGGCGGTGATCGCCGAGCAGCTGAAGATCTCGGCCGCGCAGCTGATCCTGGACAAGCGCGGGATCGAGAACACGGCCGAGGTCGCTGAGCTCCCAGCCGAGGAGCAGCGCGAGATCGTGGTCTCGATCCTGCGCCGCGAGATCGGCGTGATGACGCTCACCTGCTTCGTGGTCGTGATCCTGCTCGCACGCGCCGCGATGGTGCACTGAACAGGGGGCGGTGGGGGTGGCTTGGGTGCCACCCCCACCGGTGAACGTAGAGACCGGCACCGGACAACTTTGGTTGCCGCCATGGACGGTCGCGGATTCCACTCGTAGTGCGAACGTCACGTGACCGGTGCCGGATGGTTCCGATTCTGATATTCCCCACCGACACTGGGACTCCTGCAATATCCACGCAGCGGTTCCTAAACGCGAGCGCCGACGAGTGTGCCTTCAATCAGCCCCGTCCCGTATGATCGACGGGCGCATGACCCGTGTGACTCGAATCATCCTCATCGCCGCTGCCGCACTCGCTCTCGCCGTACTCGCGAGCGCCTGCGGCACCGAACATATCGGCCCCCCTGCAGGGTCTCCGAACTTCGCCCAGAACCAGGCTGCGGCCAAGCTCTTCAACCAGCGTTGCGGCGGCTGCCACACGCTCTCGGTGGCCGGCACACAGGGTTCGGGTCTGAACCCGCGCACCTATCTGAACATCAGCGGCCCGAACTTCGACGTCCGCTGTGAGCGCCCTGCGATCCGTGTGATGTACGCGATCACCAACGGTGGCTTCTCCGGCACCTATATGCCGCAGAACATCGTGACCGGCCACGACGCGGTCATGGTCGCAAACTTCGTGGCACAGTGGGCCGGTCGCGACGCGCCGGTAGAGCCAGGGACGGTCAAGTGCATAGACAAGCCGCTGGACCCGATCAGCGGAATCTTGACGCCCGCGCAGTCGGCCAAGCTGATCCGGTTGATCAACGCGCCGCGCGTGCTGGTCTTGCACATCAAGCCAAAGCACGGCGCAGCGACGACCCATACGGTCACCAACACGGTTGGCACTGGCACGCAGAGCGAGACGGTCACCTCAGCCTCCGCGGCCACGGTCCCCACCAACACCGGGGCCTCGACCGGGACCGGCACCTCCACCTCCGGCAGTTCCTAGGCCTGAGCCTGCTTTTCGGCTCGGGCCAAACGCTCGCGTCGACCAGGTGACCGCGAGCCGCAGCGACCGGGCGCGAGTACGCAGGCATCGTGTCGGGGCGCCTACTCTGCTTTGAACGGGCCTGCGACCCCCTACCGAGGCAAACAGCGTGCTTGACATCCGACTAATCCGTAACGACCCTGAAGCCGTCAAGACGGCGCTGGCCCGGCGTGGCGACGAGGTCGCCCAGGACGCGATTGACCGGGTCCTCGAACTCGATTCGCAGTGGCGTGCGGCGACCGCCGCGCTGGAGGAGCTGAGAGCCGAGCAGAAGCGCCTCTCCAAGGGACGCAAGGGTGCGCCGTCGGATGAGGAGCGCGCCGCGCTGCAGCAGATGTCGGAGCGCAGGGCGCAGCTGACGGCTACCGAGACGGCCGCGCGCGAAGAGCTCGATCAGCTGATGCTGACGCTCCCCAACCTGCCGTCGCCCGCGGCCCCGCCGACCGACACCGAGCTGCGGCAGGTGGGCGTCGCCGGAGCCTCGGGCAAAGACCATCTGGCCCTGGCGGGGGCGATGATCGACATGGAGCGCGGCGCAGCGCTGTCCGGCTCACGCTTCGCCTACCTGCGCGGCGGGATGGTGCAGCTCGAGTTGGCGCTGGTCCAGTACGCGCTCGACAAGCTGCTCGCGCGCGGCTTTGAGCCGGTGATCCCGCCGGTGCTGGTACGTGAGCAGGCGCTCTACGGGACGGGAATGCTGCCCGACACCGAGCAGCAGATCTACCGCATTGAAGAGGACGATCTTTACCTGGCCGGCACCTCCGAGGTGGCGCTCGCATCGCTGCATCGCGAGGAGATCCTCGACGCCGATCAGCTACCGCTGCGCTACGTCGGCTTCTCCCCATGCTTCCGGCGCGAGGCCGGAGCGGCCGGCAAGGACACCCGCGGAATCTTCCGCGTGCACCAGTTCGACAAGGTCGAGATGTTCACCTTCGTTGAGCCGTCGGAGTCCGAAGACGAGCACCTGCGGCTGCTGGCGATCGAGGAGGAGATCCTGCAGGAGCTCGGGATCCCCTACCGGGTCGTGGCGATCGCGGTGGATGACCTCGGTGCGCCCGCGGCGATCAAGTACGACTGCGAAGCTTGGATGCCAGGTCAGCAGGCGTATCGCGAGGTGACCTCCTGCTCGAACACCACCGACTTCCAAGCGCGACGGCTGCAGATCCGCTACCGCGGCGAGGACGGCAAGCCCGCCCCCGTGCACACGCTCAACGGCACCGCCGTCACCTGGCGGCACATGATCGCGCTGCTGGAGAACGGCCAGCGCGAAGACGGGACCGTAGTGCTCCCCGAGGTGCTGACGCGCTTCGGAGCGCCCGCCTCGTTTCCGGCCGCCAGCTAACGCGCTTCGCGGTCTGCTGCCGCACTTTGTAGCTGCGGTCTGTGGCCGCGCTTGGTAGCCGCGGTCGGCATACCCCGCCTCGCAGCCGCGGTCGGCTGACCGGCCTCGCAGCCGCGGTCGGCTGACCCGCCGCTGGCCGCCTAACGCTGGACCCGATTGCAGTCCAAGCCACGCGCTGGAGCCATACCGGTCGAAATCGTCCCAGCGCTGCACCGCGAGCGGACTCAACGGTTGATTTCTACCGCTATGCGGTCGTAATCAACCCCGAGCGGGCGGTGAGAACGAACAACGGTTGGTTTGTGCCGCAGGCTTGCCGACGGCGCAGAGTTGCCGGTGGCGCCGAGTTGACGTGGCGCCGAGTTGACAGTGGGCGCCGAGTCGACGGTGACGCAGAGTTGACGGCGGCGCAGTGATGACGGCGAGGCAAGGCTGCCTGTGACGCCGGGCCCGGAGCGTCCATCCCCTCTGCAGCCCGCGCCCAGGCCACTGCCCCGCTAACCGCGGGCCGAACGACCCACCGGGCAGTGCGACGAAATCCTCCAATCCCTGCGGTGCGTGGGTGCCGTTGGAGGTTTTCCGTCGAATGATCCGTCTTATCCTCCAGGCGTCGCAGGGCGTACGGGTGCTTGGAGGATTCTTGTCGTTTCGCGCTCGGGCGCGACCGCAGTCCGGGGCCGCTAAGCGGCGCCAACGCCCTCTTCTTCGACCTGACGCAGACCGAGGCCCTCAGGTGCGTGTAGCGCGAGCATCTCGACCTCGGGGTCGGGGATTTGGTGCGGGTCTCTGAGCGAGACCAGCACCATCGCCAGGAAGGCGATCGGGACCGACACGATCGCCGGCTGCTGGAGCAGCGCGGCGGCGCCGGCGGTGGGCTCGCCGAGCGCGAGCCCGACAAAGATCGACCCGGTGGTAATCAGCATTCCCAGCGACATGCCGATCGAGGCCCCGCGAGCGGTGAGCCCAGGCCACCAGATGCCGAGAACGAACATCGGGCAGAAGGTCGAGGCGGCGATCGCGAACGCCCAGCCGACCAGGATCGAGATATCCACACTTTGGGCGAACAGCGCAACCACAGCCGGAATCACCATCGCCGACACGGCCGCAAGGCGGAAGTGCAGGCGCCGGGTCGGCACGCTCGTCGGGCTCGGACGGATGCCGCGGGCCGGAGCGATCGCGCGCGCGCCGCTCTGATGTCGCAGGCGCGGCGGGAGCGCGCTGCGATCGCGCGCGGCGACGCCCCAGAGCTGAACCCGCGGCCAGAGGTCGTGGCTGATCGTGCCGGCGAGGCTAACGAGCAGGCCGCTGGAGGTCGACAGGAAGGCCGCGAACGCACCCGCACAGGTGATCGCCGTCAGCACTATCCCCAACGTCCCCGGGATCGCCTGCTGAGGCAATGTCAGCACCACGTCGTCAGTGCGGCCGCTGATATACAGCTGCGGCGTGAGCGCCCGTCCCAGCGCTCCATAGACGGCCGGGAACAGGTAGAAGATGCTGAGCAGGCCGAGCACGCGCACGGTCGTCTTGCGTGCCGAGGGGCCGTCGGGGCTGGTGTAGAAGCGGACCAGCACGTGCGGCAGCCCCATCGTGCCCAAGAAGGTGGCGACCAGCAGCGAGTAGACCAGCAACGGTGATCCCTCCCCGGTGCCACCCACCGGGCGCGACCACTGATGACCGGTAAGCGGCTGCGTTCCCTGTGCGATCGGGACGTCTTCACCGGCCGGGATGTGGACGGCGACATTGGCCGGCAGCGTCACCTGACTGTCGGCACGCACCATGATCACGTGGGGGTCGTTGCCGAGTGTGTAGCTGCCGGCGGTCGGGAACGTGACCTGCTGCGGGCTCTGCAACTTCACGGTCAGGCCGTGCGCGCCCGCCTGTGGCATCGCGCGTCCGAACAGCGCCGCGCGCTCGGGCAGCCCGCCGAAGTAGATCAGCAGCACGATGCATGGCAC
The DNA here is from genome assembly GCA_963737115.1 of uncultured Actinomycetota bacterium. Classification (GTDB taxonomy): domain Bacteria; phylum Actinomycetota; class Thermoleophilia; order Solirubrobacterales; family Solirubrobacteraceae; genus Palsa-465. Next base: position 47,381 of record CAVTRM010000004.1, read on the forward strand.
CGCTATCGCGAACAGCTTCACCCAGAACTGGAACGCCTGCACGTAGGTGATGCCGCGCATCCCGCCGATCGCCACGTTGAAGGCGACGATCACCGCCACGACCGCGACCCCAACCCAATAAGGCGCGCCGACCGCGACGTTCAGCACGAGCCCCGCGCCCTTTAGCTGCGGCACCAGGTAGAACCCGCCGATCACCAGCACGATGCCGGCGGCCAGCAGACGGATCCGCGGGTCGCGCAGGCGTGCCTCGGCAAAGTCGGGGATCGTGTACGAGCCGTAGCGGCGCAGCGGCGCGGCCACGAACAACAGCAACGCCAGATATCCGGCGGTGAACCCCAGCGACTGCCACAGCGCGCTCGCGCCGATCTGCATCTCCAGCCCAGCGATCCCGATGAAGCTGGCGGCGGAGAGGTACTCACCGGAGATCGCCGCCGCGTTCCACCAGGGCGTGACCGCGCGCGAGGCGACCAGCAGATCCGAAGTCGTGCGCGCGAAGCGCACGCCCCAGGTTCCCAGCCCGAGCGTTCCCAGCGTCACCGCGCCGACAGCGAGCAGCGCGATCAAAGCACGGCCGTCACTTGCAACTCGGCAGCGGTCGCCGACCGCTCAACGCTGGACGAGGTCACGGAAGGCATCATCGATCTCGTCGGCGCGGCGGGTGTAGACCCAGCCGATGATCACGAATACAGGCAGCATCGGCACGACGATGATCCACAGCGGCAGCGGAACCGTCAGCAGCGTGATCCGGCTCAGTCCCGGGAGTACGAACAGGACCAGTGGCAGTACCCCGAAGATCGCCGCGAACGCGGTCAGCGACGTCAGGCTCAGCGCCAGCTGAGCCCGTTGCAGGCCGCGCAGGTAGACCTGACCGTGGGCGGTCGCCTCGGCGAGCTCCTCACGCGGGATCCGCGGCAGCGGCGTGCCCGTCTGATTTCCAGGTTCCGCGTCCTCGAATCGCTGCCCCTGTTCGGGTTCGTCGGGCCGATCGCTCACATCCGCAACCTTCGCCGCAGGTCCGCGACCTGCCTGCGCGCGACCGGGATCTGCGAGCCATCGGCAAGCACGATCGTGACCGCGCCGCTCAGCTCCGGACGGATCTCCTGCGCCCGGCGCAGGTTGGCCACGTAGGAACGGTGCACGCGCACGAACCCGTAGGGTCCCCAGCGGCGTTCGATGTCAGATAACGCGGCACGGACCAGGTAGCGCCCGCTGTCGGCGTAGATGCGGACGTAATCACCCTCGGCCTGGACATACAGGATCGTCGAGCGCTCGAGCAGCCGCGTCGCACCGCCACGCTGGTGCTCCACCGGGATGATCTCGTCGGTCGTTCCCGGCGGCAGCGAGCTCGGTTCGCTGGAACCCGCCGCCGGCGCCCGCGCGGACCGGGACCCGCGCTCGGCGCTGGCCATCACACGCTGCAGCGCCTGCTCCACACGCGCTCGCGAGACCGGCTTCATCAGGTAGTCGATCGGATGCAAATCCTGCTCGATCGCGCCAACGGCCCCATCCTCGAACGCCGAGACGAACACCAGTGCCGGCGGCTCGGCGAAACGCTCCAGCAACATCGCCAGTTCGAGCCCGTCGATCTGCGGCATCCGCACGTCCAGGAACACGACGTCAAAGCGCTGATCGGCGATACAGCGCAAACCCTCGGCGCCACCCTCGGCAAGGACCACAGCGGCAACCGCGTCGAAGGTCTGCAGCAGCCGCGCCAGATCCTCGAGCGCGGGACGCTCATCGTCGACCGCGAGCACACGCAGGCCGTCGTTCGCCGGGGTCATGACGCGCGTACCCCGGGATGGAACTTGGGAACGGTCATAGTCACGGTGGTACCACTTCCCGGGGCGGATTGGATCAGCAGCCCGTAGCCGTCACCGAAGCTCGACTGCAGACGTGCCTGCACGTTCGCCATCCCGACCCCTCCCCCGCGTCCGGCCAGCACCTCGGCGGCGCGCTGCGTCGACATCCCGAGACCATCGTCGATCACGCGCAGCTCGACGTCGCTGCCCAGATCCCGACCGACGATCTCGATCCGTCCCTCGCCGCGGGTTTCCGCGCCGTGGCGCACGGCGTTCTCGACCAGCGGCTGCAGCGACAGCACCGGGACGACCGCCTGCAGCACCTCGGGTGCGACCTGCAGCTGTACGGTCAGCCGCTCACCGAAGCGAGCTCGCTCGAGCCGCAGGTATTTCTCCACGTAATAGAGCTCGTCGGCGATCGTCACATACGGCCGCTGCCCGCGGAAGGCGTAGCGGGTGAACTCCGCGAATTCGGTCAGCAGCTCACGTGCCTCGTCCGGTTTGGTGTGGATGTAGCCGGCGATCGCGGCCAGCGCGTTGTAGATGAAGTGCGGCGAGATCTGGGCGCGGAGCGCGCGCAGCTCGGCGCGGGCCAGGCGCTCGGTCTGCTCGTCCATCGCCTTCAGCTCAAGCTGCGCGGAGACCAGGTAGGCGGCCTCGGCGACGGTGCGGGTGTCGTTCGGCGTGACCCGCCGTCCGCGCGTGTAGAGCGCCACGAACGACCCGACAAGCTCGCCCGCGACCATCAGCGGCGCGGCGACCGCCGAGCCCAGCGGACATCCCAGGTGGTCACACTGGATCTGCTGTTCGACGTGCAGCCGGTCCTCGCGCGGCGGCGCCGTGATCGCGAGCAGCTCGTCGCCGGCGTGATGGTGGTCGTGACCGGCACCGTCAAACGCGAGGATCCGGTCGCGGTCGCCGAGCGCGACGGCGGACGCCTGTGTGAGCGTGCGCAGATGCGGGATCACGGTCTTGGCCGTCTCCTCCGACAGTCCGCGTCGCAGGTCCGGCAGCATCACGGTCGCGGCGTGCACCGCCGTCTGCATCGCCCGCACCTCCCCGGAGATCACGCGCGGAGGGCGCAGCAGCCGATATACGGCCGCCAGCGAGGCCGCGAGGGCCAGGCCGACGACAACACCCAGGAGGACCTCCATCCTGCGAGAGACGATACCCGTACCGGCCCCCGGACAGAGGCCGACGGCGAACGGCGGAAGGCGCCGAGCCGTGGGGGTGGCACCCAAGCCACCCCCACGAGCGCAAACCGTTTATCGCGCCAGAACTACCGCTCGTCGCGGTCCGACCGCCGCCGCCAGATCCGGATAAGGAATCTGCGGCCCCAGGGATAACGTAACAATCATCACAAGTCTCTTTCTAGGAGAGGAGCGACCTTGGCAACTATCCATGACCAATCCGGAGCAGTTTCAGAATCATCGGTGAAAGCTACGGCGCCGGCTTGGATGCCGGCTAACCCAGCACCGCTAGGGCTGGGTGGGTTCGGTTTGACGACGCTCGTTCTGAGCATGATCAATTCCAACCTCGTCAGCATCACCGCTCAGCCGGTGGTACTGGGCATGGCGTTCGCCTTCGGCGGACTTGCTCAGCTGCTGGCGGGGATGTGGGAGTTCCGCAGCGGCAATACGTTCGGTGCCGTGGCGTTCAGCTCCTTCGGTGCCTTCTGGATCAGCTTCTTCATCCTCGTCCAGTTTGACGCGGCCCTGCTGCACCCGCTGACCGCGGGCAGCGCGCTCGGCCTCTATCTCTGGGCTTGGGGCATCTTCACGGGGCTGCTGTTCCTGTGCACGTTCGCTTCACCGCGGGCGCTTTCGCTGCTGTTCCTGCTGCTGACCCTGACGTTCATCTTCCTCGGGATCGGCGCTTCGGGCGGTAGCTCAGGGACGACCCACGTGGGCGGCTTCATCGGGATCGCGACCGCAGCGGTTGCGCTCTACATCATGACCGCCGACATCATGAAGTCCACCTACGGTCGCACGGTCCTTCCGGTCGGCGATCCGGCGGGCGAGTGACCAAGGAGGCCAACATTCAGGATCGATACCTAATCTGACTTGACCACGCGCCCGGTCGCCCATGTGCGGCCGGGCGTTTTTTCGGTCAAACTGACCTTGCGTCACATTTCCTGCCGAACCCACGAGGAGAGATTTCATGGCAAACCCGGACCTAACCCATGACGACGCGGCGCTGGACCATGAACTTGCCGGTCTGCTGAATATCGACAAGTTCCCGCCCAGCATCGAGTTCCGTGAAAGCGCGGGGATCAGCGATCCGAAGATCTATCAGGAGGCCGACGCCGACTGGCAGGGCTGGTGGGCCTCGCAAGCACGAGAAGTTGCACTGGTTCAAACCTTGGGACCAGGTGCTGGATGATTCGAACCCGCCGTTCTACAAGTGGTTTGTGGGCGGCAAGCTGAACATCTCCTATAACTGCCTGGATCGTCACGTCGAGGCTGGCAACGGGTCCAGGGTTGCCTATCACTGGCGCGGTGAGGAGGGTGAGGAGCGCGACGTCACCTACAGCGACTTGCACCGCGACGTTCAGCGGTTCGCGAACGCGCTGAAGGATCTCGGGATCGAGAAGGGTGATGTCGTCGGGATCTATCTGCCGATGATCCCGGAGGTCGCGGTCGCGATGCTCGCCTGCGCCCGGATCGGCGCGATCCACAATGTCGTATTCGGTGGTTTCAGCGTCGAGTCGGTGCGCGAGCGGATGGAGTTCAGCGAGGCCAAAGCGCTGATCGTCGCCGACGGCGCCGCGCGCAAGGGCAAGGTCGCGAACGTCAAGCAGAACGTGGATGAGGTGATGGGTGACCTCCCATCCCTCGAGCACATCGTGGTGATCAAGTCCAAGGATGTCGGCGCGCCGATGAAACCGGGCAGGGACGTGTGGTACCACGAGATCTGCGACGCGGCTGCGGCGGAGGCGCCGGCTGAGGAGATGGACGCCGAGGATCCGCTGTTCATCCTCTACTCGTCCGGGTCGACCGCAAAGCCGAAGGGGATTCTGCACACCACCGGCGGTTACCTGACCGGGGTGTCGACCACCCACCGGATGGTGTTCGACCTCAAACCCGAGTCGGACGTGTATTGGTGTTCGGCTGACGTCGGCTGGATCACCGGTCACTCCTACATCATCTACGGGCCGTTGGCCAACGGTTGCACGTCGGTGATGTATGAGGGCGCCCCCGATTATCCGCACCGGGGAATTTGGTGGGAGCTGGTCGAGCGCTACAAGGCGACGATCTTCTACACCGCCCCGACCGCGATCCGGGCCTGCATCAAGTGGGGTGTTGAGCATCCCAGCAAGTTCGACCTCTCGAGTCTGCGGTTGTTGGGGACGGTCGGGGAGCCGATCAACCCCAAGGCCTGGCTCTGGTATCACAAGGTGATCGGCGGCGAGAAATGTCCGATCGTTGACACCTGGTGGCAGACCGAGACCGGCTCGATCATGATCACCCCGCTGCCCGGGATCACCGACACCAAACCCGGGTCGGCGACGCAGCCGTTCCCGGGGATCAAGGCCGAGGTGGTCGACGAACGCGACGGCGAACCGATCGACGAGGGCCAAGGACTACTGGTCCTGACACGGCCGTGGCCGTCGATGCTGCGCACGCTCTACCGCGACGACGAGCGCTTCATCGAGACGTACTGGAGCAGGTTCGGGGTCACCACCTACCTCGTCGGTGACGCCGCCCGCAAGGACAAGGACGGGTACTACTGGATCATCGGCCGCATCGACGACGTCGTAAACGTCAGCGGGCATCGTCTGTCAACCGCGGAGGTCGAGTCCGCGATCGTCGCGGCCGAGGGCGTCGCGGAAGCCGCCGTGATCGGCCAAACCGACGAAGACACCGGGCAGGCGATCTGCGCGTTCGTGACGCTCGAGGGCGACCTCGAAGGCAACCAGGCGATGGAGACAAGGGTGCGCGAGAGCGTCGCTGAACGGATCGGCAAGTTCGCCAGGCCCAAACGCATCATCTGGGCCGACGACCTACCCAAGACCCGCTCGGGCAAGATCATGCGCCGGCTACTGCGCGACATCGCCGAAGGCCGCGCCCTGGGCGACGTCACCACGCTGCGCGACCCGACCGTGATGGCAGCACTCGAATCGCAGATCAACGCCGAGAACGCAGCCGACGAGTAATGGGCTGCCGGCCCGACCGGAAGCAGTGATTACGAGGGCCGCCTTTGAGGGCGGCCCTCTTTATTGGAGCTGCGGCGGCGTCTGTTTAGCCGCGGCGTTTGCGCTTGCGCTTGGTGGCGCTGGCCGACGGGCTCGGGGCGCCGGTGGGAGCGGGCGCAGCGGTGGAGTTGCTCTGCTTGTCGACCGCGGCCAGCACGTCATCATCGGAGACGCGGCGGCGCTGGCCGCGCTGTGCGCGCTGGGCACGGCGGTCAGCCTGCGCCTGAGCGGCGGCCTGCTGGCGCGGGCTCTGCGGCCATGGCACCGCCTTGCCGGCCGCCCATGCGGGCGGATCGCCCTGCGGCCAGCGGCCGTAGATGACAACCGCCGCGGCGGCTAGGAAGAATCCCTGGATCACCAGTGACAACGCGCCGACGCTGGAGCCGAACAGGAACAGAGCTCCGGAGACGACGCCGGCATAACCGACCATCTTCGGGAACAGCCCGACCCGCATCGCGCTCAGCGACGCCCAGATGCAGCCGATCGTGAGCATCAGCTGTCCCAGCATCTGAATCAGCGGAAGCAGCAGGAACGCGCCGCCGCTGGTCAGGTGTTTGGCCTGCGGATAGCCCTGGTTACCGGTGGTGACGAAGGTGTTGGCCTTGCCGGTGACGACAACGATGTAGATGACCGCCAGGATCCCGGCGATGATCGGCCCGATCGCCGCGACGTAGCGCACCAGCGCCCGTGACTGCGGCGCACGCACCATCACGGCGCGATACAGCCACCAGAGCATTGCCGCGACACAGAACAGCCCGAACATGTCGACGACCGCGCCGATGATGTTGCGCGTTGCGCGCTCATGGGCCAGGAGCAGGCTGATCGTCAGCTCGGTTACCTGTCCCGGGGCCTGAGGCCCGGACAGTGCCAGCAGCTGCGAGCCCACGATCAGGACTGCGGCGGCGAAGGCGATGGCTCCGAAGCGCGTACGCGTACGCGCTTCGTATGGGACTGCGTTCACGGTGGTCATTCAAGCCGCGATGTTAGACGGGTCGGGGTTCGCGCGCCATTAAAGCCTGCACCGGCTCTGTGAGACATCCTCTTACAAGCGGCTTTGCGGAGCTTTACGGGCGCGGGAGTAGCATTGGAGTATGGAAGAAGGCGGCTTTGGCGGGCTCTTCGGAGACCCGGACGATATTCAGCGCCGACTCGGTGAATTCGCCGAGCAGATGCAGGGTGCTCAGCGCCTGGCATGGGCGGACAATGCAATCAAGCTCGCGGTCGACCTCACGGTGGCGGCGATGAACCGGGCCAATATCCAGGGCACTACGGACGAGCAGGCCGCGCAGCTGCGGCGTGTGATGGCGGTCGTGTTCCCGGAGGCAGTCACGCTCGTGCGTGAGGCCCGCGAAGGACTCCAGTAAACCGGCTTAAGAACTAACGCCTGACGGGCCGCCGGGCTATTGGCCCGGCGGCCCGTCAGTGCGTTCTGAGCGCGTTAGCGCTTCTTCTTCTGCGTGACGGTCACGGTGACCGTCCTGCTCTTGCTCGACCTCAGGTTGCTGTCGCCGACGTACGAGGCGGTCAACGCATTGCTGCCGTTGTGGAGCTTGTTGACCATGATCGTTGCCTTGCCGTCCTTCAGCGTGGCGGTCGCGATCAGCTTCGATCCGCCATCGATCTTCACCGTCCCGCTGGCCTGGCCAGAGGCGTAGGTGACCTTCACCGTCAGCTTGTCTGACTTGCCCGACTTGATCTCCTTCGAGGCGGCCGACAAGCTGGTCACAGTCGATGCCTGTACGACCTTGAGCTTGCCGTCGACCGACGTGACCTTGTAGTTCGGAGCAGTGACCGAGCAGCTGGTGGTGTAGGTACCAACCTTGTCGCCCCGCTTGTAGGTCGTGCTGCAGGTCGGGGTCAGGTCGGCGGGGGTGTCGCCGTTCACAAGCCCGCTGAGGCTGGCCGTGATCGTCGGGGCGGCATTGCCGTATGTCACCGTCGCCGATGACGCGGTAACCGTCAACGGAGCCTGAGCCACGGTAACTGACACCTGCTGCTGGGTCGCCGCGTCGGTGTATCCGTCGCCCGCCGGCTGGTTGGCATCGAGCACGCAGGTGCCGGCAGCGGTATAGGTGACCGTGTCACCGCTAACCGAACAGACGCCTGCTCCGCTCGACGCATCAACCGAGTAGCTCACTGGCTCGCTCGAGTTATCGCTGGCATCGAGCGTCGCCGACCCACCGTAGACAGCGCCGGTTGGAGCCGTGAACACCAGCGCTGGACCGCTGTCCGCGTCGAGGTCATCGACGAGGATATTGCGATACATCGCGGGATCGTCACCGTTGGGTCCAGACCCGATCGTCCATGAGGCAGCAGAACTCTGCCCCGCCCCGAGATACGGATCGGTGCCTGCCAGGCTCGTGTCGTTGAGCACGTCTCCCGCGGTGCCGGCGCCCTTGGGCACGTTATATCCGGCAAAGACCATCCAGAAGCCACCACCATTGGGGTTCGGGACGACTGCGGGACCGTAGGCACGGCCCGAGTAATAGGCGCTGATACCGACCGGCTGATCGTTTCCTGCAGTCAGCGCGGCGTCCTGCTCCTCGGAGGCCGAGAACGAGTAGTCGGTCGAGACCACCGTCTTGGGTACGGACCAATCGAGCCCGTTGGTTGAGGTCGCGTAGTAGACCTGGTTGAACGCGTCCGAGTCGCCATCGCCCGCCCATGCGCCGGAGAGGAACAGCTCATCCTCGCCGGTGGCGGGGTTGTAGATGATCGAGCCGCCGGAGCCGGGCCAGCGCTCCTCGGTGGCCAGCGAACTGCCGGCTGCCGCGTAGAGGTTGAGGTTGACGTTCCCGTCGTTGTTCTCGGGGTTGCAGCTCGTGTTCGGGTTGGATAGGTCGGTGTAGCTTGTGTCACTGGCGCAGCTGCCGCTGGCACCAGTGCTGCTGGCAACCGAGCCAGAGTCCGAGCCGGAGATGATCCCGTTGTTCTGCAGGCCGTCGGAGTAGAAGTTCACTCCGTCAGTGGTCCACGCAGCGCGGAGGATCGAGAGGTCCTCGTTGTTGCTGTACAGCTTGGCTGCGTTGGAGGCCTTGCTCGACGCCTTGCCCTCGCCCTGCTGCTGTAGCTGGTTGGGCTGCGCGAGCGCGGCGCCGGGAGCGGCGATCATCGTGTTGGTCCCGAACGAGTGGCTGCTGCCACCGGTCGCGCCGGTGACCGAGGTCGTGCCGGTGATAGTGCATCCCGTGAACGCGTCATCTGCCCCCGACTGCAGGCTGCCGGCGTTCGCGTTGACGGGACTCGTGGTCGTGCCGCTGGTGGTCTCCGGGGTGTTCACCGTCTCGACGCCGGTGCACGAGATCTGGTCGTAATCACCGCTGGTCGAGTCGCCCATCGTGAAGTTGATGGTCGAGCCGGAGAGCGCAAACGTGCCCTCCTCCTGCCCAGCGTCCGAGTTGCCGCTGCCGGTACTCGGGGTCACGGTCAGCTGCGAGCCGAAGTCCTGCGAGATGTACTCCCAGGGGTTGAACGTGATCGGGTCCGCGAGCGTGTCGCCGGTGAAGCCACCCTTGAGTTCGGCGATGCCCTTCTTGTCCTTGTCGAGCTCACCGGCGACGTAGTAGTTGACCTCTTTCTCGTCGTACATGACGTAAGTGGCGTTGTTCGGGACCGTGAACGAGCTGTTCGCGTCGGCCGGGAACGAATGCAACTCGCCGACGATTCCATCGGGCGATTGCAGCCCCGTGGACATCTCGGTGTTGGCCGGGGTGATCGGATCCGCGAGGATCGGGTCGCCGGCCTGGACCGAGGGAGAGCTCGTGCCGACCGGCACCGTGCAGTTCTCGATTTCAGTCGTGGGGTTGTTGTTGGACTGCACGCAGTAGACGCTGGTGCCGTCGATGTAGTAACGGTCAGGGGCGTTGACGTTCAGCGTCTGACCAGTCAGTTCGTAGGTGAATCCGAGGTCAGTGCTGGAGGCGCTGGCAGCCGTCGCGTCGCCGCTGTTGGGAGACACGTCGAGCTGCGCATAGCCGCCGTCGTCGGCCTCAGAGTTCGGACCGTTCGGCAGCGTGATCGGGAACGTCGCGGCGGTGCTGCCGGCTGACGATGTCGACTGCGGGTCACCTGCCGTCGCATAGCTGTTGGTCGGGGTTTGGTTGCTGATGTAACCCACAACCTGCTCGATCATGTCCTGCGGGTTGACCGTGATCGAGCTGGAACCGTCCACAGAGCAGCCGGTCAGCTGTCCGAAGGTCTCGGGTTCCGGGCTGTTCGGGGTACCGAGAGCATTGTCAGCCGGATCGCTTGACGGCGTCACACCGGTGCAGTCGATCACGTCGCCTGCGCTGGCGTCGCTGGCGTTCGCGGTCCCGGCCGCGCCGAGGTCGACGAACCCGCCGGCAACGAGATTGTTGACCGTGCCCGGCGTGCCGGTGTTCTGGACCGTGAGGTTCACGGTGTTGCCCGACGTGGAGGTCGGGACCGTCACCGCCGAAGCATCCTCGTCAAAGGTGTCGGGATCGACGCCGGTCCGCTGGCTCGAGGGCAGGCTGCCGAGCGGCTGCGAGGCGCTCGCCCCCGCCTGGCTGAGGTTGTGTACGAGCATCCCGGTGCCGAGGTTGTCACCGGCGGCGCGGTCGAGCGTGAAGAGATCGTTGGTGCCGCCGCTGGTCACATCGCCCGCGGTAGTCGTGCCACCGAAGTTGAGCACATTCGGGTGGCCCTGACCGTCGTCGTTGGTGTCACCCGAGGCGCAATAGTCGGCGTCCTGCTGGAGCGCCTGTTGGTCAAAGCTCCAGCTCTTGCCACCGTCGGTTGAGGTCGCAGCGAGTACTGCCTCGTTCTCGTCCTTCGGGCGATAGTCGAAGTAACCGGTGAGCGTGCCATCGGAGTTGAGCACGATGTGCGGGAAGTAGTCGGGACCGAGCGGCAGCGTCTCACCGTTCGGCTGCGTCGAGGGTGTCGGCATCGTGCCGATTCCGCCGCCGCTCTCGCTTGTGAGCCCGGTTTCGGCGTTGAAGTCGCCGCTGCCGCAGTATCCGGCCAACGGACCGGGGCTTCCGACAACGCCGCTCTGGTACGGAACGGTCGAGTCCGAGTCGGCGGCGCTAGCCCCCTGGTCGACCGCAACGTTCGGGAAGGCGCTGCTACCCGACGCCGGCTCGTAAGTGGGGAGCACCTGCGCGGGGTTGACCAGCGACGCGCCGTTGCCGGTGATGGTGAAGGCGTTGCCCGGTGTTGTCCCGCCGGCCGAGTCGCCCTGCCACTCGTTCCACGGGGCTGGATTGGCCGATGAACTGCTGACCGTCGCAAGCGACGGGGTCTGCGGTGTGTAACTTGGATCAGCCTGGCTGATCGCAGGTACAGCAGCGGCCGCCCCCACGGCAATCACCGACCCGGCAACCGCCACAGACGCGCGGACGCGCCCGGACGACAGCGAGCGCACCAGCGCGCGCCGCAATGACATTCCCTGCATCAATGTCCACTCCTTCGAATTTGTGCAGGTATCCTGTCGAATTTCAAATCGACACTGGTTACGAAGGTGTGAACGGCCGGTGTCCGACCGACCGTTCTGCCTGCGGCGCCGCAGGCGCCCCGTTCACAGGATCCAGCGGAGTGGAGCTGATGGGGCCGGTCCAGCGCGACCGGCCCGTACCTGGGGCGTGTTCAGCTGGCGTCGAGCGCCGTCATCACACGGCGATCGTGGTCGGCAGCCTTGACGTTGCGGAAGATGTGAGTGATCACGCCGTCCGCGTCGATGATGAAGGTCGTGCGCTGCTGACCCATGTACTCCTTGCCGTAATTCTTCTTCAGCACCCAAGTGCCGTACTCGTCGGCGAGCTTGTGGCCTTCATCTGAGAGCAGCGTGAAGTTCAGCTCGTATTTGTCGTGGAACTTCTTGATCGCCGGGACTGCGTCCGGTGAAACGCCCAGCACGGTCGCGTCTAGCTCCGCATAGTCGGATTTGTGGTCACGCACACCGCACGCCTGCGTGGTGCAGCCGGGTGTGTCGGCCTTCGGGTAGAAGTACAGAACCACCGGCTTGCCCTTCAGCTCTGAAAGAGTGACCGGGTTGCCGTCCTGGTCGTCGAGCGTGAAATCTGGTGCTGTGTCGCCAACTTCAAGTGTCATGGCTCCAAGGTACCTGACGGAAGTTGTCTGAGGATCTGAACCACAGACCGTGGCAAACCCGGCATCGTTCCACAAGCGCTTTCGTGATCAGGAACCCAAGCAGGCTCTGGGATCAGCTCGCCACGGGCGCGCCTGCGAATGCAGTCGTCGGTTGATCCGAGCTTTCGCGCTCAGCGGTACACGTCGCGGCGGTCACCGATCGTAATTACAGCGACGACCAAGCGGCCTTCCTCGATCGTGTAAATCACGCGGTAGTCGCCGACCCGGACGCGCCACGCGGGTCGTCCGTTGAGGGGTCGCGAGGCGGGTGGTCGCGGGTCATCGGCAAGTAGCGCGATGACCCCCTGGATCCGACGAGCGGTCGGTGGGTCCAGCTTGCGGAGCTGCCTGGCGGCAGCCGGCCGCAGCTCGATTCGGTACGGCACCGATTAGGACCAGCCGAGATCAGCCTTGACCTGATCCCAGGGAATGTTTGGACCCTCCTCGGCCATCGCCTCGTCGAATGCGGCTATGTCTTCGGCATCCTCGGCCGCAGCGAGTAGTTGCTCGTACCGGGCAGGACTGATGAGCACGGCGGCTGGTCGGCCATAGCGGACCAGTGTCACCGCCTCGGTCTCCGACCGGTCAATCACCGCTGAAAGCTGCTGGCGAGCTTCGCTGACATCTATCGTGCCCACACGAAGATCGTACAACACGGTTGCTGGTTTGTACAGTACGCGTGCACGGCACGTGACGGTTTGCCGCCAACGCGATCGCCGTAGTCGATATCTCCGACATTCAAAAGCGATCGTCTACCAAGATCGCTTCGCAGCGCGATGCTGCTGCAGATTCGGCATTGTTAGCGGGATGCGCAGCGAGCTTGTATTTAGGTCACCCTCGAACGGCGCCGGCTGGGAGGAGTCGTGGCAGTTCACCGGGCGCGATGAATCTGTCCTGCACGGATGTCTCGCACAACTGGACCGCTACTTGACGCCGGTTCCCGTCGAGCGCTGGGAGGGACTGCACCAGCATGTGATCGAGGCCGACGATCGTTGGCTGGCTGCGATGCTCGTGTTTCCCGAAAACGTACGCGGGATCAATCACCGTTACGTGCATCCGCAGTTTCAGGCCGACCAGGCGTGGACCAAAGCAGGCGCGCGTCGGCTGGCTGAAATTCTCCCTGAGGAGCTCGCCGACCTACAGGCCAGCATCAAACACCGCTTCACTGGTGCGGCGTCGTGAGTCACGGCCCCGATCGTCGCGGCTGGTCGTATGTACTCTTCGGACGAGGATGACGCACCCAGATCTCAGCCGATCCGTGGTTCGCGCGGGACAAGCGTCGCGGAGACTGCTGGTAGCGGTGCATCACCCGCGACCGATGCGTCCATCAGATCCGCGCTCACCGTCGGTGAGCCGACCAGCTCAGACCGCTTACCCCGTGGTGCGTGAGCGGTACCGGGGCCATGGCCGACCTTAATGTTCTCGGCGGAGCACTTGCTCCGTGTGGCACCGATCCAATCACCGGCTTCTTTCGTGACGGGTGCTGCAACACCGGCCCGGAGGACCAGGGCAGTCACACAGTTTGTGCGGTGGTCACCACCGAGTTTCTCGAGCACCAACTCCGAATCGGCAACGACCTAATTACACCGATGCCTCAGTACCGGTTCGCTGGCCTGAAGCCCGGCGACCGCTGGTGCGTGACCGCAGCCAACTGGCTACGCGCACACTTAGACGGTGCGGCAGCCTACGTCGTGCTTGAGTCCACGCACGAGCGCGCTCTCGAGATCATTCCGCTCGACGCGCTCCGGGAACACGCCGTCGATGTGCCCCCAGACCCAGGGCAACTCTAAGACTGGGCAAAGCGCAGTGCGCGCGACGAGTCGTCGCCAATGCGCTCGGCGACAGTGTCAGCGACTCGGCGGTGATACGAATCGCGACGTCCACGCCTGCGTTGACTGTGGACTTTTGTGTCCGCATTTGAGCCGCGTTGGCATCCTGAGGCGCGATCGCTGTTATAGCCCGTTCCAGCCAGACTATTTTGCAACTTGCTGCTCACTAGCCTGAGCGTTCTCAGCGTCACACCACGATGTAGTGATCCGGAGAGATGAGTTGGTAGCTCTCGGATTCTGGGTTCGAGTCGAAGATCGTCAGCACGCTTCCGTCAGACCACTCCAGCGCGAGTTCTCCATCCTTGCCGATCGATGTCGTTGTGACGTGCTGGTCGAGCAGGCCGACGACGTAGCAACCGAGATCCGGAAGCGAGTGATACGACTGTGGCTCGCCGCTCGATTCTTGCGACCTGGCGCCTGCTTCGATTGAGATATCGACGCTCTCTGTGAAGTGGAGACTGACTTGGTAGGTCCCAACGGCGACCTGCGTGAGTTGAGGCCCAGAAAGGAATGAGACGTCGGTTTCTGGATCAAGGCCATACATCGGGTCAGCGTCCCGGAGGTTGGGGTACGGAGAGTTGTCTACAGATCCCGCGGGCGGTTGGGGTCTTGATTTCGCGATGGCGCGGTACGACTGATCGCTCCGCTGTTGTGGGGTTCTCCCACATCTCGTGGTTTGCGCCTTCGCGAATGAGACGGCAGCCGTGTTCGAGGAGATGGCGTTCGAGGTCGCGTTTCTTCACGCGGCGATCTCGATGGACTCGACCAGTGCCCAGCCGGGCTCTGGGATCAGCTCGCCACGGGCGCGCCGTTCGTCGAGGACCATTGCGATTGCGTCGAGGACCATCGTGCGCGCCTGCTCCAGATCTTCGCCTTGGGTCTGGACCTCTGGAAGCTCAGACACATGGGCGTACACCCACCCGTCGCCAGCGTCTTCGTACACGACGTTGAATCGAAGCGCGCTCATACGGGCAACGGTACAGCAGCCGATCGGCTGCGCCAATGACCATTCCTGCGCGGCCGTCACAACAGCCTTCTCATCGCGGAGCACGCGCGACGATGGTGAGGTAGTCGTCTGTCATGCGAAGGAGGACGTCATGGTCGCGCGAAGGGATCTCGCTGATCGTGATCAGACTTCAGCTCGGGCAGGCGGACCTCGCGATCACATCCCGGTATCTGCGCGGGATCGACAACACGGAGATCATCGCGGCCATCCACCAACGCCCAGCACGGATGGTCCCAGCCGATCCACGCGCCCTCGCGCTCGGACGGCAAGTCAATACGCACCGTCAGCGCAGAACCCGCTCACCACCAACCGGCGTGTCGCGTCACAAACACAGCAATCGTCACCGGGGCTCCCACTCCCACGCTTCGCAAGGTGCACGTGGGGTGCTTCTATTCCGGCTCGTGATCCTGTTGGCGTTCACTCCCGGTGTCAAAGAACGCGGTCAGGTACTCGTCTGAAGAAAGTTCACTTTCGCGCATCAGCGAGAAGACCTCAGCTCCGTGGCCGGGCGTGTCATCGAGCCGATAGGCCTGGGCAAGCCCGGCATACGTCACAGACTCAAAGCCGCGGGCGTAATCGGTGGCTTCAGACTCAGCCACGCGGATTGCTTCGCTGAAGCCTGTCGCTCGCCACAGAGTGACCCGCTCGTCATACACCCCAAGGTCGGAATGGTGCATGACAGAGCGAACCGCAAACCAACAGGTATCGGATGTGGTCCCTGGCATCTTGAGACCAGCTTAGGACCTCGCTTAGTCGCGGTACCCGCGTCGTGTAGGCTGCTCGCTTTGGGATGACATATCGGCGTGTCGTGATCAAGCTCAGTGGCGGAGCACTCTCCGGCCCTGAGCCTATTGGTCTCAACGCTGCCGCGCTGGAACACGTCGCCGACGAAGTCCTGGCGCTCGTGGAGCAGGGCGTTCAAGCCGCATTGGTTGTCGGCGGCGGGAACTTCTTTCGAGGTTCCCTGGCCGAGCACTGGGGCATCGAGCGAGCCGAAGCTGACTCGGTCGGAATACTCGGCACTGTGATGAACGGCCTCATGCTGCGAGGCGTTCTCAAGGCTCGCGGTGACCGCGAGGTTCGTGTCATGACCGCGATCCCGATCCCTACGGTGGCCGAACCATTTATCCGGCTGCGTGCTCAGGCGCATCTCGACAAGGGCTACATCGTGATCGCTGCTGGAGGGATTGGTCAGCCTTATGTCACGACCGACTACCCGTCTGTGCAGCGCGCGCTCGAGCTGAGTGCCGAGGCGCTGCTGGTCGCCAAGCAAGGAGTCGACGGGGTCTACACCGCGGACCCTCGTACCGATCCCACCGCGCGACGCTATACGACCCTGTCGTTCGACGAGGCGATCGCCAAAGACCTGCGAGTGATGGATCCCTCAGCATTCATCCTCGCCCGCGATCACCGGCTGCCACTCCACGTCTTCGACATCGAAGAAAAGACGGCGATGACCAGGATCCTTGCCGGCGAGCCAGTGGGAACAAAGATCACTCATTCGCGGTCATGACGGTCACGAGCTAATCGCCCGCCGGCCGCGCCCTCGCCAATCGGATCGTGAGACTACCGCGAGTCTGGCCTATACAAGCGATCGCTCCCTGGATCATCGTGGGCGCGACGCCTCGGAAACCAACTTATCCCCCGTGTTTCGTGAGCTCCCAGCCCATAGAACCCGAGTGATTCCGCTTGGCTGCTCCTCACCGATTTGCTCAAAGTCGTCGGTATACAGGCCCGACGGCACGACGTAAACCGTCCCATCCAGGGCTATCGCGAGTGCGCCAATCCCGGACGGTACGAGCCCGCCGAAGCTGATCGTGCTACCGGGCCACCGCAGCTTGCTGGCTATCTGGCGTTCGGAAAGCCCAACCGGGGTTTGGCCGTTGGCTGTGACGCGGAAGATATGGTCAGCGCTGACGTCATACACCTGCCCGTCAGCGCCGGCCGCCAATAGTCCTGGCGCGTTCATTCCGATCCGATGGCCCCCGAGGAACCGGAAGCGTCCGTTGGGTGTGCGCTCGTACAGCTTCTGATAGCTGCCATAGAAAATGTCACCGGCGCGATTGACCGCGATCCCGTTGTAGGTCTGCTGGTCGTAGGCGGCTTGCTCGGCTCGTTCACTGGCTCCGACGGGTCGGGCGCTCCGGCGAGTGATCGCATGTGGGCTACTACCCGGCGCTAGCGCGTAAATGCCGTGTGACGAGGTCAGGATGTACAACACCCCGGTCGGGCCGACGCTCATCCCCTGAATCCCACCGAGTGTCGCGGTCCCGGGAACCGCGGCCACCTTTCCGTGCGGCTGGACAGCCAACACATGGGTGTAGAACGAATCGGAGAAGTAAACGATTCCGTTCGGTGCGACCGCCACACTCGTCACCGGCCATTCGTTGCGAGCGTGCCGTGCCTGGCGGCCTTCGGTGCTTAGAGTGTTGTGGTCGGCGGCACTTGCCACCTCCGCGAACTGGCCGTCCTGAAGTCTGCGCACCAGCTGCGTTTGCCGCCCCGCCGCAACGTAGAGCGTGCCAGACGGCGAGATCGCGATCGCTTGTGCTGAGGTCGGCGTGACCACGGCCCCCTGTCGCGGGCCGCCCACGCCGTTACCCGCCGTAGCCGTCGTGCCGTCGAACGATCCGCCCGCCAGCAAGTACCCAACAAGGGCGAGAACGACAGTCCCAAAGGCGAGCGCGACCCCGATCCGGCGTCGCCGCTCGTGCTGGCGCTGGCGGGCCTCCTCAATGAGAACCGCCGGCTCAACTGGGGCGGGATCCGCGATTTCGGTGGCGTGGTCCTGAGCGGTCGTCATCAGCTATCCCTGCGGCAGCGACTCAATCATTTGGACCAGTTCGTCGCGGCGGTATCCCTCCTGCCGTGCGAACTGCACCAGTTCCCTGGCTCTGGCAATCACTGCACTTTTGTTCGGCGCCGCGCCCGTGACCGTGATGCCGTGGCCGCGCCGAAACTCAAGCAGGCCTTCCTCACGCAACATCCGCAAGGCCCGCAAGACGGTATTGCTATTGACCCCAAGCACAGCCGCGAGATCTCGCGCCGGCGGCAGCCTCTCTCCCGGCTTCGCCTCACCATCAGCGATCGCTCGCCGGATCTCCGCGGCCACCTGATCGTGAAGCAAGGTCGAGTCACAACGATCAACGCGAAAAGCCGCCATGATGCTAGGCATACTAGCACCACACCCCACTACCCGCCATGTCGTCAATGCGCTCACTGCGGTACCGGGCAGGCTCAGTGCTAAACGGATCGCCAGAAGGTCAGCACAGTCGGTAGCGGCTAAGCTGCCGACCTGGAGCGCGGGAACTCAGCTTCCCGTCACGGACCGCGAGAACCTTGCTGGGCGACATCCAACCCTGGGACGGCTTGTGAATCAGCCAGCCATCGCCGATCGTGATGGCGGCATGAACGGCTGACCCGTTGAGATCACGCCAGACCAGCAAGGTCCCGGGCCGATCGTCGTTGCCCCCGGGGCGAGTTGACTGAGCCAGCCATTCCTCAAACGCCGCGACCTGCATCCACTCAGTCGCGGCAGATGCAATACCCGCGACCGTCATCACCGTCGCGAAACAGTTCGGTCCACTACACGTCGGAAACTGACCGGCGAGCGATCGAGCACCGGGCAACTGGGGGCTGATCGTGTGCCAGTGTCGCTCGCTGACCTCTGCGTGTCGACTCGGGCGCCGGCCGTCTTTGACATAACGGATCGCTTGCGCCTCGTCGCGTTCGGCGTTCCGGGTTGGCCAGCGATGTGGTGCGGGCTGTGAGCGTCTCACGCTCGCTGGAAGCAGCCGGGCTTCGCTTCGATCCAGCCAAACGATCGCATCTGAGTTGGGGATGCCGTAGAGCTCAAAAGAGTCACGAGCCTCCGGAGACAGCTGATTGTTCCCACGTTGGAAGCCAAGAGCATCGACGAGGCGCTCAGGAACGACGAACGGTTGTACTGCAGGCATCAGCCAACCGCGCCACTGCTCGATCAAGGCACGCCTAACCTCGATCCCCAGGACGAGCATCTAGCGATCGTACCCAAGCACCGAGCCGACGGACCGAAGACGCAATGTCGCTATAGGATCCTTCCGCGTGATGGTCTAATCGGCGATCCACAAAGGCGCCGAGGAGCTGGTCCGTGTCTCGCTCGCGTCGTCGCTACCGAAGCCTCGAGACGTGCTCGTGACCGGTCATCGTCGTCTGAAACTCGCGCACGCACGCGAGATCATTGGAGGACCACTGCCTCGGGTTCGCAGCATGTCAATCCGCAGGGCGGTCATCGAGGAGAGCCAGAGCCGTCCGAGCCTGATCCTGTGCATCGCGGACGGTTTTGTCGGTTGAGCCCGAGAGACTCAAGAGTTCCCGGTAGGCGTCCGCTGCGGCACTACTGCAACCAAGGCTCTGCAGCACGTGTCCTTTCCCGAGCAGAGCCTCGGCCCGCGCATCCTCGTTAGTCGAATAGGCGAGCGCCTCCTCCCATGACTCCAATGCGAGTGCGAGGTCACCTGAGGCATTACGAGCTTTTGCGCGCGCTGCAAACGCCACGCTCTTCAGCGCGCGCTCCTGCTCCTCGGATGGGAACTCTGAATGCGCAATTAAGGCGTCGGCTACGACCGCGGCTTCTTGAACTCGACCGAGCTTCTCCAAGAGATGGATGCGTATCCCGAGCGCAGAGCCGGTCTTGTCGTTGTTGTCGAGGGATACGCCGACAGCTAGACCCGAGTCCAGTTTCTCGAGTGCCTCCTGGTAGCGGCCCATCATCATCAACGAGGTTGCCTGATTCAGACGCGCGAACCCGAGACCGTAATCAATACCCGCCGCCGCCAGCATCGACTCCAGTGAGGCGTATCGATCGACAGACAGTTGGTACTGACCCTCGGCTCGATAGGTGCTCCCCAGACGACTTAGGACTGTGGCTCGTTCGTAAATGGTTTGGCGGTCCTGGCCAGTCAGCTTGGCAAGCTGGGCTTCGTCCTTATATACCTCTCGAGCCAACCGGAAACCGCGCTTCGGTTTTGCCATCGCGGGGCCTCCGCGTCACCAAGCGCCGTGACTGCGCGTGAGGCCTGGGGCGGCTTGGCCAATCTCAAGGGGCATAGTGCGGATGATGACGGAAGCGGCGCGGCCCGGGCGACCGCCGCGTCAACTGACTGATGCGACGGGACGCGGGTCGGTTATAGATTCGAGTTCATGCACGACTCCAAGCCGCTGTTCATTCTCGCCTTTGACCATCGCGCGTCGCTGCCGTCAACCCTCGGACTCGCCCCGGCGACCGACGAGACGGCGCGGGAAGCGCTGCTGAGCGATACCAAGGAGCTGGTTTTTCGGGCGCTTGAGCGCGTGGCCGCGGAGGAGGACCGCGGCATCCCGAGCCTGCTTGTTGACGAACAGTTCGGCGCGGACGTGGCAGTGCAGGCCAAAGCAGCGGGTATCCAGCTGGCGATGCCCGCGGAGCAGAGCGGCCGCGAACTCTTCGAGTTCGCATATCCGGATTGGCAGCAGCACATCGAACGCTTCGATCCAGACCTCGTGAAAGTCCTGGTGCGCTGGAACCCGGAGGGCGACCGCGAGGGAAACCAGGCCCAGGGTGAGCGTTTGGCCCAGCTCTCGGCCTGGCTAAAGGACAACAAGCGACCGTTCATGATCGAACTGTTGGTGCCGGCCACCACTGCTGAGCTGGCCGCGTTCGACGATGATTCGGGACGCTACGACACCGACCTGCGCCCAGCTCTGGCGGCGCGTGCGATGCAGGAGTTGCGTGCCGCAGGATCGGAGCCCGCCATCTGGAAGCTCGAGGGCGTGGACACAACCAAGAACGCCGAGATGCTGGTGGCGACGGCCCGTGAGGGCGGCCGCAATGGGGTCGACTGCATCGTGCTCGGGCGCGGCGCCGACACCGCCCAGGTTGACCAGTGGCTAGGGATCGCCGCGCCGGTCGAAGGTTTCACTGGCTTCGCGATCGGCCGGTCGATCTGGGCAGCGCCGCTGACCGACTGGGTATCGGACCGCAGCACGGTCGAGCGGGCGACCGAGCAGGTCGCCGCCAACTACAGCCAATTCTGTGATGCGTATGCGGCAGCGATGGCGGCGTAGAGCACACGCATGGCAGTCCCCGACGACACTGCCGCGCAGGTTCGGGCGCTGTGCTCGCAGACGCTGTCCGAGAACTGGCGGGAGGGCACGCGTGAGCAGGATGGAACCCCGTTCGGGTACACCCGCCCCAGCCCCGGCCACTATCCGTTTCAGTGGTACTGGGATTCGTGCTTTGCGGCAGCAGGCTGGCGCCGCTTCGACGACTCCCGCGCGCGCATAGAGCTCGAGTCGCTGTTGGCGGCTGCGAACCCGGACGGGTTCATCGGGCACACGATCTTCTGGGACACGCCTCTGAATCGGCGCCAGGCACTGACCTACAACGTCGTCAGTCGGCACGACCTGATGACCTCTACGATCCAGCCGCCACTGCTGGCCTGGGCTTGGCGGATCGCGGTGGGCGACCCGCGCGAGCAGCCGCGGATCTTGCAGCACCACCAGTGGCTCCGCGAAAACAGAGGGCTTGACGGTGACGGCCTGCTGTGGATCATCCAGCCGGACGAATCCGGTCTTGACGCTTCACCCCAATTCGACGTGATCTGGGGCCACGAGGGCGACAGTCGTCTCGGCTTTCCGCTGCTGGTGCACCGTAACCGGGGACTCGACTACAAGCTAACCCGCGTCGTTGCGGACGGCCATCCGGTATGCCTTGAGGTGATGACGAACGTGTTCTGGGGGCTCAGTTGTCTCGCAGCCGGTCAACCATCGATCACCGACGTGCTGATTGCGCGCTGTTACGACGAACACAGCGGGCTGTTCAAGCCGCTGGCCCGGCCGATGCCGGTCGAGCCCCCGACCGACACGTGGGCGGCGCTCTCGCCGCTGGCACTGCCGGACCTTCCGGAGCCGATCGGACGGCGCCTTGTAGAGCAGTATCTGCTCGATCCCGAGCAGTACTGGCTTCCGGTGGCGCCACCGTCGGTGCCGGCCAACGCGCCGAGCTTTTCTCGGCGCGCGTCCACGCTCGGCATCCATCACTACTGGCGCGGCCCGACCTGGATCAACGCGGCCTGGCTGGTTTGGCTCGGGCTTCGTCGCCTCGGCTACAGCGACCAGGCGCAGTCGCTGGCGGACGGGATCGTCACCACCGTCGCGAGTTCCGGCCTGCGCGAATACTACGACCCCTACAACGGCAAGGGCATGGGCGCCAAGTCGTTCGCGTGGTCGACGCTGGTGCTCGAGCTACTCGACCCCGACCCGCGGGCTACAACAAGCTACCTGGAGCCCTGAAAGCTCGTGAGCCTAGCTCGGCGTGTCAGCTCGTGAGCCTGGACGTTCCTTCACGCAAGCTGTGCGGTCAGCATTTCGACGATCCGGCGCCCGCCTGCTGTCAGGGTGTGAAGCAGCCCCGAGGGAGATTCCCGCGGAACCGGCCGATGTCGCCGTATCCCTCGGCGGTATCTAGCATTAGAGGGGCAGCGAAACGATCGGCGAACCGAGAAGGGATTTAAGAATGGTTGAGACTGAAACCGCAATTCTTGCCGGCGGGTGCTTCTGGGGCGTCCAAGAATTGGTCCGGAATCTCGACGGTGTGATCAGTACGCGCGTCGGCTACAGCGGCGGCGAAACCCCCAACGCGACCTATCGCAACCACGGCTCGCATGCGGAAGCGATCGAGATCGTGTTCGACCCGAACCGGATTTCGTACCGCGACCTGCTCGAATTCTTCTTCCAGATCCATGACCCGACGACGATGAATCGCCAGGGCAACGACGTGGGCGCCAGCTACCGCTCAGCGATCTTCTATCTGAGCGACGAGCAGCGACGGATCGCTGAAGACACGATCGCGGACGTAGAGGCTTCCGGCCTATGGCCCGGCAAGGTCGTCACCGAGGTCGCCCCCGCCGGTCCGTTCTGGGAGGCGGAGCCCGAGCACCAGGACTACCTGCAGCACTACCCCAACGGCTACACCTGCCACTACGTCCGGCCGGGCTGGAAGCTTCCCAAACGCGAGCAGCCGGCGACCGCCTGATACCACAGGCGCGCAGCCCATCGTCGGTCACCGGATACGGCTGAGCGGCCGCGCTTCCGCACTGCTCAAAACGTAGGGGTGGGTTCAGGCTAAGACGCCTGAACCCACCCCTTGCACACACGGCTACCCCGTTTTGGACTGGGTCACGTGGCTGCCACCCAATGGCGGTCAGCTCGTCCCGGCGGGGAGCGCCTCGCGCTCAGCCGGGTCGTGGCTTTGGACCTCAGTTCTGTGTTCGTAAGCCCATCCGGGGCCCCGAAAGATGAATCCGAGTCGGTCTGACCAGGTGTCGGCATTGCGTACGTCCTGGGCGATCGCCACCCATTCATGGGTTGCGACCTTGACCGGATTGAAGGTCTCGATGTTGCGGGTCAGCCCGTAGCGAACGCGCTCCTCCTCGCGCTGGAAGGTGCGAAACATCCGGTCCCAGATGATCAAGATCCCGCCGTAGTTCTTGTCCAGGTAGATGTTGTTGGCGCCGTGGTGGCAGCGATGGTGAGAAGGTGTGTTGAACACGAATTCGACCGGCTTCCACAACTTGCCGACACGCTCAGTGTGGATGAAGAACTGGTAGGTCAAGCTGATCGACTGCTCGAGCAGGATCATCCACGGCTTGAATCCCAGCAGCGCCAACGGGATCCAGAAGATGAAATAGGTCATCGGCGTCCACGGCTGCCGCAGAGCGGTTGACAGGTTGTAGTGCTCTGAGGAGTGGTGCACCACGTGGCTGGCCCAGAACACTCGCATCCTGTGACTGGCGCGGTGGTACCAGTAGTAGGCCAGATCATCCGCGAAGAACAGCAAAACCCAGGACCACCAGACGTCGGATGGAATCCGCAGTGGCGTGAGCTCATAGATTCCCGCGTAGGCCGCGAGAACGACGATCTTCCAGAGTGTGTTCAGAACCGCGTAGCCGGTGCCCATCGTGAGGCTGGTGGCGGTGTCGCGGCGCTCGTAGCCGACCAGCTGCCAGCGCCGGGCGGCTCGATCCTGACGCTGCTCGTAGTCAGCGACGGCGCCCGTTTCGTTCGCGTAAGCATCCGGGATGACTGTCTGTTCGCGCTTCTCTGCTTCGTCGTGACGAAACTGCAGGAACTCAACCAGGATCAGAGCCAGGAAGAACGGAATCGCGTAGAGGATCAGGTTGAACAAATTGGGACCTTGGAACCGTTTCTGGTATGACGGCTTACCAGATGACTGGAGCAGTATCCCTTGCTCGAACGAATCTGTCAAGCGAGCTTTCCAGATGCTAGGTTGAAATTGTGACTGAGCGCGTTTACGCAGGTAAAACAGCCGCCGAGAGACAGGCCGAGCGTCGGGAGAAGCTGCTCGATTCCGGACTGGAGCTGTTCGGCACCAAGGGCTTTACGGCGACCACGATCGAGATGCTCTGCAGTCAGGCAGGACTCAACCCTCGCTACTTCTACGAGCAGTTCGACAGCCGTGAGCAGCTGATGCAAGCGGTCTACGACCGCCACGTGGACGCAGTCTTCAAAGCCGTGGTGGACGCCGTGGTTGAGGCTCCGCTGGATCCGCGCTCACGTCTTGAAACAGCATCTCGCGCGTTCGTCGCACGGTCACTCGCGGACCCGCGCGCTGCGCGGATCAACTATTTCGAGATGATCGGCGTGACCGCCGAGCTGGAGAACCGCCGCAGGGAAGTGCTCGGGTACTACGTCAGCCTGACGGCCGCCCAAATCGAGGAGATCGGGATTGAACAGTTCGCGCCCGGGCTGAACTTGCACATGGTCGCGGTCGCCCTCGTGGCCGCAATGGACGGCCTCTGCATCGACGCACTCGGCACTGGGGAGACAGATCCCGACGAGATCGTGCGCACGCTCACCGAGCTCTTCATCCGTGCCTTCAACTGACCGCGCGCCGGCTAGCTCATTTCAGTAGCCGCGACAGGCGGCGGTCTTTCAGAACCTTGCCCTCGGTCTGGCAGAACGGGCAATAGCACATCACGTAGTCCTCGTAGAAGACCGCCTCGATCGTGGTTCCGCAGACCGGGCACGGCTCGCCGTTGTGCCGGTGAACGCTCAACGGAAGCGGCAGCTTGTCCGGTATCGGCAGCTTCAGCACTTCGCGGTAATGATCAATCGCGCCCTGCAGGTTCTGGAAGATCGCGGCCGACAGCGCGTCGGCCTCGTCCGCTGTGAGGTCGTTGCCGCGCTTGAACGGCGAGAGCTTGGCCGTGTGCAGGATTTCGTCGCACCACGAGCGCCCGATGCCAGCGATCACATGCTGATCGCGCAGCAGCGTGTACAGCGGCCGCGCTTCATTGAGCATCTCCAGCAGCCGCTTCCCTGTCGGGGTGTCCGGCCACGCCTCAGGCCCGAGCTTCGCGATCGTCTCTTCACTTTCGACGTCATCGCGCCGCAGCAGTTTGAACCACGCCCGCTGCTTGGTCCCAAACTCCCGCAGCCGCAGCTCGCGATCTGGACCGTCCGGCTGCGCCGGAGTAATCCGCAGCAGAACACGCGAGGTCTTGTCCTTCACGCTCGCGCGCTTGTTGTACAGCTGAAGACGCCCGGCGGACATTAGGTGGATCACCGCCGTGAGCGGTTCGTCGGCGGCGATGTCCAACAAGAACAGCTTCCCGCGCCGGCGAATACCCTCGATCCGGGCGCCGGCAAGCACCGACAGCGGCGGGTCAAACGTCTTCACAGCGTTCAGACCGGGCGACAGCACCGACTCGATTTCGGCACCCGTGCAGGCCGCCGAAATCAACTCCGCGGTGATCTCTACCTCGGGTAACTCGGGCATCGCACAAGCCTAGTGCGCGCTCGGCCGACTCGCGAGAGGCTGGGCGTGTCTGGGAAGTCCGTTCCGCAAGGCAGGTACCTGGCGTTCCTGCCGCGGGGCGGGCGCACCCAGACGCGTCCAGCCACCGCGAGAGGTCACAAAAGTCGTAGTTCCTCAATATCCCTTAGAGCGATTTAACAGCTGAAGCGGAGACTCAAATCCATGAGTGACATCCTCGCGATCATCGACCCGGACAACACAGATACCGACATCGTCGCCGAGATCGCACGGCGCCATCCTGACCGGGTGACGGTTCTGGTTGACGACGGTGGCGAGGACTGGGGAACCGATGACTCTCCGCGCGGACGGGCGCTACGCGACCGAGTCGCGCGCGTAGTTTCAGCCATCGAGCAGATGTCCGGGCTGGTGGTCGTCGGGTTGGTTGGCAGCCGCGAGCAACTGCGCGGCTGGCGCTTTGACCGCGTCGTCGGCGGGCCGGCCTCGGCCGGCGCCCACTGACCTAGGTCGACGACGGCCACCGAGCGGTTTACGAGCTCGGACCCGAGAACGACTGAGGGCGGCCACCGAAGTGACCGCCCTCGCGTCAGACTTTGGGGTCCGCAGACCCTAAGTGGTGCTGGAAAGCACTACTTGATGGTCGCGATGACCTTCTTGTCGTAGGACTGGACGGTCGAGGTGATCGGAGCGAAGCCGATGCTCGTGCCAATCTCCAGTCCACCAGGCTGTCCGTCGTAGGACTTGCTCACCGCGTAATTCAGGAACGCGCGAACAGATCCGCCACCGCTCACGGCCTTGGGGACGATCGCGTAGGTGTAGGTCGAGATCGGGTAGGCCGCCGAGTACTTCTTCGACGGGTACTGAATCGCCATCCCGAAGAACTTA
Organism: uncultured Actinomycetota bacterium; assembly: GCA_963737115.1. Classification (GTDB taxonomy): domain Bacteria; phylum Actinomycetota; class Thermoleophilia; order Solirubrobacterales; family Solirubrobacteraceae; genus Palsa-465. The sequence goes on from CAVTRM010000004.1 coordinate 74,025, forward strand.
CCGGACGTGGTGTTCTGCGCCGGGGGCTTTGAGATCGAGTTAGCCGCTGCGTCCATGTTCGCGACGTTCGGGAACTCGTACTTGCCTGCGGCGTTGCCCACGGCAGCGATGCCGACATGGTGGCCGGAGTTCAGAACCTCAATCGAGTAGAAGTTCGAGACGTAACCGATCGATCCCGAGACAGCCTCGACCTCGCCGGCGACACCGGAGTTGCCGGTCTCACCGATGCCGCTGGACGAGGCCGTGGTCGGGAATGACGTGGTCGGCCCGTACTTGCTGCGCCAGCTCGAGTTCGCCTTGCTCATGAAGTTGGTGATCGCATACGAATCGCCAGAGCCATCTTCGCGGTAGACCGGAGTGATCTTCACGTTCGGCAGCTTCATGTTGGTCTTCAGCTGATCCCAGTTCTTGACCTTGCCGGTGTAGATCTCAACGATCTGGTTCGCGGTCAGGTGCAGACCGTTGGTGATGTACTTGCCGCCGCCCTTCGGGATCCTGTAGATGATGCCGGTTGCCGACAGCGCCCACGGGACCTCGACGTACTTGGCCGCGTAGCTCTTGCTCTGGGTGACCGCGGTCCCGCCGGTGGGCTGGCAGACCTTCACGCCTGGGTAGCCCAGCGGCGCGTCGGACGCACCGATTTGCACGAGGCCACCGCACACATCAGCGATGCCTGCACCGGAGCCGACCGACTGGGAGTTGACCGTGTCACCGGTGTCGATTCCGAAGTTGGTGCTCCACTCGCTGACCAGCGGATATACGAGCGTCGACCCCGCCTCGGTAATCGTCGCCGGCGTCGAAGCCTGCGCCGCTGCCGGCGTCGCGGCCTGCGCTGCGCCGGTAGCAATGATTGCGCTTCCGCCGAGCACGACGGCCGTGGACAGAAGCGTCCTCTTGATAGTCAAGACAGTTGGTCCTTTCAGACACACTCAATGATTGATGGCTCTCCTCACACCGGAGAACTCAGCGGCGTGTCCGGCCGTCCACGCCTTGCTGCCAAGACTGCCCGCCCCAAGACGGGATGTTGTTTTCGTGTTGTTACTGAGATTTGGAAAAGTTGTTACCTCGAGGTTCACTGCAGAGCAGTCGAGCGCACGGTGTCTAGGCTCACGATCCGGTGTCAACTATCTCTCCCATTTCAAGTGGCTCGCGCGCGGCCGAAGAGCGCGCCCGTAGAACTCGGCTGAATAAGGTCGACGTACGCGGTAACCGCGCCCTGAAGTGGGTGGCAGTCGCAGCGACCGTAGTCACGCTGGTCGTGCTCATCTATTTCGTGCTGAAGATCCTCCAGAACGCCAGCCTCGCGTTCAATCGTTGGGGGCTCGGATTCATCACGTCAACCTCGTGGAACGCGAAATCCGGGGAATTCGGCGGATGGCCGGCGATTTACGGCACGATCATGACTGCCGTGTCCAGTCTCATACTGGCGACGGTGCTTGGGCTATCGATTGGCCTGTTTCTCGCGCTCATGGCACCGAAGGGGGTGTCGTTGATCGTGGGTCCGTTGGTTGAGCTGCTGGTCGCTGTGCCGAGCGCGATCGTTGGCCTGATCGGCATCGTGGTTCTAGTCCCGTTCTTCCGCAGCACGCTGATGCCGTGGTTGCACTCGGTGCTCGGGTTTATCCCGTTGTTCGGGCCCATGAACACGGCTGGTAACAGCCTCTTCTGTGCGAGCATGGTGCTGACGATCATGATCGTGCCGATCATTGCGGCTCTTTCAAGGGATGTGTTCCAGACCGTTCCGCGCGAACTGATGGACGGTGCCGAGGCGCTCGGAGCCACGCGCTGGGAGGTTATCCGGGGCGTGGTCCTCCCGACCACCATTGGCGGCACCGCATCTGCCTGTGCGATCGGTTTCGGCCGCGCGATCGGCGAGGCGATCGCCGTCTCGCAGGTCATCGGCGGGGATTACTTTGCGCACATCAATCAGTTCCTCCCAGGAGCCAGCATCGGTTCGGTACTGGCATCACAGGTAGAGTCTTCCAACGGCTACGAGCTTTCGGCGCTGTGGTATTTGAGCGCGATCCTGCTCGTGTTCAGCATCCTGACGAACCTGGCGGCCAGCGCAATCCGTACTCGCGACGGCGGCTCCGCGCGGCCTTCGCTTCGTACGCGCATCGTGATGGCGGGACGCGCATGAGCGCGATCACCCCTGACTCCGCGCGCGCGCTGACGCCGAGCGGCAACCTTCGCCGTCGCCAGCTGATCTCGCGGCTCTTTGTGGTCGTCGCTCTGGGGTCGACCGTACTCGCCGTCGGCGTCTTGGCGGTGATGGTGATAGTCACCATCAGCCACGGCGCCGAAAGCATCTCGTGGTCGTTCCTTACCGGCGATCTGCCAACCACGGCCGGACAGCCGGGCGGAGTCGGCCCGGCGATCGTCGGAACGTTCGAAATCTCGTTGCTCGGCGCACTGATCGGAGTTCCGATCGGCATCCTGTCCGCGATGTTTGTGAACGAGTTCGCGCCGAAGCCCGTAAAGCGGGTCATGTTGACGGCGCTGGATGTGCTGACCGGGCTACCGCCGATCGTGATCGGGCTCTTTGTCTGGGCAACGATCGTGGCCTCGATGCAGATTGAAAGCGCGTTTGCCGGCGCCATCGCGCTCGCGGTTGTGATCGCACCGCTGGTGGCAAGGTCCACGATTGAGTCATTGCAACGGTTCCCAACGTCCTGGCGGGAGGCCTCAGCGGCGCTCGGGATTGCCCGGTGGCGGATCCTGCTGAAGCTGGTGCTTCCGGCGTCAGGGCCAACGATCGTCACTGCCGCCATATTGGCCGTCGCCCGCGCTGTCGGTGATGTGGCTCTGCTGCTGTTGACGACCGGCGGATACAGCTATGGGTACAGCCTCAACCCGTTCAAACCGATGGCGAGCCTGCCGCTACAGCTGTGGACCAACATCGAGCTGAATACCCCGACCGCGACCCAGTACGCGTGGGGTTGCGCGCTGGTACTCATGGTCGGCATCTTGCTTATCAACTTGTGCGCGCGTATCGTGTTGCGGCGTGGCGAAAGGAAACGCGGACTGTGAGTTATCACGACGCTCCCACTGAGATCATTGGCGTCCCGGCAGGCTCGAAGCCGGAGCCCACGCCCTCCGAGCGGGTTCGGCTGTCCGAGCCTCGGACCTTTGATCGCCGGGCAGAGATCGTCCGCCAAGTGGTCTTCGACGCCCGCGATGTATCGGTCAAATACGGCGCCAAGCGTGCACTCGAGGGCGTCAGCATGACGATCGAGCGCAACCTGGCCACCGCGCTGATCGGTCCGTCTGGCTGCGGCAAATCGACCTTCCTGCGCTGCATGAACCGCATGAACGACACAATCCCGTCGTTCTCGATCGACGGCGAGTTGCTGTATTACGGACACAATCTCTACGGCGCGAAAGCCAATCGCGTCGAGGTTCGGCGTCGGATCGGGATGGTGTTCCAGAAGCCCAATCCGTTCCCCAAATCGATCTACGACAACGTCGCCTGGGCTCCTCGCAACCTCGGTATGCGCAAGGGGCTTGACGAGCGTGTCGAGAAGGCGCTACGCAGCGCCGCGTTGTGGGACGAGGTCAAGGACCGCCTCAAGCAGAGCGCTCTCGGGCTCTCCGGCGGGCAGCAACAGCGACTGTGCATCGCTCGCACGATCGCGGTCGAGCCTGATGTCGTGTTGCTCGACGAGCCGGCGTCAGCACTTGACCCGATCGCGACCGCGTCGATCGAAGATCTGATCCACGAGCTCAAGAATCAGTACACGATCGTGATCGTCACCCACAACATGCAGCAGGCGCTGCGTGTGGCTGACAAGACAGCGTTCTTCAGCTTGGACGCAGATCGCGTCGGCACCCTAATCGAGTACGACGATACAAAGAACCTCTTCTCGCGCCCGGAGGACAGTCGCACCCGCGACTACCTCACCGGGCAGTTCGGCTAGCCGCAAATACCAGCGGTTGGGCACGCCGCCGACGACCGCGAGCGGCTGCGGCCGGCCGGCCAGCCGAACCAAGCCTGGCCAGCGCATGCGAGCCGGGCCGGGCGATCCACCGACTGACGAAACTCAGCTGTCGAAGATGCCGGCCGTGTCGACGGTGCGCATGATCTGCGCGCCGCACTGCCAGCAGAAGCCGGCTCCGCTCGAATGCGGCGCCCCACAGTTACCGCAGGTGCCAGCGGTGTGGCTCTGTTCGGCCTTGATAATGCGCTCGATTTCCTGAAGCTCGGAGTCGGCGGTCTGAAGCTCTGCGGCGTGCTTGGTGATCACGTCGACGCGGATGCGGTCACGCACCGCCATCTCATAAACGAGGCCACCGAGATCCCACTGCAGCTCAGCCACTTTGGCGGTCAATTGATCGCGCCGACGCTCCAGGTCGATCGTGGGGCTTTCTTGGACCACTTCTGGGACCGTCGCGGTCTTGGAGGATCCGTTCCTGTTGCGAGCGAAATTCATCTTGGTTCCTCAGCCGCCGCCGTTACCGAAGTAGCTGCCCGTGTACTTGCCGTTGGTGCAACCGACAGTGTTGTCCGAGCACTTGCTTCCAAGCGTCGTCTTCTCCGAGCCGATCTGCTTACCGTTTGCGAGCGTGGTCTTCTGACTCAATGCCTTCTTCGTGGCCGCTTTGCGTTGTGCCTTGGTGTGCAGGTCGTGAATGTTGATGTCGGTGTGCTGCGTACCGCTGAGGTTCACGGTTTTCTGCGTCGCGGTCGGCTTCTTGGTCGCCTTACCGCCCGTGTTGCTCGCCTGTTTGCTTGTGCCGCCCGTGGAAGATGTGCTCGCGCCCGCGGTTCCGCCACCGGTACCGCCACCGGTGTTGTTGATGACAACCTTGGGTGTCGCAGCGGCGTTGGTGGGCCCATTGTTGTGATTGCCGAGCTGGACCCCGGTCCACAGCGCCAGCATGAGGACGCCCAATCCGAGCAACATCGTCACGCCAGAGGACAGGCGCCGCGGCTTCTTCGGAGGCGGTGGCGGCGCTGGGGCTGGCTTGTTGTCAAGACTGAACCGCGGCTTGCCGCGGCGGGTCCCGCACTCCACGCAGTAGTGCTGGTCCGGACTCATCTCCGCGCCACAGGTGGAGCAGCGGTCCGGTGATGACATTCCTATCAGCGGCGCGTTATCACTCATGCAATTCGCAAGGTAGCCCTCGTCCGCTCCAACCTTGTGAACAGGCTGTGAACACAGGCCGCCCGCGAACACCCCAAAAGCTTGTGAAGATGCTGTGAATGGGGTTCTGAAATCGGCGTCTTGATGCCTAAAGTTCGGTCAGTGCCGCATCCGCTCAAGTGCCCTGCCTGCAACGCTCCGCTAGACCCGTCGCAGCGCTACTGCGTCGACTGCGGGACTCGCGCCCGAAGCCTGCCCGCGCACGTCAGCAACACGCTGGCGGGAATCGGGCGTGGACTGAAGCCGGGCCAGAAGGCCGGAGCGCTTGCCGCGAGTCCGGTCAAACCCGGCGCCAGGCCGAAATCCAAGCGGGGTCCGCAGGTCGTCACGCTGTTTGGCCTGCAGTTCACGCTGCCGTGGTCCGAGCTGCCGACGCCACGCGCGATGGCCACTGCCGTACTGGCGTTGATGGTCTTCGGGCTGGGACTCGGAGCGGCGAACTTCGGGGTGGCAAGCGCCCCGTATGACCTGCTGGTGAACGTCATTCACGACCGCTCACCCTTCGCTGCCGCGACGCAGGGGACCACCGCCCCCTCTACGAGCGGCACATCACCGGCGCAGACCGTGATTACCCGCACGATCGGCGGTGGTGGTGCGACGCCGCCCGTGAGCAACCCATCGGGCCCTGGCTCCGGCGGGACTCACTCAAACACGACTCCCTCTGGCGGTGGGAGCAGTACGTTGCCACCGGTCAAACATGTCTGGCTGATCACGCTTTCGAACGAGAGCTACTACCAGACCTTCGCGCCCGGAAGCACGGACCCCTACCTTTCGACCTTGCTCAAGAAGGACGGGGAGCAGCTCCCCACGTACTTCTCGGTCGCCGCCGGCAACCTCGCGAATGACATCGCCTTGCTGAGCGGCCAGGGGCCGACCAAGCAAACTGCCGAGAACTGCCCGAAGTACACGGCCTTCAAGCAGACCAAGAAGAAGCTCACGAACTACGGGCAGATTCCCGGCGAGGGGTGCGTCTATCCAAAGACCGTGCCGACGTTGATGAGTGAGATGCAAAAGGCCAAGGAGACGTGGAAAGCCTACGTCCAAGGCCAGGGTACGAAGCTGAAGCAACATCACCTCAGGACCGCCACCCACGCAATCCGGGAAATGGCCGGACCTGACGCCCGGGCCGCAGCGGTCGTTCCCGTCCGCTCCGCGCTCGCCTCGGGAACCGCTGCCGCCGCCACCTGCCGCCACCCGGCACTGGGGGCTAAGGATCAAAGCCATAGTGGAGCAGGCGGCTATGCAACCTGGGAGAACCCGGTGCTGTACTTCGCGTCGGTAACCGATTCCAAGAACTGCGCCAGCGAGGACGTCGGAATCAATCAGCTCGACAAGGACCTGCTGAACGAGAGTAAGACGCCGAATCTGTCACTGATCTACCCCGACCCGTGCGACAACGGCAGCAGCACCAAGTGCAACGCCAAGTCCAAGACCAGCGGCACCAGCGGTTCCGACTCGTTCCTGCAGAGCGTCCTGGGGCGGATCATGGCCTCGCCGGCGTATAAGGATCCAACCGGCCGCGGGCTGATCATCATCACGTTTGACCAGGCTTCACAGGCGACGGGGCCGTTCGCCGGCATCCGGCACTACTCGTGTTGCTCGACAGCGACCTATCCGAACGTCTCCCCGAAGTCGCTGAAGGTCGGAGCACTGCCGACTTGGCCGGAGACCCAGACCGTCACCCAGACCACCCCCTGCACCGGCACGGGTACCGGGACCAACACCACGTCAACAACTCCGACCGGGACCACAACGACGGGCACCACGCCGTCGGGGACCGGTACGGGAACAGGTACCACGGGGTCGGGCACCGGCACCACCTCTGGTACCGGCACAACTCCGCTCTATCACTGCACCGTCACGACCCAACAGCCAGTCAACTGTCTGAGCCTCGGGAAATGCCTGTCCACGGGCGGCGGCGGCCAGGTCGGGATGCTCGCAATTTCCCCCTATATGAAGCCGGACTCCGCCGACATCCAGGACACCGCTGACGAGTACTCGCTGTTGTACGAGCTTGAGGAGCTGTTCAAGCTGCCCACCGCCATCGGCGACTCGGCCAACTCAGCCGTCCAGGGGACACTGGCGAGCTGGTTCAACGCCTACACCCCGCCGTCCTCCGGCTGATTCCGGTCAGTCCTTCTTGCCGCGGTACATCAGCTTGTAGTAGCGCTGCAGCGCGCGCGTCATCGCGGGCTTATAGGGGAACCAGAACATCTCCTTGCGCAGCGCCAGGCCGGTGATCAGCAGCGACTGCGTGCGGCAGTACTTGCGGATGCCTCCAGCGCCGTGGCGCGTGCCGATCCCGGAGCTCTTCCACCCGCCCATCGGCAGGTTCATGACCGTGTAGTTCAGTTGATGGTCGTTGACCGAGACCGCTCCGGCCTGCAGACGCCGTGCGAGCTGCTCGCCGCGATCGGCGTCCTTGGTCCAGACGCTTGCCTGCAGGCCGTACTGGGAATCGTTGGCGAGCACGACACCCTGTTCGGCATCACTGATCTTCATGATCGGCAGCGTCGGACCGAAGGTCTCCTCGGTCATCATCTTCATCGAGTGGTCGACGTCCACCAGCACGGTCGGCTCGAAGAAGCGGCCGGCGCCGTTTTTGGCATGGCCGCCGGTCATGACCTTGGCTCCCTTCGCCAGTGCGTCCTGTACGTGAGCTTCGACGATGCCCAGCTGCGGCGCGAAGATCACAGCGCCGACCTCGGCCTGGCCGGGGCCGGTCGACTGGCCCTGGCGTAGCGCCTTGACCTTCTCGGTCACGCGCTCGACGAACGCGTCGTAGATCGGCTCTTCGACGTACGCGCGCTCGATCGAAATGCAGACCTGGCCGGCGTTGTTCATCGAGTAGTAGGCGGCGGCGCTCGAGGCCCGTTCCAGGTCAGCGTCAGCGAGCACGATCATCGGATCGTTGCCGCCGAGCTCGAGGCTGCAGGGAATCAGGCGTTCGGCTGCGGCTTTGGCGACGATCCTGCCGGTGCGAGTCGACCCCGTGAACATGATCATGTCGACCTGATCGATCAGCGCACCGCCGGTTGAGCCGTCGCCGGTTGCGACCTGTAGGACACCTTCTGGGAGCCCGCATTCGGTCAGCGCCTCAAGCATCATCTGCGAGCTCAGCGGCGTGACCTCACTCGGCTTCAGGATCACGGCATTGCCCGCCATCATCGCCGGGATCGTGTCCCCGAAGCCGTTTACGAGCGGGAAGTTCCAAGGTCCGATGACGCCGACGAGGCCGACCGGTACGTGCCTTATCCGCAGCTTGCGTCCAGCCGTCACCGGGTTCTTCCAGGACGGCACCTTCTCGTCACCGAGGTACTGCTCGGCGTGCTTGGCCCAGAACCCAAGCGCCGCCATCGTGTAGCCCCAGTCGGTCAGCTGCGCGTCCTCGTAGGTCTTGCCGGTCTCGCTGCAGACGGTCTTGATCACGCGCTCGGCGTTTTCTGCCATCCAGCGCTCGGCACGCAGCATTACCGCGGCGCGGCCGCCGAAGCCGATCTGCTCCCAGAGCTTCTGGGCCTCGCGGGCGCGCACCGCCATCGCGGCGATCTCGTCGGCGGCCTGCACCGGAACCGCGCCGACAAGCTGACCGGTGGCCGGGTTATCGACTGCAATCATGCTGGCGTCCTGTTCGACCGTCGCCATCGTTCTCTCCTCCGCTGGGTTCTGAGTCTCCGCTAAGTATGCCCAGACGGCTACATGGCCGTGTGCGGGCTCGCACACGCTCGTGGGCCGCCCCCAAGCGGCCCACGCTTTCAGAGCTTCAGTCGCTGAGCTCGACGCTTTCGATCACGACCGGCTCTTCCGGCATGTCGCGACGGTCGGTCGGCGTCTTCTCGATCGACTCGACTGCGTCCATCCCGTCGCTGACCTTGCCGAAGACCGTGTGCTTGCCGTCGAGCCACGGGGCGGCGTCGGTGGTGACGATGAAGAACTGTGAGCCGTTGGTATTGGGGCCGGCGTTGGCCATCGCGAGCGCGCCACGCACGACCTTGTGCTGGTTGAACTCGTCGTCAAAGGTGTAGCCAGGCCCGCCGGTGCCGGTCCCCTGAGGGCAGCCGCCCTGAATCATGAAATCGGGGATCACGCGGTGAAAGGTCAGGCCGTCATAGAACTTGTCGCCCGCGAGCTTGCGGAAGTTCTCGACAGTCTTGGGCGCATCGGCGTCGAAGAACTCGATCTCGATCGTGCCGTGGTTGGTGTTCAGCTTGGCTGTTGACATATAGGGACCGTAGCTAACCTGCGGCAATTGCAATCGGCCGGAGCGCCGATCGGACCCTGGTGCGTCCTCAGCCCCAAGCGCCGGAGCGCCGATCCGACTCTGGTGCGTCCTTAGCCCCAACCGCCCGAGCGCCGATCCGGCCCCTGATGTGTCTTTAGCCCCGACGGTCGGGACGCCGGTCAATGCCCAGGGACGTCTTTAGGCATCCGTGGGACGCCTGCCACGATCAAGGGACGCAGATGGGACGCCCGCTAGAGAAACTCGAGTCCGATGATGCACGGAGCATTTGTTCCGCGCTACAAGCCGATCATCGCGGTCAGTGTAAAAGCTTGACCAAAGCGCCTGCGACTGGACCCGCAGCGATTGGGCGGCCAACCTCGGTTGGCCGCCCTTTATTTTTGTAGCGGCCCCGCGCGGGCGCCGCTACAAACGAAAGCTAGGCGACCAGTTCAAGCCGCAGCGGCTTGCCCGCGAGGTCTGACCCGTCGGCGAGTTCGACCACCTTGTCGGCCTCCTGCTCGGGCACCTCGGCAAAGCTGTAGTGCTCGAGCACGGTGACGTTGCGCACGGCCTCGCCGTCGAGCTTGGTCGGGCCGGTCAGCGCGGCGATCAGCGCAGCGGGCTCGATGCCGTTGGCATGACCGCCGGCGATCAGCACCTTGCGCAGCGGCAGGTCCTCGCCGATCACGGGGTTCTTATCGTGCGGCTTGGTGTGGCGACGCGGACGTTCGCGTTTGGCTGCGGTCGGCGCGACGCGCGCGTCCTCGACCCACGGAGACAGCTTTACGCCGGAATGCTTCTCGATCGCCTCGACGTCGCGCAGCTGCCGCTTCTCATAGAACGTGATCGCACGACCGGTGCGACCGACACGGCCGGTGCGGCCGATGCGATGTACGTAGACGTCGGGTGAGGTCGGCAGGTCGAAGTTGATCACGTGACTGACGGTGGAGATGTCCAGCCCGCGGGCAGCGACGTCAGTCGCGACCAGCAGCGGCGTACGGCCCTCCTTGAACGAGATCATCACCCCGTCTCGCGCTCCCTGGGACATGTCACCGTGCAGCGCTTTGACGTTCATGCCCTTGTCGCGCAGCGTCCGGTAGAGCTGCTCGCAGCGGATCTTGGTGCGGCAGAAGACGATCGCCTGGGTCGGCTTCTCGGCCTCGAGCACCTCCACCAGCTTGGCGGTCTTGTCCTTGGACGCGACCTCGAGCCCGAACTGCTCGACGCTGTCGACAGTCAGGTTCTTGGCCTTGACCTTGACGATCGTCGGGTTGTACAGATACTGGTCGGCGAGTTTCTGGATCTCGGGCGGCATCGTCGCGCTGAACAGCGCGGTCTGGCGGCTGGAGGGCGTCAGCGCCATGATCTTCTCGACGTCCTCGAGGAAGCCGAGGTCAAGCATCTCGTCGGCCTCGTCCAGCACCACGAAGCGGCACGAGTGCAGCATCAGCGAGTGTCGTGAGATCAGGTCCTTCACGCGGCCCACGGTTCCAACCACGATGTGCCCGCCCGCGCGCAGCTGCGACTGCTGGCTGCGGATCGGGGCCCCACCGAACACCGCCACCACGTCAACGCCCTTGCGCGCGCCGTAGGAGCGCAGTGCCTGCGTGACCTGAATGCAAAGCTCACGGGTCGGGGTCAGCACGAGTCCCTGCACCTCGTGCTCCTCGGGATCCACATACTGGATCAGCGGCAACCCGAAGGCCGCGGTCTTACCCGAGCCCGTCTGTGCCTGGCCGATCACGTCGAGCCCCTCCATCAGCGGCGGGATCGCCTGTTCCTGAATTGGGCTCGGCTCTGAATAACCGACGTCGTTGAGGGCCTCGAGGATCGGCGCGGAGAACCCTAAGTCGGCAAAAGTCGTCATTGCCCCTTGACGATAGACGGCTTTTCATCCGGATTGTGGTATATGGCCCCCACGGCGCCCGGTCACCTCAAATCAAAACATTCGGCACCAAATCGTTTGGTACCATACGACTCGCCCTATTTCGCGTGAGCAAACTCGCGCACACCGCTTCCAAGGAGTTGTCAGTGACCACAGCCGCCCCCGCGCAGACGCAACCCGCCCCGCTGGGGGCGCACGTCTGGCGCCTCGCCGCGGTCGTCGTGCTCGGATCGGTCATGTCGATCCTGGACACGACGATCGTCAACGTCGCGCTGGACACGATCAGCCACGAGATGCACTCGTCGCTGTCGGAGATTCAATGGGTGGTCACCGGCTACCTGCTCTCACTGGCGGCGGTGATCCCCGTCAGCGGCTGGGCCGCACGCCGCTTCGGCGCCAAGAACATCTACCTGTTCTCGCTGATCACGTTCACGGTCGGCTCGGGCTTGTGCGGACTGGCGACCAACACCACCGAGCTGATCTTCTTCCGCGTGCTGCAGGGCGTCGGCGGCGGCATGATCATGCCGGTCGGCCAGATGATGCTCGCCGACGCGGCCGGCCCCAAGAACATGGGTCGGGTGATGTCGGTAACAGCAGTCCCAACGCTGCTCGCGCCGATCCTCGGGCCGACCATCGGCGGCTTCATCGTCCAGGATCTTGACTGGCACTGGATCTTCTTCGTGAACATCCCGGTGGGAATCCTCGCCGTGATCCTCGGTATCCGGATGATCCCGAGCCGCAAGGGCTCGCGTGACGTGCCACCGCTTGACTTCATCGGCCTCGCACTGGTGGCAATCGGCCTCCCCGCGCTCACCTACGGGCTAGCAGAGATCGGCACGCTCGGCACCTTCGACTCGCCGCGCGTGATCGTCCCGATCGTGCTCGGCCTGGCGCTGATCGTCGCGTTCGTGATCCGCTCGCTGCACGTGAAGTTCCCGCTGCTGCAGCTGCGTCTCTACCGCCGACCGACGTTCTCCGCGGCCTCGATCTCGATGTTCGCGCTCGGCGCTGGCATCTTCGGATCGATGGTGCTGCTGCCGCTGTATTGGCAGACGATCCGTGGCGAGTCGGTGATCGACACCGGTCTGCTGAGCGCACCGCAGGGGCTCGGCATGGTGATGGTGATGCCTTTGACCGGCCGTCTCGTGGACAAGTACGGCGGCGGACGTTTCGCGCTCGCCGGCGTGATCCTGGCGGCGGTCGCGACGATCCCCCTGGCCTACGTCACGCCGACCACCTCGATCCCGTTCCTGTTCGTTTCGATGATGGTCCGCGGCGCTGGCATGGGGCTCGCGTTCATGCCGACGATGACTGCCGCGTATGCCGCGCTGGATCGCTCCGAGCTACCGGATGCAACCCCGCAATTGAACGTGCTGATGCGGGTCGGCTCCTCAATCGGCACCGCGGTGCTGACGGTCGTGCTCTACAACGCGAGCAAGGGCGCGACCAGCCTCACGCAAGCCGCCGCCGGGTTCGGGACCGCGTTCTGGTGGTCGTTCGGACTGATCGCGGTAGCGGTCGTCCCGGCGATCGTGCTGCTGATCGCCGAACGCCGCGCACGCGAGGCCAGTGCCGGGATCGAGCGCGAACGCGAGGCCGAGCAGGCCGGCGAGGTCGCGGAGGCGATCGCGTGAGCGCCGCTACTGCTGGGGGTGGCTTGGAGGCCACCCCCACCGACCACACCGGCGATGAGGTCCGGCGGGAGCTGGAAGCCAGGGCGCTCGCCGGTGCTGGCCGCCAGGCGGCCCTCGATGACATCCGCGCCGGGATGAAGTCGGTGCTGGTCGCGGCCCGGCGGATGCGCGGGCGCGAAACGCGGCTGCACGGCCAGAAGCTCAGCTACGCACAGTTCGGGCTGCTGCACGCGATGTCTGAACAGCCGTGCCAATCGGCGCGAGATCTGGCCACCCACGCCGACCTGACCCCCGGCACGGTTACACAGATGCTCGACAGCCTCGAGGCCGTGGGCCTGGTCGAGCGCTCGCGCTCAACCGAGGACAAGCGGGTGGTGCTGACCAAGCTGACCGACCAGGGTCGTGAACTGCTGACGGCCCGCAAGCACGAGATCGACGCGCGCTGGGCGACGATGCTCGACGAGTTCAGCGACGACGATCTGCGTGCGACCGCCGCCGTGCTGGAGGTGCTCGCAACCTATTTCGACGACCCCGAGCGTGAGAGCCCGGCCGCGCCGACTGACGCGCGCGTATAGGGGATTCTCCCGATGCGCGGACTCGCTCGAGTCCGCAGACTGGCGGTCCAGGTCGCGATCGACCAAACCAGATCAGGAGACACGATGGAGCTCTACGCAATCATGCGCCGTAACGGCTGGCAATCCGGCTCCGAGCTTGAGGCTGCCGCGGCCCGCTCGACCGCCGTCGGCGACGGGCAGATGTCGGACGACATCCGCTGGATCCGCAGCTACGTGCTGGACGACAGCGAAGGCGCCGTGGGCACGGTCTGCATCTACGAGGCAAGCAGCCCCGAGGCGATCCGCAAGCACGCGGAACTGGCTGATCTGCCGGTCGACGAGATCGTGCGGATCTCGGACACAGTCGTAGTCCGCCCCGACCCTGAGTAGCCCCGCCAACGCTGGTCGGGACGCTCGCGGTCGCAGGGCCGCGGAGTCAGTCCGAGCCGGTGGAGGGGGTGAACGTGCCGGTGTTCATGAAGCGCCGCATCAGCCCCGGCGAGAGGATCCGTAGCGCCGCGAACAGCCAGTAGTAACGCGGCGCATAGCGTTCTGCGACGCCGCCGGGCCCGCATTCCAGGACCGCGTCGACGACCACCGAGACGTCGGCCACCAACCTCCGCGTCCTGGGGTTGTCCTTCAATTCCTGCTGCGGGAAGCCCTCGGTCGAGATGAACCCGGGCAGCACCATCCCGACGTGCACGCCGTAGGGTGCGAGCTCGAACGCGAGCGAGTCGGTGAAGCCACTGAGCGCGAACTTGCTCGCCGCATAGCCGCCGGTTCCCTTGCGTGCCACCCGCCCAGAGGTCGAGGTGATGTTCACGATCGACACCGGCGCCTTGAGATCGCGCCCCGCGTACTGGGCGCCGACGGGAACCGCACCGTATTCGCGCCGAGTCTCTCGCAGCAGCGGCAGCAGCGCCTCGATCAGCCGTACCGGCGCCTCGAAGTTCACACGCATCTGACGCTCGACGTTGTCCCAGCCCTCGTCTGGGAACTCGCCCGACCAGCGCGCCCCGGCGTTGTTCACCAGCAGGTTCAGCTGACCGAAGCGTTCGGAGACCTGGGCCGCGATCCGCTCCGGGACATCGGGGTCGGTGAGGTCGGCCGTGATCACCGTCGTGCGATCGCTGCCGATCCGCTCGGCCAGCTGACGCAGGCGATCCTGGCGGCGCGCCACCATGATCACGTGCGTGTCGTGCTGGGCGGCCAGACGGATCGCGAGCGCCTCGCCGATACCGCTCGAAGCTCCGGTAACGAGCGCGATGTAGGTCATCGCTTGAGCCTATCGGAGGGGTCGCCGGCGTACCGGGCAGCGAGCCCGCTGGTCCTGTTTACGACCCCGGGCCGAGTTCGGCCATCAATGCGCGCTCGACTTCGGGGACCGTCAGCGCCGTGTAGCGCTCGTCCACTGCACCGACGGTCTCGACTGCCAGCGGCAGTTCCAACGCCGCGTAGATCTCGGAGGTCACCGCCCGCAGCGCATCGCCGCCGCTGACGGCGATCACCGCCGTCGTCAGCGAGGCGCGCGGGCGCACGCGTTGCGCAACCCCGGCGATCTTCGGACCTGACCGCAGATGCAGGCTGAAGCGTCCGGGGCAGTATTCGTCCGGCAGCTCACCGAGCTGCAACTCGACCCCGAGCCCGGTAAAAGCGCGCGTAATCAGTTCGGTCAGCTCGGTGAAACGCTGCTCGAGTCCGGTGAACGAGCGCTGGCTGCGGCGGATCAGCTCGACGATCACCGAACCCTGGTCGTAGGCGACCGCGTGTCCGCCGCCGAGCCGGACCAGTGGCGTGCGCCCGTGGGCGATCGCGATCTCGCGAGCGGCCTCAAAACCAGGACGCTGGCGATCGAGCCGCCCGAACGCGACGGTCGGCCCGGGCCTGTAGAGGCGGGCGGTCTCGGGCGCGTGGTCGCGCGCCACCGCATCCAGCAGCTCAGTACTGAGCTCCATGTCGCACTGCGGTTGCTCAACGTTGGAGCTGGTAAAGAGCTGCATCACCTCCGATTATCGCCTGCCGGCCGCTGGACCAGCCCACTGCCAGCAGGTCAAAAAGCACTAGAGCAGCAGCCGCAGAGGCGTCTCGAGCAGCTCGCGGATGCGCGCCAGGAAGCGCGCGGCGTCGGCGCCGTAAAGGATGCGATGGTCACAGGAGAGCGTGAGCGTCATCAGTGTGCGATCGACGATCTCGCCGTCCGTGCGCGCCAGCGTCGGGCGCAGCGAGCCGACACCGAGGATCGCAGCCTGGGGCGGATTCACGACCGGGTAGATCGAGGTCATCCCGAACATGCCGAGGTTCGAGACGGTGAAGGTTCCGCCCTCGAGCTCGGTCGGAGAGATCTGGCCATCACGCGCCTTCAGCGCGAGCGCGCGCGTCTGCTGGGCGATCTGCCCGAGCGACTTGCCGGCCGCGTCGAGCACGGTCGGGACGATCAGCGCGTCGGCCGCGGCGACGGCGATCCCAATGTTGATCTGCTCGTGCAGTACGAACCCGTCGTCGTGATAGGAGGCGTTGGCGAGCGGGTGCTCGCGCAGCGCGATCGCGGCCGCTTTCACGATCAGGTCGTTTAGCGACGGCACCGGCTCGCCCTCGCCGGACACGGCTTTCAGCTCTCCGCGCAGCGCGATCGCAGCATCCATCGTGACCTCGGTCTCGACCTGGAAGTGCGGGATCGTGTTCTTGGCGGTCAGCATCCGCCGTGCGATCAGTTGTTGCAGGCGGGTCGGCTTCTGCAGCCGCGAACCGGGCAGCATCAGCGTCTCGAGCGGCACCGGCGGGGCCTGCGCGGAGGCGGCACGGTCGCTCAGCTTGGGGAAAGGGGTCGGGTCCTGAGCCTTGGCGTGGGCGAGTACGTCGGCGCGGGTGATGCGGCCCAGCCGTCCGCTGCCGGTCACCGCGTCGAGCGCGACCCCGTGGACCGCCGCGACGCGACGCGCCAGCGGTGTTGCGGAGCGGTTCTTGGCGGAAGCCGGCCAGAAGCCTGCGGGTGCGTGCGACTGCGTAGCGGCGGCCGGAGGCTCGGCGGCGGTGGCCGCTGGAGTGTCGGCGGCGCCCGCCACGCCGACCGGCTCGCCGTCGCTCGCCGCGACCCGCGCCTCAACGGCCGCCCGCTCATCGCTGGCACCGGAGCTGACGGGAGCGGACTCACCGATGCTCGCGATCGGGGTCCCGACCGCGACGGTCTCCCCTTCTTCCACGAGCGTGTTCAGTAGTCCCGGCTCTTCGGCCGCGTAGGTGACGGTCGACTTGTCGGTTTCGATCTCGAGGATCTCGTCGCCGATCTGGACCTCGTCGCCGGTCTGTTTCAGCCAGCTGAGGATCGTCCCGTTCTCCATCGACGAGGACAGCTGCGGCATCAGGATCTCAGACATTGCTCGCGGTCTCCATCAGGTCGAGGGCAGCGCCGACGATCGTGTCGCTGTCGATGCCGAAGTAGCGGTAGAGATCATCGACGTCCCCGGACTGGCCGAAGTCGCTGACGCCGAGGCCGGCGATCGGCACGCAGCGGACCGCGGACAGGAACGACAAAGTGTGGGGATGCCCGTCGAGCACCGTGACCATCGGCGCGGCACGCTCGGGCGGGAACAGTTCTTCCAACACCGACGCGTCGCCCGGCTGCAGCCCCTGGCGTGCCTGTAGCGCCCGGAAAATCAGGTCGGCCGAGCTCAGGCACAGAACATCGACATCGACCCCGGCTGCGCTCAGCGCCTCGCCGGCGGCGATCACCTCCGCCATCGGTGCCCCCATGCCCACGAGCGACAGCTGCGGCTTGCCTTCGGCACGGTGCGCGAAGTAGCCACCGGCCAGTACCTGGCGGCGGCGCGTCTCGCGCGCGGCCGGATCGCTCGGCAGCTGTGCGAGCTCCTGTTGCAGCGGGCGGGTGGTGAGCCGGAAGTAGGCGGAGCTGCCACCGGCCTTGCCCAGCGATGTCAGCGCCGCCAGCAGCGTCCACTCGAGGTCCTGGCCAAAGGCCGGCTCCCAGGCGACGCAGTGCGGTTGTTCGAGTCCCACCGACGGGGTGATGATCGACTGGTGCGCGCCGCCCTCGGGTGCGAGTGTCACGCCCGACGGGGTACCGACGAGGATCGACTGCCCGCCCGCATACATCCCGAACGACCACGGCTCGAGCGCGCGGTTCACGAAGGGGTCGTAGATCGTGCCGATCGGCAGCAGCGCCTGGCCGTCACGTGACCAGGTCATCCCCAGCTCGCTGAGCAGCCCGACGAGGTTGCCTTCCGCGATGCCGAGTTCCAGGTGCTGTCCGTGTTCGGTCTCGCGCCAGCGCATCAGCGTGTCGGTGTCGTCCGCGAACCAGTCGATGCGCTCACCCGGGTTCCAGATCCCGACGCGGTTGATCCAGCCGGCGAGGTTGGTGGAGGAGGCAACGTCCGGGCTCACGGTCACGACCCTGGCGGCAACCTCGGGAGAGCGGTGCGCGAGGTCCACGAAGAAGCGTCCGAACGCCTGCTGGGTGGAGAGTTTGCCGGTGTGTGAGCGCCCGAGATCGACCGGGGGTGGTGGCGCTGGGACGCTCGTGACCGGCTCACGTCGCAACCGCTTCGCGGTGGCGTGACAGAGATCGGCTTCGGGGCTACCGTCCGGGAACAGCGCCCAGGGGTCGTCAGGGCTGGCGCTCGTTGCCTCCCCGAGCTCGGCCCATTGCACCGGTGAGAGCAGCGCCGAGTGATTTGCGGGGTGGCCCTGGGTCGCAAGCCGCCAGGCCTTGATCGTGTAGGCGAAGATCACGGATGGGCGGTCGGTTACCGCGTCCGCCTGCTGGAAGGCGGTGAGCAGGTCGGCGATGTCGTGACCTCCGAGGTCGCGCACCGCGCGCAGCAGCTGATCGTCGTCGAGCTCGGCAACCAGCTGCGTCAGCTCTCGCACGCCGCGGCCGCTGCCCGGAAGCCGTTCGCGCAGCTGCTCGGCACTCGAGCGCAGCAGCCACTGATACTCCTCGTTGGGCATGCGGTCGATGCGCCGGTGCAGTGCATGCCCGCCGGGGCGCTCGAACAGTTCGCGCAGCCAGCGCCCGTACTTGACTGTGATCGTGTGCCAGCCGGCCGCCTCGAACATCGCCTCGATCCGTCCGGCCGCGATCTCGGGGACGATCCGGTCCAGCGATTGACGGTTGAGGTCTACCACCCACAGCAGCTCGCCGAGGTTCGGGACCACCGGGTCGACCAGCGCCTCCCAGATCGCGCCTTCGTCGAGTTCGGCGTCGCCGAGTAGCGCCACCTGGCGGCCGCCGCGCGGCACCTCGAAGTGTCCGGCGACGTAGCGGTGCGCGAGCGCGCTCCAGACCGTCGCAGTCGCGCCGATCCCGACCGATCCGGTTGAGAAGTCGGCTGGGACTGGATCTTTGAGCCGGCTCGGATAGCTCTGCAACCCTCCGAACTCGCGCAGAGTCAGCAGCTTTTCGGCGTCAAGCTGGCCGAGCAGATACTCGATCGCGTGCAGTACCGGCGAGGCGTGTGGCTTGACCGACACGCGGTCCTGGGCGCGCAGGTGTTTGAACCACAGCGCGGTCATGATCGAGACGATCGAGGCGGACGAGGCCTGGTGGCCACCGACCTTCACCCCGGAGCTCGTCTGCCTAACCTTGTTGGCGTGGTGGACGATCGAGGTTGCGAGCCACAGCACCCGGTCCTGGACCGCCTCCAACGTCTGCAGCTCGGTCTGCTCCCCTGTCGCGCTCATCCGCTCAACCCTGCTTGCAATGTGCTCGGTCGCATGGGCTCTGGACCCGCCACCCTCAGAAGAACGTCAGCACCCCGTCGACGACGTTCATGCGATCGTCGACCAGCGGGATGAAACGGAACTTGTCGAAGGCGGTGCACGGGTGCGAGATCCCGAAGCTCATCGTGTCGCCGGGGCGCACGTCCAAAGCAGGGTCGATACGCACAAATGCGTGCTGATCCATCACCCGTAACACTTCCGCGCTTCCGCCCAGCTCGCAGCTGAGCTCGCCGGCGCGGAAGCAGGCGAGCGGCATCGGCATCTCGCGGTCGACCGGGGCGTCACGGAGGCCGACGCCGACAATCAGCCGGTCCGGTTCGGGGCGCGACAGCACCATCCCCCAGAGCCGGATGGCGTCCTGCAGGCGCAGCTCTTCGCCGGGGCGGCTGCGACCGGCCAGCGGTGACAGCCGTTCGTAGACCCCGTGGTCGTGCGAGATGTAGCAGCCGCTGCGCAGAACCAGACGGACCGGCTGCGAGAGCGCGGGCCAGTCCGACAGCGCGGCCACCACCAGATCGAAGTACATGCTGCCGCCGGCGGTCACGATCAGCTCGTCGCGCTCGAACAGCCCGCGCGCGGCTATCTGCATCACACTCGACCGCACCGTGTCGAACAGCTCGTCGAGGATCTGCAGCGCCTCGGCGTCGGCGCTGGCGGTGAGCGCGCCTTCGAACGCTTCGACGCCCGCCAGCTGCAGATGTTGGGCGGCGTGCGCGGCCTCCGCGACCTGCACTGCGGTGTCGACGCTGCGAACTCCGGCGCGACCGCCGTTGCGCCCGACCTCCACCAGAACCGGCAGTGGTCTGCGCGACCCCAGGCGGTCGAGGATCGCATCCATATCTCGGACGGTGTCGGCGTCGTCGACCAGACAGAAGAGTTCGAACTCAGGATCGCGATCGAGCTCGCTGCTGACCCAGCTGAGCGCGGCCGGCTCGATCAGCTCGTTGGCCAAAAAGATCCGCTTGACCCCGTAGCGGCGCATGATCGCAGCCTGAGTGGCGGTCGCGGCCGTGATCGCCCACGCTCCGGCCGCGATCTGCGCGGCGAACAGCTGCGGTGACATCGTCGTCTTGCCGTGCGGCGCCAGCCGCACCGCGTTGCGCTCGCAGTAGCGCTGCATCGTGACGATGTTGGCGCCAAGCGCTTCGGCGTCGAGCGTCAGCGCCGGCAGCGGCAGATCGCCCTTGAGCAGGTTCCAGCGCTGAGCTGGAACGTCGCTCAGCGCCAGTCGGCTGCCGAGCGGGACGCCCTTGAACGACTCGTCGAGTTCAGCTTCGCGTAGCTCCGCTACGCGCTCCAGGTACAGGCCCACTTGGGTACCAACGGCCGCCATCGTCACCTCTCCTAGTGGTCTGCGTGGGTGCGGCCTCGCCGTCTCCCAGTGAATGCTTGATCCGGAACTGCAACATCAGCTCGAAGCGCTCTTCGGCGTCGTTGAGGTCAACGCCGCTGACCTCCTCGATGCGCCCGAGCCGATAGCGCAGCGTGTTCTTGTGGACGTGCAGCAGTTCGGCGGTACGCGCCACGTCACCAAACTGCTCGAGCCAGCACTCGAGCGTTTCCATCAGGTTCGCTTGGTGCTCGAAGTCGTAGTCCTCGAGGCGGGTCAGTGGTCCGCCGGGCGTCGCCGGGTCGCTGGCGGCGATGTCGGAGAGCCGCAGCACCAACGAGAGTCCGTGGACGTCCTCGCGCGTGGCGACCTGTGGTCCGGCCGCCCGTCCCGCGGCGGGCATGTCCAGCACCCTCAGCACCAGCTCGGCGTCTTCGCGTGAGCGGTCGAGGTCGGCAGGATCGGACACGGTGTGCCCGATCCCGACCATCAGCCCATCGAGGTCGCCGCCGCGGCGGTCGACGAACGAGCGCACGAGCCGCTGCACCGAACGGACGTCGAGATAGCAGTCGGCGGTGTTCAGCAGCACCGCGTAGACGGTGTCGTTCAGCACCGCAGCCACGGCGGCGGTGCACTCCGCGCGCAGGAACATCACGAGGCTGCTGGCAAGACGGTCGACGCCCGCCATCGAATCGGCTCCGCTGATCGAATGGTCCGGGGTTCGCACCCTGGCCGCGAGCACGCAGCCACCGCGCACCCGCGCGCGGTGCACTCGGCCAGCAGCCGAGCGTGCCGGCTGCCCGCCGCCGATCAGCGCCGCGACCGTGGCAGTGCGCATGCGCTGCACCGCGTCCCCGGCGATGCGGCCCTGCAGAATCGCTGCGGCGGCGGTGTTCGCGGCCCGGATCATCGCCTCCGTCTGGGCCTCGCTCAGCGGCTCCTCGGCAATCGCCCAGATTGAACCCAGCAGCGCGTCACCGGCGCGGATCTGGATCGCGGTGCGGGCGCGCACGCCGCCGGGCAGCGGGTCCACGTGGATCGGCACCGCGGAGCTGTACAGCCGCTGAAACACGCCCAACCGGACCATCGTCGCGCCCAGGTGAAGGGGCACCTGCTGGCCCAGCACCGAGGCCTTGCGCGCGTCGTCGCCGCGCTCCTGGTCGTTGGAGAACGCCATCACCCGTGAGCGCAGGTCCTCGATCGTGACCGGCGCATCGAGGATCTCGGCCAGCGAGTTCGCGACCTTGAACAGATTCAGGTCGGCGCTGAGGCTCGCCTCGGTGACGACGCTGTCCTCCTCGCGCCAGCCGCGCACCGGACGGATCACGTCCGCCAGATACATCCACGGCGCACCCTTGATAAACGCCAGCAACGCAACCCGTGATTCGGTGCAGGCGGCGTCCACCGCCGCGTCCGCGTCAACCGGCCCGCGCAGCACCAGCGCCACCGCACCCGCCGCGCCGAGCTCGCGCACCAGCTGGCAGATGCTCTCTGCGCTGGGATCGATGCCGACGCCGAAAACCACCGATCCGCTGGTCACCGCGATCGGCTCGCCCGGGGCGAGCACCACCACGTCGTCGATCCCGCGATCGTCTTCCAGGCTTCCCGCGCAGAGCGTGATCAGCGACTCACCGAGCCGCTCGAACATCTCCCCCACGGTTTCCCGGTTAGTCGTCAAAACCTGATCTCCACGTTGGTCTGGGGTGAGATGAAGGCATCGCCCCAGGCCGCGCGCCGCGACGATATGTCAATCGGCCGCCGCGCCCGCGGTTCGGATTTGCTGTATGCGCGTACGACTATCTCCTGCACCTGAGCTGGCTCAACCGGCGTTAGATGGATCATGCAGATCAACTCCCCGTTCTCTCCCGGAATTGACCAGGTTACGTCAGCGGCGCTGATTGCGGAAATGATTTCCGGTTCGCTGCGCGGAGCGAGCAGCGGGCCAACCTCGCCGACGAGCTGTTCGATCTCGCTGCGGCGCTCGCTCAGGGGCCGGTCGAAGTCGACGTTGTCAGCGAAGATCTCCGCCGCCAGTACCTCGCTCCAGTCACGGATCAGGGAATCGGTGCGGGCGCACAGCGCGACCGTCTCCGGCCACAGCTGCACGACACCCGCGGGCGTGCGCTCGCGCGTGAGCGTGTGTCCGAGCGCGTTCGCGGCCAGCTCGAACGGCGCACCGCGGTGGCTGTTGGTGAGTACCACGATTCCGGTACCGGACGCGGCGTGCCAGCGCATGTGCAGCAGGAATCCGGGGAGCCCACCGGAGTGGTGCATAAAGGTTCCGAACTGCAGGTCCTCCTGGACCATCAGCCCCAGCCCGTAACCGGAGGTTCCGGTGTTCACGCCGCCACCCGAGTTCACCATCAAGAGCGGCTGCACCGGCATATGAATCGTCTGCATCTCGCGGCGGGACATGCGGCTGAGGATCGCGTCGTCTGCGGATCCGTCGGCCGGCCGGAACGCAGCCCCCAGCCAGGTGACCCAGCGAGCCAGGTCGCGGACGGTGCTCACCAGCCCGCCTGCTCCGGTGAACGCGTCGGAGCTCTGGAACGCGAACGGCACCCACTGCCCGTCGAGGTCGAGTTGGTGCCCGGTCGCACGCGTGAGCCCCTCCGGCACGCTCTTGTCGGCGAAGGTCGATGACATGCCCAGCGGCCGCAGCACCTCTTCGGCGATGAACCGCTCGATCGGTCTGCCGACCGCGCGGCTGACCGCAAGGCAGCCGATCTCATAGCCCAGGTTCGAGTACTCGAACGCGGTACCCGGCTGCCGCGAGAAGCGGACGCCGGCTTCCACGATCCCGAGCAGCACCTCCATCGGCAGATCGATGAACGGGTCGACCCACGAGTTGTCCTCGGTGAGACCGCCGGACATGCTGAGCAGCATCCCCACGGTCGGCATCCCGTCCGGTTTCGCTCCGGCTTCGCTGAGCCGAAACTCCGGCACCCACTTGTCGATCGGGTCGTGCAGTGAGATCAACCCGCGATCGCGTGCGATCAGAGCAGCACAGGCCGAGAAGCTCTTGGACATCGAAGCGATCGGAAACAGCGTGTCGAGGTCCGGTTGCTCGCCGGTCTCGTCGAGCCGCCCAAAACCGCGCGAATGCTCGAGCCCATCGGCGCCCACGAGGCCATAGACGAGACCGGGTGCCATGTCCGAGGCGGTGTATTGGCCGAACATCGCGTCGAGCTCAGTGTCGATCGGTACGGCAATCACTTCGTCAGACATGCTCACCAGCTTTCTGTTACAGCGTCGGGACAGCACCCGCTATGACTCAGGCAGCAGCGACCGGTGTGACCACGGCCACGGCGCCGATCTGGCATAGCGGTTGCTAGATAGGCAGCGAGCTTACGGGCGCGCACCCGGCGTTTGCTTGTGCGTTTTCACAGTTTTTGCCGCAAGCCTCTGACTGATCGAACGACGACCGGGCCGAGCCTGCGACCGATAATCCCGCTGTGTCTAGTAACAAACGCGTGATTGTGATCGGCGCCGGAATGCTCGGGCTCAGTACCGCCTGGCATCTCCTGCGCCACGATGTGGAAGTGTCGGTGGTGGACCGTGCCGAGATCTCGGCCGGCGCCTCGGACGGCAACGCGGGCTGGCTCACCCCGGCGCTGGCGCTGCCGCTGGCCGAGCCTGCGCTGCTGAAGGCCGGACCGGCGATGATGCTCGATCCCAACTCCCCGCTCTACGTCCCACCGCGACCAGATCCCCGGCTGGCACGCTTCCTGATCGAGTTCGCGCGCCACTGCACACCGCGGCGCTGGCGCTACGCGGCCAGCGCGCTCGGGCAGGCGAGCCGCCGCATGCAGGACAGCTATGACGAGCTGATCGCCCCCGGGCCGGCCGCGGTAGCGGCAGACGTCAAACCCGCAGACCCGTTCCTCGCGGTGTTCTCTTCGGCGGCCGCGCGCGAGGGGCTGCTCGATGAGTTCCGCCACCTGGAGGAGCTCGGGTTCACGCACAGATACAGCTTGCTGGACGGAGCCCAGGCCCGTGAGATCAACCCGATCTTCGGCGATAGTGCCCGGTTCGCGGTCGCGATCGAAGACCAGCGCTTCATCAACCCTTCACGCTTCGTGCACGCGCTCGGCGCTGCGGTGACCGCCGGTGGCGGACAGATTCAGGTCGGCCGTGCGATCGATCGTGTCGAGCAGCGCGGCTCCGAGGTGGTGGTCAGCTTCGCGGATCGATCCTCGCTCAGCGCTGACGCAGCTGTGATCGCGACCGGAAGCCGGCTCGATGTGCTGGCCCGTCGTCACGGCGTCCGCAAGATCGTGCAGGCCGGCCGCGGCTACAGCTTCACCGTGCATCCCCAGAACGTTCCCGCAAACCCTTTCTATCTACCCGCTCAGCGGGTTGCCTGCACGCCGCTCGGCGGCCCCGCGGACGGGCTGCGGGTCTGCGGCACGATGGAGTTCAGGCCACCGGACGCGCCGCTCGACCAGCGCCGCATCGACGCGATCGTGACGGCCGCATCGACGATGCTCGACGGCGTCGACTGGTCAGCCCGCAGCGATGAGTGGGTCGGTGCGCGGCCCTGCACCAGCGACGGGTTGCCGCTGGTCGGCCGGACCATGTCCGACCGCGTGTTCGTCGCCGGCGGACACGGGATGTGGGGAATCGCACTGGGACCGCTGACCGGCAAGCTGCTGGCACAGCAGGTTGCCACCGGCGAGATGGACTCGCTGCTGCTGGCGTTCGATCCGCTCCGCCCCTGAGGCGGCGCCGCGAACTGAACCCGGCGGAGCCTTCGTCCGACGACATCACGCAACTGATCGAAACCTACCCGAGGTGGTTATGAGCAGCTCCGACACGCCGTTTACCAAGTGGGTCGAGAAGGTCACCAGCCAGGACAACCCCAACCGCCGCGAGGTCGGCATCCCGATGCGCGACGGGGTCGAACTCGCAGCCGATCTGTATCTGCCGATCGGCGCGCCCAGCGGTCCGACGATCGTCGAGGTCACGCCGTACGGCAAGGAGAGCATCTTCTGCGTCGACGACGCCGAGCTCTATCAGCAGCACGGTTACTCGTTCGTGCTGGTCGACGTGCGCGGGCGCGGAAAGTCAGAGGGTGAGTGGACCGCGTTCTTCAACGATCCGCAGGACTGTCACGACGTGATCGAATGGGCCGCGGCCCAGCCCTGGAGCACCGGCAAGGTCGGGATGACCGGGCTCAGCTACATGGGCTGGGTGCAGTGGGCCGCCGCCTCAGAACACCCGCCACACCTGGAGTGCCTGGTCTCGAACTCGGCCGCGGGACGATGGCAGCAGGAGATCCCCTACACCAACGGCGCCTTCCAGCTCTACTTCGGATGGTGGACGTACCTGACCCGGCGCCGCATCCAGGAGTCCAACGTGGGACTCGACTGGGAGCAGATCCTGTCCACGATCCCCTACGCGGACATCGGCAAGATCATCAACGGCAGCGGCGGCAACTGGGAGCTGTTCTCGCAGAACGACCGGCTCGACGAGCGCTGGAAGCAGATCCGCTTCGACGACCGCTACGACCAGATAGACGTCCCCTGCCTGCACGTCACCGGCTGGTACGACATGGAGGACCTGCTCGGGGCCTTCCACCACTACGAGCACATGACCGCGCACTCGCCCGCGGCCGACGATCAGTACCTGCTGGTCGGCCCCTGGAGCCACGTCGGCACCCGCTTCCCCTCACGACAGTACGGCGGCGTCGACTTCGGCCAGGACGCGGCGATGGACATGAACGCCGAGCATCTGCGCTGGTTCGACCACTGGCTGAAGGGCAGCGGTGACGGTCTTGACGAGGTCGCGCCCGTGCGCGTGTTCGAGCCCGGTCGCAACAGCTGGCGCGAGGCCAGCAGCTGGCCGCTGTCCAACGACACGGCCAGTCTCTACTTCGGCCAGGACGGTTCGCTGCTCGACTCGGCGCCGGCTGAGGACCAGCCGCGCAGCTATCGCTACGACCCGCTCGACCCAGCGCTCACCGGCATCGACGTGAACGGCTACCCGATCGAGGACCCGCCGTTGGCGCAGACCGACAATGAGGCCCGCGCCGACGTGCTCGGCTATACCGGTCCAGTGCTTGATCAGGAGCTCGTGATCTCCGGATGGCCGCAGCTGACGCTGTACGCGGATTCGGACTGCGACGACACCGAATGGCATGTGAAGATCACCGACGTCGACGCGGACGGTGTCTCGCGCAAGGTCACCCAGGGTTGCCTGCGCGCGGCCTGTCGCAACTCACTCAGCGAGCTGCAGCCGCTGGCGCCGGGCGAGGTCACAGAGTTCGAGATCGAGCTGTGGCCGACCCACCACGTGTTCCGTCCGGGCCACCGTGTGCGCGTGACCGTAACCAGCAGCGACTTCCCCTGGTTCGCGCGCAGCCTCAACCAGTTCGGACTGGTGGCCGACCAGGCAGAGCCGAAGGTCGCGACCAACACGCTCCACTGCGGCCGGCGGTACCCGAGCGAGCTCGTGTTGCCGGTGCAGCGCGCACATTGACGGTTTCTTCCGGGGTAGTGGCCACCAAGCCACTACCCCGGTCAACGGCTATCTCAGTCCGAGGTTCGTTTCGGCGGTGACGTAGGCCTCGCCCCAGCCGCGGCGGCGCGCGGAGATGTCAACCGGCCGCACCGCGCGGGGGTCGCTGTCGGCCGCGGCGCGGACCTCGAACTCCTGAACCTGGCCGGGCAGCACCGGCGTGAGGTGGATCATGCAGAGCAGCTCACCGCGCTCGGCCGGGATCGACCAGGTCACGTCGGCCGGGGTGACCACGGACACGATCAGCGGCCGCGCAGGCGGCGGCAGCAGCGGGCCGACCTGCTCGATCAGCTCTTCGATCGCCGCGCGGCGCTCGGCCAGCGGGCGGTCGAATTCGATGTTGTCCGCGAAGATCTCAGCCGCGAGCTGATCGTTCCAGTCGCGGATCAGCGCGTCGGTCTTGCGCTGCAGCTCGACGGTCGCCGGCCACAGCTTTGCGGTGTCGGCGCGGATCTCACCGCGTGCCAACACGCGCGCCAGGCCCTCGGCCGCCAGCGAAATCGGATTGCCGCGGTGGCTGTTGCTGAGCATCACCACGCCGTTACCGGACTGCGGGTGCCAGCGCATGTACAGCAGGAACCCGGGCAGCCCGCCGGCGTGGGCGGTGAAGCGTCCGCGGTGAACGTCGTAGTCGACGGTCAGGCCCAGCGCGTAACCCGAGCAGTCGATGTTCAGCGCGCCGGTGCCGCCGACCACGAGCGTGGGCTCCGCGGCGACGTGCAGCCGCTGCATCTCACGGCGCGATGGGCGGCTCAGCACCAGACCGTCGTCACCATCGGACGGTCGGAATGCCGCCCCCAGCCAGGTGATCCAGCGCGCCAGATCACGCACGCAGCTGTTGATCCCGCAGGCGCCCGCGTAGGCATCGGAGGTCACCGGCGCGAACCCGATCCAGTTGCCGTCGCTGTCGAGCTTGTATCCGGTGGCGGTGTTGGGATCGTCGGGCATCGCCGTGTCCGGGAAGGTGCGGGTCATGCCCAGCGGAGCCAGGATCTCTTCGGCGATGAACTCCATGATCGGCTTGCCGACCGCGCGGCCGACGGCGATGCACGCGATCTGAAAGCCGACGTTCGAGTATTCGTAGAAGGTGCCCGGCAGGCGGCTGAGCTGGACCCCGCCCATCACCATCTCCAGCAGCTTGGATGTCGGCATGCCGATGAACGGGTCGATCCACGAGTTGTCCTCGGTCAGGCCCCCGGACATGCTCAGCAGCATCTCCAGCGTCGGCATCCCGTCGGGGATGACGCCCGAGTCGGCGAGCTGGAACTCAGGTACCCAGCGATCAATCGGGTCGCTCAGCGACAGCTGCCCGCGGTCGCGCGCAATCAGCGCCGCGCACGCGCAGAAGCTCTTGGACATCGATGCGATCGGAAAGATGGTGTCGGCGTCAGGTGCCTGTCCGGAATCGTCACGGCGGCCGAAGCCGCGGTTGTGTCCCAGCCCGCTTGGTCCAGTGATTCCGTAGACCAGCCCGGGGGCTTGGCCGGCCGCTATGTAAGAGCCGAACAGCGCATCGAGTTCGTCCTCGATCGGGACTTCGAGCACTTCATTTGACATGTATTCCTCCTCAGGTCTCGCTCTGCCGAGATGTATCTGCGGCGGAGCTTAGAAGTCAGGGCGGCCACCGGTATATGTTGGCCTCGTTAGGCGCGGGCGGCGGAGCGGCTGCTGGTGTGGATGTAGCCGGGTCGGCCATCGGCGCCGAACTCGAGGAACGCGACCAGCTGCGGACGCTCGTCGATGACGGTCACGAACCGCTCTGAATCGATCGGCTCGAGCCGATGATGTTGCGGAGTTCCGTCGTCGCCCGGCTCGTTGCTGATGTGCGTCAGCTTCAGCGCATCACCGTCGAGTTCCACCTCGTAGTGGTTGGCGAAGCGCTCATACACGCCGGTGTACGCGGCCAGGTCGATGCCGTGGCCGGGCGCCGCCGCCTGCGGCACGCGCGGCATCTCGACGCACGCCAGTTCGCGGAAGATCCAGCGGCCGAGCTCCTGCCACAGTGCGCCACCGCTGTCGCTGTTGGTCAAAAGGCACACGCCGAAGCGCATCTCGGGGATCACGAACAGGAACGCCAGCTGTCCGAAGGTCCCGCCCGGGTGGCCGATCACGCGTTCCCCGCCCCAGTCGCCGAGCATCCAGCCCAGCCCCCAGCCGCCGCCGACCTCCTGTGGATAGGTGGCGGTCCGGCCCTGCATCAGTCTCACCGCGCGCTCGCTCAGCACGCGCGTGCCGTCCGCGGCGAGGCCGCCGTTCAGGTGCATTCGCGCGAATCGCAGCACGTCGGCCGCGGACGCCGAGGTCCGGCTCCCGGCCGGGGCGGTGGAGCGCGGGAGGAACACGGTCTTGACCGGCTGCATCGCGGCGTCCGGAGCTGTGCGGGTGTGCCCCAGGGCGTAGCGATACGCGAGCATCTCCTCCGCCAGCACGCTGGTGTGCCGCAGCCCGAGCGGCTTGCGCAGGCGTTCGTCGAACACCTCGTGGAACGGCTTGCCAGTGATCCGCTCGATCAGATGACCGGCGAGCGAGAAGGCGGCGTTGCAGTAGGAGAAGATCGCCCCGGGCGGGTGTGCGGCGGGCTGCTCGGCGAGCGCCTCGACGTAGCGTGCGACGCAGTCGTCGCCGGGCCCGAAGTCACCGAAGTAGTCGCCGACGATGCCGCTGGTGTGATTCAGCAGTTGCGCGACCGTGACCAGATCCGCGCTCGCGGGTGCCGGCAGTTGCAGATCCGGCAGGTAGTAGCTGAGCGGGCGATCCAACTCGAGCTTGCCCTCGTCCACCAGCTGCATTACCAGCGTTGTCGTGTAGACCTTGGTGATCGACCCGATCTGAAACAGGGTGTCGGTGGTGACCTGCACCTGGGTGCCGAGGTTGGCGACACCGGTGGCCAGCTGCACGGTGTCGTCACCATCGAAGATCGCGAGGCTCGCACCGGGGACCCGGTGGTTTGCAGCGAGGTTGTCAAGCGCCGCCTGCAGGCTGGGCAGGCGGCCGATCAATCCGGTCATATTCTCTCCTCCGATGGCTTCACCGGTATTCGGGTGGTGAGTCGAAATTCGGACTCAGCACACTAGTCGTGGTGAGTCGAAAATTCGGACTCTGCACACTAGTGGCGGGGTACCGGCCGTAGACGCCGGTACCCCTTTCAGCGGAGAGAGAAGCTACCGCGCTGTCAGCTCGAGAGGGTGTGGTTGAAACGCCGCAGCGCGAGCGGGATGAAGATCGCCAGGATCAGTACCGACCACCCGAACATCGCGAGTTCGGCGTGGCTCAGCAGCCACGAACCGTGCGACGGCACACCGTTGCTGAGCTTGCGGACGGCCGCGACCAGGGCCGAGATCGGATCCCATTGGCCGATCGCCCGCGGGATCGCGGCCATGCCGTTGATCGCCACGAACACGCCGGCCATGAAGCTCAGTGGGAAGATGATGATGAAGCCGACGCCCTGCATCGCGTCGGGTGAACGCACGACCATTCCCAGGTAGGCGCCCATCCAGGTGAATGCGAAGAGTGCCAGCAGCACGAGGCCGAGCAGCTCCATCGCCTGGCCGAAGTTGAACGTCGGATGCCAGCCGACGATCAGACCGAGCGTGATATAGACGGCAAGGCCCAGCAACTGCTCGCAGTACTGGCCCAGCACCTGGCCGGTGACGATCGACAGACGGCTCACCGGCATCGAACGGAAGCGGTCCAGAACACCGTCCTTCATGTCGTGGCTGGTGGCCACACCGGTGCCCATGATCCCGAACGCGAGGCCCTGGCCGATGATGCCCGGAATCAGGAAGTCCGCGTAGTTGTGGACGCCGGCAATGTGGATCGCGGAGCCGAACACGTACATGAACAACAGAATGAAGACGATCGGCTGGATCGTCACGTCGAGGATCCGCTCGGGCACGCGCGGGATCGCTCGCAGGCTGCGCCAGGTGAACAGCAGCGTTTCTTGGATGAACCGCAACGGGGTGGTCTTGGTCGAGGGTTGGGTGATCGTGATGGCACTCATCGGAGCTGGTCTCGGTTGCGGGTTGTCGGGCGGTTCATGCTTTGACCTTCTCGGCGTCCGGAACTTCGTCCGGATCCTCGGCCGGGTGGCCGGTTAGCGCAATGAAGGCATCGTCCAGGGTCGGGCGGCGCAGTGCGATCTCATCGACCGCCAGCCCAGCGCTGGCGACCACATCGGAGATCCGGGCAAGGTCGGTGAGCTGCTCGGGCGCGGGGATCGAGATCCGCCGCAGCTCGTTGGTGAGCGTGATCTCGAAGCCCTTGTCGTCAAGCAGCTCGCCGAGCTCGCGGAACGAACGGCCGTCGGTCGCGATCACGTCGACGCGCTGGTCCCCGACCTGGGCCTTCAGCTCGGACGGGGTGCCGGCCGCGATCTCACGACCGTGATCGATCAGCACCACGCGGTCGGCGAGCGCGTCCGCCTCTTCGAGGTACTGAGTCGTAAGCAGCAGCGTGATGCCCTCCTCCACCAATTCGCGGACCGTGGTCCACACAACCTGGCGGCTGCGCGGGTCAAGCCCGGTCGTGGGCTCGTCGAGCACCAACAGCTTGGGCTTGTCGACGAGGCCGGCGGCGAGGTCGATGCGGCGGCGCTGGCCGCCGGAGAGCTGCTTGACCAGTCTGTCGGCGAACTCGGTCGCGTCAAAGCGTTCCAGCAGCCCGTCGATCAGCGCGTGCGCCCGCTTGCGGTCGTTGCCGAGCAGCCTGGCTATCAGCACCAGGTTCTCCTTGGCGGTGAGGTTCGGATCCAGCGCAGCGAACTGGCCGGTGAGCGAGATCGTGGCCCTGACCTTGGCAGCCTGGTGAATCACGTCGTAGCCGTTGACCGTGGCGGTGCCGCTGTTGGGGGTCAGCAGCGTCGCCAGCATGCGCACGGTTGTGGTCTTGCCGGCGCCGTTGGGGCCGAGCAGCGAGACCACGGTGCCTTTCTCTACGTAGAGGTCGAGATTGTCGACGGCGGTGTAGTCGCCGAATCGTTTGGTGAGGCCTTTTGCCTCGATCGCGTATTCGTCGGTGTTAGTCATCTTGGTCGAGAACAATACAGACACTGAAAAATTTCTGCAACCGAATTTTTGGATACACTGTAAATATGGAAGCCGCAGACGAACCCACTGGGACTGAGACAGCGACTGACGGAGGCCTGCGGGAACGCAAGAAGCGCGAGACCAGACAGCGGATCTCCGACGCTGCCACGCTGATGTTCCTGGAGCGCGGCTACGACGAGGTCAGGATCGCCGAGATCGCCGAAGCGGTCGGCGTATCCGAGAAGACCATCTACAACTACTTCCCCACCAAGGAATCGCTGGTATTCGACCGCGCTGAGGCCCAGCGTCAGCGGCTCTCAGCCGCGGTGCGGGAGCGCGAGCCGGGATCGTCGGCGGTGGTCGCGTTCACTCGCGGCCTGAAGGAGATGATGACCGACACCTTCGTTCCCGCCACCGAGGACAGCGCTGCCGGGGTGCTGCGGTTTGCCGAAATGGTGCGCTCCACTCCGGCGCTGCGCGCAGCCGCCGGCGAGCACCGCCACACGATGGTCGACGACCTCACTCAGATCCTTGCCGCCAACTACCGCATCGACCCGCGCGAGCCTGAGATCGTGACCGCCGCGCGTGCGATTGTCAGCCTGCTTGAGTTGGCCTTTGACTCGAACATCCGGCACGTCGAGGACGGGCTCGTGGGCATCGACTTGACCAACGCGGTGAGAGCCGACATCGACCGCGGCGCACGGCTCGTAGCCACGGGGCTGATGTCGCTGCAGGTGCTGGTTGAGGAGCGCCGCTCGGGTAGCCGCGGCCGCGGCAACGATTTCGATGCCGACCAGGTCCGTGAGCAGGTGATTTCGGCGCTCCGCGACGCCAAGGACGCCTGGCGCGAGTTCAGCGAGGACGCC
Organism: uncultured Actinomycetota bacterium; assembly: GCA_963737115.1. Lineage (GTDB taxonomy): Bacteria > Actinomycetota > Thermoleophilia > Solirubrobacterales > Solirubrobacteraceae > Palsa-465. The sequence continues at coordinate 106,942 of CAVTRM010000004.1, forward strand.
GTCGCCTCCGGGCGTGAGATCCAGGAGCGCGCGATGGCGGTCTCCGATGGCGACTACTCGTACGTGAAGGAGCTGGCCAAGCAGCGTGCCCAGGAGCTGAAGGAGCGCGCCCGCCAGATCGGTGAGATGCAGACTCAGGCGGCGATCGAGGCCAAGCGCAAGGCCCAGGAGGCCAAACGCGACGCGCAGGAGGCCAAACGTGACGCGCAGCGCGCCAAGCGCGAGGCGGAACACGCCAAGCGGGAGACGGAACGCGCGCAGCGCGAGGCCGAGCGCGAAACGGAACGCGCGGAGCGCGAGGCCGAGCGCGAAGCCGAGCGGCGCAACCGCGACGCGTAACAGTGGTACGAGCGCCGCATCCGCGACGCGTAACAGTGGTACGAGCGGCGCGACCGCGACGCCTAACAGAGCCGCGCCCGACGCTGAACCCCGATGCGTCCGACCTCGCTTCGGGGGCCGCGAGCATCCGGCCCGCGGAGTTCTAGTTCGTTCCCTCCGAGAGCAGCTGGTTTGACTCGGAGCCTGCGGGCATCACGCGGGCTCCGTCGTAGTTTGCCCCTGGCAGCGGCTGCCCACCGATGGGCACGGTCACTGACACGCAGTACCAGCGCCCGGTGCTGATGCCGACGGCGCACACGCGGTAGCGGCTCGGTGGCTGGATCGGCAGCACGCTGAGACTGCGCAGGTCGTAAGCCTGCGCGTGTTTGACATGGTCGGCGATATAGCCCTGGGCCATCTCGGCGGCGTCTGTCTGCGCCGCTTGATCCTGTCCGACCACGGGATGGTGGATCAGACCGCCGGTAGCGATCGCGATGCTGGTCACGACGATTCCGATCGTTCCCGCGTAGTCGTTCGAGACGACCTTCGGCATGTCCTTGAAGCGCCGGCGCAAGAGCGCGCCGAGCGTGGGACTAACCACGACCACCACCACCAGGTTCAGGACGAACGCCAGGATCAGCATTCCCACCAGCGCGGCCGAGTCGCCGACCACCGGAAGCTCGTGCAGCAGCACCCCGTCAACGACGGTGAACACGATGAATGCCGGCCACATCCAGGCGCCGCGCAGACGCCAGTGCATGCGGATCAGCGGGGTGCCGTCCATGACTCTCAGGGTAGGATCGTATTTGGATGTCTGACAGTCTTTGGGTTTGCAACATCGGCGCGATCAGCTACGGGTCGGGGCTCGAACTTCAGGAGTCGCTGCGCCGCGCGCGCCAGCAGGAACTGATTCCCGACACGCTGCTGCTGCTTGAGCACACGCCGGCGGTCTACACACGCGGTCGACGCTCCGTCCCTGGTGAATTGACCATGGGCGAGGCCTGGTACGCGGACCACGGGATCGAGGTGATCCAGACCAAGCGCGGCGGCAAGGTCACCTACCACGGCCCGGGACAGCTGGTCGGCTACGGGATCGTGCGCATCGAGGACACGGTGGCATACGTGCGGTTGATGGAGAACGCGATAGCCGAGGCATTACGCGAGTCGGAGGGGATCGTTGCCCGCGGACGCCCCGAGGACGGCTTCAACTACACCGGCGTTTGGGTCGAGGATCGCAAGATCGCCTCAATCGGCGTCCACGTCTCACGCGGAATCGCCGCACACGGATTCGCGGTCAACGTCGAAAACGACATGCGCCCGTTCAACTGGGTGATCGCCTGCGGCCTGCCCGAGGTAACGATGACGTCCGTCGCGCTCGAGCAGGGCGACCCCGGCATCGAGCCGGCCCCGGTCCCAGTGATCCCTCCGGGCCTGTTTGTGCCCGCCCACACCGGCAACATTCCGATCAGCGCGACCGAGCCGACCTCGACCGCACGCTTCACGCGCTTCCGCACTGCCGTCGCCGACGCCTTCGCGGCGCGGCGCGGCACGACCGTTGTGGAAGTCGAGCCGGAGCGCGTCCACGCAGTCGCCGCCGATCACGCTGGAGCGGACCAATCCGTAGCGCTAGAACAACCGCAGCACTAGACCAACCCTCGGCTCGCCCCTCTCCCAGCGCACCGGCAGAGCCGAACCCCTCGGGTGCTGTGATTGGCTATCGGCGGCGCAGGGCCGCGAACAGCTCAGAGCGTGCGCTGTAGACACCCGCTAGGCGACGTGTCAGCGACGGTCGCTCGTCTTGCAGTTGCCGCCAGGTCACGCGGACCGTCTCGTAGCCGGCCGCCGCGGCACGCTGGTCGCGGCGGCGGTCCGACTCAAAGCTACTGCGCTTGCCGTGCTCGCGGAAGCCGTCTGTCTCGACGATCAGCCTGATATCCGGCCACATGAAGTCGGGCTCGATCGACGGCTCTCCGTCGTCAAGGTTCAGTGTCGCCTGGACCCGCGGCAGCGGTAGGCCCGCGTCTTTGACCGCCGCCAACATCAGTTCCTCGATCTCGTTCCAGGTCGGGAGTCCGACTTCGCGGTCATCCAGGATCCTCCCAAGGGCTGTGCATTCGGAACGTCTGCCCGGATTCATCTCGATCTGCTCCCGCAGCTCCCATGCAACAGTCTCGTAGTCACCGCCGCACTGAAACTCGGCCTGGGCGACCGCTTCGTCGATCGCCCGCTCTAGCCGACGCTCACTGAGCACGGTCGAGAGATCGAACAGCGTTCGCGCGACTGTCGTCGTCGGTACCCGTCGAACCGTGGTGACGTCTTCGGGCCGAAGATTGGTTGCCCGATGTATGTTCAGGCCACCGCGGGCTCGCTCTCCGCCGCGCGGGACCGTCACGTCAATACGCGTCGTTCCGGCGCCGGCGATCAGTCCATGATGAATCGCCGCAGTCCGATACGACAGCGCCGCTCCCTGCCCCGCCGCGAGCACGGCGGCCATCCGCAAGCCGTCGGGCTGCAGTAGTTCGAACGGGGCGATCGCGTACACGCTCTTGTGAATTCGGTGCAGCCGCCCTGCGCATGCTCGTCTGCTGACCGATCGCGAGGAATATCCGGCTTCGAGCAACTGTCCCAACGCCAGCACACCATGCTGCTGCCTGGCGAGGGCGTTGGCCGCCTGATCCAAAGTCGGCCGCGCATCGCGTGAGGAGTCACTCCTTGCCTCGTCTTTGACCGGCTGGTGGACGATTATCGGACGCATACCGTCCGTTATTCGTCCACCTGGGTCTTGATCCGAGCTAGCAGCCACTCCAACAACATCGCACTCGCCCGACGGTCCACTGGCCTCCGAAGCAGCTTCCGCGCGAATTCGTTGCAAAGCGGGTCGGTTTCTGACGCGATTGTCATCCGCGGCCCGCGACAGCGCATCCTCCACCAGCCGCTAGGTACCCTCTGAACAGATGAGCGCTACGAGATCCCGATCGAACCCTGGCGGGATCGCCAACGTCCTCGAGGTGCTGGGCGGCGAAGCCCAGGAATTCCGTGGCCGTAAGCCGCCGTGGTTCAAGGTGCCCGCCCCGGGCGGCCCGCGTTATCGCGAGCTGCAGAGCCTGATCAAGGCCGAGAACCTGCACACGGTCTGCCAGGAAGCCGCCTGCCCGAACATCGGCGAGTGCTGGCAGCGCGGTACCGCGACCTTCATGATCCTCGGGGACACCTGCACCCGACGCTGCGGCTTCTGCAACGTGAAGACGGGCAAACCGACCTGGCACGATCCGCTGGAGCCCGCCCGTGTAGCCGCATCGGTAGCCCGTATGGGACTCCGCCACGCGGTTATCACCAGCGTCGATCGCGACGACATGTACGACTACGGGGCGCACGCGTTCGTAGGCGTGATCCGGCAGATCCGCCAGCAGTCGCCGCAGACCAAGATCGAGGTGCTGACGCCCGACTTCCGCGGTCAGGAAATGCCGCTGGCGAAGGTCATCGCCGAACGCCCTGACGTGTTCAACCACAACGTCGAGACCGTCCCGCGGCTCTACAAGGTCGCGCGTCGCGGCTCCACCTGGGAGCGCTCCAACCGCGTCTTGCGGACCGCCAAGGAGATGGCCGGCGACGAGGTTGTAACCAAGTCCGGACTGATGGTCGGACTCGGCGAATCGTTCGACGAGATGGTCGACGCGCTCGCACGCTCCGCGAGAACCACGTCCAGGTGCTGACCGTCGGGCAATACCTGCGCCCGACCGTGAACCATCTGCCGATCGTGCGCTACTGGCATCCTGACGAGTTCAAGGCGCTTGAGGACGAGGCCTACAAGCTCGGCTTCGAGCACGTTGCCGCCGGCCCGCTGGTCCGCTCCAGCTACCACGCCGACGAGCACGTCAAGCAGGACCAGGCGGGCGTCGGGCCGCTCAAAGCCGCCGCCGCAGCCTAATTCTTCAGGTTCTTTAACCCCATAGGGCAAACTATGGGTTATGCATCCTTTTGGCGGCCGGCGGTCTACCCGGACCGCCGGCTCTAGGCGGGCCCGGCGGGACACCAGACGTTCCCGAGTGTTGCTTGCAGCACTCGCGATAGTGATCCTCGGCCTGCTGGTACTCGCGCCGGCCGCGTTCGGCGCTGGAGGTGGCACCGCCAACTTCAGCGGCGGCTTCGGTGGCGGTGATAGCGGTGGCGGCGGCGGGCACGTCAGCGGATTCGCTCTGTTCGTCATCTTCCGAGTGCTGATCGCAATCGCGCTGCTGGGTCACGGACTCGGTGCGCTGGTCTTGATCGCGCTCGGCCTGCTGTGGTGGTTCTGGTCCTTCGGGGAGCCGAAGATTGAGCGCTGGTGGCATGCGCGTAACCGCCGCGGCCGCGCGCACCGGCGCGAGACCAAGCGCCGACAGCGTCAGGTCGAACTCGCGGCAGCGGAGGCCGCCGATCAGAACTCGGCGTTTGGTCCCGAGTCCGTGAAGCTCGCGGCCGATCAACTGTTCAGCGACGTGCAGCTCGCGTGGAGCGAGGATGACCGCCAGAGGTTGCGCAAACTGATCGCTCCCGAGTTGTTCGTCGAGTGGGACAAACGGCTCGACGACTACCAGCGTCGTGGCTGGCGCAACACGGTCGAGCCCGTCGGTCAACCCAAGATCGAATACGTAGGCCTGCGCCGCAAGCGCCGCGGCTCCGGCGACGGCAGCGAGGCTCAGGGAGACCGCGTGGTCGTCCGCATCGAAGCGAAGCTGAAGGACTACGTCACCGACAGCAGCGGCCGCCGGATCAAGCGTGACGGAAGCTTCAGCGAGACCACGAAGATGCGCGAGTACTGGACACTGGAATGGGTCGACGACGCGACCGCGCACGCCAACGGTCACACCAACGCGATCCCCGACCCCGACGACGAGTACCAGCCCCCGAAGGGGCACTGGCTGCTGGCCTCGATCGAGTCCGGTGCCGAGGGCGAGTACTCGCTGCAGGATGAGATCGTTCAGACCGACTGGGCCGACACCCAGGGTCTGCAGGATGAGGCGACCGTCGAAGGCGCGAACGCAGACGTCGACTCCCGCGTGAGGACCGCCGCGGCGGGCTCAAAGACCGTCAGTGGCAGCCAAACCTCAGTGGCAGATCTGGCCGACCTCAGCTTCAGCGGTGACGCGCGCGCCGCCGCCCTCGACCTCAGCCTGGCCGATGGCCGCTTCGCGCCCGATGTGCTCGAGGTGGCGGCGCGTCGCGCGGTTGCCGGCTGGGCGCTTGCTGTGGACGGCCCCGACGACGAACTTCTGAAGGTCGCGACCGCAGACGCGGCGCGCGAAATGCTGCACCCTCAGGATCCGAGCGAGCAGACGCGCATGGTTGTTCGTGGGCTGCAGGTGCGGCGGATCCGCATCACCGCCGTTGATGCGGCGACCGATCCCGCCACGATGATGATCGACGTCGACCTGCGGGGACGTCGGTACATCGAGGAACGCTCTACCACCCGGGTGCTCGCCGGTTCGGACACCCGGCTCGTCGGATTCACGGAACGCTGGACGCTGGCGCTCACCGGCGAGTCCGAGAATCCGTGGCGAATCGTCTCGGTCCAAACGCCGGCCGGCGCGCTGTAAAGCAGACGTCCCAAGGTGAGCTTGCTCCGCGTCAAGGGGGCATATCTGGACGACAGCGGGCATCACCTCCCGATCGGGACGTTCTGAACGCGGGAGACCTCGTCCGCCGTGGAGCTCGCCTGGGATCAACACAGCGCCGACGAATTACCTGCAAATCGAGCACTTCGGCTGCACCGCGCGCATACATGAGCCGCCAGCCTAGTCCCGCTGTCCGGCAGGCCGGTGGGTTAGAGTGCCGGACTATCGTGGATGAGAGTGTCGTTCGATGAGGCGGATAGGCGGCCAGAACTTGTACCGCGAGGTGCCCGATAACGAGCTGATCGACCGCGCGAAGAGTGATCGCGATGCGTTTGAGGCGTTCTGTCGGCGACACTTGCCGGCAGTCATCGCCTACTTTGCGCGAGCGACCGGCCGTAGAGACGTCGCATTGGACTTGGCGCAGGAAACGTTCGCAGCCGTGACGCTCGCCCTCCCGGCATACGAGTTGACCGATGCGCCTGGAACGGCGTGGCTGTTCTCTATAGCTCGCCACAGGCTGGCTGATTACCAGCGTAAAGGCCAAGTGGAGCACTCCCTCCGGGAAAGGCTTGAAATGCAGCCCATCACGCTTGACCATGAAGGAGACAAGATCGTTCAACGAATGATCAAGGACGCCGACAACGCAGGCGTGCTCGACGCCGTGGATCGACTTCCCGACGAGCACCGTCGGGTTATCTCGTCCCGATTTATTCAGGAGCAGAGCTACGCTGAGATCGCGGCACAGCTTCAGTGCAGCGAACAGGTCGCACGTAAGCGCGTGAGTCGTGCGCTGGAGGCGTTGCGGCGAAGGTTGGTGGCCAGTGACGCGTAATGACCCTGTAGAAGAGCTCGTTCAAGAGCTTCTTGGCGCGTATGACAGGGTGGGCGACGGAACCACGAGCGCCACTGCGGCATCGAGAAGACGCCGGCGTATGGTGCTAGGGGCGTCGCTGGCCGGGTTGGCCTGCGCGATATTGGCCGTGGTCGTCGTGCTCGGGTTCAACCAGCCGGCCGTCCACCCGAGTTCGCTCGCAGAGGAGATGGATCGTCTCGCGACCGTGGCAGGAGATCAAGATTTCAGTGGGATACCCGGCGTCGGTCAATATCTATTCACCGACGCCTACGGGGTTCAGGAGCCGGAGCACGCCGTCGGTGACACGCAGTGCATTCTCCGCCAGCCCTTCCACGTTGAGATGTGGGTCGCGGCTAATGGATCTGGGGCGCAGCGACAAACGACGAGTCCGGGGACCTTTGTTTCGACCGCGGACAAGAACGCGTGTCTTAGCATCCACGTGACGAATCCGTTCGCTCACGGTTATCAGAGTGAATACCGGTTTGGTTCTGGCAAACACGACGCGCCGGTGTCAAGTCACGACTGGCGGAAGTACTCAACGAATCCCCAACTGCTACTGAAGCAGATTCACCGCGGAGACGGCGGCCAGAACACGCCTGAAGAGTTGCTCGTCAACGTAGCGGACTACCTTCGCTTTACAGACGCACCGCCCACGATACGCGCCGCACTATATCGAGCAACCCTACTGATTCCTGGAGTTCGCTTGCTGGGAATGAGGACGGACCCGAAAGGCCAGCGCGGGATCGCGGTTTCTTGCTCGCGCGGCCGTCTCCGTTATGAGGTGTTCTTTGACGCTGCCAACTCCCGCCTGCTCGCCGATGCGTACAGCTGGAATGGAAAGCAGACCACATGGCTCGCGTACACCAGGCAGGAACTAGTCACCGGTCTGCCTGCTGGATTGGCCAAGCACACCCGCAGGCACTGACGCCTTGTCGGGCTAAGCACAAGCTGACCTTATCTGTGAAGTTTTGAAAATTCCGGTCACAAACCCGGAGTAGCTCCGCTTATACGGTCAAACAAGCGCTACGGCGATCGAACCAGCTAACGGACATGTGGCCAGCTTCAGGCCACCGCTATTCGGCAGATGGAAACGATCATGCTAGGCCCCGGTCGGGCATGACATCAGATTGGTGACGCCAGTCGCGGTTGTGTGCGCTCTCGTACGTGCGGAGGCGCACCCAGATCACTGAAAAGAGGAGAGGGTAATGTTTGATTGGGGCTATGGGGGCCAGACGATCAAGAACGAACCCAGCCAGTACCAAGGCATTCTCTCCTCGTGGGTGAATAACACCGACCGTAACGGCAGCTGGTTCACGGACCTGAACGGCGACGGGGATTGCTACACGATGGCAATGCGGGATTCGCACAACCAAGTGGAAGACAACGACGCAATGTTGTCGTGGGACGACAACGGGCCCTGCAGATAGGATGAAGGAGGCGACGGTGGACGGCCCACGCCATGCTCGAGTAGCGCCTAGCGTGGTTATCGAGACAAGCGACCTGAGTCGTCGCTATCTAACCCGCGGAGGGGACGTGTGGGCTGTCCGCGGTGTATCGCTGACAGTGTCGGAGGGGCAGTTCGTCGCGTTGGTAGGCGCTTCTGGGTCCGGGAAGAGCACGCTACTGGGCTTGATCGGCGGTCTTGATGAGCCGACCTCGGGGAGTGTTTCGGTGCTGGGTACCGCACTCGCCGAGATCGATGTAGACGGGCGGTCTGATCTGCGTCTGCGCTCGATCGGGATCGTGTTTCAGGACAACAATCTGTTAGACGAACTGACCGCAGCGGAGAATGTGGCACTGCCGCTGGAGGCTGCCGGCGTCAATCGTCGCGAGGCGGCCTCGGCAGCGCTTGCCGGGTTGGAGCGAGTGGGTCTCGTCGGGCTTGGTGAACGTTTGCCGGCTGATATGTCGGGTGGACAATGCCAACGGGTCGGAATCGCTCGCGCAGTGATCGGCTCGCGCCGAATCTTGTTGGCTGACGAACCCACAGGCGCTTTGGACAGTAGGAACACGCGGGCACTGTTCGAACAGGTCGCTCGCCTCTGTGCCGAGGGAATGACCGCGATAGTGGCTACGCACGACATGACGGTGCTCGAACACGCCGATGTCGCGTATGAACTCACCGACGGGCAACTCGCGCCGCTGACCGCCCACTCGCGACACATTAGTCACACGCACTCCTTGGCGGCGAGGTACTCGTGAAGTCCCTGCTGCGTCTCGGACGCCGGCTCGTCGGCCGTCGCGATCTCTTCCAGGCGTTTGCGGTCGTGTCGCTTCCGTTGGCGCTCTTGCTCGCGACGTTCATCGGGGTGCAGGCGCTAACTCTCTCGGTTGGCCAGCAGTCGAATTATGAGTTCGGCCGATTTGACGGGGCAGTAAGCCTTGGGTCCGCGGAGACGGGACTTACGAAGTTACCTCCCGCGGAACTGATCCGCGGAGTGCGACGGTTCGCGCCCGTGGGCCGTTCCGCGGTAGTCGTGTCCACCAACGACCTGCCGTTCGACGCGTTTCCAGATGGCTTTGTGTTCTACCGTGAGGCCAACTGGGCACAGCATCCGTTTGGGACTGAGTACACGCTGATATCAGGCCAGATGCCGCGGATGCCCGGGCAGGTGGCGGTGGCGGCTGGCATGTTCAAGAATCCGCTTGGCCGCACCATAACCGCCGCGTCCGGTGACGTCCGCCTGCGTGTCGTCGGCGTCGTCCGAGACCAGTTTGCAGATACGCGCTCGGCGCGTGAGGTACTCGCCGCCCCTGGGACGTGGGCATCGTTCGACTGGGTTCGTCTGCGGAGGGCCGGGTTCGCCGCGGTCTCGCCAGAGGTTGAGGTTCTCGGTGACTTCAGGAACTGGCCTCGGCTTGACTCGATCGCGTTGCGTTACTCCGCGGCGCAACGAACTGGAGATCCCTCGGGTCTGCCCCTTGCGTTTAACCGCGCAATGCTCGCCGCTTATCCGGTGATGCAGTCATCGATCGCATCCGAGCCGTTGGTCTACAAGGCACCGTCGTTAGCGCTAGCGGTGTTGTGCCCCTTGTTGTTGCTCGGGTTGCGGGCCCGGCGCGCTCGTCGCTGGTCTGGGACGCTGCAGGCGATCGGTGTGCGGTCGCGTGCCGCGTCGCTAGCCGTTTCCTCAGGAACGCTGGCACTCTTGGCCATCGCGATCGTGCTCGGTGTGCTTGGTGGTGAGGGGCTCGGGGTACTGGCGAGGGCGTTGCTTGCACCGCGCGAAAGCCAACCGCTCAGCCCCACAGCGTCGATCGCCGGACAGACCCTACGACTGTCCGGAGTGATGATCGTCGTGGCCGTCGCAGTCGTCGCCGCAACCGCCGAGCAGCAGCGGGGCGCAAGCGTGCGCAATCTCCTGGCACGGCGTCCGCCCCGACGGATCATGACCGCTCTGCGATGGACGTTAGCCGCGCTCGCCGCTCTGGCCTTGGTCTATGTAGTCCCAGGCAGCCCTCCCGGCTCAGAAGGCACCATCATCGCGGTGCTTGTGACGACAGCCGTGTGCCTGCCAATTGCTGACGTCTTCACGGTCTTACGCAGACTGTCAGTCGGACACGGACTGCGTTTTCGCCTCGCGACAAGCCGCCTGATGATGGACCGCTTCCAGTGCAGCGCCGTATGCGCGGCAACCGTTATCTGCGTGGGTCCATTCGTCGCGCTGAGCGTGAGCCATGCCGGCTACGAGCGTGCGCAAGCCAGCCAGTGGGACGGTTGGCTCCCGGCACGCCAGGTAGCGATCGTGGCACCAAACGGCGCTACGTTCGACCGACCCGACCAGCGAGCGTTGCTGATCACGGAGAGGATCACGCGAGAACAGCCAACTAAGGTCGCCGCGCTGATGGCGGTGAACCTGGACCACCCTGCTACCGGATACGCGATCGTCGGAAACGGACTTCAGCCACCGCTGTTCGCGGTTGACAGCGCCACCGCGATCCGCCGACTCCTTCCCGGCGTTCTGACTTCCGCGGACATCAAGCTCTTTGCCGAAGGCGGCGTGCTGCACTTTGCGTCCCATGGAGCGGTCGGACGCCGCGCGGCGATCCGGATCGTAGATCAACCGCGGCGGGAACAGGAACAAACGCGACGGTCCGACACTGCGTTGGTCAACGTCGCGTCGATCCAAAGCGATCACGGCTGGGATAGTCAAACCAGTGGGTTTGTGTTGGATTCGGTCGCGCGCCGGTGGCAGTTGCCGATACATGTGAGCCAAAACGCGTTTACGAACGTCTCAGTGCATATGCAGAACCAGCTCCAGAAAGCGATCACCGACACCGGAGTGCCGATCAGCAGCCTGTCCGTCCACGTCCCGTACCGGTATAACCCAGAGCCGGAAGGCTTGGTGTTCGGGCGATATGCGGTGCTCCTCCTAATGATCGCGACAATGATCGCGGCGCTCGGGTCGACCGCGCGAAGCCTGCGTAAAGAAAGCCGGAGCTTGGTCGCGATCGGCGTGCCGCGATCGTGGGCCTGGGGTGCGGTTGCAATGCAAAGCGCACTCATGACCGCCATCGGGCTTGCAGGCGGATTCGTGATCGCGGCCGTCACAGTCTGGCTGACCACAGTCCGAAAGGGGTACGCCGTGGCGGTCCCAGTGAGCCCATTGGTCGTCCTGGTGCTAGCGGCGATCACAATTGCGATCGCTACCGCGGCAGTCACTTCCATACGACTGCGACCTCGACGGTCATCGTCGTGACACGCGCGTCAGCTCGACGGATCACGCACCGGATTCCGTGGGGTGGTTCCGGTCAACCGTGGATACTCCGACCGCTCGTAGGTGCTCTGGGGTGTGGACACTGAGGTTTATTCCCCTGGGGAAGTAGTGGCGGAGCAGCCCGTTCGTGTGCTCGTTGCTGCCGCGCGAAACGGACACGACCCAGGCGCGCACATCTCGAAGCCCCCGTAGAGTGGTCCGCGTTTGCGACAAGGAGAGATGATGCAGCAGCTGAATGTGGAGAGTGTTCGCCAACAGTTCCCGGCACTTGAATCCGGGATCGCGTTCTTTGATGGCGCGGGCGGAACACAGACGCCCGTTGTGGTTGCCGACGCGATCCGCGACACGCTGCTTGGGCCGCTGGCGAACCGCGGCACCGGCAATCCAGCCCAGCTGAATGCCGAACGGGCGGTCACGGAGTGCCGCTCTGCACTTGCCGACTTTCTCGGGACCGAACCGGAGTCGGTCGTGTTCGGGCGCAGCATGACGGGGCTGACGTTCGAGGTCGCGAGGGCACTGTCCGCCGACTGGCGGGAAGGCGACGAGGTCATTCTGACCAGGCTTGAGCATGACGCGAACGTGCAGCCGTGGCTCGCCGCGGCAGAGCGAACCGGCGTGAGAGTCAGGTGGGCGGATTTCGATCCCGAGTCCGCGGAGTTCGAGTTCGAGGGCTTTCTGGAGCTGCTGAATGAGCGCACCAAGCTGGTGGCGATCACGGGTGCGTCAAACGTGATCGGCACGATGCCGGATCTCAAGGCTGTGGCGCAGGCCGCACATGCAGTCAACGCATTGATCTATGTGGATGGCGTGCATTACGCGGCGCACGAGCTGGTTGACGTGAACGGCTGGGGCGTCGACCTGTTCGCGTGCTCTCCCTACAAGTTCTACGGCCCACATTGCGGCGTGTTGGCCGGGAAGATGGAAGTACTTGAGTCGCTCAGCGTCGACAAGCTGCGGCCATCTCCTGACAGCGTCCCCGAGCGTTTCGAGCTCGGCACGTTGCCGTACGAGCAGATGGCGGGCACGACCGCGGCTGTCGATTTCATTGCCGGTCTGGTGGCCGCTGAGGGCAGCCGTCGTGAGCGGCTGGCGGCTTCGATCGCGGCGATGTCGGCCCATGAACATGCGCTCTGCACCAAGATCGAGGAGCGGCTGAGCGCTATGCCAGGGGCACGTCTTTACGCCCGCGCCGCACGACGTACCCCGACGATTTTCGTCAACTTCTCCGGCAACAACGGTGCCTCGCTCACTCGGCACCTGGCGTCCAATGGGATCAATGCCCCGTCGAGCTCGTTTTATGCGCTCGAGCCCTGCGAGCGGCTGGGCCTCGGCGTGGCCGGCGCCACCAGGATCACGCTGGCGGTGTACAACGACCAGAGTGACGTCGAGCGGCTGTGCGAGGCCGTCACACAGGTCGTCTGACGAGCCCCAGCGCTCGTGACGGATCCGTCTGGTGATGGCCGCAGGTTGGATGGGCAGCGCGGGCTGAAGACCGCCCGGGATGTCTTAGGCGAGCGAGGGCTTGCGCTCGGACGCGGGCAGTTCGGCTTCCGGCCGCGGGCAGTTCGGCTTCGACCGCGCCGTCGGGCCCAACCGTGACGATCTCATCGGCGGGCGCCTGGACCCCGCGCGTCTGCAGCATCCGTATCGCGATCAAGCCCATGAGCCCCACTGATAGGCAGGCAACAGCGCCCACCCCGAGGCCGGCGCGGGCACCGAAGCTGCCCATCACCGCACCGATGATCGGACCGCCGATCGGCGTCGAACCCTGGAAGGCGACGAACCACAGCGACATCACGCGGCCGCGCATCTCGGGGGCGGCACGCAGCTGTAGCGTGGCGTTGCCCTGAGACATGAACGAGACGCTGGCGGCGCCGACCAGCAGCAACGCCAGCAGCTCGACCGCGAGGTTGGGGGCCAGTGCGGCGAGCGCCATCGCGCCCGCGAATCCGAAGGCTGACAGCGCCAGCGGCCAGGAACCGGTCCTGCCGCGCGTGGCGACGGTCAAGCCGCCGGCGACCGCACCGAGTCCCATCGCTGCGGTCATGAAGCCGTAACCCGAGGCGTCGGAGTGCAGTCCGTGGGAGGCCATGTATGGCAGCGTCACCTGGAACTCGTAGGCGAGGCAGCCGACCACGGCCATCATCAGCAGCGGCAGCGCAAGCCCCGGCTGGCTGCGGATGTAGCGCAGCCCCTTACGCAGCTGACCCTTTCCGCGAGGCGTGGGCGTGACCGGGCGCAACGCAGCGAGATCCATGCTCCGCAGGGACTGCACGACCATCGCGAAGCTGGCGGCGTTGAGCAGGAAACAGGCGCCCTCCCCCACCACCGCGATCATCACGCCGGCAACCGCCGGTCCGATCACGCGCGCGACGTTGACCATCGTGGAGTTCAGCGACACGGCGTTGCGCAGGTAGTCTGGCCCGACCAGCTCGAGCATGAAACTCTGGCGCGCGGGATTCTCGAAGGCGTTGTTGAGGCCGAGCAGCACCGCGAGCACCGCGATCTCCCAGATCTGCACGGAGTGCGTAATCGTGAGGACGCCCAACGCCAGCGCCTGCACACCCATCAAGGTCTGCAGCGCGATCATCAGCTTGCGCTTGTCGACGCGGTCGGCGACGACCCCGCCGTAAGGGCCGAGGATCAGCACCGGCAGCGTCTGGAACGCGACGATCAAGCCGAGCCAGCCGGCCGAGTGGGTCAGCGTCAGCACCAGCCAGGACTGGGCCGTCACCTGCATCCATGTGCCGATCAGCGAGGTCGACTGACCGAGGATGTAGCGGCGGTAATTGGGGATGTCGAACGATGCGAACGTGGTGTGACGCAGGGCCTTCAGCTTCTGCGTCACGAGCGCTCCCCGCTGCCCGTGCCTTCGCCGTTGCCGGCACGCACGGACTCAATCAGCCGCTCGAACGCCGGCAGCGCGGCGCCGATCACGCGGAGGTCATCGGCGCTGAGCGTGACCAACGCCTGCTGCAGATGCACCGTGCGTTCGCGGCGGATACCTTCGGCAGCTTCGTGGCCCGCGGTGGTCGCCGCAATCCAGGCCGAGCGGCGATCGGACGGGTCGGCGGTGCGCTCGATCAGCCCGGCCTCAACCAGATTCGCGACCGTGCGGGACAACAGCGTCGGGTTCAGGCCCTCGCGTTGCGCGATCTCGGATAGGCGAACCGGACCAAGGTGATCGGCAGCCAAGAGCACGGAAACGCGGGTGGGCGTCAGATCGCTGGCGCTGCCCGTATCGGTCGGGCGCAGCAAGCGCGACATCCGGCCGAACATCGTGCGCAGCCGCTGAGCCGTCTGGAACTCGGCGCTTACGGCTGCATCTGTTGGAGTCTCAATCGGCGCCACGTGCGCCTCCCACGTCAAAGAAGTTTTACTTGCTTGCTGGCAAGTAACTTTAGCAGCCGACGTCCTCCGTGAGCTGCCCTCCGGCCCTGAGTCGGGTCCCGCGCGGTGATCGCTCGTGCAGCCTTAGGTCGGGACCCGCGCCTCGGCTTCACGGCGTGCCCGGATTCGCCCCACCCGGCTGCGCTTGGGGATCCAGAGCCACAGTGCTCCGGCCGCGAGGAATCCAACACCGCCGCTGACTGCGATCCCGGCGCCGAGGCTGACTGCGGCTGTGACCGCTGAGAGCAACAGCGGACCGATGCTGGTACCGCCGTCCGACAGCTCGCGCCAGATGCCGAGGAAGGTCGGCCGGCCAATCGCGGGCGATACGTCTGCGCCGAGCGTCATCACGATTCCAGATCCGCAACCGTTGCCAAAGCCCATCACGACGGCCACCAGCATCAGCGTGAGCTCACCGTGAGTGAGCGGCATCAGCACCATCGCGAGGCCCATGATCGCGGCGCACGGCACCGCAACCGTGCGGCGTCCGTAGAGGTCCATGACCTTGCCCGCCGGGTAAAAGGTGAGCGCATCGATGCCACCGGCGACGCCGTAGATCAGCGAGGCGGTGGCCGCCGAAAGGCCGATGTGCGCCGCCCACAGCGGGATCACGATCTGGCGGCTTTGGCGGATCATCGAGAGCAGCAGGATGCCGCTGCCGAGGGTCAGGAACATCTTCCAGTCGCGCTTGAGCACGCTCATCGTGGTCACCTCGAGCGAGGCCCGCCGATGGTCCTCACCGAGCTCGAGGTCGGGCACCCGCACGACGATCACGGCCGCGGCGGCGATCGCGACGAGGCTCACGTAATAGGCGCCCGCCAGCCCCCACAACTGCATCGCGCCGGCGCCGATGAAGGGGCCGACGAACATCCCGATGCGCATGCTGCCACCGAGCGTCGAGAGCGCCCGCGCACGCATATCGACCGGCACGAGCTCGGTCAGGTAGGACTGTCGCGCGAGGCTGTAGACCGAGCTCGCGCAGCCCAACAGAAACACGCCGGCGCCGTACATCACCAACGACTCGGAGCTGCGCCCGAGGTTGATCAGGCAGAGGACCAGCGCGACCGCCGTGATCAGCGCCGCAGCGAGCATCGCTCGTCGCTCCCCGATCCTGGTGGCCAGCACCCCCGACGGGATGTTGGTCAGGATCGAGCCGATTCCGAGCATCGCGGCAATCAAGGCGGCGGTCGATTCGCTGCCGCCACGAGCGATCACCGAGGCCGCGATCACGGGCAGCATCGCGCCTTCGGCGAGCCCGAACAGCGCCGCAGGCCCATACGCCGTCACCGCGATCGCGCGCAGCGAGAACTCGGCTTCGCCGTCCGTGTGGATGTTGCTCGCCTGAGTCATTTACTCAGGCAAACTGTAGAAATCACCGTCGGCGACCGCGCCGGACCAGCACATCGAGCCGAACAGTCGGCGGCGAACTACTCACGCAGCAGATTGAGGCGTTGCTTACGGTGTGGGTGGCCCCCAAGCCACCCACACCGTCCTAAACCACCGCGGGCGCGGCGTCCGCCGTTTGCTGCTGTTGGACGTGATAGAAGTCGCGGCTGCGGATCGCGAAGAACGTGATCACGGTGGCGACGGCTGCGGTGACCGCACCGATCAGCAGCACCGTATTGAGCGCGTCGACATAGCTCACGCGGGCGGCTCCGTAAAGCATCAGGCGGTCCGCTGGCGGCACATGGGTTGCGGCCTTCGCGACCGCACCGGAGCTGACCGCGGCGCCCAGCTGGTGCGCGTGGCCGCTCAGCACGGTCCTGCTCAGTGCGGTGCCCATGTCGCTCTTGATGATGCTCGCGAGGATCGTGCCGAGCGCGGCCACACCGGTGGCGATCCCCACCTGGCGCGCGGTCGCGTTCGCTCCCGACGCCATTCCGGCCTGTTGCTGCGGGACCACGCCAACCGCCGTTGAGGCGAGTGGCACGTTGATCAGACCGCAGGCGACTCCGCCGACGATGAACCCGGGTGCGAGGTGCCTCCAGCCGTCGGTCGGCGTGATCCCGCGCATCATCAGCAGCGAGATCGTGAGCAGCAGGAAGCCGCCGCCGATCAGGTAGCGGATCTGGACCTTGGTCGTCAGCCGTCCCGCGATTGCGGCGGTCACGAACGTGACGCCGGTGAACGGAAGGAAGCGGATGCCGGCCTGAATCGCCGAGTATCCGAGGATCCCCTGGATGTAGATCGTGAGGTACGTGAACAGCGAGAAGATCGACGCGGATATCGCGAAGCCGGCTACGAGTCCGCCGTTGAATGTCGGTACCCGCAGCAGATGCAGGTCGAACATCGGATGGTCCGAGGTGCGCTGGACCATCACGAACGCCAGGAACAGGGCCACGGAGACGATCAGTGACACCAGCACGGTGGCCGATCCCCAGCCGTCGTCCTGACTCTTGATCAGTCCGTAGACGAGCGCCGCGAGCGAGATGCTGAAGGTGACGAACCCGGGGATATCGGGGCGGCGCGCGTGGTCGAGCTTGGATTCCTGCACCTTCATCAGCGTTATTGCCAGCGCGATTACGCCGACGGGAACGTTGACGAAGAAGATCCAGCGCCACGAGAGCGCACTGGTGATCGCCCCGCCGAGCACCGGGCCGACGGCGAGCGCGACGCCGGTCACCGCCCCGAACACGCCGAACGCGGTGCCGCGCTCTGCCGGTTTGAAGGCTTGGGCGAGCAGCGCGAGGCTGGTCGCGAACATGATTGCGCCGCCGACGCCCTGCAGCCCGCGGCTGAGCGCCAGGAATGTGGGATCGGGCGCCACGCCGCAGAGCGTCGATCCGAGCGTGAACACCGCGATCCCGATCGAGAAGATCTTGCGGCGGCCGAGCAGATCGGCCAATGAGCCGGCCGTCATCAATAGCGCGGCAAGCGTGAGCGCGTAGGCGTCGATCACCCACTGCAGGTCTGACAGGTTTGCGTTGAACGCCCGGTCGATCGCCGGCAGCGCCACGTTGACGATCGTCACGTCCAGCAGCAGCATGAAAACGCCGATGCATACTGCCGCCAGGGTCCACCACTTACGATCCATCGCCACCCACCTCCGGGCTGTGCCCCCGCGCGGGGCTCACGCGTGCTTTCTGGTACCGCTTAACTGAAGCAGACCTCCACCCGAAAGTGGAGGCCTGTTCCGATTTCTGAGGTCAATTTCTGACCGCTATTGCTGGGCCGCCGGTGCGGCGCGGCCCAGCAATGCGATCGCGTTAGGAGCCGGTCGTGAGTGCACCCGCGTTTGAGCCGATCGCGAAGATGTGGATCGACCCCTGGTTGGTGCTGCTCGGCAGCGTGATCGACTCCACCGTCTTGCCGCTCTGCAGCGGGAACTCCGCCGAGAACAGGTAGGTGTCGATCGTCTGCGGGGTACCGTTGCTGCCGTTGCGGTAGCCGATCTTCGCGACCGTGCCGTTGCCATACGACGGGCTCGACGATCCGGCGTTTAGCGTCCAGTCGCTCATCCCCAGCTGGACCTGCTGGGAACTGCCGTCGGTGTAGTTGACCGTCGCGGTTCCGACCGACGGGCCTTCAGCGGCGGAGCCGATGAATCCGAGCTCGGTCTCGCCGGTCAGCTGCTTGACCATCACCGTCTGGCCGGCCGCCTGAACGTTGTCCGGCGCGCCGGGCTGGGCGTTCGGCATCGTGTACTTCACCCCGGCGGGGCTGCTATAGCTGCCACCGGCGGTGAGTCCCTCGGCGGCGAGCGCCTGCGCCGAGTAGCTGAAGCCGTCGCCGTCGTAGTCGGAATCGTTGCTGGTGCCGTCGTTGGAGATCCCCGAGTTGTTGAAATACGGGGTCAGATCGCCAGGCTGCGCGACCCCCACTTCGACAACCTGCGGCGGCAACGCCTGACCGTTGGCGGCGGTCAGCTTGATCGTCACCGGGTAGATGCCGTCGGCAGCACCGGCCGCCGCGGTCACGGTCAGGTCGGTCGTGGCCTGCGCCTCGGAACCGACGTTGATCGTCCCGGAGCTGTCCGGCCCGACCGTCACGCCGGAACCCGATGGGACGCTCGCGGACCAGCTCACCGCCTGCGCCTGAGAGCTCATCGACTGAACTCCGAGCTTGAACGAGGACGAGGCCCCCGGGGTGAGGATGATCTCGCCGGCGCTGTCGCCGGTGGTGAAGCCGAGCGCCGGCTTCAGCCCCGTGGTGGATGAATCCGGTGCGGCGGTGGACGCCGACGCGAACTGCGTATTCGGGGTTGTTGACATCTTGAACGTCAGCGCGCCACCCTTGGAGAACAGCGAGGCCGGCAGGTAGGCGTTGTTCCAGTTGCTGCCGTTCAGGGTCATCGAATTGATATAGGGCGCGTTGTCTGCAGCGGCCGGCGCCGACTCGGTGATCGTCTTTCCGTTGCCGAGGTGGATCGCGACCTTGCTGAACATCGGGCTGCCCAGCGCCACCTGCGCCGAGCCGGGTGTCTCGGGGTAGAACCCGAGCGCGGAGAACACGTACCAGGAGCTCATCGCGCCGAGGTCGTCGTTCCCGGCGAGTCCGCCGGGGGTGTCGAGGTAGAGCTGGTCCTGAACCTGCCGGACGACCTCTTGCGCGCGGTACGGTGCGCCCGCGTAGTCGTACTCCCAGGGGATGTCGAAGCTCGGCTCGTTACCCATCTGCGACTCGGTCGCCGAGGGGTTGGTGAAGCCTTGGTTCATCTGATCCAGGTACTTGACCCAGTTGGCGTTGCCACCCTCGGCTTTGATGATTCCGGCCAGATCGAACGGCAGCTCGGCGGTGTACACGTAGGCGTCCGCCTCAACGAATCCGGTGCCCGATGTCGGGTCAAAGCCGGGCTCGAACGAGCCATTCGAGAGCTTCGGCTGCAGGAATCCTGTGCCGGGGTTGTAGACGTTCTGCCAGTTGTTGACGCGGGCCAGCATCGCCTTCGCGACCGATGTCTTGCCGAGCGCCTTTGCGTACAGCGCGATCGCGTTGTCCGCGACGTTGTATTCCTCCTGGGTTGAAACGTTGCCGTAGAAGTTGCAGCAGCCGTAGCTGCCGTCCATCGGTAGATATCCGGTCTTGAGGTAGTAGTTCAGGCCCGGGCGGATGTTGCCCGGGGTGTCGGCCTCGTGCACCATCGCTTTGAGCGCGGCGCTGTGGTCGAAGCCATTGGCACCGAAGGCGGAGGCGCCGGCGATGATCCCGTCGGAGGGGTCGCCGACCATCACATACGACTCGCCGTTGTTCTCGGCCCACTTGGGCATCATCCCGGTCTCGTTGTAGTCGTCCAGGATCGAGCTGACGATGTCCGAGGTCTGCTTGGGTGCGAGCATCGCCTCGAGCGGGATCTCACTGCGGTAGATGTCCCAACCGGAGAAGTTGGAGTATTCGGCGTGGCCCTTGGGTGCGGTGTGAACCTGACCGTCGTAGCCCATGTACTGGCCGTTGACGTCACTCTGCACGTTGGGGCTGATCATCGAGCGATACAGCGAGCTGTAGAAGACCGCTTGTTGTGTGGCGGTTCCGCCCGCTACCTGGATGCGGTCCAGCACCGAGTTCCACTGGTGGGTGGTGGCGGTCTTGACCTTGTTGAGGTTCCAGGCAGGGATCTCAGCGCGGAGGTTCTGGGCCGCGTTCGCGTCTGAAACGAACGAAATCCCGACCTTGGCGGTGACCGTCTGATTCTTGCTTGCGTTGAAGGTGACGTAGGCACCGTCGGCGCCGCTCACAGGCACCCCCGCACGCTTCAGCGATGACGCGTTGCGATCGCGCTTGACAGCGGCCGCGGCGAGCTTCGCGCGGAGCGAATCGGTGCCGGCCTGCACACCCTGGGAGGTCCACGTTCCGTGGGCTGTGAAGGGATGGTTGAACTTCATCACGAAGTGCAACGTGTACATGTTCCCGGCGCCGCAGAAGTAGCCGGTCTGTACCTGTCCTTCGACCTCGGTCTTGGAGATCACCTTGAACAGCGTGGAATTGTCGGTCGACTGGCTGCCGTCGAGTTTGAACAGCAGGTTCGCGGCGCTGGTCGATGGGAATGTGAAGTTGGCGATTCCGGATCGCTCGGTCACTGCCATCTGCGACTTCACGCCACCGGCGGTCACCTGGTAATACCCCGGCGAGGCCGATTCGGTCGAGTGACTGAACGTCTCGGTGGTATTCGAGGGGTCGGTTCCGGTCAGCGAGCCGGTTGTCGGCAGGATCGGTATGTCGTTCTCAGCTCCACAGCCCGGTCCCGACATGTGCGTCAGCGAGAACCCGTCAAGCTGACTGTCGTTGTAGTAGTAGCCGCCACCCGCCTGGCCGTTGGGTGTGGTCGGTCCCCACTGAATCATTCCCAGCGGGGCGTCGGCGGCCGGGAACGTGTCGCCGCCGTTGGTACTGCCGATGAACGGGTTCACCAAAGCGGCGGGGTCAGAGACCATCTTGGTAGAGGGGCCTCCAGCGGCCGATGCGGCGGTTGGAAGCACAGCGGCGCCCGCCAACACGAGGGTGCCGCTGACGGCAGCCATCGCGTGACGTCGCCTGAGCCTGAAGGGACTCAAGTCGTCATCTCCTTGTTGACATCACCGAAGTCAGGGCAGCGGACAGCAGACCGCTTGAACTCCGGGGCTCCTCCTTGAGACTTCGTGACGCGGGCCGGAAATACGGCTGGACCCAAGCCCGACGACAACGTTGTCACTGCTGTGTTCCTGAGACTACAAGACGCTCCCGGACAATGCAACCGGTTGCAGCAATTCTTTGTCTCAAACCGCTTGACGGCTGCGCGGCGGTGCCGCGCCACGCTGCCGGCAGGCGACCGCGGCAACCTCTGCTCCGGCGCGCGCGGCCTCGCAGACAACGGCGATGTCGCTGAGGTCATTGACGCTGCGATCGGCGCGCAACAGGGCGTCGATGAGGCCTGCGTTGAAGGCATCGCCGGCGCCGATCGTGTCGACCACATCAACGCGCAGCGCAGGCACGGCCGCGGTTGCCGCTGCGGTCACGACGATCACCCCGTCGGGGCCATTCGTAACAACCGCGGTGGCGAGTGCTGAAGCTGCGACCATCTGCGCGGCCGCTGACAGTGGATCTCGCCCCGGCATGAGCCAGCCGAGATCCTCAACACTGCACTTCAGCACGTGTGCATGCCCGAGCAGCCGGTTCAACCGTTGCAGATACTGCTGCCGGTCTGCGATCAGCCGGGGGCGAACGTTGGGGTCGATCATCACGAGCGCACCCTGCTCGTAAGCGGCGCCGGCCGCAGCTTCCAGTGCTCCGCCGACGGGCTCGAGTGCCAGCGAGATACCTCCGGCCAGAAGCGCCTCGATGGGATTCCCCTGCACCGCCCGCCGAGCGTCGTTGGCGGTCAGTTCTGCGGCCGCCGTAGCCTCGGTGTAGAAGCTGTATCCGGCCGCGCCTAGGGCGTCGAGCGTTGCTAGCGCAAGCGTCGTCGGGCTCGCGCTCTGAACGAGCAGATCGGTGTTTACGTCCCAAGCCGTGAGTTCATCGCGCAGCTGCGTGCCCAGGGCATCGTTGGAAATCGCCCCCAGGAACGCGACATCGGCCGCGAGCCACCCGAGCCAGCAGGCGCTGTTGAATGGCCCGCCACCGGGATGAATGCTGAGCCTCGCATCCGCGTCGGGGATCAGATCTATCAGCGCCTCGCCGGCGACGACGATCATCGTGTCGTCGACGGTCACGGTGGTGGGCTTCCGTGCCGCGTCCCGCGACGGCCGCGGGGCGAGGCTTCCGTGCCGCGTCCCGCGACGGCCACCGGGCGGGGCTTCCCTGCCCCGCCCGCTCGTGCCCGCGCTCCAGATGCCCCCCTAGGCGCAGGCGCTCTTGTAGATGTACTTGTGGTTCTGAGCAAGGTTCGCGAGCGTAAGCACGTGCACGCCGGTGAGCGTGGAGGTGGTCGGCTTGCCGTTGATCGCGTTAACCGCCTGTTGCACCCCGAGCTCACCCTCTTGGTAGGGGTCCTGGGCGATCAGAGCCTCGACGATGCCCTTCTTCAGATCGCTGATCTGCTCGGGATCGGCGTCGTAGCCCACGATCTTCACCTTGTTCGCCGCACCGCTGTTCTTCAGGCCGGTGTCGGTGCCCTCGGCGACCAGCACGTTGGTCGCGAACACGCCCGCGAGGTTCGGGTGCGCGGCGTATAGCGAGGTCACGGTCTGCGCGGCCTGCGACGGGCTGTCACCCGTGTATTGCGTCGGCAGCACGGTGATGTTCTTGTACTTCTTCATCTCGTCGGTGAAGCCCTGGATGCGCGCCTCGGTGGTCGAGACACCGGCCTGCTCGTTCATCACCACGACCGAGCCTTTGTAGCCGATCATCTTGGCCAGCTGGTCGGCGGCGAGCTTTCCACCCTGCGTGTTGTTGGATGAGATCGAAGCCGACGCGATCGAGTTGTCGGTCACGTGCGTGTCGACCTGGACGACCTTGATCCCGGCGCTCTTCATCGCCTGCATCGGCGCGATCAGCGCGTGCTCGTCGGTCGGTGCGATCAGCACCGCGGCCGGCTTCGTCGCGGTCACCGCGTCGACGATCGGGATCTGCTCGGAGGCCTCGAAGTCGGCCGGCCCCTGGACGTTGATGCTGTAGCCGAGCTTCTGCGCTTCAGCCTTGGCACCGCAACCCATCGTCACGTAGAAGTTGTCGGCCTTGGTGCCTTGGATCAGCACCAGCTTCTTGTTGCCGCCGCCGGATGATTTGGCCGCGTTGGTGGTCGAGCCGGCGCCGTTTGTGCCGCTGTTTGAGCTCCCGCCGCACGCCGCAACGCCGACGGCAAGCGTCGCCATCGCGGCCGCCGCGGCCGCCGACCTTGGAATTCCAGATACCCGCATTTCAGCTCTCCTCGTCAATCCGCGGTGGCAATTCGACCGCGTACTTGTTGGACCTACGCCCGGCCGCGCTCACTGAGCTCTCACTCGGCGTCGCAGCTGGTCGAAGTAGACGGCAGCGACCAGGATCACCCCGATCATCACCTGCTGCCAGAACGACTGGATTCCGACGATCACCAGCCCGCTGGCCAGGACCACCGGGATGAAGACGCCGATTACGGTGCCGCCCATCGCGCCGACGCCGCCGAACAGGCTCGTGCCACCGATGACCACTGCCGAGATCGCGGTCAGATTGTCGGTCGTGTGACCGGAGATCGTGGTGGTGGTGAAGTAGGCGAGGCTGAGGATCCCGCCCAGCCCGGATAGCAGCCCGCAGAGCGCGTAGACCTTGATCAGGTGCAGCCGCACGTTGATTCCGGCGCGGCGCACGGCCTCGTCGTTGGAACCGGTCGCGTAGGTGTAGCGACCGAATCTGGTCGTGTGTAGTACCAGCCCCATCACGATCGTGACAACTCCCGCGACAAGCACCAACACCGGGATCGGGCCGACGCTGCCGGCACCGATCGCCGAGGTGAACTTGGACGGAGCCGGTCCGATGTCGACGCCCCCGGTCAGCACGTCGGAAAGTCCCAAAGCCGCCCCGAAGGTACCGAGCGTGACGATCAGCGGCGGGATGTTCGCGACTGCGATCAGGAACCCGTTGATCAACCCCCACCCGAGGCCAACACCGAGACCGGCGAGGATTCCGATGATGATCGTTCCCCAGCCGGCGCCGATCACGGCGGTCGTTCCTCCGGCCAGCGCAATCATCACCTTGATCGCGATCACGCCGGACATGACCAGCACTGAACCGACCGACAGGTCGATTCCCGCGGTGATGATCACGAACGTCATGCCCACCGACAGCGTCAGAATCACCGACGCGTTGATGAAGATCGTCTTGATGTTGTAGGAGCCCAGGAACGCGCTGGGCTTCCAGACCGAGAAGACCACGATGATCAGGATCAGCGCGAGAAAGATCCACAGCGAGTTGGACGACATCACCAGCTGACGCAGGCGCGCGCCGAGGGTCCGTGGCGGTGGCGGGCTTTCGACCTCACCCTGGTCTACGGCTCTGCTGGCCGCGACGGCCGCTTGCACACGATCGTGTGCGAGACGTTGCTCGTCGCGGGCACCGCTCTGTTGGCTTTCTGGCAACTGCGTCATGCCTGTTCCTCGTGGACGACTGCTCCGGTCATCGCGCCGACGAGCAGCTCCAGGCTGGCCTGCTCCCTGCGGAAGGTTGCGACTCGCTTCCCTAGCCGCAACACCTCGATGCGGTCGGCGACGTTCATCACATCGGGCATGTTGTGGCTGATCAGGACGACCGATAGGCCGCTGTCGCGAACGCGCCGGATCACATCGAGCACATTCGCCGTCTGTACGACGCCGAGCGCGGCGGTTGGCTCGTCCATGATGATGATCTTCTTGGCCCAGGTCGCCGCCCGGGCGACCGCGACCCCCTGGCGCTGGCCGCCAGACAGGTAAGCCACCGCGGCGTTCGCATCCTTGACCGCCACGCCCAGGTCTCGGAATGCGTCCTCGGCCTTGCGTTTCATGGCGCGTTTGTCGAGCACACCGAGTCGTCCGAGCACCCCGGGGCGCAGCAGCTCGCGTCCCATATAGACGTTGGAGGCACCGTCCAGGTCGGGCGCTAGTGCCAGATCCTGGTAGACGGTCTCGATCCCAAGTTTCTGTGCCGTCGAGGGTGAGCTGATTTCGACCGGCCTGCCCTCGAACAAGACCTCGCCGTGGTCGGGTTTCGTGACTCCGGAGATGATCTTTGTGAGCGTGCTCTTGCCAGCGCCGTTGTCGCCGATCAGCGCGACGATCTCGCCCGGGTAGACCGAGAAGTTCGTGCCCTGGAGTGCCAGCACGTGGCCGTAGCTCTTGACGATGTTGCGTACCTCGAGGATCGGAGTCGGCGTGGTTGTGGTTGGTTCGGCGGCCTCGCCGGCCGTTGAGTTGGTGGTGGGAGTCACCACTGTCCCTCCTCATTGTCGGCTGCCGGTGGCAGGCAGCGGATTACCGATCCGGTCCCCGACACGATGGTGGTGCCGGCGGCATATGGCACCAGCACCCCTTGACCGTGCGGCAGCGGAAGCGGTTCGGTCGTGTCGGACGTCAGACTGACGTCTCCGTCCAGCGCAATCAGGATCGCGAACGACGGTTCCAGCTCGAGCGGGCTTGCTTCGACCAGCGTGAGCCGCTGGGCGCGGAAGTACGGATCGGCGAACTTTGGCAATAGGCGTTCGGCGGTCGATCGCGAACCGTTGCCCGTACTTGAGTGATCGGATCGCTCTGGCTGCGAGCCGGCGATTACCGCGGTCGCGTCGATCGTCGCCGCGGACAGCACCCGGTCCCAGCCCAGGTACAGGTTGGCCTCATCGTCGTCGACTTTGAACAGCCGCGATTCCAGCACCACCGACATGTCGGTCGGCTCCTGTAGCTCGATCAGCGTGATTCCCGCACCGATCGTGTGGAGCGTGCCGGCGGGCACGAACAACACATCGCCGGCCGTTACCGGGACGCGATGCAGTGCGGCGAGCATTTCATCTGAGTGCTGCTCGCGCGACCAGCGCTCAAGCGTCGCGTAGTCGATGTCGGCGCGCAGTCCGAGGTTCATGTGCGCGTCCGGCTCAGCGCGCAGGATAATCCAGCATTCGGTCTTTCCGAACTGTGAGTGCAGCTGCTCGCGGGCGAAGCTGCGGCCGGGATGGAAGTGGACCGCGAGGCGTTCGCCGGCGTCGAGCAACTTGACCAATAGCCCGGGGGTGGCGCCGAACCGCGCGACGTGTTCGGGGCCGAGATAGGCCTTGGCGTCAAGCGCGATCCGGTCTCTCAGCAGTGACCGGTCAGCGAGCGTCGCGAGTCCCTCCCGTTGATGGCCGAGGACGGTCGTTACAGAGCCGACCCAATCTTCCGGAGCGCCGCTGCCGGAGCCCGTGGTCAAGCCCCGGATCGCATCGATCCCGGGGCCGCCCTCATAGAACCGAAATACGGGATTTGGGGGTAGCACCGAGGGGCCCAGGGGTCCCGGTGTCGCCGTCATCCGTGCGCGTTGATTCTCACCGTGTCCGTGTTCGGACGCCGGCGTTAGGCGTTCCTGCCTCATCGCCGCGGAGCATAATGATAACGTTGTCAAAGGTCAAGTGACAACGTAAACATTTTTTCTGTTTGGTGCCCTTGATGGTCCCGGTAGAGTTCCCGATTTACATGTACACCAAGGCTCACGTGAAGCCGTTGCGGCTCACCTGAGAGGAGCGCCGATGACGCCACCGAGGGTGAAGAGCACGCAGCCCACCATGAAGGATGTCGCCCGCGAGGCAGGCGTCAGTCTGAAGACGGTTTCGCGTGTGATCAACGCTGAGCCAGGGGTTACTCCAGCCACGCTCAAGAAGGTTGAGGACGTGATTGTCGCG
This sequence comes from uncultured Actinomycetota bacterium, assembly GCA_963737115.1. Classification (GTDB taxonomy): domain Bacteria; phylum Actinomycetota; class Thermoleophilia; order Solirubrobacterales; family Solirubrobacteraceae; genus Palsa-465. The sequence continues at coordinate 134,044 of CAVTRM010000004.1, forward strand.
CTGCGTTATCAGCGCAACGATCTGGCCGCAAACCTACGCAGCGGCGTGAAGTCGAACACCATCGGGTTGGTTATCGAGGACGTTGCGAACCCGTTCTACGCGCACATTGTTCAGGCCGCCGAGGACATCGCTGAGGCGCACTCGAGCCTCCTGATCGTGACCTCCGGGCGCGAGGATCCCGAGCGCGAACGTGCGCTCATCATGGCACTGCTGCGACGCCGGGTAGATGGGTTGCTGATCGTCCCAGCCGGCCGCGACCACCGATACATTGCCGCCGCCGGCTTCACCGGTCACACGGTCTTCATGGACCGGCCGGCGACTGGCACCGATGCAGACACGGTTCTGATCGACAACGCCGCGGGTGCCCGCGAAGCGGTCAAGCACATGTTGAACCATGGCCACCGGCGCATCGCGATCGTCGGGGACGACGCCTTGATCTATACCGCCGCCGAGCGCCTGCGCGGCTATTCCGAGGCGCTCACCGAGGCTGGCCTCGAACTCTCACCGGATCTGGTCTCGATGGGACAGAGCAAATCCGAGATGGCGGCGGCAGCCGTCGGGGCGCTGATGCAGCTGCCGGCAGGCAAACGCCCGACCGCGATCCTCGCAGCGAACAACCGCTGCACGATCGGAGCTGTGCGCGCGCTACACGGATCGGCCGACGGTGTGGCGCTTGTCGGGTTTGATGAGTTCGAGCTCGCGGACGTGCTTGGCGTGACGATCGTGCGGAGCGACCCGTATCGCATCGGCGCGGTCGCTTCGCAGCTGGTGTTCGACCGGATGGCCGGCGACGAGCGTCCGCCTCAGAAGGTCATGTTGCCGGCCGAGCTGATTCCGCGGGGCAGCGGCGAGCGCCCGGCCTGAGTCGTCGCGCCGAGAGTGTCCAGCCTAAAAGCGCCGAGAGTGTTCGGCCTAAAAGTGCCGCGAGCGTCCCGCCGGGAGCTGTGGGCCGCGGTCAATCCCGAGGTCCCACAGCTCCGCTGGCAGGATCGGATCAGATCGTGTCGGAGCTGACCGGTGCGAACTCGGCCAGGACGGCGTTGAGCGTCGCGCTGGGGCGCATCACGGCTGAGGACTTGTTCGACTCGGGGCGGTAGTACCCACCGATGTCCACCGGCGCCCCGGCGCCCGCCAGCAGCTCTGCCGAGATCTCCTGCTCGGAAGCGGCGAGCTTGTCCGCGAGCGGCTTGAAGCGTGCGGCCAGTTCAGGGTCGTCGGTCTGGGATGCCAGCTCCTGGGCCCAATACAGGGCAAGGTAGAAATGGCTGCCGCGGTTGTCGATCTCGCCGGTCCGGCGTGACGGTGACTTGTTCTCCTCCAGAAGTTTGCCGGTCGCGCGGTCAAGCGTGTCCGCGAGGATCTTGGCGTTGGCGTTGGCGTCCTTCTCGGCCAGCAGCTCCAGCGAGACCGCCAGGGCCAGGAATTCGCCGAGCGAGTCCCAGCGCAGATGATCCTCGCTGAGCAGCTGCTGCACGTGCTTGGGCGCGGACCCGCCGGCGCCGGTTTCGAATAGGCCGCCGCCCTGCATCAGGGGCACGATTGAGAGCATCTTCGCGCTGGTGCCGAGCTCGAGGATCGGGAACAGATCGGTGAGATAGTCACGCAGCACGTTGCCGGTCGCCGAGATCGTGTCCTCGCCGGCACGGGCGCGGTTGAGCGTGAACTGGGTTGCCTCAGAAACCGGCATGATCTCGATCTTCAGACCGTCGGTGTCCATTGCCTCCAGCGCCGGCTTTACCTTCTGCAGCAGCTGGAAATCGTGCGCGCGGCTCTCGTCGAGCCAGAACACGACCGGCGCACCGGTCGCGCGGGCGCGGCTAACAGCCAGCTTCACCCAGTCCTGAATCGGCGCGTCCTTGGTCTGGCATGCGCGCCAGATGTCACCGGCGGCGACGTCATGCTCGATCAGTACGTCGCCGCTGGCGGCGTCGACGATCCGAACGACGCCGTCGGACGCGATCTCGAAGGTCTTGTCGTGGGAACCGTATTCCTCGGCGGCCTGGGCCATCAATCCGACGTTGGGGGTGGTACCCATCGTCGCCGGGTCGAATGCGCCGTGCACCTTGCAGTGCTCGACGGTCTCGTAGTAGAGCGGCGCGTAGGAGTGGTCCGGGATCACGAACAACGTGTCCTGCTGGCGGTCGTCCTTGTTCCACATCTGTCCCGAGGCGCGGATCGCGGCGGGCATCGAGGCGTCGATGATCACGTCGGATGGCACGTGGAGGTTGGTGATACCCCTGGACGAATCGACCATCGCGAGGTCGGGACCGTCGGCCGGGTAGGGAATCTCGACGCCCGCGGGGAGCGAGCCGAGACCATCGTTCGGGCTCCAGCCGTCGACCGTGAGCCCGGGGAAGAAGGCGGTTACGGCGTGGCCGAAGATGATCGGATCCGAGACCTTCATCATCGTCGCCTTCAGGTGCACTGAGAACAGCAGACCCTCGTCGCGCGCGGCCTTGACCTGATCGGCAAGGAACGCATCGAGCGCGGCCGCACGCATCACCGCGGCATCGATGATTTCGCCCGCCTGGAGTTCGAGCCCGTCCTTCAGCACGGTCGTCGTGCCGTCTGCCGTCACGTGCTCGATCCGGACCGTCGTCGCTTCGGGGACAGTGGTCGAGAGCTCGGTGGAGCGGAAGTCGCCGTCGCTCATCGTGACCACACGCGACGTGGAGTCCTTCGCCCAAGCGCCCATCGAGTGCGGGTGCTTCTTGGCGTAGTTCTTGACCGCCTGCGGCGCGCGGCGGTCGGAGTTGCCCTCGCGCAGAACCGGGTTCACCGCTGAACCCTTGACCCTGTCGTAGCGCGCGCGGGCGTCCTTCTCGGCGTCGCTCGTGGGGCTGTCGGGGTAGTCCGGGATCGCGTAGCCCTTGTCCTGCAGCTCCTTGATCGCGGCCTTCAGCTGCGGCACTGAGGCGCTGATGTTGGGGAGCTTGATGATGTTGGCTTCAGGTGTCTTGGCGAGCTCACCGAGTTCGGTCAGCGCGTCGGACACACTTTGCTCGTCCGTGAGCAGATCGGGGAACTGCGCAAGGATGCGGCCGGCCAGGGAAATGTCGCGGGTGTCGACCTCGACGTCGGCGGCCGAGGCGAAGGCGCGGATGATCGGCAGCAGCGACTCGGTGGCGAGCGCAGGTGCCTCATCGGTGTAGGTATAGATGATCTTCATGGCTTGCAGAGACCCTATCGACACTGGGATAATCAGGGGTCATGGGACGTAGCAGACGGAGGTCCGGCGCAGCCGGTAAATCGGGCGCGGGCGCGAAGTCTGGGGCCGGCGTGCGGTCGGGCGCGGCCGCGAGGTCCGGCGCAGGCGGCAGTTCCAGGGCAGCCGCAGGCTCCGGAAAGCGCGAGCTCAAGGAAGGCGGTCCCACTGGCGTGCGCCGCTTCGGGATCGCCGCCGCGGTGCTGTTGCTGGCAGCGATGGTCACGATCCTGCTGTTGGGGCTGATCCCGCACTCGGCGCGTGGCGCCGAGCTTCAGACGCTGAGCTATAAGCAGACGCTCACGAAGGTCAAAGCCGCGACCAAGGCCGCTCCCGTGTTCGTCATTCACCAGACCGACTCCGGCCAACCGCTACAGGCGCTTTACGTGGACCGCCCGCAGCAGCTGCTGCAAGCCACGGTCGGGACGACACGGGTCGTGTTGAGCGGCAACGTTGATTACGGCTGGACCGCCAAAACCAAATGCTGGTCGAAGTCGGTACTGGCCTGGAAACAGCTCGGCGGCGGCGTAACGGCCTGGAACGCAATCGACGGACCGATCTACTCGGCGGACGGCAAACACACCGTCAGCGCGCATCAGCTGCTCGAGGTGTATCGACAGCCTGCGTTTCTGACTGGGGCTGGTCGGGCCAGCTGGTACGTGGACAGACTCACGTTCGCCAGCAGCTGGCGCGTAACTGAGCACTTCGTCCGGCTGCATGGGAGCAGCGCAACCTCTGGCGGCAATAGCGACCGCTATACCCTGAGCTACCCGCAGACGCTCCCCGCCTGGGTCAAGGTCCCGACCAGCGATTTCTGCAGCAAATGAGCACTAACCCTGTCCGCCGGCTTGCGGGCGTCGCGGTCGCGGCGCTGCTGGCAACGGCGCTGCTCTTCAGTGGTTCACATGTGGCCGGGGCGACTGGTGCAAAATCGCCCTCCGACCGGACCACGGTCGGCGCAACGGGCCGCGCGAGCAGGACCGCGGCCAGCGCAACCGGCCGCGCGAGCCGGACCGCGGCCAGCGCGAAGCCGCTGACCGGGAAGATCGTCGGGATCGACCCCGGTCACGACGGCCGCAACTGGACCGATCCCTCCTACATCAACCGCCCAGTCTGGAACGGCCGTGAATGGGAGCCGTGCGACACCGCCGGCACCGAGACCCCGGGCGGCTACACCGAGGCACTGTTCAACTGGCACGTCGCCCAGTATCTGGCCGCCGATCTGCGTGCCAAGGGCGCGAAGGTGGTGCTGACCCGTCACAGCAACGACGGCGTCGGGCCGTGTGTCACTCGGCGCGCTCAGATCTTCCGGCAGGCGCACGTGAATGTCGCCGTCGCGATTCACGGCGATGGCGGGCCGACCAACGGGCGCGGGTTCGCGATCCTGGTGCCGGTGAAGGACGGCTATAACGACCGCTCCGTAAAGCCGTCGTGGGCGTTCGACCGGATCATGGCGAAGACCTTCCGTGCGGTCACCGGTATGCCCTACTCGACCTACGACGGTCATGACGGGTTGAAGTCCCGCGATGACCTCGCCGGCACCAACCTCGCCCGCTACCCGTACGGGCTGATCGAATGCGGCAACATGCGTAACGCCAGCGACGCGCGGCTGATGGTTCGCTCCTCCTGGCAGAGGCGTGCTGCGCTGGGGATCGCCGATTCGATCACCAAGTACCTGACGCGCCGTAGCTGAGCGGTCTCGTCCCGCCGGCCGGCTAAGCGCGCCGATCACCGTCGAGGTAGCGCACCAGGGCGCTTGGCGGTCGTCGCAACCGGTGCCTCAGACGCGCTCGGCCATCGCCCGCCCGGCCTGTCTTCCGGAGAAGATGCAGCCGCCGAGGAAGGTGCCTTCGAGCGCGCTGTACCCGTGCATACCGCCACCGCCGAAGCCAGCGACCTCGCCGGCGGCGTAGAGCCCCGGGATCGCGACGTCGGAGCTGTCGAGCACACGTGTTTCGAGGTCGGTTGCCAGCCCGCCGAGGGTCTTGCGCGTGAGGATGTGCAGCTTCACCGCGATCAGCGGTCCGGCCGCGGGGTCGAGCAACGCGTGCGGTGCCGCGACGCGGCTGAGGCGATCCGGCAGGTATTTGCGGGCGGTGCGGATCGCCGCGATCTGCAGGTCCTTGCCGTACGGGTTGTTGAGATCGCGGTCGCGTGCGTGCACCAAAGCATGGATCGCGTCGTAATCGAGCAGCGGCTCCGGTGTGAGCTCGTTCATGCCGTCCACCAGCCCGCGCAGGTCGTCGCGCACCACAAAGTCCTCGCCGTGATCCATGAACGCCTGGATCGGAGCCGGGACGCCGGAGCCGAGGCGTGTTTTCAGTGTGAGCTCGATGTTCTTGCCGGTGATGTCGGGGTTCTGCTCGGATCCCGACAGCGCGAACTCGCGGCTGATGATGCGTTTGTTGAGCAGGAACCAGGTGTAGTCGTAGCCGGTGGTGCCGATGTGCGCGAGCGTCGCGATCGTGTCGAAGCCGGGGTACAGCGGCGTCGGGAGGCGCTTGCCGGTGGCGTCGAGCCACAGCGAAGACGGTGCCGGCAGGATCCGGATCCCGTGGTTCTCCCAGATCGGGTTCCAGTTCTTGATGCCCTCGGTGTAGTGCCACATGCGGTCGCGGCCGATCCAGCTGGCGCCAGCCTCCTCGGCGATCGGCAGCATCCGCCCGTCGACGTAGCTGGGGACGCCCGCGACCATCTCCGTGGGTGGCGGCCCCAGCCGCTCGGGCCAGTTGGCACGGACCATCTCGAAGTTGTGACCGATCCCGCCGGTACTGAGCAGCACCGCGCCCGCGCGGGCGCTGAACTCGCCGACGACTTCACGGGAGCTGGCCTTGCCGCGCTCGACGTTGGAGGGCGCGAGCACGGCTCCGCTGACCCCGACTAGCTCGCCCTGCTCGACGATCAGCTCGTCGACGCGGTGGCGGAAACCAAACGTCACCAGACCGTTTGTGGCAGCTTCGCGCACGCGTCGCGCGAACACCTCGACCACCGCGGGCCCCGTCCCCCAGGTCAGATGGAACCGCGGAACCGAGTTGCCGTGGGTCAAGACCGCGCAGCCGCCGCGTTCGGCCCAGCCCGGCGATGGCATCACCCTCAGCCCGCGCTCGTAAAGCCAGTCGCGTTTCTCGTAGGCGGCGAACTCCACATAGGCGCGGGCGAAGCGCTTGGGGTGCTCGTCCTCCGGGCGGTCGAACGCGGCGCTGGAGAGCCAATCCGACCAGGCGAGCTCAAACGAGTCCTTGATTCGCGCTCGCCGCTGCTCGGGCGAGTTCACGAAGAACAGCCCGCCAAGTGACCAGAACGCCTGGCCCCCGAGCGATTGCTCGGGCTCCTGGTCGAGCAGCAGCACGTGCTTGCCCGCGGCGGTCAGCTCCGCGGTCGCGACCAATCCGGCCAAGCCGGCGCCCACGACGATTGCGTCTGCGTTGCGCTCCGAGCTGGGCATCAGCCGTAGGTTATCCGGAGCGCACGGTCAACGCCGCGCGCAGCAATGGCGATCCCGTCGGCTGGAGCACAACCACGCGCGGCCAACCAGCGCCGCGCGTACGCTCGTCCCGCACTACATCCCGTTGGGATGCAGGACGGTATTGAAGGTGCGCACGTAGGCGGGGCTGATGTGGGCGATGCGGTGCACCTGCCCGGCGCCGCCGTAGCCGGCTCCGCCGCCGCTCTCCCACCATTCGCCGCCGAGGTCGATGATCACATGGTCATCGTTGATCCCGGCGTCTGTGCGGTCGTAGATCGTGACGTACTTGCCCGGTCCCTTGGAGACTCCGGACTGTGCCGGCAGCGTCTGGGTGGTAACCGGGTAGTTCAGGAAACCGCCGGCGTGCAGCACTGCGGAAACAAAGCCCGAGCAGTCATAGCCCGGGTTCACGACCCAGTTGTTGGCGGCGTGTCCGCCGCCCCACACGTAGGCGATGCCGTTCAGCAGATAGGCCTCGGTGCGCATTGCCTGGAGCTCGCGCATCGTGACGGCCTTGCGCTGGGCGGCGGTCTTGATCGACCCGCGGGTTCCGATCGTGTCCTCGATGTTGATCTTCTGCGCGACCGTCAACACTTCCTGGACGTACCAGTTGGCGTGGTTGTACGAGTACACGGCGTTGGCGGTGCTGCTGTGGGCGCCGCTGGCAGTGAGATAGCGGGCAGCGGCGAAGATCGCGTCAACCGGATTCCATGGGTTGGCTTCGCCGTCGGCGGTCCGCACCGATGACGCCTTGCCCCCGAACAGCTGCTTCAGCTCGGCGGCGGCGCGCAATGCCTGCTGGCGGCGCTCCTGGCTCGACTGGCCCTTGTCCGACGGACGCGAGTCGACCTGGTAGGCGGCCAGTGTTGCGGCGTAGATCGCCTGCTCCAGGCCCATGTCGTGCTTGGACGCGACGCGTTTCTCTTGCGCTTGACCCAGCGGGCTGAGCGCGACCAGGGAAGTGGCGGTGACCGCCGACTTCGGGTCGTTGTGCGAGCGCTTGTGCTTGGTCGGCGTGCTGGCGTAGAGCTTGTTGATGACCTCGCCGTACTTGGCCCAGGTCGAAGGCATGAACTGCATCCAGCCGACGGCTCCAGCTGACGAGACCGCGAGGTCCCTGCCGTACCCGGTCTCGATGTAGTTGATCGCGGCGAGCACTTCCCAGGGAATGTGGTAGCGGGCTGCCGCAGCCTTGTAGATCGGGATCAGGTAGCTGGGCGGCTGGACCCTGGTCCCGGCCAGCTGCGCGAACTGCTGCAGCTCACCGCTCGTGAACGGGTTCGTGAGGATCGAGCCGCCGCCCCACGGCGTGCCCGGCCCGGTGTTCGGATAGCCGCCGCCGACGGTGCTGGTGGCGCTGCCGCCGCCGGTGGTGCCGGTGTGCGACTTGTTGTTGTTCTTCTTGTGGCTCTTGTGCTTGTGATCGGAGCTTTGTGGTGGCTGGAGCCCTTGCGGTGGCTGGAGCCCTTCTTGCCGCTCGAACCCTTCTTGCCGCCCGACCCCTTCTGCCCGGAGCTGGAGCCGCCCTTACCCTTGCCGCCGCCGCCCGGATTGCTCTTCTTCGGCGGGGAGGGGACGATCACCTTGAACGCGGACGATTTCGCCGGCAGGCCCTTGGTGCCGTCGCTGTTGGCGGCGGTCACTGTGACGCTGAGATGACCGGTGGTCGTCTTCGGGATCAGGTAGGTGGCGTGGGTCGCGCCGGAGATCGGGTGCCCGTCCAGGTTCCACTGATAGGTGTAAGTCTTCGGCTTCGGCTTCCAGGTCCCGGGCAGCGCGGTGACGTGCTTGCCGGCCTCGACGGTGCCGACGATCGACGGCGCGACGAGGTTGGTCGGTGCGGGAGCCGGGTTGGTAGCGGTCGTTCCAGTGGGCGAGGTCGACGTTTGCGTGGTCGACTGCGAGCCGGTCCCGTTGGTGACCGTCTGCGCGATCGCAGCCGCTGGGCTGACGACCATCGCGCCACCCGCCACTATTGCCCCAGCGGCCATTACCCGGGTGTGCTTGCGGGATTTGGGCCGGTTGGTAGAAGTCATCTGGAGCGGTGGGGGTTGCACCGGTGACGGGCGGCTTTCGGGTTCTTGCATCGGTCTTGCCACCCGGTCAGATCGCACGATCCGTCGTGCTCAAACACAACATTGCGACGATCGTAGCCAATAGTCGTGATCGGATTCCTAAACACGGACAAAAATCAGGCTACCGCAACAACCTGTTCACATTTGTAAGAGCTTTCATCGAATCTCACGCTGCGGTCAGCTCGCGTTTAACTACTTTTCCAGTCTGATTGCGGGGTAGTTCATCGAGGAAATTGACCTCGCGCGGGACCTTGTAGCGCGCCAGGTGCTCACGCACATACGCTCGCACGTCCTCGGCGTTCAGCGATGACCCGGCCCGCAGCACCACGTAGGCATCGAGGCGCTGTCCGAACTTTGGGTCGGGGACGCCAACGGCCGCCACCTCCAGCACATCCGGGTGTGCACCGAGCAGCTCCTCCACCTCGCGCGGGAACACGTTCTCGCCGCCGGAGATGATCATCTCGTCGTCGCGACCGTCGATGAACAGCCTGCCCTCGACATCGAAGTGGCCGACGTCCCCGGACGAGACCAGCTCTCCGGCGCGCTCCTTGTCGGCACCGCCGGTGTAGCCCTCGAACTGGATCACGTTGCCGACGAAGATCCGCCCGGTCTCACCCACCGGCATCGGTTCTCCCTCGGCCCCGAGGATCTTCACAACCGAGCCGGGAACCACCTTGCCCACGCAGCCCGGCTCGGCCAGCAGATCCTCAGGCGTCGCGATCGTCGCGTAGGTCACCTCGGTCGACCCGTAGAGGTTGTAGAGCACCGGGCCGAAGGCCTGCATCACCCGTCGCGTCAGGTCGATCCCGAGCTGCGAGCCGCTGACGTAAATGATCCGTAGCGCAGACAGGTCACGGCCGGTCCAGTGCTCGGGGCTCATCGCGAGCATCCGCTGCAGCATCACCGGCACGGCCACCATCGTGGTAACCCTGTTGCGTTCGAGGCTGTCGAGCACCGCGCGCGGATCGAAGCGCCGCTGCAGCACGATCGTGGAACGCAGACCGATCGCCAGCAGCATCTGGCTGAAGCCGAGCGCATGGAACATCGGCGCGCACACCTCCGTCACCTCGCCGCTGCGGAACGGCACGCGGGTGAGCGGCCCGCCGACCGGCGACAGCGACCACGGCACGTCCCGTCCGGCGCCCTTGGGCGTGCCGGTGGTGCCGCTGGTGAGGATCACGAGCCGCGGCGCGTGCGCTGGTTTGGGCGGAGCGGGAAGCGCCGCTTGGCCGGCGATCAGCGCCGCCAGCGTATCCTCGCCCTCGAGCTTGCTGTCGAGCCACGCGCGATAGCTGCCGTACCGCGGCTCGAGCGCTGCGACGGCGTCGGCGTATTCCTCGTCGTAGACGATCAGGTCGGTGCCCTCGCGCACCGCCACCTCACGGATCTGTGGTCCCGAGAATCCGGTGTTCATGAGGATCACGCGCGCGCCGCACTTGGCCGCGGCGATCAGCGCCTCGATGAACCCACGGTGGTTGCGGGTCAGGATTACGACACCCTCGCCGGGCTTCAGCCCGCGCTCGATCCAAGCGTTCGCGATCGCGTTGGTGCGGTGCTCAAGTTCTCCGTAGCTGAGCACGCCGAGTTCGTCGATGATCGCCAGCTGGCCGGGGTCGCGGATCGCGGCCACCGTGGTGAGCGCACCAAGCATCCCGTAGTCGGCGAAGGCCTTGCCGATCATGGCCAGTTTCTGCGGCGGCTCAAGCCCCAACAGGCCGCTCCGAAAGCAGTACCACATGTACCGGCCCTCGTTGCTGCCACGGTAGTAGACGCGCGCCGCGCGGGTCCGGATGCGGTCCATCGGAATCGTTGAAAGCTTGGGCACCGCATCACCCTAACCGCTGCTAAGCAGCGATTAAGTGCAAACCCGCACAAATCACGTGTTGGCTGGAGCTTGCGATGCACGCCACCTAGAAGGTGCCGAGCGGCAGATGCTTTCCGTTGGCGGTGATGTACGCCGTCGGTAGCGTGGTGCATTCGGTGGTCGACGCCCTCGACTGATACAGGTACCAACGTCCCGTCCTTGGTGCCCAGCGTGGTAGCGGGTGTGTTGCAACGATGGCGGCCAGCTTGCTGCCCTTGAGTGATCCGGCAGGCGCGGTCGCACCGTGATGCCCACACCACACGCGCAAGACGACCCTGGTGGTTCCCTCGGGTGCGGGACCGGCAATGAGGTTCGCGCTGAACAGGTCGGCTGTGCTCACATCGTTGAGGCAGAGTCCGCCGCAATTCCCGAATCCGCATTCACTGGTCGAATCCGTTGAAGCGGGCCCTCCGGAACCAAGTTGCAGACAAAGCGAGCCGGGGCGGCCGTCGCGCCAGCCGTTGCTTGCCCACAAGACCCACGACTTTTCGCCGACGCGTCCGTCCGCGAGTCGCGTCATGTGCTTGCCGTATGACGCACCAAATCCGCCAGTGGCCACGACGATGCACGCGGCGACAAGCACCAACAAGCCAACGACTACGAACCACACGGTTCGGCTGGTCGATCGCACGGATCGTGCTCGAGATTGTCGGTCATTCACAGGCTCCTCCCACCCGGTGCGCAGGCCCACTCCGGCGTTAGCCTGCCAGCTCGCAACGACATGAGGTCCCCCAAGCGCTTAGTTCAGAGCCCGAACACGCCGCACAAATCGGCCGTGGTTGCTGGTTGTGGCTACCGGGCCACAACCAGCACTGAGACGTCAGTTCGAGACGATTCCGGTCTGTTCGACGCCGCGACTGTCCATCGTCACGCACATGTTGCCCTTGCAGGTGATCACGCTGCGCGAGGCCTGGACCTTCGGGCGGATCGGCTGCGGCGTGGGATCCCACTTGAACTCACCGGGGTGCAGGGTCGTGTAGGCGTTGTCGTTGGTGTCGAGCGTGATGCAGAAACCGGGGTTCGCGCAGGCGACCGTATCGAGCATCCCCTGCGAGGGCTTCGGCGGGAACGGCACGATGTCGGTGCGCTTCCATTGCGACGGGCTCGCGGTCGTGACCTTGTTGCTGGCGAGGATGATGCCCTTGTTGGTGCCGTTGTAACCAGCCCCGACACAGAGTGTGCCGGAGGGGCACGCGACCGACTCGATGAAGCCGTTGGAGGGTGCACCGCCCGCGTGCCAGACGCCGCCCGCCGGGTTCAGCGAGTAATACATGCGGGTGCCGCCGACGACGCACTCGCTGCGCGATGGGCAGCTCACGGTGTCGAGGATCGTGTTGTTGCCGAGCGTCACCCGGTGCCAGTCGTAGGCCGGTCCGGTCGGGTCGGTTGTGTAGACGATCCCACCGGTGGTGGAGTTGTCGACGGCGACGCAGAGGCCCGTGTTCGGGCAGGCGATCGCGGACAGGCCGGCGTAGGTGCCGCCGGGGAGCCTGGCGGTATCGATCTGCATCGGGTGCGTCCAAGCGCCGGCGCCGCCGTTCGGGTTGGTGGTCGTCAGGACCTTGCCGGATGCGTCGACCGCCACGCACAGGTGCGGGGAGGGGCAGGAGATTCCGGAGAGCGAACCGATGCGCTCGATCTTCGCGTAGTGCCAGGACTTGGCGCTCTTGCTCAGTGGGGTGGTTGTGTAGACGGCCCGGCCGGAGTTGTCGACGCCAACGCACAGCGAGCTGGAGGCGCACGAAACCGCGTTGAATCCGTCGAGCTGGACGGCCTCGAGCCGATTGTCTGTCTTCCAGGTGATGTGTTGGGCGGCCTGCGCGGCTGCCGGGACCGCAAACAGTCCGAGCAGAATCGCGATCAGCGGCAGGACCTTGCGGATGCGTGAATTCATGCAGGTGAGGGGTAGTTGTACTGCCCGGTTCTAGCAGCCGTCGATCGTTTTGGGGCACACGAACATGCAGATGCGACGGCGGCAACCCGGCGGCCTTTGGTGTTCTAACCCTTGGAACGGGCGAAGGTTGCGGTCAGGGGAGTTCGAGACCCAGCGATACCGCTGCGGTGTCGACCGCGTCCACCAGCTCGTCCAGCGGCGGACGCAGGGCGTAACGGAGTTGGTCGTCCTCGGACCAGTTGATCTCGCGGTATAGGTGGCGCAGCGGTGGCAGCGGCAGGTGCTCGCCGAGGCCGCCGGCACGCAGCGATCCGGCCTCGATCTCGAGCGCATCGCTGAGCGCCAGCCCGAGCGCCGTGATTTCCGGCATCGGGCGCATCGCGCCGCTCTCCTGGGATTCGATCCGCAACGCGTGTACTCCCCAGACCACGCGCCGCAGGGCGGCGAGCGTCTCGGCCGCGTGGCTCAGATCAAGTTCGCCACGGCGAGGTTCGGAGCGCGCGAGCGACACGGCACCTTCGGCGTCGGTCCAAGCGACGCGTGCGCGGCGGGCCAATGGCCGCACGGTGTCGCCTTCCGGTTCCTGCCCGCGCCGCAGCGCTGCGAAGACGGCGTCGAGGTATGCCCGCTGTGCCTCGATCAAGTTGGCCAGCAGGCGTCCGCTCGAGGCGGCCGACCAGGTCGGCCAGAGCGCGTACACCGCGAGTCCGATCGCACCACCGATCAGGGCGTCGATTCCGCGATCGACCGCGGTCTGCACGGTGTCGACCACGGCGACGTGCAGCAGGAACACGATCGTTCCGGTCATCAGCATCACGCCGACGGCGAAGCTCGCCGAGAAGAACGTGTAGGTGCCGAACGAGAGCACCGCAACGACCGCCACCAGGCCCCAGCCGTTGGGGTCGATCGCTACCGCAATCAGGCTCGCGATCACGACTCCGGCGAGCGTCCCGAGCATCCGTTCGGCGCCGCGCGTGAAGGTCGCGCTGAAGCCAGGCCGCAGCACCGTGGCGGCGGCGACCACGGCCCAGTAGCCGCGCGGCAGCGCGACCACCAGGATCAGCAGCTCGGTGCCGGCGACCACCACCGCGAGACGCACCGCATGTCGGCCCGCGGCGGATTCCAGCGTTGCGTTCTGCCGCATGCGATGCACGTTCTCCTGCAGCCGCGAGCGGTGGATACGGGCGCCCGCGGAGGGGCGACCGACCGGCGTGAGCGCCGGCAGCTGTTCCAGGTAGCGGCGCCGCTCCGCGCGCGTGCGGCGACCGTCCGGGGCCTGCATCGCAACGGCGATCCGGGCGGTGGCGCTGGTTTGGCCGATCAACGCCGCGGCCCGATCCTCGAGCCGCTCGTCCGGTATCGGCGCGCGCTCGACGCCCCAATCACTGAAGCGCTCGAGTTCTCTGGCCAGCCGTTGCAGCGACTCGGTGTCGCCGTCGATCGCGTCCGCGATCAGCGCCAGCATCGCGCGCACCCGCGCCAGAACGGGACCGGCCTGTTCGCGCCCGTCGGGGGCGGCCTCGACGGCGCTGCCGAGCACGATCAGCTCGAGCCGGATGCGGCGGCCGACCGCGATCAGGTCGGTGAGCGCGTCGATCTCCGGGTCGGCGAACAGGGCCGGAGCCGCGAGGATCGACGACGCCGTCTCGAATGCAGCCGCCGCCTCGGCGCTGGTGCCGAGCGCGCTCCTCGCGGATAACGCCAGCCGCCGATATGCGGTCGCCAGCGCTCGGCGCTGGCGCCGCCAGGCGATCGGGAATGCGACCGCGAACGCGAACAACGTCTGTGCCGCGCCTCCCGCCGCGACCAGCGCGGCAAGCCCGAACGCGCCGGCGACGCTCTCCGGAAAGCGGCCGAACACGACGAACGCGATGATCGCCTGGGTGCCGACGACCACCCCGGAGCGCCCAAGGCAGGTCGCGACACCGGCGACCAAACAGACCAGCGCGAGGATCACCAGGTGCAGCCATTCCCAGTGGCCCGTGAGCGTACCGGTGACAGTCGAGAATGCGAGCGCGCAGGTGGCCGCCGTCATGGCTCCGATCGGAGGTACGAGCGGACCGTCGCCGCCGCGCCAGACGACGCCGACGAGCATCGCCCCGACGCCCATCGTGACTGCGTCGACCGGGTTGCCGAGCAGCAGTCCGAACGACATCATCGCCGTGACCGGGATCGCGGCTATGAATCCGGCACGCACCGAAATCTTGTGCCGGTCGAACGCCCGCGCCTGGCCGAACGCCTGCGCGGCGGCCACGGCCGGGCTTTGATCCGATGCTGTGCCTGTGTTCACGCGTGAACGGCGGGGTCTGACGGCAACCGCGCGGGTCGGGTCACGGGGTCAGCACGATCTTTCCGTGTGGGTGCCCGCCCTCGAGCAGCTCGTAGGCGGCGCGGACCTGATCCATTGGGAAGACCCTGTCGATCCGCAGCTCGAGCTTGCGTTCAAGGATCTGGTCGGCCAGCTCAACCAGCGACTGAGGCACCGGAGCAAAGGCAGAACCCTCGGTCTTCACGCCCGGGCGTTGCGCGGCCGTCGCATGGTCGGCGACGGTGTCGATCCGCTCGGGCGCGACTCCGAGCTTCAGGCCAAGGTCGACGTAGCCGTCCCCCTGGGCGTCCAGTACGGCGTCGATCTGAGCGTCGGCTGAGCCGCCCTCCGCGACCCGTTGGGCGGCGGCATCGGCAGCGGCATCAATTATGCGCTTGTCGAGACCGTCGCCGTAGGTGACGGGGGTTACGCCGAGGCTCTTCAGCCAGGCATGGTTGCGCTCGGAGGCAACTCCGATCACCGTCGCCCCGGCGGCGACGGCCAGCTGGCAGGCGAGTGATCCCACCCCGCCGGAGGCGCCCGAGATCAGCACCGTGTCCTCAGCGCTGACGTTCACCGATGCGACCATCGCCCAGGCGGTGGTGCCGACGATGCTGATCGAGCCGGCAGTTTCCCAGGTCAGTCCCACCGGCTTGCGCGCAACCCGCGCGGCCTCGACCACCGCGTATTGCGCCTGCGCGTCGCGCGTGGCGGTCGACCCGAAGACCTCGTCGCCGACGCCGAAGCCGAGCACGTCGTCCGCCAGTGCTTCGACGACGCCGGCGAAATCGCCGCCCTGTCCGCTTGGGAAGGTGACCGGAACCATGCCCTGCATGTCGCCCCGCCGCACCTTGTAATCGATCGGGTTGATCGAGGTCGCCTTGACTCTCACGAGCATCTGGCCCGAGGAAGGCTGCGGACGTTCGACGTCGGTCACGTAGAGAACTTCGGGACCGCCGTAGCTATCGAATTTGACCGCGCGCA
The DNA here is from genome assembly GCA_963737115.1 of uncultured Actinomycetota bacterium. Classification (GTDB taxonomy): domain Bacteria; phylum Actinomycetota; class Thermoleophilia; order Solirubrobacterales; family Solirubrobacteraceae; genus Palsa-465. Next base: position 149,840 of record CAVTRM010000004.1, read on the forward strand.
TCAGTGACCTCCATCGGGTGAATTCCGGGTCCGCCTATTGTGCGGCAGACGCGGCCGAAAGGTCGCCGGGGCGTGCGTCCGCGCGCCGGTCACCGGCGCGGGCCGCCGGGGCCGACCCCGGCGCTTAGAACTGTGCGGCGAGTGAGACCAGGCGCTCGCGGATCAGATCCGGGCGCTCGTCGACGATGAAGTGACCACACCCGGGGACGAGCTCGAGCCGATACTCGTCGGCGTTGGCCGACTCGGCTGCGGCCAGCGAGTGGTGCACCGCGCGGTCCTGCATCCCGAACACGCACAGAGTCGGAACCGTCGATCGGCGGGTCTCCTTGTGCAGTCCTTTCTTCGGCAGCTCGCGCAGCCAGAAGGTGCGGTAGGTGTCGCGGCCGGCGCGCGCACAGATTGGGTCACGGAAGCGCTGGCCGTACCAGGTCAGCTGCTCGCGGGTGATGGCATCACGGTTGACCATTGAGCCGCGGATCGCGATCGGCACCAGATTCGTGCGCTCCTGCAGCGGCACCCCGAATGCGGCAATCGCGGGTTGATAGAGCAGAAAGCGCCACAGGTGCGGCAGCAGCATCTGCGGTGTGACCCAAGGATGTGAGATGTTCAGCGCCAGATAGGAGCTGAAGCGCTGCGGGTCGCTCAGCACCATCAGATGGCCGATGAACCCACCCCAGTCGTGCCCGACCAGCACACAGCGCTCGATCCCCATCTCGTCCAGCAGCGCGATCACGTCGGCGGCGATCTGATCCTTGTACCAGGGATGTGGAGGCGGGCCGGACCAGCCGTATCCCGGCAGATCGGGGGCGATGATCCGCAGGCCCTGGGGTGGGCTTGCGAGCAGCTCTCGGTACTCGTAGTGGTGCTCGGGCCAACCGTGCAGGCACACAACCGGGATCCCGTCGGCAGGGCCTGACTCGGTCACGTGAAAGTCGACGCCGCGAACGTGCACGCGGGAGCGGCGGACGCCAGGGATCGTGGGCGGTACAGGAGCGGTAGCCATCGGCGCAGCCTATACCGACCCGCACGCGTCTGCGGTGCCACCGCGCACACTCGATCAATCGCAGCCGCCACGCCCCAGCAGCACGACGCTCCAGAACATCGCGTGCCTCAATCGTCGCGGCTGGCGATGATCAGCGTCCGGGCCTCGAGCGCAGCCAGCGCGGCGACCACCAGCGCCACCAATCGGTCCGCCCACCACCAGCCGAATGCACTGAAGAGGACGATCCCGATCAGCGCCAACAGCGCCGTGGTCGCACCAATGAAACTGAGCGTGCTGTCGCCCTGCAACGCGTGCGAGTGCAACTGTTCCGCCGTCTTGCGCTTCATGTACGCAAGCGGGTAGAGCACCGCCGCGGTCACGCCGGCGGTGATGATCGGCAGGGCGGCCGACTCGGGATGGGTTTGATTGACCAGCGCGTCAATCGACTCGTAGGCGAGAATCACGGCGATCAGGCCGAGCGCCGCGATGATCACCTTGGCGGCGCGTTTCTCGACATGTTCGGCGCGGACCGGGTCGGTTCGCTCCACCCGGAAACGCCACACGAGCACGATCGATCCGGTGACGTCGGCGAGCATCGAGAGCCCGGACGCGAGCACGCCCAACGAGGCGTCCGCAAGCCCCGCGCCAACGGAGACCAGGCCGGACAGGATCCCGAACGCGATCGAGATGTAGCTGAGCCGCAGGGCACGCTCGAGCAGCGTGAGGCGATGGTGCTCATGCATGAGTGCAGAAGCTTACGGCCCGCCCCCACATTGCGGTCCGCTCGTCACGGCCCGCACCATGCGACGAACCGCCCGCGAATCTCGTGTAACACTTTTGCGGCTCGCCGACACTAAAGAGGGAACGTCAATCCACTTGGAGGTTCCCATGCGAGTACCAAAGGTCCTGTTCCCCGAGCTTCACTCGGAGTTCACCGAGATCTTCAACCGCTGGAGCTCGGAGCAGAGCTAGCGGAGCCGCCGACGGCCGGTGAGAGCCTGGCCGTCGACGGTGTGCCGCGATTCGAGCTTCAGACTGCGGCGCCGGCGAGCACGACGTCCTGTGCGCCGACCAGCACCGCACGCATCTTCTCAACGATCTCATCGAGGATCTCGTCGTCGGAGATCAGCGGCGGCGCGATCTGCATGACCGCGTCTCCGCGATCGTCAGCGCGAGCAATCAGGCCGTGCTCGTGGAACGCGCGCGGAATGTACTGGCGCAGCAGCGCCTCGCGCTCCTCGGCGTTGAGGCGGGTGTTGTTGTCGTCCTTGACGAACTCAAGCGCCCAGAAGAAGCCGGCACCGCGAACGTCGCCGACGATCGTGAACTCGTCCTTCAGCGCGTCGAGCCGTGCTTTCAGGCCGGCCTCCTGCGCGCGGACGTTTTCGAGGATGCCCTCACGCTCGAAGATCTCGATGTTCTTCAGCGCAACCGCTGCGCACAGCGGGTGGCCGCCGAAGGTGATGCCGTGCGTCAGCGTCAGGTTGTTCTCGTAGAACGGGGCAGCGACCTTGTCGGCGACCAGCACCGCGCCCATCGGCGCGTAGGCGGAGGTCAGGCCCTTGGCGACCGTGATCAGGTCGGGGCTGACGCCATTCCACTGCGAACCGAACCACTCGCCGAGGCGACCGAAGCCGGTGATCACCTCGTCGGCGTGGAGCAGAATCCCGTAGCGCTCGGTGATCTCGCGCAGCCCCTGCCAGTAGCCGGGAGGCGGGGTCAGGCAGCCACCGGCATTCTGCAGCGGCTCGGCGACGAGCACGCCGATCGTGTCGGGGCCTTCTTCGAGGATCGTGTCCTCGATCTCCTTGAGCAGCTGCGCGGTCAGCGCCTCGCCCTGCAGTTCAGAGCGGAAGGAGTTGGTGTTGGAGACGTGGCGGACGTCGATCGCGGGCCTGCCGAACGGCTCCTTGTAGGCGGGCACACCGGTGAGCGCCAGCGCGCCGAGCGAGACGCCGTGGTAGGCGGTCTTGCGCGCGATCGCCTTCAGCCGCTGCGGTTCGCCGTTAGCGATGTGGTACTGACGCGCGAGCTTCCAAGCCGATTCGACCGATTCCGAACCACCGGAGGTGAAGAACACCTTGCTGATGCCGTCCGGAGCGATCTCGGCGATCTTGTCGGCCAGCTCGAGCGCCGGCGGGTGCGCGGTGCCCCAGAGCGTGTTGAACGCCAGCTCCTGCATCTGCTGCGCCGCGACCGCGCCAAGCTCCTCACCGTAGGAGTAGCCGATCTGCGCGCAGAACAGGCTCGAGAGCGCGTCAACGTAGCGGTTGCCGTGCGTGTCGAACACGTGCGCACCCTCGCCGCGCTCGAGCACCATCAGCTCGGAGCCGCCCTCGGCAAAGGCGCCGTTGCGTGCAAAGTGAAGTAGTGCCGATCCCTGCTGATACACAGCCATGTCACGCCTCCCAGTAAGACGTTGAGTTAAGTCGCGGCCGACACGACGGTGCTCACACGAGCGGTCGCGGCAACACCGCTTTGTATAAAGGTCTGTCCGAAAAACTCGGAACCTGATCCGAATTTATCCCCGCGCAGCGCGACGCTGCGGCTAAAGCGACTAGTGACCGACGCTACAAGTTGTCCGACCGGGCCAATCAGGGGCCCCACCGGGCCAGGGCTCAGCCTTCGACCCAGAAGTCCTCGACGATCGCGCCGTCACCGGCGACGCGGGCGCCGAAGACGAATACCTCAAGGCCGTCGTCGTCAGCCTCGAACTGACGGACCGTGCCGGGCCCGGCACGCAGCACGTCCCGCGGTTCCAGCTCGACGACATCATCATCGAGCTTCACACGCCCGCTGCCGGCAACGATCAGGTAAAGCTCCTCGGCCTGCTCGTGCTTGTGCGCAAACGCCTCGCGTTTACCCGGCTTGATCGTCAAATAGTTCATTCCGGACTGCTCGGCGCCGACGTTCACCCGTGGGAGACGCGCGTCCTGGTGTTCCCCGACCGGGGTTCCCGCGGCACTATCTGCAACGTCACGAAGGTTGATCTTTGCGTAGCTCATGCTTCGCGATCTTACGGATGTCACCCGCATCCGCGATCCGGTCCCTCAGTCAGGCAAGCGGTCCGCGAACCACGTTCAGCAGCGGCTCGCCCGACTGCCAGCGGACGAGCTGGTCCGACGCAAGCCGAACCGCAGCGCGGTCGGCGAGCTCGGAACTGCCCGCAAGATGCGGCGTGATCGCGAGCACGCCGGGACACGACCAGAGGCGATGTCCCTCGGGCAGCGGCTCGGGCTCGGTCACGTCCAATACCGCGCGCAGCCGCGGCTCCTTGGTTTCGGCCACCAGCGCATCGGTATCGAGCACGCGGCCGCGCCCGGCATTGATCACCAGGGCGCCGTCGTGCAGCAGCCGCAACTGCTCGGCGCCGATCAGGCCGCGGGTGTGGTCAGTGAGCGGCGTCAGGATCACCAGCGCATCTGCCTGCGGCAGCAGCTGCGGTAGCTCGTCTATCCCGTGCAGATCACCGCGTGCGCGAGACGCGACGCCGATCACTCGCGGGCCGATCGGTTCGAGCATGCGGGCGAGCGTGTGCCCGATCGATCCCATCCCGACGATCAGGATCGTCCAGCTTGCGAGATCGTCGACATACAGACCGTCTTCCCACTTCTCGCGGCGTGCCCACTCGAGCAGCCGTGAGCTGGCGCCCAGCAATGCCCCGACGATCCATTCGGCGACCGGTGTGTCCCGTGCCCCGCGTGCGTTGGTGAGCGTCGCCTGCGGCGGCACCAGCGGCTCGATCCAGTCGGTGCCGGCCGACATGCTGTGCACCAGCTCAACGCGGTGCAACTCCGGCAGCGCCGGGCCCAGGTAAGCCCACGAGGCGTCGTCGTACTCGGCTACGGCGAACTCAAGCGTGTCGAGATCGAGCTCGGGACTGTACTCCACGACCTGCACTCCGTCGGCGGCGCGCGCCGCGATCGTATCGAACATGAACGCCGGGACCCCGGCACGGCGAACTCGCATGACGGTCACGATAGGCGACCGACGTGACAAGCTATGCCGGCCCCTGGCGCTCAGCCGCGCGGGCGCCAACAAACGATCACGGAGGCGCAGATGTCGGAGAACGTCCTCACACGAGTAGTGCTAGCCGCGCGTCCCGTCGGCGAGCCGACAAGCGCGGATTTCCGCATCGAGACCGGTCCGGTGCCAACGCCCGGCGACGGGCAGGCGCTGCTGAAGACGCTCTACCTGTCGCTCGACCCATACATGCGTGGGCGCATGAGCGACGCACCCTCCTATGCGCCCCCGGTGGAGATCGACGAGACGATGGTCGGCGCGACCGTGAGCCGCGTGGAGGCCTCCAACAATCCGCGGCTGAAGGTCGGCGATCTGGTGCTGGCAGCGACCGGTTGGCAGAGCTACGCGCTGACCGACGGCCGTGGGCTGGAGGTGCTGCCGGCCGGGATCCCCTCCCCGTCGCTGGCGCTGAGCGCGCTCGGGATGCCCGGCTTCACGGCCTACCACGGCCTGTTGAAGATCGGCAACCCGAAGCCGGGCGAGACCGTAGTCGTCGGCGCCGCCACCGGTGCGGTCGGATCGGTTGTCGGTCAGGTGGCGAAGATCAAGGGCGCACGCGCGATCGGGATCGCCGGCGGCGAGGATAAATGCCGCTACGCGACCGAGGTACTCGGTTTCGACCTGTGTGTCGATCACCGTGCAGCCGATTTTGTCGAGCAGCTACGGGCTGCCGTCCCCGACGGCATCGATGTCTATTTCGAGAACGTCGGTGGAGCGGTGTTCGACGCTGTGCTGCCGCGGCTGAATGTCGGCGCGCGGGTGCCGGTCTGCGGACTGATCGCCAACTACAACATCACCGAGCTACCGGATGGCCCAGACCGGGTGCCACAGCTGATGGGCCTGATCCTCACCCGCCGTCTGCTCGTTCAGGGCTTCATCATCAGCGATCACTACGGGCCGGAGCTGGCCGAGTTCCAGCGCGATATGACGGCTTGGAGCGCCGCCGGTCGGATCCGCGTGAAAGAGCATTTCATCGACGGACTCGACAACGCCCCACAGGGTCTCATCGACCTGTTGGCCGGTCGGAACTTCGGCAAGGTCGTGGTGCGCGTCGCCGACTGACGTGGTCAGCGTGGGCTCACGTCGACTCTGGATCGTGAAAGCGTTTCCCCCGGATCGGGGAAGCGTGGGAACGGATCGGGAAAGCGGTCGGCGGCTCTCCGTTACGAGCCGGTGCGGGCGACGATCTCCTCGGCGTGCTTCACGAACGCGTCCTTGTAGAAGCGGTCGAACTGCTGCCAGTCGGTGAAGGTGCGTGGGTCGGTGACGCGGTCGAGGAAGAGAATCCCGTCGAGGTGATCGACTTCGTGCTGGAAGGTGCCGGCGGTGAGTCCATGCTTGATCTCCTCATGGTGATTACCGTCGCGGTCCAGGTAACGCACGCTGATGTTCATGTGGCGGTCGACGACCCCGCGCATACCCGGAATCGATAGACAGCCCTCATTGACCCAGTCGGTCTCCTCGTCGAGCACATCGATCACCGGGTTGACCATCACGGTCTGCGGGATCTGCGGCTTATACGGGTAGCGGGGGTTGTCGGCGTCCACCTGCGCGACCGCGATCCGCAGCGTCTCGCCTATCTGGTTGGCGGCAAGGCCGGCGCCGTTGGCCGCCGCGCGGGTGTCGATCAGGTCATCGATCAGCTGCTGGACCTTGTCGGTCTTCAGCTCCTCAGGCGTGACCTCACGGGCGCGCTGACGCAGCACGGGGTGGCCGACGGTGACGATTTCACGGACGCTCATGCTGGTGACCTCAGATCGTGGTGCGGGAGATCGACGATGCGGTTGCTCTCGCGGTGGTGCGGGGGATTGTCGATGGTGTTGCTCTGCGGTGTTGTGGGAGACGGTCGGTGGGGTTGCTCTCGGGGTGGTGTCAGAAACTCGTCGCACAGACGACTTTCTGACACCTGTCGCGCAGTTCTGTCGCGCAGTTCTGTCGCGCAGTTCTGTCGCCCAGTTCTGTCGCTAACTTCTGTCGCGCAGTTCAGGCGACCAAGCGGCGACGCCACGACAGTGACAGCGCGGCGGCGCCTCCACATTGTCATACCATCTGTTTGCCGTCGCGCCAAACGGCCCTAACCAATGGCACGCCGGGACGGTAGGCCAGATGCAGGTAGCTGGGCGCTTCGAGCAGCGCGGCGTCACCGCGAGCACCGGGCGTGAGCTTGCCGATGTCGTCCCGCTTGAGCGCGAGCGCGCCGCCGGCGGTGGCTGACCACATCGCCTCGTCGACCGTCATGCCCATATCGCGTACCGCAACGGCGATGCAGAACGGGATGTTGGTGGAGTAGGCGGAGCCGGGGTTGCAGTCGGCTGCGAGCGCGACCGTCACGCCGGCGTCGAGCAGACGACGCGCATCCGGATACTGAGCGCGGGTGGAGAACTCGGCGACAGGCAGCAGCGTCGCGATCGTGCCGGAGTCGGCCAGTGCGGCCACGTCGGCATCGGTCGTGTGGGTGACATGGTCCGCGGAGGCGGCGCCGACCTCGACCGCGAGCTGGACCCCGGGACCGTGCCCGAGCTGGTTTGCGTGGACGCGGGCGCCGAGCCCGCGAGCCTGTCCCGCGGTCAGCACCGCTCGCGACTGCTCCGCATCAAACGCTCCGCGCTCACAGAACACGTCGACCCACTTCGAGTGCGGCGCGCAGGCGTCGAGCATCGGCCCGCAGACGAGGTCCACGTAGCCGTCGGGATCGTCCGTGTATTCGGGTGCGACGACATGCGCTCCGAGATAGGTCACCTCGGAGGTGTGGCGGGCCGCGATCTCGACGCAGCGCTGCTCCTGCTCAACGGTGAGGCCATAACCGGACTTGCATTCGATCGTGGTGGTACCGGACTGCAGCGCCTCGTGCACCAGCCGCGCGACGTTCGCATCGAGCTCGCTGTCGCTCGCCGCCCTGGTGGCGGCGACCGTGGTCCGGATCCCGCCGGCCTTGTACGGCTGACCGGCCATCCGCGCCGCGAACTCGGAGGCACGGTCACCGGCGAACACCAGATGCGCATGACTGTCGACGAAACCGGGGATCACGGCACGGCCGTCGGCGTCGAAGCGCTCCTCAGCGGCGGCCTCCGGGACCTGGGCAGACGAACCGACCCACTTCACCACGCCGTCATCCAACACCAGCGCGGCGTGCTCGATCAGGCCCAGCGGGCCCTCCCCGATCGATGGGTCATTGGTGACGAGCACCGAGATGTTGTCGATCAGAACGCTCATACGTACACTGCCTCGATCGTGCGTTGCAGTTCTCCGGCAACATCAACCACGAGTTGATGGCGGCCGTCCTTGACGACGTGGCGCCCGGCGACGATCACGTCGGTCACGTCGGCTGCGGTCGCGGCGAAGATCGCCGACTCGAGCAGCGTGTCGGGCTGCCAGCCCGCGAGTCTCACTGAGTCGAGCCCGACGGTGATGAAATCGGCGGGCGCGCCGACCTCGAGGCGACCGGCCTCTGGCCATCCCAGCGAAGCGTGCCCGGCGCCGCAGGCGGCGGTCAGGATCTCGTCGGCGTTGAAGTGACCACGGGTCTCGGTCGCGAGCCGTTCGTCGAGTTCGAGCCCGCGCGCCTCCTCGAACGGGTCGATGATCGAGTGGCTGTCGCTGCCGAGCGACAGCGGTGCCCCCGCGCTGAGCAGCCTGCGCGCCGGGCCGATGCCGTCGGCAAGATCGCGCTCGGTCGTGGGGCACATGCAGACCGTCGTGTGCGAGCCTGCAAGCAAATCGATGTCGCTGTCGGTCAGGTGCGTGGCGTGGACCGCCGATGACAGTTGTCCGAGCGCACCGTTGTCGGCGAGTAGCTGAATTGGAGTGATCCCGTAGGCGGCCATGCAGGCGTCGTTCTCGGCGCGCTGTTCGGAGACGTGGAAGTGCAGCGGCGCGTCGTGGTCACGCGCCCAGGTCGCGACCGTGCTGAGCTGATCGGCCGGCACTGCCCGCACCGAGTGGATCGCAGCCCCGATCAGCGCGTCGGGGGAGCCGCGCAGCTCGTCCGTGCGCGCAGCCCAGCTCGGCGCGTCACCGTCACCAAAGCGCAGCTGCGTGCCCTCGAGCGGCACGCCGATGCCGCCGGCCAGGTAGCAGGTGTCCAGCAGCGTGATCCGTATCCCTGCCGCACGCGCGGCCTCGATCAGCGCTAGGCCGAAGGCGTTCTGGTCCGAGTAGCGCGCGCCGTCACGGTCGTGGTGCACGTAGTGGAACTCACCGACGCAGGTGATGCCGGCCAGCGCCATCTCCGCGTACACCGCCCGGGCCAGCTCGTAGTAGTTGTCGGGGGTCAGCGCGGCCGCGACCCTGTACATGTCCTCGCGCCAGGTCCAGAACGAGCCGGCGCCGCGTTCGGTGTGCCCGCGCAGGGCGCGGTGGAAGGCGTGCGAGTGGGCGTTGGCCATCCCCGGCAGCGTCAGGCCACGCAACCGCACCGCGTCTGCGGGAACGTCGAGCACGGTCGCATCAGTACCGCCGCCGTCGGCGATCCGGATGTCCGAGATCAGGCCGTAGCGAACCTCGATCACAGCGGGGTTGGTGGCCTCCAAGCCACCAACCCAAGCCGCATCTGTGTAGTACGACGTCACTTAGCCCTCTTGCATCGGGATCCGGACACCACGCTCGGCGGCGACCTCTTCGGCCGCTTCGTAGCCGGCGTCGACGTGCCGGATGACGCCCATTCCGGGGTCGTTGGTCAGTACCCGGGCGACCTTCTGGCCGGCGAGCTCGGTGCCGTCCACGACGCACACCTGGCCGGCGTGGATCGAGCGGCCGATGCCGACGCCGCCGCCGTGGTGGATCGAAACCCAGGAGGCGCCGGACGCCACGTTCACCATCGCGTTCAGCAGCGGCCAGTCCGCAATCGCGTCGGAGCCGTCCTTCATCGCCTCGGTCTCGCGGTAGGGGGACGCGACCGAGCCGCAGTCCAGGTGGTCGCGGCCGATCGCGAGCGGGGCCTTGACCTCGCCGCTGGCGACCATCTCGTTGAAGCGCACACCAGCCTTGTCGCGCTCGCCGTAACCGAGCCAGCAGATGCGCGCGGGCAGGCCCTGGAACTGGACCTTCTCGCCGGCCATGCGGATCCAGCGGGCGAGCGACTCGTTCTCGGGGAAGAGCTCGAGGATCGCCTTGTCGGTGGCGTGGATGTCGGAGGCCTCGCCGGACAGCGCGGCCCAGCGGAACGGGCCCTTGCCCTCGCAGAACAGCGGGCGGATGTAGGCGGGCACGAAGCCGGGGAACTCGAAGGCGCGGTCGTAGCCGCCGAGCACCGCCTCGGCGCGGATCGAGTTGCCGTAGTCGAAGACCTCGGCGCCCTTGTCCTGGAACTCGACCATCGCCTGGACGTGGCGGGCCATCGACTCGCGGGACTTACGGATGAACTCTTCGGGATCGCGCTCGACTTCGCTCTTCCAGTCGTCGTAGCTGATGCTCGACGGTAGGTAGCTGAGCGGGTCATGCGCAGAGGTCTGATCGGTGACGATGTCGATCGGTGCGTCCATCGCCAGCAGTTCGGGGAACACGTCGGCGCAGTTGCCTTCGAGCCCGATGCTGAGCGGCTGGCCGGCGTCACGAGCCTGCTCGGCGAGTCGCAGCGCGTCATCGAGGCTCGAGGCCTGAACGTCCAGGTAGCGGTGCCGCAGACGACGCTCGATGCGGCTCGGGTCGACGTCGACGCAGATCGCCACGCCACCGTTCATCGTGACTGCGAGCGGCTGAGCTCCGCCCATTCCGCCGAGCCCGCCGGTGAGCGTGATCGTGCCCTGGAGCGTGTCGTTGAACTTCTTGGCGGCGACTGCAGCAAAGGTTTCGTAGGTGCCCTGCAGGATCCCCTGGGTGCCGATGTAGATCCAGGAGCCGGCCGTCATCTGACCGTACATCGTCAGTCCCAGCGCCTCGAGCCGCCGGAACTCATCCCACGTGGCCCAGTCCGGGACGAGGTTGGAGTTGGCGATCAGCACCCGCGGCGACCACTCGTGGGTCTGCCATACGCCGACCGGCTTGCCGGACTGCACCAGCAGCGTCTCGTCGGCCTTCAGCGTCTTCAGCGTGCGCTCGATCGCGGCCAGCGAGTTCCAGTCGCGCGCCGCCTTGCCGGTGCCGCCGTAGACCACCAGGTCCTCGGGACGCTCCGCGTTCTCGGGGTCGAGATTGTTGTGGAGCATGCGCAGCACGCCCTCCTGCTGCCAGCCGAGTGTGTTCAGCTCGGTGCCGCGCTCGGCGCGGATCTCACGGGGACTCACGGACATGGGGCTCTCCTCTGTAGTTCTACTCGTTGGTGTTTGAAGCTCTGAGACCGCTAACGCAGCGGCCCGGTGTGCGCCTCGGCCGCCTCACGCGCACGGCCGCTGCGGACCAGCTCGACCGCGTGCTCGATCTCGGGCGTCAGGAACCGGTCGGGACCGGGTCCGGGCACGGTCTCGCGTAGCGCAGCGATCACCGCGCCGGTCGCCGCGGACGGCTGCAGCGGCGCGCGCAGATCGGTGCCGCGAGCAGCGGTCAGCAGCTCGATCGCAAGCACACGGGTGAGGCCGTCGACGGAGCGGCGCAGCTTGCGTGCCGCGGCCCAGCCCATCGAGACGTGGTCTTCCTGCATCGCCGAGCTCGGGATCGAGTCGACGCTCGCCGGTACGCCGAGGCGCTTCATCTCGGAAACGATCCCGGCCGAGGTGTACTGGGCGATCATCAGTCCGGAGTCCACGCCGGGATCGTCGGCCAGGAACGGGTTCAGCCCGTGGCTGCGGGCCTTGTCCAGGAAGCGGTCGGTGCGGCGCTCGGACATCGAGGCAACGTCGGCCGCGACCACGGCCAGAAAGTCGAGCACGTACGCGACCGGCGCCCCGTGGAAGTTGCCGTTGGACTCGACGCGGCCGTCGAGCGTCACGACCGGGTTGTCGATCGCGGAGGCGAGCTCGTAGCCGGCGATCATCGCCGCGTGTTTGACGGTGTCGCGGGCGCCGCCGTTGACGGCCGGTGCGCAGCGCAGCGAGTAGGCATCCTGGACGCGTGTGTCCTCGGGGCCGCGGTGGCTGGCGACGATCGGGCTCTCGTGCAGCAGCGTGCGGATGTTGTAGGCCGAATCGGACTGACCCGGTTGCGGGCGCAGGTCCTGCAGTTCCTGCGCGAACACGCGGTCGGTGCCCTCGAGTCCTTCGACGCTCATCGCGGTGGTGATGTCAGCGGTGGTCAACAGGGTGTCGAAGTCGGCCAGCGCCAGGATCAGCATTCCGAGCATTCCGTCGGTGCCGTTGATCAGCGCGAGGCCCTCCTTCTCCCGCAATTCGATCGCTTCGATGCCGGCCTCGCGTAGCGCTTGCGACGCATCGGTCAAGGTGCCGTCGCTGAGGCGCACCGGGCCTTCGCCCATGAGCGCCAGCGCGCAGTGCGCGAGCGGAGCGAGGTCACCGGAGCAGCCGAGCGAGCCGTACTCGTGGACGACCGGGGTGATCCCCGCATTCAGCAACTTCGCGTAGGTCGTGGCGGTCTCGGGGCGCACGCCGGTGCGACCGGTGGCAAGCGTCGAGAGCCGCAGCAGCATCAGTGCCCGAACGACCTCGCGCTCGACCTCAGGACCAGAGCCGGCGGCGTGGCTGCGGATCAGGTTGCGCTGCAATTGCGCTCGGCGGTCGCGCGGGATCGAGGTGTTCGCGAGCGCCCCAAATCCGGTTGAAACGCCGTAGTGCGGGACCGTGTCGCTGGCAAGCCCGTCGATGATCGTGCGGCTGGCAGCGATCGCCTCGAGCGCCTCGTCGGTGATCTGTACCTGTGCGTCGTAACGCGCGACGGCGACGACATCGGCGGCCGCGAGCGGGCCGATTCCTAGCTTGACCTCGTTCATGGTCGGGATTACAACGTGTCGCCGACCGCCCGACAACCCCAGCCGCACTGGTTGAGTCTCAGATTTGAGACAGGATGCGTTGGCGTCCGAGTTCTTCAGCTTGTGCGGCACACGACGCGAACTTTTAGGCGCGGTCCGATCGTTTTCTAAGCATATGTTTAGCTCCCCGCAAATCTAAGCGGGTACTTTGCCGCGGTGAGATGAGCAGCGTCCACCACTACAAGGCCACCAAGGTCCCTGAGATCACACCCTGGTTCTGGGCCACGAAGATCCTCCTGACGGCGACCGGTGAGGCGATCTCGGACGCGCTCAACCAGCAGCTCGGTCCCGCGTTTGCGTTCCCGATCATGCTCATCCTGGTGGTCGTGACGCTGCGCTGGCAGTTCAAGCAGCATCACTACAAGACCGCCCCGTACTGGTCGGTGGTCGCGGCGATCGCAATCGTCGGCACCTCGTTCGCGGACGGTTTGCACCTGGGGACCGGACTGCCCTACACGGTCACGACCGTGATCTTCGCGGCGATCCTCGCGTGCGTGCTGTATCGCTGGCATCACACCGAGGGGACGCTGGATATCCACTCGATCGTCAATCGCCGCCGGGAGAAGTTCTACTGGGGCACGGTGCTGGCGACGTTCACGCTCGGCACCGCCGCGGGCGACATGACCGCCACCAGCCTGCACCTCAGCTACGTCGGATCGTTCGTGCTGTTTGGCGTGATCATCACGATCCCCTGGCTGCTGTTCCGCTTCGCTCACTGGAACGCCGTCTTCTGCTTCTGGTTCGCGTACACGGTCACGCGTCCGCTGGGCGCCTCCTGGGCCGACTACAGCGACATGCCGATCCATCAGCAGGGACTCAACCTCGGCCAGATCCCGACCGCGATCTACCTGGGCCTGATCAGCCTCGCACTGGTGCTGTATATGGCTCGCAACAAGATCGGCTACAGCGACGCGGTCCACATCGTGATCAACCACCGCAACCACACGGTCGAGCACACCGCCTCGGTCTCCGACAGCCCCGATACCCCGGACGCCGCCTCGGCCTCCGACAGCCCCGATACCCCGGAGACCGCCCCGGCCACCGCGGTCTGAGCCACGGCGTCCCTGTTGCGAGCGCAGTCTCATACTTGAGACAATGCTCGCGTGGCCGACTCACCCGCTGCACGACACGCACTGAAGGCGCTCGCGCTGCTCGCGCGCCAGGGCATGCCAATCCCGGCGGCATCGATCGCACGCGAGTTGAGCCTTCCGCGCTCGAGCACTTACCGGCTGTTGAACGTCCTGATCGAGGAGGGGTTCGTCGTGCGGCTGCCCGGCGAGAGCCGCTACGGCCTGGGTGTAGCCGCGTTCGAGCTGGGGTTCGCGTACACGCAGCAGGGGCCACTGCAGTGGATCGGCCACGCATCACTCGCGCGCCTGGTGGACCGTACCGGCCACAACGGCCACCTCGCCGTGCTCCACGGCCGCGACGTGCTGTATGTGGTCGAGGAACGCGCACCGGGAAGACCGTCGCTGATCACCGAGGTCGGCGTGCGGCTCCCCGCGCATCTGACCGCCAGCGGGCTCGCGATGTTGGCCGCGCTATCCCCCAGCCAGCTGCGCGCGCTGTTCCCGCCACGCCACGTGTTCGAACAGCGCCAGGGGGTCGGCCCGCGCTCGCTCTCGAACCTGCGGCAAATGCTTGCCCAGATCCGGCAGGAGCACTACGCCGCCGAGGACGGCTCGGTCACCCCGGGCTTCTCGTCCGTGGGCTGCGCGGTGCTGGACCATGGCGGTCATCCTGCGGCCGCGGTCGCGCTCACCTTCCCGACGCACGAACTAGACGAACTCGCTCGCCGGCGGCTGGCGGTTCAGGTCCAGGCCACAGCTTCTGAGTTGTCGCGAGCCGTGGGCGGCCGCCGCTGAGCTAGCGCCCCCACGAATGCTGGCACCCAGGGGCGCTTAGGCCCAGTTCAAGTCCGCCGTGAGAGGGGCTTACGCCCAGCCGGGCTCGGCAGCCATCGCGGCTTCGGGCGCCGCCTCAAGCTCCGATTGCAGCATCGGCGCACCTGCTGCGCCGCTGACCGGCACCTGCTCGGTGGTGGCTGTGAACGAGTCGAACGACTGCTCGACGCTGTGGCTCGGCCAGACGAACTCGGCGCGGCCGCTCTCGGGGTAATAGGCGACGGTGTAGAGCGTGCCCCAGGCACCCGGCCCGGGCTCGCGATAGAGCGGCGGCTCGAGGAACGCCTCGGTCATGCGCTCGTTGGTCATCTGGGGGTCAGCGATCAACCCGAGGATCACGTCCTCGCGCTCATAGGTAGCCACGGCCGACGCGTACTGCGGCCAGTCGTCCTGGTGCTGGTGGTTGGTCGCGACCGGGACGTTGAGGATCTCGGGGCTGCGCTTGGGGCCGATGCGGACCGTTGCCGCGTCGCCGGTGGCGTCGATCAGGGTCACGTTCTGAGCGGCGTGCACGGGGATATGCGCGAGCACGTCGCAGGCGTGGGTGACGGTCTCGCAGACTTCAAGCACGTAACGCAGCACCAGCGGGATCCCGAAACCGGTTCCGACCGCAGGACTGCCACCGAAGGTCAGCGAGGCAGCGAGGCCGGCGTCATTGACGCCGTCGACGAGCCCCCAGAGACAGTCGCTGGTGCCGATCACGCGGCGTCCCGTCCAGGCGGTCTCGTAAACCACGCCCTCAGTGCGAGAGGCCGGATAGTCGTAGTTGCGGACCAGGATCGGCTCGCTGTCGCCGTTGAAGGCGCCCTGCGAACAGCCGACCACGTAGGCGGGCGGGTTGTACATCGACAGGAAGCGCGCGGCGAGCGGATCGTTGCCCGCGAGGCCGGCCAGTTTCGCGTACGTTGGCACCAGCTCGGGCATCCACTTCTTCAGCATCCGCTGGCAGGTCTCAAGGTCCGGGCGGGCCTCCAGCCCGTCCTTCAGATACCAGTCGCGATACGACGGCCAGAGCGTGTCGTAGACGCTCAGCCAGCCGTCGCCAGGCTCCGGCTCGGAGATGAACACGGTCGCAGGTTCAGCGGCCGACGCGCCGAGGTCCGCGTCCGGCGAGTTATCCGCACGGACCGGCAAAAACTCCAGCTGAGAGCGATATTCAAAGTCCACGCCCTCACCGAGCTGCGGACCATTTGCTGGTTCCGGACTGGCGTTGAGCTCCGGGTTTTCAGGAATGGACATCAGTTACAAGGCTAGCTGTGAGGCCGGATTCGAGCGGAGCGAGTGTGCAAGCTCACTGTCTTGGTTTACCAGCCGTAACGGCGGCTATTCGGCGCTCACGGCGACGCCGCACCAATCCGCGATGAACACCGCCAGCGCCTGCGCGGTGTGCAATACCGACGGCAGATGCACGCGCTCGTCGATGCCGTGAATGTTCTCCGCGTAGGGCCCGAAGCAGAGCGCCGGGGTGTCGGCATAGAGCATGTATGAACGGGCGTCGGTGGTGGCGGTCGAGGCGTAGGTCACGGGCTCTTCGCCGGTCACCGCATGCTGAGCCGCGCGCAGCACGTCGATCACCGCCGCGCCGTCATCGAGCGTGAAGCCCTCGCACCTGAAGCCGTCGTAGCGGACCTCGGCGGTGAACCCGGATCCGTCGAGGTCGACGGCGGCCACGGTCGCCTCGACCTGCTCCTGCAGCTCCGCCGGATCGTGGCCCGGGAACAGTGCCAGGCGGCACGAGATCAGCGTCTCGGCCGCGACCGTGGAGGCCCAGTCGCCGCCCTCGATCACGCCGATGTTGAGGTTGATCGGATGCGGGAACGACTGATACAGCTCGGGAATGTTCTGGTTCAGCCGCTGCTCGAGCTCGCGCAGCTCGGCGATCACCTTGTATGAAGCCTCGATCGAGTTGGCGCCGATCGGCGCGTCCCCGGCGTGTGCCGGACGACCGCGCACAACCACCTGAAACCACAGCACGCCGACCTGCGAGGTCTGCAGCTGCAGCCCCGTCGGCTCGGTGATCACGGCAGCATCGGCACGCTCGCCACTGATCACGCACTGCAACGCGCCGTTGCCGGTGCACTCCTCCTCCACCACCGACTGCAGCTGGACCGGTGCCAGCGGCCTCAGCCCGAGGCTCTGCAGCCCCTTGACCGCCCCCACCATCGCGACCAGCCCGGCCTTCATATCACCGGCGCCGCGGCCGTACATCCACTCGCCGT
The DNA here is from genome assembly GCA_963737115.1 of uncultured Actinomycetota bacterium. Lineage (GTDB taxonomy): Bacteria > Actinomycetota > Thermoleophilia > Solirubrobacterales > Solirubrobacteraceae > Palsa-465. Next base: position 166,823 of record CAVTRM010000004.1, read on the forward strand.
CAACTCGCGGGGTGAACGGATCGGACGCCCACATATCAGCGGGATGCGCACCGACCACGTCGATATGGCCACCGAGTATCAGCGACCTGCCGCCTTGGATGGCGGCAGGTTTCCAGGTGCCCACCAGGTTTTCCTTGCCCTCGACACTCCAGCTGAACGGCGCACCGCCGTCGTGTTCATGCAGCGCGTCGGGGTCGAGCGGGATCGCGACCGGGTCGAGATCGAGATGCGTGAGCGCGCGCCGCATGACCTCCTGGCCGGAATGTTCGTTACCGAGCGTGGTTGGGGCCGCGACCAGCTCCTCCAGCAGTTCCTGGATGTACGGCCACTGGGCTTCGACCGCGGCGAGGAGCTCGCCGCGGTCATATGTTTCAGCCACTATCAGTTGGCCTTGACGGCGAGCGCGTCGAAGGTCGGACCGGGGTCACTCGGTCCGATCGGTGTCCCGTGGAAGCGCTCGCGGATCGCGTTGATCCAGCGCCGGCACTGCTCGGTGAGCTCGCCCTCGTCGGTCTGGAGCCGGTGACGGACGACCAGGATGCCGAGGTCGGCGCCCTCGTAGCGGTAGTCGCCGGGACCGAGGATCCGCAGGTAGAAGCCCTCGGCCTCGTCGTGCAGCGAATGCCAGTCGAGGTCGGGGCGCACCATCCCCATGTGGCCGTCATCGTCGAGCCGCCAGGTGCCGCTGCTGGGTGCCTCGGTGAGCAGCTCGACGCGGTCAGTGGTCTCCTTGATGATGATCTGCGCCCAGTCATCGGTATGGGCCTGGCTGCCCCAGCGCCGGTTGATCGCGTCCACGTCGACCTCGTACTCGAGTTCGAGGTACTCGGCCAGGTGGAACAGGAACAGCGGCATGTCGGCGTAGGCGCCGGCGCTGACGTTCGTCATCGAGCTGATCCCAGACAGCCGCGGGTTCAGCTCGCCGAGGTACAGCTCGCCGGTGTCGGTGTCGAGCAGGTAGTCGACCTCGAGCAGACCGTGGTAGCCCTCCTGGGCGATGCGGTCACCGAGCTGCTGAGTGAATTTCAGTGCCTGCGCGCGGTTCTGCTCGGACAGCGCGCCGAAGTAGATCTCGTTTCCGCACCAGCCGCCGCGGTAGGGGGTCAGCTCCTTGTATCCGATCAGCTCGGTCATGACCGGGCCGACAACCGTGCCGGAACGGGTGATGCAGGCTTCGACCGCAACCGCCTTGGGGTTGATGCGGCGCATCACCTTCAGCTCCTCGTCGACCATCGAGTCGGCGTGGGCGTTCCAGTCGCCCTCGGTGCGGATGTAGAAGGTGGTCTTGCCGGAGTCGCCGTAGGGGGTCTGGACCACGAGGTCGTCGCCGAGGCCGTTTTCCTTGGCCAGCTCCAGCAGGGCCTCATAATCGTCGGCGCGTCCGAGCACGTTGGGAACGCTGGGAACACCGGCCTCGTTGCCGAGCTGGGTCGTGACGATCTTGGAGTCGAGCCGCTTGCGCAGGTCCGCGGCCGGCAGCGCCACCTCGAGCCCCAGCTCTCCAGCGAGCTTCTCAGACTCCTCGTCGAAGAACACGAAGATCGCGCGGCCTTCGCCGTCGGAGCCGTTCGCGGTGTCGCTTCCAACCTCGGCCACGATCGCGCCGCTGGTCTGGTCGACGTACGGCTTCATCTCCGGATGTGAGAGCAGGTAGTTACAGACATCCTCGATCGAGGTGAACTGGTCGTGCGCTATGCGCGTCGGCACGAACACGCGCGGATGCAGACCCTCGAGCGAGTCGAAGTAGTTCACATAGCGGAAGTTCCGCACCCAGCGATCGATCCCCATCAGGTTGAAGGCCGTCGGCGAGATGAAGTAGATCGGCACCTCATTGGTGCGGAAGTAGCCGCGCAGTTCGGGGATCCCATGCATTGCGGTTGGGGATTCGGAGGCGGCCGCTACAGCGGCCGCCGCTGCCAGCCGCGCGGGGTCCACGGCCGGTGCCGCGACTGCGGGCTCAGGCTCTGGATCGGCTCCCGCAGCGGATGGCGGCGGGGCGTGGTAGGCCGCTCCGGCAGCCACCGCGTGAACCGGGTCGAGCGATGCATGTGGCGCAGCGTCCGCGGCTGCGGCTGGCGGCGCTTGCGGTGGCGTCACTGGTGCCTGCGCTTCCGGTGGCGTTGGCGTCGGCACTGGCACCTGCGCTTCCGGTGGTGCTGGCGTCGGTGGCGCGTCGCTCCCAGCCGCGCCCGCTGCTGGCGTCTTTTCGTTTTCTGGCATTCCGTCAGCTCCCTGAGTCCCAAACAGACGCCCAAACAATTCTCTCCACCGCACCTTCACCTCCGACTCACTCGCTCCTTAGGCCCACCGGCGCGCCTGCTTCTGCGCACGTGGTGGATGCCTATAGATATCAGTGATCGCCCTCACACTGCGGCCCGGGCAGCTGGAATTGCTCACGCGGCGTCGATCGAGCCCTGGATTTCGGTGCAACACATGCCCACACGAGCTGCTGGGCAGACGCTGATCGCCGGCAGGGGCTTGTGAAGTTATCGCGGTGCGGTCGTGGGACTATCGCGGTTGCGATCGGCGTGAACCAGCGTGTACGCTGGAGCCATGGGAGTGAATGAAATCAGTGAAGGTGGCGTAGCGCACGCCCAGCTTGAATCGTATGAATCAGCCGCTGGCGCCGCCGCCACGGCTGCAGCCCGGCTCCAGAGTGGCGGTCGTTTCGCCCTGCAGCCCGATCCTCGAGCGCTCGGAACTAGATCGCGGCGTCGCCAAGCTCGAGCAGCTCGGTCTCGTACCCGTGCTGGGCGAGGGCGTGCTCGACGTCTACGGGCATCTGGCCGGCAGCGACCAGCGCCGCGCCGCGGACCTGATGTGGGCACTCAGCGACGAGACGATCGACGCAGTCTGGTGCGCCCGCGGCGGTTACGGAGCGCAACGCACGATCGCGGCACTGCCGGATGACGCGGTCCGGCGACTGCAGTCGGTGGCTCCGAAGGTTGTGATCGGGTACTCGGACGTCACGGTCGTGCACTCGTTCCTGTCCACTCAGCTGGGCTGGCGCAGCTTCTACGGACCCAACGTCTGCGGGCTCGGGCACGCGACCGAGTACACGCTCACGGGAATTCAGGCGGCGCTGTTCGACGCGGCCCCGTTCACGATCGAGTCGCACCCCTCCGACCCGTGGATCAGCACGCTCGTCGCGGGGACGGCGGAGGGTCGGCTCACCGGCGGATGCCTGACGCTGCTGGCAATCGCCTGCGGCACAGCACTGCAGGTGAACTTCGACGGCGGCATCTGCTTCTTTGAGGACGTGACCGAGAGTCCGGCATCGATCGAGCGCTACCTCTCACAGCTGATCGCGGCCGGCTGCTTCGACGGCTGCCGGGGAATCCTGATCGGCGAGCATGTCGAAACCGTCGCCAAGGGCGGCAGCTCACTCGGGCTCGAGCAGGTCTTCGCCGACCTGTTGACTCCGCTCGGCGTGCCCTGCTGCCACTACCTGCCGATCGGTCACGGAGAGCATCTCGCAACGCTCCCGATCGGCGCACGTGTGAAACTAGACGCCGACGGGGGAAAGCTGGACGTACTCGAAGCCCCGGTGCGCTGATGACTGACCGAGATCAAACTGTTCAACACCCCTCTGAGGAAAACGGGATCTCGGTCTCCGAGCGGATCCGTCGGATGCTGCCGGAACTGCCGAGCGCTGAGCGCAAGGTCGGCCGCGCACTGCTGTTGCACTCCCCCACGCTCGGGCTTGAATCTTCGCTGCGGCTGGCTGAGATCGTCGGCACCAGCGGCGCAACCGTAATCCGCTTCGTCAACCGGCTCGGGTACGCCACGTATGCCGACTTCCAGCAGGAATGGCGCGTCGCGCTCGATGCGCGGCTGGTAACGCCCACAGAGACCTATCGCGAGACCGAACCGGACAGCGACCCGATCCACCGCGTGATGCGCTCCGCCCAAGCGGCGTCAGCGTCGATCGAACGCACGATCCGTGAGCTGCCCGAGCAGGAGGTCGACACCGCGATCCGGCTGCTGGTCGACGGACAGCGCATATTCACGTGTGGTGGCTGGTACAGCCAGGTGCTCGCCCGCCACACGGTCGCGCTGCTGCAGGGTATCCGTCCCGGGGTCTCGCTGCTGGAGGAGGACGCCGCGCGACGCACGGCGACGCTGGTGGATGCCAACAAGCGCGACGTCGCGGTTGTGTTCGACTTCCGCCGCTACGAGCAGGGCACGCTGGTCGCCGCTCAGCAGTTCGCGGCGCAGAAGGCGCGGGTCGTACTAGTGACCGACCAATGGATCTCACCGATCGCCGGGCTTGCCGGTGCGGTGCTGATCGCGCGCACTGATCCGTCGGCCCCGATGCAGGAGTTGGCGGGCGCGATGCTGATCATGGAAGCTCTGGCCTGGGGTGTCGCCGAGGAGCTCGGCGGCTCGGTCGGGGACCGCATCGAGCGGATCGGCCAGATCTCCTCGCAGCTGATCCCGAACTGGGCCAACCAGCCACGCTCGAGCTGACCATCGTCGGGCGCGGTCAGACCGGCCCGCACACGGTGTCGATTACGCGGCGACCTTGTCGGGCAGTTTTTCCGGGATCAAGTTCGTAGAAGTGACAGGCGACCCCGACCACGCCGGCTTCCTCCAGCGCCGGATCAGCCGACAGGCACGAGCTCACATCGACGCCGCGCTCGGCGAGCTTCTTACGGTGCTCGCAACGGGGATGGAAGCGGCAGCCCTTGGGCACGCGGCTCGGGTCGGGCGGCTCGCCGGCGATCGGATCGGGCAGCTGCTCGCGGTCGGGATCCGGGCTGGCGTTCAGCAGCGCGCGCGTGTAGGGGTGCTTGGGGTGCAGCAGCACCTCCTCGACGGGACCCTGCTCGACGATCCGTCCGAGGTACATGACCGCCACGCGGTCGGCGATGTTCCAGGCCAGCCCGAGGTCGTGGCTGATCACCAGCGCCGCCAGTCCGAGCTCGTCACGCAGGCGCAGGATCAGCGCCAGAATCTCGCCCCGCACGGACGCGTCAAGTGACGCGACTGGTTCGTCGGCAACCAGGATCTCCGGGCTCAGGGCCAGCGTACCGGCGATCACCACGCGCTGCTGTTGACCGCCCGAAAGCTCGAACGGGTAGCGGGCGTAGAACTGCTCGGGCGGACGCATGCCCGCGCGTGAGAGCGAGTCTGCGACCAGCTCGTCGAGGTTGCCCTTGAAGTGATGCAGGCGCGGGCCTTCGGCCACGGCGTCGTAGATGTTCTGGCGCGGGTTCAGAGCGCTGCCGGGGTCCTGCAACACCAACTGAACGGCGCTGCGGTAGCGCTTCAGCGCTGAGGAGCGGTAGCTGAGCTCCTTGCCGTCATGACGAACGACACCGGCGGTCGGCTTCACCAGCCCGACCAGTACGCGCGCGAGCGTCGACTTACCGCATCCGGATTCGCCGATCAGCGCCACGATCTCGCCCTTGTTGACGTGTAGATCGACGCCGTCGACGGCCTTACTCGGGCCGCGGCGGCGGGTCGCGGGATATGTGACCTTGAGCCCGTCGACTTCAAGCAATTTGCTCACGACTGGCCTCCCTTCGTCTCGCTGCCTGCTGTTTGTGTTTCGCCTGCGGTAACCGCGTCCGCGTGCTCAGAGCTTGCCGGCTGCTCTTCCGCGTGGCCGTGCTCAGAGCTTGCCGGCGCCTCGCCCGCGGGCGCCTCCGCATCGCTCACCTGGGCCGCGGTTCCGACGCGCAGGCAAGCCGCGAGCCCACCGCTTTCAGTCGGGACCAGCTCGACGTTCTCCTGCGTGCAGCGGTCCATCACGACCGGGCAGCGCGGCGCGAACGCGCAGCCGGGCAGCTCGACCCGTGGATCGGGCGGATCACCGGGCAGACCGGTGGGCGCCAAGCGTGAGCTGAGGTCGCCGATCTTGGGGAAGGCCCCCGCGAGCGCCCGTGTGTATGGATGGCTGGCGTTGTTGACCATCTCACGCGAGTTGCCGATCTCCACCAGCCGTCCGGCGTACATCACCGCCAGCCGGTCGCAGGTCTGTCCCAGCACCGCCAGGTCGTGGCTGATCATGATCAGCCCGATGCCGGCTTCCTCGACCAGCTGCTTGAGCAGCCGCAACACCTGCGCCTGCACGATCACATCGAGTGCTGTGGTCGGCTCGTCGGCGACGATCAAGTCGGGACGGCAGGCCAGCGCCATCGCAATCATCACACGCTGACGCTGTCCGCCCGAGAGCTCGTGCGGGTAGGCGTCGGCGCGCGAGCGCCTGATGCCGACGTCCTCAAGCAACGAGTAGACGCGCTTGTCGACATCGCCCTTGGAGATCTTCTTGTCGTGCTGGGTGATCGCTTCGCGGATCTGCCAGCCGATCGAACGCACCGGGTTGAGCGCGCCCATCGCGCCCTGGAAAACGACTGAGATCCCGTCCCAGCGGACGGCCCGCAGCTTGCCCCAGTTGACCTTGGTCAGGTCCTCCCCATCGAACAGCACCTCGCCTGTGATCTTGGCCGTGGCCGGCAGCAGCCGCAACAGCGAGAGCGCCATCGTCGACTTGCCGGAGCCCGATTCGCCGGCGACGCCGAGCGTCTGGCCGCGGTCGAGCTTGAAGCTCACGCCACGCACCGCCTTGGTCTTGGCGGTGCCGCCGTAGGTAACCGAGAGGTCTTGCACGTCGAGCAGCATCAGCGCACTCCGGCTTGCGGGTTGAGGACGCGCTCGGCGGCACGGCCGGTGAGGCTGAAGCCGAGCACCACCAATAGGATCGCGATTCCGGGCGGGATCAACACCCACCAGGCGCCGGCGATGATGTCGCCCTGGTTGAAGGCGGTCTCGAGGATGCTTCCCCAGTTGATGTCGGTCGGGTTCCCCAGTCCGAGGAACGCGAGCGTCACCTGTGTGAGGATCGCGCCGCCGACCGTCAGCGTCGCCGACACCAGGATCAGCGGCATCACGTTCGGGAGCACGTGCCGCCACATGATCTGAACGTTGCCGGCACCGAGCGCCCGCGCCCGCTCGACATACGGTCTGGCTTCGACCGCGAGTGTCTGCGCCCTGATCAGGCGCGCGGTGGTGGCCCACGAGGTGACCGCGATCGCGATCGTGATCGAGGCATCACCCTGACCGATTACGGCCGACAGTGATAGCGCCAGCGGCAGGCTCGGCAGCACGATGAACCAGTCGGTGAAGGTCATCAGCATGCGGCCGGTGCCGCCCTGGTAGTGGCCCGCGAGAATGCCGATGGCGCTGCCGAGCAGCATCGTCAGCGCGGTCGCGATCAGGCCGACTGCGAGCGATGAGCGCGACCCCCAGATGATCAGCTTCAGCACTGAACGTCCGTCTTGGTCGGTCCCGAGCGGATACGAGCCCGTCGGTGAGTGCAGCAGCGGACCGTTGACCTCGGTCACGTTGAGGTTGTCCGGGTGAATCCAGAGCGGCGCGGTCAGCGCCAGCAAGATCATCACGACCAGGATCCCGATGCCCCAGCGGGCGGAGCGGTCGGCGAACAGCAGCCGCCAACGGCTGACTCGCTCTGGAGTCGCCGAGGCCGGGACCTGGTTGACGGTGGTAGCGCTCACTGGGCCCTCACTCTCGGGTCGAGGAAGCGGTAGACGATGTCAGCGACGAGGTTCATCAGGATCACGGCCGCGCTGAAGGTGATGAAGGTCCCCTCGAGCAGCTGGATGTCGGGCAGGTTCAGCGCCTGGTAGGTGAGGTAGCCGAGGCCCGGCCAGGTGAACACGACCTCGACCGTGATCGCACCGCCGACCATCAGGCCCAGCTGCAGGAAGATCACGGTTACAGACGGAAGCAGCGCATTGGGCACCGCGTGGCGCGTGCGGACCTCGTCGTCCCGAAGGCCCTTGGCGCGCGCGGTCAGCAGGTACGGGGCTCCGAGCTCGTCGATGATCGACGAGCGCATGATCGTCACGTACTGCGCGAACACCACCAGCACCAACGTGGTACAGGGCAAGACCAGATGCCATGCGACGTTGGCCACGTGCACGAGCGGGCCGCCCTGAAGGTCCGGGCTCACCATCCCGCCGGACGGGAACAGCGCCGGAATCGGGCCGAAGCCGACGGCGAACACCATCAGCAGGATGATCCCCAGCCAGAACGTCGGGACCGACCAGAGACCGAGCGAGATACCCGAGGCCCACTTGTCCAGGCGGCTGCCGTGACGCCAGCCGCTCTTGATGCCGAGCCACAGTCCGAGCGCCACCGAGATGATCGTGGAGGTTCCCATCAGCAGCAGCGTGGGCCCGATCTTCTGACCGATGAGCGTGCTCACCTGCTCGTGGAACTGGTAGGAGTAACCGAGCTGCCCGTGCAGCAGCCGGCTCAGGTAGTGGAAGAACTGCGTGTAGATCGGTTCACCGATCCCGAGGCTCTTACGCAGCGTCGCGAGCTGAGCTTGTGTCACCTCGCGACCCTGCGTGAGCGTACGGACCGGGTTGGCGGGGAGCACGCTGAACAGCACGAACGCGATCACGATCGTCGCCAGGAAGCTCAGCAGTGCAGCCCCGATTTTGGTGGCCAGGTATAAGCCGAAGCCGGTGCGACCCTTCTCGGCCTGGGCGGTTTCGGCGCGTTCTTCAACGGCGACCTCATCCGCCAACAGATCTGGTGGGATGGCACTCATGTGTTGCTCTCCACGCTCATACCTGGCCTCGACTCACTACTCGGTCTCGTCGGCGGTCTGCAGACGCTTGCGCGAGCGCAGCAACAGGAAGCCGCCACCGGCCAGCACCACGACAACGATCGCGATGATGATCCCGGTGCTGCCGCCACCCGATGAGGAGCTCGCGGACGCCGACGGAATCGCCTTCAGCCAGCCCATCTGCTCGTTCTGCAGCGGGTAGAAGCCGTTCGCGTCCGGCTCGCCGTAGAGGTAACCCTTGGTGTAGCCGGTCTTCACCGCTGAGAGCGTGTTCGGGTAGAACAGGATCACGTCGTTGTTGGCGTTGTAGAGGATGTTCTGCATCTCGCGGATCTGTGATGCCCGCGTCGAGAGGTTGAACTCCCCCTGCTGCTGGTTGAACAGCTGATCGAACTTCTTGGCGCAGAAGAACGAGTCGGTGTTGCCACCGGAGCCGCTCGCGTTGGTCGGCAGCACGCCACAGGTCTGGATGCTGAACAGCGCGGTCGGGTCATAGCTGGTCGACCACTGATCGAGCAGCATGTCCCAGTTGCCGACCGCGAGGTCGTCGTTCAGCTGGGTGTTGCTCATCGCCTGGACGTTGACCTTGACACCGATCGACTGCAGCCAGCCGCTGAGGTACTGGCCGAGCTGCGCATCGGAGGGGTAGTCCGAGTGGATGCCGAGACGCAGAACCAGCGGCTTACCGGTGGCCTTGCTGTAGCGCATCCCGTTCTTGCCCTTCGGATAACCGGCGGCGGTCAGCTCCTGACCGGCCTTGGTCAGCGAGAAGTTGGCAGCGTCGGCGGCCGACGGGGTGTACTTCCAGGTCGGGAACGCCGGCGGCAGGTATGCGCTGCCGGGAACTCCGTATCCGTCGAGCACCTTCGTGACCAGCTCGTTGCGGTTGATCGCGGTCGCGATCGCACGGCGTACGGCCGGGTTGCGCAGCGCCGGGTTACCGTTGCCGATCCACTTCGCGCCGCCCTGGCCGACCGTGCACTGGGCTCCGCCCGAGCACTGTCCACCCTTGCCGCGCGTACGTGCGCCGGGGTTCAGCTCGACGGCCTCCCAGGCGTTGGAAACCTGCTGGTAGGTCTTGATCCCGGACTGACCCTGCAGCGCCTTCCACTCAGCCGCGGTGAGGTCGTCGGTCGCGTCCAGCTGACCGCTGCGCATCGCCGCGACAGCACCCTGCGTGTTCGCGTAGTAGTAGAGGATGACCTTGTTGTACTTGGACGGGCCAAGGAAGAAGCTCTTGTTGGCGCTCAGCACCGCGTACTGGCTCGGCGCGTACTGCGTCAGCTCGTAGGGACCGTAGCCAACGACCGGAGTGGTCGTGTTGGTGAAGTTCGCGAGTCCCTTGATGTGGTTCTTCCAGATGTGCTCGGGAACGATCGGCGGCGTGTCCACCAGGCTGGTCATGTTCGCCAGCGGGATCTTGGTCGTGATCACCAGCGTGGTCGCGTTCGGCGCCGTGACCGTCTTGAAGTTCGCGACCAGCTGCCCGTTGGCGGTGGCAGCGGTGCTGTTGTGCATCATCAGGTTGTAGGTCCAGGCCGCGTCGGCCGCGGTCAGCGGCTGGCCGTCGGACCACTTCAGCCCCGGCTTGATGTGGAACGTCCACACCAGCTTGTTGCTGGATACGTTCCAGGAGGTCGCCAGGTACGGAACCGGCTGGTTCTGCTGGTTCAGCCAGGTCAGCGTCGGGTAGATGTTCTGCAGCACGTCCTCGGTCTCACCGGTGTAGTAGGCGAGGAACGGGTTAAAGGTCGACACACCGGAGTTGAAGGTCGTCGAGAAGGTTGTGCCCGAGGTGTCCGGTTTCGACGACGCCGCAGCGCTTGACGCCCCACCGGCCACCGTCAGTGCGGCCACGAGCAGCCCGACCACGGTTGCGACCGTGCCGAGCGCCGCTAACCGCTGGATTCTGCTGGTCAGCGACGACCAGCCCTGCCTTATACGCATCAGCTTTCCTCCTCAATGTCCGCCGGGTCGCGGCGGAGATAGTCATTCAAAACCCGCGCCCCAAACGCGAGACTGTCCACTGCAATCCGCTCGTCGATGCCATGCACCAGACTCGCGCCCTCGCCACCGGCCTGTGCGTACTCCGGGGCAAATCCGTAACAGGCGATTCCCAAGCGGCTGAACCACTTGGCGTCGGTTCCGCCACCCGAGCAGCACGGCAGCACGAACGCGTCCGGGTCGTGATCGCGCAGCGCCTGCTGCATCAGCAGCAGCTCGGCGTCGTACGGGTCCGACGCAATCGCGCCCTGGTCGCTGATGAACGAGCGCTTCACGCCCGCTGGCAGCAGCGCATCGATGGTGGCGAAGAACTCGTCCTCAAAGCCGGGCACGATGCGTCCGTCAAGCACCGCCTTGGCTTCTGACGGAATCACGTTCGCCTTGTAGCCGGCGGAGAGCATCGTCGGGCTCAAGGTGTTGTGGGTGACCGTCTGCAGCAGCGCGGCGGCCTCACCCAACTTCGCCAGCACCTCGGGATCCTCGGGGTCGATCGGGGTCTCGAGCCGTTCCGAGAGGCCCTCGATCAGCACCGACACCGACGGCGTGAGCCGCGCGGGCCAGTCAATCTCGGACAGCGCGGTAACGGCCTTGGCGATCATGCCGACGGCGTTGTCGGCCAGCGGCCGGGAGCCGTGTCCCGGGGTGCCGTGCGCGGTCAGCTCGATCCACGCGGTGCCGCGCTCGGCGGCGGTCACGGGATACAGATGGCTGCCGTCGGGCAGTTTGCAGAGCGTTCCGCCGCCTTCGCCGATCGCGTGCTTGACGCCCGCCAGCAGCTGCGGATGGTGTTCGACGATGTAGCCCGCGCCCATGTGGCCGGCGTCCTCTTCGTCGGCCACAAAAGCAAGCACGATGTCGCGAGGCGGCTGCACGCCGTCGCGCGCCAGCCCTTGCGCGAACGCAAGCATCATCGCGTCCATGCCCTTCATGTCGAGCGCGCCGCGGCCCCAGATGTAGCCGTCGCGCAGTTCCCCGCCAAACGGGTCGACACTCCATTCGCGCTCATCAGCCGGGACCACGTCCAGGTGTCCGTGCACCAACAGACCGTCACGCACACGATCGCGCCCGGGGATCCGCACGATCGTGCTTCTGCGCCCCGGTGCCGACTCCAGCACGACCGGGTCATAGCCGCAGTCCAGCAGCTGCTGGGCGACCCACTCCGCCGCCTCGGTCTCGCCGCGGGATTCGCCGCCGCCAAAGTTGGTCGTGTCGAAACGAATCAGCGCCGAACACGCCTCGATGGCGTCCGACACCAGCATATCTCCGGTAACAGTCATTAGCTCCCTACGGCCGTCCTGGGCCGTTCAGCGACAGCTCACGCATGTCGCACTTCTGCCGCGAAACCTGCGGCACCTCTCTCCATGAGCGGCAGTGTAAATGATTCAGATCAGCTGTGAAGATAAAACTTGATCGAAACCATTCGTGCGCTGCAAATCACGCATCTTCGGTCCGCCAGAACACCCGGCCGTTGAAGTAGGAGCGGCAGCGGCGGTCCTCGTCGAGGTCGCCGAAGCGCTGTGCGCTGAGCGGACGAGCGTCGGCCGCGTCGACGAATGCAGCGTGTCCGATCGGGATCAACTCGCTGGTTTCGACCTCTCCCCAGAGCCCCTCGGCGAGCTGCGCGTTGCGGAGCCGCAGACCGCGCTCTGACGCCTCGACCTCAACCATGCCCTCGAGATTGCGATAACGCCCGAGATACGGGTTTGCGTCAAAGTGGTCTGGGGTGACCACTTTGAGCGGCGAGATCGTGATCCCGACGTAGTTGAGGATCTCCGCCTCGAACTCACGCGCGATCTGATTGCCGTCGGGGATCGCGTTGGTCAGCACCGTCAGCGCGAGCCCGTGCTCGGGCACGATCCGCAGCTTCGCTATCTGCCCCAAAGTCTCGCCGTCGTGGCCGACTATCTGTCCCTGGTCGGTGTCGTAGATTCCCCAACCGAGACCACGGGCCGAAGGGCGCCCGAAGCGGGGCGTCTCAAAGTGGCGCTCGCGCAGGTTCACGGCGGCGGCTTCCGAGATCACTCGCGTCCCGTCGCGCGCGACGCCGTTGGCGAGGTGCATCTCGCCGAATGCCAGCAGCTCATCCGCGGGAGCGCAGATGCCGCCGATCGCGGTTGCCGCGCGAGCAAAGCGCCAGACGTTGTCAGCGTGCAGTGGGCTGTGCTCGAAGCGGTTGTGGCCCATCGCGTGTGGCCACAGCAGCGCCTCCTCGGGCAGCGATGTGGTCGCCTGCGTGCCCAGTGGCCGCAGCAGGTGCTGCTGCAGCGCCGACTCGTAGGTCTTGCCGGTGAGCAGCTCAATCAGCCGCCCGAGCACAGCGAAGCCGCTGTTGCAATAGGAGTAGCGCTCACCCGGCGGTCCGGGGAAGTCGTTCGCCAGCGGCTGCAGCTGCGCCACGTATTTGGCGAGCGCGTCGTCGCCGCGGCCGGTGTCGGCAAAGTAGTCGCCGGCCAGGCCGCTGGTGTGCGTGAGCAGGTGCCTGACGGTGATCCGGGCGTCCATCCATTGCGCCTCCGGGATCAGGCTCGCGACCGATGTCCCCAGCAGCTGATCGTCGAGTTCTGCCACCGCCGCCAGCAGCGTCGCGGTATAGACCTTGGAGATCGAGCCGATCTGGAATGCGGTCCCGCGAACGACCGGATGGCCGCTGCGAAGGTTCTCGATCCCGGCGGTGATCACGACGCGTTCACCGCGATGCGAGATGCCGACAGCGGCACCCGGGACGTCGAGCTCGTCGACGAGCTGATCGAGACGCTGCTGCCAGCGTGGGGTTAGTTCAGCAAGCTGTGACACGGGTGGCGAGCCTAGCCATCGCCCCGGCGCATGTCAACCGCGAGGAGCCTTCAGCGGCGTTTTCAAGTGACTTCATTCATCGGCAGCAGGCCTGTGCGGCCACTGATCGCCGGCTCGCGGCCGGCGGCCGCGGTTCACGGTGCGTATCGGCGGTGCAGCATCAACGCGTTGCCCTCGGTGTCCTGGAAGAACGCCATCTTGCACACACCGGTGTCGTGCTCGCCGGCGAAGCTTACGCCGCGCTGCTCCAGTTCGGCCTTGCTTTCCGGGACGTCGTGCACGCGCAATGCGACCGGCACAGTGTGCGGTGCGAACTCGACCCCCATCTGCTTGGGATCGACCAGATAGAGCGACACGTTGCCGGTCTCGATCTCGGGCCAGGCCTCATTCCAATCGGGGCTGTGCAGCTGCAGCACGTCCCGGTAGAAGGCCCTGGCGCGGTCGAGGTCCTGTACTGGAAGGGAGACGAAGTCCGTGCGTTCAAATGTCATACCGACATCTTCCACGCTTTCCTCTGCCGATGCCAACCGGGCGCTGCGGACAGTTATGCTGCCGCGAACAGGTCGCACCCACGAGACGGAAGTTGAGGATCGGATGAACGGACACATCACCTCCTGTAGCGCCACGCTCGCGGCTGCGAGCGCGCTGGCGGTCACCCTCGCGCTCAGCGCGGAACCCGCGCTGGCGCAGCCCGCGCCGGCACGCACCGCGGGCGGATCGACGGTCGTCTTCAGCTGCAAGACCGGTCACCGAATCTGCGCCTACAACACTGCGACCCACAGACAACGCACGCTGCAGCATCCCGGCTACCTGGCCGGGATCACCGCCAACGGTAAGCAGTACGGCTACATCTCGGCCAGCAACGGCGAGATCTATGAGGCCCCGGTAAACGGCGGCAGCGCAAAGCTCGTTGACTCGCAGAAGCAGGCGAGCCCGATCGCGGTGATGTCACCCGACGGTCGCTACTTCCTCGAGCAGCTGACGCTGGTCAATATCGGCCAATTCGTGATCGAATACAACGTCACCAAGGGACCGAAGTCGACCTACCACAGCATCGACTCCGACACCACCGGAACGCTCACCTACGGTTTCCTCGGCGATACCGCGCTGACCGCCCACTCGGGCTCAGGCTTCACGCCACCGTCGTGGGTCTGCATCGGGCACCAACACGTGAACGGCTTCTGCGGCAAGGGCAGCACCCACCCGCAGATCCAAAGCGCGCACTCGAACGTGACCTTCCCCAGCGGCTCACCGAACCACAACGAGATCGTCGCCTCGGTCGGCGGCAAGGGCAGCGACGCAGGCGCGATCGCGCTGTACAGCGCCAAGACCGGGAAGCTGATCCGAACGCTCGCGCGCCCCAAGCAGGGGGTCGCCTACGCCACGCCGCGGTTCTCGCCCAGCGGGCAGCAGGTCGTGTTCGAGGCGGGTCCGGCCAACGGCAAGGGCGCGTCCTCGATCGAAGTCATCGGCACCAACGGCCGGGGCCTGAAGCGGATCGCAGCCGGCAACAACCCGTTCTGGGGCAACTGATAACGGCGGGGATCAGCACACACGGGGTTGAACGGCACGCCACGCTTGGGCAACACCGGGCCTGAACGGCACGCGGCGTTTAGCCCGGTGCAGCTGCATCCCCAAGCAGCTGCACCGGCGATTACCTATGCGCGCTGGGCGTCCTGCACCAGCAGCGCGATCTGCACGCGGTTGTCGAGTCCGAGCTTTGCCAGCATCGCCGAGACGTGGCTCTTCACGGTCGCGATGCTGAGGTGCAGCTCCGCTGCGATCGTCGCGTTGGACTTGCCCTGGGCGATGGCGGCGGCGATCTGACGGTCGCGCGGCGACAGCGCGCTCAACTGCGCGGCCGCCTCGGCATGGCGGCCGGAGGCGTCGCTCTCCCCCGCCAGGCGGTCGATCAGCGTCCGCGTGACGGTCGGCGACAGCATGCTCTCGCCGGCCGCGACGAGCTCGATCGCACGCACGATCTCGGTCGGCGGCGTGTCCTTGACGAGGAAGCCGGCGGCGCCGTTGCGCAGCGCCCGCAGCACCTGATCGTCGGTGTCGAAGGTGGTCAGCACCAGCACCGCCGGCGGCTGCGGCTGGCCGCGGACCAGCTCCATCGCGGCGATCCCGTCGAGCTTCGGCATCCGCAGGTCCATCAGGATCACGTCCGGGTGATGCCGATCGAGCGCGCCCAGCACCTCGCTGCCGTCGGCGGCCTCGCCCACGACATCGATGCCCGGCGCACCCCCGAGCATCATTGAAAGACCGGCGCGAACCAGGGCGTCGTCGTCGACGATCAGCACCCGGATCGGGGAGTTCAATTCGGAATCCATTCGGTCGGGTCCTTAGTCGGTCTCTTGCCACGGTAGTTTGGCGGTCAGCCGGAAGCCGCCGTCCGGCAGCCGCTCGGTCAGCAGCTCGCCCCGCACCAGCGTCACCCGTTCGGTGAGCCCGACCAGTCCGGTGCCAGACCCGACGTGTGTCACGTTCGTGTCAGCGGCGGCGCGGCCGACCAGCGGGCGGTTCACGACTTCGACCTGCACGCCGCGGACCTGGTCGCCGTCGATCGTGATCGTCACGCGGTGCCCGGGGGCGTGTTTGCGCACGTTCGTGAGCGCCTCTTGCACAAGCCGGTAGACGGTGCGGCCGATGGTCGGCGATAGCTCTGCGGCGTCGTCGCCGACCGCCAGCGAGTTGGTGATCGTGAGGTCCATGCCCGCCGCGCGTGACTCGGCCACGAGCTGATCGAGGTCCGCGATCGTCGGCTGTGGCGGACGCAGGCTCTCGTCCTCGGGGACATCGGCGCGCATCACGCCGACTATCTCGCGCAGCTCCTCCTGGGCCGCGCGCGCACTGATGCGGATCACGCTCGCGGCGCGTGCGATCTCCGCGGGCGATGCCTGCGGGTTGTACTCGAGCGCGCCGGCATGCACGCTGAGCAGTGAAATCCGGTGCGCGAGCACGTCGTGCATCTCGCGCGCGATCCGCGAGCGCTCCGCCAGCTGCGCCTCGCGTACCCGTAGTTGTTGCTCGTCCTCGGCGCGTTGGGCGCGCTCGCGCAGCGACAACAGCAGCTCGCGTCGCGCGCGTACATAGGCGCCGATCCCGACCGCCGCGATCACCATCATCAGACAGAAGATCAGCGGGCCGAGGTTGTAGCTAGGTCCTGAATAGATCGCTGAGATGCTCACCGCGGCCACGACCGCGAGCGCCGCGAGCTGCATCGTGCGACGCGGCTGGCAGTGCACGGAGACCGTGAACAGACCCACCATCGCGGCGCCCCAGGCGCCGTCGCTGATAAGCGCCGCCGAGACCGTGAACCACCCGACCATCAGCGGGTTCTTGCGCCGCCGCCAGAGCAGCAGACACGCCGGCACCGTGAGCAGTGCGTCGATCACGAACAGCGCGTGACCGACGTTGCGACGGTCGCTGAACAGGAAACCGGCACCGACGAGCACCGCAAAACCGAAGAGACAGAGGTCGACGACCCAGTCGCGCGGTGAGCGCTTCAGATCGCTCCCGCCGTGCGGACTGCGCTCCACGTAATCGGCACCGACGACCGCGGGCAGCAGCCACCGCAGCCAGCGTGGCAGTGATTGATCCGGGTTTTCGACAGGCGTGGTCACTGCGGGTCCGGGTTGTCGACAGGCGTGGTCACTGCAGCAGACGGTACGACCCACCTCCCCTGAAAGCCACCAACTTAAGTACATGCGGCGCGGTCCGAAGGTGGCTCGGCGGAGCGTCCAAAGGCTTGTCAGAAAGGGCCGGTCAGCCGTAGTCGCAGGCTGGCGCGACGGCGATGCTTACGGCCATGATCGAAGCTCATTCACTAACCAAGCGTTACGGCGACCGCGCCGCGGTGCGGGAGGTCTCGTTCCGCTGCGAGCCCGGAACCGTCACCGGCTTTCTCGGACCCAACGGGGCCGGCAAGTCCACCACTCTGAAGATGCTGTGCGGGCTCGCGCAGCCGACCGCCGGCGGGTCCGACGTGCTCGGGGTCCCGTTCGTAAAGCTGCCCAACCCGGGACGACAGGTCGGTGTGCTGATCGATGCGTCGGCGCAGCACAGCGGCCGCCGCGGCGCCGAGGTGCTCGCCACGTCCGCCCAACTGATGGGGGTCGAACCGGCCCGCGTGGGCCAGATGCTGAAGCTGGTCGGACTCGACCATTCGGCCGCGCGCAAGCGCGTGGGCAAGTACTCGTTGGGCATGCGCCAGCGGCTCGGGATCGCGCACGCGCTGCTGGGCGACCCCGAGGTGCTGATCCTCGACGAGCCGGCTAACGGCCTCGACCCGGAAGGCATGCGCTGGATGCGTGAGCTGCTGACCGATTTCGCCTCGCGCGGCGGGACCGTGCTGCTGTCCTCGCATCTGCTGAACGAGGTGCAGGCCACCGCCGACCGGCTGGTGGTCATCGCCCGCGGGGAGATCGTCGCGCAGGGCACTCCGTCGGAACTGCTCGGCGACGCCCCCACGACGATGGTCCGCACCGCGGACGGTCCGGCCACGGACCAGCTGCTGGTTGAGGAGCTGGCCAACGAATCGATCAACCTCAGCATCGGCGCCGACGGCTCGCTGATGACCGACGCACTTCCCAACGATGTCGGCCGCGCCGCGCTGCGGGCGGGGATTGCGCTGGCCGAACTGCGCACCAACAGCGAGGGAGCGAGCCTCGAGCAGCTGTTCTTCGAACTGACCAGCGACGGCGCGCTGCACAACGGTGAATACCCGGCGGTCGCCTCACAACACGAAAACCTTCAGGAGGTCGCCCGATGAGCGCCACAACATTAGAGCTAGGCGGCCGGCGTTCAGCCGGATCTGACCGCCGCCCCGGCCTCGGCCGGTTGACCGCAGTCGAACTGCGCAAGATGGTCGACACCCGTTCCGGTTTCTGGGTGCCGATCTGCGTCGGGCTGGTGACCGTGGCAGTCGCGTTGATCGCGACACTGAACCACGGCGGCAGCGACGCGACGATCGCACATGTATTCCACGTCACCGCCATGCCGGCCGAGTTCCTGCTGCCGGTCATGGGGATCCTGTTGATCTGTGGCGAATGGTCGCAGCGCACGACGCTGAACACGTTCACGCTGGTGCCGAGCCGCAGTCGCGTGATCGGTGCCAAGCTCGCGGCGTCGCTGATCGTCTCGACGATCGCACTGGTCGCGTGCCTGGCGCTCAGCTTCGTGGTGCCGTCGCTGCTCGGCAGCGCCCCAGGCGGCATCGGCAGCGTGCAGGGCAGTGTGATCCTGCAGGGCTGGCTGTTGCTCGCCTCGGGAATGGTGATGGGGCTGGCGTTTGGCGCAGCGATCCTGGTCAGCGCTCCGGCGATCGTCGCCTACCTGCTGCTTCCGACGATCTGGAACGGGCTTGTGAGCGGGATCCCGTCGCTGAACGGTGTGGCCCACTGGCTCGCATCGGGCGACACGCTTTCGCCGCTGACCGAGTATCCGTTGAGCGGCACCGAATGGGCGCACGTGTTCGCCACCTTCGCGGTCTGGATCGGAATCCCGATCGTGATCGGGGCGCTGCGGATCGGCCGCGGCGACATCGACTGACGTTCGCGGGGTTCAGGGCTCGGCGTCCTGGACCCCACTCCCGTCGTGGCGGCCGGGCCCCGAGTCCGAATCGTTTCGCACGCCCTGCGTCCCAAACGATTCGCACTCAGGGCGCGAAAGGGGAATTTTGAGCTCCCAGAGCTTTAAATTCCCCTTTCGGCTTCTTAATCGCAGCTCGGCGTGATCGCGGTGCCTCACCGTTGGCCGGCCTGAATGTCAAGCACATTCTTGTGACTGCGGCACCATCGCGGGCGGCCCTTCTAGATTCATCCGCCGTGAGCGTTCTTGTCGAAAGGTTCGCCCCCGCCCGGCTCGGGCGGGGCTACCGCTGGCTGGTCTCCTCCGCATGGGTGGGGAGCGTCGGTGACGGCATCTCGCTATCGGCGGGACCGCTGCTGGTCGCATCCGAGACCAAGAGCGCGTTTCTGGTGGCCGCCGCGGCGTTTTTGCAGCGGCTGCCGTGGCTGTTTCTGGGTCTCTACGCCGGCGTGGTCGCCGACCGCGTCGACCGCCGCGTCCTGATCGTCACCTCCGAGACGCTGCGCGCGATCGTGATCGGCGTGCTGTGCCTGGCGATCTTCACCGACACCGCCGGTATCCCGCTGATTCTCACCGCGATGCTGCTGATGGGGATCGCTGAGGTGTTCTCGATCACCACCTCAGGAACGCTGCTGCCGATGCTCGTCGACAAGCCCGACCTCGGGTTCGCGAACTCGCGCCTACAGGGCAGTTTCGTGGTCGGGATGCAGCTGCTGGGACCGCCAATCGGCGCGGTGCTGTTCGCGGCCGGCCGCGCGCTGCCGTTCCTGACCCAGACGATTCTGGTGGTGCTGGCGTTGATGCTGGTGTCACGCATCGGGACGGCCAAGGGACCGGTCAGCGAACCCAAACAGGGCAAGGTGATCTCCGACATCAAGGAGGGGCTGCGTTGGATCATCGCCCACGGCCCGATCCGCACGCTCACACTTACGATCCTGACCTTCAACATCACCTGGGGCGCCGCCTGGTCGGTGCTGGTGCTCTACGCGCTCCGTCATCTGCACATCGGCGAGGTCGGCTACGGGCTGATGACCACCGCCAGCGCGATCGGCGGGATCGGCGCGATCATCGGCTACAAACGGCTCGAGGAACGCTGGCCGCTGGCTGCGATCATGCGCGTCTGCCTGACGCTCGAGGTGCTGATGTACCTTGGCCTCGCGATCAACAACACGGGTTGGATCGCGTTGCTGATCATGGTCGTATTTGGCGCCTACAGCTTCGTCTGGGGCACCGTCAGCCAGACCGTGCGCCAGCGCGCGGTGCCCCAGGAACTGCAGGGGCGCGTGGCGAGCGTGTACCTGATGGCGGTGTTCGGCGGAATCGTGATCGGCCAGATCCTGGGCGGCGTGATCGCCGAGAAATGGGGCGTTATCGCCCCGTTCTGGTTCGCGTTTGCGGTCACCTCGGTGATGCTTGTGCTGATCTGGGGTCAGCTGAGCGCGATCGCCCACGTCGGCGAGTAGCCACCGCGCCCGCGCTCGCTGGTCGTTCACCTGTTGCTGGCCTCCAAGCCAGCAACAGGTCGCCAACGCCTGCCGCGCCCCCACCGCACGTCACTCTCGCATGAGATAACACAAATTTGTGTTATCTCAGTCATTCATGTATGTTGTGTCGCATGCCAACCGATGCAGAACTCACATACGCCGACCACGTTGGTCGTTTCTATGCGCGGCGCTACCACTTCCCGCCAATGGTCGGGCGACTGATCGGCTACATGTCGGTCTGCGACCCGCCCGAGCAGAGCATCAGTGACCTCGCCGACGCGTTGCTGGCCAGCCGCAGCGCGATCACCGGGGCCGTGAACACACTCGAGGGCCTGCGCCTCGTGACCCGCAACCGCGCCGCTGGCGAGCGCATGGACCGGGTCAGGCTCGACCTCACCTCGCCCCACGCGATGGGGTTCGACACCTCCGAATACCAGGAGATGGGTGTGCTCGCGCGTGAAGGGCTGGAACTGCTGCGGGACGCACCGCCGTCGCGGCGCGTGCTGCTGTCTGAGATGGTCGCGTTCGCCGATTTCCTGGTCGAGCAGATGCCGCTCTGGGCCAAGGCCTGGGATGTGCGCAGAGCAGAACTGGTCGCCTCCGGCGAGCTGCCAGAAGACCCCGTCGCAGCGAGGCAGTCATGATCGGCGAGCGCGCGGACGCGATCACGGTCACCGGGCTGAGCAAGAGTTTCGGTGAAAACAAGGTGCTCGACGGAGTCGACTTCAACGTCGCCGAGGGCAGCGTATTTGCGCTGCTCGGACCCAACGGCGCCGGCAAGACCACAATCGTCAGGATCCTGTCAACGCTGATCTCGGCGGACGCGGGTGAGATGCGTGTTTCCGGCCACGACGTCACCAACGACGCTGACGGAGTGCGCAAGTCGATCGGGGTCACCGGTCAGTTCGCGGCCGTCGATGAGCTGCTGACCGGCGGCGAGAACCTGCGCTTGATGGCGGATCTGAATCATCTTGGCCGCAGCGACGGGCGCAAGCGGATCGGCGAGTTGCTCGAGCGGTTTGATCTGACCGATGCCGCCGGACGAGCGGTTTCGACCTATTCGGGCGGAATGCGGCGCCGGCTCGACCTCGCGATGACGCTGGTCGGCTCGCCGCGAGTGATCTTCCTGGACGAGCCCACCACCGGGCTCGACCCGCGCAGCCGCCGCACGATGTGGCAGAGCATCCGCGAGCTTGTGGCGAGCGGTGTGACGATCTTCCTCACCACCCAGTACCTCGATGAGGCCGACGAGCTGGCCGACCAGATCGTGGTGCTGGATCAGGGCCGTGTGGTTGCGCGCGGCAGCGCCGATGAGCTCAAGCGCAGGATTCCGGGCGGGCACGTTGAGCTGCACTTCGCCAGCCACGAGTCGCTCGACGCGGCTTCGGCGCTGCTGCAAACCAGTGGGCGCAACGAGGAGCAGCTGACGCTCCAGATCGCAAGCGAGGGCGACGTGCGCTCGCTGCGCCTGCTGCTCGACCAGCTCGACGACTCCGATATCGAGGTCGAGCGGTTCTCACTGCAGACACCGGACCTTGATGACGTGTTCTTCGCCGTCACCGGCCACGCAACCACCGAGGAGGTACCAGCATCATGACCACCGTCGCCTACACCGTAAGCGACTCTTCGACGCTGCTGCGGCGCAACCTCAGGCGTCTGCGCCGCTATCCCTCGATGACGCTGATGCTGATCGGGATGCCGATCGTGTTCATGCTGCTGTTCGTCTACGTCTTCGGCGGGGAGTTGTCGAGCGGCCTCGGGCAGGGCCTCTCGGGCGGCCACATCGGTCGCTCCGCGTACCTGAACTATCTCGTTCCCGGCATTCTGCTGATGACGATCGCGGCGGCGGTCCAGGGCACCGCGATCGTGGTCGCGATGGACATGACCACCGGCATCATCGACCGCCTGCGCACGATGTCGATCGCGCGCGCCGCGGTGCTCACCGGACATGTTATGGCGAGCCTGATTCAGGTGCTGGTGAGCATCGTCGTGGTGCTCGCGGTGGCGATCGCGCTGGGATTCCGCCCGACCGCCGACGTGCTGCAATGGATCGCGGCGTTCGCGGTGCTGGCGCTATTCGGGTTCGCGCTGATCTGGCTGGCGACGGCGCTCGGTCTGTCGGCCAAAAGCGTTGAGACCGCCAGCAACACGCCGATGTTCCTGACCCTGCTGCCGTTCCTCAGCAGCGCCTTTGTGCCGACCTCGACGATGCCGGAGGGCCTGCGGCAGTTCGCCACCTATCAGCCGTTCACGCCGGTGATCGAAACCGTGCGTGGGCTGCTGACGGGCACCGCGATCAGCACCGGCGACTGGATCGGGACGCTGGCGTGGAGCGTCGGGATTGCGCTCGCGTCGTATCTCTGGGCCCGCAGTCTGTACGCGCGCCGGCATCCGAACTAGGCGCTCACCGGCGTGTACCGAACTAGGAGCTCACCGGCGTGTACCGAACTAGGAGCTCACCGGCGGGCACCGGAACTAGGAGCTCACCGGCGTGTACCGAACTAGGAGCTCACGGCCCGCTCGCCGCGGCTCAGCTGGACGAATTTCGGACGCTATGCGTCCGCGAGTCGTCCAGCTTATGCTTGAGCGGTGAGTGATTCTGCTTCATCCCTGGGCGACTTCATCCGCCAGCAGCGCGAGATGTCGGCGATGTCAATGCGCGAGTTCGCGAAGCTGGCCGGGATTTCCAACCCGTACCTTTCACAGATCGAGCGCGGGCTTAGAGCACCGTCCGAGCAGGTGATGCACGCGATCGCCGACACGCTGAAGGTCTCGGCTGACACGCTTTACCAGCAGGCCGGCGTGGCGCCCGAGGACGAGGGTGAATCCGCGGTGCTGGCCGCGATCCGGGCCGATCAGCGCCTCACCGGCCGTCAGCGCCAGGCGCTGACCCAGGTATATGAGGCGTTCGTGGCGACTGGCCAACAGCCACATCGTGCGCGGCGCGCCGCGGCCGAGCACAACGACTCGAGCGCGAGCGAGTAGCTAGACCGCCTTGCGTCGCGGGACGGCCTAACGTCGCTCCGCAGCGACCCGCTTCTGCGGCGGCCCGAGCGAGTCGACCGCGGCCCGAGCCACTCGACCGCAGCCCGAGCGGCACGTTAAAGAGAAGTGGCACGGACCACAGGGCCCGTGCCACTCAAAAAGGAACCGGCCGCTTTGGAGGCGGCCGGGTACTTCAGGTAAGTCGGTACTTACGCAGCGATGAGGTCGCGAGCGGCGGCGATGCCGGCGCTAGCGAGGTCCTCGGTCAGCTTGGCCTGCGCGGCGAAAACGCCGGCAAACGGCTCGACCTTGACCTGCTCACCGAGCTTGCGCTGGAAGTCAACGACGCCACCGGTGTACTTCTCGACGCCGTCGAGGTACGCGCCGGTGATCTTGCGGCTCGCGCCAGCGAACTTGTCGCCAGCCTCACGGACCTGCTCGAAAGCGGTCTCGAAGTCGGGGGTAAAAGCCTGGGCCTGCTTGGTCTGGGTAGCCATGTTGTGCTCCTGGGGTTGAGAGAGGGAGAGAGAGTCAGCTTCCGTGCTTGTGCTTGCAGATTAGCAGGGTGTCCGCAAACTAGCAAGCAGAAACCCGCTCCTCAGGCGGACCTGTGACCTAGCTCACCGATAAGCACCAGCTAAAGCGCGAGCGTTTGCGGGACGTTGGTGAGACTGTCCGGCATAAGGTTCACCATACGTACCATTGGTTACAAAGTGTGTACTCTCCTGTGATTGTCCGGGGGGATCTTCAAGGGGACTCATCAGTAATGGAGGAAACAACGGTGTCAATAGGTCGTGGGCCTGCTTTTGAGGAGTTGGCGTTTTCGGATTCGCTCAGCGCGCTGAATGCTGCCGCTGACGGCGTCGCCGACTACTGGAGCAGCGCGATAAGCAGGCGAGCGACACCGTCGCAGCTGATGTTGGAGTCGTTCCAGTGGTGGTCCGAGGTCGTTGGACGCCGGCGCCCCACGTGGAGCACCCCCAACAAGATCGTGTTCGAGGCCCCAGTGGCGCGTTTGCGTGACTTCACTCCGGCGGCACACCGCAACAGCACCGTGGTTCCGACGCTGGTGCTCCCGCCTCAAGCCGGGCACGACTCGTGCATTGTCGATTACTCGCCCGAGCAGAGCCAGATGCGGACGATCATCAGCGCCGGTCTGACCCGCGCGTACTCGCTGGATTGGATCGGTGCCACGGACGAGACCAAAGACGCCGGGATCGACGATTACCTGCAGGTGATCGACCGCGCCGTCGACGCGATGGGCGGCAAGGCCAACCTCATCGGCGACTGTCAAGGTGGCTGGCTGGCGACGATCTATGCGGCACTGAACCCGGAAAAGACGAACACGCTGACGATCGGCGGCGCCCCGATTGACTTCCACGCGGGTGACCCGGCGATCATCGCCGCGATGAACGCGTTCGCCCCCGCCGGCGATCTCGCGTTCTACAGGTCGCTGGTCGACGCCGGCCACGGCAAACTCGATGGCAAGCACCTGCTGAACGGCTTCATCGTGATGCAGCCGCAATCCGAGGTCGGGCGTCAGCTGGCGCTGCTCGCGCACATCGACGACGAGGCGCACGTGAAGCGCTATCGCGACTTTGAGGACTGGTTCAAGTACACGCAGCCGGTGCCCGGCGCGTTCTACCTGTGGATCGTCGAGCAGCTGTTCCGCGACAACAAGCTGATCGCCGGGACGCTTGAGATCGGGGATCGGCGCGTGGATCTGGCCGACATCAGCTGCCCGCTGAACCTGCTGGCTGGCGCAAGCGATCACATCACGCCGGGGCTGCAAGTGTTCGCGCTTGCCGATTACGCGTCTACCGATGAGGCGGATGTAATGCGTGACACCGCACCAAGCGGTCACCTTGGCCTGTTCATGGGCCACGACGCACTCGAGCATCATTGGCCGCGGTTGCTTGCAGCCGTTTACGAGCGCTCGCGCTGAGAATTCCGGGCTGAGCCGGGCGCGACGGCCCGCCCTGGCCCGGGTTCAGTCGTGGCGGGCGCACGGGCCGGCCACGACCCGAGTTCAGTGGTGGCGGGAGCGCAGGCCCTTCGGGGCTCGCGCTCGGTCGTGGCGGGCGCACGGGCCCGCCGTCGCGCGAGTTCGGCTTAGAGACCCCAATTATTCGCCAATCGCCCGGATCGCTCGCGGCGTGTGGTGACTTGGCAGGGTTATTCACGGCTAAGTCACCAGGCGCTCGCAGAACACCACGCGCGTGGTGAGTTAGTGGGGTTTTGCGGAGGGGTCAGAGGCGCGCGTTAGCCAGCGCACACGCGACCGTCTACACCGCACACGCGACCGTCTACACCGCACACGCGACCGTCTACACCGCACACGCGACCGTCTACACCGCACACGCGACCGTCTACACCGCACACGCGACGGTCTGCGCCGCAAGGGACCGCCCGCGCCGAACCATGCGACGTCCGCTCGCGCCAGCCGAGCGCGGACGAGCTTGTGGCGATCCGGCTAGACCGCCACAAGCAGGGACGATTTTGCCCGCTTGGGCATCACTGCAAGCGGCGCCGCGCCCGCGGTTGCCCGCGGGCAAGGGTCGCTTACATGTCCATTCCGCCGTTGACGTTGAACACGGCGCCGGTGATGTAGGAGGACTGGTCGGCCGCGAGGAAGTGAACCATGCGCGCGATCTCGTCCGGCCGGCCGAGCCGCCCGAGCGGGATCTTGGCTTTGAGCCCGTCGAGCACCTTTTCGGGGATGTGCTCAAGCATCTCGGTGGCGATGAACCCCGGGGCGACCGTGTTCACGGTCAGCCCGATGCCGTCGTCGAGCTTGCCGGCGCGCTTCAGCTGGAACGCGGACTCGAGCGCCAGGGTCTTGGTCAGGCCGAACAGCCCCGACTTCGACGCCGCATAGTTGGCCTGGCCGATGTTGCCGGTCTCACCGATGATCGAGGAGATGTTGATGATGCGGCCCGAGCCACGCTCGATCATGTGCGGCAACGCCGCCTGCGCCATGAAGAAGGTACCGGAGAGGTTGACGTCGATCACCTTGTGCCAGTCGTCGTCGCTCAGCTTCAGCGCGGTCTTGTCGATCGTGATGCCGGCGTTGTTGACAAGGATGTCGAGGCGTCCGTGGCGGTCGATCACCTCGCTGATCGCGCGGCGACAATCGTCCGGTGAGCCGACGTTGCCCTGAACCACCGATCCGCTGAGGCCTTTGGTGGTGAAACTCTCGATGAACTGCTCCGCATGTTCCTTGCCGCGGCTGTAGCCGGCCGCGACGGTCGCGCCCTGTTCGGCCAGGCTGCTCGAGATCGCCCGGCCGATACCGCGGGTACCGCCGGTCACGAACGCGACCTTTCCGTGCAGACGCGGCCGGTAGGCCGCGGCGCCCTGCGCTTCTCTGGTCTCTGACATTTCCCTCACTCCTCGTTCTGCCTAGGGCCGCCTCGCGGCCCCGTTATTACTGACATTTGGGAGGCGTCTCCCCCGCGCTCCCGGGTCCGTCACGCTGTTCTGTCGGTCACACTCCCGACCGCTCCGCCAGCCACAAGTCGAGCTCGGGCCAGACTTCACGTTTGGCCTTGGAACCAGCCATCAGACCGATGTGCCCCCCGGGGCGCGCCAGGTGTGTGACGTCCTCTGAGGCCACCTGGCTCAGCAGCGGCACGGTGCCCTCGCGCGGCGCGATGTGATCGCTTCCCGCGGTGACCACCATCAGGTTCTGCTCGATCCGCCGCAGGTCGACGCGCCGCCCGCGCAGGGTCAGGCGCCCGTCGACGAGGCGGTTCTCCTTGTACATCCAAGTGATCCATTCGCGGTAGGCCCTGCCCGGGAACGGCGGGTTGTCGGCGACCCATTTGGCCATCGTCTGGTAAGCGACCCGCTGGTCGCGTCCCTCGAGCGAGCCCTGCAGCAGCCGGCGGTAGGTGGTGACGTAGTTGGTCACCGGCTTCATCATCTTGTTGGCCCAATCGATCCCGGATCCGGGGATCGAGCCGTAGGAATCGGCGATCAGGTCGACGTCGAAGTCCTCGTGTCCGACCCAGCGCGCATAGAGCGAGCCCGAGGTGTCGATCGGTGTGGTCAGCAGCACCGCGTTGCGGACCGCGCCTTCCGGGTAGAGCGCGCAGTACATCGCGCAGAGCGCGCCGCCGATGCACCACCCCAGCAGCGTCAGCTCCTCCTGCCCGCTGCTCCGCAGGGTTTCACGGATCGCCCAGTGCAGCTCGTCGCAGACGTACTCGCCGAGGCCCATGTCAGCGTCGGCCTCGCTGGGCACGCCCCAGTCGACCAGGTACACGTCGTAGCCCTGGTCCAAGAGATACGCGACGAACGAGTTGCCCTCACGCAGATCAAAGATCTCGGGCCGGTTGATCAACGCGAACACCAGCAGGACCGGAATCGGATGCGTGCGCCTGTCCGAGCGGTAGCGGTAGAGCGTGGTCTGGCGGTGAGTCCAAATCACCTGCCGCGGGGTCGGACCGATCTCCGCATCGCCGGTCGTCAGCAGCAGGTTGGTGAATTCGATGCTCGCGCGCGGGACCCGCGCCAGGGTCTCGATCGCGTCGATCATTTGTGCGGTGAGGCTTTGGCGCGTGCGGTGCCGGACCGGGCCGCCCCGCTGGCGCGGGCGTTGGCGGACCTGGCCGCCCCGGTGGCGTTGGCGTTGGCCGCCGCTTCGCCGGCACCGTCACCGATTCTGTCCTGTACCGCCTCGATCTCCTGCAGCACCCGTTCGAGCTTGTCCTCGGTGCGCGCCAGCTGCTGTTCGATCCGGATCACGTCGCGTCGGCCTGCGACACGCATGTTGCGCACCGCCAAATCAAGCGCGTCACCCGACATCTTGGTCAGCGCCGCGGCGTTTTCGGCGACCTGGCCGAGCAGCGCCACGAACCCGCCGGAACCGACGAATCGCTCACTGGCCTGAGCCGCGGCAGCCTCGGCCTGCTCGTACAGTCGCGCGATCTGCTCTGCGGGGGTCAGTTCTTCTTCAGCCATGTCCGTTCCTCTCGGGTGGCTGTGGTCGGTGCGGCCACGTGCACAATTTACTCGTTGTCGCCGGGAGTCGATGTCCGCCTGCGTGACGCCGCTCACGCTGCACGCGTGACGTCGCCCACGCTGCACTGCGGCTGCTGGAGAAGCGTCACTGCCAGCACGTTAGAGTGCGGTAACCATGAGCGAGCTACAGGGACGCGCCGCGCTGGTAACCGGCGGCGGCAGTGGAATCGGCCGGGCTATCGTCGAGCGGCTCGAGGCCGACGGCATGGACGTGCTGAACGTCGATATCGCACCGCCAGATGACGCGCCCGGGTCGCTGTTCGCGGCGGATCTGACCACGCGCGAGGGCAACCGCGACGCCGTGGCGGCCGCGCTCGACCGCTTCGGCCGGCTCGACGTGGTGGTTCCCAATGCCGGCTTTCAGACGGTCGCCCCGGTGCGCGAATTCGATGAGGATCGCTGGGACGCGATGATCAAGCTGATGCTGACCAGCCCGTTCCTGCTCGCCCGCTACGCCTGGGACGCGCTGGCCGAACGCGGTGACGGACGCTATATCGCGATCGTGTCGGCGCACGGGCTCGCGGCCTCGCCCTACAAGTCCGCTTACGTGTCGGCCAAACATGGGGTCATGGGGCTGATCAAGACGCTCGCGCTCGAGGGCGCCGACCAGGGCGTGCTGGCGACCGGTGTCTGCCCCGGATACGTACGGACGCCGCTGGTTGAAGCGCAGATCACGGCCCAGGCAAAGGCCCACGGAATTCCCGAGGAGGATGTGATGAGAGACGTGATTCTGGCGCCGCAGCCGATCAAGCGGATGCTCGAGCCTTCTGAAGTGGCGGACGTGGTCGCCTTCCTTGCTGGCCCGACCGGACGCGGCTTCAGCGGCGTCCCGATCGCGATGGACCTCGGCTGGACGGCGCGCTGAGATGCGTATCGGAATTCTCACCGGCGGCGGCGACTGCCCCGGACTCAACGCCGTGATCCGTGCCGTGGTCCGCAAGTCTGTGGATGTCTACGGCAGTGAAGTATTCGGCTTCCGCGAAGGCTGGCGCGGCCCACTGGAGGACGTCGGTGAGCCGTTGACGCTCGAGTCCGTAAAGGGCATCCTGCCGCGCGGCGGAACGATTCTCGGTTCCTCACGCACGAACATCTTCAAACGCGAGGACGGGGTCGAGCGCGTGATCGAGACCCTGGCCGCGCGAGAGATCGACGTACTGATCGCGGTCGGCGGCGAGGACACGCTGGGCGCGGCCAACAAGCTGCACGAGCGCGGCGTGCGGGTCGTCGGCGTACCCAAGACGATTGACAACGACCTCAGCGCAACCGATCAGACCTTTGGCTTCGATACCGCGCTGCAGATCGCAACCGAAGCGATCGACCGCCTGCACACCACGGCCGAGAGCCACAACCGCGTGCTGATTGCCGAGGTCATGGGTCGCCACGCCGGGTGGCTCGCCTTGCACTCCGGCGTTGCCGGCGGTGCCGACGCGATCCTGATCCCGGAGGTCCCGTTCGACATCGACGAGGTCTGCGCGCACCTCCAGCGCCGCCATCAACGTGGCCGCCACTTCTCGATCGTGGTCGCGTCCGAGGGCGCGCTGCCGAAGGACGGGACGATCAGCATCGCGGCCTCCGACGTGGACGAGTTTGGGCACCCGCGGCTGCAGGGCGTCGGCCAGCTGCTCGAACGCGAAATCGAGGCGCGCACCGGCTATGAAACCCGCGCGACCGTGCTCGGCTACATCCAGCGCGGCGGTACACCGACGGCGTTTGACCGCGTGCTCGCGACCCGCTTCGGACTGGCGGCCACCGACGCTGCCCACGACGGGCGTTCCGGGGTGATGGCGGCACTCCGTGGCCCCGAGATCGAGCTCGTGCCGCTGGCCGAGGCCGTGGGAACGCTGAAGACCGTGCCGGTCGCCGAGTACGAGCGCTACGCCGCACTGCTCGGCTGAACCACGCTCAGCAGGCACGCGGCCACCCCGGGCACCCGGGACACGCGGTTACTGCTGCCAATGCGTGCTAGCGCAGCCGGTTGACCAGCTGCGTTCGCGAGCGCACATCCAGCTTGCGGAACACCTTGCGCAGGTGGTATTCGACCGTGCTGGTGCTGATGAACAGGCGCGCTGCGATCTCGCGGTTGGTCTCGCCGCGGGCGGCGAGCCGCGCGATCTGTGCCTCCTGCGGGGTGAGTTGGTCGAGCGTGTCAGGCGTGCGTTTGCGGGCGTGCTCCCCAGTCGCGAGCAGTTCACCCTCGGCCCGCTGCTTGAATGCCAGCGCGCCCATGCGGCTGAACTGCTGATACGCGGCGCGCAGCTGCGTGCGTGCGTCAACCCGCCGGCGCTGACGGCGCAGCCACTCGCCGTAATGCAGCTGCGTGCGTGCCAGTTCCAGACGCACCCTGGTGGCTGAGAGCAGCTCGATCGACTCGCGGTAATGGCGATCGGCATCGTCGTCATCACTGAGCTGGGCCTGCACCCGCGCGGCGATCCCCCGCGCCCACGAGGATTCGGTCGCGCTGGTGCGCAGCCGCAGCCAGTCGACCACATATTCAAGGATCTCGGCGTCGCCGGTGCGCCATGCGGCTTCCGCCAATTCGGGGATCAGCAGCGACCCGTAGCCGATCGGGTCGGGCTGCATCGCCTCCCACGCGGCGTCGCGTGCGGCTTCGTGACGACCGAGGCCGTTGCAAAGCACCGCCGTGGCGTAGTTGTGCGACGACCATTTGCGGGCCGCCGCCTCCGGCGCGACGGTCTCGATCATGTATGTCGCCAGGTCTTCGTCACCGCGCCACGCGGCCAACACCATCGGAGCACTGACCAGCGGCTGGTTGCCGGTGGCCTCGGCGATCGAGCCGGCCTCGTCGAGGATCAGCTCAGCGGTTCCGAGCTCCCCGCCGAGCATGAAGCTGCGCGCGAGAAAAGTGAGCGCGAACTGCAGGTGCCCGAGCGCGCCGGTGTCGCGAGCGACCTCGACCTGGCGGCCCGCCAGAGTCGCCAGCGCGGCCTCGTCCCATAGCTCCAGCGCGACGATATTGCTGTTGCGGCCGGCTGAGAGCGACAGCCATCGCCCGATCTCCTGACTCGAAAGGTCGGTGGCCAGCAGCATCTCGAGGCTTGCGCCGAGCTTCGGGGCGGCGGCCGCGTAGCCGTCGGTCAGGCGTAGCGAGAAGGCCTCGAGCAGCACCTCCACCAGGCTCGACTCGGCGCTTGGCCCAGCGTCTTCGCGGGCGGCGGCAACCACGGCCTCGGCGCCGCCCTCGGTCTCGACATCGGACGACATCACGCCCCCGAGCGTCTCCAGGTAGGTTTCGCGCGAGCGCGCAGGGTCGACGCTGCGCAGCCGCCGCGCGGCGCTCATGAACAGCCGTCCGGCATCGGCGCCGCGTCTTTGCTCGAGCGCAATCTGTGCGCGCAGCAGCTCAACCTGGGCTCGGCCACTCTCATCCAGCGCCTCTGCCTCAACCCTGTTCAGCAGCTCCAGCGCCGCGTCCGAGTCCCCAGCATCGTGTTTGACAATCGCCGCAGCGAGCAAGCGCGCGGCCCGCGGTTGAGATTCAGGGGTCAGCGTCGCTGCGCGCTCCAGGAAGGCCGCACTCGCGGCCACCCCGCCGCGCAGCTGCGCACGCCCGGCGCAGCGTTCAAGTTCGGCCGCGACCTGCTCGTCCGGCTGCGAGGCCGAGTGCGCGCGGTGCCACGCGCGCCGATCCGGTTCAAGTAGGGGGTCGGTGGCGTCGGCCAGCGCCCGGTGCACCGTGTGTCGTTCTTTCAGCCCGGCGGCGCCGTAGACAGCCGAGCGCACCAGCGGATGCCGGAAGGTCACGCGTGAACCGAACTCCACCAGCCCGGCAGCCTCTACGGCCTCGGCCGCGCGCTCATCGACTCCCAGCGAGCTCGCCGCGCGCCACACCAACGCCAGGTCGCCGGTCGGTTCCGCGGCGGCCACCAACAGCAGACGCCGGGCGTCACCCGGCAGCCGACTGAGCCTGCGCGTGTAGCTCTCCTCGATACTGGCCGACAGCGGCACCTCGCGCGGCAGGCCGAAGCCGCCCGCCAGCTGGGCAGCGGTCATACCGCGCGGCAGTTCCAGCAGCGCCAGGGGATTTCCACCGGTCTCGGCCACGATCCGGTCGATCACCTGATCATCCAAGACGGCCGGCAGCACAGACTCCAGCAGCGCACGCCCGTCCTGGTGTCCAAGCGGCCCGAGCTGAAGGTTCGCAAACCCGCTGAGACCGGGACTGGGCGTGCGCGTGCAGATCAGGAACAGGATCTGCTCGGCGAGCAGACGCCGAGCAACGAACGACATCACGGTCGCGGAGGCGTCGTCGAGCCATTGGGCATCGTCCACCAGGCACAGCAGCGGTTGCTTGGCGGCCGCCTCGGAGAGCAGCCCGAGAACCGCCACCCCCAGCAGGAACGGGCTCGGTGCAGGGCCGGCGCTGAGCCCGAAGGCGACCGACAATGCCTCGCGCTGCGGCTCCGGTAGCGCTTGGTTGAGGTCGAGCAGCGGCGCGCACAACTGCTGCAGCGCCGCGTACGCGAGCTCCATCTCGCCGTCGGCGCCCGCTGTCTGCACGACTCCGAACCCGCTCGCGGCGTCGCGTGCGTACCCCATCAGCGCGGTCTTACCGACGCCGGGGTCTCCCTGGATCACCAGCACACTCCCGCTGCCATCACGAGCCCCGCGGAGCAGACGGTCGATCACGGCACACTCACGATCACGTCCGAGTAATCGTCCACCGGGGTGCCCGACCGCCACCGGTCCTTCCGCGCCCTGCGCCCACTCCATCACTCGACTGTACCGGCGCCTGGCGAGCGCGGGCTGAGCGGGTGCACGCTTCAAGCCTGAGGAGACTAAGGGAACCAATGATTCGAGCGGCGGCGCTGGCGTCCAGAATCCGCTGCGATGGAGAGCACGCAATCGCAGCGGTCCATGGGCCCTCCACACCTCAGCACGGTGGCGCCAACCGACGGGCATCGGGCCGGCTTCTGCGAGTTGCCCGACTACGCGCCGGTACCACCCCCGGCGATCGGCCCGGCACTGAACCATCGGGGTTACTACGTGGGGCGCGTGGAGAGCAACCTCTACTGGGTGACGGACGGCAGCTACCAGGCCGCGTTCCTGACCACAACCGACGGGGTGGTGCTGCTCGACGCGCCCCCGACGATCGGCCACAACATCCAGCGCGCAGTGGATGAGATCGCCGCCGCCAACGGCGTCAGTAACAAGGTCAACTACCTGATCTACTCGCACCACCACGCCGATCACATCGGCGCTTCGGCGCTGTTCGGGACCAACGTCAGGCGGATTGGGCATGCAGAGACCCGCAAGCTGCTGGTGCGGGACGACGATCCGGCACGCCCGACGCCGGATGAGACCTTCGAGCGCCGGGTCACGCTTGAGCTCGGCGGCGAACGCATCGAGCTGGCATGGCATGGAGCCAATCACTCTCCGGACAACATCTTCATTCACCTGCCCGACCACGACACGCTGATGCTGGTCGACGTCATCAACCCCGGCTGGGCGCCCGTCTATCAGTGCAACCTCGCCGACGACGTGCCGGGCTACGTTGAAGCGCCGGCGATCGCTCTGTCGTATCGGTGGCAGCACTTCATCGGCGGCCATATGGGCAGGCTCGGTACCCGCCAGGACGTGGCCTTGCACGAGCAGTACATGGACGACATCGCCGAAGGCTGCCGTCATGCGCTCGACACCGTCGACCCGATGCCGTATTCCGCGAAATACGGAGCCAACACGCCCGCCGCGGCGCGAAGCTACCTGGACGCGGTAACGGCGGCGGCGGCCGCGCCTGTGATCGAGAAGTACACCGGTGTGCTGGCAGCCGCGGACGTGTTCACCGCCGACACCTCCTACCACGTGATGCAGTCGATCCGCCTCGACCTCGGTTACCGCTCTCATGTCCACCCGTGAACCGCCAACGAGCGTGGGCGTGCCTGCGACGGCGGCGCCGGCCGCGCATGGCCGGCGCCTGGGTTCCGGGTTCGTGCCGGTGGCGTTCGCGTTCCTGATCGTCGCGGCGTTCGCGACGTTGCCGAGCCCGCTCTACGGGCTCTACCGGATCCGTGACGACCTCACCGCCTTCACGATCACGATCGTCTACGCGATCTTCGCCGCCGGCACGATCGCCGCACTGATCTCAGTGCGCTACGTGGCGGCCCGCATCGGTCGCCGCGGAGTGATGCTCACGGCGGTGACCACGATGATCTTTGCGGCCACGATCCTGGTCGTGTGGAAGGCGCTTCCGGGCCTGCTGACCGGACGCCTGATTACGGGCCTCGCGGTAGGGCTTGTGGCCGGGACCGCCACCACCTACCTGATCGAGCTGCGGCTGCGCGCCGATCCCAAGGCCTCGCTGATTCGCGCGCGCAACATCGCCACCGCCGTGAACGTCGGGGCGCTGGGCGTCGGGCCGCTGATCGCGGGCTGCCTGGCGGAGTGGGTGCGCTGGCCGCTGACCGTTCCCTACCTGGTGTTCATCGCGCTCGGTGTGGCGTCGCTAGTGGGTGTGGCAAGCGCTCCGGAGACTGCCCGGCCCTCGCTTGAAGCGGTCGCTGCAGGCTCGGAAGGTAAGCGCCCACGGACACCTCGGATCCTGGCGCCCGGAGCGGTCGCAACCATGGCCGCGTTCGCGGCGAACGGGCTGTTCGCCGGACTTTCGGGCCTATTTCTGGTCGAGGTATTCGGGCATACCTCACACGCGCTGGCCGGCTTCTCGCTGTTCTTGGTGTTCTCCTGCGGGGTCGCGGCGCAGATGGCGACCAACGGCCTGCCCGCTGCGCGAGTGCTGCAGCTGGGCACGCTCTCGATGGTCAGCGGACTGATCCTGCTGGTCGTCTCGGTGCAGCTGTCAACGCCGAGCCTGGGGATGTTCCTGGGTGGCGGCGCGCTGATCGGTGGCGGTGCCGGAGCGGTGTTCAAAGGCACAACCGGCCTGGTGCTCGAGGTCACGCCCGCGGAGGATCGCCTGGCTGTCACCTCGGACCTGCTGATTGCACTGTTCGCGGGAATCTCGATCCCGGTACTGGGCGCCGGCATCGCCTTGGACCAAGGTGTCACTCCCGCAACGACCGTGCTCGCGTTCGCGATCGCGGTCGGGATCGGCGTGGTCGGTGCGGGCGCCTGGCTGCAGCGCAGCCTTCGCTAGCCGCACTGCGATTCGTCGCGCCGCGCTGGTCGGTGGGGCGCTGCACCGGTAGCGGCTTGACAGTCCAGCACGACCTCGATAACGTACAACCAAATGGTTGTAGATTTGCTGTCCGATCCCGCTGCCGATCGCATCTTCCAAGCGTTGGCCGATGCGACCCGCCGCGACATCCTGGCCCGCGCGCTCGAGCGCGAGCAGTCTGTCTCGGAGCTGGCTCGCAGCTATGCGATGAGCTTCGCCGCCGTGCAGAAGCATGTAGCGGTGCTGGAGCGGGCGGCGCTCGTCACCAAGGAAAAGCGCGGGCGCGAGCAGATCGTGCACGGCAACACAGCCACAGTGCGTCAGGCCACCGAGTTGCTCGACATCTATGAGCAGATCTGGCTGGCGCGCGTGAATCAGATCGCCGGCGTACTGGCCGACGAGAACTAACCGCGGCTTGATCGGGAACACCGCTCGAGCTCGACCGACAGGAGACCGGAAATGACAGTCGTAAGCAGCAACAAGGACGTAGACAACCTGACGCTCACCGTGGTCGCCGAGTTCGACGCAACGCCCGAGCAGGTTTGGGATGTGTGGGAGGACCCGCGCAAGCTGGAGCGCTGGTGGGGGCCTCCCGGATATCCCGCCAGCTTCACCCGTCACGACTTCATCGTGGGGGGCCAGTCCCGCTACCACATGACCGGCCCAGGCGGCGAGACGCCCCGCGGCTGGTGGCGGATCGAGGCGATCGACAAGCCCAACCGGATCGACTTCGCCAACGGGCTCGCGGGTGACGACGGCGAGCCGGTGCCCGAGCTCGAGCCGATGGCGGGCTACGTCACATTCGAGCCGACCGGCGACGGCACCCGCATGACTGCGATCACCAACTTCACCGACAACGCACAGATGGAGAAGATGCTGGGGATGGGCATGCAGGAGGGGATGACGATGGCGGTGAACCAGATCGACGCGCTCCTGGAGCCGGTCACGGCCGGCTGACCGAGGCTTGCGCTGGGCCGGTCGGGTCAGCCCCGTCTGAATGTCTCAGACGACCCGGCTGCCGCCGACCTGTCGCAGTGGCGCCGAAGGACCCAGTCCTTCGGGATACTGGGGTGGTCACCCGGACCACCCCAGTATCGAGGAGCATCGATGTCACGCCGCACCGTTCCGCCGTTCCGCGCCGATCATGTCGGCAGCCTGCTGCGGCCACCGAGCTTGACGCGGGCGCGGGCGGAGTTCAAGGCGGGCAGGCTCGACGCGGAGGAGCTGCGCGGGGTCGAGGATGAGGCGATCCGCGGGGTGATCGCGCTCCAGCACGACGCCGGCCTGCAGAGCGTCACCGACGGCGAATTTCGCCGCAGTTCCTGGCACATGGACTTCATCTACCAGCTCGGCGGAGTTGAGCAGGTCGCCGGCGAGTCGCTGCACGTGCAGTTCCGCGACGCCTCGGGCGAGTACGACTACGCCCCGCCGGCGATGCGGGTCGCCGACCGAATCACGTTGCCGCAGACGATCTTCGCCCCGGCGTTCGAGTTCCTGCGCGACAACGCGTTTGCCGATCAGACGCCGAAGCTGACGATCCCGTCTCCGAGCATGGTCCACTATCGCGGCGGCAATTCGTCGCTGAATCCGGATGTCTACCCCGACCCGGAACCGTTCTGGGACGACCTCACCGCCGCGTACGCCCAGCAGCTGCGCGGCGTATACGAGCTCGGCTGCCGCTACCTGCAGCTCGATGACACCAGCCTCGCCTACGTGAACGACCCGGCCCAGCGCGCGCACATCGAGGAGATCGGCGGCGATCCCGAGCACCTGCACGAGCAGTACATCGCCAACATCAACCGCGTGCTGGCCTCAAAGCCCGACGACCTGGTCGTGACCACCCACCTGTGCCGCGGCAACAACCAGTCAATGTGGGCCGCCGAGGGCGGCTATGACTTCGTGGCCGAGGCACTGTTCGGCGACCTGAACGTGAACGGCTACTTCCTCGAGTTCGATGACGAGCGCTCGGGCGGCTTCGAACCGCTGCGCTATGTGCCGGCCGGCAAGCTCGTGGTGCTGGGACTTGTGACCACCAAGAGCCCGGTGCTGGAGGACCGCGACATGCTGATGCGGCGGATCGAGCAGGCCTCAGGCTTCGTCGACATCGAGCAGCTATGTCTCTCGGGGCAGTGCGGCTTCTCTTCGACCGAGGAGGGCAACAAGCTGACGATCGACGATGAGAAGGCGAAACTCGAGCTGATCGTCGCGGTCGCCGACGAAGTATGGGGCCGCTGAAAGGACGACATATGGAACCCCGAATCAACAACCCGGTGATGAGTCTCGATGGCGTCTTCGACGCGATGCAGATCGCCCGAAAGCTGGTTCCGCGTGAGCAGCGGGTCCGCGTTGCCAACTGAGCCACAGCCGCCAAAACCCCAGCTTTAGCGGCTAATTCGCCGAGCCCGAGTCTTGACCTGAAAGTCAGCTCACAGGACGGGCGCGTTGAATCTGACGCGGCCGTCATCAAGGCTTGATCGGCTTTTTAGTTGTCGTGCACAGGTCGTTCACGACCGCCTTTAGTGACCCCCATAGGGTTTGCCGCCCTACCACGCTCGGAGCGTGGTGAACCAAACGAAGGGGCACGATGAAGTTACGCGCACGAATCACGTCATTGGCCGCTGTTGGTGCGGCCGTGGCGGTCCCGATCGCTCTCTCTGCGGGGCAGGCATCCGCTCAGCGGACGCACACCCCGCAGTCACCGATCAAGCATGTGCTGTTGATCTCGGTTGACGGTATGCATCAATCTGACCTGGCCTGGTATGTGGCCAACCATCCAAGCTCGGAACTGGCCCAGCTCGTAAACGGCGGTCAGGAGTACACGAACGACCACACCTCCGACCCGTCGGACTCCGATCCCGGCGGCACGGCGTTGATGACCGGCGGCGACCCGAAGGTCACCGGCATCTACTACGACGATGAGTACAGCCACGGTGTCTTCCCCGCGGGGACGACGAATTGCTCCGGCCCGGTGCCCGGCGGCGACGTGATCTACGACTCGCCGGACGACAAACTGGCGAACGTTCCGGACCTGCTGGACAACGGCAGCGGGAACACCTTCCCGTCGTTTGACGAGGGCGGCTCGATCTACCCGAACGGTGACGACACCGACCCCGCGAAGATCATGAATCTCAGTGATCACCCGCAGTCGGGCCTGAACCCTGCGACCTACCCGGTCGACCCCAAGACCTGCAAGCCGATTCAGCCGTGGGATTACCTCGGCGTGAACACGATCTTCCAGGTGATCCACAACGCCGGCATGCGGACCGCGTACTCGGAGAAGCACGCGATCTACTCCTCGTTCAACGGTCCGGGCTCGAACGGCATGAGCATCGATGACTTCTTTGCTCCTGAGATCGATTCCCAGGCGGTCGAGCCCAACGGTGTCCCCTACCCCGTTGACGGCGCGTGGACGGCGGACAATGCCGCGACCAAGCAGTACGACGGCTACAAGGTCCAGGCCGTTCTGAACTGGATCGACGGCTACAACCACAACGGTCAGGGCCCCAAGGTCGGGACCCCGGCGATCTACGGGATGAACTTCCAGACCGTCTCCACGGCTGAGAAGCTGAAGAGCTCCCCGGCGGAGCTGATCGGCCCGAACTCGCAGGGCGACTACACCGAGGGTCCGAAGCTCACGGGCGGTTACGTGACCGTGAACGGACAGCAGGTTCCCGGTCCGCTGCTGCAGAGCGCACTCGATTACGTGAACAACGCGCTGCAGGAGATGGTCAACCGCATCGATCAGGACGGTGAGGCCGGATCTACGGCGATAATCCTGACCGCCAAGCACGGGCAGTCCCCGACCAACAACGCCGACCTCCAGCGGATCGACGACGGTCCGATCATCTCGGGCGTGGACTCGGCGTGGGCCGCGCTGCATCCGGACAACCCGAACCTCGTCGTGCAGGAAGCTGACGACGACGGGTTGCTGTGGTGGCTGTCGGACCGCTCACAGGCTGCGACTGACTTCGTCAAGCACTACCTGTGGTCACACAGCGCTCCGGCCGTGAACTACGCCGGCCAGACGATCACCGTGCAGCATTCGGGCCTGAAGCAGATCTTCGCCGGGCATCAGTCGGCGAACTTCTTCGGCGTCCCGAACTCCGACCCGCACCATCCGGACGTGTTCGGGATCGCGCAGGTCGGCACGATCTACACCACCGGCTCGAAGATCGCCGAGCATGGTGGCGACAACCCCGACGATCGTGACGTTCCGTTGGTTGTCTACTCACCCGGCAATCTCCACGCCGGGCAGTTCAACCAGTGGGTCGAGAACACCCAGGTTGCCCCCACCGTCCTCCAGCTGCTCGGGCTCGACCCGAACCAGCTGCAGGCCGTCCAGGAAGAGGGCACACGGGTTCTCCCGGGAATCGATTCGATTCACGGGCACCAGATCCGCTAGTGGCAAATACCGGGGTGGTGGCCCTGTGGCCACCACCCCGGAGCGCTGGTCGCGAAGACGCCCGAGGCGCGGCTGCCGCTGGGCATGATTGTTCGCGCTTGACATTGCCCCTGGGTCATGGCTCATCATCGTGACGTGGAAGAGGACGAAACCAAGCTGCTCTCGATCGGTGAGTTCGCGGCACGCACGCAGCTCAGTACCAAGGCACTGCGGATCTATGACCGCAACGGGCTGCTGCCGGCCGCGTCGATCGACGCGTGGAGCGGATACCGGCGCTACTCGCCGCAACAGGTCGGCACCGGGCGACTGGTGGCGCTGCTGCGCGGCGCCGACCTCAGCCTCGCGGCGATTCAGTCGGTGCTCGCAGAGCTACCGGCCGTTGATGGCGCCTGCGCGCGGCTCGACGTGCTGCTCGACCTGATCGAGCGTGATCACCACGGACGCCGACTCGTCATCCGCCACGTTCAATCGATTCTGAGACAGGAGCGCGACCCGATGTTCGAGATCAATATCCGTGAGGTACCCGCCCGGCGGCTGATGTCGATCCAGCGCCGGCAGCGCGGCGACCAGACCGACGCGTTCGTAGCCGAGGCCAAGGCCGCGTTCGCCGCCCACCTGGGCGGCGTTGAAGCGACCGGTCCGTTCACGCTGATCTTTCACGGTCCCGTGAACGAGACTGCGGACGGTCCACTCGAGGCCGTGCTCGGGGTGCCGGCGCTGATCGAACCGACGCAGCTGATCGGGATCCGCACCGAGCCCGCGCACACCGAGGCTTACACCACTATCACCAAGCGGCAATGGGACTACCCCGCGATCCTCGCCGCCTACGACGCCGTCGCCTGCTCGCCCGAGGTGGCCGCAGCTCCGGGATCGTCGCTTTCCTGCCGCGAGGTCTACCTGGCTGAGCCGGACGCGATCGGCAGCGATGATGCGATCTGCGACATCGCCTTCCCACTGGCCGCATAGCCGTACGCTCTGCAGCAATTACTGAAGCCAGTGCACCAACGCGTGTTGTAGGTTGGCCAGATGCGAGCTCTGGTATTGGGCGTGAACGGCGTCACCGGTCGCGCGATCGCAGCCGAACTCGCGAGCGAGGGATTCGAAGTCGTCGGAACAGGACGCGCTCCGGAGCGCTTCCCCTCTGCGCTGCGCGAGGCGGGGGTGCGGTTCGTGATCTCCGACCGCACAATCGCGACCGAGCTTCGAGCCGCAATCGGGGACGGTGCGGATCTGGTGGTCGATTGCGCGGCCTACACCGCCGAACACGCGCGGCTACTGCTGGACGCGACGGGGAGCATCGGCTCGATCGTTGCGTTGTCCAGCAAGGCGGTCTACGTCGACGACCAGGGCAGGCACACCAACAGCGATGACCCGCCCGAGTTCGGCGCACCGGTCAACGAGGCCACGGCCGTGATGGCACCTGACTTCTCCGGTGACTACGCCTCACCATTGGGCTACGGCGCGAACAAGGTCGCGATGGAGCTCACGCTGCAGGACGCCGCGGTCCCGGTATCGATTCTGCGCCCCTCGCGCGTGCACGGCGTCGGCAACGCGCGTCCACGCGAGTGGTGGGTCGTCAGCCAGATCCTCGACGGTCGACGATCGTTCCAGCTGGCGCACGGTGGCCGCACCGGCAACCATCCGACGGCGGCGGTGAACCTCGCGCGGCTGGCGTTCAGCTGCGCGCAGCAGCCCGCGCATCGTGTCCTGAACAGCGCCGACCCAGGCACACCAACCGCCGCTGAGATCGTGCGCGCGATCTGCGGCGGCGCTGTCGGTCGACGTCGAGATCTGCGACGGCTCCGCGAGCGTTGGCGGGGCGGGCTGGTCGCCCTGGGACACCTGGCCCCCGTTCTTCCTCGACATGCGCGCCGCCGAATCACTCGGGTATCGACCGGCCGGCGACTATGCCACCACCGTCGAGCCGACCGTCCATGAGCTCGCGGGGCTGTCAAGCGCTCGACGCGAGCAGCTCAACGGCGACCCGTACTTCGCGGGTCGGTGACCGCGCCGTCGCAGAGCGTCGATGCAGATCAGTAGTCGGCCGGTGAGTTGAAGACGACCACCAGGCTGACGATCTTGCCGTCGCGGACGCTGAAGTAGTTGGAGAGGATCAGTTCGTTCGGGAGGTTGGTCTTGTCGTAGGTGCCGTCGTAGGCGCCGCGGACGATCGTGTCGCCGTGGTGGTCGAGGACTTCGCGGGGGTCGATCGTGACGTGGTCACCCACGATCTCCTTCGTGACCCAACGTCGGATCGCGTCAGGACCGACGAACTCGCGCTTGTTGTCGTTGACGTATGCGTCCTCGGCAAAGGTCGCGATGATCGCGTCGACGTCGAACGCGTTCACTGCGTTGAGGTGGTCGGCTACGACGCCGGTGAG
The DNA here is from genome assembly GCA_963737115.1 of uncultured Actinomycetota bacterium. GTDB lineage: Bacteria > Actinomycetota > Thermoleophilia > Solirubrobacterales > Solirubrobacteraceae > Palsa-465. Next base: position 209,220 of record CAVTRM010000004.1, read on the forward strand.
TGCTGTGGGCTGCATATCTGCTCCGTTGAATTGAGGGTCGTGGCTGCCGCGAGGCGCAGCGTGGAACCAGCATGCGCGCTGTCAGTGGGTGAAGGTCAAGGCCTCAATTCGAGCTTGACTCTCCCACTGTGGGAAGCTTCAGACTGCGGCACATGGCATCCCCAGCCCTATCGATCAGCGACTTCGCTCGCGCAACCCAGATGAGCGCCAAGATGCTGCGCCACTACCACCAGATCGGTTTGCTCGAGCCGGCCGATGTCGACCCCAACAGCGGCTACCGGCGCTACGTCCCCGAACAGATCCCGACGGCTCAGGTGATCCGTCGCTTCCGCGACCTCGACATGCCGCTCGAGCAGATCAAGGCGGTGCTGGCGGCCCCCGATCTCGACGCGCGCAACCGGCTGATCAACGAGCATCTGGCGGCGCTGCAGGAGTCGCTCGCGCAGACGCAGGCGGCGGTGGCTTCACTGGAGAGTCTGCTGGGAAGCTCGACGACTGAGGGCGAGCCTGAGATCACGCTACGGCGGGTGCCGGCCACGCAGGCGGCCGCGATCACCTCCACGATCGACATTGCGGACGCGAGCGCGTGGTATCAGGGCGCGATGGGTGAGCTTTACGCGACGCTTGCCGCGCAGGGCGTGGCCGTCGCCGGCCACCCCGGCGGGATCTACGAAGATGAGCTGTTCACGCAGGAGCGCGGACGGGCGACCGTGTTCCTGCCGTGCACCGCAAGCCTGCGCCCGACCGGGCGCGTGACGCCGGTCGAGATCCCGGCCATCGAGCTCGCGATCATCGTGCACCGCGGGCCGATCGAGGAGATCGACCGTGCCTACGGAGCTTTGGCGGCTTACGTGGCGCGGAACGCGATCGCCGTTGACGGCCCGATCCGCGAGTACTACCCGGTCAGCGGCCAGGACACTCGCGACAGTGCGGCCTGGAGGACCGAGGTCGGGTGGCCGATCTTCACCACCCGCCCCGGGTCCCCTGGCGCCTAGCTCGCGTTAGTCGTCGTTCCTTGGCTTGAGCACAGCTTCGGGCTGCAGGTCCTGCCAGGGGCAACGAATGTCTGAGTGTGGGTGCCGCTGGTGGTCGACACCGATGCGGACTGGACGGTGTTGGCGTTCGGCCACCACGCTACGAACCAGCCGTTTGCGACCGTTGCCTCCACCGTTGAGCCGTCACTGAGAGTGATTGTTGCGGCGGTGACGCCGGCGCCGGCTCGCCCTTGAGCGATTGAGTAGCTGCCGTTGCGCGTGTCGGTCTCGTGGTCTCCTGTGAGGGCCAGCTGTCCGGCGGGCGCGCTGAACGGCGTAACTGATGTCACGTCGGTTGTCTGCAGCACGGAGGGGCCGACCAGACACGTGTCGAGCGTGCGCGCGTTTGCGAACATCTCGAATGTGTAAGGGCCGCGAGTGTCGTGCAGCTGCAGCGGCAGTGCGGCATCGAGAATGTCCCCGCGGCACTTCGCGGTTGCCGCGCCCAGTTGCCCGGCGGTGGGTGTCGTCGGTGTTGGCGACCATCCCGCGAACGCTGGGGCGGCACTCCCGAGTAGCGCGATTGCCGCGCCCACCGTGGCACCAACCGTAGCGATGGCGGCGACCCCGGCCGCAAGCGGCCGCGTGATCCGGCGGCGCGTGCGCGGTCCGTAATCCATGACCATGACACGGGTGACTGCCGCATCGGGCACCGTCGCCGCGCGACGACGGAGGCTGTCACGCAGTTGATCCTCGATATTCATGCGATTCTGCTCCTTGGCTGTTGGCTGGAAGACATGACGTCGTGAAGTCGCGCGAGTCCTCGCGACGCCGTGCTCTTGACTGTCCCGACGGAACATCCGAGAGCGGATGCCACGTCGGCTTCTGAAAGGTCCAGGAAGTAGCGCAGGACCAGCACCGTCCGCTGCCGCAGCGGCAGCGTCCCGAGCGCATTTACGAGCTCGTCCTGTGTATCGATGCGTTCGCCGTGGTCGGCGACGGATGCACCGTCGGCTCGCTCGCCGACCAGCTCGCGGCGAGCGCGAGAGCGCCGGCTCGCGCCCGAGGTCGCTCGATTCACGAGAATCCGTCTCGTATAAGCGACCGGGTACTCCATGCGACGCACCTTGGGCCAATTGCGTGCGACCTTGAGCAGCGCATCTTGCACGACGTCTTCAGCGTCGTGGATGTCCCCCGTGATCAAGTACGCGGTCCGCAGCAGACTCGCGGCGTTCGCAGCGACGAATGAGTCGAAGTCGGTCATCGAAGCTACTAAGCCTTGCAGCGATGCAAAAGGTTGCCTGCTGTCCCAAACGACAGAAGTCCCGCGGCTTCAGCACTTCTCCATAGGGGATCGAGGGACTCGAAGGGATCGACGTGGACGCCGGCCAACCTCAGCTGTGCTGCCTATACGGCGCGCGCTCGCGGAGCCGCTAACAAATAAACCCCGACACGCACGCCAGTGTCGGGTCGCTCACAGGGCCCCGAGGGACTGAGCCGCGGGTTGGACGGCCTCAGCCGCGGTGCTCGGATGGATCGATCAGATCGGTCGGCGCGAGGATGAAGACCTCGCACATAATGTCCGGCGACTGTTGGTTGCCGCTCATAAACCCGATAACGCGGCGGCCCGTTGCGCTCTCGATCACGGATTCGAAGCGCTCGCGCATGATCTCCTGGAACTCCATCCGCTGGCTGATCACCGCGGCTCCGCGCCCGGCGGTGAGCAGCGTCTGCTCGACCGGTGAGAAACCGCCGCGCAGTACGCATACGACCAGGTCGTCCTGGTAGTAGGATTTGGCGCGGGTCGGGCCGCGGCCGTAGAACTCCTTCAGCAGCGCCACCAGTCCATCGGAAATCTCCGTCAAGATATCGCCGTGGCTCTTGGGCGTCGGTTGTGCGTTCGGCGGAATCAAAGCGCGATCGAGTAGCTGCACGAAAATCCTAGCGACCAGCACCGCTATCGTGGGTCTTATCGTTCGTTGGGTTCTCGCCCTTCTGCCTCGCGCGCGATCTCAAGATCCGGAGGACGAGAGAGAAGGCGGGATGTCCGCCCTAGACGGTCCGCTCAGCGGGGACGCCCTGCTCTGCGCGGTGACCGAGGCAATGGCCGCGCTGCACCAGCAGTACTACCACCGTCTGCCGATCACAGCGAAGACGCTGCTATTGGGCGAGGATCTGCTCGCCTGCGTGCTCGGCGGCGTCTACACCGACGTCGAGAAGACGATGATCGAGATCCAGCGCACCATGATCGTTCAGGAAACCCGCAACAGCTTCCAGAACGCGATGCAGCACAAGTTCATCGCCGCGGTCGAGCAGCTCTCGGGCCGCAAGGTGCTCGCCTTCATCTCCAATCATCACGTCGGCCCGGACCTGGAGATCGAGCTGTTCATGCTCGCCCCACAGGCCGCGGGCCAGACGCAGGTGGTCTACGACCGGTAGGGCGACATCGGGGCGCAGCGTTCGGCCACGGCAGGCTGACTCTGTCCGCTCACGGCCGGTTCTTTCCGGGCAGCCCGCGCCCGCACTGCGGGCACGCTCGGTCGATCACCGGCTGCCCGAGCCGATCCGGGGCGGTCTCGAAATACACGCGGTGGCGTCCGAGGCCCCAGACGCGCAGCCGGTTTCCGCAGTCACAGTGATATTCGCGCTGCGTCGGCCCTCCGACAACAAGGCTCGGGGCCGTAGGTTCAACATCCGTTGCGGTGGCCATGCCAACCGCCTCTCTGCCCTTCTGGCCGGAGATGTCGCTGTGGGGCGAGAAGAGTAGAGACCTCAGAGCGCAACTCCAACGCTAGCGCATTCCGACCGCCGGACTCGGATTTGTCGGGTACGTGATACGTTGGAAACAGTCCGTCGTTGGCACGTGAGAGCGTTGGCGATGGCACGTTCTCCCGGTCCCTCCGACCTCTCTGCCCGGCGAGGACCCTGTTTGAGGGGCTTCAAAGGAGAACCATGGACGCTGTGAGAGCAGCCCCTAACCATTCGCCGCTGCACGTACAGCGAGGCAGACCCGTGCGGACTCCTCGCACGCACCTCGCTCACCGCGGATTCGGGTCAACAGCCGCCACTCCCAACGCGAGCAGGGCCGATCAGTGAACGATCCGGAAATCACCGCGCTCATCACCAACCTGTCCCGCCCACATCCGTCCGGCGGGGTCGTCATCGAGCGCGCCGCGATCCTCGCCGCCGGAGCCGAATCATCGGAGATCATCGACTGGATCATCGCCCATTCGGGCACTCCGGAGACGCCGGTGTTTCGCGGCCGCGGGCTCCACGGCGTCGGCGTGAACTCCGACGGGGACCGCGTTTCCACCCATCCAACCCGCTTCATCCTGCCCGCCGGGGCGCTCCACTGAGCCCCTGCTGAACAGCGGCGCCCGGCGACCGGGCACACCCGATTTCAATCCAATAAACGTTTGAGCAGACCGGCAGCGCGGTACCCTCTCAGAAGGAGGGCACATTGCGCGGTCGGCTTCTCGACAGTGCAGGCATCGCGATCTGACTTCCGCGGTTTCGTTTCTGTACGAAGACCCCGGAGGTCAACGTGGTAGATGTAGACGTAGTCTCAGCGCAAGCTGATGGGCGCTCAGCCAGGGCGCCGGCAACCGAGTCAGGCGCGGAACTGGCGCATTGGCAGGAGGCACTCAAGCCGTACATCGGTTGCAACCTTAGGCGCAGCGTCGTGAACCTCATGACCTCGCTGGTTCCATACCTGCTGCTCTCGGTCCTGATGTACCTGACGGTCAGCCGTTCCTATCTGTTGACGCTGCTGATCGCTGTTCCGGCCGCCGGCTTCCTGGTCCGCACTTACATCGTCTTTCACGACTGCGCGCATGGATCGTTCCTGCCGTCCAAGCGAGCGAACGTGTGGCTCGGCACCGCGCTCGGGGTACTGGTATTCCAGTCGTTCGCCACGTGGAGGCACAACCACGCGGTGCACCACGCCACCGCCGGCGATCTGGACCGCCGCGGGGTTGGGGATATACCGACGATCACCGTCACCGAGTACCGGGCGCTGAGCCCACGCGAGCGCTTGGCCTACCGGCTGTTTCGTAACCCGTTTGTGATGTTCGGGATCGGACCGATCTTCGCGCTCGTGATTCAACCCCGGATCGTGCCCAAGGCAGCCAGACCGCGCATCAAACGCTCCGTGCTGGCAACTGATCTGGTGCTGGCCGCGCTCGTGACGGGTCTCTGTCTGCTCGTCGGCGTGCGCGACTTCCTGATAGTGCAGGTGCCGATCGCGATGATCAGCGGCGCGATCGGGATCTGGCTGTTCTACGTCCAACATCAATTCGAGGATGTCTATTGGGAGAACGCCGGTGAGTGGAGCTATCTCGACACCGCTCTGCACGGCAGCTCCTATCTCAGGCTTCCCAAGCTGCTCCAGTTCTTCTCGGGCAACATCGGCTTCCATCACGTCCACCATCTGAACGCCCGAATTCCGAACTACAACCTGCAGCGCGCCCACGAGGGGGTGCCGGTCTTTCGCTGTGTCCCGACGCTGTCGCTGATGGACGGTCTTCGCGCTGTCAAGCTGAAGCTCTACGACGAGGACCAGCACCGCATGGTGACGTTCGCGCAAGCTCGAGCGGCGGCCGGTGAACCGCTCGTGGCGACGGCACCTGCGGGTCACCGGGTCACCGGGCCGGGCGCCGGATCATAACGCGAATGGCCCCTGAGCGGTCTGTTAGGCTCGCTTCACGGTCCCGCCGGTTCATGCTCATGTCGCTGTCGGGGCATCCGCGTCAGCAAGACGAGCAGAAGGGCGGATGGTCATGACCACCACAGCGGAGTCAGTGCCGCAGTGCCGGCGTAGCCCGATGCCTGCTCGCCCTCAGGGAGGGGGACGATGAACATCGGTGACCGCGAGCTGTTGATGGAGCACATCCGTCAGATCCGACGGTCAGTCGTCGCTTCCACGCGGGCGGCGAGCACCGACGCCGCCCAACCGCAACCCGACCGGATCGAGTCACTCGAAACACGCGTCGCTCACTTGGAGCAGCTGCTCGAGGGGCTGCAGGACTCCGTTCACCGCGAGTCAGAGCGCCACGCGACGTTGATCGCGGAACTCCAAGCACAAGTCGAGCCCAGCACGATGGGCGCGGCGATGGCGGAGGACGCCCGCAAACGCGGCCTGTGATTCAGTCAGCTGCCGACGAGTTCACGTCGAGAGCGCCCAGCGGCACCGCGGCAGGGTCACGCCGGCTACACGCAAGCCTTGCGCCCGCAGATCTAGGTCGCCTGCTCCTGACGCGACTACTCTTACGGACGACGACGGTCTTGTTGTTGTGTGCGAGGCAAGGCCCTCATCGCCATGTTCCACGCTCAGCCCCGACTGCTTGTGTCCACCGAACGGCGCGTGCAGCGGGTGGCTCTGGCCCTCGTTGACCCATACGTTGCCGGAGTCGATGCGGTCGCGACTGCAGGCCTGGTCAAGGTCATTCCCAGACGTCGCTCCAGCCAAACACGGGGGTTCGCGGCCCGGGGGGTGACGCGCGAGATCGCTCGCGGCATGATCTGCACGCGGCCGTACTGCTCCTCCTGCAGGTGCGCGCTGATATCCCGGGTCGAGAGCCCGCGCGAGTACAAGGGCCAGGACTTGTCGTCGAACCCCCAGCGAACCGGACGCTGGCGCTTCTTGCGTCCACGAGCTCGCGGATCTCTCGTACTGAAGCGGCCGTTACGGCCGGTCGCGGGGAGCGTCGATTGCACCTCCCCAGTGGCTCGGATCCGACGCAACAGTCTTCGCGGCTGGTGCCGTATGCGCTGGTTGCAAAATGACAGAGTTTCAAGGGGGGGGAAATTGGGCGGCACCCTGCCAGCCGGCTCCTGGAGAAAATGGCGGCTCATAGCCAACATCTCTGTGAGTTCGACCTCCATCGCCGTGGCGGAGATCAGAGGTTCAGCAGGAACCGTGAAGGATCATGTCGACCTCGGGCGACTCGGTTAGCACCGGGCCGAGTTCGTTACCACCGGTCACGATATTCAGCACGCCGGGAGGGAGAGTTGTGCGGCCAGTTCGCCGATGCGCAGAGCGCACAGCGGCGTGTACGGGGACGGCTGAGCACCACGGTGTTGCCGGTGATCATGGCCGGCACCGACTTCCACAACACGTGGAGGTACGGGTAGTCAGGGACGATCGCGCGATCGCGAACAGGGCGGCGTCGGAGTCCAGCGAGTCGTCATCTCCTCGAGGATCGTGGTCGTAACCGCGACGCGCGGTCTTGGGGATCCATGGGTTGGCGAGGTGATTAACGGCGCCGAGGTGGGCGATTAGCCTCTGCTCAGAGATCGAGCTTGACGTCCTCGCACTTCGGGCGCGTAAGCTGACCAGTAGGTCTCCGCTCGGCTGCGCTAAGCGCCGCCCACGACGGGAAGGCGCGCTTCGCTGCGGCGATTGCGCGATTCATGTCCTCCTCGCTGCCGCTAGGCGCATCAGCGAACGGCTTGTTCGTCGCTGGGTTGAGGACCTCCAAGGTGGCGGCTGCAGGAACGATCTCGCCATCAATGAGCATCCCGTAGGGAGCGTCGAAGTCGAGTCGCTCGCTCGTCGGGACTGCGGAAACGTCCATGTGTAACTCCTGTCATGAATTTGACGACAGCAATGAGGCGCAGTGGGGCGGCAACTGCTCCGTCGGATCATAGTCTAATACGATCATACGATATTCCCGTTTACGGAGCTACGGTCGACGCAGAACGACCGGCTCAACCGCCGCAGCCCATCCGGCGTTGACCAATCTGCCTCCGTGCTCGACCGCTTCCGTTCGGTGTGGTTTAGTCGCTGAGTATCTCTTCGTACAGCTTGTCGATCGCTGCGATGTCCTGCTCACGCATGCCGAACATGGTGAAGTGGCCCCATCCAGAACCGACCTCCCGAAAGCTGCCCTGACGGATGTGCGAAACGTCCTCGCGGATGTCCTCCGGCGGGAAAAACAAATCCCCCGAAAACGCGACCACATGAGCTTTGCGCTGATCGACGCGAGCGCTCGTTCAGTCCCGCCCGGTTCTGCCGACATCAGCTGAACCCCACTTCTGCGCTTGCAGCAACAGGTTGTTCGGGTCCATCGGCAGAAAGTACGCCTCAACAAAGCCCGTTGAAAGTCCTGACGCGACTGGAACCCGAGTTCACGCCAACTCTGATCGCGGAAGACGGAGGCTGTCGCCCCATTAGCACAATCGCCTCCGCATGCCGCCTGAGTCCGCGGTGCACAGCTGCGGGTGTCATAGAACCCGTCAGCGTAGGCAGGGTCGTCGGTGATGAGCTTCGTGTGAATGTCGATGAACAGCCGATGTGCTCGGGGGTGCGTGCGGTGGCGGCGAGCGGCATGCACGCTCCACCATTGGGATATCTCACCGCCACTCGTAGGTTTGCTGAGCACCCATCGACCAGCCGCTGACGAGCTCAAGCCATGAGATCCCGAAGTGATCGCTGACGAGCGCGTGCTGCGCACGAACATCGTCAGCGATCGACACGCTCGGGAACGCCGAACCGTTGAACGGAGCTTCGTGTTGCTGGCGACGAACCGACACCGCTGCGAACGCGGCGGAGAGAAAACGAGACGGCCGGCGCCCGACAACAGAGAACGCGGGGGCGACAGGCGGCGAAGAGGCGGCACGCGCGGCGAAGCGCGGGGGAGCGTCGTCTAGTCCGGAGCTAACGGGGTCGATCTCTATGTGGGAGGGCAGACCTCTGGGCGTGGTGGTTGTTGGTACAACAATCAACACCTTGCTGTTACGCGACCGGAGGCCGGCTGCGCACGCCCTTCTCGGAAACAGCCTGCTCGACAGTCTCGTCGCACATCGGTAGCCAGCTCACAAGCTCGCTCGCCGCTTGGACCACAGGTAACCCATGTAGACGAAACTGAGCAGATACTAGCCGCTGACCACTGGACCGGCCAGGGACAGCGGATAGCTGAACGCCGTCACGAAGCTGAACACCGGAATGCCTGCACCCGCGCCAGGCCGGCACTAGAAAGATCACGCCAACGACGGGGATGATCGGTGCGTAGCGGGTTGAACTCACTGCGCGGAAGCGCGGTAATAGACCGGACTGCCAACGCGACGAGGATGTAGATCGGCAGCCCGCATTGTGAGGGCGGTGCCCAGGGAGTAGCCGGTGACGGGTCCGTACGCGATGCCAACGATGAAAGTCAGGACGAACCCGACTGCACGAAAACATAAATCGCGTTGATCGGCGACTTCCACTGCGGATGGGTTTTAGCGAGCTCGCTGGCAGTGCGCGTGCCCGGCCATGGCCAGAGGTTGTGGGTCGCTGCGAGCTCACCACTCTCAGCGCAGGCGAGCGTCGAGTTGAGCAGCACAATCAGCAGCAGGATCCAACCTGCACCCCAAAGCTTCTTGGTCAGTCCAATCCAGCGTTTCCGCCGTTGAAGCTGAGGAAATTCGCCATGTGCGACGGACCGAAGAAGATCGTGACGGCATAGGTGCAGAGCACGAAGAAGAGGCCGACGAGCAGCGCCGAGCCGACAACCGCTCTGGGGATGTTGCGCTTGGGGTTGGTTGTCTCAGCAGCCAGCGGCGCGGCCGCCTCGAAGCCGATAAACGCCAGGAAACCGAAGATTGATCCCGCGATCACCCGGACAGCCCGTGGAAACCCGGAGCGTTCGCGAAATGAGGCGTAAATACCGAAGCGGTGTTCGAGCCGCCGGCGTCGATGATCTTGTGACCGCGAGGACGACGAAGAACAGGATCTCGAACGACCCGAGAACGATCGCGACGTTGGCTCCGGTGCGCGACTCTACGTTGAGTGGGACGCAGTCCGATCAGTCCAGCGCGCCGCCACCAAATGATCGTGTACTCGCTGCCAGCAGCGGACGGGACGATCGCGCTGGCGATCAGATTGCCGAACACAAGCGCGAAATAGGGCTGGCAGAGGACGTAGACGAGCGGGTACACCCACGCAGTGACAAACCGATGCCGGGATGAATCGACCGCTCGATGTAAGAGGTAATCTCTCCGGCACTTGCCATGTGCTTGGCGAGTTGTCCGATCGCGACGGCGACGCACAAACTGCCGATCAGGGCACAGTACGGACAGCGGGAAAGCACCTCCGGCGAACGGAGCCCCGGCGGTCACGCTATGCGGCCCCAATGCCTGGTCCCATCGTCGCGATTGACACGAACAGAGCTCCGCCGAAGGAAACCTGTTCTTCGCGAGTCCTTCGTCAGCAGCGCCGTCCGCGGTACTTGGTGAGTGTTCTGCACTCAACGTCTTCAGAAGTGCGTCCTGTTCGGACATCACATGGTCTCCTTATCTCTCCTACCCGATAACCGGCAGCCGTAATGGCAGCGCGACGCGGCCGTCCGCGTGGGCGGGACCGGCGCTCCCATTGGACCAGCCGGCGTTTGCCAGCAGCGCTCGTGGCGCCTTACCTGGCGGCGTGTTCCGGTCGTCACGGCGCGCCCGGTCGGCGCCGCCACAACCGGTTCCTAAACCTGTTACTCGGGTCCCGTCACCGGGACCGGAATGCGCGGCAATCTAAGCTGGGATGCCTCTTTCATAGCGGTCCGCGTCCGGGATCGGCCTGACCCAGGACTGTTCGGCTGGGTCCACAGCTCAAGCGTCGGGTTGAGCCACGAAGTGTCATCCAGGGTTCCCGCCTTGATGAAAACGAGCCCTGGCATCGCATCGATACGGCTGATCAACGGCGATCCGCATTGCCACAGAACGAGCGGTTCGTGTTGCTCTTGTGTTCGTCTCCGTGAGTGACGAACGTTTTGAGAGCGTCGCCCGACACCGTGAGTGCGCTGTCGTCGATCCCGATGCCAGCGACTTCTCCGATCCGGTCTGCCGCTGGCAGTCGGTGCAGTAACACACCGCTGTGAACTTCGGTTCGGCGTCTGCGGAGTAACTGACCTGTCCGCAGAGGCAGTGACCTTCGAGATGCATAGTTCTCCTTGTTTCCTGTCTCGGTTGGTGGTGGCGCTAGACCTTCATCGAGAAGGAGCTCGGGGCGTTCGCGTCGGTGCTGACGACCTCACCGCTGATACTGAGCGATATGCGTCAGAGAAGTCAATCGACGCGGCTGATTCGGTTGGTGTCGTGTTGCTCACTTGGGAACCCATCTCCTGTAACGCGATTAGAAGGTCGTCGAGTGTGGTCTCGACGATTCCGACACATACTACGGTATTACGGTCTCTGTGGAGTATCGTAACGAACCAGGGGTTTCATGCTTCAGAGAGAAGCCGCCCGCTCAGGACGCACTCGTCGCCACTTCGTGAAGACTCGTGGCCGGCCGGTTCGGTGCCGGAGACCGCTTGATCGAGAAGAATCTGAGGCCGATACGGGTGAGCCGTACGGTCGTGGAAGATGCGGCGGAGATCACGACCGCCGGTCGTCGTCCGGACTGCTCCCGCCCGACCGGCTCGCCAAAGTTCTACGAGGTGCGGATGGCTTTGGAGTCGGCAGCTGCCGGCTGGCAGCTGAACGTGGTTCGCAGCGCTATTCGGAACTGCGCTCCCTTCGACTACTGGTTCGCGACGCTTCCGGACTTTCGGTTGCTGACCTCCGTGAAGAGAAGAACCGGTTTTACGACGCGCTGATCGCGGCGAGCGGAACCGATCTTGGCGAATGCTTGCGAGTCCAGGCCGCTCTCGCGTTGCGGGCGATCCCTTTCCGCCCGGGAGAACGGCGCCTGCTCGAGACTCCGCCTCTCTTGAGGCGATCGAAGAGGGCGATGCCGAGGCCGCGACGCGAGCCGCGCAGCTCCGTCAGCGCCGCCGCCGAATCGCGTGCGGCACTGAACCGACGGAACCGGCGGTACCGCTTGCCGTTTGACGTTCGGACCGCTCTGTTATCGGCGGGCTGTCGCGAGATCGATCTGTTCTACGCCCACGCGAGATGCGTAGCGACGCCGCCGGGTTTTCGGCGTGCGGGAAGTGCCCGAGTTCTGGCATCTCCCGATATATCGCTCCCGGGATCTGAGCCGCGAGCTCTCTGGTGGCGGACGGCGGTACGGAGTAGTCGTAGACCCTGACTCAGCCATCGGCGGCGTTGCGTCGCCGAGTGTGCCTGACTTGTCGATATCCCGCCTGCGTGTAGTAGGTGATGTCGCGTTCGTAGGGCGTCGCCCTTTGGATATCCCCCCACTCGGTCCCGATCGGCTTTCGGCGATGCGGGGACATCAGCCGTTGTCCACTCGGCCGACAGGGCCTGGTTGATCCGGGGTTTCGAAGCCCGTTATGGCGGTTGGATACCCGCGCGCCCGCTTGGCAGCCCGGCTCCTGCATCGCGTGGGGTGACGCGCTGCTGTTCGATCACCCCCGCCCGGCCATCGACGAGCCACACCTCGCCTCGTGTGCGCGCTCATAACGAGCGGTCAAGCAGCCGCGCTCTGCTGCTCAGCTCGTAGTCGAGTGGTCTGCGCCGCGCGGGGGCGCGGAGCGTCCATGCAGAGCGGTCGAACGCGATCAGCCGGCGGCTGGGAAATTGCGGGCCAGCCCGAAAATGCCGTGGAACTGAGTTGCGTCAGAACCGGCCGTGTGGAGCATCACGACGGGCCGTCCGCTTCCCGAGGATTCAACGTAGATATCACATGTTCCCACGGCTCACATCGACCCGGACATAGCGTCGCTGACGCGACGGACATCGAAGTCGGCTGCTGGCCGCGGGTCCGGTGGTGGACGATGGGCCAGGATCTCCACGGCGCGTCGCACCAAGTGGAGATGTTGCGCGAACCGCAGACTGTTACCGCGGATGCTGCCGTGCCGCGCTCTGCAGCTCGCTCCGTCTCGATCTCACCCCATGCGGCGGGATCTGCGCGAAAGCTCCTCATAGCGGGTCGAGCCACGATGAACTCCGGGTGGTCACCAGGGCCGACCACACCGTCCTGCACCTTGATTGTGACCTCGATGCCACCTCGCGCAGCGAGCGCGAACTGCACCGCGCGCCCTGAGCCAAGTCACAGAACTCTTTGTCCTCCGGCAGTTGAGCTGAGGACATCAACCGTCGTCAAAGAAATCGGTGGCACTTCGTTCTCCGGCTCAGGCGCTTGTGCCGTTATGAACCGTTACTGACGGCTCGATCGGCTCGATACAGACCACATCCTGCCAGGCTTCGACTCCCCATTGGAATGCGACGATGCCGGCCTCAGGCAGTGAGATCTCAATCGCCTCGAGGATTTCTTCGGGGCTGAGTCCGAGATCCAACGCGACTTGGATGTGACTGCACAGTTGCGGCTTAGGAGCGCGCATCACGGTCAGGCTCAGGATGAACAGCAGTTCCTTGGTTTTACGATCGAGCCGTCGTTCGTCCAGGTAGGTCGCGCTGACGACCTGATTGGCCGCTTCGAGCACCGGAAAGTCTGCCGCAGCCATCACCTTGTGATAGTCGAGCACGTATCCGCGCTTGGCGGCCATGTCGTCTACGTAACTCTGTGTGACGTCATTCATGGCGTTCATTGCTCCAGTAGTGAGATAGCTGGGCTTCCGTCCAGCGGTGGGCGGCGCGTCCTGAGGCCAGGCCCACCCTCGTGCGCCTGCACCGAGCACACACCCCGGAATTCACGTCCTCTTGTCGAGTCGGCTTGGACGCTGTGGAGCGTCACGCGTCGTACTGGTGGTAGGTCTTCGCGATCACCTTCCAGGTGCCGTCCTGCTTCAGAAGCGTGTGGAAGTCGGTGTAGTCCGCGCCGACGCGTCCGCTCCAAGCGCATCGGACGACGGCTGTGGTCGGTGTAATCGGAGCAGTCAGCTGGGTCAAGTAGGACGCGCCGGTCTCATCGCCAAATTCGAACCGGTCCCGGGTGGTGCCACCAATCAGCTCACCAATCGTGAAGCCGTACATCATGCGACCGGTTGAAACGCTTTGGCGACCTCGTTTGCCTTGCCCACGCGAAGCCCGTCGACATAGTCTGAACAGGCGCCTATACCATCTACTCGCGGTAGGTGTGACTTTGATGTTCGGCACTGGTTCTCCTGTTGTTATGACCCAGATATCTGGGTGAAGTTGATGCCACCGGGACGGGTCACCATGAGGTGCTGCCTCCGTCCACGGTCAGGACCGACCCTGTCGCGAATGAGGACCGTCCTGACGCCAACCAGGCGATGGCTTCTGCGATCTCCTGCGGCGTTCCATGCGGGACATGGCGAGCGGCCCTAGTCGCGAACACGCTCGGGTCGCCGACGATCGCGAGCATCTCCTGGAAGTACCGGGAGTCCACCGTCCCGGGGGCAACGGCGTTGACTCTGACCCCGTCGCCGACGTGGTCAAGCGCCATCGCACGGGTCAGCGCGGTGATTGCCCCTTTGGAAGCGACGTATGCGGCGCGGTCGGGGATCCCGACGAACGACGTGTATGACGAGGTGTTGACGATTCGGCCGTTGCCCGACGCGATCAGGTGCGGCATTGCATGCTTGGAGCAGAGAAATACGCTTCGTACGTTGACCGCCATGATGCGATCCCAGTCGGCTTCATCGATCGTTACGACAGTTCCTCGAAGCCCGAACCCCGCGTTGTTGCAGAGAATGTCAATGCGCTCAAACGCGGCAATCGTCGCGTCAACGAGTCCGGAGACAGCCGCAGCGTCCGAAACATCGACCACGAGCGGTAGTGCCCGGCTCCCAAGATTTCCCGCCACGGTTTGCACCGCGTCCTCGTTCACGTCGGCGATCGCTACGGATGCGCCCCGTGAATGCAGGAGTTCCGCAGTCGCCCGCCCGATCCCCTGCAGCGCCGGTGACGATCGCGCCTAGTCGGGTCAAATTCGCTCACAGTGCGGAAATCTCGATCTCGCTCGGCATTGAGCCCTCGAAATCGATGATCTGACGGATCGCCAAACCATCTTCCAAGCGGTCCATCGCGCTGTTGATATCCGTGAGATCAGAACTTCCGGTGATCAGCTTCTCGACCGGAAGGTGTCCATCCAGATACATGTCCGCGTAGCGTCGGATGTCATCTGCCGGGATCCCCGAACCCATGTAAGACCCGATCACCGAGCGTGCCTCGGTCACGAGCGACAACGCGTCAACGGTGATGGTCGAACCCGGACGCGAGAGTCCGACGGTGACTGTTTTGCCGCCGACGCCTGTCAATTTCATCGCAGATTCCAGCGCAGCCGGATGTCCAACGCATTCGACGACGAGGTCGAAGTTCTTCTTGCTTTCAACAGCTTGCTCGGGTGTGTATGCATCGTCTGCGACTAGCTCCACCGCACGTTCGAGCTTGACTGGATTCGTGTCGATAGCCGTTACTGTGCGCAGGCCGACGGCTCTTGCGACCATTGCGGCAGCAAGTCCGACACCGCCGACGCCGACGATGGCAACCGACTGTCCCGCCTTGGCTTGTCCGGCGTTGATGACTGCGCCTCCCCCCGTGAGTACCGCGCAGCCGAGGAGCGCGCCAACTGCGGACGGGATCTGACCTGGGATGACCACGAGCGAATGCTGATCCACGACCGCATGTTCCGCGAAGGCTGAAACACCGCCGTGGTGATCGATCGGTTCGCCAGCGATCGCGATGCGCCGCCCACCGGTGAGCATTTCGCCGGCGGCGTTCGCAGCGAGTCCGCGTTCGCAGAGTCTCCAACCGCCGCCACGGCATGCCGCGCATTCGCCGCATCGCGGCATGAACGTCATCGTGACCTTGTCGCCGATCTTGATGCCGTCGACATCGCCGCCGAGCTGCTCAACGATTCCGCAACCTTCATGTCCGAGCACCATCGGAACGTGACATGAACGAACTCCTGAGACGCGAGATAGGTCGGAGTGGCAGACACCTGCCGCCTGCATGCGAACGAGGACCTCGCCAGCCCGCGGCGCCTCAAGTTCAACTTCGGTGACGTCAATCGGATTCGTCGTGTGCCATGGGCGTCCAGACCCGATCGCCCTTAGAACCGCAGCCTTTGTTTTCACGGACGCATCCCTCTCTAGTCACACGACCCGAGTGCGCGAACCACGCACAGGACCTCTCGTATTACGGTATCAGCATATTACCAGATCGGGGTGCTGCTACTTCCCAAGTCGAGGCACGGCGCTAGGAGCGACCGCATCTCGGGCAGCAGCGGCAATCGGACGCTCCCAGCCTGTCGTCTCCGCGGGGCTCGACAGCGGTGAAAGCGCATGGAGTTCGACGCTCCCCACCTGACGGCCACACATCAGGCGCGATTGCGGTCCGCACCGATGTCTTGCCCACGCCACTGGCGCCTGTGATCGACAGCAGCACTCCGGCGAGTATCTCAGTACCCGCGGGCGAGATCCCACCGTTGCCGCGGCCGTTGCCCCCGGTTTCTGCGGCCTAGGTGTCCGGCTGAAACCAGAAAACCCTGCGCTTTGCAGGGCTTCTTTGAACGGGAGCGACGGGACTCGAACCCGCGACCTCCGGCGTGACAGGCCGGCGCTCTAACCAACTGAGCTACGCCCCCCCGTTAGGGGGTCCGCCGGTGAAGGCGGGCCATCAGTATGACAAGGAAAAAGAAATTTGTTGGAACCGCAACTCTATTTCGCGTTTTGGGTTTGAAACGGCGGAACCGAACTTCGAGAAGGTTTACCCAACCCGGCCGTGGGTGGACCGTCCCGAAGTCAACGGGAGGACCTCAAGGATCGAAGTCTCAGCCCGAAACGGAGTTCAGGTTCTCGCTAGTCGGGGAGGCATGGATGCCCAATCCCCGACTGGTATCTGTGCCAACGGGGCGGCAGGGACGCCAAGCCCCGGTGGGCACACCATTTGACCCAAGCGAACCACCGGACTCCCCCGCCACGTGTGTGCATTCTCTGGCTACTCAGGTGCCTAGACGTATGGCAGCACGCCGCGGCTGAATACGGGAATGGCCGGCTTAGCAGGAATTCCCATAACACATACCCCGGGCGGTACGCTTGCAAGCTGGCGATGCGACTCCGAGCGTCTTGATTCACAAGGAAGGTCGGGAGAAGCTGGACGCTGTGCATCGGTAGGCATCGCCAATCACGAGTACCAGAGAGGAAAATCCATCCGTGTCTAAACGTGCAATTCGGCGCGGCATGTCCAAGCGGGCAGCCATCGCTGCGTCAACCGTCCTTGCCCTAGGCGGGACACTTGCCATCGCCAGTACGGCGTCAGCAGCTCAGATCCCAACCGGTAGTTCATCCGATGCCCCATACAGCGGCAGCGGGACTGCCAGCAGTCTGTGGTCGCTCAGCAACGGAATCACGAGCAACCTCGTCACCGCTGCTGAGATCGACCAGGCCGCAACCGGCGCCGGGGACACCGGCAACACGCTTCCGGCGACACCCGCCATCAGCGATGCCAGTGGCCTCACGAACACCAACGTCGGTGAGATCGCGGCCGACTGGGCCAACAGCTCCAACGAGACCTACTACGTAGGCGTGCTAACAGAGGAAACCGGTAGTTCCTCTACCGCGCAGGCTGACTACAACCAGCTGGCGGCCGCGCTGCCTACCCTCGCTGCCGAATACAGCAGCGAGCTGCCAGACCTGACGCAGCTGATCGGTCTCGCAGGCTACGACCCGACCGATTATCCGGGCGGGCTCTACACGATCGACGGCGACGCCGCCGTCAGTTCAGCCGCGACCGTGACCAAGGTCGGCGTGCCAACGCAGTACACCGTTGCGCTGAAGACCACCGGCGGCGCTGTCGCTTCCGGTGAACAGGGTTACGTACTGCCGTCGGCGTTCAGTGTTTCGTTCCCCAAGTACTTCTCGATCAACGTCGGCCTGCTGGGCGACGAGATCCAGTCATCGCAGGTGAGCGACCCGCCGGCTAAGGACGCGATCGGTACCGTCACGCTCAAGTCACCGGCCGTGATCGGTTACTCGCTCGGGAGCACCGACACGCTCACCGGCAAGGTGTTCGCCGTGGCACCGACTGGCAGTGGCGACGATCCCGCAGCTCGAGCTGTGGTTCGATCCGACGATCTACAACCTCGGCACACTCAGCGGCTCCAGCTTCCCGCTGACGGTTTCATTCGGCGAGACACACGTCGAAAACGGTACCGACCCGCTACCGCTCTCGAGCGTGGCGATGTCGTTCCCGGCGGCCACCTCTCCGGTTGAGGCGTTGAGCTGCACCAACCTCGGTTCCGCTACCGGAGCCGCCACCGACGCAGTCGCGAACCTCGCGGGCTACTTCGGTGACACCACCGACGGCTACTCCGGCGGAGGCGCGTCCCCGGTCGCGCTGTCCTCATCCAAGACCGCGATCACCGACAAGTGCGTGGTGCCGACGACGCTGAAGGTCACCAAGACCTCGGCCTCGGGAGTCAGCACGGGCAAGCCGAAGTTCGGGTTCACGGTGGCGAGCAACAAGGATTACAAGACGTTCACGGTGGCACTGCCCAGCGGGTTCTCGTACAGCCACTTCTCCAAGGGCGACCTGAAGGTCACCGGTGGCTCGGTCTCGAAGGTCGCGACCAAGGGCAACAAGCTCACGGTCACGCTGAAGAGCGGCGAGAAGTCAGTCGCGGTCAAGACCAGCGGCGGAATCGCTGACACCAAGTCAGCCCGCAAGGACAAGACCGTCACGCTCACAATCGGCGCCAACGGCAAGACCGTGAAGGCCAAGATCAAGGCGTAACACTCGCTGTACCAACGCAGTATCAAAGGCCCCTGTCGCCCTGTGGCGACAGGGGCCTTTCCTTTGCGCCAATGTAACGCCGTGCCGCAAGTTGTAACCGTTACAAAGTCACGCAAAGTGTTTACAAAGCTGGTACTGTCGCTGACGCGCGATTGCCATCGAGACTTCCGAGCCCGCCGCAAGGCAGGGGCTCAGTGGGAGTGAGTGCTTCGGGGGGCAGACGCGAGTCCCATACAGAGAGAGGAAGTAGTTTCGTGTCTTCACGTGCCATCTTCGGGCGCCGCTCACGGCGGGCCTTGATTGCCGCGTCTTCAGTGCTGGCGGCCGGCGGAGTCCTGGCGAGCGCCGGTGCCGCATCGGCTGCACAACTCCCCTACGGAACGCCCACGGATCCCGCCTACAGCGGAATCGGTCCCGCGACGAGTCTCTATTCGGTCACCGCCAACGCCCCGGCGATGCTCGCCTCGGCGGCAAACCTGCTGCAGGGTGCGGGCGATACCGCGATGGCCAACGGCGGCACCGCCTGGGCGGCATCCGACTTCTCGGACGTGAACAACACCGCTGATGGCAACAACATCTCCCAGACGATCGCCGACTTCCTCGACAAGCGTTTCAATGTCAGCTACAAGCCGACCCCGGGAACCTACCTGCAGAAGCTGAAGGCGACCGACCCGCGCTACGCGGACGACGCAGCCCAGATCGAACAGACCGGCGAGCTCTACATCAGCCTCGGGCTGATGTCACTGGCCAGCGACACGCCTGGCTATCCGGGCGGCAACTACTCGGCAAACGGGAACATGCAGGTCACCTCGAAGGCGACCGTAACCAGCACCACACACGCCGCTGCCTACACGATGACGCTCGGCATGGCAGGCGCCGCAAACGCGACCGCGACCGCCGGTTTCACCACCCCGCAGGCGGAGACGATCAGTTATCCGGCCAGCTTCCACATGAACCTCGGGATCCTCAAGAACGCGATCCCGTACAGCGACATCGCCAACCCCACCGCGTCCGGCAAGCAGCCGATCGGCAGCCTCATGCTGAATTCGCCGCTGGCGTTCCTCGCAGGCGGGGCGTTCGGGACCAAGACGGTCACCGGCAGCGTGTATCTGGTCACCAACCCGAACCCGCGGAACGTCACGCCCTACATGGAACTGTTCTTCGACGGCAACTATGTGATCGGCAAACTCAGCCGCCCCACGTTCCCGATGACCGTCACGTTCGGCGAGCCGTTCCTTGGCACCACCGACAGCCCGATGGCATTGCCGATGTCGAGCCTGACCGTGTCGTTCCCGGCAGCGACCTCGCCGTTCGTCGCCAACAGCTGCTCCAAGCTGACCGCGCCGACGGCGACGGTGACGGACTATCTCGCACCGTTCGCGGCCGACTTCGGCGACTACAGCGACGGCTACAACACCGTCACGCACAAGTTCAGCGGCGTCAAGGTTCGCTCCGTCAAGACGACGGTGACGAACCACTGCAGGCGCTGACCGCGTCCGCCGGCCGGTAGTTCAAAGACGCTGTCCGGCGCCACGGCAAGGATGCCGCTGTCGAGGCCCTGTCGCTTTCGAGCGACAGGGCCTTCGCTTTGCCCCGTTACAAACCTTGCAAAACTGTTCAGTTCTGGCTATCCTTGGCCGGTAACGAATGTCACAGGCGTTCAGCTTCGTCAGGATGACGGGGGAAGGCGGACGCATGAGAGTCGGGTGCGAACCCGACCGTGACGGTATGCGAGAGGGGATTTTCGTGTCATTGACTTCATTGCGCCGAGCGTTACCGCGAAGAACCGCCGTTGCGGCGGTCTCCGCGCTTGGGATCGTCGGCTCACTCGGGATTGCCGCGTCCGCATCTGCTGCCACGAGCAGCAACAGCGTCCGCGCGAATGTCGCCCAGCTGAACGCCAGATCGACGACGGCCACCTCTGTGAGCCCGGCCAATCCGCTCTACCTGTTCCTCTTCATCGTCGGGGCGGAGGGCCTCAACGGCCTCAACTACCTCGGTGGCCCGTACACCGTCGAGGGCAACATGGGCGTGAGCACCAGCACCACGGTAACCAGCGCTAGCAGCCCCGCCGCCTACAAGATGATCCTCGGCACCACCGGCCAGGCGGCCAGCGGGCTCACCAAGGGCTACGTGGTCCCGTCGGCCGAGACGATCACCTTCCCCAAGGGCTTCGCGATGAACCTCGGCGTGCTTTCCCACGAGCTGCCGTACAAGGACATCGCAAACCCGTCGGCGGACTCCAAGATCAAGCCAGTCGGCACACTCACGCTGCAGAGTCCACTGGCCGCGCTGGCGGGCGGCTCCGGCACCCAGACCAAAGGCGATGTCTATCTCGTCTCCAACAAGAACCCCAAGATCCTGAAGCCGTACATGGAGATGTACTTCGACGGCGACTATGTCGTGGGCACACTCAACGGGCTCAAGTTCCCGATGAAGGTGACGTTCTCGGAGGCGAACGTCACGATCCCAGGCCTGAGCCTGCACTTGGGCCCGCAGGCGCTCCCGCTGTCCGGCCTGACCGTCAGTTTCCCGGCTAAGACCTCGCCGTTCGTGGTCCGCAGCTGTACCAAGATCGGCGCTCCCAAGGCGACGGTAACCGACGCGCTGGCCAGCTACACAAACCCGATCCTCGCGCTCGATCCGCATCTGCAGAGTGGCGAGTCGACCGGCCCGATCAACATCCCGTCATCCAAGACAGTCGTAACCGACAAGTGCAAGTAGCCCCCCGGTAGTTCCCCCCGGAAGTACCCCTCTGGTGGTCTAGGTCCCTGCCGTTCACACCGCGGCAGGGACCTTTTCTCTGCTCGCGCAGAGCGGGCAGGTTCCCGCGCTGAAGTTGCCCTTGAGCCGCTGCAGTCGCAGATCGTTTTGCGCCCAGCCACGATTCAAGTGACGGCCAATCACGACCATCGCGACCACCTCCGCGCCGGCCGCACGCAGCGCAGCCGCGGCGCTTTGGGCGCTCGACCCCGTTGTCCACAAATCGTCGATCAGCAACGCACGCGCACCGGCAAGCTCGGCAAACGCGAAGTAGCGCAGCGGGCTGTAGGAGCGGCTTGCGCCGCGATGCACGTCCCGGGTACAGAACTCTGCGATAGCGGCCGGCGAGCGTCGGCACCGAGCAGACCAGGTGCCGCAGCGGATGGTGGTTGTCGCGGGCCGGGCTGGCGCTGCCGGAAGGCACGGTCGTGACGAGGTCAAACTCGCTGACGCCGGCAGCGCTTGCCAGACAATCCAGGTGCTGGTCGACAAACCCGCGCAGCAACTGGATCAGTGACGCGGTGGCCGCCGGCACATACGGATCGGCCGAGCGTTTGTACGCCGCGATCTCCCGATGAAGCCGCTCACCGCCGACGCAGTAGGAGATCGGCGCCATGGCGGCGATGTCGTCCGGTTGCTGCCGGCAGTTCCGGCACAGTCCTTCCGGTTTGGCGATGAAGTCAAAACAGCGGCGGCAAACGCCGAGCCCAGCGCGCGGGGAAATGAGGCCGCGGCCGGTCTGCTCGTCGGTTGCGAGAACCAGTCTCAGGCTCGGAGGTAGGCGACGACATCTTCGGCGCTTTCGGCAACGTGGACGCCACTGCGCGCGGCGAGCTCGTGCGCCCATTCATTGACCATCACCGGACGCATCAGCACAACCTTCCGGCCTTGCTCGAGTGCGTGTCGTGCCTGGATGCGGGTGCCGCTGCGCAGGGACGCCTCCACGATCACGCTGGCGAGCGTCAGCCCGGCCATCACCGCGTTACGCGCGCGAAACGTGCGCTGCTCGGGCTCCGTATCGGGCCAGAATTGCGAGACCACCGCGCCCTCTACCGCGATCTGATCCTGCAGAGCGCGGTTTTCGAGCGGATATGCGTGATCGAGTCCGGTGCCGATCACCGCCAGCGTGCGACCCCCGCGCGCGAGCGTCGCGCGATGCGCTTCGCTGTCGATCCCGGCGGCCAGCCCGGACACAACGGTGAAGTGCTGCTCGCTCAGCAGCGAAGCGACGCGGCTCGCCTCGGCGCGTCCCGGCGCGCTCGGCTGGCGGCTCCCGATCACGGCGACAGAGCGGCTGTCGTCCGACGTGAGTTCACCCTTGATGAACAGCAGCGGTGGCCGTGAGGCGATGACCGCAAGGTTCGCCGGATAGTCCTTGTCGCGCAGCGTGACCGTACGGATGCCCTGCTGCTTCCACGCGTTCAGCTCCTCGGTGGCGGCTGCCAGCGCCTCGTAGGCCAGCAGTCCGAGCTGCTGCTCGAGCGTGATCAGCGGGTCAACTGCGGACGCGCCGCCGGCAGTGCGAGCCTCGAGGACGAAGCCGGCCCAGGCGCGGCCACCGGCGCGAAGCAACGCCACGATCGCGGCCGTTTGCTCATTGGTGGCATCCTCAAGCATGTGGCGGAGAGTTTGGTGACAGACGGGGACGACCCCGGGTTTGTGATCCGTGCGGTCGCTGACAGCGAGCGCGATGCCGTCCGTGACGTGATGACCGACGCATGGGCCTCCCCTGTTGTTGTCGTCCACGACGACACGATCGATGTCATGGAGCTGCCGATGCTGGTCGCGATCGACCGCTCTGGCCAGCTCGTCGGCGTGCTCAGCTACCGCGAGCTCGTCGACAGCTACGAGGTGGTGACGCTCAACGCCCTGACCGCACGCGCCGGGATCGGCACGGCGCTGCTGCTCGCTGTGTTCGAGCGGGCTCGCGCCGCAGCTCGTGAGCGCGTCTGGCTGATCACAACCAACGACAACCTCGACGCGCTGCGCTTCTACCAGCGGCGTGGAATGCGGTTGGTGAATGTCGACGTCGGCGCGGTTGACCGCGCGCGGATACTGAAGCCGTCGATCCCGCTGACGGCCGACAACGGCATCGCGATCCGGGACGAGCTCGAGCTCGAACTCCGGCTCGCCTGACCTGCAGTCAGCGGCGCACAGGCTCAGCCCGTTAGCGCCGCGGGCCGCTGGGCACGCGCCAGCTGTCCGGCGCGTGACCGCAAGCCGGACGGCTGATCTGATCGGAGGTTTCCTAGTCGTCGGAGGCGCGACTCGTGGAAGAGACGAGCGTCGGCTCGATAACCGTCGCGGGTGCGACGGCTGCGGGCTCGATCACCGTGGCAGGCGCAACACCTGCTGGCTCGGGCTCCGTCTCCTCCGTGGGCGCATGCTCGCTGTCCGTCGCGACGTCCGACTCGTGCACTTCGGCATGCACGTCCGTTGTCTCCGGCTCGACGATCTCTGCCGCAGGAGCGGCCGTCTCGTCGGTCTCGTCGTGGTCGTCGTGACTGAAGATATGCGAGGCCTCGTCCTGGATCCCGTCCACTGCTCCGCGGAAGCTCCTGATCCCCTTGCCGAGCGCCTTGCCCGCTTCGGGCAAACGCTTGGGGCCAAGGACCAGCAACGCCACCACGAGCAGGAAGATCAGATGGGTTGGCTGCAGGATGTCTGTAATCACCGTCACTCATGGTATCGACATCGACCTAAGTCGTCAATAACATACCCACTGGTCGGTACTAACAGCCCAAGGCGGCCGTCTCGCAGGCCCCCGAAGCTGCACTGCACCGCATCTCATGGCGCGTTCCCGCGGCAGCCCACCGGCGATTCTGTGCCGCTACTGCACCCACTGGAGCCGGAACCGCTCGAACCCGAACCTGAACCACCGCTTGCACTTCCGCTGCTGCCGCCACCGGAGCTGCCGCTGCTTGCATTGGTGCCGCCGCCGGTGCTGCCACCGCCTGAACTGCCGCTGTATGTGCTGTCGGCCGTAGCGCCGCTGTCTGTTGCGGATGAGGCGCCCGTATCCGCGCTGCCGCTGTTCCCGTAGCTGGCCGAATCGGACGACGTTGCCGACTCGTTCGACGTCGCTTGCTGGTTAGTGGCAGGCCTCTGCTTGTGCGAATGCCGCCTGGCTTGCGGGTGGCGCTTACGTTTCGGCCGCGCATCCGATGGCCGGTAGTTGCGCACGTCCGCGACAGCCTGACCGTTGCCGTCCACGCCGGCCTTCGTCTGGCTTTCGCTGATACCGGAGTGACCGGCGACCTGTTCGTGACCACGAGCGAGTTGGGCGGACGACCCCGTTCGTTTCGCGGCCGGGAACTTGACAAGTTGGGGAAGCACGCCCCCGAGCAGGATCAGAACCGCCAGCACGCTCGCGCACCAGGCCAGCAGGCTCACGCGCGACATCGGCGCACGTGGTTTTGCCGCGTCAGCTAGCGGCGCTTCCGCGCTCGGCGACGAACTGTGGGCGGACAAGTTGGCTTCGGCGGACCGCTCGATCTCGGCTTCTGACAGCGACACGTCCGACCCCGAGAACGCAGCCGGTAGAGCCGTGGCGGGCAGCGCCGGCTCTGACGCCGGCACGTCTGTCCGAGTGTCTGGCTCAGGGTTAGTGGCGGGGTCAAGCGGCTCGGACATCGGCTGATGCAGCCAGGCCGAGTCGCCGTCCCAGAAACTATCGGCGCCAATCAGGTCGCAAACCGGTCCGTCAGCAGCCGGTGCGTCGGCAGCGCGGTTGTCGGCAGCGTCAGTCGGCCGCGGGTGTCGACAGCCGGTCCGTCGGCAGCGCGGGTGTCGACAGTCAGTCCGTCGGCAGCCGTCGTCGGCAGCCGGGGCCTGGGCGTCAGGATCGACACGCGGCGCTCGCGGATTGCCCGCTTCCGGAGCGTTCGCATCCACCTCGCCCGCGTTCCAGTGGCGCGCGAGGTCGCTCGGGAACGGAACCACGTTCGTGATTTCTCCCTGCTTATCACCCTGATTCGCGTTTCCGGTCGGATCCGACATAGCTGTAACCTTTTATAAAGCGGTCGCAATGGACTACAGAGACCGCGCACCGACATCACTGCAACTTATACCCAATTAGACTCACTTGGACAAGACGTCCGACTTGTCGACTAATCTGCAATCTGCGTGATCCAGACCTCCTTCAAGCGCCGGACGTCATAGGAAACCCGATGAGCGAGCCCGAATCAACTGACTCCTTCCTGACCGTCGCCGAGGTGGCGACGCTCCTGAAGCTGAACCAGCAGACGGTGCGCAATTGGATCGATGCGGGATCGCTGCCGGCGGTACGGGTCGGACGCCGGGTCCGTATCCCGCGTTCTGCCCTGGACCAACTGATTCAGGAAGGCAGCCGGGGAGCGCTGCCTACGACCCCGGTGTCGAGTGGTCCAAACGCAGATGATTTCTGGAGCGGCGAGCCGGTGGGCGGCGCCGAGCCTGATCCGACGTTCGACGAGCGCGCGGAGTAGCAAGATGAGCTTTGGCAACGACTTGGAGCACGAGCGCCAGCAGGTTCTGCACCTGATCCGGCACGCGAGCGCCGGCTGGGCGGAGGCGATGCGCGCCCACAAGATGGCACCGCCTGACAGCGGCTTTGCCGCGCGCCTGCGGCGCCTGTCGGAAGCGGCGGGAGCCGAGCAGGTGGCGTGGGAGCAGGCTGGCGCTGCCGGGCTCATGTGGAGACCGGTACCGGGAGCCGAACGCGCAGAGCCGCCATATGAACTGCGCCCCGGAACCGGCCGCCGTGGACCGGAGGACCTCTGGATCCGCTTTGACGGCGCCGTGATGGAACTGAACCGCGCGATCGCCGGCTCCAGTGCGACCACCGTCGCGACGGCCTTCGGGGCAATGTCCGACAGCGCCGGCGCGCTCGCTGACGCGGTTCAGCGTGAGGACGAATTCTTGGCCGATGCCCGCGCCCGCACCGAGGCCCGCTCGCGCGAGCGCGACGTCGCATAGGGGCACAGACCGCGGCGATACGAAGCCGCTCGGTGTGGGGCCGCGCCGCGCCGCAAAGCGACATACCCCGCGGCAAGGCAAGACCTGCGGTCCAGCCGGACGTCGACCAGCCCGACGCCGACCAGCCCGACGCCGACCAGCCCGGCGTCAGAGCACGAACGGAATCAGCATCTTGGTGTGTTCCATGTACTCGGAGTACTGGAGCGGGAACGCCTCGGTCATGTTTTGCTCCTCGATCCGTGCGCTGTAGTAGAACAGCGCGGTGGCGCCCACGACCACGACCAGGCCGAGCAGGTTGAACACCAAGCTCGAGCCGAGCACCGCGACTATCAGCCCCGTGTAGATCGGGTGACGGACCCAGCAGTAGGGTCCGGTCGTGACAAGCTCGGGCTCAGCCCGCACAGAGGTCGGCATACCCCAGTTGCGCCCAAGGTAGACACGCGCCCAAACCGCCAAGCCGAGGCCGGCCAGCACCACGACGAGACCGATCGCTGCCACCGCCACGCTCTGAATCTCAAGCCCGCGCGGTCGCAGCAGTCGCAGGAACACAACTACCAGGACAACGAGCAGCGTCCGCCCGCGCCAGCCGTTACCACGACTGACCGTCTCCTTCGCGGTTGACGCAGCGACGAGCCAGCCGACCCAGAAGATCACCCAGATCACTGCGACCGCAACGCGAATAGCGCTCATACCAGGCTCAGAGCCTACCGCCAGCCGAGGCTTGCAGCGCCCGGCAACACCGGCTCCTAACAGGCTCTGTAGAACAGTTGCCGGTCAGCTCTGAGGCGCCCGGCTCACCCAGGCGGTGACTCCGCTGAGAACCGCGACCACCGCGAGCCCATATGCCATCCACTGAGCGCTGCTGACCTCCGAGGGACGACCGAAGCTGACCAGCACGCCGACATACGCGGACGCAATCGTGTTGGCGATCAACTGCGTGGTGTTCACGCCCGCGGCCGCTTTCGCGCCCTCCTCCGGGTGGTCGGAGATCCCCATCGCCGCAACGCTCAGATGAGGGAACGCAATCCCGATCCCGACCCCCGCGAGCACCAGCGCCGCCACCCACGCGACCACGACCGGTAACGCTGCATTGTTCTGTTGCAGCGCCCCGTAGGCGACCAGGCCGACCGCCACCATCACCGGGCCGATCAGCACCGCCATACGTCGCGCCCGGTGACTGATCAGCGTCACGCTGTACAGCTGGCCGCAGGTCCAGCCCATCGACAGCGCCGCTCCGACGAACCCGGCGACGAGCGGCGCCATCCCGGCGAGCCGTTGGCCGAACAGCGGCACGAAGTTGTCCGCCATGCTGCCGGCACTCAACGCAGCCAAGGTCAGGTAGATCCAGCGCAGCGTGCTGCTGCGGTCGTAGGCCAGGCGCGGCAACACCGACGCCTGGGCGCGACTGTCGACTGCCACGAAGGTCGCCAGCAGCAGCACGCCGATCACCGAGCCGACGATCATCTCGCTGCGCACCGACAGCACCGACGAGATGCTGAACGCGGCAGCCGCGCCCGACAGCACCACGATCGAGACCACCGGGAAGCGGTGCGCGACCACCTCCCCGCGCACGCCCCGCAGCGCCCGCTGAGCAACCAGACCCAGCGCCACGCTGGCCACGACCAACAACACGAACGCGCCCCGCCAGAAACCGATCTGCGCGAACCCGCCACCGAGCGCCGGTCCGATCACGTTGCCGACGCCCCACATCGCAGACACGAGTCCGGCGGCTCTTGTCCACAGCCGCCGTGGAAGCGCCATGCGGATGACCGCATACCCGAGGCCGGCCAGCAAGCCTCCGCCGAAGCCCTGGACCGCGCGGCCGAACACCAACGTGGCCATGTCCGGGGCAAGCGCGTTGATCAGCGATCCCAGCGCGAATCCGGCGTAGGCGATCCCGTACACGCGCGCCGCACCGAACCGCGACAGCAGCTGGTTGACGAGCATCGCTGCGACCACCGAGGTGATCAGGAACGAGGTCATCACCCAGGCGTAGTAGCTGCTGCCGCCCAGCTGATGGATCGCGGACGGCAGCAGCGCGGACGTCACGTAGACGTTCATCGCGTACAGCGCCACGCCGCTGGCCAGCACCACCGCCGTCGCCGCGTGGTCCTTGTCGAACAGCTCGCGCCAGCTACCGACCTTCGTCAACGTGATTCGGACAAGGTCGTCACTACGGCCTCGTAGACGCCGGCCCCCATCGGCGCCTCGGTCACGCGCACATTCGCGCGTGTCCCCGCCTCCGCGGCCAACCCCGGATCGCGCTGCGGGCCGTTGGCCATCAACCAGAACGTCCCCACCACCTCGGCGGCGTCCATGTCCTCGCGTGAGTCGCCGCACGCGATGCACTCTTCGCGCGTGTATCCCCGGTTCTGCATGTGCCGGGCAACCGCCCCTGCCTTCGAAGCGGTCGACGGGATCAGGTGGTAGGCGTGTGCGCGCTCGACCACCAGCCCCCAGTCGTCCGGCAACGCCAGGGTTCCGCTTGCGGGCAGGGCGAGCACGCCGTTATCCACCAGTCGCAGCCAGTCCCAGCCGCCCGCCGCCAGCACCGCGGCCGCTTCGTCGGCCGGGACCAGACCGCGGAACAGGTGCGAGACGTCACGCCCGTCACTCCACGGCCGGTGATACTCGAGCATCCCCGGAAACGCGGCCAGCAACGCCTGCGGCGCGCCCGACGCGGTGATCTGCTCGAAGATCGTGCCCTCCGCCTCGGATGGCATGACCCCGCCGGTGAGCCACTCCAGCTGGCCGTCAAGCACGAGCCCACAGCCGAGCTCGAAGATGTATGAGCGCTGCCCCAGCAGCCGCGCGATCTCGCCCACGCCCGGCTGTTTGCGGCCGGTATAGATCACGACCTCGACGCCGGCGCGGTCACAGACCTGCAACGCGCGAGCCGCCTCCAGCGCGAAGTCGCCGCGCTCGTCAGCGAACAACGAGCCGCGCGCCCCCAGCAGGGTTCCATCCAGATCGACGTAAACGGCGCGCAGCATGCCTGCGACCTTAGTGCCTGGCCGAGATTCGTGTCCCCGTTCCAGCGACAACCAGAACTGGGTTCGCGGCGAAGACACAGACCAGCCCCGTCGCCGTCGCCATACTCAGTTAACAGATGGCCAGGAACACCACAGACGCGCCCTGGGCGGAGCTGCTGCAGACCGCCGAGCAGGACGAGCGGCTCGTCTACGAGGACACCACTCTCCCCCAGGACCCATACGGATTCGAGCTTCCGGACGGCCCCGACCAACTCGACCCGCGTGTCACCGACGCGCTGCGCAACAACGGCATCAACGGCCTCTATGCGCACCAGTACGACGCGCTGGAATCAGCCCTCACCTCGCTCCAGACCGATCGCAACAGCCCGACGATCATCACCACCGCGACCGCCTCCGGAAAGTCGCTGTGTTTTCAGCTGCCAACGCTGCAGACGCTGCTGACCGAGCCGCACGCCCGCGCCCTGTACCTGTATCCGACCAAGGCGCTGGCCCAGGATCAGGCGCGCGCGATCAACGCCTTCAAGCTCACCCAGCACGTGCGACCGGCGATCTACGACGGCGACACCCCCTCGCAGGAGCGCCCCGCGATCCGCCGCAAGGCGAACCTGGTGATCACCAACCCCGACATGCTGCATATCGGGATCCTGCCCCACCACGAGCAGTGGGCCACGTTCCTGATGAACCTCAGGATCGTGGTGATCGATGAGGCCCACGTCTATCGCGGCGTGTTCGGATCGCACGTGGCGAACGTCATCCGGCGGCTGCGTCGCGCCTGCCAGATCCACGGCTCAGATCCGACCTTCATCCTCACCAGCGCCACGATCGCGAACCCGCAAGAGCTGGCCCAGGAACTCACTGGCGAACCCGAGGTGAACCTGATCGACAACGACTCGGGTCCGAAGCCGTCGCGTCAGATCGCGATCTGGAACCCGCCGCTGATCGATCCGACCCTGGGTACGCGAGCCTCGGTACTGGCCGAAGCCGCCGAGATCCTCGCCGACCTGGTCAGCAAACACACCCGCACGATCTGCTTCATGAAATCGCGCAAGGGCGTCGAGCTGATCCTGCGCATGACCCAGGACCGTCTGCGTGACGAGGATCCTGATCTGGTCGATCGCCTCGCCCCCTACCGCGCCGGCTACACGCCCGCGCAGCGACACGAGATCGAGGCCAAGCTGGTGAGCGGCGAGCTGCTCGGGGTCGTCGCCACCGACGCGCTCGAGCTCGGTATCGACATCGGCCAGCTCGACGCGGCGATCTGTGTCACCTTCCCCGGCACGGTCGCGAGTCTGCGCCAGATGTGGGGCCGCGCCGGGCGCCGCAACAAGGGCCTGGCGGTCTACGTGGCCGGTGAGGACGCGCTCGATCAGTTCTTCGCGCGCCATCCGGACGAGTTCCTGCGGCGGCCGGTCGAAGCAGCGATCGTCGACCCCGAGAGCCCCGAGATCCGCGGCGCACACCTGCTCTGCGCCGCGCGTGAAGCGCCGCTCACCGAAACCGACACGGCGCTGCTCGGCGACGACCTGATCGAGCGCGCAACCGAGCTCGCGGACGCCGGACTGCTGCGTCAGCGCGCCAGCGGCTTCGTGCTCCCGCGCGGCGACGATTACCCGGCCGCGCACGTAGCGTTGCGCTCATCCAGCGCCGACAGTTTCGTGTTGATCGACGCGAGCTCGGGCGAGCTGATCGGCACGATCGAGGCCGGCCGCGCCTACAACACGGTCCACGAGGGCGCGATCTACCTGCACATGGGCCGCTCATACCTCGTCCACGAGCTCGATCTGAACGCGCGGCGGGCGCTGCTGGAGCCGTTCACAGGGGACTATTTCACGCAGGCCAAACGAGAGTCGATGACCTACATCGAGCAGATCTACGAGCAGCGCGAGACCCACGGCGTGACGCTCAGCTACGGGGCGGTGGTGTACTCGGAGACGGTCCTCGGCTACCAGCGCAAACACCTGCAAACCCAGAGCGTGATCGACTTTCAGGGGCTCGACATGCCGACCACCGAGTTCTCCACACGCGCGCTCTGGTATGAGCTCGATGCGATTGTTGCTGGTAGTGGCCAGGTAGCCACTACCAGCACTGGGACGTTTGGGCCGTTCCCAACAGAGCACCTGCTGGGTTCGCTGCACGCGCTCGAACATGCGCAGATCGCGGTGCTGCCGCTGATCGCGATGTGCGACCGCTGGGACATCGGCGGGCTCTCGACCAACGCGCATCCGCAGACGGGCGGGCCGACGATCTTCATCTATGACGGGCACCCGGGCGGGATCGGGATCACGCGCCGCGGCTACGAGCAGTTCGATCGGCTGGTGCTGAACGCGCGTCAGCTGATCGCCGAGTGCCCCTGCAAGGACGGCTGCCCCTCGTGTGTGCAGTCGCCCAAGTGCGGCAACCTCAACGACCCGCTGCACAAGGCCGGGGCGCTGGAGCTGACCGCTCGCATGAGCGCCTGAGGCCGGTTCGCCTCAGGCCGCGACCGGCAGCTCACGCGCCAGCGTGTGGCGGTTTCGCGGGATCGAGAGCCCGAGGTTGCCGCGCAGCGTGGATGACTGGTACCGATCGCGGAACAGCCCGCGCCGGCGCAGGATCGGCAGCACCTCCTCGGCGAAGCGCTGGAACTCACTGGGGAGATTGGTCATCAGAATGAAGCCGTCGGCGGCTCCGTGCTCGAACCACTCCTGCATCGTGTCCGCGACCGTCTCGGCGCTGCCGCTGAACGGTGACAGTCCGTAACGCTGGAAGCGCAGCACAGTCTGGCGCAGCGTGAGTCCTTCAGCCTTTGCGGTCGCGGCGATCTGTTCTGCCTGGGTGCGGAACCCCTTCTGTGCGTCGCGCAACGCCTGCTGCGGGAACGGGGCGTCGAAGTCGTAGACCGAGAAGTCGTGCCAGGCGAACGGTCGCCCGAACTCCGCGAGTGTCTTGTCGAAGTCCTTGGCCGCGATCTCGGCAGCATCTTCGGCTCTGGCCTGCTCATCGCTGTCACGCACTCGCACCCGCAGTCCCGGCATGATCAGGATCTGGTCGGGGTCGCGTCCGGCAGCCGCGGCGCGCGCTTTCATCTCGCGGTAGAAGGCGCTGTTGTTCTCAAGCGACTTGGCGATCGTGAACACTCCGTCGGCAATGTTGGCGCCGAGCGAGCGGCCGTCCTCGGAGTCGCCGGCCTGAAAGATCACAGGCTGTCCCTGGCGGGAGCGTTCGAGGTTGAGCGGGCCGACGACTTGGAAGAACTCGCCGCTGTGGTTCAGCGCATGCTGTTTATCCGGGTCGAAGAAGACCCCGGTTTCGTGGTCGCGCGGGAACGCGTCGTCCTCGTAGGAGTCCCACAGGCCCTGGGCCACGCGCACGCTCTCGAGCGCCCGCCCGTAGCGCGTCGGGTAGTCAAAGTGCTCGTCGCGGCTGTAGTTGCCGGCGGTTCCGGCGTCGCCGCTGGTGACCACGTTCCAGCCCGCGCGGCCGCCGGAGATCAGGTCCAGTGACCCGAGCCGCCGGGCGAGGTTGAATGGTGAGTTGTATGACGTGGTCAGCGTCCCAACAAGCCCCAGGTGCTCGGTGTTGACCGCCAATGCCGAGAGCAGCGTCAGCGGTTCCAGGCGATTGAGGTAGTGCGGGGGCGAGTGGGGAGTGATGAACTGGCTGTCGACGATGAAGATGAAGTCGAGCTTGGCCGCCTCGTACTGCTTTGCGACGTCGATGTACCAGTCGATGTTGACGCTCGCGTCGCCTGGGATCTCAGGGCTCAGCCAGACGTTCTGCTGGCCGGGGCCGCCGACCCCGTGAGGAGCGGCGCCGAGCTTCAGTTGCCTTGTCTGCATCGGTGTTCTCTCCTACTAGCTGATGGTCGTCAGTTGACGTGCGCCCGCCGCCGGCGACGAGCTGCGGCTGCGGACGTCGTCTGGGTGCAGCCACAGCGGTGTGGTTGCGGTCGTGGTTCGCAGCCCGCGGGCCGGTGGTTCGTCGTCCGCGGTCAGCAGCTCAATGTCGGTGGAGCTGAGGCTGCGGTATCGGACCAGCGCCGCGTCTGCGCTCAACGGCCGCGCCGATACGGCCGTGAGCTCCGGTTCAACGGCTTCGAACGCATCGATGTATTCGTCGAGTTCGCGCCAGCCGGGAACGATGCGCTCGCCCGCGGGTCCACGCACGACGATCGTGGGAAACACGTAGCGGATGCTCGCGCCCTCGTCCTTGGCGCCGCCCGGGTGTGGTCCCTCGCCGCGGAGCCCGATCACGGATTCGTGCGGGTCGCGTGCCTCACGCCAGTCGGCGTCGAGCGCGTCGCGGACCGCTTCGGAGTCGAGCTCCGACAGCAACCTGTTCAGATCCAGACCTGGGGTCCCGTGCAGCGCGTGTTCGATCGTGGCACTTGAGTCGGCAGGCTCACCGACGATGAAGAACGCCTCCCGGAGCCGCCGAATCGCGCGTGCGGCCACCGCCTCGCCCTGCAGCTCTGAAGCCTTGGCGGCGGCCGCCGCCGGCCGTGTCGACGCGTGCGCACGCGTGAGCACCGGCGTGATCGGGGCGGCGCTGTGCGCGGCCATCTGCAGCCAGCGTTCGCGTACCAGCTCGGGCGCTTCGCCACTGTCGGCGCCGGGCTTCCCATCTAGCTGGACCCCGAACACTCGGCGCCATTGCACGTGCGGCCCGTAGCGACCACGCAGATAGCGCAACTTCGGCTCTGAACCCCAGCACCATTGACAACCAGGGTCGGTGAACTCCAGAACCTCGACCTGAGCGCTCACGCTGCGGCCCTCGCCAGCGCATCGCTACTCGCCGCGGCGCGGTCGCGGCGGGCAACCTCCGCGCGCACGAGCTTGATCACTTCGCCGTAGGCCACGGCGTCGTCGTACGGGTCGTAGCCGCGAATCAGGATCGTCGAGACCCCGATGTCTACATATTCCAGCAGTGCCTCGGCGACCGTCTCGGGACTGCCGACGAGCGCGGTCGAGTTACCGCCGGCGCCGGTTGCCGAGGCCAGCGATGTCCATAGCGCCTTGCCGTAACGCTCACCGCCGGCGGCGGCCGCCAGCTGACGCTGCGAGCCGGCGCTGTCGTGGTCGCTGCGCGACCGGCGCCAGCCCTTGATCTCCGCGCCGGCGTGCACGCGCTGCCGGGTCGCACCAAGGATCTCGTGTGCCCGCTCCCAGGCGAGCGCGTCGGTGGCCGCCGTGATCGGACGGAACGAGACGCTGATCCGCGGCGGCGTGCTGCGGTCAGCCGCCGCGGCCGAAAGCTTCACGTTCTCGATCTCTTCAGCAATCTGGGCGACCGGCTGGGCGAACAGCGCGAACACGTCCGCTTCGGCGCCGCCTACCTCGTAGGCGTAGCTTGAGGAGCCCCCGAAGTAGAGCGGGATCCGCGGTTGCTGGTAGGTGCGGACGTGGCTGACAAAGTCCTCGAACTTGTAGAACTCGCCGTCGTAGCTGAACGGCTGTTCCTCGGTCCAGGCGCGCTTCAGGATCTGCAGGAACTCGCGGCTGCGGCGGTAGCGGGCGGCCTTGTCGAGATAATCGCCGTCTCGGCGCTGCTCGGAGTCCGAGCCGCCCGAAATGGTGTGCAGTGCGACGCGACCGCGCGTGAACTGGTCGAGCGTCGCGAACGCGCGAGCGGCGACGGTCGGGAACACGAACCCGGGACGGTGCGCGATCAGGAATTTCAGGCGCTCTACCTGGCTGGCAGCGTAAGCGGCCACCTGAAGACCGTCGGGCGAGGCCGACGAGTAGCCGATCAGTACGCGATCGAAGTCCGAGTCCTCGTGCGCCTTGGCAAAGCGCGCGACGAATTGCGGGTCGACCAGCGGGCCCTGCAGCGCACGGATCTCCGACGCCTCCTGGGTCGCGATCATCCCAATAAATTCAACGGGCATGATGTCGTTCTCCTTGATCGGGTGATGTCGGATCGCAGCTTCTATGCGCCGACGTAGGTCTGGGTAGCGACTCGTTCGCGTACGGCGCCGATGATCTCTGCGTAGGCGACGGCGTCTTCGAGCGGCTCGTAGCCGCGGATCAGCAGCGTGCCGACGCCCAGCTCCACGTACTTGTGCAGGGAGTCGGCAACCTGCTCGGCGGTGCCCACCAGCGCGGTTGAGTTGCCCTGCCCACCACTGACCTTCGCCAATGCGGTCCAGAGCCGCTCGTCGTGGACTTCGGCGGCATCCGCGAACGACACCAGCCGCTGCGCGCCCTCGCTGGTCTGGAAGCTGCCGGGGCCGCTGGAGGACTGGAAGAAGTGACGGCGGAAGGCGCCCTGCCGCTCGCGGGCGATGCGCAGCAGCTCATGTGCCTTGGCCCAGGCTTCGCGCTCGCTGTCGGCGATGATCGGGCGCACCGACACGCTGAAGCGCAGCCTCCGGTTGTGTTCTGCGGCGGCTGCGTGGATTCGGTCGATGCGCTCGCTGATCCCCGCTCGCGGCTCACCCCAGAGTGCGTAGACGTCCGCGTACCGCGCCGCGACCCGCACCGCATCCGCGGACGCGCCCCCGAAGTAGACGGGAATCTGGCCGCTCGCGGGGCGCACGTTCGACCACGCATCCTGCACCCTGTAGAACTCGCCGGCGTGATCAAAGTGGTCGGCCGAGGACCAGTCGCGCCTGACTATCTGCAGGAACTCGCCGCTGCGGCGGTAGCGGCCGGCCTTATCGACCCAGTCACCGTCGCGAGCCTGATCGGCGTCGTCGCCACCGGAGATCACGTGCATCGCGATCCGCCCGGGGTGGAATGCGTCGAGCGTCGCGTACATCCGCGCCACCTGCGTCGGTGCGACGAACCCCGGCCTGTGCGCGAGCAGCACACCGAGGCTGTCGGTCGCGTTGAGTGTCTGGTCCGCCATCAGGAACCCGTCCGGTGATGAGGACGAGTGCGGGATCAGCACCTTGTCGAACCCGGCGCGCTCGTGTGCGCGCGCCAGCGCACGCAGATAGTCGGGCTGGACGATCGGCCCCGACGGTGCGACGGTCTCGGACAGCTCCTGGGTCAGCACATGGCCGATGAACTCGATTTCCATTTCGGTCTCCTAAGCGATCGATGCGTTCAGGCCGCAACTGCGACGTCGGTCTCGGCCCCAGCGCGTGCTGCCAGCTTGTCCTTGACGATCGCGATCAGGCGGCCGTAGCGGCGGACGTCCTCGAGCGGCTCATAACCGCGGATCAGCAATGTGGTCGCGCCCGCGTCGACGTACTCGATCAGCGCATCCGCGACCTGCTCGTAGTCGCCGACGAGCGCGGTCGAGTTACCGAGCGCGCCGGTCGCTTTTGAGAGCGCTGTCCAGAGACGCGTGTCGTGGACCTCCCGCTGGTCGGCGAACTCGATCAGGCGCTTTGAGCCGAGGTTCCCGGAGGCCTGGTCCTCACGCGCGCCGCGTCCGTAAACGCTGGCGGTGAACTCCTGCACGCGCGTTTCGGCTACGCGCAGGAACTCGCGCCCGCGCTGCCACGCCTCAGCTTCGGTGTCGGCGACGATCGGGCGCAGGCTGACCGATAGACCCAGACGCCGGCCGTGGCGGTCCGCGGCCGCCCGGATCTGAGTCAGGCGTTCACGGATGCCGTCGAGTGGCTCGCCCCAGACCGCGTATGTGTCGGCGTAGGCGGCGGCCGTCTCGATCGCCTCCGGCGAGGCCCCGGCAAAGTAGATCGGGATGCGTCCGCCGACGGGGTGTACCGACGACCAGGCGTCTTTCACCCGATAGAACTCGCCTTCGTGGTCGAGGCGGCCGGTACCGCTCCACTGTTGCTTGACGATCTTCAGGAACTCACCGCTGCGGCGGTAGCGGGAGGGCTTGTCGAGCCAGTCCCCGTCGCGAGCGAGGTCGGGACCGTCGCCGCCGGTGATCACGTGCATCGCCACGCGTCCCGGGTGGAACGCGTCGAGCGTCGCGTACCTGCGCGCCACCTGCGTGGGCGCGATGAATCCGGGGCGATGCGCGAGCAATACCCCGAGACGCTCGGTCGCGGCCAGCGTCTGGTTGGCGACCGTGAAGGCGTCAACGCCGGTGGAGTGGTGCGCCACGAGCACGCGGTCAAAGCCTGCTTGCTCGTGTGCACGCGCGAACTCGCGGAGGAATTCGGGCTGGACCAGCGGTCCGTCGGCGGCGATCACTTCGCTGCTCTGTTGGGTGCCGGAGTATCCGATGAACTCGACTGACATGGGGGCTCCTGTGCGGTGGTTCTCAGGCGGCGACAAGCTGACGTGCGGCGGCCTTTGCCTGACGCGCACGCTGCAGCGCCGGGGCGGACGCGATCAGCTCCGCGGTGTAGGGGTGTTGCGGGTCGTTGAAGACGGATTCGGCCGCGCCCTGCTCGACGAACTTGCCGCCGTGCAGCACCGCGACGCGGTCGACGACCTCGGCCAGCGACACCAGATCGTGCGAGATGATCAGCATCGCGATCCCGAGCTCTTCTCGCAGTCGCGCCAGCAGCCCGAGGATGTATCCGCGGTTGGAGGCGTCGAGCGCACTGACCGGCTCGTCGCAGATCAGCAGCTCCGGTTTCAGCGCGAGGGCGCGGGCGATCGCGACACGCTGACGTTGCCCACCCGAGATCTGTCCCGGGGTGCGGTCGCCGAGTGACTGCTCAAGCCCAACAAGTTCGAGCGCGTGGCTGACCTCGTGCTCGCGCTCTTCGCGAGATGCTCCCTGAATTGCAAGTCCCTCAGCGATGCTCTGGGCGACCGTGAGGCCCGGATCCAACGACCGCAGCGGGTCCTGGAAGATGAACGCGATGCGGCCCGAGCGTCGCAGCTTCAGCAGTGCGCGGCCGCGCAGTCCGGAGATCTGCTCACCGTCGAGCTTGATCGAGCCGCTCTGGACCTTGGCCATGCCGACCACGGCGCGGCCGAGCGTGGTCTTGCCCGAGCCGGTCTCGCCGATCACTCCCACCAGTTCGCCGTTGTCGACTCGCAGGTCAGCCCCGGCAAGCACCTGGTGGTGGCCGTGTCCGCCCTTGGCCTCGTAGCGGACGTGTAGGTTCGAGATTTCAAGCATCTGCACCGACCTCCTGTAGCTCGGGAACGTCAACGTCAAATCCCGCTGCTCGCAGCAGGAAGCGTGTGTACGGGTGCTGTGGTGTGTTGATCAGTTCGTGGGGCGTGCCGACCTCGACGATTTCGCCATCGCGGAAGACCGCGACCCGGTCGCAGAGTTCGAGCACAAGGTCGAGGTCGTGGGAGACGAACATCACCGACAGACCGAGTCGCTCACGCAACGACGCCAACAGTTCCAGCACCTCGGCCTGGGTCTTCACGTCGAGCGCGGTCGTGGGCTCGTCGGCCACCAGCAGAACCGGGTCCAGTGCGACCGCGATCGCGAGCATCACGCGCTGCTGCATGCCGCCGGAGAGCTCGCTCGGGATCTGGTTGAAGACACGTTGGGCCGAGCCGAGCCCGACCAGCTTCAGCAGTTCGTCGGCGCGCGTGCGAGCGGCCTTCCTGCTTAGCCGGCCGCGGACGCGCAGGACCTCGGTGAGCTGGCGGCCGACCGTGATCGACGGGTTCAGGTACGAGGCGGGGTCCTGGAACACTGCCCCGATCCGGCCGCGTATATCGAGCCACTCGTGCGTGGACAGCCGATCGAGCTGCGAGCCCTCGAATTCGATCTGTCCGCCGCTGACGCTGGTGCCCGCCGGGAGCACGCCGAGCACCGAGCGGCAGGTG
Organism: uncultured Actinomycetota bacterium; assembly: GCA_963737115.1. Taxonomy (GTDB): domain Bacteria; phylum Actinomycetota; class Thermoleophilia; order Solirubrobacterales; family Solirubrobacteraceae; genus Palsa-465. The sequence continues at coordinate 248,079 of CAVTRM010000004.1, forward strand.
AGGGATTTGCCTGAGCCGCTCTCGCCCACCAGGCCGAGTGCCTCGCCGCGGCCGAGCTCGAGGCTGACGCCGTGCAGCAGCTCGGTATCTCCGGCGCACACGCGCAGCTCGTTGACGCTGAGCAGTGGTTCATCGGCCATGGTTTGCTCCTGTGGCGTCGCGGAGGGCGTCGGCGATCGCGTTGAACGACCAGACGACGATCACGATTGCGAGACCCGGCCAGATCGACTCGAGGCTGTTCTGGTACAGGTATTGGATGTCGGTCGAAAGCATGGACCCCCAGGTCGGAGTCGGCGGCTGCACGCCGAGGCCGAGGAAACTGAGGCTCGAGACCGCGAGTACCGCGTACCCGACTGAGACCGCGCAGGTGACGGCGAGCGTCGGCAGCACCTTATGCCAGATGTGGGTGCGAACCAGGCGCGTGCGCGAGGCTCCCATCAGCTCTGCCGCCTCGACGTATTGGCTGCGGGCGAAGTTCAGCGTCTCGGCGCGTGTGATCCGGAAGAAACGCGGTGCCAGCAGTACGCCGACCGCGATGATTCCCGACAGCTCGCCGTTGGCGAACAGTCCGGCGACGGCGATCGCGACGATGATCCATGGCAGGCTCAGCATCGCGTCGACCGTGCGCATCACCGCGAACTCCGCCACCGGATTCAGGAACGCTGACGCGATCCCCGGCACTGCGCCGCCGAGCACGCCGATCAGCACCATTCCGAGCGCGCTCAAGATCGTTGGGCGTGTGCCAGCAATCAAGCGGCTGAGGTTGTCGCGACCCAGATAGTCGGTGCCGAGCAGATGCCCACCACCGGGTCCGGCAAGCGTATGGCTGGGGTCCTGCGTGAGCGGGTCGTATGGAGCTAACAGGTCACCGGTGATCGTCAGGATCAGGACGATCAGCAGGATCACGCCGGCAACCTTTGCCTGGCGCGACGCGAACACCCTGCGGACCAGCGGCGGGAGCTGTAGTCCCGCCGTGCGTGCGGTTACTGCGCCGTCGGCAACACTCATCTTGCGCCCCGCTTCTTCGGTGAGTTGCGGAGCACGCTCATCGCGCGGCCCGCTTGGTTCCGGGACGCATCCACGCCAGCAGCAGATCGACCGCGAGGTTGGAGATCAGGACCGTCACCACCATGATCAGCAGCACACCCTGGATCACGGGAACGTCGTGGTTCTGGGCTCCCTCGAGCGCGTACTGGCCGATCCCCGGAAGCGCGAACACGGTTTCGGTGATGACCGCCCCGCCGAGCAGCTGCGGGATCTCGAGCCCGATCGCCGCGACCGTAGGGGCGGCCGCGTTACGGAGCACATGCACGCCCAGAATCCGTCGTGAGGAGAGGCCACGAACCGTCGCCCCGACCACGTAGTTCTCGCGCATCGCGGCCGCGATCGACGTTCGCAGCTGACGCGCGATCATCCCTGCGAGCAACAGGCTGAGCGTCAGCCCGGGCAGGATCAGGTGCTCGAACCATTGCCACAGGCCCTGGTCCGGAGGTGTGTACCCGGTCGCCGGGAGCCACTTCAGTTTGACCGCGAACACGATCGTCAGCAGGATCCCGATCCAGAACACGGGCACCGTGATCGCGATCGACGCGAGGAACGTCACCAGGCGGTCACTCTTCCCGCCGGGCCTGGTTCCCGCCACGATCCCGGCCGGAACCCCGACCAACAGGGCAATCAATAGCGCCACCACCGCCACGGAGATATCTACCGGCAGCCGCTGCGCGATCGCCGACATCACCGAGGTGCCGTCAAACCAGGACTTTCCGAGGTCTCCCTGAAGCGCATGACCGAGCCAGCTGAAGTAGCGGGTGAACAGCGGCTGGTTCAGGCCCCAGGCGGCGTCAAGCCGAGCGATCGCCTTAGGCGTCGCCGTTTGGCCCAGGGCCTGCGCCGCCGGGTTGGCGCTGGACAGCGAGGTGAGGACGAAGATGATCAGGGTCGCGATCACCGCCACCGGTAGCGCGCCGAACACGAACGCCCGCAACACGCCGGTGACTGTCCGCAGCGGGCGCGAGCGCCCCCACAGGCTGGTCAGCGCGACCTTGCTGTCGACATCGGGCGGGCCTGGGGCCCCGGGCGGTGTGCCCGGGGCCTGCTCTAGGTCTGATCCGTAGGTGACGCTCATAGCGTTTGCGCCGCTCTCCGACTAGGAGGAGAACCGCACTCCGTTGAGGCTGAGCGCGTCGATTGGGTGTGGCACGCCGGTGAGCTTCGGCGAGTAGGCGATGATCCACGGCGAGGTGAACAACATGTAGTCGTAGTTGTCCTTCACCGCGGCCGTGGTCGCGGCCTTCAGCGCGGTGGCGTATTTCGGGCTCGAGAGCGGATACTGGGCGGCCTGGTTGAGCGCCGCCGTCAACGCCGGTGTGGCGTTACGGCCCGGGTTCAGCAGCCCGTCGGCCGCGTACTGGATGTTGAGCATCTCAAGCGGCGACTCGCGTCCAACGATGCCGTTCGGGTTGAACTGCACGTTGTGCTTCACGTACACGTCTTCAGCCACTGCGGCCTCGGGCAGCGACGTCATGTTGACCGTGAACCCGACCGCCTGCAGCTCGGCCTGGATCTGTTCTGCCTCGGCCTGTCCGATACCGCCGTCCGCGAACCAGCTGATCGTGACCGTCGGCTTCTTCACGCCGGACTCGGCGAGCAGCTGCTTGGCCTTGGACGGGTCGTAGCTCCAGTAGTTCGCCACTGACGGCGAGTACCCGACGTATCCCTGCGGGAACGGCTCGTCGTCTACCTGACCGACACCGCCGTCGACCGTCTTCATCAACGCAGCCCGGTCGAGCGCGTAGCCGACCGCCTGCGCGACCTTCGGGTTGTTGAACGGCGCGATCGTGTTGTTCAGCTCGATGCTGTCGACATGAAGACTCGGGAACGTCGCGACCTTGAGCCCGGCGGACTTCACAGCCTGGACCTCGGTGCCGGGGATGACCGCCATCTGGGTCGCGCCCGACGCCAGCGAGGAGACCACGGACTGCGGATCACTGATGAACTGCAGGTTCAGCTTCTGCACGTGGATCTGCGAGGCGTCGTAGTAGCCCGGGTTCCGGATCAGCGTCGCCTGGCCGTTGGGGGTATACGAGGTGAGGATGAACGGGCCGGCGCCGACCGGCTTGTTGTCCAGCGCGCCGACGTTGTCCTTGATCGCCTTGGGCGAGACCATCATCCCGGTCTTGCCACCGAGCACCAACGGCAGCCCGTAGTCGAGCGTCTTCAGGTGCAGCGCGACCGCGTAGTTGTTGATCCTCTGAACGCTCTTGATGCTGTTCAGCTCGGTCGCGATCAGCGAGTCCTTGGCGTATTCACCGCGGTTCAGGTTCGCGACCACGGCCGCCGCGTTGAACGGCGAGCCATCCGAGAACTTCACGCCCTCGCGGAGTGTCAGCGTGAGCGCCTTGCCACCATCGGACCACTTCCATGAGGTTGCGAGACCGGGCGTGGGGTTACCACTGGCGTTCAGCTGTATCAGCGAGGCGTACACCAGCGATAGGTCGTTGACGTCGTTACCGGCCTCCGAGGTCACGGGATCCCATTCGGTCGGTGCATCGGTCGCGAAGTTGAGCGTGCCGGAGGCGGCCGGAGAGGCGCTGTCCTTCACGGCGGCGCCGCCTGAGGTTGAGGTGCTACCGCCGCAGGCGGCGATCGTCACCGCGATCAGGCCGGCGCTCACGGTTGCGCTCAGCGTCCGTGCGCTGGCCAGCGTTCTGGTGCGCAACAACTTCGGGCGTGCGGGTTTGGTTACTCGCAACTTAGTCTCCTTGCGGTCGGTTGTACGGCCCCGTGGAGGCGGCCTCAGTGGGAATCTCAACGGGCGTATCGAGGCTCGGCAGGTTCACGACAATCCCCTCCTGCGTGCTGCGTGCAAGCACGACGACTGCCGGCTGCGAGTTCGGGTTCTCTTCCCGGTGGGGGACGTACGGTGGGACGAAGATGTAGTCGCCGGGGCCGGTCTGGATCCGCTCTTCAACGCCGTCGTTGAGGAACACGAACACCGGATGCCCGGAGACGACGTAGATGCCGGTCTCGGCCTCCCCGTGGTGGTGGTCGCCGGAGTTCATCTGCGCACCGACGTGGTTCTCGCCGAGCCAGATCTTCTCCGTGCCGCCGTGCCTGGCCGAGAGCGCCTCGAAGCGTTTCATGCCCTTGGTCTGCGCCGTATCGGCATCGAGCTCGCCGGCTTTGACGTGATGCAGCGGCCGTTGCCACGCGGGTACGTGAGCATGGTGATGTCGGTCGTGGCCGTCGTGGCCGTCGTGACCGTCGTGACCGTCGTGGCCGGCGTGGTGGCTGTCGCCGTCGTGGCCGTCGTGGCCAGTGCCGCCCGCCGTTGCTGACGGCGCAGATGCTGAGGGCAGGTCACGATGCCAGGCATCGGTGCCCTGCTGAAGGGCCGTGTTTTGTTGGCTTGGAAGCTGTTCTGTCATCGAAATTCTCGATCGGTTCAGTGATCGCACCGACCACGCTAGGAACGATCCACTTCAACCCCGGTTGAAATATGAGTTTTTTTATCTTCTTTATTGGTTTAGTTGACTTTGACCTTACGCGAGGGCTTGGAATGGGCCCCAACCGCGGCGGTTCTACGTCACCCACACGGCCGTACCGAGATCAGGCGGCGGCCAGATCGGAGACGATCACCAGCCATCGGCCTCCAGCCACCAGGCATCAGCCTTCAGCCACCAGACACCGGCAACCGGCTATCAGCCTCCAGCCTCCAGCCACAGGTACCGGGCACCGGCCACCAGTTATCAGCCACCAGTTGTCAGCCACCAGCTGTCAGCCGCCAACCACCAACCACCAACCACCAACCACATTCTCGAGTTATTTGGTTGACATACTGATAAATTCGTCACTATGCCCGCACTCGCGACGCCCGCAGACGTACGGCAGGCGTTAGTCAGCGCGACGGAGATCGCGATCGTCGACCTCCGCCCGGAGGCTGTGTACGCGCAAGGTCATCCGTTGTTCGCCTGTTCGATGCCGCTGGACAGGCTCGAACGTGAGGCGCCCGAGGGCATACCGCGCCTGAGTACGCCGATCATCACGTATGGGTCAACGCCGGCCGAGGCTGCGTATGGGGCTGCGAGGCTCTCCCAGCTCGGGTATTGCAACGTCCGCATACTGGCCGGCGGCGTCGCAGCTTGGGCACGGGCCGGCGAGGAGCTGTTCGCGGACGTCAATTCGCCGAGCAAGGCGTTTGGGGAACTGGTCGCAGAGCGGCTCTCGACACCATTCGTGAACGCCGACGAGCTCCACGCGCTGCTTGAGTCCGGCGCCGCGGTCACGGTTCTGGACGGTCGCCGCTTCGAGGAGTTTCAGACGATGAGCATCCCGACCGCCGCGAGCGCTCCGAATGCGACGCTGGTCCGGCATGTTGGGAGTCTCCCGGTGGATGATGAGCTTGTGGTGGTGAACTGCGCCGGCCGGACTCGCAGCATCATCGGCGCGCAGACCTTGGTGCATAGCGGCCTCAGGCCGCGCGTGGCGGCGCTGCGCAACGGGACCATCGGCTGGAGCCTCGCGGGGCTGGAACTCGAGCACGGTCAGACGCGGCGCGCCGAAGGTGTTGTGAGTCCGCGGGCCGCCACCGCGGCGCGCAGATTTGCGGACCGCGCGGGTGTCGCCCGGATCACATCACCAGGACTGTCGCGACTGCTGGTCGAGGAGCGAACCGTCTATCGCTTTGATGTGCGTTCTCCCGAACGCTTCCGCGCTGGCCACATCGACGGCTTCAGATCGGCTCCGGGGGGCCAGTTACTGCAGGAGACTGACAGCTACGCGCCGGTCCGCGGAGCAACGATCGTGCTCACCGACGACGACCGCACCGAAGCAGACGTGACCGCCGCTTGGCTTGCACAGATGGGCTGGCGTGTGATGGTCCTCGACGGTGTCCGCGCTGCTGACATGGTTGAGTCTCTACCCGCCGCTACGCCCCGGCCCGCCAGGGCTTTCCTGGGTTCAACAGTCACCAAGAGCGTCGGAGTCATCGAGCTTGAGCAGCAGCTTCGCGATGGCGACGCCGTTGTCATCGATCTGGCTCCCTTCGCTCGCTATTGCGCCGGCCACATCCCCGGCGCCGTATGGGCAAGCCGGGCCGCGCTGCTCATCGGGATCGGCCCGAAGCTGCCACGCTCCGAGCGCTACGTGCTGACCAGCGACGACACCGTGCTGCTGGACTTCGCGGTGACGGACCTGAGCGACCGGCTCCCGGGCACGGTGGTCGGTCTTGCGGGCGGGACTGACGCTTGGGTCGCCGCCGGCCTACATCTTGATCAGACCGCGCGAGTGACGCTCTCGCCTCCGCTGGACCGGTACCGACGCCCCTACGAGGGGACCGACGTTCCGGCTTCCGCGATGCAGGCCTACCTCGACTGGGAGGCCGGGCTCGTGACGCAGCTCGAGCGCGACGGCACGCACCACTTCCGCGTGCTCGAGCCGCTTTGAGTCAGGTTGCCTGGCTCAGGCGTCGTGGGTCAAACGATGGCTCACGCGTCGTGGGTCAGGCGTCCTGGCTCAAGCTTTGCGGTAGGTCGAAGCGGGCCGGATCGATTGCGAGCCAGCTGCCCAACCCCTCGCGACCTTCCACGGTAACCGAGACGACTCGACTTGCCTCGGGGGATTCCAGCCAGCCGCGCCGCAGCAGCTCGGCAGCGAGCGCCGCACCGACGCTGCCGGCCAGGTGTGTGCCGCCCTCGCTCCAATCGCTGCAAGCGCGCGTCAGTGGGCGCGACTGCGAAGCCAGCTGGCTCACATCGATTCCGAGTGCCGCGAGCGCCTCGGACCCGGCCTCGGTCACCTGATAGGAGGCGCCCGACGCTCCATCCGGGCCGCCGGAGGCGAACAGCCAACGGCGCTCGAGCATCCCGGCCGCAACCGCAACACCCAGGCGCCCGGCCAGGTGGTCGTAACACATCCGCCCGCGCCGGATCGCGTCCCGCTCCTTGGATCCCCGCAATGAGCTGACCGCAGACGCCGGTGCCAGCTGCATCAGTCCCTCGATCGCGTCCGCGACCGAGGTTCCGGCGAGCCGGTACATGCGCTGACGCCCCTGCGGTTCGACGACAGTGAGCCCGCCCTCGGTCAGCTTGCGCAGATGGTTGCTGGCCAACGACGGCGACACGCCGGCTCGCGCCGCGAGCGCCGACGCTGAGGTGAGACCGCCACTGAGCAACACCAAAAGGAATGTGGCTCGCGTGCGGTCGGCAAGCAGCGCCCCGACCGTCGCAAGATCAGCTTCGCCCTGCCCGCTCATGCTCTGGCAACTGGTCTATCCGATGGCACAATGTTGACTAGTTTGACAGAACTTGTTGGGATTGACGCAGCTCTGCGAACCTGACGTGCTGTCCTCCCGGCAGCTAAGCCTGACGTGCTGTCCTCCCGGCAGCTAAGCCTGACGTGCTGTCCTGCCGGCCGCTCGGCGCGACGTGACGTCGTGCCGGCAGCCGAGCTGGGTCGGGTACGCTTCGCGGCGTGTCTGTGCTGCGATTCATCGGCAACGTCCTGTGGTTCTTCCTCGCCGGTATCTGGCTGTTCATCGGCTACGTGTTCGCGGCGCTGATCTGCTTCATCCTGATCATCACGATCCCGTTCGGCGTGGCGGCGCTGCGAATCGCCTTCTTCGTGATCTGGCCGTTTGGCCGCACCGTCATCAAGCAGCCCGACAAGGGTGCGGGATCGACGATCGGGAACATCATCTGGTTCATCGTCGCGGGCTGGTACCTGGCGCTGATCCACCTCGTCAGCGGCGTGCTGCTGTGCATCACGATCATCGGGATCCCGTTCGGGATCGCGAACTTCAAGATGATCAACGTGAGCTTGCGGCCGTTCGGTCGCGAGATCGTGCCGGTCGAGGTTGCGCACCAGCGCGGCCTGTCCGGAACGTTCTAGGCGCTCCCCAGCCTTGGCCCGCCGCTGACCGGCGTCCGCACGTCGCCTGTACCCTCATCGGCCATGGCTAAGTTCGGCATCCAGCTCCCACTCTTCGATCCGCTCAACACCGGCGAGCCCCGACCTGTGGTGCAGGCCGCAAGGCTCATGGAGGAGTGCGGCTTTGATCAGATCTGGAGCGGCGACCACCTCTGGTGCCCGGCCCCCAACATTGACGCGCTGACGGCGATGGCGGCGGCCGCGGCCGTGACCGAGCGCATCGAGCTTGGCTTCAGTGTGCTGCTGCTGGGCCTGCATCACACGCCCTGGACTGCCAAGCAGCTAACCACGATCGATCAGCTCTCCGACGGGCGCCCGATCACGCTCGGCGTCGGCGTCGGCGGGGAATTCGAGCGCGAGTTCCAGCTGGCCGGGGTACCGATGAACCGCCGCGGCAGAGCGCTCGATACGGCACTTGACGCCCTTCCAGGGCTGCTGACCGAGGAGCTGCACCCGCCGATCTCGCAACTGCCGAAGATCTACGCCGGTGGGCGCGGTGAGCCTGCAATCGAGCGCGCCGCGCGCCGCGGCGAGGGCTGGATGCCGATCTGGGTCAGCCCCAATCGCATCAAGGGCGGCAAGCAGCAGCTTCACGAGCTCGCTGCCATGTACGGCCGTCCGGCTCCCAAGGTTGCGCTGGTGCTCGGCGCCTCGGTCGACGCGGACCACACCAAGGCCGTGGCCGAAGCCGACCTCTACGCCCGTGGGCAGTACGGCATGCCCTACGAGAACGTCGCCAAGTACAACCCCGCCGGCTCGGCCGCTGAGGTTGCCGCGTACGTGCAGCAGCACATCGAGGCCGGCGTGGACGAATTCGTGTTCATGCCGATGGCAGCCGATCCGCTTGTGCAGATCGAACGCCTCGCGCAGGTGCGCGACCTGATCTAGCCCCTCAGTCCCGGAAACGCTCAGCCCTCCGGACCGCTCAGCCCTCCTAACCCCTCAGGTCCCGGAGCTGCTCCGACGCCCTCGTCTTGCCTCACCTTTGTACGCGTAGGGCGGACAAAGGTAACGCAAGTGCAAGGGCACGAGGCCGAAAACGGGGCGAACACGGGCAGAAGCCCAGGCACGAGGCCGAAAACGGGCGCGAACACGGGCAGAGCCCAGGGCACGGGGCCGAAAACGGGCGCGAGCACTGGCATAACGGCAGCCCACACGGCCGAAAACGGGCCCGCGCACAGCAAGAACACCGGCGCGCTAGGCCGAAAACGGGGGCGAAGACAGCCGGAACCGTGCTCGGTTGGCCGGAAGGGTAGATACGATAAGCGCCGTATGTCACTAGCCGACAGCCGGTCCACATGCGCCTGCTTGTAGCCAAAGCCCAGGCGCCGCTCGAGGGCGAGCTGGCCATTCCGCCCTCCAAATATCATGCTCACCGCGCCCTGATGCTGGCCGCACTGGCTCCGGGGCGCACCACGATCTCCGATCGCACCAACGCCCGCCACGTGCAGTTCACGCTCGGCGCACTTAAGGAACTTGGCGTGAACGTCAAGAGCAAGGGCAACAACTGGATCGTCGACGGCGGTGGGTTCTCCCCGCCCGGTGACACGGTTGACGTCGGCAGCTCCGGCACCACGCTCTACTTCCTGATCGGGCTCGCCTGCCTGGGCGACCGGCCGGTCACGTTCACCGGTCAGCGCTACTTCCGCCGGCGCCCGATCGGGCCGCTACTGCGCGCGCTTCAGCGCCTTGGCGTGAGGCTCGAGTACGACGGCCAAACGCTTCCGGTCACGGTCTATCCGGGCCGTCCCAAGGGCGGTCATGTGCGCATTGACGGGACCCTCAGCCAGTGGATCTCGGGTCTGCTGATGCTCGCGCCGTACGCCACCAACGACACCGAGATCGAGGTCGTCGGCGAGCTCAATGAGCGCGGTTATCTGGAGCTGACGGTCGAGATGATGCGCGACTTCGGGCTTGAGGTCGAGGTCGGCGAGGACTGGCGTCACTTCAAGATCCCGGGCAACCAGACCAGCGTCACCCCGGGTGAGGTGCTGCTGCCGCCCGACATCGGCTCGGCCGCGTTCGGCCTTGCCGCCTGTGCGCTGCACCCCTCGAAGGTCACGTTCACCACCCGCACCCCGATCCACGGTCACCCGGAGGCTCGCGTGCTGACCGAGCTGCAGAGCGTCGGCGTACCGATGAAGATCGCCAAGGACGGGCTCTCTATCACGATCGAGCACGACGGCACCCCACCGGTCGCCGGACGGCTCGACTGCCGTGACATCCCGGACATGGTCCCGATCCTCTCGACGCTCGCCGCCCGTGCCCGTGGGCGCACGGTGCTGAGCCACGTCTCGCACGCGCGGCTGAAGGAATCGGACCGCGTGATGAGTATGCTGCAGCTGCGCAAGATGGGCGCGCACGTGGAGTTCGACGGCAACGACATGGAGTTCGAGGGCGTCACCAAGCTGCACGGCGCTCAGCTCTCCAGCTTCAACGACCACCGCGTGCTGATGGCGTTGGCCGTGGCCGGTTCCACCGCCGATGGCATGACCGAGCTCTCATTCCCCCACGCTTACCGAATCTCGTATCCGGAGTTTGTCGACCACATGAAGGCGCTCGGGATTCCGATTGGGGTCAGTAGAGAAGTACCGGCCACGCCCGGAGAGCTGTCCTAGCGTCCGCATCCGGACCGGACCAGGGCCCAGACGTGCAGGAGAACCGGACGATCCTTGACGTGCTCGCCGAGCACGCACATGCGCGCCCGGACGCGACCGCCTGCATCGAGTTCACGATCGACGGCGGTCGCCGTGAGCTGAGCTGGTCAGAGCTGGCGGCGCAGTCCGACCGTTACGCGGCGCTGTTGCTCGAGCTGGGCGTGCAGCCGGGCCAGAACGTCGCCTACCAGCTGCCGAACCAGCTCGAGTTCATCGTGATCACGGTCGCGGTGCTGAAGCTCGGGGCGGTCTGCGCGCCGCTGATGCCGATCTTCCGCGAGCGTGAGCTGGAGTTCATGCTGCAGCGAGCGCACGCCCGCGTGATGATCGTGCCCGAGACGTTCAAGGGCGTAGACCACGCTCGCATGGCGCGAGCGCTGCAGCCGTTGTGCCCCGAGCTCGACCACGTCTTGGTCCTCGGCCAGGAGCACTACCCCGAGCCCAATCCCGGCGTGCTGGCCGAGCGCGCGCCGGCACTCGACGATCACGCACAGCTGCTGTTCACCTCCGGCACATCCGGGGAGCCCAAGGGCGTGCTCAACACGCATCGCACGCTGAACACGGCCGCCGCGGCGCACATCGCGCATTTTGAGCTCGGGACCGAGGTCGTCTACTCCCCCTCTCCGATCGCTCACCAGACCGGGTACCTCTACGGGATGTGGCTGGCGTTCATGCTCGGCGCTCGGTTCGTCTTCCACCAGAGCTGGGATGCCGAACTCGGGTTCCGGGCACTGACCGACGCCGAGGTCACGTTCGTGCAGGCGGCAACGCCATTTCTTGCCGACATCGTGAACACCGCGCAGCAGCGCGACCAGACGCCAGCGGCGCTCAAGTACTTCGTCGCGACCGGCGCCGCGGTCCCGCGCGAGCTCGCAAAGAACGCGCGCGACGTGCTGGAAGCCGAGGTCGGCGGCGGCTGGGGCTCGACCGAGTCCTGCATGGGTGCCGCGTTCGTCCCCGGTGATCCGCCGGAAAAGGCATGGAGCGCCGACGGCAAGCCGATGGCGCACGTCCACATCCGTATCACCGACGACGACGGCAACCAGCTGCCGGCGGACACCGAGGGCAACTTCGAGCTGCACTCTCCGACGATGTTCGACGGTTATCTGGAGCGGCCCGATCTGACCGCGGAGGCTTTCACCGACGACGGCTATTTCCGCACCGGGGACCTGGCCAAGCTCGATCACGATGGCTACCTGCACATCACGGGCCGCGTAAAGGACATCGTCAACCGCGGCGGCGAGAAGGTGCCGGTGGCTGAGGTCGAGCAGATCCTCTACAGCCATCCGCTGGTGGCCGATGTCGCGATCGTGGCGATGCCCGATCCGCGTCTCGGGGAGCGAGCCTGCGCGTTCGTGGTCCCGGCCCGCCCGGGATCACCGGCTCCGAACGGAAACGGCGGCCGCGAGCACGAGCCCGGCGGGGGAAGCACAGGCGACCCCGCCGGAGAATTGACCTTCGAGGCGATGCAGCAGTACCTCGACGCGCAGCAGGTCTCCAAGACTTACTGGCCGGAGCGGCTCGAGATCGTCGATGATCTGCCGCGCACGCCCTCCGGGAAAGTTCAGAAATATGTGCTGCGCGAGCGGGTTGCTCGGACTGCGGCCGAGGGCAACGCGGTCATGCGATGACCGAGCGAAAGGCAATGACGATGAGCAGCTTCGACGAGAACCAGTTCCAGCAGCTGAAGACCGAAATCCGCGAGTGGATGGACACCCGCGGCGAGTATTGGTCCGATCGGCTCGAGCGCGAGCGCGAGACCCCGAACGAGCTCTGGGACGAGGTGCGGGAGCTCGGCTATCTGCGGCTAGCGGCCCCAGTTGAGCTGGGTGGCTATGGACTTCCGTTCGCCAAATACCTGGAGCTGCTCGAGATCATGAGCCGCGGCCATGGCTCACTGCGGATGGTGCTGCACGTCTCCAACGGACTCTGGCGTTCGATGGCACCGCACGCGAACGCGGAGCAGCTGGAGCGCTTCGTGAAGGCGCAGGTCGCCACCGACATCAAGGTTGCATTCACGCTGACCGAGCCGCACGTGGGCTCCGGTGCGGACATTCGCTGCTCGGTTCGTCGCGATGGCGACACCTACTACCTGAGCGGCGAGAAGCACCTGATCACGTTCGGGGTAGTCAGCGATTACCTGCTGCTGTTCGCCCGCGAGGAGGGCACCAGCGGCTACGACGGCACACTCTGCCTGCTGGTCCCGGCCCACGGCGAGGGCGTCGAGAACATCTCGATGCGGCCGACGATGGGACTGGTCGCGACCGATCACTCGCACCTGATCTTCCGCGACGCTCCGGTGCCGGTCGAGAACCGGCTGGGGGCTGAGGGCGAAGGGCTCGACATTGCGATCGGCGGCTTCCTCGTGCCGTCGCGGATCAGCCTCGCGATGAGCTGCGTCGGCCTCGCCCAGCGGGCGCTGGAGGAGTCGATCAAGAACGCCCAGGAGCGGGTCACGTTCGGCAAGCCGATCGCCTCGCGACAGGCGGTTGCGTTCCGGATCGCGGAGATGGCAACCGACGTCGCGGCGGCGCGCGCGCTCACGTTGCACGCGGCCTCGCTGTGGGAAGCCGACCACTCAGCCGGGGTTGCCGAGTCGTCGATGGCGAAGCTGCAGGCGAGCATGATGCTGCAGCGTGTCACCGACTCGGCGCTGAACGTTGCCGGCGGGATCGGGTACTTCTCCGGGATCATCGAGCGGATCTACCGCGATGCCCGCGCCCAGCGGTTTGAGGAAGGCACTGTCGAGATCCAGAAGATGACGATCTCGCGCGAGCTGCTGAAGTAGCCGCCCTGTGGGGCGCAGCGTTCGCCGCGCGCGGGACCGCTCGCGGCGCTCACACATTGCAGGTTTCCGTTATTTACCGGTGCTCTAGCCGCCGATACGGTCGTGCCCAAGTCCAGTTGTGTCAAGACCACGACCTTGGGGGTATTAATGACACGCCTGTCCAAATTGCACCGAACTCCACTGCTCGCAACCGGAATCGCAGCGGTGATGGTGGCCGGCGGCAGCTACGCGATCGCGGCGGGCAGCCACAACCAGCCGCAGGTGCGCAGCCACGTAGCCGCAACCCAGCTCAAACTGACGACCGTCAAGTCGCACGCGATCGCGAATCCGGCCGGTACCCAGACCGGCGGCACAGTCAAGTGCCCGTCGGGGCAGCATCCGACCGGCGGCGGGCTCTCGGGCACCTCGAGCCAGCAGCGGGCGAACGCGTCCTACCCGGCGATGGGTAGTAGCGGACACGCGATTGGCTGGACCGCCTACATGAACAACGACGGCGGCAGCAGCGCAAACTTCTTCGTCTACGTGATCTGCACTCCGACCACCAACGTCCACCCGTAGGGACCGAGGCTCAGACGCTGGGAACGGGCAAGGTCTGAGCCTTTCGGGTTGGCGAAACGAGACAGACCCGGAGCTTCCGGGTCGATAACGAGGCAGGACCCTGGCCCGCCAGCCCGGGTCCTGCCTCGAATTCCGCGGACGAAGCTGCCTGGCAGCCGTTGCCGTCGCGGCCAGGAGTATCTAGCCTGTCGCGGAGATGGAGTTCAATCTCGTCGGACGCGACCGCGACGGTAGCGTTGCGAGCACGTTCCTCGCCGCCACTCGCGAAGAGTCCTCCGCGCTGATCATCGAGGGTGAAGCGGGGATCGGTAAGACGACCCTCTGGGATGCGGTCGTGCGAACCGCTGAGCGCGATGGCCTCACCGTTCTGCGCACCGCTGGCGAGCCGATCGAGGCGCAGATGTCGTACATCGGGGTTGCGGACCTGATCGCGGCCTGCGATCAGCGTGCCTGGAGCACGCTCCCGGACCGCCAGCGCGACGCGCTCGAGCAGGCGCTGGTGCGTGCGCCGGCATCACCGGGCGCGGGTCCGGATCTCCATGCGATCGGCTTTGCGCTGCGTTCGATCGTGCAGGCGCTGAGCGACGACGGCCCTGTGATCATCGCGATCGACGATCTCCAGTGGCTTGATCAAGCGAGCACGCAGGCGCTCGGGTTCGCGTTGCGCCGGCTGCGAGGGCGCCCCGTCGGCACGCTCGCTACCAACCGCACTCCCCCGTCCGGCGACGACCGCCTGCGGTTGCGCCACGCGGTCGGCGACTCGCAGTTCGGGCGCATCAGCCTCGGTCCGCTGCGGCCGGCCGAACTGCATCAGGTGATCGCTCAGCACCTGGGCTACAGCTACACGATTCCGGTGCTGCGACGCGTCGCCAAAGCCTGCGACGGAAACCCGCTGTTCGCGCTCGAAATCGCACGTAGCCTCGGGCCCCGTCCCACGCTCAGCCCCGATCGCCCTCTGCCGGTCCCTGAGCAGTTTCACGAACTGCTGGCCGCCTCGGTAACGAAGCTGCCCGAGAGCGGCCGCGATGCACTGATGGCTACGGCGCTGCTATCGCACCCGTCACCCGAGCTGATCGAACGCGCGACCTCTGCCGCAGGGCTCGAGGCCGCGCTCGTGGCCGGCTTGCTCCGCATCCGCGGAGACCGCGTCGCGTTTGTGCACCCGCTATATGCGACCGCGATCGAAGAACAGGCCACTCCGGAGCGGCGGCGCAAGCTCCACGGCCAGCTGGCCGAACTGGTCGACGAGCCCGAACAGCAGGCGCACCATCTCGCGCTGGCCAGCGTTGCGGCCGACGCGACGATCGCGGAGCGGCTCGAGGCGGCGGCGCTGCTGGCACAGGCGCGTGGCGCCTGCTCATCGGCCGGCGCGTTGCTCGAGCACGCGCAGCGGCTGACTCCGGCAGCTGAGCCGGAGCTGGCGCGGTCACGTACGATCCGCGCGGCTGAGAGCCACCTTCAGGCCGGCGACGGGTCGCGCGCACGGGCGCTGCTCGAGCCCGTACTGAATGGCGATGCACCCGGCCCGCAACGCGCCGACGCATTGCGTCTATTGGCCGAGGCCAGCTATCACGAGCACAGCTTCGCGGAGGCCGAGCAGCTGCTGCGCGAAGCGCTGTCCTGCAACAGCGACCCGCGGCTGGCGGTGACGATCGAACTCGCCATTGCCTATGCACGCTGCCAACACCTGGATGACACCGCCGGCGCACTCGAACACGCGCATCGTGGGCTCGAGATTGCCCGCGGACTGAACGACGACGTGCTGCTCGGGGACGCGCTCGCGGTACGCGAAATGGTGCGCTTCCTGAACGGGCTCGGTGTCGACTGGCAGGCGGTGGCGGAGGCGGTCGCGCTGGACCACCCCGAACGGGTCGCGCCGATCGAGCTGCGGCCCGGCTGGATTGGAGCACTGCTACGGGTCTACACCGGACAGTTTGAGCAGGCTCTAGTCGAGCTGAGCGCGCTGCGCGTACTTGCCGAGCGATACGGGGACGAGAGCGGACTGGCCGAGATCCTCTACTGGATGACCTGGGCTGAGGGCTGCGCCGGTGCGCTGGACGCGGCGCTCGCGACCGGTCAGCAGGCGCTCGCGCAGGCGACGCTCGCGGGCAGCGAACAGGGTCGCGCCTGGGCCTACGCGCAGCTGGCGTGCGTATACGCGGCACGCGGTGACGCGGGCGCGACCCGCGAAGCCGTGGCGGCGGCGTCACAGACGCTGGAAACCGTGGGCACGCAGCTGCCGACGTTCTGGAGCACCGCCGCCAGCGCCCAGCTCGAGTTGTCGTTGGGGGATCCGGCCGCCGCCTGGGCGGCGGCCGAGGCGCTCACGCTGCCGCTTGAGCGCGACGGTATCGGGGAGCCGGGGCTGGTGTTCCTGCCGCCGGCGATCGAGGCGCTGATTTCGCTCGGTCAGCTGGACCGCGCCGAACGCCTGCTCGACGAGCTCGAGCGGCGCGCGGTCGCGCTCGATCGGGCCTGGGTGAGAGCGCTGACCGGCCGCTGCCGTGGGCTGCTGCTGGCGCAACGCGGCGACCTTGAGGGCGCGCAGTCCGTGCTGCTCGGCGCACTCGAGCAGCACGAGCGCCAGCCGATGCCGATTGAGCTTGGGCGCACACTGTTAGCCCAGGGCCGGATCTTGCGCCGTGCCCGGGCGCGCGGGCGGGCACGCGATTCGCTGCAGCGCTCACTTGAGCTGCTCACGTCCTCGGGCGCGGAGATCTGGGCGCAGCAGGCCCGCACGGAGCTCGAGCGCGCCGCACCGAAGCCCGTTTTCGGAGCGCTGACCGCAAGCGAACGACGCGTGGCGGAGCTCGCCGCCGAGGGCCTCTCAAACAAGGAGATCGCGGCCCGGCTGTTCGTCTCGGTACACACCGTCGAGGTCCACCTCTCACATGTCTACGCCAAGCTCGGGATCAACTCACGCGGACATCTGCGTGAGGCCCTGGGCTGAGGTGGGCAGTCATTCACCACCGGTTGAGGTTGGTGTGGGATGCTGCGCTGGCAGGGATGTCAGAAGCTTTCCTCGGACCGGAGGCAAATAAGCCATGTCAGTGAACGAGCAGGGAACACCGTGCTGGATCGACCTGACCACCAGCGACACCGCCGATGCGGCGCGATTCTACGGCGAGGTGTTCGGCTGGGTCGCCGAGCCGGCCGGGGATCCCGAGCAGACCGGCGGATATCAGAACTTCCGTAAGGACGGCAAGCTCGTCGGCGGGCTGATGACGACGATGTCGCCGCAGCAGCCAACGGCCTGGCTGCCCTACATCAGCGTCGACAACGCGGACGCGACGATCGCGGCCGTGAACGACTCCGGCGGCACGTCGATGTTCCCGCCGATGGACGTGATGGACATCGGGCGCATGGGTGCGTTCCTGGATCCCGACCGTGCCGCGTTGGGCATCTGGCAGGCCAAATCATTCGGCGGGTTCGAGGCCACAAACGTCCCGGGTTCGTTCTGCTGGGCCGACGTCATGACCCGCGACGCCGAACGCGCCGCCGCCTTCTACGGAGGGTTGTTCGGCTGGGGTCAGCAGAACCCGGGGTTCGGCCACGACTACACGGTCTGGACGCTCGGTGAGCAGCAGGTCGGCGGAATGATGCAGATGAACGATGACCTGTTCCCGCCGGAAGCCCCTTCGCATTGGGCCGTGAGCTTCGCGGTTTCCGACACCGACGCGCTGGTGGAACGGGTTCCAGCCGCGGGCGGCGAGGTGGTGTCTGCGGCGATGGACTGTCCGATCGGCCGCTTTGCCACCTTCGCGGATCCGCAGGGCGCGCGCTTCGGCGTGATGCAGTTCGCCTGACGAAGCGTGTGCTTCGGGGGTCGCCATGTAGCGACCCCCGTTCGCTGGGCGCCGCGCTCGGGTCGCCCGAATTTGCTCAGCGCAGCTGCTTGGGACGGATGTAGTCGATGAGCACACCCTGATGCGGCCGCAGCTCCGGCCACGTCGTGCGGAAGCTGATCGTGACCAGCGCCCCGGTGGGCAGCTTCTCGGCGATTTGACTCAGTCCCTCGGCGCCGGACGGGCGGTCGCGTGCCTCGGCGCCGGTGAGCTTCAGCACCAGCATCTGCAGTGTCGGGTTGTGGCCGATCACCATCACCGTGCGGACCTCAGGGTCAACCCGGCGCAGGCGATCCATCAGCACGCCCTCGTTGGCGCCATAGAGTTCGGACTCGATCGAGGCGGCCGCGTCCGGGTAGATTCCGCGCAGCGTCTGCTGGGTACGAACCGCCGATGAACAGAGGATCAGCTCCGGCGCGATGTCGTGTTGCTTCACGTACTCGCTCAACAGCCGCACGGCTTCAGTTCCCCGCGGCGCGAGCGGCCGGTCGTGGTCGGAGAGGTGCGGTGCGTCCCAACTTGACTTCGCATGCCGCAGTACATACAGGCGCCGTGGTTCGTTCATATTCACTGAATCATCGCGCGCGCGACGGCGGCCTCGTTATACCGCCCCAGAGCGATTAGAAAGGCGGCGCAGCGCGTCGAGCCTCACCGCAACCGTGCACATCCGCCCGGGCAACCGGGATAATGGTCCGCGGCCGCGTACGCGACGTCGCCACGGGGGTTAGGAGCAACCGTGATGAAGTTCAAACGGAGTAATTCATTGGAGGAGAACCAGGGCCGCGAGCGCTACGGTCTGCTGCTGCTGGCGATTGTCGCGGCGTTCGCGGTCGAGGGCATCGCGAGCCCCGGCCCCTGGGAACAGGTCGGCGTCTCAGTCTTGTTGGCGCTGACGCTGTTGCTTGCGCTATGGGCCGCGAACTCCAAACCACCCGTCATGATCGGCGGGGCCGTGGTCGCGGCACTGGTGGTCGCGATGAGTGCGGTTGAGGCCGCGAGCGGCAACGTCGACGCACTCGGGCCACGCCTGGCCAACCTGCTGCTGATTATGTGCGCCCCACCGTCGGTGATCATTGGCGTGAGCCGCAGTCTTCGAGCTCAGGGCGGAGTGACGCTCCAGGCGGTGGCCGGGGTGCTGTGCCTCTACCTGCTGCTGGGTATGGGCTTCGCGTTCGTGTATGGCGCGATCGGGAACATCAACGGCCACTTCTTCGCGGGCGGGCAGGCGGCCACCGGCGCTCACACCCTGTATTTCAGCTTCACGACCTTGACGACCGTCGGCTACGGCGACTACACGGCTCGCTCGAACCTGGGCCACACGCTATCCGTGTCCGAGGGGCTGATCGGACAGATCTACCTGGTCACCATCGTGTCGGTGATCGTCAGTAATCTGCGGCCGCGCCGTCGCGTAGGTGCAGATGCACTGCAATCTGCCGGGACCGTCGCCCCGCAGCCGGCGCCGGCCGCGGGGTCAGCTACAGCGGCAACTGGCCCAACGCCTGAGGACTCGAACGACGACAGCTGATAGCACGGTGCGATCTCCGCAGACGCTGAGTGAAGCCGACCGGCGAATCGTCGCGATCTGGGCGGCCGACTGTTCCGAGCGGGTGCTCGGCATCTTTGAAGCCGCGGCCCCAGGGGAACGCGGCCCCCGCGACGCGATTGCACGGGCGCGGGCGTTCGCTCGCGGTGAGCTGGACGCCTCACTGGCGATTCGCCGGCGCTTCGCCGGAGGTGCATGCGCAAACGAGGCGATCAGCCCGGCAGCGGCAGCCGCTGCACGGGCGGCCGGTCAGGCTGGGGCCGTGGCCCATATGGGCGCGCACGCGCTCGGCGCCGCCGCCTACGCCGCCAAAGCGACAGGATTGGC
The DNA here is from genome assembly GCA_963737115.1 of uncultured Actinomycetota bacterium. Lineage (GTDB taxonomy): Bacteria > Actinomycetota > Thermoleophilia > Solirubrobacterales > Solirubrobacteraceae > Palsa-465. The sequence goes on from CAVTRM010000004.1 coordinate 267,723, forward strand.
AGCGCTCGACGACGCAGACGCGGTCGATCGCGAGATCCAATGGCAACTCGACGCTATGTCGAGTGCGACCAGAGTTGCGTTGCGCCAGCTTCCGGCGCTGGGCGAAAACAGATCAGGACCGCTGGGGCCCGGGCTGCTGGCGTCCGGGCAACTGGGCAGCATCATCCGAGAACTCCAGCAGCGAACGATGGACTTGATCCCACCCGGCACCCCGGAATATGGTCTAGCCCACATGACCGAAACGAGCACACTCATCACCGGCGTCGACTTCGTCTGCATCCCGGCCGAGGATTTCGATGCAATGACCACCTTCTACGGCGAGACCCTCGGGCTGCCGCTGGTCAAGCGCTACGGCTCTCGGCCCGGAGCCGAGTTCCAGGCCGGCAACCTCACGCTCGCGGTGATGCGGACCGCAGACTTCGGCGGCCGCTTCTCGCCCAACGCAATGCCGATCGCGCTGCAGGTCGACGATGTCGCCAGCGCGCGCGAGCAACTTGAAGCCAAAGGAGTGCGTTTTGTGAGCGAGACGTTCGATTCTGGTGTCTGCCTGCAGGCGATCTGCCTGGACCCTGACGGCAACCCGCTGTCACTGCATCACCGTTACGCGCCGAAGGACTAACCCGACTGCGGGGTCGACCCGATCGTCGACCAGCGACGACGCCGTCCGGTAGCTCAGCGACTCCGTCAAGCGAAACCGTCGTCGCGGTCACAGGAACGACCGCTCCTCGGCGTCGTGTTCGGGGCGGTAGCCGATCGCTTGGTAGATCGAGTTTGAGACCGGGTTCGCTAGGTCGGTATAGAGCACAACCTGCTCGGCACCGTGCTTCAGCGCGCCGGCGGTAGCTGCGGCGGTGACCGCAGCGCCGTAACCGTTGCGACGAAACTCCGCCGGTGTGTAGACCGGACCCACGCGTGCGACGCCAGCGGCGGGGGCGCTCACGGCCGCGAGGCTGACAGGTTTGCCGGCGTCGCACCAGAGGTAGACCTCGCGGCCGGCGATCCGCCGTCTGGCGAGGTTCTCCCAGTCTTCACGCGGCGCGGTCGCCATCGCCTCCTCGTGGAACTCCTCAAACCAACCGGCGACGAGTTCCGCGTCGCTCGGCGCCGTCGCGATCGTCACCTGCCCTGAGACCGTGGTCGGGTAGTCGAGCGTCCCGAGCCGGTACATGCGCATCGCTCGAGCGACCGCGGAGGCTCGACCGGTCTGTGACAGCCAGGACTCGGCGAACGCAGACGTCGAGTCGGACGCGCCGTTGACACCCGGAAATTCGCGACCGTCGGCGGCGAATGCCTTGGCCAGGCATGCAGCTGCGTCGGCTGGCATGCGGGACACGAACAACGGGTGCGGCGGGGTGCACATCGCGACCCCGATCACGCGCCCCGCGTCATCTTCAACCGCTGCCCAGAGCAGGTCGCCGTCGTAGCTCGACGCGCCGTCGGCGACACGCGCGGCAACCACCGCGATCACGTTGGCGCTGAACGGATCGGCTTCAAAGAACGGCTCGGCCGCTGTCAGGAACTCGGCAGGATCGTCGTGAACGCGGGTCAACATCGCCACAGTATGTCCGGCACCCGAAGTCATCCTTCGGAGGGATCCGCCGGTGCGCGCAATTCATCGCTCCGTCGCATCGATATCCCTCCGTGGACGGACGTTTTTTGTTATCAGGATGTTTAAAGTCGAAGGCATGACTTGCAGAAGCATCCTGCGGCAGGGCAGCCGTTCGCGCAATGACGTTCTTTGACAGCGGCTGGTACCGGTCCGTCACGGATTTCGCGCAGCACACCGGCTGGCTCCAGGGGCCGATGAAGCTCTACACCGTCGCATCGATCGGGCTGCTGGCCGTACTCGGTCTGTGGCTTTGGTGGTCTGCTCGCGCTCGCGCTGATCGCCGCGCGATGGCTGCGGTCATCTGGTTCGCAGCCGGCACGCTCGCGACGATCATTTGCGGCCTGTTGCTGAAGCAGGTATTTACCGAAGCGCGCCCGTGCCTGCAGATGCATGTGCCGACGGTCGTGGCCTGTCCGGGGCCGAGCGACTACTCGTTCCCCTCAGACCACACGCTGATCGCCGTCGCGCTGGCCGCAGGTCTGTGGATCATCGACCGTAGGCTTGGCGTCGTCGCGATCGCGCTCGCGCTGCTGGAGGGCTTTTCGCGGGTGTACCTAGGGCAGCACTATCCGCATGACGTGTTTGCGGCGATCGTGCTCGGCGTTGCCGTGATGGGTGGTGGCTGGTGGGTCGTTCGCCGCCCCCTGACGCAGCTGGTGGGAGTGCTCGAAGGCACGTTCCTGCGCCCGCTGTTCGTTGCCGGAACCGCGGCCAATCCGGTCGACAGTCGCAGCGCCTGACGACTCCCTAGCCTGAGGAGACCGTCCTGAACTGTTTCTAAGCTTGGCCGATGCCTAGGGACGATCGCGCGAGCAGCTCAGAGATCGGCTCGGGCGGAGGGGTCGGGTGCCGCGGATGAGCGGCTTTCGCTTTGGGCCTGCCGAGGTCGGGTGCCGCGGATGAGCACGTCTCGCCTAGAAGCCTTCAGTGACGGGGTGCTAGCGATCATCATCACGGTGATGGTGCTGACGCTCGCGATCCCCAGTGGATCGAGCATCTCCTCGCTGATCCACACCTCCGGGATCGGGTTGTTGACCTACCTGTTGAGCTTCATTTACATCGGCATCTACTGGAACAACCACCACCACTTCTTCACGCTGACCACCGAGGTTGACGGCTCTGTGATGTGGGCAAATCTGCACCTGCTGTTCTGGTTGTCGCTGTTCCCGTTCACGACGCGTTGGGTCACCCAGACGCACGTTGCCGCGGTTCCGACCGCGGTCTACGGAATCGACCTGATGGGCGCCGGCGTTGCTTACTACCTGATGTACCAGCTGGTGATCCGCCGCCCGGGAGGAGCACAGCTGAAGGCGGCGATCGGCCATGACCGCAAGGGCGAGGCTTCGGTCGTGCTGTACGCGGTCGGCATCGGCCTCGCGTTCGTGGAGCCATGGCTTGGCCTGATCCCCTACGTCGCCGTCGCGATCCTGTGGCTGATCCCCGATCGCCGCGTCGAACGCTACGTCGCGGCGCACGCGAACGAGAGCTCCTCGTAGAGATTCCTGCTGCCTCTGAGCGGGGCGATAGAGCCTACAATCGCGGGGTGCCGAGCAGCCGCCGCCCGAGCAGGAAATCCGCCAAACGCCCCGCAGCGCGTGCCAGGGCTGCGGCCCCACCAGAGGCGGCCGCGCTTGCGGTCTCCTCGGACGGAGACATCCTTGCGCAGCTGCGCAGCCTGCTGCCGGGGCTGGCTCCAGCAGAGCAGCGCGTCGGTGACGTGATCGTCGGTGATCCGGCTCGTGCTGCGCAGCTTACGATCACGGAACTCGCGGCCGAGGCACAGACATCGGAGACAACCGTAATCCGCTTCTGTCGCAGCATCGGGATCGATGGATACCCGACGCTGCGACTCCGGATCGCCGCCTGGGGCGGCCGCAACGAAGCCCGCGAACAACCGCGGATCTCACCCCAGATCGTCCCTGAGGATGACCTTCAAGCGGTCGTCGCCCGCATCGGGCAGTCGCTTTCGGACACGGTACGAGAGACCGCCGAACGGATCGATCTCCAGGCTCTTGAGGCAGCGACGATCGCGATCTCCGGCGCACGTCGGATCGATATCTACGGTGTCGGAGCGAGCGCGTTGGTCGCGGCCGATCTGCAAACCAAGCTGCACCGCATCGGACTCAGTGTCTGGGCATGGCCCGACCCGCATTTGGCGATCACCTCCGCCGCGAACCTGCAGGCCGGCGACGTGGTCGTCGCAATCAGCCACACCGGACAGACCACCGACACACTCGATCCGCTCGTGCAGGCCAAGGCGCGCGGCGCTCGCACGATCGCGATCACCAACTTCACCAACTCCGCGATAGCCGAGGCGGCGGACATCGTGTTGACGACGGTCAGCGACGAGGCCGCCTTCCGCTCGGGTGCGATGGGCAGCCGGATCGCAGCGCTGGTGATCGTTGATTGCCTGTTCGCGGGCGTGGCTAAGCAGGACTGGACCAAGACGGTCGACGCGCTCGTGCGCACCAACGAGGCACTGGCCGACCGTCGCCGTGCGACGCGAGCCCGGCGCTGAGCGACGATGTCCGCAACCCTGAGGTCGACACTCGCAACCGATGAAGGACTGCTCCCCGGATGGCTGACGATCGCCGACGGTGTGATCACGGAGCTGGGCACCGGTGAACCGCCGTCGGCCGATGTGATCGACCTGCGCGGATACACGATCGCTCCCGGTTTCATCGACGTTCACGTTCATGGCGGCGACGGCGGCCAGGCGGCCGGCGACGATCCGGCGATGGTCTCCCGCGAGGTCATCCGAGCGGCGCATTTCCACGCCCAGCACGGGACCACGAGGATGCTCGCGACGACCGTCTCTGACACGCCCGAGCGACTGCTGACGACGGTCTCGGGGATCAGGCTGGCGATGGACGCCCGCTACCCCGAAACCGCCTCGATCGCAGGCATCCACCTGGAGGGGCCGTGGCTTGCACCGGCCCGGCGCGGCGCCCACGATCCCAACGTGCTGCGCGACCCCGAGGTACGGGAACTGGACAACCTGATGCAGGCGTGTGACAACGCGATCAGGCTGATCACGATGGCCCCCGAGCTGCCCGGAGCGGATGCGCTGATCAAAGCGGCGCTCAGCAGCGGAGTTGTGGTCTCCGTCGGCCACACCGAGGCCACCTACGATCAAGCCCGTCGCGCATTCGAGCTCGGCGCGAGTCATCTCACCCATCTCGGTAACGCGATGCCGCCGCTCGACCGCCGCGATCCCGGCCCGATCGGCGCAGCGCTCACTGACGACAATGTGAGCTTTGAGGTGATCGCCGACGGTGAGCACGTGCACCCGGCGATGCTGAAGCTGGTATCGGCGGCCGCCCCCGGCCGCATGGTCGCGATCACCGACGCAATCGCGGCGACGGGGTTGCCGGACGGTGAGTACATGCTGGGTGAGCTTCCGGTCTTGGTCGCCTGCGGCCGCGCGGTGCTCGCCGACTCCCCGCAGACGCTGGCCGGCAGCGTGCTGACAATGGACCGCGCGGTTGCCAAGCTGATCGAGAGCGGCGTCGCTGCACCGGAGGCGCTGGCTGCCGCGACGCTTGCTCCCGCTCGGGTTCTTGGCGAAGCTGCGGAGCGTGGGCGCCTGCGGCCCGGTTACACCGCGGACCTCGTGGTGCTCGATCAGGATTGGCGGGCATCGGCAACGCTGATCAACGGACGGGTCGCGCATGACCCGGCAGCGCTGCTCGCTTCTCTTTAGCTTGATCGGGCAGCTCGGCGCCGCCGAGCGCGGCTACAGCCCGTGCCGGCCGGCCACATCCCTTGCCAGCTCGGCTACAGCCCCTGCCAGCTGGGCTTCAGCGCGAACACCTCGCGGTAGTAGTCGAGGCGCTGCAGTGCCGACGCCGCCGCGGCGTCCAAGATCACGGTCGCGTGCGGATGCATCTGAATCGACGACGCCGGGACTGCCGCCGTCAAGGGTCCCTCGACGGCGGCGGCAACGGCCGCGGCCTTATCCGCCCCCCACGCCAGCAGCAGCAGATGACGCGCACCCGCGATCGTGGCAACGCCCTGTGTGAGCACGTGATGCGGGACGGCGTCGACGTCACCGCCGAAGAAGCGAGCGTTGTCCAGGCGGGTCTGCTCTGTGAGGGTCTTGATGCGGGTTCGCGATCCCAACGATGACCCCGGTTCGTTGAAGGCGATGTGACCGTCGCTGCCGATGCCCAGCAGCTGCAGGTCAACCGCGCCGGCCTGAGCGATCGCGTGTTCATAGTCGATGCAGGCGCTCACCGGATCGAGCGCGAGCCCATCCAGTCCGTGAACGCGGGCTGCGTCGATCCCCAGCGGTGCGACAACCTGCGACTCGATCACCTGCCGGTAGCTGGCGGGATGGTCGGCGCCCAGTCCCAGGTACTCGTCGAGCATGAACAGCGCAACCCGGCGGAAGTCGAGTTCCCCGGTGTTGCGGCGCCGTGCCAGCTGCGCATAGACCGGCTCCGGCGTGCTGCCGGTCGCGACTCCGAGCACCGCTTCGGGACGCGCACGAACCAGCGCCTCGATCGCATCGGCCGCCAGCTCCGCCCCCGCCTGCCGGCTGTCGGCAACTACGACTTCCATTTACGACTATCCGGCCTGGATCGACTCGAGCGCGGCGGCGACGCGTCCGTGCGCCGCGGTGAGCTCGGCTCGAGCGCGTTCGGGTGCAACTCCAGCGAGCAACGTCAACAACGCGGTTTTGGGCTCGTTCCCCGCCTCTGCGAGCGCGCGCTCGCAGCTGGCCTCGTCCTGACCGGTCGCCTGTCGCAACAGGTTCACGAGCCGTCCTTGAAGCTTCGCGTTGGTCGGGGTGAGGTCGACCATCAGATTCGACCAGGTGCGGCCACTGCGCACCATCACCGCTGTCGAGAACGAGTTGAGCACCAGCTTCTGCGCGGTTCCTGACTTCATCCGCGTGGATCCGGTGATCGCCTCGGGCCCGGTCTCAACACACAACACCGTGCGCGCGACGGCCGCCAGCGGGGCGGTCGGATTGGAGGTGATCAGCGCGGTGTAGGCGCCGACCGAGTTGGCGTGCTGAAGCGCGCCCCCTACGTATGCCGTGTAGCCGGACGATGCGATCCCGATCACCACGTCGTCCGCGGTCACATCGGCTGCTTCGCGTACTCCCTGAAGTCCGTCGTCCTCAACGCCCTCGCGGGCGCTGCGCATCGCCCCATCTCCACCTGCCAGGTGAGCGGTGAACAACTCCGGACCGACACCAAACGTCGGCGGCAGCTCGACCGCGTCGAGCATTGCCAGACGGCCCGATGTGCCCGCGCCGAAATAGTGCACGCGCCCTCCGGCCTCGAGCCGTCGAACCGTCACCTCGACGACTTCGGCCAGCTCCGGGAGTACTGCCCGCACCGCCAGCGCCACGGTCGCGTCCTCGTCGTTCAGGCACCTCAGCAGCTCCAGCGCGGAGAGCTTGTCGATGTCCGCGGTACGCGGATTGCGCTCCTCGGTGGGCGACACAACTCGCAACACGTCCCCCGTGGGCGCAGATATGAAGCGAGCGTCAGTCACGTAAATATCCTACCTCTGAATATCTGAAAGGTAAAGTTTTTACGCCGCATGACCGTGGCGTTCCAGGCAGGCCGGTCATGGCAGCTGCACCCCCGGCTGGAGTTCGCGCTCGTAGAGAATCTGAGGAACCTGCCAGCGGGGATCGATAATCGCGACGCCGTGAGTGATAAAGCCGCAGCGTTCATAGAGCCGCCGGGCCCGCGGGTTCTCGCTGAAGACCCAGAGGCTCACGCTCGTGTATCCGTCGAGCGTGAGTTGATCGAGCGCCCGCCCCACCAATGCCGCGCCGATTCCGGCGCCGGCGGCGTCCGGGTCGACGTAGACCGATGAGATGTAGGCGTGCCGCCGGTCGTCGGTTTCCGGCTGCGGCCCGAAGCGGATGAACCCCAGCATGCGCCCGTCGTCGCCGGCCGCCGCCACAGCTCGCACGCCCGCCGGCCAGGGCGCCTCGAACCCCTGCTGCCATTCGGCAACGCTGGTCCCGGCCGTCACCTCGGGGTCGATGATCACTCCGTACCCGGCACGCCATGCGCGATCCAATACGGCGGCCATCTCGGCTGCGTCTTGCGGCCCCGCGGCACGCAGTTTCACCGCTCGATCACCAGGCGCTCGATCGGCGTGGGCCAGGGCGCGGGCAGCACAAGCGGCCCCACCCCGGGAGTGAAGGAGCCCAGGATCGAGCCCTCCGTTGCGCCGGTGGCGGAGGCGATCGTCCCTTCCAGGCCATGAGCCGAGAGGCAGCCGATTAGCGCAAACATATATGCCTCCTTGCCCTGGGACGGGAGCCCGACCTGCTCGAAGGGCAATACCTTTACCGGCGCGATCAGCTCCCCGATGCGGCCCATCAGCGTCGGGTTGCGAACGCCGCCGCCGGCGACGATCAGCTCATCAACCCCGTACCGCTCGCAGGCTTCCGCCACGGTTCGCGCCGTGAGCTCGGTCAGCGTCGCCAGCAGATCGTCCTCAGTGATCGTGCGACCGGCGAGGTGCTCACGCAGGTAGCCAATATGAAACAGCTCCTTGCCGGTGGATTTGGGTGGCTCAAGGCGGTAATAGGGCTCGTTCAGCAGCTGCGCCAAGAACTGCTCGTCGACCGTGCCGCGCGCGGCCATCGCTCCATCCGCATCCATGCGCATGCGGCCGTCAGTGATCTCGGTGACGGCCGCGTCCATCAATGCGCTCGCGGGCCCGATGTCGTAGGCGATTACCGCTCCAGCGCGGTTGCGGACCGTGATGTTGGAGATTCCGCCGAGGTTCAGCGACCCGCGCTTGGTCCCGTCCCCGAGCAACAGCAAGGCGTCGAGCGTTGAAGCCAGCGGAGCCCCCTGACCACCGCGCGTGATGTCGCGGCTACGCACGTCCGAAAGCACGGGGCTGGCGGCAATCTCGGCGACCCAAGCGGCCGCTCCCAGCTGCAGCGTGCCGAGGCAGCGAAGACCTTCGACCCAGTGAAATACGGTCTGCCCGTGACTGACAACGAGGTCGACCCCCTCAGGAGCGAACTCGGCGATTGTGTCCCTGGCCACCGCCCCGAAGCGCTGCCCAATCTCGGTGTCGAGCTTGCAGACTTCCTCGATCGTGGTGTTGTTGGGCGGAAGACAGTCGGCGATGCGCGTGCGCAGTCCTGCGTCCAGCGCTTCGGAGTGGAGGCCGCGTGGCCTGAGCCGCACCGTGTTCCCGTCGAGCTCGAAGTCGGCCACGGCCGCGTCGATCGCGTCGTAGGACGTCCCGCTGATCATGCCGACCACGGTGAATGTCATGTTGCTCGCTCCTGTGTTGTCAGGCAGTGGCGCTCGGCGGCCTGCAGCGCGCGGCTCCACATCGCTGTGGTGGTGCACGGTTCACCGCTCACGTGCAAACGGTTGGTGACCAGCACCACCGTTGCCTGGAGCGCCGGAAGAATCGCCACGGCAACGCCGGTGAACCCGGGGTGTCCGTAGGCGACCGTGCTCGGAAGGTCCCAGCGGCGGAAGCCGAGCGCCTGGCGGTACTCGAGGGCTGGCCGGTGCTCGGGGCCATCCAAGGCCCCGAGCGCCTGATCGGTATTGGGATCGGCCGGCAGGAAACGCTGGCAGGCGTTTGTGAACGCCGCTCCGCGCTCGCCGCGCAGGCCGGCCAGCAGGTAATCGCCGAAACGCAGCAGGTCGCGTGCGGTCGAAAACAGGCCGGCATGGCCCGAACACGAGTCCAGCGCGTGGAACGCGTTGCCATCGTTGACCTCGCCGACCAGGACGTGCTCGCGCCAGCCGCCGAAGTCCGCGCTGGAGCCCTCGACCGGGTACGGCACCCGCGAATCGATCATGCGTCGCTCGATCCAGTCACCACGCGAACTCGCGGCTACCGGCGTGGCGCCCGGTCTGCCGTAGCTCGTACTCGACATTCCGGCCGGGCGCAATACGAGCTGTTCGATCGCCGCGGCGAGCTCGGTTCCAGCGACGCCGGCGACGGCCTCGCCGAGCAGCATGAAGCCGAGGTCGGAATAGTGATGTTCCGCGCCGCGCTCGTAGCGCAGCGGTCGCTGGGCGACCTGCCGCAGCGCCGCCTCACGGTCGCCGGCCGCGAGGTAGAGCGGCCACCACTCCCACAGCCCGGCGCGATGTCGGAGCAGTTGCTCAAGCGTCGCGGCTCCCGCCGGTTCTCCCGCTGTCCACGGCAGGATCGAATCAAGTCGCGCATCGAGAGTGATCTCATCCGCCGCCACCAGTGAAACGCACGCGGCCGTCGTCGCCACCAGCTTCGTGACCGAGGCGATGTCGGTGGCGGTGTCGAGGCCGATCGCGGGAGGATCGGCCAGCGGGCCCGCATCGGTGAACGCCTGGGCCACCCCGCTGCTGCTCACGAACAGCTCACCCGCGCACGAAACCGCAAGACAGACCCCGGGCGGAGCGTCGGCTCCCTCCGCGATCTCAGCGACGGCGCCGGCCAACATCTCGGAACTGTGTTCTAAGCAACCCATGGCGATCAAAACGTGGTCCACATCAGCGGCGCCGATCCTAGTAGCTAAGCAACCTAATTTCCAATCAGTTGGTAATTTTTGTACAAAATGTTGTCACGCAAGTACTTGACATCGGCGTCAACGGGCGTATCTTGACCCCACTACTTCTGTGATGGGCAGATCGCCGTTGATGGTGGCCCACGGAGTTTTTCCCGAGGAGGAAATGCGATGAAACGGTGGAGAATCGGCCGCGGCGCCAGTGTCGCTGTCGTCATAGCCGGGCTGGGAGTCGCGGTCGCCGGCTGCGGCGGCTCGAGCAACAGCAACACAGGTGGAGGTGGCGGAGGATCGAGTTCCTCCGGTGGCCACTCGATCGTTGTCGCCGACACGTCGAGCGTTCAGAAGCTGAACCCGGCGATCATGACGAACTTCCTGGACTTCCAGGCGCTCGGAATGATCTATCAGCCGTTGGTCGCGCTCAGCCAGAATCTCACGGTGACGCCGGATCTGGCCACCAGCTGGGCTACCAGCAACGGTGGACGCACGCTTACGTTGCATCTTCGTCAGGGTGTCAAGTTCGACGACGGAAGTACGTTCGACTCGACCGCCGTCAAGGACACGCTCGAATACATCGTCAAGCCGAGCACCGCGGCGGCAGCTGCCTCATATCTCGCAACCGTCAAGTCGATCAGCACCCCGAGCAAGTACACGGTCGTGCTGAACCTCAGCCAGCCTGACTCGTCAGTCCTGTACGGACTCACTTCAGAGAACATGGCGATGCTGTCACCGCAGGCGATCAAGGCCGGCACGCTTGAGACCAAGCCCGATGGAACCGGCCCCTACGAGTTTTCGAGCTATAGCCCCAACAACAGCTTCACGGTCAAGTCCGACCCCAGCTACTGGGGACCGAAGCCGTCGATCTCGCACATCGAGTTCCGCACGATCGCGAATGAACAGTCGATCGGTTCGGCGCTGCAGGCGGGCACCGTGCAGGTGGGTCTGTTGACCGAGCCACAGGTGATCCAGCAGGTGCAGGGCTCGAACGTGAAGGTCGACAAGCAGCTCGACCTCAACTACCGCGCGATGATGCTCCAGAGCAAGGGGCCGCTGGCGAATGTCAACGCGCGCCTGGCCGTCCAATGCGCGATCAACCGCAAGGCGGTTCTGCAGGCAGCGGTCCAGGGTTTCGGCAAGGTCATCGGGCCCGTCCCGTCGGGTCCGTTCGCCTCCGACCCGAACACCGGTGTCTGCGCGAACCCGAGTGATTCTCAGGCCAAGTCGTATCTCGCCAAGGCCGGCGAGCCGCATGGCTTCTCGTTCACGGTCATGACCTCCGAGGCGTTGGATGGCACCAGCACCGCGCAGGCGACGACGATCCAGAACGAGCTGGCCAAGGTCGGGATCAAGATGAACATCAACAATCTGGCCTCGAGCGCGTACATCCAGAACTGGCTGAAGGGCAACTTCCAGGGCACCCTGGCGCTGAACGGCGCGAGCCCGAGCCCCTACATCATGTATGGCCGCTACTTTGGCAAGGGCGCCTCGCTCAAGGTCCCAGCCGGCTACTCGTCGTCGACGCTGCAGTCGCTGCTGAGCCGAGGGGACCAGAGCACGTCAAGCTCGGAGCAGCACACGCTCTGGAACCAGATGTACAGCTACCTCAACAACAACGCCGTATGGATCTGGCTGTTCAACGCCTACGACTACTACGTCACGACGCCCAACCTGAAGGGCTTCACGCCGCTGCCCAACGGCCAGCTGACGTCGCTGGCTACGGCAACGCTCGGGTAGCGCCGGCGACGAATCCGAGTTGTAAGGAGCAATGACCGCGATCGAGCCAGCAGGCCTCCCGCTGCCGCCACCGACCCCCGACGGTGCGCGGCAGCGGCGCGGTGTCGGGGCGCTGAAGTGGCTCGCGTGGGCGGTCGTGCGCGCGGTCGCGACGTTGATTGGCGTGGCGATCATCATCTTCGTCGTGCTGCGGTTGCTGCCGGGCAACCAGATTCAGGCGTCGCTCGGCACCAGCGCCGGACTGCTGACCAACGCACAGCGGCGCTCACTTGAGCACTTCTACGGAATCGGGCAGTCGCTCCCGACCCAGTTCTGGCATTGGGCCGACGGGATCCTGCACGGCAATCTCGGCATCTCAACTCAGAGCGGTCACACGGTCGCGTCGCTGATCGGCTCAGCGTTGCCGGTGACGCTCGAGCTCGCGATCATGTCGCTGCTGATCGGATTGATCCTCGGGCTAGCAACCGGAATCGCGGCGGGCGCGCGTCCGGGCGGCTGGGGCGACTGGATCGGGCAGAGCTTCGCGCTGCTGGGACTGGGGATCCCGAGCTTTGTGATCGGGTCCGCGATGGTCACGATCTTCGCGGTCGTGTTCCAGTATTTCCCGGCTTCGGAGAACTACGCCAGCTTGACCTCCGACCCCAGCCTGAACCTGCAGCAGATCTTCTTCCCGGCATTGACGCTCGGGATCGGCGTCGGAGCCGCGGTGATGCGTACCACCCGCGGCGCGATGCTCGACGTGAGCCGTACGGCGTTCGTGAGGTCGGCCCGCGGCAAGGGCCTCACCGGGCGCGCCGTCGTCGGGCGGCACATTCTGCGTAACGCGCTGATCCCGATCGTGACGATGACCGGGATTCAGTTCGGCTACCTGCTCGGCGGCACCGTCGTGGTTGAGCAGATCTTCGGGCTGCCCGGGCTTGGCCGCATGCTGCTGAATGCGGTTCAGGAGCAGGACTATGCGGTCGCGCAGGGGGTCACGCTGGTGTTCGCGGCAGGCTTCGTGATCGTCAACATCCTGACGGACGCCGCGTATCTGTTCATCGACCCGCGGGTGCGGCGATGAGCATCGCGGTCGGCAACACCCCTCCCCGACCGGACGCCGCGGCCACTGCCGGAGTGTCCCGCCGTTCAGTGGTCAGCCGCGTGTGGGCGCGGCCCGGTGGCCGCGCCGGCATCATCATCCTCACGATCATGGTGCTGCTCGGGCTCGGGTCGCTGGTGGGGCTCACGCCATACCCGCCCGACCAGCAGAACGTGTTCCACGCGCTCAAGTCACCGAGTTCGGCGCACCTGTTCGGGACCGACAGCTTCGGGCGCGACGTCTTCTCGCGCGTGCAGAGCGGGATCCTGCTGTCGCTTGAGATATCGGTGATCGCAACCCTGATCTGTACCGTGCTCGGGACCCTCGGCGGGGTTACTGCCGGCTATCTGGGCGGGGTCGTGTCGGCGGGGATCATGGGCCTCGCGGACGTGCTCTTCGCGATCCCGTCGATCCTGCTGGCGCTGGCGATCGTCACCGCGCTCGGACCCAGCATGATCGACAGCGCGCTGGCCATCGGGATCGGCTACACGCCGATCTTCGCGCGCGTGGTGCGCGGCCCCGTGCTGACGGTGCGCGAGGCTGATTACGTGAAAGCCGGAGCCGTCCTTGGGTTCTCACGGGCGCGAGTGCTGTTCCGCCACATCCTTCCCGCCGTGGGCGGAATTCTCGCAGTCCAGGTGACGCTGGCTCTGGGCTGGGCAATCCTCACCGAATCGAGCCTCAGTTTCCTCGGCCTCGGCCCGCCGCCGCCGGCCTCGTCGCTCGGTCTGATGGTCTCCGACGGCACCGTGATCGCCCGTACCGCATGGTGGAACCTGGCGTTCCCGGCCGCCGCGATCGTGCTGCTGATCATCGGTTTCAACCTGCTCGGCGACGCGCTCCGCGACGCCCTCGACCCAACCAGCTCCCGTGACTGACCTCCAGGCCTCCTCAGCAAAGCTGCCGGAACCGGCTGGGTCCGGCACCCCTCAGCTGGTGATCACGGACCTGACCATCGGGATCCGCCGCAAGCGCAGCACCACGACACTCGTACATGGCGTCAACCTCACGGTCGGATCCGGTGAGCGCGTCGGGGTGGTCGGTGAGAGCGGCTCGGGCAAATCACTGACGATGCTCGCGGTTATGGGGCTGCTTTCGCCGCCACTATCGGTGCTTTCCGGATCGATCAAACTCGCCGGTCAGGAGCTTGTCGGCGCAGACCAGCAGGAGCTGCGCAAACTGCGTGGCAGCGAGGTCGCGATGATCTACCAGGATCCGATGACGTCACTTGATCCGATGATCCGGATTGGGACTCAGGTCGCCGAAGGTCCCAAGGCTCATGGCGCCGGCGGCAAGGAGCTCGAAACCCGTGTGCTGTCTTCGCTGTCCGAAGTCGGTTTCCGAGACCCGGACCGAGTCGCCCGGCAATATCCGCACGAACTGTCAGGCGGCATGCGACAGCGTGTGATGATCGCCTCGGCGCTGATCGGCGCCCCGCGGATGCTGATCGCGGATGAGCCGACCACCGCCCTGGACGTAACCATCCAACGCCAGATTCTGCAGCTGGTAGCGCGGCTGCAGCGTGAACACGGGATGGCTGTCGCGTGGATCACGCATGACCTCGGAGTGGTGGCGCAGTTTGCGCAGCGGGTCGCGGTGATGTACGCCGGCCGAGTAGCCGAAACGACCGACACCCACACGCTCTTTCGGGTCCCGCAACATCCGTACAGCGCCGCGCTGCTGAGCTCGCTTCCGACTGCGGATAAAGCCGGACATCGTCTCGCTCAGATCCCGGGCACGCCACCGGACGCGTCCGATCCTCCGCCCGGTTGCCCGTTCCACGCTCGCTGCGCGCAGGTCATCGACCGCTGCGTCACCGAACTGCCGCCGACGACTGAGCGCGAGAGCGGCGGCTCAGCGGCATGCTGGGTCCCCCGCGCGGACTGGAAGGCAGCGCGATGAGCGCCGTAGTGACCGCGACCGCGGTGACCAAGACCTACCCCGCCCGTAGCGCAGTCGGTGAAGTCCATGCGGTGGCCGGCGTCGATCTTGCCCTGGACGAGGGCGGCAGCCTCGGGATCGTCGGCGAGAGCGGCTGCGGCAAATCTACGCTCGGCCGGATGTTGGTGGGGCTTGAGCAGCCGAGCAGCGGTGAGATCCTGATTCTCGGATCACCGATCTCGCAGCTGCGCCGCAAGCGCGAACTCGCAAAGACCATCCAGCTCGTGTTCCAGGATCCGTTCAGCTCGCTGAATCCGCGCCTGACGGCCGGCAGCGCGCTCAGCGAGGTGCTGAAGGCAAATGATCTTGCCGGCGACCGACGAGCGCGTGACGCGCGCGTGATCGAGCTGCTCGCGATGGTCTCACTCGGACCGCAGTTCGCCAAGCGGCTGCCCGCCGAGATGTCGGGCGGTCAGGCGCAGCGCGTCGCGATAGCACGGGCACTCGCGCTCGAACCGAAGATCATGATCCTCGACGAGCCGACTTCGGCGCTTGACGTTTCGGTTCGCGCGGAGGTGGTGAACCTGCTGCTGGATTTGCGCGAGCGGCTCGGGCTGTCGTACGTGTTCATCAGCCACGACATGGCGATCATCCAACATGTCAGCGAGCGGGTCGCGGTGATGCACGACGGCCAATTTGTGGAGACCGGCCCGGTGGCGGAGGTCTTCGACAACCCGCAGGCGAGTTACACACGGTTGTTGCTAGAGGCGGTTCCGGTTCCAGATCCGGACGCAGGCTTTCTGCAGAGTTCCTGAGCCGTCGCGGGCCGTTCCGCACTCCCCCAGCACTCCATTACCCAGACGCCACTGATGCGCGCGGTAGCCGAGTCCGGCGGGTGGGGTTAGACTCATCAGCCGGTCATCGCAGTCATCCAGGGAGCCCCCATGCAGGCAGGCAAATCATTGGCGCCAACCCCGACGAATCCCCAGCTCGCTCCGTCGCAGATCGCGAACCTTGCCGAGTACGGAACCGAGCAGACGGCACCGGCCGGCACGACGATCTACTGCATCGGGCAGTCGCTGCTCTCGTTCATCGTGATCCTCGAGGGCGAGGTCGCGGTGGTTGACGGAGCCGGAGTCGAGATCGTCCGTCACGGCCAGAACGGATTCTTGGGCGAACTCAACCTGCTCAACGGTCAGACGTCGATGGTGTCGGCGATCGCACTGACACCGCTGCGTTACCTCGCCGTCCCCCGCGACACGTTCAGGACACTGCTGTTTGATGATGCGCCGCTCAGTGACGTGTTCCTTTCGACGATCATCGCGCGCCGCGAGTTGCTGGAACGGGTCAGCGGGCTGGGCGTCGAGATCTTCGGCCCACGCTCATCTCAGCTGACAGTCGAACTCGTCCAGTACACACGCAGCAACCGTGTCCCTGCGGTTTGGCGCGACAC
This sequence comes from uncultured Actinomycetota bacterium, assembly GCA_963737115.1. Taxonomy (GTDB): domain Bacteria; phylum Actinomycetota; class Thermoleophilia; order Solirubrobacterales; family Solirubrobacteraceae; genus Palsa-465. The sequence goes on from CAVTRM010000004.1 coordinate 283,981, forward strand.
AGACGACCCCAACGACCCCGAGGCGGCCGCGACAATCGCGGAGCTCGAGCCTGTCAGCCTCCCGCTTGTCCGGCTTCCGGGCGGCGCAGAACTGCACGCGCCCTCCACCGGCCAGCTGTCACGAGCACTCGGGATCGGCGCCGAACTGGCGGAACTCGAAGAGGTCGACCTGGCGGTGCTCGGGGCTGGTCCGGCAGGGCTCGGCGCCGCGGTCTACGGTGCCTCGGAGGGGCTCAGCACGCTGGTGCTGGACTGCCGCTCGCTCGGCGGCCAGGCCGGGTTCTCACGCCGGATCGAGAACTATCTCGGGTTCCCAGCAGGCATCACTGGTTCGGAGCTGACCAGTCGTGCCGCCACGCAGGCCCGCAAGTTCGGGGCGCGGATGGCGAGCCCCTACCGGGTCGTCGGACTTGAGCCCGGAGATCACCGGCACGTCGTTCACCTCGAGGAGGGTCGCGAGGTTCACGCCAAGGCAGTGTTGCTGGCAACCGGTGCCGAATATCGACGGCTTCCGCTCGAGAATCTCGCGGATTTCGAAGGCACAAGCATCTTCTATGCCGCAGGGCCCCCGGAGGGCAAGCTCTGCGGTGGTGAGCGCGTCGGCGTCGTCGGCGGTGGAAACTCGGCCGGGCAGGCGGCTGTCTGGCTATCGCGTGGCGGCGCGTTGGTAACGCTGCTGCATCGCCGCGCTGACCTGGCGGAGACGATGTCGAATTACCTGCTGCGTGAGCTCGATCGCTACGGTGTCGAAGTTCGTGATCGCAGCGAGGTCGGCGCCTTGCATGGCGCCGAGGGCCATCTCAGCGGGGTGACGCTCAAATCCGGCGAAGACCTGCCGATCAAGTACCTGTTCCTGTTCCTGGGTGCGAGTCCGTGCACTGACTGGCTCGGAAACAGCGTCGGTCGGGACGACAACGGCTTCATCCTCACCGGTGCGCAGGCGAACTGCGCCACGCTGCTCGGCACCACGGTCCCCGGTATCTTTGCCGCCGGCGATGCGCGCTCGGGCTCGGGCAAACGCGTCGCCACGGCCGTCGGTGAGGGTGCGATGGCAGTTCAGCTGATCCATTCCTACCTGGCCGAATAGCACCGACGCCGGGAGCGTCGGCGCCGGTCATGAGTTGACGGCCAGCTGCTTAACTGGAACGCTTGACCGCTATGGGACCGATGAAGTTCACCGGCAACGCTGCGACGCTGACCGAAGTCGCGCGCTGATCGATGCGGCGAATAGTGGTCACCGGAGCGACGGGAAGTATCGGGGCTGCGTTCTGCGCCGCCCTGATCGCTCGTGGAGACGTCCCGGTCGCGCTCACGCGAAACTCCGATGCAGCTCAGACGAGCCTGCCGAACGGCACCGAGGTCTTCGCCTGGGAAGACCCGCTGCGCTCGCAGCCGCCGCGGTCCGCGCTGAGCGGTGCCGATGCAGTCGTAAACCTGATCGGCGAGCCCGTGGCCCAGCGTTGGACGCCAGCCGCCAAGCAACGCATCCGTTCCTCCCGCGTCGACACCACCGCGATGCTCGTCGATGCGCTCCGTCAACTGCCCGACGATCAGCGCCCCGGAGCATTGATTTCGCAATCGGCGACCGGTTTCTACGGACCCCGCGGTGAGGAAATGGTCACCGAACAGGACCCGGCCGGCAGTGACTTCCTGGCTGGCGTCGTGGATGCCTGGGAAGCCTCCGCACTGGCCGCCGCCGATCTGACCCGCGTGGTCGTGACGCGCACCGGGGTGGTGCTGGCACAAAGCGGGGGCGCCGTCGCCAAGATGCTTCCGTTCTTCCGCGCCGGGATCGGCGGTCCTGTCGCCGGCGGCCGCCAGTATGTGCCCTGGGTTCATATCGCCGATGTCTGTTCAGCGCTGATCTTCTGTATCGACCATGACGAACTCAGCGGCCCGGTGAACGTGACCGCTCCCGATCCGGTGACCAACGCCGAGCTCTCTCGCGCGCTCGGATCCGCACTTCATCGACCGGCGGTGATGCCGGTGCCGGCGTTCGCTTTACAACTGCTCTACGGGCAGATGGCCGAGATGGTCACCACGGGACAGCGCGCAATACCCGCGAAGTTGACGGACCGCGGGTTCGAGTTCAGCCACGACCGGATCGGTCCCGCGCTGAGCTCGGTGCTCTGACGCCGCCCACGGGCAGTTTCACCTGCGGGCCACCAACGCTCCGCCCGCGGCACACCCGGGTTCCACCCCCGCTCCGCCAACAAGTGCAACCCCGCGCTCCGCCAACAAGTGCAACCCGCGCTCCACCCCGGTTCAACCCGCGCTCCACCCGATCTCCACCCGCGGGTTGACGACAACGCACGCGCGGCGCGGGATAACTGATGTGTACCCGGCACCCGTCACATCAGAGGTTTTCAAAATGTTGGAAGTCATCATCGGAATCGCAGTTGTAGGTCTCGTCATCAGCAAGCAGCTGAGTGGTATGGCGATCACAGGTAAGCGCCTGATCCTGCTGCCCGTAGTCCTCGCAGTCATCGGTCTTGTAAGTCTCGGCGGCCACGACATGTCCGCACTGGCAGTGGGTCTGATCGCCGGATCCGCCGTGATCGCGGCCGGCATCGGCGCGTTGCAGGGATTCGCGATGCAGCTGTCATCCCGCGACGGCTTCCTGTGGGGACAGATGCCGCTGAAGAGCCTTTGGCTGTGGGTCGCGCTGATCGCTTCGCGCGTGGCCACCATGGCAGTCGGCGCCGCCCTCGGCGCACACCTCGACATCGGCTCATCGATCCTCTTCGCGCTCGCCATCAACCGCCTCGCCCAGGCCGCGGTGATCGGCATCCGCGCCTACGCTGCGGGCATCCCGTTCGCGCCTGAGAAGGACGGCCAGGTGTTCCTCGGCCACCTGTTCCAGGCCTAACGAAGCCCGCGCGCAAACCAGCGATAGGCTCAAACGATGCCCGGCGAGTACCCGATCTGGAACGCGCTGCGCGGAGCGCTGGTCACGCGCGCGCTCGGACTCGTCGCGCAAGCCAGAGTCGCTGAGGCGCTGAGCGCGGGACCCCGCGCCTGCGACGAAATCGCTCGCGAGCGCGGCGTCGACGCGAACACGCTACACCGGGTGCTGCGCGCGCTCGCAAGCGACGGGATCTTCGAAGAGACGGAGGCGGGGGTGTTCGCCAACACCCCCGCCTCCGAACTACTCAAGCTCGACGGTTCACGGGGCTTCGCCGAGCTCTTCGGCGGCCCCTGGTTCACCGCCGTAGCGTCACTGGAACTCGACGGCGAGCCGTCTTTCGCGGGCGTGCACGGAAACGACTTCTGGACCTGGCTCGACTTTCATCCAAGCAGGCGCGCCGCGTTCGACAGCGCGATGGCGGAAGGCTCGCCGGCACGTCTGGAGCGCTTGCAGCAGCTCAGCTGGGTCGGGGACGAGTTGGTCGTCGACGTCGGCGGTGGCAACGGCGCACTGCTGTCCGCGCTGGTCAACTCGCATCCACAGATGCGCGGGATCGTCTTCGATCTCGCCTCGACCGTGCGCGACCAATCCATCTTCAGCGACCGCTGCGTGTTCGAGGCCGGCAGCTTTTTCGAGTCGGTTCCGCACGGTGACGTGCACCTGCTCTGCGGGATCATCCACGACTGGGACGACGACTCAGCCAGCAGGATCTTGAAGACCGTCCGCAATGCCGGCGGTTCGCGCCTGATTGTGTTTGACAGCGTGATCGAGCCAGGCAACGCGACTGACGGCGCGAAGTGGCTCGACCTACTGATGCTCGTGATCGCCGGAGGCCGTGAGCGGACCGCTGAGCAGTGGCAAGCATTGCTCAGCGATAGCGGCTGGCATGCGACCCGCATCGACCACACCGCGATCGAGGCCGAGCCGCGCTGAACGCGCCCCAGCCTGAGCCTCAGCTTTCAGTCGTTTTCGGCTAGGAACGCGCCGACCACCCGCAGGAACTTCTCGGGCTCCTCGACGTGTGGCATGTGGCTTGAGTCCGCGAAGCGTTCCCAGCGCACGTCGGCGATCCCGTCGGCGAACGGCTGCATCGTCGCGTCGGTGGCCTCGTCATAGCCGCCGTTGATCAGCAGCGTCGGAGCCACGACCCCGCCAAGCCGATCCACCACTGACCAATCCTTGAGCGTTCCAACAACCGTGAACTCGCTCGGCCCGTTCATCGTGTGGTAGACGGTCGGGTCAACGTCCATCTTGCGGTCACCCTCGACCACCTCGGGTGGATTCGGGACTACCCGGCAGACGTGCAGGTTGTAGAAGTGCTTGATCGCAGCCTTGTACGCGGGCGTGTCGGTGGTGCCATCGGCCTCGTGCTTGAGGATCGACTCCTGCACGTCAGTCGGCAGCTCGGCCACCAGCTTCGCGGTCTCGCTCGTCCACAGCTGCATCGACGCGGGTGAGTCACAGATCGTGAATGAGCTCATACCGGCGGGGGCGCGCACCGCGTGCTCGGCGCCGAGCATCCCACCCCACGACTGGCCGAGCAGGTGGTAGTTGTCGGCAATGCCGAAGTAGGCCAGCAGGTTGTCGAGCTCCTCGAGGAATAGCTCGACGGTCCAGAAGTCGGCACCCCGGTCCGGCAGCAGCGTCGAATAGCCGCAACCCAGCTGGTCGTAGTGGATCACCGCGCGACCGTCGGCGGCCAGGTTCGCCATTTGCAGCGTGTAGTTATGACAGGCCCCCGGACCGCCATGGAGCACGACCAACGGCGTCTTGCCGCTTTCCAAAGAGCCAGTGACTCGATACCAGGTGTGCCAGTCCCGGAAGGGAACGTGGCCGGTGCTTGATGGTGCGGGGATGCTCATGAACGGCGATTATGCGCGGACCACCGCACTCGCGTCGCACCGACCCTCTGGCGGCGCCCGTCGAATCTGCGTAAACCCTGTAAAGCACGGTGTTTGATCGGTGTAAGGAGAGCCCACATTTATCGCTGTTTCCGCCTTGACGGGGGCTACAGTACCGGCAGAGGTAATCCCGACCCGCCGTTAACGCACGCGTGCGTACGGCCCTGATCCAGACACAGGCGCGAAAGCGGGTCCTTTTGACGACAGACTCAAAGGAGTTTCTTTGCGCATCTTGATCCTTGGTGGAGACGGCTTTTGTGGTTGGCCGACGTCGCTGCACCTCTCCAACCTTGGCCACGAGGTCGTGATCGTCGACAACCTTGTCCGTCGTGAGATGGACATCGAGCTCGAGGCTGAGTCACTGACCCCGATCAAGCCGATCGGGACCCGCCTGGCGGCTTGGAAGGAAGTCACCGGCAACGAGATCGGCTTCCACAACATCGATGTGGCTGGGGACTACGCCGGCCTGCGCGACATCTTCATCGACTTCCGCCCCGACACGGTGATCCAGTTCGCCGAGCAGCGCGCGGCGCCGTACTCGATGAAGTCGACCTGGCACAAGCGCTACACGGTCAACAACAACGTCAACGCGACCCACAACGTGCTGGCCGCGAACGTCGAGACCGGCGTCGACGCGCACGTCGTCCACCTCGGCACGATGGGCGTCTACGGCTACGGCACCGCCGGTATGAAGATCCCCGAGGGCTACCTGCCCGTCAAGGTCGAGGTCGAGGGTGACCTGCACGACCTGGAGATCCTGTACCCGACCAACCCGGGCTCGGTCTACCACATGACCAAGTCGCTGGATCAGCTGCTGTTCGCGTTCTACGCCAAGAACGACGCGACCCGCGTGACCGACCTGCATCAGGGCATCGTGTGGGGCACCCAGACCGCCGAGACGCGTCTCGACGAGCGGCTGATCAACCGCTTCGACTACGACGGCGACTTCGGCACCGTACTGAACCGCTTCCTCATGCAGGCCGCGGTCGGCTACCCGCTGACCGTCCACGGCACCGGCGGCCAGACCCGCGCGTTCATCCACATCCAGGACACCGTCCGCTGTCTGCAGCTGGCGATCGAGAACCCGCCGGCCAAGGGCTCGCGTCCGACGATCAACAACCAGATGACCGAGACGCACCGCGTCCGCGACCTGGCCAAGATCGTGTCCGACCTGACCGGCGCCGAGATCGACTACGTCGACAACCCCCGCAAGGAGGATGCCGAGAACGATCTGATCGTTCGTAACGACAACTTCCTCGCGCTCGGCCTCGAGCCGACCACGCTCTCCGACGGCCTCCTGGCCGAGGTGACCGAGATCGCCAAGAAGTACGCGAACCGCGCGGACATGTCCAAGATCCCGTGCGTCTCCAAGTGGGTTCAGGCTGAGCCCGTAGGCGCGCGCTAGCAGTTTCGTTTCCGGGGGGGGTGGCTTGCGGGCCACCCCCTTTTTTTGTGCCGTCATCGGCACCCAAGCTCCGGCAGCCCCGAGTTTCGACGGGCCGACGTTCGACGGACGCGAGTTGCGCCGACCCGCGGAGAGTCCAAGCGATCCGAGTTCCGGCAGACCCGGTTCCGCTCGCCCAAGTACACGCGGATCCAGTTCCGGCGACCCCACTAATTCGCCAAGCATCCGGGCAGTGCGCGGCCTGTGGTCGTTTAGCGGGATTATTTGCGCGTAGGTAACCAGGCGCCTTCCAGATTCGTGGTGACTGGCGACTTATCGGGGTCGGCGTCGGCGGTTGGTGGCGCCGGTCGCGGCATTGGCCCGAGCCCTTGGCCCGCATCGTTGGTCGGCGTCGGCGGTTGGTGACGCTGGTCGCGGTATTGACCCGCGCCCTTGGCCCGCATCGTTGGTCGGCATGAACGGTGGCGCGATTGGTTGGGTGGGCCGAAGCGGCCCAAGGCTTGGATGGGCCGGAGCAAGCTAAGGCCTGGGTGGGCCGGAGCGGCCCAAAGATACGGTGGGTTTGGGGGCCGCGACGTCCATCGGATGGGTGCGGATACGCCGGTATGTCCAATAAAGATTGGTCGATGACGCCAGACTGTGGTTGGCAGCGGCGGTGGTGGCGCTGTACGCTAGCCGCGGTGGAGTCGAGAGGTGCACAGTTGCGCGCGTTCGGGAGGATTCTTTCGCGCGAGTTGCTAGGGCTGATTCTGGTCCTGTTGGTGACGAGTTTCATTATTTTCGCGAGCCTGTATTTGGGGCACGGGTCACCGACGGACATCCTCTTCCGCAATCACGTGGTCCCGCCGGCGGAGAAGCTCGCGATCGAGAAGCAGTTCCATTTGAACGATCCGTTCTTCCAGCGCTACTGGTTGTGGCTGACGGCGGCGTTGCACGGCAACTTTGGTGAGTCGGTCGTGTTCCGCGTGCCGGTCTCCCAACAGCTGGATCCGGCACTGGTGACCAGCGGGCTGCTGATCCTGTATGCAGGCCTGATCACGGTCGTGCTCGGAATCGGGATTGGCGTGATCTCCGCGCTACGGCGGGGGATGGTTGATCAGGTGCTGATGTTCGGCACCTCGATCGGGGTCGCGATCCCGACGTTCGTGGCGTCGATCATCATGATCTCGATCTTCGCGGTGCAGTTAGGATGGTTCCCCGTTTACGGGGACGGCAGTGGGTTCGTGGGCCGTATTCAGCATTTGACCCTGCCCGCTTTCGGGCTCGCGTTATGGGCGATCGCCCTGGTCGCGCGTGTGACGCGGACGAGCATGCGCGAGGAGATGCGTAACGAGCATGTCCAAACCGCCGAAGCCCGCGGACTCAAACGCGGCCGGATCGTGCGCAGGCATGTGTTCCGTAACGCGCTGATCCCGATCTCAACCGTCGCGGGCATGCAGGTTGCAGGTTTGGTCGCGGGCACAGTTGTGGTCGAGCAGATCTTCGGCTTGGACGGGATCGGCCAGCTGCTCGAGAACGCGGTGAACGAGTCTGATTTCGCGACCGTGCAGGCCACGGTGTTGATCATGGTTTCTGCATTCGTGATCATGAACCGCATCGTCGATGTCATCTACGTCCTCCTCGACCCGCGCCTCAGGGTGGCGAAGGAGTCGACATGAGCACCGAAACACTTCCCGCCCCCGGCCCCGCGCCCGCATCGGCGGTCAGCGAGTCCCGCCCGAAGCGCGGTTGGTACTCGCGGCTCCGTCACCGCATCGGAACCGGCGGTGTGGTCGCGCTCGTGTTCTTGATCCTGATGGTGCTCATGGCTGTGTTCGCGCCCCTGATCGCGCCGATGGATCCCAACAACCAGAATTTGCTGGAGCCGTTCGCGGGACCGTCTTCAAGTCACATTCTCGGTACCGACGCTTTAGGGCGCGATATCGCGTCGCGCCTGATTTGGGGTGCGCGCACAAGCCTGCTCGGCCCGGTGATCGTGGTGGTTGTCGCGACCGCGATCGCGATCCCGATGGCGGTCCTGGCGGCGTGGAAGGGCGGGATCACAGACACGATCATCGCCCGCATCTTCGACATCATGTTCGCGTTCCCGGGCATCCTTCTCGCGATCCTCGCCGTCTCGCTCTACCACCCCGGGTTGGTGCCCTGCGCAATCGCGCTCGGCTTGTCCTACACCCCTTGGATCGGGCGTGTCGCCCGCGGCGCTGCACTCCGCGAGCGGGTGCAGCCCTATATTGCCGCGGCTCAGACACAGGGCGCTTCCGGGTTCTCGGTCGCGACTAGGCATTTGATCCCGAATATCAGCGCGGTGATCATCGCGCAGGTCACGATCAACCTCGGATACGCGCTCGGCGACCTCGCCGCGCTGTCCTTCCTCGGGTTCGGGGTCCAGCCCCCAACCCCCGACTGGGGCGTGATGCTGAATTCCGAAACCTCGATTCTGCAAGGTCACCCCCAGGGCGCGTTGTTCGCCGGCATTTTGATCGTCGCGTGCATCGTCGCGTTCACGCACCTCGGCGACGCGATCTCCGACGAAGACGCACTCGGAGCACGCGCATGAGCGAAACCCTGCTTGAGGTCCAGAACATGACCCTCGAGTTGCTGATGGACGGCAAGCCCGCCCCAGTTTTGAGGGATGTGTCGTTCAAGATCAGTGTCGGCGAAGTTCTGGGACTGGTGGGTGAGTCCGGGTCGGGGAAGTCGATGAGTGCCCGCACGATCATGCGGCTGTTGCCGTCGGGCGCGCGTCCAAGCGGAACCGTGAGCTTCGACGATCGCGACATCCTCACCCTGGGTGCCGAAGCACTCAGGCAGGTACGGCTCAGGGAGATCGCGATGATCTTCCAGGACCCAAGAGCGTTCATCAACCCCGTCTACCGCATCGGCGACTTCCTGACCGAACCACTCACGGCCGAACGCGGTGTCAGCGATGACGACGCCCGCAAACAGGCCATCGAGGTGCTCCAGTCCGTTGGTATCCCTGATGGTGAGCGGCGTTTGGGCCAGTATCCGCACGAGCTGTCGGGCGGCCTGCTGCAGCGCGTGATGATCGCGTCCGCCGTGCTCAGCGAACCACGCCTGTTGCTAGCGGACGAGCCGACAACCGCATTGGATGTGACCACCCAGGTTGGGGTGATGAAGGTGTTGATGGGCAAGGTTCGTGAGCTCGGGATGTCGATGTTGTTCATCACGCACGACATCGAGCTCGCGACCGCTGTCTGTGACCGCATCGCGGTGATGTACGCCGGCGAGATCGTCGAAGCCCGCGCGTCGCATGAGCTGGTCGATACCCCCCGCCACCCCTACACCAGCGGACTGATCGGTTCACAGCCGCGGATCGATGTGCGGATGCCCCAGATCCCGCAGATCAACGGACGACCGCTATCGGCGTTCGAAGCACCGGGCGGGTGTGCGTTCCAAGGACGCTGCCACTACGTCCAAGACCGATGCCGCACCGAACGCCAACCCCTACGCGAACTCGAGGACGGCTTGGTGCGCTGCAACCGCGCCGAAGAGATCGGGGAGCAACTGATTGCCGATCTGAGTGGCGGACGAGTCGGGTGCGGCTGCTCACGATCAGTCTCGCATCGATACCGAGGCCGCTCCCGCTAGCTGGCCCGCCGCGCCCGGGTCGCGTGAGGACCTCACGGGGATCGGCGGGATCAGCGATACCGACCGCGATCTTCCGAGCAGGGACGGCGAGGACTGATGGCCGCAGAAGTGACCAGTACCGAGCAGCCGCTGATCGAGGTCAACGATCTGCGCAAGGTGTTCCGGGTGCGAGGTGTTGACGGCCGCCGTCAGGACTTCGTGGCGGTGCAGGGCGCGAGCTTCACCGTCCCCAGCGGCGGCGCGCTCGGGATCGTCGGCGAGTCCGGCTCCGGCAAGACCACGATCGCCAGGATGCTGATGGGGCTGGAGCGTCCGACCGCCGGCACGATCACCGTCGACGGCCGTGATCGCGTCAAAAAGGCACGTGGGCGCAAACAACGCATCGGCCGCGCGCACGACATGCAGATGGTCTTCCAAGACCCCTACACGTCGCTCGATCCGCGCCAGACGATCGGCGGGTGCCTCGAGGAATCACTGCGCCTGCACGCACCCGACCTCACCGGCAAGGCACGTGATGAGCGAATCGCCGAACTATTGGAACAGGTCGGGCTGAACCCCCGCCACGGGCGCGTCCGGCCGCGTGATCTGTCCGGCGGACAACGTCAGCGCGTCGCGATCGCGCGCGCACTCGCTTCCAACCCCCGGGTGCTCGTGTTGGACGAGGCCGTGTCGGCGCTGGACGTCTCGATCCAGGCGCAGATCCTGAACCTCTTGAGCAAGATTCGTAAGGAAACCGGGACTACCTACGTGTTCATCAGCCACAATTTGGCTGTGATCCGGCAGATTTGTGAGCGGACACTGGTGATGCAGCGCGGCGAGATCGTTGAGCACGGCGACACCGCGACGATTCTCGATAATCCGCAACACGAATACACGCGCACACTCCGCGCGTCGGTTCCGACCCGCGGCTGGACGCTCGACCTCGACGAACGCATTCCTGACGTCGACAGGCAGATCGCAACCGATCTGCAACAGGCGAAGCTGACCGAAGAGGAAGAAGGCCTGTGAAACGTCCACGCACCCGATTTGTTGGGCTGCTGGTCGCGCTCGCGGTCGCACTCGTGGTCAGCGGCTGCGCCTCGGTCCAGAGCGGAAGCGCGGTCAGCGGTCCGAGCGTGATCCACTCCACGCCGTCCTCCCCCGCCCCGGGCGCGGGGATGATCAAGCACCTGACCTGGTGGGTGTTCTACCGCGCGCCATATTCGCTGGACCCGGTCAAGAACGACGATTACCCCGAGGACCAGCTGATCGAGAACATGTGCGAGGGCCTCACCCGCCAGGTAGCCGGGCTGAAGATCGTTCCCTGGCTTGCGACCTCATGGAAGTGGCACGGAAACCTCGAGCTGGTGATCAACGTCCGCCACAACGTGCACTTCTGGAACGGTGCGCTGATGACGGCCCACGATGTGATCTACAGCATCATGCGCAACCTCAACCCCAAGACCGGCTCACTCGGCGGCGGAGACCTGGTCTACATGAAGAACATGGACCAGACCGGCAAGTTCCAGATCACCGTGCATTTCAAACGGCCTGACGCGCTGTTCATGTCAGCGATGTCGTACATGGCCTATGACGTGATGGACGCGGCCTGGACTCAGAAGCATTTCTCGTCGGTCGGTACCCCTGGCCCGGGCGTGATGTGCACCGGTCCCTACGAGTACAAGAGCTGGGACGGCTCGACCACGCTGTCGATGACGCGCAACCCGAATTACTGGGATAAGTCGATCCACACGCACGTCGAGGAAGCCACGTTCGATTGGCCGACCGATCCCGCCACCGTCGCGGGCGGCTTCCGTACCGGCACCTTCGAGGGCGGATTCATGATTCCGACCGCGGTCGCGACCGAGCTGGCAACGTCTGACAAGGGCCATCTGTATCCAGGCGGCCCCAACGGCTCGCTGTCACTCGAGGTGATGCAGCAGCTGAGCCGCACGGGTCCGATCGCCAACCGGCTGGTCCGCACCGCGCTTTACGAATCGATCGACCGCGAAGGCCTCGCCAAGGTCGTCTGGGGCGGCGAAGCGGCACCGGCCTACACGCCGGCCCCGCCAAGCTACTTCAGCTACTACCGCAAGCAGTTTGAGGCGGCCTATCAGCCGTTCGTGAAGGAGGGCAACGACCTTGCGCAGGCGCGCAAGCTGGTGAAGGAGGCCGGCCCGATCGCCAAGAAGCCGATCCTGCTCGCCGTCCAGGGCGATGATGAGACCGAGGTCGAAGAGGGCGAGGTGATCCAGCAGAGCGCCGCACGCGTCGGGCTCAACATCCAGATCGCCGCGGTCTCAGCCGACACGATCGGCCAGCTGTACGCGTCGGCCAAGGCACGCTCGCACTACAACGCGCTGCTCGGCAGCAACTGGGTGGATGTCGCAAACCCGCTCACGATGTATCAGTCGTTCGGCTACCCCGGCGGCGTCAGCAACTTCAACGGCTACAACGATCCCAAGGTCACGCAGCTGATCAACGAGGCATACGCCACCCGCGATCTGGCAAAGCAGGTGCCGATCACGATCAAGATCCAGAAGCAGATCATGTACGACATGCCGTGGATCCCGCTGCTCGAGGACGAGACCAACACCTTCATGGCTAAGGGCATCACCGGCGCGCCGACCGACTGGAGTTTCATGACTTCCGCCTGGCTGGCCGCCGTCGGCCGATCCGACAGCAGCAAGTAGCGCGGCCCGAGTAGGCTTGCGGCGCAGCTGGTTGCATCGCCAAGCAACCAGCAAGAGACAACGATCCAACGGAGGACCGAGATGAGCTGGCGGATGCCGAGTGAAACCGCACCACACGAGCGGATCTGGATGGCGTTCCCGTGCCCGGAGGAGCAGGGAAAAGCCAGCGAGAAGACGTACCGCGCGTGGGCCGACGTCGCCAACGTGGTGGTCGACTTTGAACCGGTGTCGATACTCGTCGATCCCTCCGAGCTTGAGCGGGCGCGTGACATGCTGAGCTCGGAGATCGAGATCTTCGAGACCCCCGTCGACGAGTGCTGGATGCGTGACCACGGGCCGACGTTCGTCGTCGATGACGGCAAGCTGGGCGCCGTCGATTGGATCTTCAACGGCTGGGGCGCGCCGGCCTGGGCGCGCTACAAGAAGGCCAGCAAGAACGCCAAGTTCGTGGCCGAACTGGTCGGGGCGACGCACATCACCTCGATGATGATCAACGAGGGTGGCGGCATCCACGTCGACGGCGAGGGCACGGTGCTGGTCACAGAGACCGTGCAGCTGGACCCGCGCCGTAACCCATACGCCGACCGCGAACGGGTTGAGGCAGAGCTCGCGCGGACGCTCGGCACGAGCAAGGCGGTCTGGCTCCCGCGCGGACTCACGCGCGACTACGACGACTACGGGACCAACGGTCACGTCGACATCGTCGCGACCATCACCGCCCCCGGACAACTGCTGATGCACATGCAGAACGACGCCGAGCACCCCGATTACCAGGTGACGCGTGAGCTGCGCGCGCTGCTGGCCGATCAGACCGACGCCGCCGGGCGCAAGTTCGAGATCACCGAGCTGCCTGCGCCGGCGACGATCCGCGACGAGGAGGGTTTCGTCGACTACAGCTACGTCAACCACCTGGTGGTCAACGACGGGGTGATCGCGTGCGGGTTCGGGGAGGAGGCCGCGGATGCGCAGGCGCGTGACATCCTCGCCGCGGTCTATCCCGGCCGCGAGGTCGTCACCGTCGACGCGCGGGCGATCTTCGCCGACGGCGGCGGCATCCACTGCATCACCCAGCAGCAGCCGAAGGTATGAGCATGTTTGACGTTCTGGAAGCCCCGATCGCAGAGCTGAGTAGCGCGCTGGCAGACGGCCGCGTGACCGCCGTCGAGCTGCTCGACGCATACCTGGATCGGATCAACCGCTATGACGTTCCCGGCAGCCCCACGGCGCTGAACGCGTACGTGGTGATGAACCCGTCGGCGCGCGAGGAGGCGCAGGCCTCGGACGCCCGCCGCGAGCGCGGTGAGACGCTCGGACTGCTGGACGGGATCCCGTACTCGGCCAAGGACAGCTACCTCGCGCGCGGGCTGACCGCCGCGGCCGGCTCGCCGGCGTTCGCCGAGCTGGTTGCGCAGAAGGACGCGTTCACGATCGAGCGGCTGCGGGAGGCGGGCGCGGTGCTGATCGGGCTCACCAATATGCCGCCGATGGCCAACGGGGGGATGCAGCGCGGCGTATACGGTCGCGCCGAGAGCCCCTACAGCAGCGAGTGGCTTACCTCGGCATTCGGTTCGGGGTCGTCGAACGGCTCGGGGACCGCGGTCGGCGCTTCGATGTGTTCGTTCGGGCTCGGTGAGGAGACCTGGTCAAGCGGGCGCGCCCCGGCGTCGAACAACGGCATCTGCGCGTATACGCCAAGCCGCGGCGTGATCTCGGTGCGCGGGAACTGGGCCCTGATTCCGACCATGGACGTCGTGGTGCCGCACGCTCGCACGATGGAGGACCTGCTGTGCGTGCTCGACACGATCGTGGTCGACGACCCAGTCACGCGCGGGAACTTCTGGCGTGTTCAACCGTGGCTCGAGATTCCCAGCGTCGCCTCCCACCGTCCCCCCAGCTACCGCTCGTTAGCACCGGCTGACGGTGACGCAGCGGCGGGGATGCTTGCGGGCAAGCGTTTCGGCGTGCCGAAGATGTACATCAACGCCGACGCTGAGGCCGGGACCGGCGTAGTCGGCGGGATCGGCGGTGCGACCGGGCAGCGGATCGATACACGCGAGTCGGTGATGGCGCTGTGGGAGGCCGCGCGGAGCGCGCTCGAGCAGGCCGGAGCGACTGTGGTCGAGGTCGACTTCCCGATCGTGTCCAACTACGAGGGCGACCGCGCCGGGGCACCGACGATCAAGAGCCGCGGGCTGATCCCCGACGAGTTCATCTACTACGAGCAGAACCACCTCGCAGTCTGGGCCTGGGATGACTTCCTCAAGGACAACGGAGATCCGGCGTTGACGTCGCTCACGCAGGTCGACGGGACTCAGATCTTCCCCGCGCCGCCCGGGGCGCTGCCCGATCGCTACGACGGCTTCGATGACCACCTGGAGGAGTTTCCGCAGATCGCGGCCGACTATCCGCGTGCCAGCTTCACCGAAATCCCCACGCTGGCCGAGGGCATCGAGGCGCTCGAGGAGACACGCCGGATCGACTTCGACGAGTGGATGCAGTCACATCAACTCGACGCCGTGATCTTCCCGGCGCTGGCCGATGTCGGCCCTGCGGATATGGACGTGAACCCGGTGTCGGCCGATGCGGGCTGGAAGAACGGCGTGTGGGTGGCCAACGGCAACCTCACCATCCGCCACTTCGGGATCCCGACGGTGACCGTGCCGATGGGTGTGATGGCGGATATCGGGATGCCCGCCGGGCTGACCTTCGCGGGGGTCCCATACAGCGATGTTGAGCTGCTGCAGCTCGCGACCGCGTTCGAGCGGACGGGTTCACGGCGGATCCCGCCGCCGCGAACTCCATAAGCGCGAGCTGCCGCCGCGTTAGACAGAGAGCTGGACGAATTCCAGACGCTCCGCGTCCGAAATTCGTCGAGCTGCGACTCCGACGGTGCCCGAGCCGCCTAGGCCAGCGAGATGTTCTGCAGCCGCCAGCCGCCGAACCCGTCGGCGGAGGCGTCCTTCTCGAGCCCGGTGAACTTGTTGTTGAGCACATCGATGCTGTCCTGACGACCCCAGACGATCCAGGGCCCGTCGGTGGCGAGGATGTGCGAGACCTCGTGCATCTTGGCGCGGTAGCCGCTCTCGTCACTCGCAAGCGCCGACGTATAGAGCGAGTCCACCTTGGGGTTGTTGTAACCGCTGATGTTGTAGGCCGCGGTCGAGAGGAAGTAGTAGGAGCAGATGCCGTACATGTCCTCGGTCTCATCGGAGTACGTCTGCAACGGCGCAGTGAAGAAAGCCTTGGAGTAGTAGGTCGTCAGATCAGTAACCGTGTTGAGCTTGATAGTCACGCCGGCCGCCTGCGCCTGCTGGATGAAGATCGTCGCCGCTTCGGTCATCCCGGGCTCGAGCTCCCCGGTACGGAGTGGCACGGTCATGCCGGACTTGCCCGCGGCCTTCAGCAACGACTTTGCCTGCTCGACATCGAACTGAGGCTTCGGAAGTGACGGAGAACAGGCCGGATCCCACTGGGGCCAGACACCGACATCGTTGCCCGTGTAGCCGTAGTTCTGGAAAATCTCGTCCACCAGCTGCTGACGGTTGGTCATCAGCTTGAAGGCCTGACGCACGCGCGGATCCTCGAACATCTGTCCCTTGCCGGTGTTCATCGAGAAGGTCTGGAACATTCCGGTCGGCGAGATCACGACGTTCAAATCGCTGCGCTGCTTGATCGCTGGCAGGCTGGCCGGCAGCAGCCGGTCCATACCATCAGCCTGGCCACTTTCGACCGCGTTGACTGCGGCGGTGGAGCTGGCAAAGCCGAGCAGTTCAACGCCGTCAAGATAGGGCTTGCCGGCCTCGAAGTAGTTGTCGAACTTCACTCCGGACCAGCGTTGCTGAGGCGTGAAGCTGACCTGTTTGAAGGGCCCGCAGCCGATCGGGTGCTGCGGGTCGAAGCCCACCGGCACGAGCGCCGAGTAGACAGCGGCGAACGGCCGGCGCAGCTGGGAGTTGGCGGACTTAAGCTTCAACTTCACGGTCTGCGCATCTACCTTCGTGAGGCCGTGCTCGGCGTCGACCGCGGCCATCAGCACGGCGGCGGTTCCGGGTGCCTTGGGGTTGAGGATGCGCTTGATCGTGAAGATCACGTCGTCAGCGGTGACCGGCTTTCCATCGTGCCACTCGAGCCCCTTGCGCAGACGGATCGTCCAGGTCTTGAACGTGTTGTCGTCCGGCTCGAACGTTTCGGCGAGCCACGGGACGATCTCCATGTTGGGGTTGAAAGCAACCAGCGGCGCGAAACAAGCGGCGATCGTCGCATAGCTGATCTGAGTCCCGTTCGGATCGACTGACGATGCTTGGGTCAAAGACTGGTCAACGACCCTTAGCGTGCCGCCGCGCTTGCGCGGCCCGCTCGGTGCGGCAGAACCGGCTTGCGTGCCGCTCCCCGACGTGGAGCCGCTGCCACCACAACCTGCGAGCACTGCGGCTCCAGCGGTCGCCGCGGCACCGGCCAGCAGACTACGCCGGCCGATGGGCGCGTTGAGGTCTTCGAACATCGCTTGGTATCTCCTCGATCTGATTGTTGGTCCCGTCAAGCCCTCGTCCAGCGGGAGGGCTGCGCGTCCGGCGTTTCGACAACCGGCGCGCCTGGTATGTGACTGCCGCACGTCTAAGCAAACCGAACAGTCGGTATATACCGTACAGTATGGAATTGCCGATGACAAATCCAAGCGACCCGCCGAGGAGCACGATGCGGAAGCGGTTGACATTCCACGTGTTCGCTCAGTACGGCGGCCCGGGCGCCAATAACGGTCTCTGGCGGCATCCTGAGCTGGAAGCAGCACGTGACCCGGTGGCGCCCGAAACGTGGCTGGAACTCGTGCGCATTGCCGAACGCGGCCGGCTCGACAGCCTCTTCTTTGCTGACGCGGTCGGCTTCGGGGGCTTTACACCGGGAGACACCGAGGCGGAGACCCGTGCGGGGCGGTTGACGATCTACGACCCTACGCTGATCATTCCTGTGCTAGCGGCTGCGACCGAGCACCTCGGCTTCATGTTCACCAGCTCGATCCTGCAGGACCCACCATTTACGTTCGCTCGCCGGGCCAGCACCCTCGACTACCTGACCGGCGGTCGCGTTGGCTGGAACATCGTCACCTCCTACAGCCCCAACGCCGCCCGTAATTTCGGGCTCGATGACCTGCCGTCCCGCGAGCAGCGGTACGCGTGGGCCGATGAGTACGCGCATGTCGCCTACAAGCTGTGGGAAGGCTCCTGGGAGGATGGGGCGGTACTGAAGGACGGCTCCAGCGGCGTCTACATCGATCCCTCCAAAGTGCACGAGATCAACCACGTCGGCCAGCGCTACAGGGTCAAGGGCCCGCACATGGTCGACCCCTCGCCGCAGCGCTCCCCGATGCTCATGCAGGCCGGTGGATCAGGACCGGGGATGGCGTTCGCCGCGCAGCACGCGGAGATTCAGTTCGTTCCCGCCGGGACCCCGGAAACAATGGCGCAGGCTATAACTGCGGTCCGTGAGCTCGCGGCACGCGCAGGACGCGGGCCGGACGACATCGCCTTCGTGGTGCCGTTGCAGTTCGTGATCGGTAGCACGGTCGCGGAGGCGCAGCGGAAGGTCGACGAGATCGACGCGTTCACCGATTGGGACGAGGTAGCCGGCAACCTCGTTACCTCACTTGGCGTCGACCTGCGTGGCCTTGACCCGGACCTTCCCGTGCGAGAACTCAAGAGCACGGTGCAGGAGGGCGGAATGTCGGCTTCGCTGAACTCGCTGATCAGCGCACTTCCCAAGAACGGCCCTGCAACCGTGCGCGACGTTCTCAACGCCCGCCTCAACAACCGGCGGATCGTCGGTACGCCCCAGCAGATCGCGGATGAGCTTGAACGGTGGCAGGACGCCGGACTTGGCGGCGTCGTCATCGCTGGGCCGCTGCGCCTGACGACGAACGCCGAGTTTGTCGATTACGTGATCCCCGTCCTGCAGGATCGCGGTCTCGCTCAACGCGAATACACACCGGGAACGATCCGCAACAAGATCATGGGCTACGGCGATCACCTCCCCGAATCGCACCCCGCAGCCAAGTACCGACGCTGACGCGACAGATCGCGTGCGGCAGGCCCCGTCGCGCACGCGGTCAAGCGACCCAACGGGCGCGTGTCATCATCATCGCGATGCTCCGTACTGTCACTGCCACCCGTTACGTCATGCCCTTCAAGGAGGGCGGCTCGCTGCCGGGCCTCGTAGAGGCCGACGATTGCGGGCTGTATGTGGTCAAGTTCAGAGCCGCCGGACAGGGCGAGAAGGCGCTGGTTGCGGAGATCATCGTCGGTGGCCTCGCGCATGCCGCGGGCCTGCCAACTCCTGAGGTCGTGTTGGTCGAGCTTCCCGATGGGTTCGGAAGCTCCGAGCCCGACCCCGAGATCCACGATCTCGTCACCGGCAGCGCCGGCCTGAACGTAGGCCTCGATTTCCTGCCGGGCGCGCTGGATCTGACCGCCGCAACTGAGGACATCAGCCCCGAGATGGCGGCCCGGATCGTCGTCTTCGACGCCTATACGACCAACGTAGACCGCACGCCCCGCAATCCGAACATGCTGATCTGGCACGGCAGCCCCTGGCTGATCGATCACGGCGCTGCGCTTTATCAGCACCACGCGACTGCGGATCTCCGCGCCCGCGCTGCAGATCCCTTCCCGCTGATCCGAGATCACGTGTTGCTCGCCCAGGCCGGCAACCTGCGCGACGCAGTCGACTGGCTCAAGCAGGAGCTCACGCCCGAGGTCATCGAAGATATCGTCGACGAGGTCCCCGACAGCTTTCTCGGCGACGACCCGGACGGCGCACGCGACATGTATGCCGGGTACCTGGTCGCACGCCTACGCCAATGCCACGCATGGGTGCAGGCCGCGGGCTCGGCGCAGATGGAAGCGGTGGCGCAACGGAAGTCGACCGCAGGCCCGCGGGGGCCGCGCGATGTCTGAGACCCCCAAGGACCAGGAGCGCCTCGCGATGGCCGAGGGTCAGGAAGGCCGTGGGATGTCTGAGACGCCCGAGAGCCAGGAGCGCCCCGCGATGGCTGAGGGGCAGGAGAGCCGCGGAATGGCTGAGAGCGCCAACTTCCAGTACACGGTGATCCGCGTGGTTCCGAGGGTCGAGCGCGAAGAGTTCGTCAACGTTGGCGTGGTGCTGTTCTGTCGTACCTGCTCCTACCTCGCCGCGCGGGTCGAGCTCAACGAGCGGCTGCTCACCGCGCTCGCGCCCGAGGCCGACGTCGAGGCGATCAAGACCGCGCTCGAGGCGTACGTGCGGATCGCGGCCGGTGATGTCACCGCGGGAGAGGTGGCACGACTCTCGCAGTCTGAGCGCTACCACTGGCTCTCGGCTCCGTCCTCGACTGTGGTCCAGACCTCCCCCGGCCACAGCGGCGTATCGCGGGACCCGGCGGCGACGCTGGAACACCTGTTTGCGACACTTGTTCTATGAAGAACACCTGTGACCTTGGGCGCGAGGGACGCGGTGTTACCGAACTTCACACCCAGCGGCTGAAGCTGCGGCAGTGGCGCGACGAGGATCTCGCGCCCTGGGCGGAGCTGAATGCCGACCCCGAGGTGATGCGTTACTTTCCCGCGACGCTCACGCCCGAAGCGAGCGATGAGGCCGCCGAGCGCCACCACGGAGCGATCGAAGAGCGGGGCTGGGGCCTATGGGCAGTCGAGGTGATCGGCGGCCCCGAGTTCATCGGATCCGTGGGACTAAACCGCCCGAGCTTCAGTGCACCCTTCACTCCCGCGGTTGAGGTCGGCTGGAGGCTCGCGAGCTCGGCGTGGGGTCACGGCTACGCCACCGAAGCCGCCGCCGCAGCAATCAGCTACGGCTTCAATCGCCTCGAACTCGATCAGATCGTCTCGTTCACGATCGTCCCCAACACGCCGTCGCGCCGCGTGATGGAGAAACTGGGTATGACCCATGACCCGGCTGACGACTTCGACCATCCGGGCTTCCCGGATTGGGATCTGCGCCGGCACGTGCTCTACCGCCTGAACGCCGCGGACTGGCACCCGCGCCACTGAGGTGCCTCGCCCGGGGCCTTCGGCAGACCGGGACCCCCCGCCGACAGGCGACCATTCGCCAGACACGCGACCCTTGCGCAGACAGGCAAGCATTCGGCAGACCGGCGGCCCTTCCGCAGACGCGCGACCGGTAGTACGATGAGTCCAAGCGTAATGGACCAATCGGTACAAACGAGCGTCTAACGACCCCCAAGGTCTGCGGATGGAACGGAGCTGCGGATGATCTTCAGGCAGGTGACGCACGACGATCTCGGTTGCGCGTCGTACTTCATCGGCGACGAGAAGGCCGGCATAGCAGCCGTTGTCGACCCCCGCTTTGAAGTCGACGAGTATCTGCGCCTGGCCCGCTACATGGGGGTCACGATCGACCACATCTTCGAGACCCACAACCACGCCGACCACGTCTCCGGTCACGGGCGTCTGGCCGCGATGACCGGCGCGACCATCCACATCCACCGCGACGCCGCCCCGGACTACGACCATGAACCGTTCGGTGACGGGGACGAGTTTGCGCTCGGCTCGGTGACCGTCACGGCGCTACACACGCCCGGACACCGCCCCGAGCACACCGCGTTCGCGCTGACCGACTCGCGACGCGGTCCTGAGCCATGGGCGGTGCTCACCGGCGACACACTGTTCGTGGGAGACGTCGCCCGGCCGGACCTCGCGGTCGAGAAGTCAGAGGGCGCGCGCGGAATCTACCGATCGCTGCATACCCAGCTGCTGAATCTACCCGCCGAGGTCGAGGTCTGGCCAGGGCATCTGGGCGGATCGATGTGCGGCGGCCCCGGCATGGACATGAAGGTTTCCTCCACGATCGGCTACGAAGCGACGCACAACCCCAGCCTGAAAATCGATGACGAGGACCTGTTCGTTCAACAGGCGCTGGCCAAGCTCGGCGCTCAGCCCCCAAATTTTCACGCGATCGTGGCGCTCAACAGGGGACCGCTGCAGAGCGATCCGGTGCGCCCCACACCGCTGTCTAGCCGTGAGGTCCAGACGGCCAGCGAGACCGGGGCCTTGCTGGTGGACATCCGTACCGACCGCGAGTTCGACGCTGGACACATCCCCGGGGCGGTGTGCAACCCAAGCACGCGCGCCGGCTTCGGTACCAAGCTCGCTTGGCTGACCGAACCCGCACAACCGGTCGTCCTCATCGGTCGCGACGACTACGACTCAAGCGAAGCAGCGAGCCTCGCTGCATCGGTCGGAATCCACGACGTCGGATACCTGCAGGGCGGCATGACCAGCTGGCATGAGGAGAAACACCCAGTCAAATCGGTCGAGCGGATTGCGGTTACAGACCTACCCGCGCGGCTGCAACTACAGCCGGAGCTGCAGATCGTCGACGTTCGCGACGACAACGAGTGGCGCACCCGCAGCCTGCCGGGCGCCCATCACATTCCCTGGCAGCAGCTCAATCAAACGCTCGACGGTGTCGATCTAGAGAAACCGATCGCGGTCATCTGCGCGTCCGGCCAGCGCGCCGCCACCGGTGCGAGCCTGCTGCAGCTGCGCGGTGTGCGCGAGGTCATCCACATCACAGACGGCGGCGTCGGCGCGCTGCTCGACACCGGGGTGGAACTGCCGTTCACGGCGCCCGACGCGCCCGCGGATACCGCCAGCCAACCACTACCAACCGCTACTTCGGATCGGAGCGCTCAGTGACAACATCGTCCGACACCCCACAGCTCGTAACTCCCGACTACGTGGTCGAACACCTATCTGACCCGGACATCCGGGTGATCGACACGCGCTACTACCTGGACGGGGCGGACCCGCTCGCCGCGTATGCCGAAAGCCATGTCCCCGGCGCCGCCTACGTTGATGTGGAAGCTGAGCTCACCGGTCATCCGGGGTGGGGAGGCGGCCGCCACCCGTTGCCGTCACCGGAGGAGTTCCAGGCGACGATGCGCAAAGCCGGCGTATCGGACGACTCACACGTGATCGTCTACAGCAACGGCTTCGCAGCGGCACGCGTCTGGTGGCTGCTGAACTACTTCGGGCATGAACGTGTCTCGTTGATGGACGGCGGGCTCGCAGCGTGGTCCGGTCCGCTCGACGCCGGTCCGCCGGTCGCACCGGAGCCTGGCGACTTCACGGTACGGGCCAAGCATGACGAGTGGCTCACGGACTTCGATGAGGTCACCTCGCTTGCGGATGAGACGCTGCTGATGGATGCCCGCGGTCCTGACCGGTTCAACGGCGAGGTCGCTCCCGGTGATCCCTATCCAGGACACCTCCCCGGCGCGGTGAACGCATGGTGGGAGCCGATCGGCCTCGATACAGACGGCCGCTTCGCCACCCCCGCCGAGCTGCAGCAGCGGCTCAACGCTGTCGGACTGACCGAGGATTCGGACGCGATCGCCTATTGCGGTTCGGGATTCCAGGCCTGCCATTTGATCTTCTCCACGAAGCTGGCCGGGTATGACGCCCCGCGGCTCTACGTTGGTTCGTGGAGCGAGTATTCCCGACGGGTGCCTGCCGACAGCTAGACGACTCGCAGCCGCCGACGCCTTCGATGCTGTGCGCCGGCGGACGGCTCGAGGACGATCACGCGGCGCGTAAAGCGGCCGCGGCTTCGGCGAGCTGGTCGAGCTCATGGTCGGCGGTCCATGCCCCCACCGAGGCGCGAACATATCCGTGGCTGGGGATGCTGCGGACGACTATGTGCTGTTCGGCGAGCCGCAACACCTCGGCGTCAGCGTCATCGGATTTCCACGAGACCAGCGTCGAGTGACCGCGTGGCCCGACTTCAAGATCACGCGCTGCCAGCAGTGCCGCGAGCTTCGCGGCCTGCGACGTCGCGCGCGCTTGTGCCCAGTCCCAGCCGGCCTCCTCAAACACGGACATTGACGCGTTCGCCCACGCAGATCGAAGCACCGGCGGGAAGTCAACGTCGAGCCGCTGCACGTTCGCGCTCGGTGGTGAGTCGAGCGAGTCCAGCACGTTCGCGACGGTGAAGTAGCAGGGCCACGGTGGCGTGATCTGGTCCAGGTAGTCGGGTGCCACGTACAGGCACCCGCTGCCCTGGGGGCCGCACAACCACTTCTGCCCGGAGCCTGCGAAATAGGCGCAGCCGAGCTCCTGCACGTCGGTCCGCACGGCGCCGATCGACTGGGCGCCGTCGAGCAGGAACGGGACTCCGGTCGCCTTCAGCGCTTCGGTGTCAACCACCTGTCCACTCACCCAGGAGACGTGTGAAACGGCGACCAGCCGGGTGTCCGCGCTCACGGCATCCGCGATTTCTGCGAACGGAGCGATCGTGACCTTGATGCCCTTGCGCTTCAGCCGCCCGAGTGGAGCCAGCAGCCCCGGGTGCTCCTCGTCGGAGGTAATGACCTCGTCTCCGGGATTTAGATTCAGTCCCGCCAGGATCGTGCTGCAGCCGTCTGTTGTGGAGCCGGTCAGCGCGATCTCGGTGCTCTGGCAGTTCAGCACCCGCGCGTAGGCGGCGCGGGCCTTGGCATTGACCTCCCGGCCGGCCATCACATAGTCCTTGCCGCTGCGGCCCTGGAGTTCGTACTGCACCCGCGCGTCGATTACGTCGCGGACGCGTTCGGGCAGCGGCCCCTCGGTCCCGGCGTTGAGATATGACTTCGTTTCCAGAACCGGGAAATTAGCCCGGAACGCTGCGGGGTCGGTCATTTGTCGACTCCTCTCGATCGTGGGGGTTCAGTGAGCGGTACGTGTCAACGACCTCGTCGGCGGTCGGGAACCAGACTCCTTCACAAGCGCGCGCGAAGGAGAGGAACTGCTCGATGTACTTGGCGCGGAAGGGTTGCCCTGAGAGATGCGCGCGGAGGGTTAGGGTCATGACCGCGTCCTGGTCCTCTTGGAGCAAGACGCGCAGGTGGTCTTCGAGCGTTTGCGCAAACGACCAGGGCGTGTCGGCGGTTCCCGACAGCACCAGATGATCGCTCAGATCTACCAGTGCGGGGATCGAGACGATCTCCCAGTCGGGCCCCGCGAACAGGCTGGGGCGGTCGTCGTTGCCCCAGTCCATCAGATAGCGATAGCCGAGCCGCGCGGCGATTTCCGGCGTGCGCTGTGACTCGCTCAGCGCGGGCCCAACCCAGCCCAGCGGCCGCTTGCCGGTGAGCTCGTGCAGCACGTCGCGTGACTCTTGCAGGTAGGCACGCTCGGCGGCGTCCGTCATCCTCGACGTGACCAGCTGGTTGGCTGCGGCACCGTGACCGACAACCTCCCAGTTGCGCTCGCAAGCCAGTTCCAGCACGCGCGGTGCTGTTCGGGCTGCCTTGTCGTTGATCGCCAGGGTCGCCTTGACCCCCAGCCGGTCGAACATCGCGCCGAGCCGAAACACGCCGGTCCGCGACCCGTACTCGTACAGACTCCAGGCGCTCACATCCAGCCACCGCGGGACGCCGGCCGGCGACCATTCGGGGTCGGGCCACATCGGTTCGGCGCTCTCTACCCAGAGCGATACCACCACGGCGACGCGACGCTCCGCCGGAAGCCGCGGCGATCCCAGCTGCCGGTGCCGATACGACTCCAGGTCGGTTCCCGCCGGCAGCGGGGTGCGGCGGCTGTCGTAACGCACAGTTGGCGAGTCGTCAGGTTTCATGGCCGTCCATCCGCTCCGGCTTGGGGGCATCGACTCGTCGGCCGTCGGTCTGTGCGTAGTGGTCTGCCAACGCGAGTCCGGTGCAGCTTACGACGCCGTCGTGTCCGAGGATGTACCCAAGCACCTGATCGAGGTGCAGGTGGCGCGAGGGGCTTGAGATCGCGTACGGGTGAAGACAGATCGACAGAATCCTGGGTCGTTCCGCGGCCTCCGCATAGAGGGCGTCGAACTGGTCTTTCACGAGCCTCGCGAAGGTTGCGCCGCTGTGCTGTAGGCGGCCGATCAGCGGCGAGTCGTTCAGGTGGATGCTGTACGGCAGGGACACGATCGGGCCGCTCTGCGTACGGATCCAGCAGGGCTCGTCGTCGTGCAGATAGTCCGCCATGTAGCGCACGCCGGCTTCCGCCACAAGGTCGGGGGTCGCGACGGTCGTCGTCAATGCCGGGCCTAGCCATCCGCTCACCGGTTTGCCGAGTCGCTCGTTGACGACCTCCACCGCATCGCGGATCATCTGGCGCTCGCCCTCGAGCTCAAGACCGGCCGCGTAGCGGGTGTTGTAGAAGCCGTGCGACATGATGTCCCAGCTGGTTGAGCTCAGCAGCTCGGCGATGTCCGGGAATTGCTCGACCACCGCGGAGTTCAGTGAAACCGTGGCATTGATGCCGTGCTTATCCATTAGCCGCATGAAGCGCCAGAGCCCGGCGCGGTTGCCGTAGTCGCGCCGCGAGTAATTCACGAGGTCGGGGTGTGGCCGTTCTGGCCACGGGTTGCGGAGCGGGTTATCGAGCGGCAGGAACTCGTAGTGCTCGACGTTCACGACAAGCCATAGCGCCAGGCGAGCGGCGCTCGGCAAGCTCGGAGCCGGACGATCCACGATCGCCGAGTAGTCGAACCGCCGCACGTCGGCGTCGCGGACGCTCATCGCTGCGACCGTGCTCGCACGGGCGTCGTCATCTCAGTTGGTCGCATGCCGGCGCCACAGCACCGTCGGCGAACCGGGCTGACGCCGCAGATCCCAGGCGGACAGATCTAGCGTGGTGTCCGGTCGGCCGGCGATCTGCTTGGCGACGGCTTCCGCCACCGGCGGTCCGTGCATGACTCCGTGTCCGGCGAAGGCGATCGTCCAGAGGTTTTCATCGACGCTGCCGATGTAGGGATGACCGTCGCCGCCGACGGTCGGGCTGGCGGTCAGGCGGTGGCTGACCCCCAGCGTCTGCAGGATCGGTGCACGCTTCTCGGCAGCCGTGAAGAACTGATCCATCAATTCGACGTGGCCGCTTGGTGCGGGGTTGCGGCCGAGCATCCCGAGGACGAGTTTGTCGACCTCGCGTTCCACCGCCAGACCGCAGTCGAGATCGACCGTGAAGGGGATGCGCTGACCGACGAACGCCGGCTCGGTCAGCAGTGAATACTGCTTCACCGACTTCAGATCGAGCTCGACCCCGAACGGGCGGACCAGCTCGGTGGTTCCCCCGCCCGCGGTGATGATCACCCGCTGGGCAAGGATGTCGCCGTCTGGTGTGTGTGCCCGCCAGCCGCTGCCTTCGCGGTCGAGGCCGTTGACCGGACAGTGCTGCTTGACGCGAACGCCGCCGTTGCTACGTGCCCCGGCCAGGAATGCGGTGATCCCGTCCATGCCCATGACGTGCCCGTCCTCGGGCGTGTATGACCCGCAGACCAGGTCGTCCACCACCAGGAACGGGGTCAGCTCGGCGATCCCGTCGCGGTCCAGCAGTTCAATGTTGGGCATCCCGCAGTCACGCTGGACAGCGGCGTGCTCCTCCAGCAGTACCGCGGTGTCCGAGTCGGCGGTGACCATCAGGTACCCGTCCTCGTGGAACGGAACTGCCACGCCGAAATTGCGCTCGACGTTCTTCCAGAATTCGAGCCCGCGTCGTGAGCATTCGATCTCCAGCGGTGTCCCGAACTGCTGGCGCACGTTCCCATAGGAACCGCCGGTCGATCCTGCTCCGTGCACGTCCGCCTCGAGAATCAGGATGTCCGATGCGCCTTCTTCGGTCAGGTAGTAGGCAACGCCGCAGCCGAGCAATCCGCCGCCGATCACCAGCGTCTCGACGGTCTCCGTTATCTCGCTATTCATGCCTACTGCGCTCCTGTGTTGATGAGACAAGTGGTGGTGGGGCGAACACGGAAATCTCCGGTAGCGGCCCTTCGAAGCGTTCGATTTCGACGAGTGTGCTGTGGGAACTAGGCCCCTGCGCGAGCCGTGAGGTGCCATGGTCGCGGGTGAGGACATTCGGGTTGCCGTGCTTGTCGAGGGTTCCGAGCTCTCCGGGTACGAGCGGGTCATACCAAGCTCCGGTGGAGAGCTGCAGCACTCCGGGACGCACGGCATCGTCGACGTGTAGCCCCGCCAGACACTGTCCGCGGCGACTGCGCACGCGGATGATGTCGCCTTCGACGAGCCCGCGTCGTTCGGCCTCGTTGGGATGGACCCGGGCTGGCTCGCGACCGTCGACTTTGCTCTGAACGCTGTAGCGGGCCATGTCGAGCTGGCCGTGCAGTCGTGTCTGCGGCTGGTTCGAAACCAGGTGCAAGGGGTACTCCCCAGTCAGCTCCTTGTTGCCGAGCCACTCCTCCGGTTCGAGCCAGGTCGGATGGCCGGGGCAGTCGTCGTATCCGAAGCTGTCGATGGTCTCGGAGAACAGCTCGATGAGCCCCGACGGTGTCTTCAGCCGGTTGGCATCGGGGTCCGCCCGAAACTGCTCGTAAATCACAATCTGGTCGCGTACGGGCAATTTGATCCCGCCGGCCGCCCAGAACTGATCGAAGCTCGGTAGCTCGGTACCGGCAGCCTCGGCACGCGCGGAGAAATCTTCATAGATGCGCCGCAGCCAGCCGCTCTCATCCAGCCCCTCGGTGTACTCGTCGGCGACCTCAAGTCGGGTCGCCAGCTCGCTGAAGATGTCGTAGTCGTTGCGAGCCTGGCCGACCGGGTCAACAGCGCGGTGCATGGCGACGATCGTGCGGTCGCGTGAGCCGGTGCCGATGTCGTTGCGTTCGAGCGTGGTTGTCGCCGGCAGCACGACGTCCGCGTGTCTCGCGGTCGATGTCCACCACGGTTCGTTGACGATCACCGTTTCGGGGCGGCGCCAGGCCTGCACCATGCGGTTGATGTCCTGATGGTGGTGGAACGGGTTTCCGCCGGCCCAGTAGATCAGCCGGATGTCGGGGAAGCGGCGGCGCTCCCCGTTGAAGTCATAGCTCTCACCTGGATGCATCAGCATGTCGACGATCCGCGCCACCGGTATATGGCTGCCGCAACGGTTCACGCCGGCCCGGAACAGCGGCGTGCCGAACGGGGAGCGTGGGTTGCCGATCCCGGACGCTCCGCCATAGGCGAATCCGAACCCGCCGCCCGGGAGTCCGATCTGGCCGATCATCGCAGCGAGCGCGATCGTCATCCAGAACGGCTGCTCACCATGGTCGGCACGCTGCAGCGACCAGGCGGTGGTGACGAGCGTGCGGCGACCATCGGACATCCGCCGCGCGAGGTCGCGCAGCACTTCCGCGTCGACGTCTGCGAGTTCGGCGGCCCACTCGGCGCTCTTTGGTACGCCGTCTTCCTCCCCGAGCAGGTATCCGCGGAGCTGGCTCCAGCCGACGCAGTAGCGGTTCAGGAAAGCTTGGTCGGCGCGCCCCTCGACCAGGATCGTGTGCGCCAGCCCCAGCATCACCGCGGTGTCGGTGTTCACGCGCGGGGCGATCCACTCAGCTTCAAGAAAGTCGGGCATATCGTCGCGTAACGGGCTGATTCCGACGAACTCGGTACCACTCGCGCAGACGCGCGCGAGCCCTTCACGGGCGGCGTGGTGCGCGGTACCGCCCGATTCAACCTGCGTGTTCTTCAGCGGCGCACCGCCGAACAGTACCCAGAGGTCGGTGTATCCGGCAATCGCGTCCCAAGTCGTCGCCTCACCGGTGGTGTTGGCGTCGGTTCCGACGACGTGCGGCAGGATCACCGACGCGGCCGCATAGCTGTAGTTGCCGACCTGGCCGGTGCAGCCGCCGAGGCTGTTGAAGAAGCGGTTGACCTGTGTTTTCGCGTGATGGAAGCGGCCGGCACTCGACCATCCATAAGAGCCGCCGAACAGCGATTCGTTGCCGTACTGCTCCTTGACCCGTTTGATCTCCGCGGCGACGAGGTCGAGCGCGAGCTCCCAGCTGACCTCGACGAACTCTTCGCTGCCGCGGCGATCTGAGCTAACGCCGGGTCCGTGTTCGAGCCAGCCCCTGCGGATCGAAGGCGCGGCGACACGAACGTCGGCGGTCAGCGCCTCGCCGATCCCAGGCAGGATCGGCGAGGGATCCGGGTCCCCGCTTGCGGGCTTGACGGCCACGACGCGGCCGTCCTCGACGGTGGCCTCGAACGCGCCCCAGTGTGAGCTATGCGGAACGTCGTGTGCCATACAAGGCCGCTAACGCGTCTGCGTCGCTTCCGGGATCGGAGCAGCGTCGGGCATCGGGGCGAGCCACTCTTCGATGCGACTGGGGCGTTCGCGCAGCCACAGTCCTTCGGTTCTGTTCGGGCCGGCTCCGGCAAAGCGATCGAGCCGGTAGATGTCGAGCGGGATGTCCGGTGTCTGGCCGTTGATCTCCGCCGCAATGCTCGCCGCCAGCCCGATGCCGACGCACATTCCGTGACCGCTGAATCCCGCGGCCGTGTAGACGTTCTGCTTGGCCCCACGGCCGATGATCGGATTGTCGTCGGCGGTCACCTCAATCACACCGGCCCAGGCGCGGTTGAAGCGACGGCCCTCGAGCACCGGCACACGGCTGCCGACGCGTCGCGCCAACTCTTCCGCCTCCTGCCAGTTCACGTCGAGCTCGCCCTTTGCGGGAACCTCGTCCAGGATTGGCTTGAATGCAGCCCCGGACCACAGCTCACCGCCGTGCGCGCGCAGGTAGAAGCGCGCTTCGCAATCGAAGGTGTGCGGCATCTGCGGGGCGAGCTGGGGCGCGTCGTCGATCACGAACACCTGCGAGCGGCGCGGAATGATCGGCAGTGTCTCCCCCCATAGCTGGGCAATCGACGGCCCCCACGCGCCGGCGGCGTTGACCACCGTTTCAGGGGCGATCTCTCCGCCGCCGGTCTGGAGCGCTGCGACCCTATCACCGGTCAGGCGCACACCTGTCACTACTGTGTCCTCGCAGACCTGCACATCACTGGCCAGAACCAGTGAACGCAGGTGTTCGGCCAGCGAGGGAGGATCAAAATAGCCGTCCTCGGGTCCGAAGCAGGCCCCAAGGATCCCTTCGGTCTGCACGTCGGGCGCGAGCTCCGCGATCTCGTCGGTGCCGATGAAGGTGGTCCCAACACCGAGTGCGTTTTGCCGCACAACGCCTTCGGCCAGCCGCGCCCGCTGTCCCTCGGTTTGATACATCAGCAGGTAGCCGACCTGGCGGTAGCCGAGGTCGATCCCATCCTCGTACTGCCAGCGCTGCAGCTGCTCAACAGTGCGACTCGAGGCCAGGATGTTGGCGTCCTGGTAGAACTGGTGACGCACCCCGCCGGCGTTCAGCGAAGTGGAGGCGGCGCCCAGCCGTTCGCGGTCGATGAGCGCAACCTCGCGGCCGGACCGGCTCAACTCGAGCGCGAGCGACATGCCGATCACGCCTCCGCCGACGATCACGATTTCCGCGGACGCTGGAACTGAAGTAGTCATGCTGATGCCTTCCCGTGCGGGCGCGGCCGTCCCGCCGCTTTGATCGAATTGTCGTCCTCGAGTTGGCCACGGCGAACGTGGCGTCCGCGTGCGCTGACCGGTAGTGCGCGCCCGTCACGGGCCACGACGGTTCCGCGGCTGATGGTCATCACCGGCCAGCCGGTGAGCTCGACGCCGTCGAGCAGACTGAACTTGGCGTTGGTTTCGAGCGCGTCACTGTGCACCGCCTTGGTCAGTTCCGGATCGATGATCGTCAGATCAGCGTCCCCACCCACCACGATCGTGCCTTTCTGGGGATAGACCTGGAACAGGCGTGCAGCGTTGGTCGAGGTGATCTCCACGAACCGCTGCATTGAGAGGCGGCCTGTGCGCACCCCGTTTGAGAACAGCGAGGGCATCAGCGTCTCCAGATCCGCCATCCCGGGCCGGGTGTTCTGGACGTTCACCTCGGGCGCGAGCTTGTCCTCTTTGCGCCAGGGCGCGTGGTCCGTACAGCAGGTGCTGATCTGCCCGGATGCGAGCCCCGCCCACAGTGCCTCGACGTCGAACTCCTCGCGCAGCGGCGGGTTGCCGACATAGATGCCGGGTTCGGGTCCGTCGAAACGCTCGCGCGTGAAGGTCAGATAGATCGGGCGAGTTTCCACGTACACGGCCTGGCCGCGAGCGCGTGCGCGCGTCGCTGCTTCGAGCGCCATCTGGCTGGAGAGGTGCACGATGTAAATCGGTGCGTCGGCGGCGCTGGCGAACGCGATCGCGCGCTCCACCGCGGAGGATTCAGACAGCACCGGCCGCGTCTCCGGGAAGTGCGCGATATCCGAGTTGCCGGACAGCACCAGGTGGTGCGTGCAGTTCCCGATGATCGCGCCGTCCTCGCAGTGGATCAGGGTCAGGAGCTCGTTCGCTCCGGCCAGCCGCATCGCCTCCAGGTAGGTCTGGGCGCGCGCGTCGAACTGCCCCATCTGCATGAACATCTTGAGGCTGGCGACACCGAGTTCCGGCAGCTTTGAGATCTCGGCCAGGTTTTCCTCCGACGGATCCAGCAGCACCGGGTGCAACAGGAAGTCGACCACGGCCTTCTCGGCAGCCTCGACCGCGACGCGCTCGACGGTCTCCACCAGCCCCTCGCCGAGCTTGGAGAAGGTGATGTCGCCGATTGTCGTGATCCCGCCGGCGGCGGCCGCCTTGGTTCCCGAGGAGAAGTCGTCGGCCCACGCCAGCGAACGGTCGGGCAGGTTCACCGGCGTGAAGTGAACGTGGGCGTCGATGCCACCAGGGACCACGATCTTCCCGCCGGCGTCGATCACCTCGTCGGCGGGTCCGAGGTCGTGTCCGAGGTCGACGATCTTCCCGTCCGTGATCGCGATGTCGTAGTCGCCTTCACTTGAAGCCGTGACAACCCGACCGTTGCGGATGATCAGGTCGAAGCTCACACCAGCACCGATTCAGAGCCGTTGATGCCCTCGAGCGCCTGCTCGAATGTGATCACGTCACCGTATTTGGTGTTGATCTCCATCAGCGAGGTACGCAGCGATGGCTCGGATGCGTCGCTGACGCACGGCTCAGGGACCATCATCCGCAGGCCGTGTGACATCCCGTCGACGACCGACGCGCGTACGCATCCGCTGAGGCTGGTGCCACAGATCACGACCGTGTCGATCCCCTGCGCTTCCAGCCGCTCGGCCAGTTCGCTCTTGAAGAACGCGGAGGGCACCGTCTTCTCGATCACGAGGTCGTCCGGCGCGGGAGTGATCAGCGGGTCGATTTCACAGTCCCAGCTGCCCCGCAGGAATTCCAGCAACGTCGGCGCCTTCATCCCGAAGATCCCGCCGTCAACGTTGTCGGGGTCGTACCCCTGATAGGTGTAATAGACGGGGAGCTGGTTCGCTCGTGCGGCTTCGAGCAGTTTCGCGGTCAACTCCACCGGTTCAAGCGATTTCGCGCGCCAGGTGCGGGTGTACACCTGCTGGAAGTCGATCACCAGCAGGGCAACGCGCTGGCCGAAGCCGAGCGGCTGACCGACCCCTTTCGCCTTGTACATCGCCGCGACATCATCAAGCGATTGGACGCTGCCCGTTTCTGTTTTGTCTGACATCAGGGTCCTCTCAGATCACTTTCGAGAAGAACTCGCGCGTGCGCTCGTTCCGTGGGTTATCGATCACTTCGCGGGCCGGTCCCTGTTCGGCGATCACGCCCTTCTCCATGAACACGACGGTGTCGGCTGCCTCGCGCGCGAAGCCGATCTCGTGGGTAACCACAACCATCGTCATCCCGCTCTCAGCCAGATCACGCATTACGTCAAGCACCTCGTTGACGAGCTCCGGGTCGAGTGCCGAGGTCGGCTCGTCGAACAAGACCGCGGTCGGGCGCATCGCGAGCGCACGTGCGATCGCAACCCGCTGTTGCTGCCCACCGGACAGCTCCGACGGGTAACTGTCGGCCTTGCCCTCAAGGCCGACGCGCCGCAGCAGCTCCATCGCCCGCTCTTCCACCTCCGCGCGTGGCTGGCGCAGAACTTTCTGCGGTGCCACCATCACGTTTTGTTTCACGTTGAGATGCGGGAACAGGTTGAAACTCTGGAACACCATCCCCAGCGAGCGTCGTTGGAAGGCGGCGGCACGCGGCGGAAGCGCGAGCAGGTAATCGTCTTTGCGCTCGTACCCGAGGATCTCATCCTTCAGCAGCACCGCGCCGGAGTCGATCTGCTCGAGTCCGTTGAGGCAGCGCAGGAAGGTGGTCTTTCCTGCGCCCGAGGGTCCTAGGATGCAGACCGTCTCACCGCCGGCCACGTCCAGTGAGACGTGGTCCACGACGACGTCGGAGCCGAAGCACTTGGTGACACTAACCGCCTGCAGGACTGGCTGGGTCATGTCGCCTCCGGAATCACGCCGATGCTCTCTTCTTGCAGGGCCGGCACGTTGCGGACCTTTTGACCGTTCGCCAGCCGCCGCTCCAGGTACATCTGCCCCAGCGACAGAATCGAGACGAGGATCAGGTACCAGAGCGTCGCGACCATCAGCATCGGCATGATCTCGAAGGTCCGGTTGTAGATCTGCTGGACCGTGTAGAGCAGGTCGTAGACGGAGATGAACGCGACCAGCGCCGTGCTCTTCAGCATGTTGATCGCGTGGTTTCCGAACGGAGGCAGTGCAATCCTGGCCGCCTGCGGGAGCAGCACGGTGCGGAACGTCTGACTCGAGGTCATCCCCAGGGCCTTGCCCGCTTCGGCCTGTCCGGGCGCTACCGACATCAGTGAGGCACGGAACACCTCAGAGAGGTATGCCGCCTCGTGCAGGCCGAAGGCGAGAATCGCGGCCAGGAACGGGGTCACGAGGCTCTGGGTAGTGACCGACAGGAAGTCCTTGCCGAATGGAAGGCCGATCCCGATGTGCTTGTACAGCAGTGCGACGTTGTACCAGAGGATCAGCTGGACCAGCAGCGGTATGGCCCTGAACAGCCATATGTAGGTGCCACTCACCCACCGAGCCACGGCGTTCTTCGACAGCCGCATCACGACCAGGATGAGCCCGATCACCGTCGCCACCACCATGGAGACGACGGTGATCTCAAGTGTGATCAGGACACCGTGAAGCACCTGCGAGTTGAACATGTAACTCCACACCACCGACCACTGGAACACAGGGTTCCGTGCCAGGTTGACGATGATGTAGACGGTCGCAAGCGCCAGCACGACGCCGATGACGACACGTTTCTTACTCGGCCGTGGGCGCAACGGTAGGAGCGCGAGCCCCTTGTTGCTCTGTGTTCCAGACGACCCGGCTTGCCCGGCCGGGTCGCTGTCAGTGCGAGTCACGATGCCTCCTGACACGGTTGGCTCAGCTACCTGTGTAGATCTTTGCCTGGTTCACGGCGATCGATGGGACGCCGTACGTGTGGAGAATCTTGGCGTACTCGCCGTTCTTCACCAACACATTGATCGCGGCGGCGAGCGGCTTGACCAAAGCACTGTCCTTCTTCAGGGCGTACCCACCGATCTCCTTGCCGAACACCGGGCCGGTCAGCTGCCACTTACCGGCCTGCTGCTTGACCAGCAGTGCCAGCGTCGCGGCCGGAGCCGCAACCGCATTCGCACGGCCACTCTGCACGGCCAACTCAGCGCTGCCCCAGTCGGGGAAGGTGAGCACCTGAATCGACTTGCCTGACGGGCATTGCTTGGAGGCCGCGTTCAAGAGCGGCAGGAACGAAACGCTCGACAGCGTCGCGACCTTCTTGCCGCAAAGGTCGGAAAGGCTCGACCCGATCTTGGCGGAGTTCGCGGGTTCAGCGGTTGTGTAGCCGGCATCTACGTAGCCGACGAAGTCATATTGCTTCAGACGTTGTGGCGTGACGCTCGAACCGGGCACGATCTGGGTGTGTCCGGCCGTAAGCCCGAGCAGCGCGTTCTCGAACGACATCTGCTGCAGATGAATCGGCACGCCGAGGACCTGGCCGACGGCGCGGATCATCGACGGGTCGAAGCCGACCAGCTGATTCGACGAGTTGACATAGGCCTCCGGCGGGGCGCCGGTGAACATGCCAACGGTGATGCCGTTCTTCTTGTACTGCGCGGGGACCATCGCGGCCGCTGCCGCGTTGACTTTGCTGGATGCCGTACTTCCACCGCCCGATGCGGCCGTGGTTTTGGTTCCCGTCCCACTGTTGCTCGATCCGCCGCAGGCGGCGAGCACGAGTGCAACGACTACAGCGAGCACAGCGCCCGCTATGAGCGTCGGCGGCCTGCGCCGCGCGGTTGAACGTGGTGACATGCGCATTCCTCTCTCCTAATGACGGGCGGCTGCCTCAGCAGCGGCCCCGTTGATCTTCGTTTTGGTTTGCTCGCCCTGTGGCGAGCAAACGGACGACCTTGTTGCCAGTTTCAGCAGTTGCATGCGGTCAAGCTCCTTGGAAAGCGTCGCCCCAGCTGTAGCCATCCAGCAGGCCGCGAGCAGCCACCAAGTACTGGATGGTCGGTGGGCCTTCTTCGAGCCAGTTCAAGCGGGCATCTCGGTAGAGCCGCTCAATCGTTGTCCTCCTCGTGTATCCGATCCCTCCGTGGACGAGTAGCGCTCGATCCGTCACGCGCCCTACCGCTTCAAGGCCGAATAGCTTCACCAGCGAAGCCTCGACCGGGATACGCTCTCCCGCGTCCCACTTACGCGCCGCATCGGTGAGCATGTGGCGCAGCGCGTAAACGTCCGTGGCCATCTCGGCCAGGTATCGCTGCACCGCCTGCCGCGAGCCGATCGGCTTGCCGAAGGTCACACGCTGCTTGGCGTGCTCGAGCGACAGATCAAGTGCCCGCTGGGCCGTTCCCAGTGAGCTGGCCGCGATGAACACGCGGCTGATCTCAAGCGCGCGTTCGAGGTGCTCGTTGCCCTCTCCCTCGCGGCCGACGATGTTGGTGACCGGCACTCTGACCTGGTCAAAGGTCAAGACGCCGTGCTCACCGCCCTTGCATCCCATCGTCTCGGGGAGCGGCTCGATGCTGAAGCCGGGCCGATCGCGCTCGACGATGATCGCCGATACCTCGGTGGCTGAGGTCCGGGCGAACACCATGAAATGCGAAGCGATGTCCGAATTGGTGATCAGCCACTTGCGACCGCTGATGACGTACTCGTCGCCGTCGCGTTCGGCCACCGTGCCGAGATCCAGACCGGTCCCGTGGTCGGGTTCGGTCAGCGCGAACGCGATCGAGTGCTCACCCGTCACCGTCTTAGGCAGGATCGCCTGGCGCTGCTCCTCCGAAGCGATCTCCGAGACGGCGTGCGCGAACGAATTGTGCACGTGCACCAGCACCCGGATGGCGCCGTGGAGCTTGGCAAATTCGGCGACGATCGGCAGGTATTGCTCGATCGATAGACCGAGCCCGCCATATTCCTCGGGGACGATCAGGCTTAGCGCGCCCATATCCGCGAGCAGCGGCATCAGCCGCTCCAACGGAAGCTGCTCGTTGTCCTCGATCTCCGCTTCAAGCGGATCGAGCTCGGTCCACATTCTGCGGA
This sequence comes from uncultured Actinomycetota bacterium, assembly GCA_963737115.1. Classification (GTDB taxonomy): domain Bacteria; phylum Actinomycetota; class Thermoleophilia; order Solirubrobacterales; family Solirubrobacteraceae; genus Palsa-465. The sequence continues at coordinate 320,783 of CAVTRM010000004.1, forward strand.
ACAGATTCCTCTGGAACTGCTCGTACCGTGCGGCGTCCATCTGTCTGCGATCACTCCCGGTCGGTGTGGCTTGTAGGTCTTGAGATGAAGAGCTGGGAGCCATCGCTACACCGCCGTCTTCCGCAGCAGTCGGCGCTGCAGCTTGCCGCTCTCGGTGCGCGGAAGCGAGTCGTGGATCTCAACGTGTCGCGGAGCGCAGTGCCAACCGACGCGGTCTCCGACCCAGCCGCGCAGTTCAGCCAGCAGGTCCGGCGGGGGTTCGACCCCGGGCGCCAGGACCACGTGCGCACTGACCACAACGCCTTTGCGCGCATCGGGTTCAGCTACACACCCTGCGTCGGCGATCGCGGGGTGATCGATCAGCGCTGCTTCGACCTCGGCCGGTCCGACGTTGTAGCCGGCGGTGACGATCATGTCGTCCGCGCGTCCGACGTAGTGCAGATGTCCCTGCTCGTCGCGGCGCGCGGTGTCCTCGGTGAGGAACCAGTCGTCAGCGAAGCGTGCCTCCCATTCGGCGCGCCGGCCCCAGTAGCCCTGACTCATGAAGAAGCCGTTGTCGCGCACTGCGATACGGCCGACGCCCTCGCCGATCACGGTGTTTCCGTCGTCGTCGATCAGCTCGATCTCCCAGCCCGGGAGCGCCTCGCCCATGATCCCCGGCTCGGGATCGGGTCCCGGCGGTACCCGTTGCTGCGCGATCACCATGCCGATTTCGGAGAGCCCGTAGCTGTCGCGGACCATCGGCCCGGATTGCTTGAACCAGTCGAATGTGGGAGCGTCGAACGGCTCGCCTGCGCTGGTCATCTCCGGCAGCGAGTCCGGCAGCAACTCGCGCCCGGCCGCGGCCAGCTGGCGGTATGCCGTGGGCGCGGCCGCGAAGTGCGTCGGCTGCAGCCGCGCGACGCTCTCCCACCAGACTCGCGGGTCGAACTTCGGCTCCACGATCACGCGCCGGACGCCCTCCGACATCGGTGCCAGGCCGGTCGTCAACAGGCCAAAGGACCAGCCCGCGTCCGCGCCGGAGAACAGCAGATCACCGGCGCGTACGTTCATGCAGAAGCGGACGAACGGAAGCAGTCCGATCAGTACCCGGTGTGGAATTTCGCAACCCTTGGGGCGACCGGTGGTGCCCGACGTGTACATCAGCACCGCGTTGTCCTGCAGGCCGGTGTCGACGATTGCTGGCGCCGTGCGCGGGTGTTCCAGCAGCTGGGCGAGGTCGCCGTCTTCCGATTCCAGCGCTCCGTCGACCGCGATCACGATCGCCTCGGGGATGCTGCCCTGCGCGTCGGCCAGCGCCGCACGGTTGTCGCCGTCGACCAGCACCACCCTCGGCTCGGAATCGTCGAGCCGCAGACGCAGCGCCTCACCGCCGAAACCACTGAACAGCGGCACGTAAATCGCGCCCAGCCGCCAGCAGGCGAGCGCGACCGTGAAGGTCTCGGGCCGGCGGCCCATCAGACCTGCGACCCGATCGCCGCGCCCGACGCCGAGCTCAGCCAGCAGTGCGGCGGTGGCGGAGATCGTCCGCTCCAGTTGGGCGGCGCTGAAGCGTTCGACCGAACCGTCCGAGCGCTGCCAGACGATCGCATCATCGAACAGCTTCATCGCGCCGGCGTTGAAACGACCATCACGATCGACGCCGGCTTCACGGGCTGCCGTTGACCAATCCCACGAGTTGCTCATGCTGCGCTCCAGCCGCCGTCGATGGTCATGATTGAGCCGGTCATGTAGGCCGACTCGTCGGACGCCAGGTAAATCGCTGCGCCGACAATCTCGGCGGCGTCGCCGAAGCGACCGAGCGGGATCCGCCGCAACGTGTTTTCCCCGTAGTGGCTGTTCACGTAGTCCTGCGTCAGCGAGGTCACGAAGTAGCCGGGAGCAAGGCAGTTAACCCGCACGCCGCGCGGCGCCCATTCGGCCCCGAGCGTGCGCGTCAGCTGCTCTACCCCACCCTTGCTGGCTGCATACGCAAGCTGGCGTGGGATCCCCTGGCTGCCGTGAACCGACGAGACGGTGATGATGCTCCCGCTGCCCTGTTGCAACATCACGCGGCCGGCTTCGCGACACGCGTAAAAGGTTCCACTGAGGTTCACCGCGATGATCTCCTGCCAGCGCGCGTCATCGAGGTTCTCGCTGCGCTCGACGCTCGGGCTGATCCCAGCCATGGTCACCAGCACGTCCAGTTGGCCACCATCGGCGACGATCTTCTCCACCGCATCCGCGACGAACTCCGGATCCGAAACCGAGCCGGGCAGGGCTCGAATGCGCCCATCGGACTCAGCCGCAAAGTGCTCAACCTGATCGCCCGAGCGGGCGGTCGCGAACACCGTCGCACCGCGATCGGTCAGACCGAGCGCGATCGCCCGTCCGAGACCGCGCCCCGCTCCGGTCACCCACGCGACCTTTCCGCTGAGGTCAGTCATCGCTGACGCAACTTCCTGGTGTCCATGGTCCCGACATTCCGCACTATTTGGATCGATAAACTTAACATAGCCTAGTGGCCCTGGGATCCAGTGGCTGAGGACACCGGCACCGGTGGTGTCCGCGTCGAACGCTGGCCGTTCGTAGCCGCTGCGGCCCTGACGAACTCGGGCTCGGCGACGGACGCACGTGAGCGCGCAGCGGACGGGGTGCGGCTGAACCGCGGCGCCGGCGCAGGCTGCGGTACTCCGTCGAGTTCGACGTACAGCTGGCGCTCGGCGTTATGTGGGTGGCGGGCAGCCTCGACGGGCGTCAGCACCGGGGTCACGCAGGCGTCCAGCTCTTCGACCAGTCGCGCCCACTCATCACGCGGCCGCGATTCGAACGCGGCCGTCAGCCGGCGCCGCAGCTCGGGCCAGCGAGTGCGGTCGTATTGGGGCCATTCATCAGGGTCGAACCCGACCAGCGCCAACAGTTGCGCATAGAACGGTGGCTCGATCGCGCCAACTGAGACGAAACGACCGTCGGCTGTCTCGTAGCAGTCGTAGAACGGTGCGCCGCCGTCCAGGAAGTTCGCCTCGCGGCGGTCTTCCCAGATCCCCATCGCGCGGAAGCCCATGATGCTCGCGAACTGCTGGGCGATGCCGTCGACCATCGCCGCGTCGACCACCTGTCCGAGTCCGGACAAGCCGCGTTCGAACAGCGCGGCAACGATCCCGAGCGCGGCTAACATCCCGCCCCCGCCGTAATCACCGACCAGATTCAGCGGGGGAGCCGGCGGACTGGTCCTGCGCCCCATCGCGGCAAGCGGCCCCGTCAGCGCGAGGTAGTTGATGTCGTGGCCGGCGCGTTCGGCCAGCGGCCCTTGCTGGCCCCAGCCGGTGACGCGCGCGTATATCAGCCCGGGGTTGCGGGCGCAGAGCTCCTCGGGACCGAGCCCGAGTCGTTCGGCGGCCCCCGGGCGGAACGGGTCAATGAAGACGTCGGCGTCGTCGACCATGCGCGCAACCAGCGCCCTGCCCTTGTCGGTCTTCAGATCGACGGCCGTGCACCAGCGGCCGCGCAGCAAGACGTCCTGAGCCGGGTTGAGGCCCTCGAACAGCGGGGCTGCCCCGGGGCGGTCGATGCGTACGACCTCGGCACCCATGTCGGCGAGCACCATCGCCGCGAACGGGCCTGGTCCGACGCCGCCGAGCTCAACCGCCCGGACTCCGCTGAGCGGCCCGCTCACCGATCCACCCGCTCCACGAGGGTTCCGGTCCCGAGGCCGCCACGGCAGCACATCGTCACCAGGCCACGCTGGGTCCCCGAGCGTTTGAGCTCGTGCGTCAGCGTGGTCAGCAGCCGCGCGCCGCTGGCGCCGAGTGGGTGACCGAGCGCAATGGCTCCGCCGTTCACGTTCACACGCTCGGGATCCGCGCCGATCTCGCGCTGCCACATCGCGAGCACGCTTGCGAAGGCCTCGTTGACCTCGTAGCGGTCTATCTCGTCGACGGTCAGGCCGTTGCGTGTGAGGATCTCGCGCGTGGCCGGGACCGGGCCTTCCAACATCATCACCGGGTCGACGCCGACCGAGACGAAGTCGACTATCCGCGCAAGCGGCTGCAGTCCGAGCCGCTCGACGGTGGCGCGGTCCGCTAGCAGCAGTGCCGAGGCGCCATCGGAAATCTGGGAGGAGTTGCCGGCGGTGATGGTGCCGCCTTCGAGGAATGCCGCGCGCAGCCCAGCAAGGGCTTCCACGCTGGTGTCAGGGCGAATCCCCTGATCGGCTCTAATCTCACCGTCGGCCGTCTCAACCGCCACGATCTCGGCGTCAAAGTGACCGGCCTGCGCTGCAGCTGCGGCCCGGCGGTGGGACTCCAGCGCGACCTGATCGAGCTCCTCACGACCGACCCCCCAGCGTTCGGCGACGCGCTCAGCAGAGATCCCCTGCGGGATCAGCTCGTATCGGTCAACCAACTCCTGCGGCCAGGGGGTGCCGAGCTGCTCGCGCTGTGTCTCTTCGGACGTGAACGGAATGTGACCCATGTGTTCGACGCCTGCGGCGACGACCAAGCCGGCGGCCCCCGACGCGATCAGCGAGGCCGCGAAACTGACCGCCTGTTGTCCGGACCCGCATTGACGGTCGACGGTGGTCGCTGACACCTGCTCGGGCAGTCCCGCCTGAAGCCAGGCGTTGCGCGTGACGTTGATCGACTGCTCGCCGTACTGCAGCACGCATCCGCCGATCACGTCGTCAACCAGTTTCGGATCTACACCGGAGCGATCGAACAAGGCCCGGAAGCATGCGCCCAGCAGCGCGTTGGGATGGACGTCGCGGTACTGCCCCTTGGTGGGGTGACCACGGCCGATTCCCGTTCGCACTGCTTCGACTACGAGCACTTCGCTGAACAGCGGCACTACGCCTCCTTCTCCGAATGACGCTATTGTACCGATCAGTCAGTACGGCGCAAGCAACTTCTCGTAACGGTCCGAATGCAGCTTTCAAGGGCTTGAAATGCAGCGCCAAACCATTGACCGCTTGTTTAGGATCGGATAGTCCAGAGCACGATCGGCCGACTTTTCGCATGACAGACGACGAACAACCAGCCAAGAGAAGACCCCACAGCGAGCAGCGCGAACGGTTGGTCCGCGCAGCGGCGCAGCTGTTCGCCGAGAACGGCTACCACGGGACCGGCGTGTCGGAACTGGGCCGCGCCGTAGACCTTGGGCGCGGTGCCCTCTATCACCACATGGGCTCAAAGGAGGATCTGCTGCTGGAGATCAGCATCCGCCACGTTCGTGAGATGGTCGAATTTGGGGAGGCGATCCTGGCCGACGACACCACGCCACCGGAGAAGCTGCGCGCGCTTTCACGACGGCTGATGCGCACGATCGCGGACCGCAGAGCCGAGGTCACGGTCTTCTTCCATGAAGTCAACACACTCACCGGCCCCGCTCGCGAAGAGGTGCTCGTTCAGCGCCAGCGCTTTGAAAGCATCTGGAGACAGGTGATCGACGAAGGGGTCGAGCAGGGCTATTTCCGCACCGGCGGCGGCCTGATCACCAAGGGCCTGCTGGGCATGCACAACTACTCGTACGTATGGATGGACCCGAACGGCTACCGCACTCCGGAAGAGATCGCCGACGAGTTCTCGGATGTGATCCTGCGTGGTTTGCTCACCGATGAGGAGCTGAGCAAGTCGCTGCGCCGTCATGAACCCAACAGAGCTGGTCGTGACGCGAGCGTAGATGCATCGATTCACCAACCGACACCGCAGCTGGAACGACACCCGTGACGGTTTCAAGCGAGTACGCCGCCGACTGGCAGATCTGGCACGACAACCGGGTCAAGCATCTGACTCGCCCCCACGGCTACCTGTCAGTTGTTTCACAGGACTGGCTCTACCCCGGAGAGCCGTTCACCTCGGAGTTCGTTCCCGGGCAGTGGCTGCTTGAGGACGGCGAGATCTATTACCTCCCGGATCAACAGCTCACAGCCGCCGGCGGCGACAGCCTGATCGTCGACGGTCAAGCCGTAACCACCAAGACCCATATTCCGCACGGGCACAACCGCAACGCCGGCACCGGCTCGGCGGTCTCGATGTTTTACAAGGACCTCGAGCTCGAGACGCTGACGCGCGTGAACGCCGAGGGCGAGAAGATCTATGCGGTCCGTGTCCGCGACCCGCAGGAGGCGGCGCGCCGGCTGTTCGATGACATCACGACCTTCCCGCTGAGCGACGAGTGGATCGTGCCGGCCAAGTTCACGCCCACCGAGGTCTCTGTCGACGACGTGGCCACGGTCGAGGCCTCGATCCTCGAAACCACTTATACGATCGGACGCTTGGAGCTGACGATCGACCGCGAGTCTTATTCGCTGTCGGTGTTGGCGCACCGTGCCGGCAGCGAGGAGACCGGCTACTTCCGCGATCTCACCTACGTCCACATCGGCGACCAAACCAACGGGGTCGAGTCCTACGGCGGGGGCCGCTATGTGGCACTCGACCCCGACCACCTCGAGAACATCACCGAGCTCGATCTGAACCGCCTGGTGTCATTCTCGTGCGCCTTCTCGACGTTCGCCGCGTGTGCCCCAACACCGCCGGGCAACCGGCTTCCGTTCCGGGTGCCGGCCGGGGAGCACACGCCGCCGGTCGACTTCGAGCGGATCGCGACCTATACGCCATCGCACTGACGCACGGCCCCGGTTGTGCGTTAGCTTGTTGGCATGTACCTATCCACTACATATGCACGCCGCAGGCGCCGCGCCGCCGTCTCCGTGTTTGCTGCCGCCGGGGTTGCGGTGGCATTGGCCGCGTGCGGCGGTTCGAGCACCAACACCAGCGCGGGCCACAGCAGCACCGGCACAACCGGCACCGGCGCCACCACCGCCAAGCACAGCGGTGATGTGAAACTGCTGTCCGCCGGGTCACTCGACACGCTCATGACCAACAGCCTCGGCCCCGCGTTCCACAAGGCCACCGGCTACACGCTGGTCAACACCTCCGCGGGGTCGAGCACGCTCGCGGCAGACATCAAGAACAAGGTGCAGGTCGCCGACGTGTTCGCGAGCGCCTCGCCGGCGGTTACCGCAACGCTGATGGGCGCGCAGGGCGGCAACTGGGTGCACTGGTACGCGAACTTCGCCAGCTCCCCGCTGGTGCTCGCCTACAACCCCAAGAGCAAGTTCGCAAACGATCTGAAGACCAAACCCTGGTGGAAGGTCATCACGATGCCCGGCTTCCGTCTCGGACGCACCAACCCGACACAGGACCCGGGCGGCGTGCTGGACGTCAAAGCGCTCACCGAAACGGCGATCAAGCAGCACGATCCGGCCGTCGCGAAGATCATCAAGGACAGCTCTACCGAGTACGAGGAAACTGCCGAACAGGCGGGCATCCAGAACGGCCAGCTGGACGCGTCATTCATGTATGAGGCCGACGCCAACGCTCAGAAAAGCCCGTTCGTGCCGCTCACCGGCACTCAACGAGCAGGGCAGCTATACGGTCACGATCCTGCGCAACGCCCCCAACCCCGCGGGCGCGGCCGCGTTCGTGAAGTTCCTGGTCAGCCCAACCGGCCAGGCGCTGATGAAGGCCGACCACTTCGGCATCATCTCGCCACCCAAGCTCGTCGGCGTCTCCGTCCCGGCAGATCTGGTTGCAGTCCTGAAGTAGCCTGACCGGTCCTGAAGTAGCCTGACCGCGATGAGCAATCGCAGGACACCGCGCACATTGATCCTGCTCGGTGCCCTGCTTGCGGTCTATCTCGCGTTCCCGCTCGTAGCGTTTCTGGTCCGGGTGATCGGCGGCTCGAACGAGGGCTGGCATGCACAGGGTCTGTGGTCCGCGCTGCGCGTTTCGGTCGAAGGCGCGACCATCTCGCTACTGATCGGCGTCGTCATCGGTGTGCCGCTTGCCTATGCACTCGCGCGCAGCGACAGCGTGCTGTCAAAGCTCGTGGGCGTGGTGGTGCAGTTGCCGCTTGCGATCCCGCCGCTGATGAGCGGGATCCTGCTGGTCTACGTCGTCGGGCCCTACACCTTCCTCGGGCAGCTCTCCGGGGAGCGGCTCACGCAGACGATGTATGGCGTGATCATCGCCATGTCGTTCGTGTCGATCCCGTTCCTGGTGGTGATCGCACGCAGCGCCTTCCGCGCCGTGGACCCGGCGCTGAACGACGTCGCTGCGACCCTCGGCCACCGCCCCATCGACCGCTTCCTGCGCGTAGAGGTGCCGGCCGCGTCCGACGGAATCCGCACCGGCATGATCCTCATGTGGCTGCGCGCGTTCGGCGAATACGGAACCGTGGTCGTGCTCGCCTACCACCCCTACAGCCTGCCTGTCTACGTCGAGAACATCTTCAGCAGCGCGCCGCTGAGCCAGACCGAGGCGCCGACACTGCTGGCCTTCGCAGTCGCGGTTTTGGCAATCGCCGCCACCCGTCTGCGCTGGCCACGACGCGCGGAACTACAGCTACTCCCCACCCCAGCGCCGCCTCCGCACGCGACCGCGACCGCGGTCGGCTTCGACATCGACGCCCGCGCCGGCGACTTCGAGCTGCGCATCGACCACCCGGAGCGCAGCCACCGGCTCGCGCTGGTCGGCCCCTCGGGCTCGGGCAAGTCACTGGCGCTGCAGACGCTTGCCGGCCTGGTTCCCGCGCTCGGGACGATCAACTTCGCCGGTGACAACGTGACGGCCGCCCCGCCTGAGCGCCGTCACGTCGGCTACCTGCCGCAAAGCCTCGCGCTGTTCCCCGGTCGCGATGTCTGGCAGCAGGCCACGTTCGGCCGCCACGCAGACCCCGCGCGCGCAGCCTGGTGGCTTCAGACGCTGCGTATCGACCAGCTTGCCGGGCGCATGCCCGGGGAGCTGTCCGGTGGCGAGCGTCAGCGCGTGGGGCTCGCCCGCGCGCTGGCCACCGATCCCCGCGTGGTGCTGCTGGACGAGCCGTTCTCGGCGCTCGACGCACCGGTTCGCGACGAGTTGCGCCGTGAGCTGCGGCGCCTGCAGCGTGAGGTCAACCTCTCGACCGTGATCGTCACCCATGACCCGGAAGAGGCGGCGATGCTCGCCGACGAGATCATCGTGCTGAGCGACGGACAGGTGTTGCAATCCGGCAGCGTCCGCGACGTGTTCAGCCATCCGGTGTCGGTGCAGGTCGGCCGGCTGCTGGGAATCGACAACCTGTTCGACTCCTCGGGCGAGCTCTGGCACGTCCCGGCCGAGGCCGTCCGGCTCACGGCCGCACCGGTACCTGACGCCGCCCTCGAGCTGCTCGGCCGCGCCCAGATCGTCGACATCATCGACCTTGGCCGCAGCGTCGAGGTCGTAGCGCTGCTCAGCGGCGGGCAGGAACTCCACGCCCGGATGCTCGAGTTGCCGGCGCTCCAGCTCGGGAGCACTTGCACAGCCTACGCGCAGCGTGAAATGCTTTCCCGATGGCGAACGAATTGAGCATGGGCGAAGCCGCAAAGGCACTTGGCGTCAGCGTCGACACACTGCGACGCTGGGACAAGAGCGGCAAGCTGAAAACCAAACGCGACTCGCGCAACCGGCGCGTTGTCCCCGCGCGTGAGGTCGCGCGGCTCAGTCCGCGGCCACCGCGCCACCAGACCGGTACCCAGTTCTCAGCGCGCAACCGCTTCCCGGGGACCGTCACCTCGGTCGAGATGGATGGCGTGATGGCGCTGGTTGAGATCCAGGCCGGCGAATTCCGCGTGACTGCCGCGATCACCCGCGACTCGGTCGAAGAGCTCGGGCTCGCCCCGGGAGTCGCGGCGACGGCCACCGTGAAGGCGACCTCGGTGATGGTCGACGTCGAGCGCTAGCTTCAAAGCGGCCGCGGTCTCAAGTCATGCGTACGGCGTGTGGCGGTGGTGGAGCATCAGGTCGTTGCCATCGGGGTCGCTGAACATCGCCATATGGCAGACCCCGGTGTCGAACGTCTCGCCACTGAACACGACGCCCTTGGCTTCGAGCTCGGCGCGCGTTGCGGCAATGTCGGGGGTGTGAAGCGCGATGTGACCGTTGTGTTGCGGCGCGAACGTTCTGCCCACCTGCTCGGGCTCCCAGATTGCGAGACAGGTGTCCCCCACCCAGAACTCATATTTGGAATTGGGGTCGGGGCGCAGGCCGAGCGTGTTGCCGTAGAACTCGCGTGAGCGCTCGCCGTCGCGCGACGGAACAGAGATGAAGTCGAGCTTGTCAATCACGGGTGTCTCCTCGCTTCTCGAGTGCTGATCTGTACTCCGTGAGCGTTACAGCTATTGCGGTCAGTTAGCGGCCTCTGAACAGGTCGGCGGCTAACCGCCGATGTAGGACATCTCGACCTTGGGCTCGTCGGCGGGAGCGGACGCGCGGTGCTCGGAGTAGCGATCGGCGCGCGCCAACCACACGCCGCGCAGCAGCTCGGTGAGGTCCGCGTCGCTGCCGCCACTGCGCAGCGCGCTGCGCAGGTCGTGTCCGTGCGCGGCGAACAGGCAGGTGTAGAGCTGACCGTCGGCCGACAGCCGCGCGCGTGTGCAGGCGCCACAGAAGGGTTGGGTGACCGAGGAGATCAGACCGATCTCGCCGCTGCCATCGAGGTAGCGGTAGCGGCTGGCGACCTCGCCGGGGTAATTGGCGGCGATCGGCTCCAGTGGCCAGCTGTTGTTCAGCAGCTCGACGATCTCCGCGGACGGCATCACCTCGTCCAGCTGCCAGCGATTGCTGTTGCCGACGTCCATGTACTCGATGAACCGCAGCGTCAGCCCGCGCTCGCGGAAGTACTGCGCCATCGGCAGCACCGCGTGGTCGTTGACGCCGCGCTTGACGACCATGTTCACCTTCACCGGCTGCAGCCCGGCGGCGACCGCGGCGTCGATCCCGTCGAGCACCGCCTGCACCTTGAAGCCGACGCCGTTGACGGCGCCGAAGGTCTCGTCGTCAAGCGCGTCGAGACTCACGGTCAGGCGTGAGAGCCCCGCGTCAGCGAGTTGCTGAGCACGCGTTGCCGCGCCGCCATTACCGCGAACGGGGCGCGCCGCCAACAACGACCCGTTGGTCGTCAGCGCCACATCTGCGATCCCGTCCACCGCGGTGATCATCGCCACCAGCAGCGGCAGGTCGCGGCGCAGCAGCGGCTCGCCGCCGGTCAGGCGCACCTTCGTGACGCCCTCCTGCGCGAACAGCCGCACCAGCCGCGCAATCTCCTCGAAACTCAGCAACTCCGCGCGCGGCAGGAACGCAAAATCGGGTCCGAACACCTCGCGCGGCATGCAGTACCGACAGCGGAAATTGCAGCGGTCCGTGACCGAGATGCGCAGATCCCGGAGCGGGCGCGCAAAGCGGTCGTGAGCTGGGCTGGAATTCGGGATCACTACACCAAGGCTACCGCCGGGTAGCATCCGGCGCATGCCCGTGCGCGCTGCCGTGATCTCGATTTCAACGCTCCAGGCACGCGGACGGCGGCGAGGACCTCGCCGGGCCGGCGCTGATCGATTTCGCCCGTGAACTCGATGCGGAAATAGCTGGATACGAGCTGATTCCCGACGATCGCGAGCTGATCGCCGAACGCTTGCGGCATTGGTGTGATGTCGAGCGCTGTGGGCTGGTTCTGACCACCGGCGGCACCGGTTTTTCCCCGACCGATGTGACCCCGGAGGCGACCCGCGCGGTGATCGATCGCGAGGCTCCAGGATTGGCCGAGGCGATGCGGCTGGTGTCGCGCGAATACACGCGACATTGGATGCTGTCGCGCGCGGTCGCTGGGATCCGCGGACAAACGCTGATCGTCAACTTTCCCGGCAGCCCGCGCTCGATCGCACAGGCGGGTGCGGCGATCGCGGACGCGTTGCCGCACGCGCTGGCGCTCCTGGCCGGCGGCGACAGCACGCATAACTGAGCCCGAGCGCGGCCGTGTCAAGTGTCCTGGTCCGCCCAGACCAGGACGCGCGCGACTACTGCTTTTCCTTGGCCAGCAGCCGCCGCGCGACTTCGGCCGAGAGGCTCGGTGCGAGTCGTTCGACTTCGACCTCAGCCGCTGCTTCGTCGAGCCCCAGCATTTCGCGTGTCAGCACCGAAGCGGCGTGTCGGCGCGATGCCAGCAGCAGCGCCGCGCTGGTGCCCTCGTGCGTGAGCACCATTTTGTCCGGCTCGACCAGACCCAGAGAACGCAGGCGCTTCACCATTTCCAGCGCCGTCGGCGCCGAAACCTTGACGGCACGCGCGAGCGCGACCTGGGTCGGCTCCGGCGTGCGCCTCTGCAGTTCCTGGAGCGCGAGCAGGTACGTGGCCTCGCGCGCGCTCACGTGTGAGCACGGCGTATCCGGCGGCGTGATGTGACTGGGCGTTTGTGCCATCTGACACAGAGAGTATCTGGCCGCGCAGCTGTCTCACCAGCTTCAGGCGGGAGGCATGAACGGCCGCACCAGTTCGGTGCGTTTCGTGCGGATCCCGGCGCTGTCCTCGTACCGGTCGGCGCCCCCGAGAATCCGCACGATCGCCCGTGAGGCAGGGAACCGCAGCGGCCGTGCGTTGACGACCACGATAGTCTCGGCGAGCATGAGACCCCTACGCTGGCTGGGCGCGGTGTGCATCGCCCTCGGCCCTCTGGCAGTCGGAGCAAACGCCGCCACGCCGGCAGCCGTGACCACGAGCCGGACGGTGCCGCGCATCGCACTGAGCGGCATCCCGTCGGCCACCGCGCTCGCGCGCGCCATGAGCGACCTACGGGGAAGCGCCGACGGGACCTTCAAAGATCGCTGTGCCGCCTCGCTGTTCGGTCTCTCGTCCGGCGCCCATGCCGCTCAGGCGCGGCCCGTCGCGGGCGCGGGCGCCCAGGTGGTCTCACACTTCGCGCTGCTACGAGTGCAGCGGTCAGCCGCCGACAGGTTGCCGGCCGCAATCGCTCTCAGGCGCCAGCTGCGGACCGCCGGGGCGGCCACCTACGACCCCGCCGCGGCGGTGCGAGTCGCAACCCTCGGTCGGCGTAGCGCCGAGTTTCTGATGCCGGCCACGGTCGGCAGCACTCACGTCTCGGCCGCTTGCCCGTAGCAGCGCTCGCACCGCGCAGGTGGCGCATGCCAAACTTGACATTCATCGTATTACAATATAGTTTTGTAATAGATGTCAACCGGATCTGAGTCAATTGTGATCGCACATCTCAGCCAGCCGGAACGCCAGGAGACGATCGATGCGGCAAGCATTGATCTGGTTCATCACGCGTCGTTGCTGACCCGGCTCGCGTACCGTAAGGCGAACGTAGACCTGCCCCGTTCGGAGGTCACGATCCTGGCCACGCTCAGCGATGGACCCCAACGCATCACGACCTTGGCCGAGCTCGAGGGCTTGGCCCAGCCGACCGTGACGCAGCTGGTGAAGCGGCTGGAAGAGCGCGGCTGGGTAACGCGGGGACGCGACCCCGGTGACGGGCGCGTCACGTTGGTCGCGCTCACGGACGCCGGAGCGGCGAAGGTTGAGAGCGTCCGTGCGGGTTATCGCCCGGTGCTGCGTTCCGCGATTTCAGACCTGGCCGACGAGGAACTGGCGACGCTGCGCGCCGCCACTGACGTGATCGGAAAGCTCGTGGAGGCGCTGCAGTCAGACGACCTTCCCTGAGGTCCGGTAGCGAAGCGGGGTGAAACAGATGTCCGTGCTCAGCCAAGATCAAGCACCGATCAGCGAGCTGACCTCGACCGGCGGAACGCGTTCCCAGCCGGTGCTGGTCATCGGTCTCGACGGCTCGGAGACCTCATGGCACGCACTCGCGTGGGGCATCGGCGAGGCCGAGCGACTGCAGGGCCGCGTGGTCGCCGTATTGGTGAGTTCCACCGCGGCGGTGACCACACCGGTGAGCCTCGGAACACTGTCCGGGATCAACGGCTGCGATTACGCGGAGTTCGGGCGCGTGGCCGAGCAGCTGGCACTCGAACTCGAGTCCAAGGCCCGCGAGGAAGGCGAGGCCGCCGGGGTCAAGGTGACCTTCGTGCACCGCTGGGGCGACGCCGCCGACGAACTCGCGAAGGTCGCGGTCGCCTGCCACGCCGACTTGATCGCGGTGGGCCGCTCAACCGGCTTCTTCCACCGACTCGCCGGCTCTATCGGCCGCCGCCTGGCACGGCGTAAAGAGCGAATCGTGGTGATCGTCCCCTGACGAGGAGACCTACTCGTCGTCGGATGACTCGGCGCGGGAGGGCCTACTGTCGGAGAGCTTCCAGCTGGCGGCGGCGCTGACCGCTGAGACGCTGATCACCGCCGGCCAGGCGCCGATCTTCTTGGCCAGCGGATGTGAGCCGCCAAAGCCGCCGAGATAGATGCCGAGCAGCGCCCCGGCCTTCAGCGGACCGCTCTTCTTCACCCACTTCTTGGTCATGTAGACGCCGCCGGCCGCGAGTACCGCTCCACCCAGTGGACGTACTCCGGTTTCGCGCGCGACGAGATAGCCGCCGATCAGCGAGCCGGCTGCGACCGGTGCGGTTGGAATCCCCATGTCAATTCTCCTTGCGGGCGAGTAGTTCGACGTCTTCGTCGGCCGCGGCAGCGGCTTTCATCCAGCGTTCGGGACTGTCCTCGACAAACGCGAACAGCCCCTGCCATCCGAGCATGTTCGGCTCGATGCGAGCGACCGTCACCTCGACGCCGTCACTGGTCCTGATGTGATCCCCGATCCTTACGTCGGTTGCCGGGATCTTCATTCCGCCAGCACCTGCTGGATCGCGGCGACGATCTGCTGGTCCTCGGGCTCGACTGTGGGACGGAAGCGCGCGACGACCTCGCCGCTGGGCGCGACCAGGAACTTCTCGAAATTCCACTGCACCTCGCCCGCGTCGCCGGTCGTGTCCGGCGTCTGCCGCAGCCAGCTGTAGAGAGGGTGCGAACGCTGGCCGTTCACGTCGATCTTCTCGGTCATCGGGAAGCTTGTGCCATACGTGAGCGAGCAGAACTCCTGAATCTCCTCGGCGCTGCCGGGTTCCTGGCCCGCGAACTGGTTGCACGGGACGCCGAGCACCGTGAAGTTGTCAGCGGCGAACTGTCGCTGCAGACGCTCGAGTCCCTCGTACTGCGGGGTCAGGCCGCAGCGCGACGCCACGTTGACCACCAGTACCGCTTTGCCGTCGACCACTGCCGGGTCGAGCTTGGCCCCGTCCAGGGCGTTCAGATCGAAGGTGTCCATGACGCAATCTTGGCAGCTAGCGCTCGCGCGAGTCCCTGGTTACAAAAACGTTCCCCGCTCGGCGCGGGAACTGGGACACTGCAGCGCATGACCGGACTACGTGAAATCTGCCTCGTCTGCGTGCCAGTCTCCGACCAGGAGGCGTCACTGGACTTCTACGTGAACAAGCTTGGGCTCGAGAAGCGCACCGATACCGCCTTCGGCAACGGCTACCGCTGGATCGAGGTCTACTGCCCGGTGGGGAGTACTGGCATCGCGATCGCGCCCCCGCCTCCCGGGGTTGAGGTGACGCCGACCCAGACCGGAATCACCTTCCAGACCGAGGACATCGACGCGATGCACGCGGAGCTGATCGACAAGGGCGTCGACGTCGACGCGGAGATCATGCGCATGGGCGGCCCGGTCCCGGACATGTTCTGGTTCCGCGACCCCGACGGCCACAGTCTGCTGGTCGTCAACCCCACCTAACAGCTTTGCCTGGGATGGTGATTTGGGTATCACCATCCCAGCCCACACCTCAGTCGTGCTCCACCGGTGTGTCACGATCTGACGCGGCCACCACCTGAAGGAGCACTAATTGCTGGAACGCAAACAATTCCCGGTACTGCTGATCGCCGATACGGAGCCCAAGCGGGCGGCGGGCCGGGCACTTCGCACCATCGTCGAGAGGCTCGAGCTGCTCGGCCATGCCGTGGTCGAGACCGACAACCTCGCAGATGGGCGGGCCCTGGTGGCGTCCGACCCTTCGTTCGGCGTGGTGATGCTCGACTGGGATGTCGAAACGGACGCGCTTGCGGGCTCGATCGCGGTGCTCGAAGCCGTACGCGCGCGTAGCCCGCGTCTACCGATCCTGTTGCTGGTCGAACAGAGCGACTTCAGTGCGATTCCGGCGGAGATCACCGAGTCCGTGCAGGAGTGCATCCTCGTGTTCGAGGACACCCCGGGATTCATCGCCGGTCGCGTCGACTTTGCATGGCGGCGCTACGTCGACCAGTTGCTCCCCCCCTACTTCAAGGCACTCGTCGAGTTCGACGGCACGCACGAGTATTCGATGCACACCCCCGGCCACGCCGGCGGTACAGCCTTCCGCAAGACGGCGGTCGGCAAGTCCTTCTACGACTTTTATGGCGAGACGCTGTTCCGCACTGACCTGGCCGTCGCGCTGGGACCGCTGCGGGCGGTCGGATCGCTGCTTGACCACACCGGCGCGGTGGCCGACGCCGAACGCCACGCAGCGCGCGTGTTCGGGTCCGACTACACCTACTTCGTCCTGAACGGGACCTCGACCTCGAATCAGATCGTGGCGCACTCGGCGATCGTCGACGGCGACGTGGTGCTGCTGGATCGCAACTGCCACAAGTCGATGAGCTACGCGATCACGGTCACGCGTTCGACCCCCGTCTACCTGATGCCCGCCCGTAACGGCTACGGCATCATCGGCCCGATCCCGGCGTCATCGCTGAGCCCCGACGCGGTGGCCCAGTCGATCGCGGATAGTCCGATCGTCGACCCCGATGCGCCCGTCACCTACGCGGCGGTGACCAACTCGACCTACGACGGTCTCTGTTACAACGCGCGCACGGTGACCGCGCAGCTGAAGCACAGCTCGCCGCGGATTCACTTCGACGAGGCCTGGTTCGCATACGCGCGCTTCAACCCGCTCTATCGCGACCGCTTCGCGATGCACGATGATCCGGATCCGGACGGGCCGACGCTGTTCGCGACGCAGTCGACGCACAAGCTGCTTGCGGCGTTCTCGCAGGCGTCGATGATCCACATCCGCTCGACCGAGCGTGCCCCGGTCACCCGCTCGCGCTTCAACGAAGCGTACATGATGCACTCCTCGACCTCGCCGTTCTATCCGATGATCGCGTCGCTGGACGTGGCCGCGGCGATGATGGAACACCCGACCGGCCTGGAGCTGACCGAGGAAGCGATCCTCGAGGCGATCGGGTTCCGCAAGCGCGTCGCGCAATTGCACGCCGAATACGGTGAGCGTGGCGACTGGTTCTTCGATGCCTGGCAGCCGCCGACCGCGCACGACCCGCAGACCGAGGCGAGCTACCGCTTCGCCGAGGCGCCCGACGAACTGCTGGCGCGCGAGCCCAGCTGCTGGACGCTCGACCCCGGCGCCGAGTGGCACGGTTTCGGTGACGTCGAACCCGGCTACTGCCTGCTCGACCCGATCAAGGTGACGATCACCACTCCGGGCGTGGACGCGGCCGGCAACATGGCCGATCACGGGATCCCTGCACAGGTGGTAACGCACTTCCTCTCAGAGCAGCGCATCGAGATCGAGAAGACCGGTGACTACACGTTCCTGCTGCTGTTCTCGATCGGCATGACCAAGGGCAAGTGGGGCACCCTGATCGACGGGCTGCTGGCGTTCAAGCGCGCCTACGATCAGAACCTCCCGGTGACTGAGGTGCTGCCCAGCTTGGTGGCGCAGACCGGCGGCCGCTACGCCGAAATCGGCCTGCGTGATCTCTGCGACGAGCTGCACGCGCAGATGCGCGCATTGCAGGTCACGAAGCTGCTCGACGCGGCCTACAGCGAGCTGCCTGAGCCGGTCGTCACGCCCGCGCTCGCCTACCGCGAGCTCGTACGCGCGCGCACCGAGCAGGTGCCGCTGAGCGCGATCGGCGGGCGTGTCGCGGCCGCGAAAATCGTCCCCTACCCGCCCGGGATTCCGGTGCTGATGCCGGGCGAGCGCGTCGGTGCCGGTGACGGCCCGGTACTTGCGTATCTGCTGGCACTCCAGTCGCTGGATAGCAACTTCCCGGGCTTCGAGCACGACATCCACGGGATCGAACAGGACGACGACGGCGGTTTCCTTGTGGAGTGCATCGTCGAATGAGCGGCCGGCGGTCATGAGGCTCGTGGCGATCACCCCGGCTCACGTCGGCACGGACGAGATCGCGCGGCGGCAGTTGCGCTTCGACGGCTTCTCCAGGGGTCGCTTCGAGGTCGTGGTCGTAGATCAGCCGGCCGACCCCGGGGTGCCGCGGATCTTTGACACCACCACACAGATCGCCCAGTCGCGCCCGTGCGTCGTCAAACTCGCGGCGAGTTACCCGTTTGAACCGGACGATGTGCTGCTCCCCGACTGCATCCTCGACACCTCGCTTGAGCAGATCAGCTCAGGGCCGACGCCAACCTACGGGATCCTGCGGCTGAGCGTTCACCATTTCCTTGGCCTGGGTCTGCGCTACGGCGCCGTTGCACGCAACGCCGCGGTCAGCGAGACACTCGACGCGAGGATCCGCGGCTACGACCAAAGTCCGGCTTACCGCGGCACCGCGAATCTCGATCTGCCGTTCGAGGCGATCGCCGACACCGAGCGCTGGAACGCGGCGTTGTCCGAGCATGTCGCGCGTCTTGCGCAAGCGGGCGCACAGGTGGTGATCAACGGCTGCTCCGCGGTCGACGTCACCGCGCCTGAGCTGCCGATCGCGGTCGTAGATCCCACTCGCCTTGCGATCGATCTGATCGCCGCCAGCCGCGACGCCGGACTCTGAACCTCTGCGGATGCCGCCCCGGCCGGCTCGGGTGGCGCCGCGCCAGGCGATCTACGGGCGCCGCCTGGACATCCGTAGAAACCCGCAACCCCCGGCACGCCGATACGGATGGCCAGCGGTTCGACTCCCCTTACGGTGCAGCTACGGAGGGTCCTGGAAATGCCCGGTCCTCAAGCCGCAAGAAGGAGGCAGTCATGTTCAGCAGAGTGATGGTCGGAGTTGACGGTCAAGAAGGCGGCCATGATGCGATTGCGCTCGCGCGCCAGCTGGTGGCTCGCGACGGCGTGCTGATCGAAGCCCACGTGCGGGAGTCCTATCCCGCCAAGTTCGGAGGTCCCCAGGCGTCGAGCTGGGAGCTGACCGACGACGGCATCGAGGAAAAGGCCGAGATCGAGGCGACCGGAACGCCTGTCAGCGTGCGCCACATCTTGGCGACTTCGACCGGTCGCGGCCTGCATGAACTGGCGGAGGAGGAAGGTGCCGACCTACTGGTCGTCGGATCGACCAGGCACGGCGTGCTTGGGCGTGTGATGATCGGTGACCGCACCAGCGAATCGATCAACGGTGCTCCCTGCGCGATCGCGGTCGCACCGAGCGCCTATGCAAAGAGCAACTGCGAACTGCGCCGCGTCGGAGTCGCCTATGACGGAACGGTCGAGAGCAAGCACGCGCTGGCGGTTGCACGAAAGATCGCGGCCGATCAAGGGGCCACGCTCGCGGCGATGAAGGTTGTGAAGGTCCCGATGGGCATGTACAACACCAGCGTGCTGCCACTGCACGAGATGATCAAACCGCTGGTAGAAGAGGCTCGAAGCGAGATCGAGGCGCTCGGCGATGTGGAGCCGCACAGCCAATACGGCGACGTTGCCGAGGAGCTGACCCAGTTCAGCCGCAACGTCGACCTGCTGGTGATCGGCTCGCGCGGCTATGGGCCGTTCGGACGGCTTGTTCACAGCAGCGCCAGCCGGCATCTCTCGCGCAGCTGCCACTCGCCATTGTTGGTGCTCACCAGGGCCGCGCGTGAACACGACGCGATCCTGGGAGCCGACGCACAAACGGCCGCTTCGCAGTCCTGAGCGGCCGCGTAGAGCTGCGCGCGCCGACAGCCCTGAACACGCGGGCGGCCTGAGGCCGTGAACACGCACGCGGCGTGAGGCTAGGCGTCGTACGCGACCGGAAGCCGAATCTGCAGGGTGGTTCCGCCTGCGCCGGAGTTGATGCTCAGCGTCCCTCCGGCCAGGCCCACCCGCTCGCGCATGCCGGTCAGACCGAAACCATCCGAATCGGAACCAGTGTCAAACCCGGTTCCGTCATCGCTGATCTCTACCGCCACCAGCTCATCTTCGCGCCGCACGCGCAACTTGACCGCGCTCGCGCGAGCGTGCTTGATCACGTTTGCCAACGCTTCCTGCACCAGCCGATAGACGGTGGTCTGCAGCTCGGCTGAGAGTTCCTCGTGGGACTCTCCGCGGAGCGAGATCTGCGCGTCGATCCGCAGGCCTTGCTCGGTCCGGCGTTCGATCAACGCTTCCAAGGCTTCGGTCAGCCCAAGGTCGTCGAGTAGCGCCGGACGCAGGTCGGTGATGATCGCGCGGAGGTTCTTGACCTCGAGGTCAATGTCGTCGATCGCCTCGCTGATCATCGCGGTCATGCGCTCGGGGTCCTGCTGGCGCCGAGCCGTCGACAACTGCACTCTCAGCGCGGCCAGCGCCTGAAGCGTCTGATCGTGCAGCTCGCGTGACCAGCGTTTGCGCTCACTCTCGGCCGCCGCGATGGTGCTGCGCAGGCGATCGGCCTCGACGCTGCGCGACATCGCCACCGCACTGGCGGCGGACGCCGCAAAGGTGTTCATGAGCTGCTCGTCGGCGGCCGTGAACGGCGCCTGTGCGCGGCCGCGGTCGAACGCCATCAGCACGCCGAGGCCGTTGCCTCGATGGAACATCGGGACGATCAAAGCGGTCTTGGCGGGCCCGAGCTTCAGCGCTGCGGAGGCATCCGGGAGCTGAGTCGGAACATCGTCGATACGAACTGCCAGTCCCGACTCGAGTACCGACCCCGAAGTCGTTCCGGCGATCGGGAAACGCCGGCCGATCTGGTCCGCGGCCAGCCCGGCGCCGGCCGCCACCACGAGCTCCTCCCCGCTGCGCAGCAGGATCAGTACGGTCATTGCGTCGATCAGCGCACGACCGCGCTTCACCACCAGCTCGAGGATCCGGTCGAGATCCGATTCGGTCCCGATCGCGTCAGCGATGTTGTGCGCTGCCTCGAGTCCGAGCACCGCCTGCTGAAGCTCCTGGCGGCCACGCTCGGCGCGCGAATAGATGCGCGCGTTCTCGACCGCCGTGGCGGCGAACTGGGCCAGCACCAACACGGCGTCCAGGTCGGCGTCTGTGAATTCGGCACCGCCCTCCTTCTCGGTGAGGTAAAGGTTGCCCCACGCGTGGCCGCGAATAATCACCGGCACACCAAGGAAGCTCTCCATCGGTGGGTGCCCGCTGGGGAAGCCGAAGCTGCGCGGATGCACGCCGACGGACTTCAGCCGCAACGGTCGCGGTTCCTCGATCAACACCCCGAGCACGCCGCGGCCGTGTGGATACTCGCCGATATCGCGCGCGGTCTGCTGATCGATCCCGAGCGTGATGAAACGCTCGATCTCGGTGCGCTCGTCGTTCAGCACACCAAGGGCAGCGTACCTGGCGCCCGTGATCGCCTGAGCTTCCTCGACGATATGGCGCAGCACCACGTCGGGCTCAAGCTCGCTCAACAGGCGCCTGCCGACCGCCATCAGCCGTCGTAGGGCCTTCCCGTCGGGAGCGGTGTTGTCGAAGCTGGCAGACACCCGGATCGCGAACCATAGTCTGATCAGGCGCCTGCCGGCAACTATGCGCGCTGGTCCTGGGGCCGATCGGGCTCAGCGACCGCGCGGAACTCGTGAGGCACGCGCTGGAGCTGGAGCTGCCGTCTGTCGAACCCGCGGAGGCGCCCTTAACGGCGTTAGCCGGTGGTAGTGGCTTGCCGGGCCACTACCACCGACCAGTGCTTAGGACTATGCGTTGTCCTGCGCGACGATGACTGCGCGGTTGAGATTCGCGAGCGACGAGACCGACCAGCGACGACGGATCGTCGGGGTTGCGGTCTGTACCGGGCGGGGATCGGTGACGGTGATGGAGGTCATGGGTTGCCTTTCGGTTGGAAGTTGGTTGCTCAGGCGGCGACCATTTCGGACTCGAGCGCCGCCTCGAGTTCGATCAGCTGCTCGTCCTCTTCGCCAAGCTTCAGCTGGGAGGGGCGCAGCATCAGGGCCGCGATGATCAGTCCGACGAGGATCGCGCCGGCGCCGAACAGGAATGCGAGGTGGTAGCCGGACAGCAGTGCCTCTGGCACGGCCACGCCGCTGTTGATCAGCGAATGGGTGTGGTTGGTGGCGATCGTCGCCAGCAGCGCCAGCCCGAGGGCGGCGGACACCTGCTGGGAGACATTCACGATTCCGGAGCCAAGGCCGGCGTCCTGCTGCGGGACCTTCGCCATCGCGATCGTCATCAGCGGGGTGAAGCTGTTGCCGATTCCGAGACCCATCGCGAACATCGCGAAGAAGATCAGCGGGAAGAAGCTCGAGTGGGCCGAGCCGAACGCCATGATCAGCATGCCGACCATCGCCATCGCGAGCCCGCCGATCAGTACGGGGGTGACGCCGAAGCGCTCGGTCAGTCGGCGGTTGATGCCAAGCGCCAGAGCCGCCACGGTGAGCGTCCAGGGGAGGAACGCAAGCCCGGTGTCGACGGCGCCGTAGCCGAGGATCTTCTCGAGGTACAGGGTCCCGAGGAACCAGATCCCGTACATGCCGGAGACCATGAACGCGCGCACGAGGCTCGACACGACGAGACCGCGGTTGCGCAGAATCCGCAGCGGCATGATCGGGTTGGCGATCCGCGACTCGAGCGTCAGGAACGCTGCCATCAGGGTTGTGGCGGCGGCCATCGGGATCCACACGTGCAGTGAGCCCCAGCCGTGGCTGGTGACCTGAATGATTCCGTAGACGGCGGCCGCAACCGAGCCGGTGACGAGCACCGATCCGAGCCAGTCGATGCCCTCGCCGATGCCGAGACCGTGGTCGTTCGGGATCAGGCGGCGGCCGGCCAGCAACGCGGCGATGCCGATCGGGATGTTGACAAAGAAGATCCAGTGCCAGTTCAGCGCTTCGGTGAGGAAGCCGCCGGCCAACAAGCCGAGCGAGCCACCGGCAACCGCGGTGAACACATACGCGCTCATCGCGCGGGTGCGATCAGCCGGCTCGGGGAACTCGGTGACGATGATCGCGAGGATGACTGACGCCTGCAGCGCCGCGCCGACGCCCTGTACAAAGCGTGCCGCGATCAGTGCGCCGGAGTCCGGTGCCAGCCCGCACGCGAGCGACGCGAGCGTGAACACTGTGAGCCCTGCGAGGAACACGGTCTTGCGGCCGATCAGGTCGCCGAGACGACCGGCCAGCAGTAGCAGGCTGCCGAACGAGACAAGGAATCCGTTGATGACCCACGTGAGTGAGCCCTGAGAGAAGTGAAGGTCGTGCTGGATGTATGGGAGCGCTACGTTCACGATCGTGGTGTCGAGGACGATCATGAGCTGCGCCAGGCAGACAATGATCAGCGCGATCCAGCGACGCCGATCTGAGCTTGAGCTCGTGGTCTCAGCCTCTACTGCCATTTCTGACTGGTGCAAAGAAGACATCTGGTCCAAACTGTTGGGGAAGTACGCAATTCGAATTTCTTACGAAACTGTCCTAAACTGGAGGAACCCTCCAAGTTGAGGAACCCTCCAAATGGAGGTTGCCTCCGGAATACTAGCGGAGGAAGCCTCCGTTTTGTGTAATTTTGGTGATCTTTATGTCCCCCACTGAAACCCAAAGCCCCGAACAAACCCCCACAGCAGTCGAACTCCCCGTAGTTGACGGTGGGCGCCCGCGTGCGATGCGCGCGGATGCAAAGCGCAACTACGACAACCTCCTGGCCGCCGCGCGCGTGGAATTCGCGTCATGCGGCGCGAACACCTCGCTTGAGAAGATCGCCAAGCGGGCAGGCGTTGGGATCGGCACGCTGTACCGCAACTTCCCCACGCGGCAGGACTTGCTCGAGGCTGTTTATCGGGACGAAGTCGATCAAGTTTGTGTATCGGCGCGGGAGCTGGCGGACGAAGAGCCGTGGGAGGCGTTCGAGACCTGGACCGCGCGACTGGTGGGCTACCTCGCAACCAAGCAGGCGCTGGCATCACAGCTGCTCGAGTACGTCGGCCGCGATTCGGCCGTGTTCTCCGGTTGCCGCGCCTCGCTGTTCGAGGCCGGGGAGCCACTGGTGACGCGTGCTCAGCAGGCAGGTGTACTGCGCTCCGACACCGATCTCCAGGAGATCGTGCACCTGGTCGGGGGCATCGCCAAGATCCAGGTCGAGCCCGAGCAGCGCGATCACATCCTTCAGATCACGCTCGACGGGCTGCGTCCCCGCGGCGCCTAAGCGCTCGACGGGCTGCGTCCCCGCAGCGCCTAAGCGCTCGACCGCTGCGTCCCGCAGCGCGTAAGCGCGCGGAACTAGAAGTCATCCGTGTAGAGCGATTTCTGACGCCGCTCGCGTTGCCGCGAGCAGGTGGTGTCAGAAACTCGTCTGTGGCACGAGTTTCTGACACCAGGCCTTGGCTGACGAACCAGAACGCACCGGCAGGACTGACCGTGACGCTCCGAACCAACTAGGCTCACCGCGATGAGCTCAACATGGACGAACTGGGCTGGGGAGCAGATCTGCGCACCCGAACAGATTCAGCGACCGCGATCCGAGCGAGAGCTGCAGGAGATCGTCGCGCAGGCTGCGGCTGCGGGCCTGACCGTGCGTGCTGTCGGCGCCGGTCATTCGTTCACCGACTGCGCCTGCACCGACGGCGTGATGCTCGACATGAGCGCGATGGACCGGATCATCTCGGTCGACCGAGAGTCCGGACGCGTGGTGGTCGAGGGCGGGGCGCGGCTATACGCGCTGGGACCACAGCTGGCTGCCCAGGGTCTCGCGCTCGAGAATCAGGGTGACATCGATCGCCAGAGCATCACCGGCGCGATCTCTACAGCCACCCACGGCACCGGGGTCAAGCTCCGCAACCTGTCCGCGCAGATCACGGGTATGCGGATCGTTACCGCAAACGGTGAGGTGATCGAGGTATCCGACAGCGACGCGGATCCCGAGACCTACCTGGCTGCACGAGTATCGGTCGGCGCGCTCGGCGTGATCTCACAGGTAACGATCCAGTGCGTCCCGCTGTACACGCTGCACCGCTCGGATGCACCGTTGGCGCTGGGCGAAACGCTCACGCGGCTGGACGAGTACGTGGACGGCAACGACCACTTCGAGTTCTTCGTGTTCCCCTACACCGATCGCGCACTCACCCGCAGCAGCCGTCGCTCGTTGGCCGAACCTGCCGGCGGGGAGCCGGCCTGGAAGCGATACGTCGAGGAAGAGCTGCTCGAGAACAAGCTGCTCGGATCGCTCTGCCGCGCGGGCCGCGCGGCGCCGCGCATGGTCCCGCGGATCAACCGTACGATCTCCGCGGCACTCTCCGCCTCCGAGGTCGAGGACCGCGCCTACAAGGTCTATGCAACCACCCGTGACGTGCGTTTCACGGAGATGGAGTACGCGATTCCGCGTGACCACGCGCGTGCGGCGGTCGAGCGGATCCTGGCGCTGGTTCCGCGCCGGCGACTGCCGATACTGTTCCCGCTCGAGGTCCGTTTCGCCGCCGGCGACGACGCGTTCCTGTCCACGGCCTACGAGCGCGAAACCTGTTACATCGCGGTGCATCAATACCACGGGATGGAGTTCGAAACCTTCTTCCGCGCCTGCGAGGAGATCTTCGGCTCCTACGGCGGCCGCCCCCACTGGGGCAAGCGTCACTACCAGACCGCAGCATCGCTGCAGCAGCTCTATCCGCAGTGGCAGCGCTTCATCGGCGTACGCAACCGGCTCGATCCGGAGCGGGTATTCGCCAACGACTACACACGGAGAGTGTTCGGTGACTGACGGAACCCGAGAGGCTGCTGTTCCGCTCGCTGGGCCTCCAAGCCCGGCGAGCGAGCCAACACCACCACGCGACTACGACCGCGTGTTTGCTGGAATCGAGGCGCCGTTCGCGTTTGTGGATGTTGACGCGACGCGCGTGAACGCCACGCGGATGCTGAGCAGCGCCGGGGGCAAGCCGATCCGGATCGCGTCCAAGTCGGTGCGCTCGCGGGCGCTGCTGGGTCGCTTCCTGGGTTATTCGGAGAGCTTTCAGGGGCTGCTGAACCTGACCCTGCCGGAGGCGATGTGGCTGCATCAGCACGGGCTCCGGGATCTGGTCGTCGCCTACCCCACGGTTGCCGGCTCGCAGCTCAAAGCGCTGGCGAGCCTGGTGAAGGACGATCCTGAGGGAGCACCGGTTGTGATGGTCGATTGCGTCGAGCATCTCGACCTGATCAGCGCTCAGGCGCGCGCCGGTCAGCCGCCGGTGCGCGTGTGCATTGACCTCGATGTCGGCTGGCGGCCGCTGGGCGGTCTGATCGAGCTCGGACCCAAGCGCTCCCCGATCCATGACGCTGGCGCGGCGGCGGCGTTGGCGCGGGAGATCGCAGCTCGGCCGGCGCTGAAGCTTGTCGGATTGATGGCGTATGAGGGGCTGATCGCCGGCGTTGCCGACCTCGTCCCTGGGCGCAAGCTGCAGAATCTCGCGATCCAGACGATCAAACGGCTTTCGACCGTCGACGTCGCGGTGCGACGGGCGGAGATGGTCGCGGCCGTCAAGCAGGTTGTGGGCGGGCTCGAGTTTGTGAACGGCGGGGGCACCGGATCGCTCGGATCGACCACCGCTGAGGCGGCGGTGACCGAGGCCACCGCCGGGTCCGGGTTCTACGCCCCGCAGCTGTTCCAGTACTACCGCTCGTTGTCCCTGGTGCCGGCCGCCGGTTACGCGCTGCCCGTCTCGCGACGAGCCTCGGCTCGGGTCGCGACCGCGCTGGGCGGTGGCTATATCGCGTCCGGGGCGGTGGCCAAGGATCGTCAGCCGGTCCCGTTCTGGCCGCCGAACCTGCGGCTTGATGCGCAGGAGGGCGCGGGTGAGGCGCAGACCCCGCTGATGGGTGCCGGCGCTGCCACGCTCGCGATCGGTGAGAACGTCTACATGCGCCACGCCAAGGCCGGCGAGCTCTGTGAGCGCTTCAACTCGCTGTATGTGGTGGAGGGCGGCCGGGTCGTCGACGAGGTCGCTACCTACCGCGGTGAGGGCAAGGCGTTCCTCTAGCAGCGCGTTCGTTTGCTGGGTCTATCTGCCAGCGAAATGAGGCAGTACGATCCGCCCGTGATGGCGTTTCAAGAGGACCGGAAAGCGAAGCATCGCTGGCTCCAGTGGATCGGTCTGAAGGCGCTTCCGCCTGACCCGCACGAGTGGGTAGCTGCGGCTTCGTTCAGCGTCGACGACGCTTTACTTGGAACGTCATTCGAAGCCTCAGAGCTGGCCGCGAGTCTCGGACAGGACGGGATCGAAGCCCAGCAGCGCCATTACGTCGCCCCTGACACGAACGGTTGGAACTCACCGGGTCCGCCCGCGCAGGATCGGATTCGCATGGCGGTGCTGGTGCGCCGGCGCGACCTCGGACGAGCGCGCGCGGCCGCTTCAACTTATGGGCAACGGCTTGTCCCGCTCAGCGACGACGACCTCGCGCGGCTCGCAATGCAGACCCCGGACCCGTCGTCGGACGAGACGGCGACGAACGGGCCAAATCCGTAGCCGATTGAGATCGTGCGCCAAAGGCTTGCCTTCCATACCTTTAACTTGCAATGATTCGCAGCCGAGAGAGAAGTCCTTGACGAGCTGAGCGCTTCGAACCCATCGCTGGTTGGATAGGTTCCGGGCCAGTTAGGCCGAGGGACTCCAACACGATGAGGGAGCAGCGGTGGATCTGGAAGTTCTCAAGACCAAGGTGCAGTCCGGCGAGGTCGACACGGTCCTGCTGGCATTGACGGACATGCAGGGCCGCCTCCAGGGCAAGCGCATGATGGCCCAGTATTTCCTGGACCAAGTGGCCGCGCATGGCGCGGAGGGTTGCAACTACCTGCTCGCGGTCGACGTCGACATGAATACGGTCGACGGTTACGCGATGTCGTCCTGGGAAAAGGGCTACGGCGACTTCGTGATGCGTCCGGACCTCTCGACCCTGCGGATGGTTCCGTGGCACGAGGCGACGGCAATGTGCCTGGCCGATCTCGTCTGGGAAGACGACTCCGACGTGGTCGCCTCCCCGCGTCAGGTGCTGCGCAAGCAGCTGGCGCGGCTGGCGGAGCGCGGCTGGACCGCGAACGCGTCGACGGAACTCGAGTTCATGATCTTCAAGGACTCCTACGACGAGGCGTTTGCCAAGGACTACAGGGGCCTGATTCCCGCCAACAACTACAACGTCGACTACTCGATGCTCGGGACCGCGCGCGTTGAACCTTTGCTGCGCAGAATTCGCAACAGCATGCAGTCGGCGGGCCTCAAGGTGGAGAACTCGAAGGGCGAGTGCAACTTTGGCCAGCACGAGATCAACTTCCTCTACGACGACGCCCTCACCGCCGCCGACAACCACGTGATCTACAAGAACGGCGCCAAGGAGATCGCCGATCAGGACGGCGTATCGATCACGTATATGGCCAAGTACAACGAGCGCGAGGGCAACTCGTGCCACATCCATTTCTCGATCGCAGACGCGGAGGGCAACGCCTTTGCCCGCGACCGTGCGATGTTCGACTCGTTCCTGGCGGGCCAGCTGGCGCACGCACGCGAGATGACCTTGATGCTGGCGCCCAACATCAACTCATACAAGCGCTATGCGGTGGGCTCGTTTGCCCCAACCACAATCGCGTGGGGCCACGACAACCGTACGTGCGCGTTCCGCGTGGTCGGTCACGGCGCGGGCCTGCGGTTCGAAAACCGCTCCGGCGGTGCTGATCTGAATCCGTACCTGGCGCTCGCGAGCCTGATCGCGGCAGGACTCGCCGGTGTTGACGCCGGGCTCGAGCTCGAGCCGGAGCTCAAGGGCAACGCCTACATGGCGGATGACAAACCCAAGCTACCGACAACGCTGCGCGACGCGCGCGACCTGTTCGCGACCAGTGAGATCGCACGCGAGGCGTTTGGCGAGGAGGTCGTGGACCACTACGTGAACGCCGCCGATGTCGAGCTGCTGGCGTTCGATGCGGCCGTGACCGACTGGGAGCGCGTACGCGGATTCGAGCGGCTGTGAGCGACCGGGAGCGCGTACGAGGATTCGAGCGACGCTGAGCGTGCCATGAGCGACCAGATCCCGCCACCCGATGAGGGTTCGGTCGAGGTGATTTTCGCCCCGGTGCGGTCGCTCACGGCGTTCGAAGAGACGGTCGATCGGCTCGGGACCGCGATCCGCCTGGGGCTGCTGGAACCGGGCACGCGGTTGCCGTCCGAGCGCGAACTGTGCGCAAAGCTCGGGATCGCGCGCTCGACCCTGCGCCAGGCCTTGACTGCGCTCGCGCAGTCGGGACACATCGTTTCGAGCCGCGGACGCGGCGGCGGCACGTTCGTCGCCGATTGCCTGCCGCGACCGGCCCCCAGTCGTCGGGTGTTGGCCGCGTGGCGCGACACCTGTGACCAGCGCATGACGGTTGAGGTCGGGGTCGCCTGCCTAGCGGCCGAGCGCGCCGACCCCGAGGCACTGGATGCGCTGGATGAGCTGCTCGACGCGCTCGACTCGGCAACCAACGACTTCGCCTCCTACCGCATTGCCGATGTGCGCCTGCACGTTGGACTGGCGCAGACCACCGGTAACTCGCAGCTGGTGAGCGCGATGACCGAGGTGCAAGGGGCCATGAGTGACCTGATCTCGCTGATCGCCCACCCCCCGGAAATCCTCGATTCGGCGAACCGCCAGCACCGACGTCTGCTGGCGGCAATCCGCCGCCGCGACGAGGCCGCGGCCGCAGCCGAGATGATCGAGCACCTGCGTGGCACCGAGCACGTACTGGCAGGTCTGATGCCCGGGAGCTGACGCTGTTACTCGACGCGACGGTCTTACCGGGGCTGACGGCCTCACTCGACGCGACGGTCTGACAGGAGCTGACGGCCTCACTCGACGCGACGGTCTGACAGGAGCTGACGGCCTCACTCGACGTGACGCTCTTACCGGAGCTGACGCGAGCTCATACGCCGGAAGCTGCTCCAGCCGGAACCGATGAATCACAAATTTTCGGTATCCCCCTTGACTTGGAGCGCGTGAGTCGGGAGGATGCCCGAATCTAAGGACTGACGGCCATACCTTTTACCGAGACAGCCTGTCGGTCGCCACTCGCAGCAGACAGATACTGAGAAAGCATCAGCCGGACCAACGAGGAGATGGGCGGATGAGCACAGAGCAGTTGACGGAAGACGAAAAACGCTTAGCCGAGCTTGGCTACAAGCAGGAACTGAACCGTGGTTGGAGCGGGTTCTCCAACTTCGCGATCTCGCTGACGATCATCTGCATCCTCAGCGGCTGTCTCACCACTTACGGTCAGGCGTGGAACGACGGCGGTCCGGTCGCGATCTCAATCGGCTGGCCGCTGATCAGCTGTCTGGTGCTGCTGGTCGGCCTGTCGATGGCCGAACTCGCGTCGCGCTTCCCGACTGCGGGCGGCATCTACTACTGGTCATACCGCCTCGGCGGCGTGCGCTGGGCCTGGTTCACGGGCTGGTTCAACCTGCTCGGCCTGATCGCGGTGACCGCCGCGGTCGATTACGGCGCCGCGGCGTTTCTGAACTCGGTGTTGGCCCTGTACGGGACGCACTTCATCCTCAACTTCGCGACTACGAGCCCGTCCGCAATCCTGCAGCACACGTTCGTGCTGTTTCTGATCATCCTCGCAGCGCACGCGATCATCAACGTGTTCTCGTCGCACCTGGTGTCACTGCTGAACGACGTCTCCGCGTGGTGGATGCTGTTTGGCGTAGTGGTGATCGTCGGCGTGTTGATCCTGGGGCCGTCATCGCATCAGAGCGCCTCCTGGGTCTTCGGCCACACCGCCAACAACTCGGGCTTCTCGCATTCGATGTACTGGTTCTACGTGCTGCCACTCGGCTTCCTGCTGACGATGTACACGTTCACGGGCTACGACGCGTCCGCCCACCTTGCCGAGGAGACGCATGACGCCGAGCGCGCGGCGCCGCGGGGGCTGTACCGCTCGATCTTGTACTCGGCGATCGGCGGCTGGGCGCTGCTGCTGGCAATTACCTTCGCAGCGACTCACGTACACGCGATCAACGGGTCCGGCGGCACCGCCATCTCGGTGATCGAGACTGCGCTGAGTTCCGGACTGGCGAAGCTCGTGCTGGTGATCGCGACCGTCGGGCAGCTGTTCTGCGGAATGGGTTGTGTGGCTGCGGGATCGCGCATGGTGTTCGCGTTCTCTCGCGACGGCGCCGTCCCCGGCCACAAGCTCTGGCGCCGACTGTCGAAGAAGCGGACTCCGACCTGGTCGGCGTTGTTCGTGGTCGGCTTCGCGGCGCTGATCACCGTCCCGGCGCTGTTCGGCAATGCCGCTGGCACGCCCGTCGCGTTCTACGCGGTCACCTCGGTCTCGACCATCGGCCTCTACATCGCCTACGTAATCCCAGTGTTTCTGCGCTGGCGGATGGGCGACAAGTTCGAGCCCGGCGTCTGGAACCTGGGCAAGCACTACAAATGGATCAACCCGGTGGCGTTCATCTGGGTCGCACTCTGCGTGATCATCTTCTGCCTACCAGGGTCGCCAGAGGCGGTGCCGTGGAACAGTGGCTTCAGCCTCAGCGATTTCAACTACGCACCAGTGGTCACGATCGTGCTTGCGCTCGGTGTGTGGATTGCCTGGGAAGCCGGGGCCAAGCATACCTTCAAGGGCCCGGTCAGGACCGTGGACGAGCCCGACGTTGACACCCCCGAAGATCCCGCGTTGATGCCCGCATGACAGACATGATTGACGTAATCGACCCGGCGACTGGGAACCTGCTTCAACAGCTTCCGGCCGCCGGCGCCGAGCAGGTGGACGAGGCGGTCGCGCGAGCGCGGGCCGCCTTCCCCGCCTGGCGCGATTTGGCCCCGGGCGAGCGCGCGTCGCGGCTGCGCGGGCTCGCTCAGATATTGGAACTGAACCTCGAGGAGCTGGCGACGCTCGAGGCCCAGAACTGTGGCAAGCCGATCGCGTCGGCGCGCGCGGAGATGGCGATGGTCGTCGATGTCTTCCGCTATTACTCGGGCGCCCCGGAGCGGCTAATGGGAGACACGATCCCGGTAGCCGGCGGGCAGGCGTTCACGGTCAAGGAGCCGCTCGGCGTTGTCGGTCTGATTGTGCCCTGGAATTTCCCGTTGATGATCGCCGCGTGGAAGCTCGGGCCTGCTTTGGCCGCAGGCAACACCGTGGTCTTGAAGCCCGCCGAGCTGACACCGCTGACCGCGCTGCGGTTCGAGGAGCTGGCGCGCGAGGGCGGGATCCCGCCCGGAGTCGTGAACGTGGTAGCCGGTCCGGGCCGGATCTGCGGGGTGCGGTTGGTCGAACACCCGGACGTAGCCAAGATCGCATTCACCGGCTCGACCGAGGTCGGGCGCGATATCGCCGCTCGCGCAGCTGCCACGATCAAGCGCGTCACGCTTGAGCTCGGTGGCAAGTCGCCCAACGTGGTGTTCGCCGACGCGGATCTCGAGGCGGCGGCCGCGGCGGCGCCTTGGTCGGTGTTCGACAACGCGGGCCAGGATTGCTGCGCGCGCTCGCGGATCCTGGTCGAGGCTTCGGCCGTGGACCGTTTCCTCGAGCTGCTGCAACCGCACGTGGAGAACTTCAAGGTTGGTGGACCGTTTGACGAGGGCTCGAACATGGGGCCGCTGATTTCGGCCAAGCAGCTGGACACAGTCACCTCGTTCGTCGGCGCCGACGCGCCGGTCGCGTTCCGCGGCAGCGCCCCGGAGGGCCCGGGGTTCTGGTTCGCGCCAACGGTGCTGCACCCGGTCTCGCGCGACGACCGCGCGGTCCGCGAGGAGATCTTCGGTCCGGTCGCGACGGTGATCCCGTTCTCCGGCGAGGAACAGGCGGTGGAGATCGCCAACGACACGATCTACGGACTCTC
The DNA here is from genome assembly GCA_963737115.1 of uncultured Actinomycetota bacterium. Taxonomy (GTDB): domain Bacteria; phylum Actinomycetota; class Thermoleophilia; order Solirubrobacterales; family Solirubrobacteraceae; genus Palsa-465. Next base: position 353,512 of record CAVTRM010000004.1, read on the forward strand.
CGGATCCTTGTGGACTCGTGACGCGTCGCGCGCGCTGCGGGTGGCGAAGGCGATCCAGACCGGTGTGCTTTCGATCAACTCGAACTCGTCGGTCCGGGTCACGACCCCATTCGGGGGTTACAAGCAGTCCGGCTACGGCCGCGAACTCGGTCCGCACGCGACCGACGCCTATACGGAAACCAAGACGATCTATCAGGCCATCTGACGGTGAGCTCTGCACGCGGTCGACGTGCCAGCTACCTGCCGCCGGCCACTTGAAGATCAACGACACTAGCCAGGAGTAATCGATGGGTCGCCTACAGGACAAAGTTGCAGTAATCACCGGTGCCGCGGGTGGCATCGGCTCCGCGACGGCCAAGCGCTTCGCGGAAGAGGGCGCTCACGTGGTTGGCGTCGACCTCCGTGATCATGAGGTCGGCGAGCTGCGGCTCAGCTGCGATCTCACCGACGAGCAGCAGGTCAAGGATATGTACCAACAGGTCCGAGACCACTACGGCAAGATCGACGTGCTATTCAACAACGCCGGGATCTCCCCCACCGATGACGATTCGATCCTAGTCACCGAGACCGCGGCCTGGGATCGCGTCCAGGATGCGAACCTGCGCTCGGTCTACCACTGCTGCCGCTTCGGGATTCCGCACCTGCTCGAGACCGGCGGCGGCTCGGTGATCAACACTGCCTCGTTCGTGGCGTTGATGGGCGCCGCGACCTCGCAGATCTCCTACACCGCCTCCAAAGCCGCGGTGCTCGGTATGAGCCGCGAGATGGGCGTCGAGTTCGCGCGCCAGGGAGTTCGCGTGAACTCGATCTGCCCGGGTCCGATCGCGACACCGCTGCTGATGGAGTTGTATGCGGCGGACCCCGAGAAGGCGCAACGTCGCCTGGTGCACGTGCCCATGGGTCGGTTCGGGGAGGCAGTCGAGATCGCCAACGGTGTCGTGTTCCTTGCCAGCGACGAGTCCTCGTTCATGACCGGAAACCAGCTCGTCATCGACGGCGGCATCACCGCTGCCTACACGACCCCGCTGTAATCGTCACGGTCGCTCCCGCACCCCTACAGCGCCGTCGCCGGGGCGCCGGCGCCACGAGCGGAGGCCGCTTGCGGCCGTTGCCACGCGCGTGGGTCGCATCACTCGCCCGCCGATCGCGACCGCTACACATCGCGAACGCGACCACGGGCGAGTGATCCTGAGCAGAAGCGCAGCGGTCTCAACGCGCGACATGCCAGCTTGCGACCACAGCCGGGTCCCCTCTCCTCGCCGCGTTGTCCGCAGCTGCTGGCCGTTGCGAACGCCTCCCAGGCCCACCAAGACGAGGCACGGCTCAGCGTCGTCCGGCAACCTCGGTCAGCATCGAGACGATGCGGTCGGCCTCGAGATCGAGGTGGCGCTTGGTAACCCTGATCGGCAGGATGTCGGACGCGAGCAGCAGTTGATCGCGCCGCCGATCCTGGTCAAAGCTGACCGGATTGAGATGGAAGGTGCGGCTGTCGAACTCGACCACCATCCGTTGCGCGGGCCAGTAGAAGTCGACCAGCAGCCCACAGACGGTCACGTTGGTCACCGGTTGCGGCAGCCCGGACTCGCGAATCAGCTTCAGCAGCTTGCGCTCGTACTTGGAGCGCGTGTCGGCGGGATGCTCCGCCGCGTACAGAATCGCTCGCAGCGTGCCGATCCCCTTCGGCTTATACGTGATCTGCTCGACCCACTCGGTGAACCGACGCTGACGTACGACGCCCTTGCGGAAGGCCTGGGACAGCGCATTCTCGAGCTCGTATTCGTCGACGATCCCCGCCAGCTGCAGGAGCGTCGTGGGGCCGCTCATGATCGGGACTCCCCGGCGCCACCAGACGTCCTTGGCAGTCAGGTAGCGAGAGGTCCGGATCAGCACGTCGTCGCGCTCGCGATGCCAGTCACCGACGCAACACAACTCGACCCGCGCCGGCTCGTCGTCGACCAGCCCCAGGAGGCGCGCGGCTGAGCGGCCCCCGAGTACTGCCGCGGCGCGGTATTGCAGAACGGCGGACATCTGCGCGGTCAGCGCCTCCGGCGACCGACGCCCTACCAGGAACACGTCGGGCCTGATACGGAACAGGCGTCCGTGATCAACCCGCCACTTCAGTCCGTGGCGCGTAAGTCCCGCCTTCTTCAGCTGCTCGCGGTGCACACAGCCATGCTGCCGTCGAGCCAGTCCTTCAATCGCTGCATCACCGGTGCTCTCGACAGGCTCAAACCTGAATAGCAACGACTTTCGGCCTCGTTGCGGCTCTGGGAGCCGAGGATTCTGCTCAGCGACCGGTATAGGCGGTCGCTCGACAGAATCCTCAGGGGTTTTGATAGAGCGCACGTGCAGACTATGAGCCTCGGAACTGGCGTTTTCAGCGCACTACCCCGATTGGCACAGAGTTGGTGCAGCGCTGACGCGAAGCTGCCAGGAATGCGAGCGTTCTGCAACGAAGGTTGGGACTGAACGGCGACAACCGCGCTGTCAGGGCGCTAGTCGCGCACGTGCTCACCGCTGGGTGGGGGCTGACGGCTGGCGCGCTCGGGGTTGGCGGGAGCTCAGGCCTGGAACACGACGGTGGTGTTGCCGTCGCGCATGACCCGGTCCTCGCAGTGCCAGTTCACGGCCCGCGCCAGGACGAGCCGCTCAACGTCGGCGCCAAGGCGTTCGAGTTGCTCGACGCTGTCGGCATGGTTGACCCGCACCACGTCCTGTTCGATGATCGGGCCGGCGTCGAGCTCCTCGGTCACGTAGTGAGCGGTCGCGCCGATCAGCTTCACTCCCCGCTCCTTGGCCTTCTGATAAGGCCCGGCTCCGATGAATGCGGGTAGGAACGAGTGGTGGATGTTGATGATCGGCACGCCGAGCTCGCTGATGAAATCGCCTGAGACGATCTGCATGTAGCGCGCGAGAATCACGAGGTCCACGTTGTCCTTCAGCAGACGCAGCTGCTCTGCCTCTGCAGCCGGCTTGTCGTTGCGATCCACAGGGATGTGGAAGTACGGGACGCCGAAGTTGCGCACCGCGGTGGCGTGATCGGTGTGGTTTGAGATCACCATCTCGATCCGCATCGGCAGGTCTCCGCGCTGGACCCGCCAGAGCAGCTCCATCAAGCAGTGATCGGCCTTGGACGCAAACACCGCCACGCGCTTCAGCTCGGACGCGGCGTGCAGTCGCCACTGCATTCCCAGGCCCTCGCCGATCTCGCGCTCGAGCGCCGCCTCGAGCTCCGGCCGAACGACAGTGAAGTTGTCGATCCTGAACACCGTGCGCTGAAAGAAGCGGCCGCCCGAGGGGTCGCTCGAGTGCTGATCAAGCGCGACGATATTGGCGCCGAAGCTCGCGAGCAGCGCGGTCACCGTCGCGACGATTCCAGGCCGATCCTGGCCGGCGACGATCAGCCGCACCTCGTCCGCTGCGCAGGGTGATGGTACGGCGGGGGCGCTTGCAGGCGCTCCCGCCTGCTTGATGCCGGCGATGACCTCGGTCATGGGAGCGCCGGGGTTCGGCGGGGTATTAGCTGCACGGTTTGGTGACTGGCTGGGCGTGGCTGGGAAGAGCGGCTCGCAAGGTAGGTACCTAGCGTACCTGCCGCGAGGCGGGCGCACCCAGGCGCACCCAGACGCCGCCAAACATGCAGATAATTTCACGACGCGCCCTTGGTTTACGATGCGTTCATGGGCGACGATCAGCAGCCCCGCCCGCCAGCGCATCGGTGGCTGGCTTGGGTTGGCATCCGGGAACCACCGCCTGACGAGCAGGCCTGGGTGCCGGTGGCCAGTTTTGAGGTGGAAGATCGGGACGACGGAACCTCAGCTCGGGCAGCAGACCTGGTGAGGAGCCTCTCGGACGCCGGCATCAGAGCCGAACAGCGGCCGTACATGGTGCCCGACGTGCGCGTGAGCTGGTTTACGAGCGGCCCTGCGGTCAACGACAGGATCCGTGTGGCGGTGCTGGTGCACAGCCGCGACGTGGAACGCGCCACGCGTCTGTCGCACGAACGCGAGGCAACGATCCCGGAGCTTGAGCCGATCAGCGATGAAGAGCTCACGCGGCTGGCGATGGAGCAGGTTGACGATCCCGAGCACTGAGGGCGGGTTCAGGTGGGCTCGGCGGCCGTAGTCGGGAGTGGCCCGAACGGCCTGACCGGCGCGATCCGGCTGGCCCGGGCGGGCCTCGACGTCACCGTCGTCGAGGCAGACGAACTTCCGGGCGGCGGCGCCCGGACCAGCGAGTTGACGTTGCCCGGCGTGCTCCATGACGATTGCTCTGCCTTCCATCCGGGGGCGATCGCATCGCCCTACTTCCGTGAGCTCGAACTCGAGCGCCACGGCCTGCGGTGGCTGTGGCCGGAGGTCGACCTCGCCCATCCGCTCGATGACGGCCGGGTGGCCCTGGCGGCACGGGACATGCGCATCACGCTGGACTCACTCGGAGACGACGGCGCCCGTTGGGCGCGACTGCACGGCCCCGTCGTGCGGCACTTTGACGCGCTCGTGTCCGACACATTCGGACCGCTCACAAATCGGCCACACGATCCGCTGGCACTCGCACGCTTCGGCATCGACGCGCTGCAGCCGGCGACCTGGATCGCGCGCAGGTTTGACCACGCCGAGCCCAAGGCGCTGTTCATGGGTCTGGCGGCGCACAAGTTCGGGCGGCTGGACACTCCGCTGAGCGGCGCCGTAGGTCTGATGCTGGCCGCAACCACCCACGCCGGCGGCTGGCCCGTGGCCGAGGGTGGCAGTGTTGCGATCACGAATGCGCTGGTGGCCGAACTCGAAGCCCACGGTGGTCGCGTTGTAACCGGGCAGCGCGTCACCTCACTCGACTCACTCGCGCGGATCATCGGAGAACGCCCGCAGACCGTGCTGCTCGATACCTCTCCGACAAGCGCTCTTGCGATTCTCGGATCGCAGGTCCCCAGACGAATCCGGCTGGCGTTCAAGCACTATGCCTACGGTCCGGCCGCGTACAAGGTCGACCTCGCGATCGAAGGCGACATTCCTTGGCGCAACCCTGACTGCTTACGCGCCGGTACGGTGCACCTCGGCGGCAGCGCCGAGCAGATTGCGAGCGCAGAGGCCGCGACCGCCGGCGGGCGGATGCCAGCGCGCCCGTTCGTTCTGCTCGGGCAGCAATACCTGATCGACCCCTCACGGTCGAGCTCCGAAGCCAACCCCATCTACGCGTACGCTCATGTGCCGCACGCCTACGGCGGCGACGCCAGCGAGACCGTGATCGCGCAGATCGAGCGCTTCGCCCCCGGGTTTCGCCAGCGCATCCGCGCCATCAACGTCCGCGGCCCGGCAGCGCTGCAACGCTACAACGCCAACTATCTGGGCGGCGACATCAGCGCCGGCGCCAACACCGCGCGGCAGCTGCTGATGCGGCCACGTCCGACATTGCGCCCCTATCAGCTCGGAGTACCCGGCGTCTACCTTTGCTCTTCCGCGACCCCGCCGGGAGCCGGCGTCCACGGCATGTGCGGGTTTCACGCGGCCGGGGCTGCCCTGAAACGGCTCTGATGTACAACGGTCCCTGAGGAGCCCTGACATACCGTGCAGCGTGGAACGGATAGGCTCGCCGGTCATGAGCAACGATCGTGAGCCGCGGCCCATCGGACCAGTCGTCGATTACAAGGCGCCGCCCTACCCGCAGCGCATCAACCACGTCGGACAGCATGTGGTGCTGCGACCACTTGACCCCGCGGTTGACGCGGCCGCGCTTTACCCGCTCACGCACGCACCCACCGGCGACCCGACGATCTGGGACTACCTGTGGGAAGGGCCGTTCCCCGACGTCGAGTCCTACCAGCGCAAGCTCGAGGAACAGGCGGCTTCCGATGATCAGTTGTTCTTCACGGTCACGAACCGCGTCGACGGTAAAGACGGACCCGAGCCGGGCGAGCCGCTTGGGGTGCTGGCGCTGATGTCAACCGTGCCCGAGCACGGGCGCATCGAGGTCGGAAACGTCTACTTCTCACCTTCGCTGCAGCGTACGCCGGCGGCGACGGAATCAATCTTCTTGCTCGGGCGCCATGTGATCGACGAGCTCGGTTACCGTCGGTTCGAGTGGAAGTGCAACGCCTTGAACGCTCCCTCGCGTCGAGCGGCGTTGCGATACGGCTTCCTGTTTGAAGGCGTGTTCGCCCAGCACATGATCATCAAGGGCCGCAACCGCGACACCGCCTGGTTCGCGATCACCGACGCCCGCTGGCCCGCCGTCCGCGAGGCGTTCGAGACCTGGCTGGCTCCGGAGAACTTCGACGCCGACGGCGTCCAACGGCAGTCCTTGAGCAAGCTGACCGGCGCAGTCGCATAACTGGACGGGACGCAATACCCTGAGCCCGGCGCGTTTAGCAGACTGGCGAGAACCCTCACGCTTGGGTCGCCACTCAGGCCTTCTTGCCGGACCCCTTGCTCTTGTTCTTCGCCTTCGCCCTAGACGGAGCCGCGGCTAACGCCGCAATGTCGCCGGACTTCAGACCGCCAACGATGATCTCGCCGAAGATGTCGCCGATCTCACGCGAGCTCATGCCGCCGTTGGGATCGAGCCATGTGTGGGCCCAAGCGGTAGTGCCAATGATCGCGAACGCGAGCAGCCGCGGTGGCCCGATCGGTCGGAAGTTCCCATCGTCGATTCCGCGCTGGATCAGCTGGACAAGCAGTCGTTCAAACTCATCGCGCTTCGCATTTACCTCAGCGAACGCATCTCGAGAGAGAAAGCGATGCTCGTGCGTGAATACCGTGATCTCCGCGCGATAGATGCCGATCGGCTCGATCAACACATCGGTAATCACCTGACGCAGCAGCACGTCCGGGGCCTCTTCCCGCGCAACGACCGTCCGCAGCAGCTCAAGCTGGTAGTCCATGAAGCGGTCATGGATCTCGTGTAGAACCTCCTCCTTGCTCTCAAAATGGTGATAGAAGGCACCCTTGGTGAGACCCGCGTCGTCAACGATTCGCTGTACCGAGGCGGCGTCGTAGCCCTCTTCCTCGAACAGCCTCAACGCGCTGTCCATCAGCGCTTTACGAGTCGCCTCCGGATCGCGTTGCGCAGGCCTGCTTTCGGGCCTGCGCCTCCTGCTTGCTGCGGTTGCCATCGTCATCAATTCCTTGCTCTTCGAGTTCTGCGGACCGCTAGGTCTGAACAGAACGAACGGCCTCACCCCGTACGACCATCATTCCGCTAGACCCAACCGGGGAACCGACTGGTTCGTCTGATTAAACGCTGAGTTGTAACGCTCCTCGCGGACGATGGCGCTGCTCTCAACGCTCGAGGCCGTGCTCGGAGATCAGCCATGCTTTAGACCTGCCCTAGACCTCAACCTCGGCGTGGCTCATCCAGGTCTCATACATCGCGGCGTAGCGACCACCCTGTGCCACCAGCTCATCGTGTGACCCGGATTCCAACACGCGCCCGTCATCGACGACGATGATGCGGTCGGCTTTCATCGCCGTCGTCAACCGGTGAGCGATCAGGACCGCGGTACGGGCCTCGAGCAGCACGTCGAGTGCGGCTTCGATCTTGGTCTCCGACAGCAGGTCGAGGTTCGAGGTCGCCTCGTCCAGCACCAGCACGCAGGGGTGCGCCAGGAACGCGCGCGCCAATGCGATCAGCTGACGCTCACCGCTCGAGAGCGACTGCCCGCGCTCATGCACCTCGGTGTCAAGCCCCTCCGGCATCCGCTCCACGACCTCGCGCAGGCCGACGGCGTCGATCGCCTGCCAGACCTCTTCATCGGAGGCCGAGGGCCGTGCGAACGCGATGTTGTATTTCAGTGATCCCGCGAACAGGAATGGCTCCTGCGGAACGACCCCGAGCTGGCGCCGCAACGAGTCCAGCGTCACGTCGCGAAGGTCGTATCCGTCCAACGACACGACCCCCGACAGCGGGTCGTAGAAGCGCGTGATCAACTTCGCGATCGTCGACTTGCCGGCACCGGTCTGGCCCACGAACGCGACCGTCTCCCCCGGCTCGATCCGCAGCGACACATCGTGCAGCACCGGCTTGTCCGGGGTGTAGCCGAAGGTCACGTCCGAGAACTCGATCAGGCCGCTGACACGGGGCAGCTCGACGGCGTCCGAGCGCTGCGGCGTCGATGGGTCGGTGCGGAACAGCGTGCGCAGCTTGAACACCGACGACTGGCCCTGCTGGAAAGTGTTGTATTGCTGCACCAGTAGCTGAATCGGCGAGAAGAAGCGGTTCAGGTAGAGGAAGAACGCAACCAGAGCACCGATCGAGAGCTGGTGGTTGATCACCATGTTGCCGCCGATCGCCAGCAGCGCTCCCTGCGCCAGATACCCGAGCATCGTCGTCCCGGGGCCGTAGATCGCGTTGATCTGGGCGGTGTAGTTGTTGGCGTCGCGGTAGCGGCCGACGACCGTGCGGTGCTCGACGATGTTCCACTTGAAGCGGTTGTAGGCGGCGATCGTGCGCACACCGTGCAGCGACTCGGAGAGGTCTCCGAGCAGCAGCGCGATACGGTCGCGGACCTTGTTGTAGCCGCGCTCTGACGCGCGGCTGAACCAGATCGTCGCGATCGTCAGCAGCGGGACCACCAGCAGCAGCGTGATCAGCGTCAGCTCGACGTTCATCGTGAACAGGATCACGGTGATCACGACCATCGTCAGCGCCTGCCCGACGAGCGAGGCGAGCCCGTCCTGCAGCAGCTGCTGCAGGTTCTCGATGTCGCTGGTCATGCGCGTCATCACCACGCCGGCCTTCTCGTCGGTGTAGTAGTCGAGGCCGAGCCGTTGCAGGTGCGCGAACACCCGGATCCGCAGGTCGTTCATGACGCGCGCCGCAAGCCGGCCGGTGACCCGCGCCTGCAGGCTCTGGGCGACGGCGGTGATCACGATCGCGAGCACGAACACGGCGGCGCACAGCACCACGACGCTCATTGACTTGTGGCCCGGCAGCATGCCGTTGTTGATCCCCTTCTCGATCAGCCACGGCCCGAGCTGGTTGAACACCGAAACAACGCAGACCAGCACGATCGCCCACACGCCCAGCTGCCAGTGGCGGAAGATCAACTGCCGCAGGTTCAGATTCTTCGAGGCCTGATCGGCGTTCTGGTAGCTGAACTTTGTGTCTGGCGCGGGGTGCTCGGGCTCCGCCTTCAGCAGCTTGTCGACGCCGTCCTGCAGCTCTGTTGGGATCCCGGCGAACGGCAAGCCGTTGCCCGGTGCCGCGCGTCCCGGTCCACCACCGCGACCGCCGAACATCGGCGATCCACCGCCGAAACCTCCGAAGCTCATATCGTCTCCTCCGCTTCTTCCTCGGCTGCGGCCTGGGCCAGAACCTCGACGTACAGCGACGAGCTTTCCAGCAGCTGCTGATGAGTTCCGTCGGCGACGATTCGGCCGCCATCCAGCAGTACCACACGGTCGGCGAGGCCGATCGTGGAGAGCCGATGCGCGACGATCAGCGTCGTGCGGCCCTGCATCAGGCGCGTCAGACTGTCGTGGATCTGCTGCTCAATCTGAACATCGACGGCGCTGGTGGCGTCGTCGAGCACCAGCACCGGCGGGTTCACCAGCAGCGTGCGGGCGATCGCGATGCGCTGGCGCTGGCCGCCGGACAGCGTGTACCCGCGCTCGCCGATGATCGTGTCGTAGCCGTCGGGAAGCGCGTCGATGAACTCTTCGGCGCCGGCTGCGCGCGCGGCCGCGACGATCTCGTCTAGCGACGCGCCGGGGCGGCCGTAGGCGATGTTGTCACGGATCGAAATGCTGAATAGGAACGGTTCGTCGAGCACCACTCCCACCTGGGTGCGCAGCGACTCGAGCGTGATGTCGCGCAGGTCATGGTCGTCGAGTGTGATCGCACCCTCGGTGACGTCGTAAAAGCGCGTCAGCAGGCGCGCGACGGTGGTTTTGCCCGAGCCGGTGCGGCCCACCATCGCGACCGTCTCGCCCGGGTTCAGGGTGAGGTTCAGATGCTCGACGATCGCGGGCATCGCGCGTCCGCCGGAATCGCCGGCTTCGTTCACGACCGGCGCTGCACCAAGCGCGCTCTCACCGGAATAGCGGAACGAGACATTCTCGAAGCTCACCTTGCCGTCGACGTGCGTGAGCGTGACCGCATCCGTGGCGTCGGTGATGTCCGGCTGCTCATCGAGGATTTCGTAGATGCGCGTGGCCGACGCCGATGCGCGCTGACTCAGCATCACCAGCATCCCGAGCATCTGGAATGGGGCCTGGAGCATCACCAGGTAGGCGGAGAACGCGAGGATCGCGCCGACGCTGAGCTGGTTGTGGATCACCAGATAGCCGCCGACCAGCAGGATCAGCGCCTGTCCGACCTGTGTGAGGTTCTGCACCACTGGCGTGAATCGCGCGCGCAGGTCCGCGTCCTTGATGTAGGACCACTGCAGCTTGTTGGCGGCGTCCTGCAGCGTGTCGAGCTCGCGCTGCTCGGCGACCGACGACTTGACCACCCGCACCCCGTTGATGTTCTCGTCAACGATCGTCGCGACCTCTGCCAGGCGCGCCTGGATCAGCCAGGAGACCGGGAACATCGACTTGCGCATCCGCATGCCCATCAGGAACACCATCGGTAGCGTGCACATCGCCACCAGGGCCAGCGGGACGTTGATCGTGAGCATGTAGATGAACGCGACCACGGCGATCGACATCTGCACGATGATGTTCGGCCCGAACGTGAGGTAGCGCTGAACCGAGCCGATATCGGAATTGGCTCGGGAGATCAGCTGCCCGGACTGAACGCGGTCGTAGAAGCTGAAGCTCATGCGAGTGAAGTGCTCGTAGAGCAGGTTGCGCAGGTCGAACTCCATCGCGTAGGCGGTGCGCATCAGGAACAGGCGTGAGATATACGACGAAATCCCGGCGCAGACCGCAAGCACGAAGACGATCTGGACATAGTGGCTGAGCGGCGTGGTGTGGTGCTCGAGCGAGTTGGTGATCGCGTTGTTCAGCAGGTTCGGGATCTGGACCTGGATCAACAGCGAGACGAACGACAGCACCAGTGCCGTGACCATCGTGAGCCGGTGCGCCTTCAGCACCGGCCAGGTGCGGCGCAGCCAGCTCTTCTTGCGGTCGGGATCGATTTGCGCCCGTGGAGGCTTGTACGGGGAGGTGTTGCCGCTCGGAGCGAAACGGGTTTCGGTCACCGCGCTCATCGCCCGAGCTCCCCCAGCAGCTGCTGGATGCGCTCGAAGCGAGTGCTGACCGCGGCGTCGGCCTCGGCGAGCACGCGCCGCCCCTCGTCTGTGAGGTCGACCGAAACGCGACGGCGATCGCTTTCGTCGCCGCCGCGGATCACGAGCCCGCGGGCCACCAGCCCGTCGACCACGCCGGTCACGCTCGGACGGCTCACGGCGAGCTTCTTGGCGAGCGTCGATGCGGCCTCGCAGCCGTCACCGAGGATCCCGAGGACGCGATATTGGGCAAGCGTGAGGTCGACCGTCCCAACGGCAAGTTCGACCTGTCGCGCGAGGCGGGCGATGATCCTGCCGGTTCGAATAGGTAGTTCGGCGCCCATATGATTAGGGTAGCGAACTACTTTCCCGCCCCCGCGGGCGATCCAACCGCCGGGCCACAATCCAACCGCCGGGCCACAATCCAACCCCCGGCCGCAATCCCGCCCCCACCGCGGTCGCGCACACCTGCCGCCCGCGCGCCCCCGAACCATTCCGCCCGAACTGCCGTCCGAGCCGAGCTGAAACACTAATCTCGGGCGCCATGCGTTTTGTGATCTACGGAGCGGGGGCGATCGGCGGCACGGTCGCCGTCGGCCTGCACGAGTCCGGTCACGACGTAGCGGTGATCGCCCGCGGTGCGCATCTCGACGCGATCAGGAAACAGGGCCTCACGCTCAGCACCCCGGATTATGAGAGGACCGCGCAGTTGCCGGCGTTTGACGGTCCCGCAGCGGCCGGTCTCAGATCCGACGACGTGATCCTGCTTTGCATCAAGAGCCAGGACACCGAGGCCGCACTGTTCGAGCTGCGGGCTGCAGCGGGCGACGCCCGGATGCCAGTGGTGATCATGCAGAACGGGGTGGCCAACGAGCGCGCGGCGCTGCGGTTGTTTGCGAACGTGTATGGGTGTCTGGTGCTGATGCCGACCGAGCATCTCGAGCCGGGCCTCGTCGTCGCTTACAGCCGCGGCACCAGCGGCTGCCTCGACCTCGGCCGCTACCCGCACGGCAGCGACGACCGCGCAGCCGCGATCTCGGCCGCGTTCAATGCTTCCGGGTTCTCTTCCGACACCAGCGAGCGGATCATGGATTACAAGTACGCCAAGCTGTTGAGCAACCTCGGCAACGGGGTCGAGGCGATCTGCGGCCCGCGTGATCGCGACGATCCCGACGTCACTGAACTGCTGGGACGGCTGCGTCAGGAGGGGCGCACGGTGCTCGCCGCCGCCGAGATCACCGCCGACGAGGACGGACTCGCGACGCGCGGCCGAATCCTCAACTTCAGCAACGCGGGCGAGCACGTGCGCGGCGGGGGCTCAACCTGGCAGAGCGTCACGCGCGGGACCGGATCGGTCGAGACCGATTACCTCAACGGCGAAGTAGTGCTGCTCGCGCGCGAGCACAGCATCCCGGCACCGGCCAATGAATTGATCCAGGATCTGACGCGGGAGACGGCCGCGCGCGGCCTCGGGGTCGGCTGGAAATCCGCCGGCGAGCTGCTCGCAGCCCTGGACCACGACTGATCAGCGCTGGGCCAGGCGCTCCAGCAGCGGGATCGCCTGGGTGAGGATCCGTTGCTCCTCAGGCGTGAAGGTCGCGATCATTTCGGCCAGCCACCCATCACGACGGGCGCGCTCCTCAAATACCGCTCGGCGGCCGTCCGGGGTCAGATCGATCACCGTACGGCGTCCGTCACTGGCGTCAGGACTACGCACGATCAGCCCCTCGACCTCGAGCTCGGCGAGCGTCTGGCTCATCGATTGCGGCCGCACGTGTTCGGCCGCGGCGAGCTCGCCGATGTACTGCGGCCCGTCGCGCTCCAGACGCCCCAGAACACCCGCCTGCGTGAGCGAGAAGGTGTAGGCGGAGCGCAATCCGCGCATCACGCGGCTGACCACGATCCGCAGCTCGCTGGCGAGCGCCACCTGCCCTTCCGCATCGGCGCCCACATCATCCGGAATTTCGCTGGTCCTCTCGCTCACGCCCTAACTATATGGGTTGAATGCGAGCCTTTGATCGCGATAATTCACCAGAGATATGTAGGTTGCCTGTGTATCATCGAACGATGTGAGCAGCCTGTCCGCGATCCGCCAGGCGCGTCTCAGCGCGCCAATGTCGTCCAAGTACAAATGGATCGCGCTGTCGAACACAACCTTGGCGGTGCTGCTCGCGACGCTGGACGGCTCGATCACGATCATCGCGATGCCCGACATCTTCCGCGGGATCGGCCTGAACCCGCTGGCGCCGGGCAACAGCTTCTACCTGCTCTGGATGGTGCTCGGGTATCTGATCGTGTCCAGTGTCCTGATCGTCTCGCTCGGCCGGCTTGGAGACATGTTCGGGCGCGTGCGCATCTACAACATCGGCTTCGTGATTTACACCGCCGCGTCACTGATGCTGACGATCGATTGGATGACCGGCACCCAGGGAGCGATGTACCTGGTGATCTTCCGCCTCGTGCAGGGGGTCGGCGGCGCCTTCCTGCTCGGCAACTCGACCGCGATCGTGACCGACGCGTTCCCCTCCAACCAACGCGGAACTGCGCTCGGAATCAACAACATCGTCGGCGTCTCGGGCACGTTCGTCGGTCTCGTGCTCGGTGGCCTGCTGGCCCCGATCAACTGGCGACTGGTGTTCCTGATCTCGGTCCCGGTGGGGATCTGGGGCACGCTCTGGTCGTACCTGAACCTGCGCGAGCTCTCAAAGCCGCAGCTCAGCGCGAAACTCGACTGGCCCGGGAATATCACCTTTGCGGTGGGCCTGATCTTGATCATGGTCTCGATCACCTATGGGATCCGGCCCTATGGTGATCACGCGATGGGCTGGACCAGCCCGCGGGTGCTGCTGCTGCTCGGCCTCGGCGCGCTCTGCCTGATCGCGTTCATGATCATCGAGGCACGCGCCAAGTACCCGATGTTCCGCTTGCAGCTGCTGCGAATACGCGCGTTCACGTTCGGCACCGTGTCGACCTTCCTCTCGTCGCTTTCACGCGGCGGGCTCACGTTCATGCTGATCATCTGGCTGCAGGGGATCTGGCTGCCCCAACACGGCGTCGACTTCACCAATACGCCGCTGATGGCGGGGCTCTCGATGCTGCCGCTGACGCTCGGGATGCTGTTCAGCGGGCCGTTGTCCGGTTACCTCTCGGACCGCTACGGCGCACGCCCGTTCGCGACCGCCGGCATGATCATGACCACGCTCTGCTTCGTGCTGCTGTGGTTGCTCCCGATCGACTTCAACTACATTGAATTCGCTGCGATTCTGCTGCTGATGGGCATCTCGATGGGGCTCTTCGCGTCCCCCAACCGCGCCGCGGTGATGAACAGCCTGCCGCCCGAACATCGTGGTGCCGGGGGTGGCATGAACCAGACCTTCCAGAACTCGGCGCAGGTGCTGTCGGTCGGAATCTTCTTCAGCCTGATGATCGCCGGACTCGCCACAACGCTGCCGCATGCGCTCAGCTCGGGACTACACGCCCATGGCGTCCCGCTCTCACGCGCGATCGCCGTCGGCCATACGCCACCGGTGTCGGTTTTGTTTGCCGCGTTTCTGGGCTACAACCCGGTGAAGACGCTGCTCGGCCACCACGTGCTCGCGCACGTGACAGCCGCCCAGCACGCCGCACTAACCGGTCGCGGTTTCTTCCCGCAGCTGATCTCAGGCGCGTTCATGCACGGCCTGCACACCGCCTTCGCGTTCGCGATCGTCGCCTGCATCATCGCCGCGATCTGCTCGTCGCTACGCGGCGCCCAGTATGTGCATGCGGACGGTGCGCCTGAGCCGTCGGCGCCCGCTGGCGCTGACGGCTCGTCAGCGGTCGAGTCGCCTGATGAACAGGCCGCGACCGTCGTTCAGCGCTAGAGCCGCGGCAGCGGACCGGCGCAACTACGAGCCGCTGGCCGCGCGCATCTGGCCGGCCAGTCGCTTATCCAGGTACATCTCACGATCGGCGATATGGACAGCGGCCTCGAGGCTCTCGTCGCGGTGGCAGATCGAAGCGCCGATTGCGAAGCTGAGCGGGGGATCACCGTAGTACTGGTTGTTCAGCTCGGTGAGCTCGCGCAGCCGCTCGATCATCGTCTCGGCGTCCGCCTCGTCGCTGCCGGGCATCAGCACGCAGAACTCATCACCGCCCATGCGCGCAGCGGAGATCGGGCCGTCGACGGCCTTGGTCAGCACCTCGCCGGCACGGCGCAGGAGCCCGTCCCCAGCGGCGTGGCCGCCCTCATCATTGACCGCTTTGAGACCGTTGAGGTCGAGCGTCAGCACCGCCACCGGCCACGGACCGCGGCGTTGCAGACGGGTGATCTCGTCATCGAAATAGGAGCGGTTGCGCAGGGTCGTGAGCGTGTCGTGCTTGCCCAGGTACTCGAGATAAGCCTCGGCCTTCTTGCGCGCGGAGATGTCGGTGAGCGAGACCAGCGCAAGCCCCCAGTCCTGCTCATGCCCGGGCATGATCGAGAACTGCATGTGCACATCAACGCGGTCGCCGTTGAGCGCGTAGTTGACCGTTTCACGCTGCTGGACCAAGACCCCGGACCAGAGTTCGATCAGCTGCTCGGCAAACGACTGGTGAATGTCATCGCGGAAGACCTTCTCGAGATTGCGCGCCAGCTCATCGCGATCGCGTGCGCCGAGCATGCTCAGCGTCTGATCGTTCACGTCAATCAGGTGGATCTCGCGCATGCAGCGATCGACGAACTCCGGATGCACATCGATGAACGTGCGGAAGTCCGAGATCCCATTGGCGCGGACCTCGTCGAGCAGACGCTTCACCGCGCGCCAGTCCTCCACCCACAGCGATACCGGCGAGTAGGTGAACAACCCGCGGGCGTAGCGTTCGCTCTCCGCGAGCCGTGCTTCGGCGCTGGCCTGCGCGGTGATGTCTTCGATCGCCACCATCACGCGGCTGAGGTCCTGCTCGTGACCCGGTAGCACCTTCAGGTGCAGCAACACGTCGACCCGCTCTCCACTGAGGCGGTAGTTCACGGTACGGGTGCTGACCTCGGTCTCCCCGTTCCAGAGCGCAACCAGCTCGTTCACGTGAGCCAGGTACATGTCGCCGCTGAGAACCTTGTCCATGTTCTCCGCCAGCTGCTGTTGGCTGTCGGCGCCGAGCATGTCCAAAGTTCGCTGGTTGACCTTCAAGAGTTTGATCTTGGTAGCGGCCTGCTCGACGACTTCGGGATGCTCTTCCAGATACTCGGCCAGATCGCTGATACCCCGTTCACGGAGCTGGTCGAACATCACCCTCAGCTCCGAATAATCCTCCAGCCACAGCGAGACCGGCGCCAGCTCGAACATCTCGGCCGCTGCTGCGTGGTTAGATTCCATTCCGGTGGTCACGAGCCGGAGTTTAGGGATCGGGGCGGCAACCCAGGGGTCTGGCGGAAGTCCAACATACGGTGCGACCGATCACCGTCGGCGTCGCAGCCCGTGTTCTAGCGAGCCTGCTTTTTGCCTGGATTCAGGAGACCTTTGGGGTCAAACACGCGTTTGATCTGCTCGTGTAGCTCGACCGCGCGGGTGGGCCACTGCAGCGCCAGCGCTCCGTTCTTGACGGTTCCCAGCCCATGCTCGCCACTGACCGCGCCGCCGATCGAGGTCACGAATTCGAACAGCTCGTGCGCGGCGTCCTCGGCCCGCTGCAAACCGGCGCTGTCGGCGCGATTGACCATGAACGAGGCATGGATGTTGCCGTCACCCGCATGCCCCCAGTTGCAGGTCGGGACCTGGTGGCGCTCGCCCAGCTCGTGCACAACGCCCACGGTCTCAGCGATGCGCTCGACCGGGACCACGATGTCCTCGCTGACTTTGCCGCCGTGACTGGCTGTGACCGCCCGCGAGACGGTGTCGCGCCACAGCCACAGCGCGGAGACATGCTTGCGGCTGACCGGGGCATACACCGCCACCGCCCCTTGGCCCAGCACCTCGGTCAGGTCGTCGCGGTCAAGCGCGACCTGGTCAGCGCTGCCATCGACCTCGACGATCACCACAAAGCGCGGCTCGGCGGCGGCTTCGGGTTCGATGCCGGGAACGTCGTCGCGCAGCTCCGGCAGCGCGGCGACCATCGTCTCGGCGTCGAGAAACTCGATCGCGGCGGGCGCGACGCCGCTGGCCAGCACGTTCATGATCGCCTGCTGACCGCGCTCCTTGTCCGCGTAGAACCCGACCACCGGCAGCGCCGCCTCGGGGGCCGGAATCAGCTTCATCCAGGCGCCGGTGACGATCCCGAGCGTGCCCTCCGATCCGATCAGCAGCGATCTCAGGTCGTAGCCACCGACGTCCTTGCGCACGACTCCGCCGATGCGAGTCTGCTCACCCGGCGCCAGCACCACGTCCAGTCCCGTCACCCAGGTGCCGGTAACACCGTATTTGAAGGTGTGCGGACCACCGGCGTTGGTGGCGATATTGCCGCCGATCAACGAGACCGCCTGCGAGCCTGGATCGGGCGGGTAGTAGAAGCCGCGCTTGCGCGCCTGTGCGCGCAGCTCCGCGGTGACGACCCCGGCGGGAACCCATACGCGCCAGCTCTCGGTCTCGAACCTCAGCCCGCGGCTGAGCCGTTCGACGCTGACCACCACCGAGCCCGCGGACGGCACTGCCCCACCCGCGAAGCCGCTGCCGCCGCCGCGGGGAACGATCGGGACGTCGTGCTCATAGCACCACGCCAGCGCCTGGCGCACGCCCTCGGCGTCGGAGGGCAGCACGACCGCCGCGGCGCTGCCGCTGAGCGCGCGGCTCTCAGTCTCGTCCCCCAGATATGAACGCGCTGCCGAGGCGTCCCCGGGAATCACGTTCCCGTCGCCGAGCAGCGCCGTCAGCTCACGTACGATCGACACAGCGGTCACCTTAGAGGTAGCGCGGCGCGGCCGGCTCCAGCGCATGTTGGGACACCGCGCCAGCTGCAGCGACGACGCTCTCGCACGCGTACCATCGGGGCCATGTTCATTCAATTCAGCGATGACGGCCAGCCAACGTTGGCCGACGGCGACAACTTCCGGGAGCTGGCGGTCAAGGTCGACGCGACGGCGACAGCCGACCAGCGTCGTCAGGCGCTCTCAGACCTCGGGACGGTGATCGACGAGTCGCACGTGAAGGTCGACTCCGAGCGGCTCGTGCAGCTGGCTGGTGAACACGGCAACAGCCCGGATTGGCGCGCGGCGTTCGATCAGATGCTCGATTACGCGCGCGGGCATGGCTGGGTCGACGATGCCGGGCTAGTGCAGATTCACGTCGAAACCGCCTGAGCGCGCGAGCGCTCGTCGACTGCGAATTCCCCGCTTACGCGCCTCTTCAGACTCTCGTAGCCGCCTCTTACGCGGCTCCCGCTCTGCTCTTAGGAAGCGAGAGCAAGGTCAAGTGCATGAGAAAACTTGCACTGGTACCCCTGATTCCGGCGGCAGCGGCGTGCGTCGCATTCGCCGGCCCGGCGCTCGCTACGGGCAGCACCGGCGCGATTGGTAAGACGAAGAACGCAGCGGTGAGCGAGAACTGGGCTGGATATGAGGTGACCCCGACCAAGGGCAGCACCGAGTTCAAGTCCGTCTCGGCCGCCTGGACGCAGCCGAAGGTCGACTGCTCAGCGACCTCCTCAAGCTCCTCGTCACAGTTCAGCTCCTACACCGACCCGTTCGGCGACGGCTACGGCATCGGCGGCGGCCCCGGTTTCGGTGGTTCGGGTTCCTCCGACGGCGGCTCCTACGCAGCCTTCTGGGTGGGCCTCGGCGGCGGCGACGCGAACGCCAAGGCGCTCGAGCAGGACGGCACTCAGTCCGACTGCACCGCCGACGGCAAGGCGCAGTACTACGCCTGGTATGAGCTCGTCCCCTCGGCTCCGGTGAACGTCAAGCTGGCGGTTCACCCGGGCGACAAGATGTGGTCGCAGACCACGGTCGACGGCAACGAGGTCAGCTTCGAGATCGACAACCGCACCACCGGCCAGAACTGGTCGCGCACGGTCACGATGACCAAGGCGACGCCGGACCTGAAGACCGCTGAGGTCGTGGCTGAGGCTCCGTCGGAGTGCCAGAACGGCGCGACCGGCAGCTGCACCCCGATGACGCTCGCCGACTTCGGCACCGCGCACTTCAGCGACGTCTCGATCTCCAACCAGAACTCCACCGGCGGGCTCAGCGGCCAGCCCTGGAACACGCAGCCGATCGAGCTCAGCGGTGAGGCGATTCCCGGCAAGGTCAGCACCGACGGGACTGCGTTCAACGTCAGCTACAACAGCAGCGGCTCATCGTCCTCGACCTCATACCCGCAGACCAGCGGATATGGCTCCAGCGGCTCCGGTTACGGTGACGGCGGCTACGGCAATTCAGGCTACGGCGATGGCGGCTACGGCGACAGTGGATACGGCGATAGTGGCTACGGCTACGGGGATGGCGGCTACAGCTACGACCCCTACGGCGACAACGGCTACGGATACGTCTACGGCTGGTAGCAGTTACTCAGTTGCCGGTCTAGCGGGACCGGCAACCTTCGCTCACAGGCGGTTCGGGTTCTCCCGGGCCGCCTGTTGTCGTTCTCCACACCAAATTGATGTGGAGGGTCTGCGACCGACCTATGCGACGTCTCGGCCAGCCTCCACAGCGGGCCGGACAGCGCGACGGTAGCCGGCCGCCAGGCGTCGCATCGCCGCCTCCCAGGTGCAGGTCTTGACCTTGCGCAGGCCGCCCTGCTTGAGCCGCTCGGCGAACATCGGATTGGCGACCACGCGCAGCAGCGCGGCCGACAGCGGGGTTGTCTCCGGTAGCGACAGCAGCCCGGTCTGACCGTCCTCGATCAACGAAACCGGCCCGCCTTCTGCAACTGCCACGACCGGCAGCCCCGATGCCTGCGCTTCGCGGATCACCTGCCCGAAGGTGTCGGTACGGGACGCGAACAGGAAGACATCGGCCGATGCGTATACGCGCGCGAGGTCCTCGCCGTGCTGCCAGCCCAGGAACGTGGCGCTATCACCGAGCCGCTGCTCCAGAGCCGCGCGTTCGGGGCCGTCGCCGGCCAGGTTCAGGTGCAGGCGGGGATCCTTGGCGCGGGCCGCGAGGAACGCGTCGGCCAGCAGCTCGACCCCCTTTTCGGTGGTCAGGCGGCCGGCGTAGAGCACCTTCACCTCACCGTCCAATAGCTCGGGATCGCGATTCTCCGGCGAGAAGCGCGCGAGATCGACACCGCGGTCCCAGCGCCCGACCTTGCCTGACTCGATCCCGATCTCACGCAGGCGCTTGTCGGTCGCGGCGCTGGGTGACAGCACCACGTCGCAACCGCCGTAGAACTGGCCGAGGATGTAGCTGGTCATCGCTTCGAGCATCGGCTGCCCCGACCGCACCCCGGCGTAGCTGCCGAGCTCGGTGTGGTAGCTGCCAAGCAGCGGTAGCTCAAGCGCCTTGGCCAACGCCCACGCGGCGGCGCCGGCCGGCCCCGGGGCGCAGACGTGCACCAGGTCGTAGCGGCCCTCGGCAATCGCGTCGGTTATCGCTGGAATCGACGGCACCCCGAGTTTGATCCCGTTGTAGAACGGAACGTCGACCTCGGCGACCGAAGCGAGGCGGCGGTCGACGTCTGGGTCGGTGCCGATCACCTCGACCTCGAATCCCGGTACCCCGCGCTCGCGAACCTGCTTGATCGTTGACGCGACACCGTGGGTCGAGGAGATCCCGTCGGCGACCAGAGCGACCCGCAGGCGGTCACCTTCGGCGCGGCTCAGCTTGTGCTTCTCACGCCCGAGGAAAGCGGTGGCGGCTGCGTATGGGATCACCGGCAGACACGCGTCGAAGAACTCGGCTCCGGTCTTGCCGAACTCGGGGATCCGGCCGCCGTCCAGGTCGGTCCAGATATCACCCACGACCCGTGCGAGTTCGCGCTCGTGGATCCGCCGCGCGCGGCGCTCGAGGTCGTCGTGGCCGACGTCGCCGTCCTGCAGTCGCTTCAGCAGCGCCCGCTCATCTCCGCCCAGGTCCATCGCCGCCAGCCAGCCGCGCAGCAGCGCGATCGCATCGCCGGGGCCGACGTCGCTGCGTGTCTCGCCGACGCGCGAGTTGCCCTCGCTCAGCACCCGCTGGACGATCGTGAGCAGCGCTCCCGGATCGGGGCGCGTCCGCTCACCCTGATCGGAGAGCGAGCGGATCGCCAGGGCCATCGCTGCGTGGGTCCACTTCGCGGCGCTGCCCTGCGATCCGCGGGAGATCGCCTCACCCACGCGCAGGTATTCAAGGAACCGGGTGGGGTCCGCCGCGCGCGGGGTTTCGGTGAAGGTGCGGCCGATGTCGATCCCGGCGTGGTCGTCGCTGCCACCGATTCCGGTGCCGCCGCGGGTCTCGATGTAGACGAATGCGGGCAGGTTCAGTTCCTTGGCACGGGACCCGTTGCGGGTCTCCCAGATCGGGAAGAGCTCGGCCAGACGCCTGCGGTGGCGCGCTCCGAGCGGCGCCCCGACCGCGTAGAACGGATGCGCGAGCGCGGCGACGATCCCGTGGTCGTCAAGGTATGCGGCGCACTCTTCCACACAGTGGTTGTGGGCCTGTAGCCACTCGTGGTCGTCTTCGCTGATGCCATAGCAGAGCACGTGCACCTTCTGCGGCTCGTTCCTGAAGCTGACGGTCAGCTCCTCGGAGACGAACACGTCTGGCAGGTGCGAAATCTGTAGTACTCCGGCGACGGTGTCGTGATCGGTGATCGTCACGAAGTCCATGCCCCTGGCCTTGGCCAGCTCGTAAACCTCTGCGGGCTCGGTGGCACATTCGGGCAGGCTCAGGGAACGCTGTATTCCCAGCTTCGACAGCTCCGACGCTGTCGAGTGCACGTGCATGTCTGCTCGGCTCACGCGCATGTCTCTGTTTTTCTCTCTGTACATGACTAAAGGTTCGCGTTTGCAGCGGGTTTGCGCGTGAATTTATTGCTGCGAAGCTGTGAAGCTTCGGTGAACGCCCGGCCACGCGCCTGAGTCGCGCCAGTCAGCACCGGAGCACACGCCTCATCCCGCGAGCGTGGGCGGTTATGCTCCCGGCGTGCACTTCGACGCGCTCACCGAACCCCAGCAGCGGGTCCTCGGATGTCTGATCGAGAAGCGGTTCACGACCCCCGATCAGTACCCGTTGACGCTGAACTCGTTGCGGCTTGCGTGTAACCAGTCGACCAATCGCGACCCGGTGGTCAACTACGACGAGACGACGGTGCGTGAGGCCGCCCAGCGGCTGACCAAGTACGGACTTGCCCGCCTTGCCAGCGGACACACCAGCCGCGCGGTGAAGTACCGGCACCTGGCCGAGGACGCGCTCGGGCTCGGGCGTGAGCAGCTGGCGGTGCTGTCGGTGCTGCTGCTGCGCGGGGACCAGACCCCGGGAGAGCTGAAGACACGCACCGAGCGCGTGGTGCAATGGCCGTCGCTCGATGCCGTCGACGAGGTCCTGGCCGAGCTGGTTGCACGCGACTATGCGCTGAATATCGGGCGCCGCCCCGGCCAGAAGGAAGACCGCTTCGCGCAGCTTCTGGGTGGCGAGCGGCCCGTGGCCGCCGAAGGCTCGGCGCCACAGGGCGCCGAGCCCGATGAAGCACAGATCGGCGAGCTGAAGTCACGCATCGCCGAACTCGAGGCCGAGGTGGCCTCGCTGCGCGCACGCCTCGGCGAGTGATCGTCCAAACCGCCCGCGGGCGCTTATTCGATCGGCCGGTGCTTCTGGATCTGTGTCTTGAGGTCCGACACCAGGTCGTTCCATGAGATGCCGGTGTCCGACACGCCGGACTTGTTCAGCATCTCCTGCGAGACCACCGCTGCCGCTTGGTCCAGATACGCGGACAGGCTGTTGCCGTCGGCGAGCAGATCCTCACCCCAGGTGACGATGTCCTCAACCCCCTTGGCATCGTAGGCACGGCTGCATACCGCGTGGCCGCCCCAGGAGCCCGGCTGAGTATCGTGCTTGCCCTTCACCGGTACACCGGTCCACTCCGATGCCTCCTGCCAGATCAACGGCAACTCGATCGCGTACTGCGCGCAGCTGAACTCGTAGATCACGAGGTGTCGCATCAGCGTGTCGGAGGGATCGAACCCAACCAGGCCGGCGATCTTGTGGTTCGAGTGGTTGTGCGAACAGGTGATGCCGGTGTGCCGCCAATAGTCCCAGGCGATGCCCGGGTCGGTGCCGTTGTCGGTGTCCGGGTGCCCGGGTACGTAGCCGCCAACGGCCTCATACAGGGCGATCGCGTCGTGGCGATCGAACGGTGGCGGCGCGGTGTCGGCGTTGATGTGGAAGCACTCGATCGCGTGAATGATCTCGCAGGGAACGCAGTCCCCGAGCGTGTTGTTGCCCAGCATCCCCCAGTAAAAGCCCTTTGGCAGCTTGGCCGGAGCCACCGCCGCCGGGACATGAAGCTCGGCCTGGTCACGATCAACGTAGTCGCGCAGCTGAAGCATCTCCGGGGTGACGAAGTTACCCAGCCGCAATCCGGTGTAGGCAAGCGGGTTGCGTGCGATCTGCGCTTTCTGGTCGAAGCTCGGATCGTGTCGTAGCTCGGCCAGGTGTTCGCGGAGTTCAAAGTCCACGTCTCGGACCAAATGTTTAAACGCCATTGTCTTCCTCGTTCGTTGCCGCCATGGCACAGAACGCCGCCAAGTCCGGCGCCAGCGCGTCGTGCCCTGATCAGTACAGAAACTTCTGCCAAGGAGAGCGGCGGAGTCGATCGCTGATACACGTCATTTGCGATCGCCTGCCGGCAGTGGTGCTGGCGCGGGATGGACCTGCCGGGCAGTCAGGCGGTGGGTCAATCTGTCTAGTACGTCTTGTGCCACCTTTACGTTCATCCACAACACAAACTCGGCGCAAGACGTGGGGAGTGGCCGGGGCGCGACCCGCCAGATATTTCCGAGACGCGGCGCTAGGTCGGCAGCGCGAGACCGATCAGATAGGTGACGCCGCCGACCAGCACCCCGGCCATCGTCATCTCCAGACCTGCGGACCACCACGAGCGCAGCGTGATCAGTGACTTGGCCGCACCAACCAGGAAGTGGGCCACAAGCGAGATCACGGCGGCCAGGATCATCGCTTCGGCGCCGGTCAGGAAGATGAAGGGGATCACCGGCAGCAACGCGCCGACCAGCGTTGAGAGCCCGGCCGCGACCGTGGCGCCCAATGTGTCCCCGTCGTCGCCCATGCCGCCGAACTCCTCGGTCGCGAGCGCCTTCAGCATCGCGTCGGGCTGCTTCGAAAGCTGCTCGGCCATCGCGTCCGCGGTCGCCTCGTCGATGCCCTTGAGCTGGTAGAAGAGACTCAGCTCCTCCTTCTCCTCCTCCGGATGCTCGGCTATCTCGCGGCGCTCCTGCTCAACGTTCGCCTGGGTGATTTCATTCTCGGAGCGCTCGGCCAGGTAGGCGCCGGTAGCCATCGAGAGCGACGCTGCGATCGCAGCCGCCAGTCCGGCGGTGAGCACGATGCTGGAACCACCGGTAGCGCCGGAGACACCGGCTACCAGTCCGAACACCGACGCGAGTCCGTCGTTTGCACCGTAGATCGCGCCCGACACCCAGCCGCCGCCGGTGTTGTGCCAGCTCTCGCGACCGGTGATCTTCTCGAGCCTCGTCTGCGCGCGCTGCTGGGACGGCGTCAACGATGGGTCGGGATCACCGCCGCCGGCGCGGATGTCGCTGACCGCCATCGAGTGCGAGCGCTCCTCGCGGCGGATGTCATGCAGCAGCGTGTCGGTGGTCTGGTCGCCGGTCGAGCGCTTGTAGAGATCGTCGACTTCCTCATCCTCGGCGGCCTCGCGGGCTGCGAGCAGCCGGTCGACCGGCGCGATCCGTGCCTGCATCCGCATCCACCAGCTGATCCTCACGCTGCTCGGATCCGGGATCGCGATCCCGAGCTCCTGCATACGCGCCTCGAGCCGTTGCCGGTGGCCGCTCTCCGCGTCCGCCATCTTGCGCAAGATCAGCGCCTCGCGCTCGGGCAGGCGCTGCGCGATCAGGTCGTACATCGTGCCCGCGGTGATCTCTCCGCGCCAGGCGTTCAGGAGCCGTTCACGGACCTCCGGACTCGGTTCACCAGCGGCCGCCTGTACTGGACTCGGGTTGCTCATCAGCGCGGATCTTATCCACATTCCAGGAAGCGCCGCTTGCTTTGGTGAGCCTAAGCGAAGCTTCGGTTTCCCTAACAACCACGGGCTGAGAGCGGTGTTAGCGAATTTGGCGACTCGGCGTCGCTAACATATCGACAAGCCGTCGACATCTGTCGCGGCACGGGACCGACATTCGGAGCTTTCACATGTTTTTGGCAATTCGAGACCTACGACGATCGTGGCGGCGATTTACGCTGGTTGGCGGTGTGGTCATGCTGGTCGCGGTCCTGACGACGATCGTCACCGCGCTCGCCAACGGTCTGGTGAACCAGGGGACCTCAGGCCTGCAGGCGCTGCCCTTGGACCATCTCGCGTTCCAGCCCAACTCCGATGCAACGTTCTCGCGCTCGACACTGACCGAGCCGCAGCTCCGAACCTGGCGCCAGCACGACCCCACGGCGTCCCCGGTCGGGATGTCATTCCTGAACGCGAGCCAGGTCGGTCGCCAGCACACGATTTCGCTCGCGCTGTTCGGCGTGCAGTCGCGCAGCTTTCTCGTGACACGTCCGGTCGCGCGCGCCGCACTCGCCGGACCACCGGGTCTGGTCTTGTCAAGCACGTTCCGCAGCCAGGGCGTCCGCGTCGGTCAGCGCTATCGGATCGCGGGAACGAACATCACGCTGCCGGTGCTCGGGTTCACCTATGCAGGATCGTACGGCCACGTCGCGATCGGCTTCACCTCGCTCGACAGCTGGCAGCGGATCGCCTACGGGAACGATCCGCGCGGACGCTTCTCCGCAATCGCGCTACGGCTGCGGTCCGAGCTGAATGTGGCGGCCATCGATCGCGCCGCCGGAACCGAGACGATGACCAAGACCGCCGCGTATGCAGGTTCGCCTGGGTACACGGCCGAGACGGCGACGATGAGCATGATCCGCGCCTTCCTGGTTGTGATCTCGGCGCTGATGGTCGGGGCGTTCTTCACGGTGCTCACCTTGCAGCGCACGAAGCAGATCGGCGTGCTGAAGGCGATGGGAGCCTCGAGTTCGTACGTGGTCAGAGACGGGCTCGCACAGATCGCGGTGATAGTGGTGCTGGCGACCGCGGCCGGTGCCGCGATCGGCTCCGTCTTCACGGCGCTGGTGCAAGGCGGAACAGTGCCGCTTTCACTGTCGGCGACAGGCGTGGCGCGTTCAGGGCTGATCCTGGCGATCGCGGGCGTGGCAGGCGGCGCGGTCGCACTGCGGCGCGTTGCCGGCGTCGAACCCGCGATCGCTTTGGGGGTCGAGGGATGAGCGCCGCGCTGGAACTGCAGCGGGTACGCGCGACGGTCCCCGACGGTGAACGCGAGCGGGTGCTGTTCAACGATCTCAACCTTTCGCTGTCGGCGGGCGAGATGGTCGCAATCAGCGGCGCGTCCGGCAGCGGCAAATCCACGCTGTTGGCACTGGCCGGACTGCTACGGCGGCCACAGTCCGGAGAGGTCCTGATCACGGGCGAACCGACCGCCGCGATCCCCGAGCACAAGCGCACGCGTCTACGTCGCAGCCAGATCGGGATCGTCTACCAGTCCGCGAACCTGGTTCCCAACCTGACCGCGATCGAGCAGCTGCAGCTTGTGCAGCACATCAACGGTTCCACCGGCCGTGGGGCCTACGGCCGTGCCCAGGCGCTGTTGGATCAGCTTGGTATCGGCTATCGCAGCGAGGCGCTGCCGGGAAAGCTGTCCGGTGGTGAACGCCAACGTGTTGGGATCGCGCGGGCGTTGATCGCCGAGCCCGAGGTGTTGCTGGCGGACGAGCCCTCGGCTGCGCTCGATCCGGAGATGGCAGTGGCGATCAGCGAGTTGCTGGTGCGGCGCACGCGTGAGGACGGGCTGGCGACACTGGTCGTGAGCCATGACGACGCGCCAATCCGGCAGGCGGACCGGCACCTGGAGCTGCGCGACCGGCAGCTGACGGAGGTTTCACCCCGCTCCTGATACCTGCGAGCTATACGCTCACAGGCGATGCCACGGATCAAGGCAAACAGCATCAGCCAGCACATCGCCGAGCAGGAGGCGGCGGTGTTCGCCGCCGCGGTGCGGCTGTTCAGCGAGCGCGGCTATGACAACGTCACGCTCGCTGACATCGCCGCGGAGGTCGGGCTCGCGCGCAACTCGTTGTATCGCTACTTCCCCGACAAGGCGCACATACTGGTGCGCTGGTTCGAGCAGGAGCTGCCCAGGCAGGTCGAGCGATCGCGGGAGCTGCTGGCCGGGCCTGAGCCCGTGCGCGAGCGGATCGAGCGCTGGGCGCTGGCGACGCTCGATTATGCGGACACCCCTGAACATGCGCTCGCGGCCGAGCTCGAGACGCTGGTTCCGGAGCTCGACCAGCAGACGCGCCGGCAGCTGGCTGACAGCCACGCTCAACTGAATGCCCCGCTTGACGAGGCGCTGAAGGAGGCCGGCGTCGAGTCCCCGATCCGAACGCGCGACGATCGCCGATCTGATGACGCGCTTCATCGTCGCTGCGGCGCAGACCAAGGCGCATGCCGCAGCCGGCAGGCAGGCCGTCAGGGTTCACCTGCTGCAGGCGCTGAACGCGCTGCTGCCGCAAGCGACTGCCGTGGCCTGATGCGATCGGCGCGCGCGGCTACCTCAGAACCTGCCTGACAGCGCAGCGAACGCGATCTGCTGAGTCAGTCCTGGTCGGGCCAGTGGCCGTGCTGCTGCAGGTAGGTGCGGTCCTCCGCCTCGCGGTCGCGCTGCTCATCCCCGGTGACGCCAAGGCGCCAGAGGAAGTTCACCAGCCAGATCGAGGTGCCAGCACCGACGAATGCGGCAAACGCGGCGACTCCGAGCGCGTCGAAGTTCTGGACCACCAGCAGCACCACCCCTACGATGCACAACGCCAGCGGCAGCCACCAGCGGATCAGGCGCACCATCGGGCTGCTGGGCAGACGCTCGCTCTCGGCGTTGAACATGGTGCTGCGCCGGCGGCCATCCCTCTGACCATCAGCCACGACATCGGCCATCGTGTTCTCCTTGTCAGTCGCCTTTTTTTCCACACCTTCAACTTATCTGCTGAGCCCGGCTCTGGCGGTCGGGTTTTCCCTACTCCGCGGCGATCCGGGTGCGGATACCGTTTGCATGTGAGAGTCCGCGATCAATGCGGGCTCTCAAGACCGCAACCGTGCGGGCTTTCAACCGCAACGGCGCGGACCTTCAAGACCGCAACCGCGACCATGACCGCTTCCTCCGCAGCCAGCCCGCCGAACCCCTCCAGCCCCGTACGAGCCACCAGCCCGCTGAAAGCGAGCGCAACCACCGACCAAACGTCACCGCTGCGCGTTGTTGTCGCTGAAGACCAGGTGCTTTTGCGCGAGGGCATCGTGCGGCTGCTGCAGGAACATGGCATCGAAGTCGTCGGAGTGTCGGGCGACGCCACCGATCTGCTGCGCAAGACCGGCGCGCACCGGCCCGACGTGGTCGTCAGCGATGTGCAGATGCCGCCGGACCACACCGATGACGGGCTGCGCGCGGCGATCAAGATCCGCGCCGAGCACCCTGAGACCGGCGTGCTGGTGCTCTCCCAATTCCTCGACGAGCGTTATGCGCTCGACCTCATCGGCGATGACGAGCACGGGGTTGGCTATCTGCTCAAGGACCGGGTCGGCGACGTCAACAGCTTTATCAGCGCGGTCCGACGCGTCGCGGCGGGCGGCTCGGCGCTCGATCCCGAGGTGGTCGCGCGGATGCTGGGACGCCGCCGCGTTGACGACCCACTCGAGCTGTTGACCACGCGCGAGCGCGAGGTGTTGGCGCTGATGGCCGAGGGTAAATCAAATGCCGGCATCGCGGACTCGCTGCATGTCACGGTCGCGGCCGTCGAGAAGCACGCGACCTCGATCTTCTCCAAGCTGGAACTGGGCCACGAGCCAAGTGAGCACCGGCGGGTGCTGGCGGTGTTGAAGCTGCTGCGCGCCAGCTGAATCGCTCGCCGCGCGCATAAGTCGTGCGAGCCGACCGGTGACGCGGGCCCCGATATGACGCGAGCCCCGATATGACGCGAGCCCCGAGGTGACCCGGCCGCGAGTCGGCGGTCACCGGAGCGGCAGCGTCGCCTCGATCTGAGTGCCAACGCCGTCCGGAGAGCTGACCGTCAGCCGTCCGCCGAGCGCTTCAATGCGGTCGGCCATCCCGGTCAGCCCACTGCCCTTCAGCGGGTTGGCGCCGCCGCGTCCGTCATCCGCGACCCTCACGGTCAGGCTCTGACCGACAACGCGGACGCGGACGCTCGCGCGGGAGGCCTGTGCATGTTTGGCGATGTTGGTCAGCGCCTCGGAGATCAGGAAGTAAACGGCCGCCTCGAGTTGCACGTCGTAGCGTTCGTCGGGCACCGAAATCTCGACCGGCAGCGGTGTGCTGGCGGTGAGCGTCTCGACCGCCCCGAGCAGGCCACGATGAATCAGCACGCTTGGGATCAGCCCGGCGGCGATCTCCCGCAGATCTGCGATCGCGGCCTTGGTTTCCGACAGCGCCTGAGCGACCAGCTGGTCATCGCGCTCGGTACTGAGTATCTGCAGCGCGATTGAGACGTTCACCAGGTGTTGCTGGGCGCCGTCGTGGAGATCACGACCGAGCTTGCGCCGCTCCTCCATGGCCGCCGCCACGATACGCGCACGCGAGGCCGCCAGCTCTTCGGCGCGGCGGTTGGTGGTGTCGCGGAAGGCGACCACCGCGCCACGTCCGCCGTCCATCTCGACCGGAGCCGATGAGTACGCCACCGGCACGAAGCTGCCGTCCTTGCGGATGAACCAGTCCTCGCTGCCCTGGATCGTCTCGCCGGTCACCCGCGGCGCCAGCAGCGGGCACTCGTCCTCGGGGAACAGCGACCCGTCCGGATGCGCGTAGTGGACGGTCGCGTGGCTGGGGCGGCCGATCAGCTCCTGCTCGTGCTCGTAGCCGAGGATCGTAACCGCCGCTGGGTTCACGAAGCTCACGCGCCCAGCCGGATCGACCACGTAGATCGCGTCAGCGACGCTGTTGACCACCGCCGTCAGCAGATCCAGTCCCGGTTGGCTCACGCAACCACGGTAGCCCTTTGCTGCAGCGGCTCGAGTTCGTGCCCGGGTGTTACTCGTCGGCGGATCCGTAATGCTGAACCAGCGGAAGCTCGAAAGCGCGTCCGCCGATCACCTCTAGCGCAGCGTCGGGCTGCCCGTTGAACGCAGCCAGCCTGCGCTGAAACGCCGCGGCAACGCGTTCCGCGTGAGCGATCGCGAGGTCTGCACGGGGCCCGGCGAAGAGCTCGTTCACGGTCTCGCGCCAGAGATAGAGCCAGCGCTCGAAATGTCCCGTTTTGAGCGGTACCTGCATGTTCAGTTCCAGGTGCGGCCGAAATGCGCCGCCGCCGTAGCTGCGCGCACCGAGCAGGATCGTCTCCCAGAAGTTGGTGATCCGCGGAACGTGCTCTTCGAGGTCGAGCTTGGCCACGTCAGTGAACAGAAATCCGATCACGGGGTCGGTCAGCGCGCGGCCGTAGAAGGCGCGAACCAGCACTTCGCAGTCCTCGCGTGTCTCGATATCTGTGCGCTCAACCATCCTCTTTGAGGATACGAGCCTTCAGGACCGCCAACTGGTCGGCGCGCAGAACGCTGGAGTGCGAGCATCGAGCTACGGACCAGCGGCGGGTCAAACCGAACCCGGACGAAAGTGACCCACCAAGCACTCGCGGCCGCGCTAACGGAGAGAAAGGCCCGGTAAGCGGGCGTAACTTGCCGCTGGTCAAGGTCGGCTGCACCTATGGGAGACTTTTGACCGCGAGGGGTGCTGGCGCAACAGGCTCGGAGCTAACTGCCGGACAAGGTCTCGATGGCGCAACAGGCTCGGAGCTAACTGCCGGACAAGGTCTCGATGGCCCAACAGGCGCGGAGCAGACGGTTGGCCAAGGTAATAGCCGCCGCGGTCCGGCGCGGAGCGAAGCGCTAGAGCAGTCCGACGGCCTGGCAGCTGAGGCTGAGCAGCGAGACCACGAGCCAAAGCACCGCGCCGAGCGCCAGCGGGCGCAGGCCCGCGCGTTTCAGCGCACCGAGGTCGACCGAGAGGCCCACGGCCGAGAGCGCGACGGTGATCAGCAGCGTCGCCGACTCAGAGACGGTGCCCGACCATGCCGCTGGGATCACGCCGATTCCGCGAAGCGCGGCGAGCGCGATGAACGCCATCAGGAACAGCGGTACGTACCGCAGTGCTCCGGGAATGCGGCGGCTGAGTGCCTCAGCCTCGCGCTCCTCGGAAACCGTCGGCGCGGCAAATAGACGGCCGAGGATCAGACAGATGGGAACGATCATCAGCGTGCGTGTGAGCTTCACGATCACGGCCGTGTGCAGTGAGGAAGCGCTGTAGAGCCCGGCGGTCGCGACCACCGATGAGAGGTCGTTCACGGCTGTGCCGGAAAACACGCCGAAACTGTGGTTGCTGAGTCCGAGCGCGTGCCCCAGCGTCGGGAACACCAGCACCGCGGCGATGTTGAACAGGAAGATGGTCGTGACCGCGTAGCCGACCTCGGTGCGCTCGGCGTCGATCACCGGCGTGATCGCGGCGATCGCGGAGGCTCCGCAGATCGAGGTTCCAACGCCCACCAGCGCCCGCAGCCGCCGGTCGATCCCGAGGCGCCGGCCGAGCAGTTGGGCAACGAGCAGACAGCCGCTGATCGTGATCAGGATGCCTGGTAGCGAACGCAGCCCCTGGGTGGCAACGGCGGCCAGCGGCAGTTCTGCGCCGAGCAACACCACGGCGGTTTGCAGCGGATACGTTGCCGACCACTTCAGCCCGGAGGACAGACCACGGCGCGGTCCGACGAACAGCCCGACCACGATCCCGACCACGATTCCGAGCACCGGGCCGGACCCGAGCCCGACCAGGTGCGAGAGCGCGGTCGCGCCCGCGGCAACGACCAGCACCAGAGCGATACCGGGCACACGTCCAGCCAGGCTTTCGAGAACCGATCGAGTACTGCGCGCTTCGCTTGGTGCTGTCAACGTCATGGCATCAGCTTGGCTTCAAAACGGCCTCTAAACCAGTCGGATCAGGCGCTCTGACATTCCATAGTGGAATAATCGAAAAATGCCCTCCCTGACCGAGCCCGTACCGAGCGGCGAGCTCGCGGCGTTCCTCGCGGCGTATGAGGCCGGCACCGTCCAGGGCGCCGCCGACGCGCTCGCGTTGACGCAATCCGCAGTCACCAAGCGAATCCAGGCGCTTGAGCGCAAACTCGGGGCGCCGGTGTTCGAGCGTGGCCGCAACGGCGTCAGCCCGACCCGGCTCGGGCGCACGATCTACCCGCCGGCTAAGGAGGCGCTCGCACAGCTGCAGGCTGTCGCCGTCGCGGCCGCGACCGTGAACGCCAGCGACCAGGAACAGTTGTCGCTCTCAGCGAGCCTGACGATCGGTGAGTTTCTGCTGCCCGCGTGGCTGTCGGCGTTTCGCACGGTGCGGCCCGAGGTACACCCGCAGCTCGAGGTCGTGAACTCCGCGGCGGTGATCAACGCCGTTGAGCACGGACGCGCGGAGGTCGGTTTCGTGGAGGGCGGCTCGACACCGTCGAATCTGGAGTCGCTGACGCTCGGCCACGATGAGCTGATCGTCGTAGTCGCGGCGGGGCATCCGTGGGCAAGACGCAGGGCGATCCCGAGCACCTCGCTGAAGAGCGAGGCTTATCTCACGCGCGAGCGCGACTCCGGTACGCGTGCGGTCGCGACGACGGTGCTCGCTGAGCACGGCATCACGCTCACGCCCGCGCTCGAGGTTGCCTCGACCCAGAGCCTCAAGCGCATGATCTCGGATGGCGGCTTCTCGATTCTGAGCCGCTTGGCGATCGCCGAAGAGGAACGCAACGGCACGCTTGTCGGCTGCAGGCTGCGGGACCTCGAGATCACGCGCGAGCTGCGCGCGATCAGACTGCCCCCGCGCCGACGCGACCCCGCGCACCGCAGCTCGCCGGCGCAGAGCTTCTGGTCTTGGCTGCAGAGCAGCGCCGGTGCCGGCCTCGCGTGAGCCCTGGCGCGCCGCTCGCGTGACCCCTGGCGCCGGCCTCGCGTGACCCCTGGCGCCGGCCTCGCGTGAGCCCTGGCGCGCCGCCTCGCTTGAGCCCCGGCGCGCCGCCTCGCCAGAAGCTCTAAAGAGCCCTCCCCTACCCCGTGAACGTGCGGTGGTAGGCGCAGCCGCTGAGCAGCGCCTGCTGGGGACGCCCGTCGATGACCATCGAAAAGCTGAGCCGTTCGGGCGAGCGCTGGTCGAGGCCGAGCCGGTAGCTGCCGTCGTCCAGCTCGACCAGCTGTGTTTCGTCACCGGGTGACTCGACGCCGCCGGGCGCGGTCAGCCACAGGCTCCCGCCCCGCCTGACCGTGCGGAAGTTCGTGAACCAGGGATTGTGGGAGCGCCAGTGGCCGACCAGCGGATCATCAGGATCCAGCTCAGCAGTCGAGCCCGAGTCACCCGCCCCCGCGCTCGCAGCCAAAGGCTCCGCGGCCAGCGAGTCGAATCGCGCCGGCTCGGGGATCCCGGCACCGCTGAGTTCGGCGCGCACGATCGACAGCACCCCGTGGGAGAGCAGCCCGGCCTCCCCGGGACCGTTGCCCAGCACGACGACGCCGAGTCGCGCATCGCGGTCGACGATCACGTGCGCGCGGTAGCCGACCATGCCACCGCCGTGGGCGAGGTGACGGTGCCCGTCAACCGTGCCGACCTGCCACCCGTAGGCGTAACGCTGTTCGGGGACCGTGCGATCGGTCTGGATGCTGTGCTCGGTGATCGTCGCGACCAGCTCAGCGGTCAGCACCGGCCCCGGATCCATCCATGCGCGCAGGTAGCTGGCCATGTCAGCCGCGGTCGAGACGATGCTGCCGTCCGCGGTGCCGGCCTCAAGCCAGGTGGCCGGCGCCAGCTCACCGCTCGGCGGGAGCAGCTGGTCATCCGACCGTGCCTCGTAGCCGATCGCCATGCGCGGGCGCACCAGGTTCGTGATCAGCGGCTCGGTAGCGGACATTCCTAGCGGCTGCAGCAGACGCGAGCGCACGAGCTCACCGTAGGGTTGCCCGTAACACGCCTCGAGCACCAGCCCGAGCGTCTTGTAGCCGACGTTGGAGTAGTGAAACCAGCTGCCCGGCTCGGCCACCGCCGGTGTGTATCGAAGCGACCAGACCTCGCTGCGTGCCTCGGTGGTCGCCTCCGAACCGGCGATCAGCCCAGCGCTGTGCTGGAGCAGGTGATGCAGCGTGATCGGGTGTTCGTGCTCGGCTGCAACCGTGAACCAGGGCACGTAGTCGGTGACCGGCGCGGTCAGATCGAGCCGGCCGGCGAGCGCAGCCTCGACCACCAGCGCGGCCGTGAACGACTTGCTGATCGACCCGATCTCGAACAGCGTCTGCGCTTCAACCGGCCGCCGCGCAGCGACGTCCGCAAACCCGTAGGTCTGGCTGTACAGCAGCCCGTCGCCGTCGGTGACCGCCAGCGAAACGCCCGGAATGTTGAGGGCGTCCAGCCGGCTGTCGATCAGCTCGTCAATCGCGGCTCGCGCCGCCTGGCTGAGATTCACGTCAGTGGTCGAACTCATACACGCAACTCCTAACGACCGGCTACTTGGTCAGGTACCACTGCTCGGGTGTAAACGCGCCGTTGGCGTTGACGCTGAACCCGCCGAGCTTGTTGCTGACCAGCGTGCCCGCACTGGCCTGACCGAACGCGCCGATCGACTGCGGCGTCCAGACCAGCGGCAGCTGCTGCTCGGTGTAGCGCAGGAACGCCGCCATCGCCTGCTTCTCCTGCGAGTCCTTGGCGGTCAGGGTGTCGTTGATCAGCCGGTCCATCTTCGGACTCACGTAGTTCGAAGCGTTTGCGAACGAGGTCGAGTAGAACAGGTTGTCGCCTGACGGGTAGTACTGGTAGGTCCAGCTCAGGCCGCCCAGATACTCGGCGTTCCACTTGCAGTTGGGCTGGCCCTCGTTGCAGTGCTGGGTCGCTGCCACGACATCGTTGAACGGATGCGTGGTGAGGTTGATCTTGATCCCGACCTTGGCGGCCTGGGACTGCAGATCCTGCATCTCCTCGGACACGGCCGCGACGTCGGACTGGTAGTCGATCGTGAAGGCGATATTCTGGCCCTGCACGATTCCCGCTCCGCAATCCCCCGGTGCGGTGCCGGGCTTGGCGCAGGTCGTGGTCCCGTTCGGAACGACGTGCCAGCCGTTGTCCTTCAACAGCTTGGCCGCCGCCGGGACCGAGAACGGGTAGACGTCCGATTCAGCCGACGGTGAGACCACCGTGCTCGGCGGTGTCAGTGGTGCCGGACCGTAGGTCGGGACCCCGGTCCCGTGCAGGAAGTGCGTGATCCAGCCCTGCTGATCTACCAGATGCTGGAACGCCTGACGGAAGTACAGCTGCTTGAACACGTGCCCGACCTTGGGCGCGTTGAAGTTCAACGGGAAGAACGCAATCCCGTAGGTCGATCCCATGTTCACGTTGTAGCCAGCACTCCGGAACTGCGAGGTCAGCGGCTGATACTGCGAGGGGATGTAGGCAACCGTCAGCCCGTGCGCGCCCGAGGACTTCAGCTCGTTCACGAGCGCCGACTCCGAGGTGAACGGCACCTCGACGAACTTGGCGATACTCGGCTTCACCGCACCGCTGTAGTCCTTGTTGGGGACGAAGGTCACGCCGCCATTGCTGGTGGTGCTCTGCACCCGCCAGGGTCCGTCGACGGTCGACCAGATCGGTGAGCTGCCCCACGAGCTGATCTTGGTGCTCTGTGCGTTGAGGAAGTTGTAGATCGCGTTCGCGCCGGCCTTAGTCGTGTCCGGCAGGTTCGCGGCGTTCGGCTTCGGTGCGGGCTGCGACAGCGAAGTCCGGTCCCATGCCATCGGGATCGGCGTCAGCTGCGAGAGCTCCTCATACAGCAACCAGGTCGGGTTGTAGGCCTTGTTGAACGTGAGCTGGAAGGTCGTCGGGTTGACGGCCTTATAACTGGTGATGTTGTCCGGGAACTTGCCGGGTGCATAGCTGCACCAGTCGCGCGACGGGTCGCCCTTGAGCACGTTCAGCCAGAAGACCAGATCGCGCGCCGAAACCTGCTCACCGTCTGACCACATGTAGTGGTTGAGGTGGATCGTGATCGTCTTGCCAGCGTTGCTGAACACCGGCTTCTTGCCGATCGAATAGTTGTAATCGACCGTCGGCGAGTAGTGGTTGCCGAACCAGTAGAGCGGCCGGTAGAGCATGCTGATGACGCCGAAGATGTTGTTGTTGCCGCAAAACTCGGGCGAATACATCGGGAAGATGTAGTTAGGCGGTGAGGCCGGCGCCTGCGCGAAATAAACCGTGCCGCCCTTGATCCTGGCGCCACTGCCGGTGCTCGGCTGGGTCAGCCCCGGACCGGTCTGCTTGATATTCGTCGCGGACGTCTGCCCCGAGGGGCCCGTCGATCCGCCACCACCTCCAGTTGAGCCGCAGGCACTGATGCCGACAACGCCCAGCACGATCAAGATCACGAGGCTGATCAGCCTCGCCTTCGCGGTGACCCTCATCTCACTACTCCCAGATTCTCAGACGCGGACACGCCCCGAGTTGGCGTGTACTCGCAGGCCCATAGTTTCAGGTGGTAGCCCCGCTTTCTAGTACAAACTCCATAAACTTCCGCCCATGTCTTTGGAGACATCACC
Organism: uncultured Actinomycetota bacterium; assembly: GCA_963737115.1. GTDB lineage: Bacteria > Actinomycetota > Thermoleophilia > Solirubrobacterales > Solirubrobacteraceae > Palsa-465. The sequence goes on from CAVTRM010000004.1 coordinate 390,430, forward strand.
CAACGCAGCGCACCTGCTGGTGAATACGCTAGGCGCGGACGTCGCGACTTTGGCCTACGCCGCCGCGCCCCCGACCAGCGGCCAGATCAGTGCGCCCGTGATCGTCGACGAGCACGAACCGCTGTCCCCCGCCCCCGGCGGTATCGCCTTCCTGGTCGGGGTGCTGCCGGACCAGCCCGTCGCCGGCGAGCTGATCCGCCGCGCGGGCGAGTGCGAATTCAGCGCAGTCGTGCTGAAGCGCCGCAACCGCGAGCTGGGACCGGCGTTGGCGGCAGCCCGCGCCGCAGGTGTCTCGCTGATCGTCGCCGTCGACGAGATTCCCTGGCGACACCTCGAAGCACTGATCACGACGATGTCGACCTCCACGACCGACGTGCTCGCGGCTTCGCAGCGCACACCCGTGGACCAGCTGTTCTCGATCGCGAACGCCGTGGCGGCCGTGGTCGGCGGGTCGGTGGCGATCGAGGACATGGGCTGGCGGGTGTTGGCGTACTCCAACATCCCCGGGCAGCGGATCGATCAGCTCCGGCGCAGAGGGATCCTGGACCGCCGGGTGCCGCGAGTTCCGCGCGACGAAGCCGACTACCAGGACGTGATGTCGGACCGCGGGATCCTGCGCTTCCCGCAGGAGGGCGACACACTCCCGCGAGCGGCGATCGCGATCCGCGCCGGAAGCCTGCCGCTGGGCACGCTGTGGGCGATCGAGGGCGAGGACGGGCTCACCGAACGCGGCAGCGCGGCGATCTTCGAGGGCGCGACGCTCGCCGCGGTGCAGCTGCTGAAGGCCTACTCGACCCCGGATCTCGATCGCATGCGCCGCGCCGACCGGCTGCGGGATCTGCTGACCAACTCAGCACCTTCGGACTCGGACTGGAGTCAGATCACGCTGCGGCCGGGGAGCGAGGTCACGCTGCTGGCGGTCTGCCCCAGCGCTCCGATCAGCGATGCCGAATCGCCGGTCGTCACGCCCGTCTCGCGCGAGGTCGACCGGCTCTGCGCGAGCCTGCGCCCCGACGCGCCGGTCACGTCGATCGGCGCGACCGCCTACGTGCTGGTGAGCGGAAACGGCGCCGGCGGGCGGCTCGCGCAGCAGCTCGTCACCGAGGTCTCGCGCGTGCTCGGCAGCCGCGTCTGCGCCGCGGTCAGCACCCCAAGCAGCGTGCCCAGCTCGCTGCCGAAGCTGCGGGCCGAGGTCGAGCAGGTGCTGCGGGTCACCACCAGCGAGCCGTCCGCACCAAGCGTCGCCACGATCGAAGACGTACAGGGCGCGATCATGCTGCTGCAGGTCAGCGACACGCTCGATCGCCACCCCGAGGTCCGCCACCCCGCACTGCAACGGCTGCTCGAACTCGACCGCGAACGCAACACCGAGCTGGCGCCGAGCCTGCTGGCGTGGCTCGAGGCCGGGCAGGGCGTGCAGGCCGCGGCGGCGCGGCTGCACGTCCACCCCAACACGCTCCGCTACCGCCTCGAGCGCGTGCGTCAGCTGGTGACCATCGACCTCGACGATCCCGACAAGCGGCTGGCCACCTGGCTGGAGCTGCGGCTGCTCTCAAAGTCGTAATCGGGCTGCGAACGCAGCAGTCCCGCATTCCAGTCGTAGACCAGCGCCCGCACGGTCTCCTGCGCGCAGCTGCGATTGGTACCGATGAAACCGCTGGGGCCGCGCTTGATCCAGCCCGCGACATAGGTGCGCGGCACCGTCGTCCCGCTGGCGGGATCGATCACACGTCCGAGCTGATGCGGGATCGTGCCGCGCTCGTGATCGAACGGGAGATCGGGCAACGGCACGCCGCGATAGCCGATCGAGGTAAGCACCAGCCCCGCCTCGATCAAGTCGGGACCGAATTCGACTGCGGTGACTTGCTTACGACCGCCCGGCTGTGTGGCCGGGCAGTCTGAGCCGGCGGCCGCGAACCGCGACGGTGAAAGCCGGTAGCGCAACCTGATCTGGCGCCGCGCGGGATCAGTCGGCTGCTGACTCAGCCGTCGCAGCAGCTCGAGCTTGTGGCGCTCATCCGCGGACGCGCCCGCGGCCACCGACAGCGAGTCGAGCTCGTGCTCGTCGAGTGTCAGCTGCACGCCTGGGGTGCCCGCCAGGCCGATCAGCTCCGGCAGCGTGAAGGCCGAGTGCTCGGGCCCGCGGCGTCCGACGATCACGACCTCACGCACCCGACTGGCGCGCAGCGCTTCGAGCGCGTACGGCGCGATGTCGGTCGCCGCCAGCGACTCGGGATCGACCGACAGCACCCGCGCGACGTCGAGCGCGACATTGCCGTTGCCGATCACCACCACACGCTCGCCGGAAAGGTCGAAGGTCCGGGACGCGTGATCTGGGTGGCCGTTGTACCAACCCACGAACTCGGTCGCGGAGGCGACGCCGTCGAGTTCGGCGCCGGGCAGCTCCAGGCGCTTGTCGGAAGCGGCGCCGACGGCGTAGATCACCGCGTGATGGTCGCGGGTCAGGTCAGCGTGGGTCAGGTCGCGGCCGATCTCGATACCGGTGTGCATCCGCAGCCCCGGCTGGGCGGCGATCAGGTCGAGCTGGCGCGTGACCTGTCGCGTCAGCCGGTGGTCGGGCGCGACCCCGAGCCGCGCCAGCCCGTAGGGCTGCGGCAGCCGCTCATAGATATCGACCGTCGCGCCCGGAATCGTGAGGATCTCGTCGGCCGCGTACATCGCCGCCGGGCCGGAGCCGACGATCGCCACGCGCAGCGGTTCCTGGGCCTGACGGACCACAAGCCGCGGGACCAGCGGCGCCAGCATCGGGCGCGGTTTGCGCGGTTCAAAGTACTCGCGATTGATCTGCAGGTAGGGCTGCTCGGCCTCGGTCAGACGGCTGTGAGGTTTGATCGCGTTCACCGGACAGGCGCTGGTGCAGGCGCCGCAGTCGACGCACGCGGCGGGATCGATGTGCAGCATCTCCGCCAGCAGGAAGTCGGGGTCGTCGGGGGTCGGCTGGATGCAGTTCACCGGGCAGGCGTACACGCAGGAGGCATCGCTGCAGCAGGACTGGGTAATTACATGGGGCATGTGAAGGGAGCCGTGAGGCAGTTGGGCGGGGGCAGGTCATCCAAGACCCGCCCCCGCAGACGACTATTCGGTGAGCGCCTCGCGGTCGGGCTCGCCACGGAAGCGGGAGGACTCGCCGTCGATCCCGCACCAGCGCCAGATCGGACGGGTCCAGCGGTTGCGCCAGCCGATCTCGTCGGTCAGCGCGCGCATGTCGTTGAAGTAAGAGGCCATGATCTTCTGCGAGCGCGGGTTCTGCCAGAAGGCCTCGCGCCAGACGTCGTCGGGGATCTTGAAGCGACGCTTGATCGCGCGTGGGCTGGTCATGATCTCGCCTCCGAGCCAGCGCATGATCAGCGGGAACGACACCGCGCAGATCGCGTTGGTGAGGCGGTTCGCCTGGCGGCTGTGAACGCGCAGGAACTCGGCCGCGAACGAGATGTGGCGAGCCTCCTCCTGCACGTGGATCTCGATCGCGCGTTCAACCACCGGCGGCAGCTTGCGGCCCGAGCGGACCAGCGCCTTCTGGTAGTGGTCGATCGGTTCCTCGCCGCCGAGAATCCCGATCATGAAGATCATCGGGGTGTAGCCGCCGAGAAACGCGAGGATCGGCATCGTCAGGCGGAAGACCGTGCGCATCCCCGGGACGCGCGGCTCGCAGCGGTTGACCACCTCCTGGAACATCTGGATGTGGTTGCACTCCTCGGTCATCTCGTGGAGGCAGTAGCGGAACTCGGGAGATCGGTTGGGGAGGCTGATCGCGTAGTGCATCAGGCCGCGGATCAGCAGGCTTTCGAAGCAGCCGCCGACGCGGATCGCGTTGACGGTGCGCCAGCGCCCGAGTTCGATCTGCTTGTCCTTCGGCAGACCCTGATACCAGGCGGTCGCGCCCAGCGGGTCGAGCTCCGGGGAGAGGATCCAGGCCTCGTCGTCGGGGCTGGTCTGCAGCTCGGGGGAATCCCAGGCGATGTCCTCGTAGGGATCGAAGTTGATGTGTACGGAGCCCTCGTTGAGGGTGTCAAGAAGTTCCCAGTACTCGTCACCGAAGATGTTGGGGCGCTCGCTAACGGTCGCCATGTCGCACTCCTTGGTTGAGTTGTATGCAGTGCATGGGTTGCGGTTCTGCGAGGAGCAGGAGGGCTGACCCGAACAGAACCGCAACCCAGACACTGCATTACAAACTACGCGTAAGTGTTACATCAAGTTACACCGGATATCAAGTTGTTACATGGGAGCTAGCTCACACACGCCGGTCGAGTGCCGCGCGGAGCTTCGACGGATCGCTGGATGCAGGCGCCGTTACGGGATGATTAGGACCCGGCGGTCTTTAGGAATCGGTAGGGATCGGCGCCGTATCGTTGCGCCGCGATGCTGCGCCGGTTCGGCATAGGACGTGACGCACGGCAGGCACGTCAGCTGGAAGCCAATGCCAAGGCCCGCGCGCGGGCTGGGGACGGTTTGACGCCGCGGCCGCGGTATCGCCGCCGGCGCTACGTCGCGGGGATGGTGATCGTGGTGCTGATGAGCGCGATCGCGACCACCGCCGTGATCCGTGGCCAGTTCGATCAGCTGGCGGCGGCGATCGGGACCAACCACGACCTGAAGATCAGCAAGGATGAGGTGGCGCCGGCCGGCTACGGCAGCACGCAGACGCTGCTGCTGGTCGGCAACGATCAGCGTAAGCACACCACCACCACGCCGGTGCTGCCGCATTCCAACGAGATGCTGCTGGTGCGGATCGATCCGGACCAACCTTGGATCTCGATGATGTCGATCCCGCGCGAGCTACAGGCGAGCTTTGCGACGCCGCACAACGGGACGGTCACCACGCGCCTGAACGCGACGATGATGTACGGCGGGCTGAACCTCACGACCAAGACGATCAAGCAGATCACGGGCATCACCGTCAACCACGTGATCGCGATCGACTTCGACAACTTCGAGCGCGCGATCAACGAGATGGGCTGCATGTACGGCCAGATCGACCGCCGCTACTACCACAAGAACGTGCCCGGAGGACCGCAGTACTTCCAGGTCAACCTGCACCCCGGGTACCAGCGGCTGTGCGGATCGGCGGCGCTGCAGTTCGTCACCTACCGCCATACCGATACCGCGACCGAGCGCGACGATCGCGATCAGGAGTTCCTCTCTGAGCTCAAGCAGGAGTACGGGCCGACGCTGATCAACAACATCGGCAAGTTCGAGCACATCTTCGGACAGACGGTTCAGACCGACCAGTCACTGCACACCGCTGACGGGGTCGAGAACCTCGTGGGAACGTTGATCGCGAGCGCCGGCAAGCCCGTGCGACAGGTGCCGTGGCAGACGCACCTGGATCCGACCTATGCCCAGTGCACCTGCGACATCTCGACCCCGCAGCAGGTCAGGGCCAGCGTCGATTCGTTCCTGTATGGCACCTACAGGGCACCGAATCAGCGCTCCACCACGGCGGTGGCGCGCAAGCTCCACAGGAAGCACAGGCGTTCAAACGCCGACAAGATCGGGGTGGTGCCAGTCCCGGCAGCTCAGATCGCGGCGGCGCGCGCCAAGGCGCGGCGGTTGTCGTTCCCGATGGAGCTGCCGAACATCGAGGTGAACAACGGCTACGGCTTCCCGCTCGATCTACGCAGCTACGCGATCAAGCTGCCCGACCACAGGCGTCGCGCTGCGTATGTCGGGGTGTTCTCAACCGGCCTGATCGGCCAGTACTACGACGTGCAGGGCACCACCTGGCTGAACGCGCCGATTCTGGCGTCCCCGACCGACTCGATCACGGCCGCCGGGCGTACCTACTTCCTCTACTACTCGGGCGCGCACCTGGTGCAGGTGGCGTGGTTCGCGCACAACGCCGCCTACTGGGTGCGAAACACGATCCCGATGAGCCTCACCAACACCCAGATGCTGGCGATTGCCGAGCACACCGCACCGCTGATCGGCATCGCCGCAGGATCGGTGAAGCGCGACGCCAGGGCGCAAACCGCAGCCCCGCCGTCGGTGCAGGTCCCGTCTAGCGGTGGCGTCGTCTACTACCTCGGGGTCACCGGTGGTGTGATCGCGTTGATCGCGAGTCTCTGCGGAATCGTGTTGCTGGTCTGGCAACGCTTGCGGATTACGGAACTGCGCTCTGAAAGCGCAGTGGTCGCCGACCGCATCAGGACGCTCGAGAGTCAGCTTCAGGGCGCGGGCGGTGCTGGCGCTGCCGGCACCGTCGGCGGGCACGGCCCGCAAGCCATGCCCGCCGAAACGACGGTCTACTCGGGTTCACGCTGGTGGCGGCGCGGTACACCGCCCGAACCGTCGGCATGATTCAGGTTCCGCCTGAACCGACGGCGTAACTCAGATTGGATTCAGTCGTTGAAGTAGTGGCCGGAGTCGATGTCCTGGATCAGGCCGGGGTGAGTCGGCTCCCACCCCAGGACCTCGCGCGTCTTGGCGTTCGAGGTCGGGTTGTCGATCTGGATGAACGTCGAGAGGAAGCCGAGCCGCTCGGGCGCCTCCTCAGGGGTAACGCTGCGAGCCTCGATGCCGAGGTTGCGAGCGATCGCCTCCGCGGTGTGCCTCACCGGCACGCCCTCCTCGGCGACGCCGTGCAGGCGGCTGCCGGCCGGTGCCTGCTCGAGCGCGAGGCGGTAGAGCAGGCCGGCGTCGCGGGTATCTACCGCGGGCCAGCGGTTGGCGCCTTCGCCGACGTACGCGGCGAACCCATTTTGGCGCGCCATGCCGATCAGCGCGGGCACGAAACCGTGGTGGTCGAGATCGCTGTGGACGGTCGGTGAGAGGCGCACTATCGACGAGCGGATGCCGCGCTCAGCAAATCCGGCTACGGCGTTCTCGGCCTCGACGCGGGGGCCTCGCGCCACCACGTCGTCCTCGGTTCCCGTGCGGCCGTCGAGGTCCGCGAACGACAGCATCAGCGTGCCACCGGTGCCGACGAATGGTTTGCCCGAGCCTTCGAGGCCCGCGGCCAGCGCGTTGATCGCCTTGAGATCGTCGGCCACGGCCTGCTCGTAGTTACCGCTGAGCAGCGCTTCGTGCTTGAACGCGAGGTGGATGACACCGTCGGATTCCGCGGCCGCGGCGGTGAGGCCCTCCAGATCGTCGAGGTCGCCGCGGCGGACTTGCGCCCCACGCGCCTCGATCGCCGCCGCCGAACCGTCCGAGCGGGCGAGACCGACGACCTCGTGCCCGTTGGCGAGCAGTTCGGGGATTACTGCTGATGCGATGTGCCCTGAAGCACCTGTGATGAATACACGCATGGGAAACCTCGTGGTGTTGACGGTGGTGGCGTTGACGATGGTTCTGGGTGGGGAGCTGGGCGCTGGGTAGGGGTATCGATCCCACCACTCGAGCTCGATGTCACCTGGTGTCATCACCATAGCACCTTCATGTCACTTGGTGTCATCAAGTATCCTCTAGCCATGGGCAGATGGGAACCAGACGCGCGTGGACGGCTTCAGGAGGCGGCCATGTATCTATATGCCGAGCGCGGCTATGACGAGACCACGGTTGCCGACATCGCCGAGCGCGCAGGGTTGACCAAGCGCACGTTCTTCCGTTACTTCACGGACAAGCGTGAGGTGCTGTTCTTCGGCTCAGATCACTTCAAGGAGCGGTTCGTGAGCGGCGTCCGCGAGGCCGACGCGACGGCCTCGCCGATCGAGGCGGTCGCGGCAGGACTGGCCTCGGTCGCGGGGATGCTCGAGCAGGATCGTGGCCGCGAGTTCGCGGGTTTGCGCCAGCAGATCGTCGACGCGACACCTGAATTGCAGGAGCGCGAGCTGATCAAGTTGGCTGTGGTCGCCTCGGCCTCCGCAGCTGAGCTTCAGGCGCGTGGCGTTGATCCAGTTCGGGCGCTGCTCGCAGCCGAAGCCGGGATCTCCGTGCTCAAGGTTGCGTTCCGGCTATGGGTCGACCCTCAGAACGAGCGGCCGTTGTCGGAGATCATGACCGACTGCATGCTCGACCTCGAGCGCACCCTGGCGGAGGATTCCGCCCAACGACCGGTATAACCGGCAGCTGGGCGGAATTCACTGGCCGGCTCGGCCCCTGCAGCGTGTGGACGCTCTAGGAGCGGACCGCTGATTCGACGCCTAAAGGGTCTTGACGCGCTGGCGCAGGACCGAAGCGGCGGTGAGTGCAGCGTCGTTGTACGTGGCGATCGCTTCCGCGACCTGCTCGGGTGTGTGCACGTCCGAGTCGTAGACCACGACGACCGAATCGTCGCCGAGCTTCAGATAGGTCGACTCGCCGTACTCGGTGTAGCGCGTGGCGCCGATCCCGATCAGCACCCGGGCGGGGCTGCCCGCCGCCTTCAGGTATTCGCCGACGTTCTCGAGCGGGGTCTCGTCGGAGCCGTGCTGGTTGTTGAGGCGATCGACGATCCAGTCGATCAGCTGGGCGCCGTAGTAGCTGTACTCGGGGACCGCACTGTCCTGACCGTAGGCGTGGCATTCGCCGTCGCGGGTCATGAAGCAGGCAAGCCGGAAGCTGTTGGTCGGCCCGTCCGGGGAGAGATCATTGATCTCGAACAGCTTTGATGAGTAGCCCTTGCTGGCCGCGCCCCAATGCTTCTTCTCGCTGATCTTCTTGGCGCCGGGGCGGCGGATCGAGCAGTCGTTGAAAGCACCGATCGCGGCCGGGGTGAGCGCGGAGACGTTGCCGTCGGAGTCGTAGCTGACGTCTGCCAGCAGTCCAACCTCGGGCTCGATCTGGAGGTCCGCGCCGCCCGCGGGCATCGCGATCGTGTCGCTGCTCAGTGGGAAGCGCTTGAGGAAGTCCGGCACGATCCCGACCGCGTCCGCGGGGACATACCAGGGGAAGATGCCCTTCGGGGCGCCCTCGTCAGCCTGCACCTTGACGAAGTCGCCGGCCTCGCCAGCCTGATCCAGATGGCCTGCGAAGTTACCGGCCACGCCGAACCCGAAGACGGCGTGCAAGTCGTTCAGTGATTCCTCAATCATGGTCCCCAGGGTAGGGATGGCTGCTGCAGCGTGATGCAGTGGATGCCGCCGCCACGGGCGAAGATCGGACGGGCGTCGACCGACACGATCTCACGGCCTCGGTAGGCGTCCGCGAGGATCTCGCGCGCGCGGGCGTCGGCGGGGTCGTCGAAGCTGCAGGCGATAACGCCGCCGTTGACCGCCACGTGGTTCACATAGTTGAAGTCGACCCAGCCGTCCTCGTCTTCGAGGACTGTCGGCGCGGGCAGCTCCGTGACTTCCCAGGGTCCCTCCGCCAGCAGGTTGAGCAGCGTCTGAGTGACCTCGTAGTCGGGGTGCCGCGGATCGGTCTGCGTGTGCGCGAGCAGCCGGCCGGGTGCCGGGCAGGCGAGCATCATGTCGGCGTGGCCACGGGTTCCGTAGCGCTGCATGTCGCGGGTGAGGCCTCGCGGAAGCCAGACGAACTTCTCAACCGACAAGGTACGCCACAGCTCGCGTTCTACGGATTCGCGATCGAGCTCGGGATTGCGGCCGGGGTCGAGCTGCACGGTCTCGGTCAGGAAGATGGTCTCGTTTCCGTCGTAGACCATGCCGCCGCCCTCATTCACCAACGGCGAATCGATCGTTGCGATACCGATCCGGTCGGCGATCGTCGCAGCGAGGCGCGAATCCTTGCTCCAGCTGGCCCACTCCTGCGCGCCCCAGCCGTTGAACACCCAGTCCACCGCCAACAGGCCATCGCCGGCGCTGCGGACGAAGGTCGGCCCCGTGTCGCGGGTCCAGGCGTCGTCGAGTGGCGTTTCGAACAGCTCGATCTCGCGACTCAGGAGCTTGCGGGCGGTCGCGAGGTCACCGGGGTCCACGGCCATCGATACGGGCTGGAAGCCGAGCACGGCGTGCGCCACCGAGGCCCACGCCTGCCACGCCTCCTCGGCGTCCTCGGGCGTCTGCGCGATTGACGATCCGGTCGGCGGAAACGCCATCCAGACCCGCTCCTGGGGCGCGGTCTCGCTGACAATGCGGGTCTCGTCTCGCGGCTTTGCTCGGACGTTCGGAGCGGGCGGTATCGAGTTCTGACGATGCTTGCAGCAGGTCGATACCGCGCGGCTGGGCCGCGGCTTCTGAGACAGTCATGGCTTCTCTTTCTGTGAGAGTGGTTAGGCGTTCAGGTAGGCGTAGATCAGCCCGAGCAAGCGCTGCTGACCGAACGGGTCGCCGTGCCCCGGGTAGACGACGCTGACATCAAGCGCCCGTAGTCGTTTCAAGCTCTCGCGGTAGACCGCGGGGTCGGCGCCCCGGATTTGATCCAGCAGCTCACCGTCGTAGATCACGTCGCCGCTGAATAGCTCGAGGCTGTACTCGTCGTAGAGCGCGAGCTGGCCAGGACTATGTCCCGGAAGGTGCAGCACCGTGAAGGCCCTGTCACCCAGCTCAATGCGATCGCCGTCGTCAATCTGCCGCGTGACGTTGGCCGCTTGGACCCGATATCCGGCTGGGTCGTAGCCGTCGTAGGGTGCCGCCGAAATCAGCAGCTCCGGCAGTTCCTCGTCAGCTCCCAGCTCGGCCGCGAGCGCCGGACCGTTCAATGACCCCGGAGGGGGATCGCTGATCGGTTCCAGCGGGTGAGCCAGTACCCCGCCGAATTCGTGTGCTCCGCCCATGTGGTCGAGATGACCGTGGGTGAGCACGACGATCGTGGTGTCGTCGAACAGCTCGGGAAGCTCGCCGCGCAAGCTGCCGACGCCAAGACCGCAGTCGATCAGCAGGTTGCGCTCGCGGCCCTCAACTCGCCAGAAGTTGGCCTGCACCATCTCATCGACGTACGGCTCCTCGTAGCGGGTTATGTGCGGCGCCGTTTGGCTTGTCTTGAACCAGGGTTTGACTGTGGGCAGGGACATCGGTGTTCAGCTTTTCTGGGTGCTCGGCGCGTCAATGCCGCTGAAGCGATTGAACATCAGCGCGTAGATTCCCGCGCCGACGAGTGGGCCGACGATCGCCGAGATATCGGCGCCGCTGAGCCATCCCGATACCGGCCCGACGAGCAGGGTCGTGTTCACGCAGAGCGTCGCGGCCGCGGTCCCCAGACAGATCGCGGTCATGCCGGCGAGGTTGAAACCGCCTGCGAACCAGATCGGCCCGCGGGCGGATTCGTCGGCGAGCTGCGTTGCGCGGTAGCGGTTGCGGCGCATGATGATGTCGACGCCGTAGATCGCGAGCGCCGGCCCGAGCAATGCGACCGTAAGCGCGAGCAGGTTGTTGAGCGTGTCCAGGAAGTTCGAGATGAACAACGCGTAACAGGTGATGCCGAGCGCGATCACCGCATCGAAGATGACCGTGATCGCGCGCTTCCACGGGATACCGACCGCCAGCAACGCGAGTCCCGTGCTGTAGGCGGTGAGCACGTTGTTGGTGATCGAGCCAAGCACGATCACGAGCAGGAACACCGGGTAGAACCAGGCGGGCAGGATCGCCGCCAGCGAGCTCTGCGGATCGGTCATGTTCACGACCGTGCCGGCGAGCACGCCGAGAGCGCCGAGCACCATCGCGGGAAGAAACCCGCCGAGCGCGGTCCACAGCGCGACCGACCGCGCTGGCGTGTGCTTCGGTAGGTACCGGGAGTAATCCGCACTGGTCCCCCACGACAGCGGACTCGACGCGATCAGCGTCACCCCGACCGCGGCTGCCGCCCACAGTTTCGCGCCATGGACCGCGAACCCGGCCGCGGGCTCATAGTTGAAATGTGCATGCGTTACCACGAACACGCCGAGGATCACCGTGCACAGCAGTAGTGCCGCGGTGAAGTAGCCGCTCAACTTCACGATCGTGGCGTGGCCGTAGACGCTGATGATGAAGGTGACTGCCGCGGTCCCGAAGATCACCGCAAGCTTCACCGGCGTGCTTACTGCGCCGCCGAGGTTCTGAATCAGGGCAAACCCGGCAAGCGCCCCGATCGAGAGGTTGATGGCCTCGTAACAGACCCCGACCAGCCAGCCCGGAATCGCGTTGTAGAGACGGTTGCCTCGCACCCCGAACATCGCACGGGTGATCACCTCGCTGGGGATTCCGGCCGCGGGGCCGCTGATCGCGAGCAGCCCGACCAACGCCCAAAAGCTGTTGCCGATCAGCAGCACCAGCATGCTCTGCCAGACGTTCAGCCCGAGCAGGATCAGGGTGCCGCCGAGCACCACGTACAGATAGGTGATGTTGGACGCGGCCCAGACCACGAACAGGTCGCGGGCGCGGCCATGGCGTTCACTGGCGGGGATGTAGTCGATCCCGCGGGTCTCGACCTGTCCGGCACGATCCACCGCCTCCGTATCGTCGACGCCAGCCGGCGCGACGCCGTTGACGATCGGAGCCGGAACGGCTGCGGTATCGGCCGGATTCGCGCTCGCACTGGCGGGCGCGCCGGCCGCGCTCAGCGCTTGCGTCGAACTCGGTGCTCGCGCTTGCGTCTAACTCGGTGATCTCTCTTACTGCCATCTCGTGTCCTCTTCCCTCCGGGGCTGAGCGGTGCTCGTCCCAAGTCCTCTGAAAACGGCTCGGTTAGCGCTTCTCTGAGCTTATTGGTGTAGAGACCAATAGCTTATTGGTGCTGAAGTCAATATGATTCGGCGCGTAATGTCAAGTGGAAAGTCCGCCGCGCGTCGCAAACCGCCGAACGAACGGCGCGCGGAGATGCTGCAGGCGGCAGCGAGATTGGCGATTGAGGATGGGCTCGAGCACGTGACCGCGCGTCGCGTGGCCGAGGCCGTGGGGGTGTTCCCGGGACTGGTCAGCCACTATTTCGGTTCCGCCGACGAGCTTGTGGCCGCCGCCTTCGTGACCGCTGCCGAAGCCGAGCGCGACCAGCTCTACGAGGTTGCGCTGCGCGAACCCACGGCGCTCAGTCGGCTCAGGACGTTGATGCAGGAGTGGCTGGCGCCGGCCCAGGATCCCGTCAGCCTTCTGTGGCTCGACGCATGGCAGGCGAGTCGTCGCCGTCCGGCGCTGCTGCAGGCCGTCTCCGCACAGATGGAGATCGACTCCGTGCGGCTCGGTGCCGTGATCGCCGAGGGTGCCGCCGCGGGTAGCTTCGTGGTCGACGAACCCGAGGTCGCCGCAACGCAGATCATGTCGCTGATTGACGGGCTCAGCATTCAGGCGGCGATTCGCGCGACCGACGACTATGCGCCGGTGCGCGCGCACGTGCTGGTCGCCGCGGAGAATCTCCTCGGTCTCGCGCGCGGCGCGTTGTCGCCAGCAACCGACTGAGACTGCCGATGACGCGTTAGCCGCTGACGCCGCGGAGGCGCTGGGCGCGAACTACCGCGGCCCGGATGCCGACGGCTCGAACACCACCGGGGCCTGGAAGTTCGCGCGACGCGCAGCCCGGCGCAGGATCGGCAGCAGCCCCGGCCCGAGCAGCACGATGCAGATCAGGTCTGTGATGGCGCGGCCGGTGTCCCAACCGAGCGAGGTGGTGGCGTCGAATACCAGGTAGCGGTGCCACTGCGTGGTGAACGACGCGCCGGGAAGGTATGAGATCGAACTGCCGGGACTGACCGAGAACGGCCAGAACTGGAGGTTCAGCATGAACCCGAAGAAGTAGCCGGCCAGCACACCGTAGGCGGCCAGCATCGCGATCTCGCGCTTACCGCGGCACGGTGGCAGCAGCCCCGCGAACAACCCCACCCAGGCGCAGCCGAACATCTGGTAGGGGAGCCAGGGGCCGACGCCGCCGGTGAGTATCGCGGAGGCGAACATCGACGTGCAGCCGAGCGCGAACCCGAATCCCGGTCCGAACACCCGGCCGCCGAACACCAGCACGAAGAACACGGTTTCGACGCCCGCGGTTCCGGCACCCAGCGGACGCAGGCCGGCGTCAACCGCCGACAACACCCCCAGCATCGCGATCGCCTTGGAGTCGATGCCGCCGTCGGCGACCTCTGCGAACACCACCCCCAGCACCAGCAGCAGCACCAGTCCGAACATCAGTGGCGGCGTGTACGTCGAGCCGAAGTGCCCGGGCGTGATCAGGAACGGCCAGAGGAAGCAGGCAAAGCCGAGCAGCGTCGCGATCACAGCGGCGGCGATAGCCCGCCGGTGCAGGCCGATCGCGGAGACACGCCGCTCTGCAGTCAACGCGCTCATCGGCTCGAGGCGGGGTCGGATACGTGTTCGAGCGAGCGCTGCACCTCCGCGACGGTCAGGTACGGCAGCGGCGCCAGGATCTTGGTGACCTGCGGCGCGAACGCCGGTGAGGAGACGACGATCTCGGCGGTCGGCCCGTCGGCGATGATCTCACCGACCGCCATCACCACCACGCGATCGCAGACCGACGCGACGAACTCGACGTCGTGGCTTGAGATCACGATCGAACGGCCCGCAGCGGCTAGCGTAGAGACGATCTGTCCGAGCTCGTGCTTGGCTCCGTAGTCGAGGCCGCGGGTCGGTTCGTCCAGCAACACGACTTGCGGCGCTGCACGCAGCTGGATCGCGAGCACGAGGCTGAGACGCTGACCTTCGGAGAGGTCGCGCGGGTTGATCTCATCGGGAATCCCGGGGGCCAACAGGTCGAGCAGCTCACGCGCAGCGATCGACGCTGAGTCGGCCGATTCGCGGTCCGCCTGCGCCAGTTCCGCGGCGACGCTGTTCAGGTAAAGCAAATCCGCCGGTGTCTGCGGCACGAGCCCCACGAGCGCACGCGCGCCGGCGGCGTCGAGGCGGCCGGGGTCGCGTCCATCGACAGTCACCGTCCCGGCTTGCCGCGGGCCAGAACCCTGCAGCGCCCACAGCAGCGAGGATTTGCCGGAGCCGTTGCGGCCCATCAGCGCCGTCACCTCGCCGGCGTTCAGCTTCAGATCTACACCGCTGACCGCGGTGACTTCGCCGTAATTGACCAGAACCCGTTCGGCGCTGAGCACCGGCGCGAGGCTTTCACGCGGACTGGCCACCCAAGGCCGGTCCGGCAGCTGGTCACGCAGGCCGGTTGCCGCGCGGCGTGCATCTCTCACCGACAGCGGCAGCGGGTCCCAGCCGGCGAGGCGTCCGAGTTCGACCACCGGCGGGGCCACGGTCGCGTGCTTCAGCATCGCCGCGGGGTCACCGGCGACGACCGTCCCGTCGCCGCGCAGGTGGATCAGCGTGTCGGCGTACTGGACGACGCGCTCGAGGCGGTGCTCGGCGAGCACGACCGTGAGCCCGAGGTCGTGGACCAGGCGCGTGATCGCGGCCAGCACGTCCTCGGCGGCGGTGGGATCGAGTGCCGAGGTCGGCTCGTCCAGCACCAGGACGCGCGGGTGCGGGGTCAGGGCGGAGCCGATCGCAACCCGCTGTTGCTGTCCGCCGGAGAGTTCGTTCAGCGGTCGGTAGCGCAGCTCCGCAAGGCCGAGCAGGTCAAGCGTCTCCTCCACGCGCTTGCGCATCACGTCGGGCGCCAACGCGAGCTGTTCCATCCCGTAGGCCAGTTCCTCCTCGACCGTGTCGGTGACGAAGGTCGCAAGTGGATCCTGGCCGACGACGCCAACCACGTCGGCGAGTTCGCGCGGCTGATGGTCGCGGGTGTCGCGACCGTCGACGCGCACGGCTCCGGCCAGGGTCCCGCCGGTGAAGTGCGGTACCAGGCCGTTGATCGCACCCAGCAGCGTCGATTTGCCGGTCCCGGTGCGGCCGGTGACGAGGCACAATTCGCCCTCGTCGAGTTGCAGGTCGACCTCGCGGAGCACTGGGGCGGTGGCACCGTCGTAGGTGATGGTGACGCGATCGAACTCGATCATGCCGGCACCCTTGAGAGCTGACGCCCGGTCTGGACCGCGGTGGGCGGATCCGGTGCGCGCGGGTGCCTGACCGGCGGCGGCGCCACGAACGCCGGAATCGCGGACACCAGGATCGCGACGGTTGGCAGCGCCGGCAGTGGCGGGAACTCGAGCGGATAGAAGCTCGGGTTCAGGTCGGCCGGGTTGTAGCTGGTGGTCACGTACAGGGCCGCGGCGGTGAACACACCGCAGGCGGCGACGATCCACTCCGGCGCCAACCAGGGATCGGGCCGGTACTGGGTGTGCTTCACGCGTCGTCCGCCGAGCGCCAGGCCGCCGCAGCAGAGCGCCGCACCGAACAGCAACGCCGGGAGCCCGATGTAGCGCGGACCGCTGCCGCTGAGCAGTCCATAACAGCCGACACAGAGCCCGAACATGCCGAGCAGCAGCAGTCCTGCCGTGAGCTGACGCGTGGCTTTGGGAGCGGTCCCGGTGCGTCCGTAGCCGCGCGAGTCCATCGCCGCTGCCAGCAGCAGTGAGCGATCGAGTGCGTCGGCCAGGACCGGGATTGCGATGCCCTGCAGCGCCTTGAATCCGCTGCGGCTGCCGCCGCGCAGACGCCGCGCGCGGGCCACGCGCTGAACGCTCTCGATCAGCTGCGGTGCGAGCGTGATCGCGACGACGATCGCGGCTCCGAGTTCGTAGAAGGCACCGGGCAACACGCGCAGTGCGCGCTTGGGGTTGGCGAGCGCGTTGGCCGCGCCGATGCAACAGATCATGGTCCCGAGTCGAAGCCCGCCGGTGATCGCCGCGAGCGTCCCCTCGAGCGTCACCGGACCGCCGATCTGGATGCCGGCGTACCAGTGCGGGGTGTGGATCTGCGGCAGCGTGAACAGCACATGGCTTCCTGGCGCGGCGGCGGTCGAGAAGATCGACTGGAACACGACCCTGATCACGATCACGATCGCCGCGAGCCGCAGGTAGTACTTGAACGCCCGCGCCCAGGGCGCGTCGGTGCGGCGGTTGGAAACCACGAATGCGAGCACCGCGAGCGTCAGCAGCAACAGCAGCGGGTTGGTGGTGCGGCTGGCCGCGAGCAACAGGCCCAGCGCCCAGATCCACCAGGCGATCGGGTTCAGGGCGCGCGCAAGCCGCGCGTTGCGGCGGCCGTGTGCCGCGGCCGCGTGGGCTGCGGGGTCGGTCGATGGCGGGCGCCCGTTCACGCGTATTGACGTCGACGCCATGTCGTCCACCCGGCTGCTCCGCACAGCACCAGGATCAAGCAGACTCCGATTACGAACGGGACCGCGGAACTCGATGAAGACTTCAGGCTTGTGTGCTCGGCGCTGACGATGCCGGAGCTGTTGTTCGGGTTCCGCAGCGCTGCCGGCGTGGTCCGGGGCACGCCGGAGCCGTTGGAGCCGGCGACGTTCGTGCCGCCGAACGTCCAGTACTGCACCTCACCCGGTCGCGGTACGTTGGCGCTGGCGCCAAACGTGCTGTAGGTCCATCTGTTGCTGCCGGGGAGAGCTATCCAATAGGACCAGTAGGCCGATGCCGAAGGAGTGTTCACGCAGCTCTGTTGGGCGGCGGTCGGGTACTGCGCACCTTGTTTGAAGGCACCGTTGCCGATCCGGCACATGAAACCGGCGCCGTCGTGCTGATCGCCCGCGGTCGTGAATCCGGCCCGGTGCAGCAACTGGTAGCCACTGGCGCTCTTCACCGCGCAGCCACGCACCGTCGGCCCACCCCAGTGGCCGAAGTTGACGGCGACGACCGTCCCTCGGTCGGCGATACAGGTGCTCACGTCTTGCATGCGCATTTGACGGTACCGCGCACCGCGCGGGCGCCGCGACAAGCCCACCATCGGTGGCTCTTCGCGGGCAGCTTGTGCAGTTATCGCTCCCAGGTGCGTAGAACTTCAGCGGCCTCGAGCGGTGGCAGCGTTTTGTGGAATTGGTGCGCCAAATAAGCCGAGCTATGCGCGAACGAACGAGGTCGGTGCAGACGACTCCAACGCCGGCCGCCAGTAGTCGATTGACTCGCGCATCTCGGCGATCACCTGATCATCGGCGAGCTCAACGGCTGGGATCGGCTCGAGCATCATCTCCAGCGACTCACGGCCGCACCGCTGAACCTCCTGCATCACCCGCGCCGGAGTGATGAGTCCCTCGGCGTTGTGCTCGGCGATGAACGGCCAATGGCGATCGAGTACACCGTCGGTCTGCTGCAGATGCAGACACCAGGTTCTGGGTAGGAACTCGCGCAACCACACGTAGGGATCGCGGTCGTCGCCCTCGGTACCGGCAACCACAGCGTGACCGACATCGAGACAGAGCTCGACCGGCACCGCTGCCGCGGAGCAACGATCGAGCATCTCAGCGGTTGCCTCACGCGTTGCCGGCCACTCGCGTTCGACCGCCATGACCTCCCAGAGCAGCGCCTCAAGCCCCGCACGCTCGGCTTCCTCGGACAGCCTCAATACCGCCGCGACCGTGTTGTCGATCGCGGCCTTGCGAGCGTCACTGTCGGCAAACACGCTCGTGCTCATGGCCCCTATGTGGCCACCGAAGGCTCGTGCGCCGAGTCGCTCGCTGGCACGGATCATTTCGCGGTAACGCGCCTCGGAGCGCTCGCGGACCCCGGCATCCGGATGCCCGAGCTGATTTTGCGAGTAGACGATGAAACCGCTGAAGGCCGAATGGACCTCTACACCCTCGGCGTTGACGGCCTCGCGGATGTGGTCGTAGTCGTCGAGCCCGGAGGCGAAGCTGGTGTCCCACATGTCGAACGCGAACTGCACCTGGGTGACGCCGACCGCGCGCACCACGAGAGCCCACACCTGCGGTTCGGGCCAGCGCTTGACCGCAAAGTTCAGGTTCAGTCCAAAGGTCAGATCGGTCATCGCTGCTCCTCAGCTGGCAGGACGGTCATCACGCGGGGTAGCTCGATTCGCTCAGGTATCCGAAATCCGACACCAGCGCGTGGCCACTGACCGTCCGCGTGACGGGTGACGCCAGCAAGGTCATACAGCGGCCGATGTCATCCGGCAGCTGGACGGGGTAGTCGGCGGTGGCGAACCCCTCGTCGACGAGCCCGAGGTCGCTGCGCGACATGTTCGTGTCAACGATGCTTGGGCAGACGCAGTTCACCCGGATCCCGTCGGGTCGCAGGTCAACCGCCAAGGCCTTGGTCAGCATCACCACCGCACCCTTGGAGGTGCAGTACGGCACGTGTAGCGGTGAGGCAACGAGCCCGGAGTCCGACGCGATGATCACGACCGAGGCCTGCTCGCTCTCACGCAGGAACGGGATCGCGTGCTTGACCGGGAGCCACTGTCCGCGCACGTTGATGCTCATCATCCGGTCCCATTCGGGCACCGTCACCTGCTCGACCGTCTTGCCGAACAGGCCGGAGATACCGGCACAGCACAGCAACGCGTCGATCGCACCGAAGCGCTCGACCACCGCAGCCATCGCGGCCTTGGTCGAGTCCTCGTCGGCCACGTCACACCGCACCGCAAGCGCCTCCGCGCCGGCCGCCTCGAGCTCGGTCGCAGCTGCGTGGGCGGTAGCCTCGTCAAAGTCGAGTAACGCGATCCGTGCCCCTTCCTGCGCGAGCCGCGCGGCGCTCGCTTTACCTAGACCGGAGCCGCCGCCGGTTATCACCGCGACGGCGCCGGTAAGTCCTAGGTCCATCGTCCATCCTCCATCTCCGTGTGAGCTGCGTGATGCCCGACACGGGGCTACCGGCGTGTAAGCCGGTAGCCCCGTCTGACGGACCTAAGCCGTGATCAAATGACCCCGGCGGTGTTCTCGGCGTCGTGGATTCCGGGGCCGGCCTGCTTGCGTGCCAACCGGCCGCGGACCGCGAGCAGATACCAGATCAGACCGAGTGCCTCGAACCCGAGTGCGTAGAACAGCACCGTGTGGCTGCCGGGTGGCGCGACCATGAACACGATCACGACGACGCTGAACGCACAGCAGATGATGCAGACCGGCACCAGCCACTTGCCGAGGCCGAAGTATCCGGGTGGAGCATCCGGAATGCTGTGCCGGCGCACGCCGATCAGGACCGCTACGCAGGTGGAACCGTAGGTCAGGTACAGCGCAACGTTGATCACCGACAGCACGTTGGTGACGAAGCCACCGGACAGCAGGTTGATTGCGATCGCGAACGCGCCGACCATCATGATCGTGTAGATCGGGGTCGCGGTTGTGTGGTTGACCTTTGACCAAACGTGCGAGAACGGGAGCATCCGGTCACGTGAGAGCGAGAAGCCGGTGCGGGTCGCGACCGTGATGTTGGCCAGCAGGCAGGAGAACATCGCGATGAACACGACCACCTGCAGGACGTCCGCCAGGGCCAGCCCGAAGTGGGACTGGAAGATGTGCACCATCGGGTTTGCCGTGCCGTTCACGGTATCGCCGATCGGGCCCGGGATAGCCATCGCGAAGACCGCATAGACGACGAACGCAACGCCCAGCGAGACGAGCACTGCGCGGCGCATAGCACGCGGCGCGATCCGGCGCGGGTCGGTTGTCTCCTCGGCCAGATCAGCCGAACCTTCCCAGCCCGCCAGTGTCCAAACCGGGAGCAGCAGCGCAAGGCCGAGGGTTGTGAAGCTGAGGTGCTGACCGTTGGCGGAGCCGGACTGGAACAGCACCGATGGGCCTTGCTTGCTATGGAAGAAGAACAGACCGATTCCGACCAGCAGCGTGAAACCGAGCGTCCCGACGAGTTCGACGGAGGCGCCGATGTTGTTGACCATGCCGGCGATCTTGATGCTCAGCACGTTCACGCACACTGCGACGATGATCGCGACCGTCGCGAGCAGCGCGATGTCCCAGTGCGTCGGTGTCGACCAGACGTCGGGCGCGAACACGGATGCGAGTGCTTCGGCGATGCCGGCCGAGCCGACGAGCGTGCAGAGCTGTGCGTTCCAGCCGGTGAACCAGCCGTAGTTCGGCGAGACGATGCGACTTGCCCACTGATACGCAAAGCCGGTGACAGGCAGGCGCGCGGCCAAGTGACCGTAGACCAGCGAAAGCAGCACCACCCCGGCGCCTACCGGGAACCACATCCAGATCGCGATGCCGCCGATCGCCTGGAACGGTTCGCCGAACTGGGTGAAAACCGTCGTGGTGACGGAGATCATCGAGAACGCCAGCGCGAATGATGTATACGCGCCGAGCGATCGGTTCAGCTGCTGCTTGTATCCGAACTGAGCGAGGTCCGCATCGGCGGCCTTCACTTCCGCGGCGGTCGTCGGCGGGGTCCCAGCGATTTCTTCTGTAGCCATAGGTCTCTCTATCCCTCTGTCCCTCTTAGTCCATGAACGCGCCGCCGTTGATGGCGAGCGCTTCTCCGGTGATGAAGCCGGCGTCCGGCCCGGCCAGGAATGCGACGGCGCGGGCGACATCCTCGGGCTGTTCGAGCCGTCCGAGCGGCGTGTCGTCGATCCACATCTGTTTCACGTCTCCGGGCGCGACCCCGCGCAGATCCGCCTCCCACTGGAGTTCGCGGTCCTGCATCGGAGTTGCCACGTAGCCGGGGCAGATGCAGTTGACCGTGATCCCGTGTTCTGCCAGCTCGAATGCCATCGCCTGCGTGAGCCCGACAACGCCGAACTTGGAGGCGACGTAGTCGGCCAGATAAGGCACCCGACCCTGCTTGCCGGCCATTGAAGCGGTGTTGATGATGCGCCCCTTGACGCCGCGGGCGATCATCGAGCGCGCGGCCGCCTGGCCGCATAGGAACACGCCCTCGAGGTTCACGCTGATCGTGCGCCGCAGCTCCTGTGGCGAGACCTCTGTGAACCGCTTCATCTTCGAGATCCCGGCGTTCGACGCCCAGACCTCGATGCGGCCCAGCTCGGATACGAGCGCGTCAACCGATTCTGAAGAGGTCACGTCGACGTGACGGGCTTCGCCGCCGAAGATCGCGGCGGTCTCGGTCGCGGCATCGAGGTCGATATCGGCTGCCACCACGTTGTGGTCCCGCTTTGCGAGTTCAACCGCGATCGCCCTTCCGATGCCGGAGCCGGCACCGGTGACAACGGCAGTGCTCATAGTTCTGCCCTCCGCGCCAGTTGATGGGAAACCCCGGTGAGCGCGGCGCTCGCCTCCAGGTAGATCGAGTAGCCCTCGTCGTAGCGGTCGCGCAATTCGAGGTTCGGTTCGATTGCGGAGCCGGTCGCGACGAACGACTCTGCGTCGGTCCAGCTTTCAAGAAGCCCGACACCGACCGCTGCTGCCAGCGCGGCACCGAGCGCCGCTCCCGGGTGGTCGAGAATCGGTTCCAGCGGCACACCTAGTACGTCGGCCAGGATCTGCTTCCAGACCAATGACCTGCTGCCGCCGTTGCTAACGCGCGCAACCGGTCCGATTTCCATGCCCCGCTCAGTGAAAATCTCGGCGTGCTGGCGGAACCCGTAGCCGACCGCCTCGAGAATCGAGCGGTACATATCCCCAGTGCGGTGCCCGAGGTGCAGACCCAGGAACGCGCCGCGTAGGTCGGGATCGTGTAAAGGCGACTTCTCGCCGAGGAAGTACGGAAGGCAGATCAGCTCAGCCGGTTTGGCGGCGACGGCCTCCTGTTCGAGCTCGGATATCGCCGAATCGCCGGTGACCGACTGGAACCAGCGGATCAGCGACCCAGTGGTTGCCATACACCCGTTCGGAAGCCACATTCCCGGGTTGGGGTGGGCATCCAGGTAGAGCCGCTCGTCGACCATCGGCGTGGCGCTGACCGCGAGGATGTCGCCGGCCCCACCGAGTTTTACGAGCCAATCACCCGAGTTCGCGAGGCCCGCCGCGTAGGCGCTGAGAACGTGATCGGCCCCGCCGGTGACGATTGGAGTGCCGGCCAGGAGGCCGGCATGTTCAGCCGCTTGGCCGGAGATGGTGCCAATTTGGGTTCCGGGAGCCTTCACAGGCTCAAGCAGCTCGAGGTCGACGTTTGCCGCCTGCAGCACCGGTTCCAGCAGCGAGCGATCCCTGACCTTAAACAGGCCGCTCTCGATCGCCCAGTTCTCCTCGACGTGCGGTTCGGCTCCGAGCGCCACCGCCAGCCAGTCATAGGAGCCGTAGACGTGTCGCGTTTGCGCCCACACATCGGGCTCATGGCGGGCGAGCCACAGCAGCGTCGGAGCGACCGATTGCTGAGTCAGCGCCGAACCGGTGAGGCTCAGGAGATCAAGCTCGTTGAGCTTTTCGGCGAGCTCGCGGATCTCCTCGGTGGCGCGCGCGTCATTCTGGAGGATCGCCGACCGTAACGGCTTGCCGCTGGCGTCCGTGACCACCACCGCGGGCACCATCCCGGTGGTGGCGACGGCGGCCACGTCCGCCGCGGTCACTCCGGCCGCCCTTAGCACCTCCGGTACGACCTCGCCGATGTTCTGCCACCAGCGGGCGGGGTCGGCTTCAGACCAACCGGCGTGTCGCGAGTTCAGGCTCGACGGCGCGGTCGCCTGAGCTACGACACCGGCGGCAGGATCGGCCAGCACCGCTTTGGTGCTGGTGGTACCGACGTCGAGGCCGAGGACCAGCGCGGGCATGTCAGGACGCCGACCGCGCCGCGTCCACGAATCGCTTGGCGCGCTCCGGGTCAACGGAGTTCCAGGTGTAGCCGTCGACCTTCAGTGAGCTACCGACGATCACGCCGTCAGCGTGCGGCATGTACTGGGCGATCGTCTCAGCGCGGGCGCCGGTGTTAAGTAGCACGGGAACGTCGGCGGCGACCGCGCCGCGGACGCTTGCGATTGTGTCCACCTCAGGCTCGGCGCCGGCCATCTTGCCGGAAACCAGGATTACGTCCGCGAGGCTCGAGACGACGGTCGACTGTGCAACCTCGGCCGGGTCTCGACGGCCGATTCCGGAAGCAAACTCCGGCGTGATATTCATGAACACCGCGACGCTCTCGGCGTGGAGACGGCGGCGTTCGCGCAGCAGCTGTGCCGCGTTCGGTGACCACAGACCCATGTCCGACTCCCAGACTCCCGTCGCGACCTCACGCATGAAGCTCGCGTCGGTGGAGGCCGCCACCGCCAGCGCGCAGCGGGCGTCCCAGAGAAAATCGACTCCGAATGGGATCTCGGCCGGTTTGCACTCGGTCACGACACGGGCCATGGCGGCGGCCGACTCGAGTCCCGCGTTGAGCTCGTACGGGCGGTCGTTCTCGTTGCAGAACATGACCGCGTCGAACCCAGCCGCGAGCAGCTGCTCGACGTCGCGCTTGACGTGGTCAACGGCGCCGCGCAGACCCGCGCTGGCGTCATACAGCGGCGTTCCCGGCAGCGCCGGGACATGAGCCATCGCAATCAGCGGTTTGCCGGCCGGGAAAATTGTGCGAAAGCGGGACAACGCGGTCTCCTTGAAGTTGGTCTGTCTGATGTTGGGTGTGCAGGGGGTGTTTCTGCCTGAAAGCCGATGGCCTCGGCTAGGACCGCTCCCGTCCGCGATTCCCCGTGGTTCAGCCCGATAGCGCGAGACATTAACATATTTCACATGATTTGTGTTAAAAATCACAGTCGCGTCTTTCAAGTTCTCCCACTGGCCTCGCGACGGGGCCGCATCTGAGCAGCGCAGATAGGCTCTATACCCATGCTCCCCCCAGAACGACGCGAGGCGGTCCAGAAGCACCTCACGGCCCAGGGTGAGGCCGGCTTCACCGAGCTGGCTGAGATGTTCAACGTCTCTGAGATGACGATCCGCCGCGACCTCGAGCTTCTGGAGCTTGACGGGCTCGTGCGGCGCGTTCGCGGCGGTGCGATCTCAGTTGTCAGCCGCGCCTACGAGCCGCCGTTCTCGGTACGGGCACTGACCGCGTCCGCGGCCAAGGAAGCGATCGGCAAAGCGGCTGCGCTGTTGGTGAACGACGGCGACACGATCGTCCTCGACGTGGGAACCACGACGTTGGCGTTGGCCCGAGCGCTGCACGGCAAGCACGGGATCACAGTCGTGACGCCCAGCCTCCCGGTCGCGGTCGAACTCGGGCCGAACCCGGACATCCGTGTGATCGTGACCGGCGGTCAGGTTCGCTCGGACGAGCTCAGCCTGACCGGCGGGATGGCGGAGGACACATTTTCGATGTTGAACTGCGACCACGCGTTCATCGGTATCGCCGGGGTCCGTTCGCAGCCAGGCCTGACCGAGTACAACCCGTTCGACGCGCGTGTCAAACGCGCGGCGATCGGTGCTGCACGGCGGGTCGTGGCGCTGGCGGACGCCAGCAAGCTCGGGCGCGTGGCCTTCACCACGGTGGTGCCGCTCTCGGCCGTGGACGTGCTTGTGACGGACGCCGAAGCCAGCCATCATGAGTTGCTCGAGATCGCGGCCGCCGGGGTCGAGGTCATCAGCACCGGTCAATGATGAGCGACACGTCCGTGGATCACGAAGCTCTGCTTGGGCTGGCCCAGCGCGCTGCCGTTGCCGGCGGCGAGATTTTGCTGGCGATGCGCGCGACGGCACTCACGGTCGAGACCAAGAGCTCGCTCACCGATCCGGTGTCGGAAGCCGATCGCCGTTCGCAAGCGGCGATCTTCACGGTTATCGCGGATAGGCGGCCCAATGACACGTTCACAGGTGAGGAATCTTTGTTCCGCGACGGCGACGGCGAGCTCCGCTGGATCATCGACCCGCTCGACGGCACGGTCAACTATCTCTATGGCAGCGACCACTGGGCGGTGAGTATCGCCGCGGCCGACGGCGATGGCGTCCTAGCGGCCGTGGTACACGCGCCCGCCCTGCGGCGAACGTTCATCGCAAGCAGAGGCAACGGCGCGTGGGTGCTGAACGACGGCGGCGAACGGCAGGGCTTGAGCGTCCGTGATTGCGGGTCGCTGGACCGCGCATTAGTCGGCACCGGATTCTCGTACCTGCCCGACGGCCGTCGCGTACAGGCGGCCACGCTCGCGCATCTGCTGCCCCGGATCGCTGACATCCGGCGCGCCGGCTCAGCAGCACTGGACCTGAGCGCCGTGGCCCACGGTACCCTCGACGCGTTCTTTGAGACCGATCTGGAGGAGTGGGACTGGGCCGCGGCCGCGCTGATCGCATCCGAGGCGGGAGCCGTCGTCCGCCCGTTGACCGGCGCAGGTGGGCGCAGCGGGATCATCGCCAGCGCGCCGGGGTTGTTCGAGGCTCTGTCGGCAGCGGTGTTGTAGTCCGCGTTCGGTGTCCGGGCGTCAGACCGGCACCGGGTCGTGAATCTGCTTACCGCCGCTGTTTGGCCTAACGAGACCGCAACTGATAACTGGTCGTTCGGGTCACGGCCAAGCCCAGTTCTATAGGCAGCTGCCCTGACGTTAATCGAGTGGTGCTCCGACCGCGAGCAGCGCGCTGTACGCCGGGTCGCCGACCGCGGTGAGCGCCTCAAGACCCTCGGCGCGTACCGGTAGGTCATAGCAGTCGAGCCAGGTCTCGCCGGCGCTTGTTTCAGTCCACGGATCGTGCAACAGGAAGGTCTCGCCTGCGAGCGCGTAGGCGATGATCCAGTGTGCGCAGCTGCCCTGGTCGAACGGGTCTTCGTCGATCAGCAGGATCGCGACGCGTCCTGACTCGATCACCGCGCGGACGTCGTCGGCGCTGAACGCAGCGATGTTGGTGTCGATCCCGGCGGCGGCGACCTGCTCGCGGAACTGGTCCTGCAGGAAGCGGCGGGCGTTGCGTGACGGTTCGTCGTCGAACTCTTCGAGCAGCAGATAGTCGTCGGTCGTGACGGTGAGCTCAACCGCGAGTCCGCGGTTTGCAGCAGCCAGGGCCAAGCCGTAGGGGTCGCAGGCCTCGACCATCGTCGCCTCGCGCCAGATCGCGAACTCGAGCGCGCGATCCGGGCCTGCGATCGCGCCGAAATAGCCGAGTGCCATCAACACACTGGAGGGCCCGCAGGTAAACGCGCTGGTCTGGCGCACGAACGGAACAGCCGTCGGCTCGCGCTGCTCACGCCATTTGAATTGCGCGCCCGGGACCGCAGGCAGCGGGTCTGGATGCGGCGAGGCCATCGTCGGCGCAGCGACTTGCTGATACCCGGGAGTCGCCGCGACGAGTCCTGTGTCATCCGAAACCTCGAGCTTCACGACCACGGCGCCGGCGTCCCAGGCCTCGCGCTCGACCCGCTCGAGTAGGCTCGCCCGAATCGAGTCGGCCAGGCCAACGACCGCATTGCCGCCGTCCTGCAGTCCCGCTGTCCGCAGACCGACGGTGTCCGCACTGCCGCTGTCCGCGGCGGTCCAGATGCCGCACACCTTCAGATATTCCCCGAGCGTGCGCCTCGCGCACAACACGACTCCGACGAGGCGCTCGTCGTCCCGGGCGATCGCCACGCTCAAATGAAGCGGCGACTTGAACCGTTGCCAGCGCTGTGCGAGCTCGGACGGCAGACCGAGCCGAACAAACTCCTCACCAATCGGCGCAGCCAGCACCGCATACTCGGTCCGCAGCGCTGGTGTCGTGGTGCTCATAGACAGTGATATACCAGCAACGCGTCAGCCGACCCAGGACTCCTGAAGTGACGCCAGGTCCAGAGGGCCGTCTTCGGTGACCACAACCGTGCGCTCGTAGGTGGCGCCGGTATCACCGATCGACACAAATTCCTCGATCCCTCAGCGAACGAGTCGGAGTCGCCACACAGGGCCACGTTGCCGGATGTGACTAACGCCGCGGCGAAGTCGCGCGCATCGCCCCGCCTCCCTGATTGGCTCGTTGGTCGGACCAATACAGTAACATCGGAACGAATCCGGGGTCGAGCAAGCGCAGCGGACGCAGACGACCCCGTTTCGAGTTGCGCAACGAGTGAGGGCTTTGGAGATGGTCGACTGGTCACAGCTGGAATCGCGGACGTTGTCGCGTCCCGACACGCTCACGATCGCGCTCGAGCGGCTGCTGATCGACGGCGAGCTGAGTCCCGGTGAACGGCTTCCGGGCGAACGCGAGCTGGCCCAGATGCTGAGCGTCTCCCGCGCCTCCGTACGCGACGCACTGCGCGACCTCGAACAGCGTGGACTGGTCGATCGCCGTCCCGGCCGCGGGACCGTGGTCGCCGACCCCGCCGCCACGCCCAGCGGTGACGCGCTCGCGCACGCGTTCGATGCTTCGCACGGATTGCTGACCCAGGACCCCGCGGAACTCGACCTCGCGCATGTGATGGAGGTGAGAGCCTGCATCGAACCGCAGATCACGCTGCGCACCGCGCAGCGTGCAACCGATCGCGACATCACCGCGCTGACCAAGATCCTCGACTCGATGGCCGCCGAGCGCTCCCCCGCGAAATTCGCGACGCTCGATCGCTCGTTCCATCACGCGATTGCGATCTACAGCCATAACCCGCTGCTGGTGCGGTTATTGGAGGCAGTGAACGACCTCATCGCCCCGAGCCGCAACAGCGCGCTGCTCAGCGTCGCCCGGCGACGCTCATCGCTCGACGAACACCGCCGCATTCTGAACGCGATCGCCGCTCACGATCCAGCCGCGGCGGCACTCGCGGCCCAGGCCCACGTGGAGTCGGTGCAGCGCCGGATCCTCGCCGCGGAATCCCGGACAACCCCCAAGGAGACGCAATGAACCCCGCCGACCGTGGAGTACAGGACAGCCGCCGGCCGACCCTTTACGGGAGTCGCCAGGCGATCTCCTCCGGGCACTATCTGGCGACGGCGGCCGGGTATGGGATCTTGGAGGCCGGTGGCAACGCGATCGACGCCGGCTGTGGCGCCGGGATGGCCTTGGCTGTGCTGTGTGCCGACGAGGTGAACTTCGCCGGTGTGGCGCCGATCATGATCCGCACCGGACAGTCCGGCGCAGGCCACGCCATGTCCGCTCCCGGTGAGGTCGTGACGCTCGCCGGATTGGGCCATTGGCCGGCCTCGATCCCAGCCGACCTGTTCATGCGTGAGTACGACGAGATGATCCCGATCGGGATCCTGCAGACCGTGGTGCCGGCCGCCCCGGACGCGTGGATCACCGCGCTGCGTGACTACGGGACGATGAGCTTCGGGGAGGTCGCGTCGGAGGCGATCCGGCTCGCGCGCGAGGGGTACGCCGCCCATGACTACATGTGCGACGAGATCGCTGGGATGGCCGACGACTACCGACGCTGGCCCTCAAACGCGGAGATCTACCTGCCCGGCGGCAAGCCGCCGCAGTTCGGCGACCGGTTCATCCAGAGCGACCTCTCGGCGACGCTGCAGTACATGGCGGATGAGGAGCGCAGTGCCGCCCGCAGAGGCCGCGCGGCCGGGCTCGAGGCGGCGCGCGCGGCGTTCTATAAGGGCGACATAGCCGCGATGATCGCGTCGTATCACGCCGATCACGGCGGCTACATGACGCGCGAGGACCTGGCCAACTTCCGCAGCCGCTACGAGCCCGCGGTCAAGGTCCGCTGGCGTGACATGGAGCTCTACACGTGCGGTCCCTGGTGCCAGGGTCCGGTGCTCGCGCAGTCGCTGCTGCTGGCCGAGCGCGCCGGGATCGACGGAATGGCATGGGACAGCCCGCAGTACGTGCATCTGATGCTCGAGCTGCTGAAGGGCGCATTTGCGGACCGCGAGTACTACTACGGCGATCCGGACTTCGTCGACGTCGGCCTCGAGCGGCTGCTGTCGGACGAACACCTGGCGGCACGCCTTGCGGCGGTCAGCAGCGAGCGCGCGGAGCCGTTGTTGCCGGCTCCGATCGGCGATCAGAGCCCGGCCGAGCTGGTCCCGCCGCCGAGCACCGGCAAGCTCACACGCCCCGCCGTCGACACCTCATATGTGTGCGTGGTCGACCGCTATGGCAACAGTTTCTCGGCCGTTCCGTCGGATGGTTCGTGGGGCTCGCCGGTGATCCCTGGCACTGGGATCGTGCCCTCCGAGCGCGGACTGCAATCGCGACCGGACCCGCGTCATGCCTCCGGCGTCGCGCCCGGTAAGCGTCCGCGGCTGACCCCGAATCCGGCGATGGCGATCCGCGATGACGGGTCGTTCTTCGTCTTCGGGTGCCCCGGCGGCGACATGCAATGCCAGGCGATGCTGCAGGTCTTCCTCAACCACTTCCACTTCGGCATGGACGTGCAGGAGGCGATCAACGCGCCGCGCTTCTCCACCTGGAGCTTCCCCAACTCGTTCGCCCCGTTCGAATATCTGGCCAACCGCGTCCGCATCGAGTCGCGCTTCGGGCCGGAGCTCGAGACCGAGCTGCGCCGACTCGGACACGACGTCGAAATGTGGCCCGCGTTCACCCGCGACGCGGCCGCGGTCGAAGCGATCCTGTTCGACGCCGACACCGGCTTCCTGCGCGCCGGAGCCGATCCCCGACAGCCCGCCTACGCGATAGCCGACTGACGCTCAGCGTTGGCCCCGCCGAACACGACCCGCAGCCGCCGGCTTAGGCCACCTGGCGGACGAACAACCACACGGCGGCCAGAAGTCCGATCACCGCCACGACGGTCCGCAGCGTGGGCGCGGAGATGTGATCGGCAATCAACGCACCCACGCGCCCGCCGATCAGGCTGCCCACGGCCATCGCCAAAGCAGCGGGCCAATGCACGGTGGCAAAGAACACGAAGATGATGCCGGCGACGCCGTTTGAGATCAGCTGCAGCAGCGTTTTGACCGCGTTCAGGTCCTGGGCGTCCTCGTCGACGAAGATCCCCAGCGTGGCCATGAACAGCAGCCCGATGCCGGTCCCGAAGTAGCCGCCGTAGACGGCCACAAGGTCGACCGTGGTGTGAAACAGACGACGTCCGCCCTTGACCCGCTTGGACCATCTGATCAACGATGGCTGCGCGAGTGTCAACACGCTGGCCAGGAACACCAGCGGCGGCGCCACCCAGCCAAAGGCGGCGCCCGGCAGCGCCAGCAACAGCACCGCGCCGATGACCGCACCGATCGCAGCCCGCGGGACCAGCTGTCGCAGCAGATCACCCTGCGGGCGAAGCCGCGCGCGCATCGCGATCGTGCCCGAGATGTTCCCCGGTACGACACCGATGTCGTTGGTGACGTTCGCTGCCACCGGCGGGATCCCGAACGCGATCAGCACCGGATAGGTCAGCAGCGACCCAGCCCCAGCGATCGCGTTCACTGCCCCGGCGAGAAGCCCGGCGAAGGCGATGGCGATCAGGTCGTAGAACGGCACTCACTCATATTCGGACACAGAGACCGATACGTCCAATGCCGATTTCATGCCAAATCGATACGCTCTATGCATGGATCTGGAAGCTCTGCGATGGTTTACGGCGGTCGCCGACGGCAGCACCGTCACCGAGACCGCCGAGCGCTTCCACACCACCCAGCCGGCCGTCACCCGCGGGCTGCAGCGGCTCAGCTTCCAGTACGGGGCACCGCTGACCGAAAAGGACGGCCGCCGGCTGCGGCTGACCTACGCCGGGGAGATCGTCGCAGCCGCGGCACGCCGGTCGCTGGCCGAGATGGACGGAGCGATCCAGGCCGTGCGCGAGGCCTCCAACCCGGACACCGGCACGGTGCGGCTCGGCTTCCTCAGCCAGCTGGGACAGGAGCTGGTGCCGGACCTGCTGGCGAGCTTCAGATTCGAGCACCCGGGTGTCCGCTTCACGCTCCAGCAGGACGGCGCGGAGCGGATCCTCGCAGCACTCACCGACGGGCACCTGGACCTACTGTTGTCGGTCAAGCCGGCCACCGCCGAGGTCACCTGGGAGCCGCTGATGCAGGAACAGCTGATGCTCGCGCTCCCGAAGACGCACCGCTTCGCGAACCGCGGGCAGATCCGGTTCGCGAGCCTCAAAGACGAGCCATGGGTAGTGCTTGCGCCCGGCTACGGCCTGCGGCAGCGGGTCGACGAGCTCTGCGCCGAGGCCGGCTTCAGCCCCCGGATCGCGTTCGAAGGCCACGACCTCACGACGCTTTACGCGCTGATCGCAGCCGGCAGCGGCATCGGCCTGTTCCCGGCCGGACGAACGCCTGACGCGGTCAAACAGCTGCCGGTCCAGCCGCTGCAGAGTCGCGACGTCGGGCTGATCACGATCCCCGGCCGCGTGCACCCGCCGTCGGTCGACGCGTTCGCCGCCTACGTCCGCGCGCAGCTGCAACCGGCCTAGACCGACGGTAGTGGGCATCCAAGCCCACTACCGGAGACAAACGCCTAGTCGTTGATGTCCAGCACCGGGTGAATCTCGGGCAGCTTGTGATCGTCGCCGACGTGCTCGTTCGGGATCACGGCGGTACCGACCGCGAAGAACTCGATCGTGTGGCTGCCCCAGCCGTGGCTGTTCTCGCGGAGCTTGACCTCGACGATCCCGAGCACATCGTCGCCGATCTCCTGGGCCTCGGTCTGCATCCGCTCCATCGCCAGTTCGCGCGCGTCGTAGAAGGCCTGCGTGTACTGCTCGAGCTCGACATTCTTGCCGGCCTGGCGCATCGTCTGCATCATCCCGCGCTGGGCGACGTGGTAGACGCAGCTGCCCATCACCAGCCCGACCGGGCGCTTACCGGTTTGCATCAGCGTCCAGAAGTCCTGGCCCGACAGGTCTGAGGTGAACGGGCGGCCGTTGGGCGCACGGTGAAGCTTGCCGCCCTTGTGCTTGATCGCGGTGCCGATCGCGATGAACTCGGCCATGTCCGAGCCCCACTCGTAGCGGCCGATGTCGAGCCGTACCCCGACCACTCCGTCGGCGCCGAGCTGATCGGCCTCCTCCTCCATGCGCGTCATCGCCAGCTCGCGGGCGTTGTACATCGCCTGGCTGAGCACGTCCAGCTCCATGTTCTGGCGCAGCCCACCGAACTGGTAGCCGACGTGATAGATGCTGGAGCCGACGACCAGGCCGACCGGATCGAATCCGGCCTTCTCGACGCACAGATACTCGTTGACCGTGAGGTCGGACGTGAACAGGCCACGACGGTTCTGCTGGAGGCGCTCGCTCGAATGAGCGGCGAGACCCTCGGTGCTGTTTGGATCGTATGCAGGCATGAGGCAGGCTCCTTATCGAGGGTTCATGAACCCTTGCCGAGATTGATCGTCATCGAAGGGGCGCTCAGCGGCGCCGGATGCGGCTCACGCGCGCCCAGCCGGATCGCTGTCCCCAGCACGTGCAAGGTCACGTGGAAGTAATGGTTGGCGTAGCCACCGCCGCCGTCGTACTCATAGTGGCTGATCGCGTGGCGCAGGGTCGAGATCACGAGGTCGTTGGCGTCGAGCTCGCGCGCCTGACGCTCGACGTTGTGCATCGCGATGCGGCGCGCCTCGTAGACACCCTGGGTGATCTCCGGGATCTCGATGTTCATGCGCCGGGCGCCGCCGCCGAACATCGCCCCCGAGTTCATCACCCACGCGGAGTTGTAGCTGAGCAGCACCGAGATCACAGTCGTGTGCCCAACCACTCCGCAGATCTCGGCGCCGATCCGGTGCAGTTTGTACACATCCTGCGCGCTGAGCGTCGAGAGCGCGACCGGCCGCTTCGACCCGGGTGTCGACGGTCGCAACTCGGATGGCAGGGTCGGATCCCGCACCGCCGTGCCGAACACCGCCAGCTCGACGTTGTCGGCCCCGCCGATGCTGCCGCTGGTGTTCATCTTGATCGCGATCACGCCATCGGCACCCGCCAGCGTGGCCTCCTGCAACATGCGACCGAAGGCGCGCTCGCGCACCATGTTCCAGGGGTCCGACAGCGCCCTCAGCTCACCCAGCGTCGAGTAGTAGTTGCGGTTGGTGCCCCATCCGTGCTTGACCACGGACGAACCCATCACCTGCGCGACCGGCTGCAGCCCGCTGTCGTCGGCGACCGCGTACTCCTTGGCAGTCAGGTCGCTGGTGAAGAACGGCTGCTTGGCGGCGCCGACCTGCTGGAGCCGTTGTTCGGCCCCCAGCGGGATTCCGCCCTGGCGGATGCGCTCGAGGTCGACGTCAGCGGCCTGCTGTTCCTCGGTGGTCGGCTGGTCGGGCTTGTTGCGACTGAAGAACGGCATGTGCGTGATCGTCGCATACGCCTCGAAACAATGTGTTAAGGGTTCACAAAAGGGTTCACAACCCGCCGATCAGTTGTCGGAGGCGTAGTGTTGGCGGTAACAACGGAGGGAGTCGGGATGCGCGCGCGATTGATGCTATTGCTCGGTGCCTGTCTGGTGATCGGCTCCACGGCGGCGGTTACCGTGGCGGCGGCGCTCACCCGTCCGACGTCTGGCTCGAACGCCGCTGCGCACGTGACGGCACGGGGCGACGGGCCCGGTTTCATCGAAGGCCCGACCGGGGGCGCACATCAATTCTTCTTGAGAGCGCCGTTCAGCGGCAAGATCATTCAGCGCTACGGGCACCTGTCGCAGTACACCGGCAATGGGATCTCCGTCTCGCGCTCCGGGGCGACGCTCTACTACGTTCGGATCGGCAAGCGCGACCTGCAGGTGATGGCACGCCGTGCCGGACACACCCATTCGCTGCTGATCGCGAACGGCGAGGACCCAGCGGTCAGTCCCGACGGCCGTTATCTGGTCTACGTCGACGAAACCAGCAAGCGCCAGACCGTCTCCGTGCGGGACCTGCGGACCGGCGCGACCCGCACATTGAGTCTCGCGGCGATGCTCGGTAAGAGCTGGGAGCTGATGAACGGGGCGATCGCCTGGGCAGGAGACAGTACGCAGTTGCTAGTACTGCCGAGTGAGCTGGCGATCGCCGTCGCATCGCCTCCCGCTGTCTCGACTCTATCCACCGCGAGCACATCCAACTGTCCGTCGCCGAAGGTCCGCGATGCTTGCGCGATCGTGGTTCACGCGCCAGCCTCAGGGGGGCTGCGTGCCGGGGCGGCTCAGGCGATCGGTTTCGCGGGACCCGGTTTCGTCAGTTCCGGCTCGACCCCCGGAACCGTGATGTCCGCAAACCCGATCTACCGCCGCATCCACGGGCACGAATACGGCGCCGTCTGGCGCCTGAACGTCCGGGGTGACGCGGTCCGCGAGACGCGGCTCGTACAGCTCCCCTACTTCACGTTCGCGGCGTCACCCGCAGGCGACCGTGTGCTGTATCTGCAAGCATCACCCCGCGCGCTGATCGAGGCGACCATCGACGCCGGCAAGTTGACTGACCGGCACACGGTGATCGCTCATCTTGGCGGTGGGAATGTGAGCTGGTAGCGGGGCTGCGTTTGGTCAGCCAGCGAGCGCGATCTCGCGGTCGGGAGCCAGCTTTTCGATCATGCGCGTGTCGTGGGTCGCGACGATCAGCGCGCCGGGCCAGTCTTTCAGCGCTGCCTCCAGGACTTCGACGGATTCGATGTCGAGGTGGTTGGTCGGCTCGTCCAGCAGCAGGCAGCTGGCGTTCATGTGGGCGAGGACAGCCAGTTCGGCGCGGGTGAGTTCTCCCGGCGACAGTCGCCGCGGCAGCTGATCAGCGTGCTCGGCCTTGAGCCCGAACCAGGCCAATGCGTTGCGGGCGTCGGTCTCGTCGAGGCCGGTCTTCGCTCGCACCGCTTTGCTCACGGTGCTCGCCCGCTCGAGCGCCGAACGTGTCTGCCCGAGTTCGGCGATCACGGCAGAGCGGGCGATCTGTACCTGTCCGCTCGTGGGTTGCAGGCGTCCGGCAATCGTGGCCAGAATCGTCGACTTGCCGCTGCCGTTCGGGCCGCGCAGAATCAGTCGTTCGCCGTGAGCGACCGTCAGGTCGAGCGGGCCGAGCGACCAGTCTGCCCCGCGATGCCAGGTTGCCTGCTGCAGGCTGACCACCCACGGCTGCCGGCGCTCGCCCGCGGTCAATCCGAGTCGCAGTGGGCGCTGCTCCCAGGGTTTCTCGGGCACCTCGATGCGCTCGATGCGGTCGCCCATGGTCCGCGCCCGGCCGGACGCGGCCTCGCCGCTCGCCTTCAGGAACTTGCGCACCGACTTGTCGTTATCGCGCGCGTTCTCGGGACGAGAGCTTTCGATCGTCCGAGCTCCACGGCGACGGATCTCCGCCTCGGCAGCCCGCAGTCTCGTCCGTTCCTGGACCGCCTCGCGGTGGTCCGCGACAGCGCGACGGTGCGCGGCGTCGTGTTCTCGCTCATAGGTTTCGTAGCCGCCGCCGTAGTGGGTGAGCCTGCCGGTGTGTCGGTCGATGCTCACGATCTCGGTGCAGACGTCGGCAAGTAGCTGCCGGTTGTGGGAAGCGATCACAAATCCTCCGCTCGGCTGACGCAACAGCTTCGCGAGCCGCGCGAGTCCGTCACCATCGAGATGGTTGGTGGGCTCGTCGAGCAGCATCACGTCGTACTTGGCGAGCGCGATCGCCGCCAATCCGACGCGCGCTGCCTGGCCGCCGGACAGGCTGGCCATCGGCCGCTTCAGCAGTTCATCTTTGAGACCGAACTCGGCGGCGACGGTTTGCAGCCGTGCGTCAGCGTCGGCGCCGCCGAGACTGAGCCAGCGTTCGAGCGCCGCAGCATGCGCATCGATCCCGTCCAGGTCACCTCGCTCGAGGCGCCCTGACTGTCGTTCGAGCTCAGCGGTCGCGGCGGTGATCCCGATTTGTTGCAGGATCGTGTCACAGCCCGTGGTTGTGTGGTCGGGAACCTGGCCCAGCAGTCCGACGGTGCCGTAAGCGGTGACCGAGCCCGCGTCGGCTTGTTCATCGCCGGCCAGAACCCGCAGAAGCGTTGTCTTACCGGAGCCGTTTGGTCCGATCAGACCGATCCGGCTGCCCACGCCGATCCGCAGATCGGCCTCATCTATCACGACACGTTCCGCGTGTCGTCGTTGTACGCCTTTTGCCACGAGCAAAGTCGCAGGCATGCGTCCTCCTTCAGCTGGTGATCGAACAAGGGGACATCGGCGAGCGCGCTACGAATGCAGTGCGGTCAGTCGTGGCGGATGTCAGTGTTCAGTCACGCATAAGGAGGCCCGGTTGGGCCGTTCACAGGTATAGCAACTGAGGCGGGCGAATTCGAGCGGACTATTCGGAGTCCGAGGCCTTCTCGGGCGTCCGCACGTACCAACCCGCGGCAGCGGCGATCGTGTCGGCGATCATCGCTCCGGCCAGCCCTCCGGCGAGGACATCGCCCGGGTAGTGGACGCCGGTGTGAACGCGTGAGTAGCCGACCAGCATCGCCAGCCCGTAGAGCGGCGGGCCAGCAGCCGGAATCGAGCGGGTCACGGCCGACGCGAACGCGAATCCGGAGGCCGCATGTCCGGAGGGGAACGAACGCGAGCCCGGCATCGAAACGTGCCGCTCAGACGGCACCTCGGCGAGCTCGCGGTCGGGGCGGCCGCGTC
The DNA here is from genome assembly GCA_963737115.1 of uncultured Actinomycetota bacterium. Classification (GTDB taxonomy): domain Bacteria; phylum Actinomycetota; class Thermoleophilia; order Solirubrobacterales; family Solirubrobacteraceae; genus Palsa-465. The sequence goes on from CAVTRM010000004.1 coordinate 427,299, forward strand.
GGGCCAGCTGCTTGACCCCGAGGTTGACGATCGCCGAGGTCGCGGCGACACAAACAACTCCGTGAATGGCGGCCTGGCGACCTCTACGTCCACCAAAGGCAACCAGGCCCCCCGAAATCGCAAACCAGAGCTTCGAGTCGTTGGCCGCCCAGGACAGGCGGCGCATCGCCGGGTCGAGTGACGGCGTGGGTGTTGACGCGACCGCCTCGTAGACGGCGCGGTCGAGCGCACCAAGTTCCCTTATCAACCCGCTTGAATCGACCATATCCGCGTCAGTATCGACAAATACACGGTTTTCCACAAGTCGGTGCACTAGATTCGCGAGCACCGAATCACTAGGATCACCCCGCCCGGACGATTGGTCCCGCCCCCGCGAACAGGAGGATGCAGCTTTGAGCCCTCAGACGCACTTGAAACGCTCGCCTCAGGCACGCTGGTTGGCGTTGGCTTCACTGGTACTCGGCGCCGTCGCGCTGATCCTGGCGGTGATCGCGGTCGTCTCGCACTTCCCGCGCGGTCTGCTGGTGTTGGTGCTGATCGGGATCGCGATCGCCGCGGGCTGGGATGCTTTGTTGAGGCTAGGCACGCCCCGAATCATCGGGCTGGCGGTAGCAGCAGTCGCGCTGATCGGGAGCGTCTTGTTGTTGGTGTCGCAGGATCTGCTGCTGGTAGTTGTGATCGTGGTGGCCGCGATCGGAGCGGTGCTCTGCGCTCGCAGGGCGATCACCGCACGGGTTGAGCTGCCGCGAGCACGGGCTCCTGAGCGGCCGGTGTTGATTTACAACCCTAAGTCCGGCGGTGGCAAGGCGACTCGATTCAAGCTCGCAGACGAGGCGCGCAGGCGCGGGATCGAGCCGGTCGAGCTGACCTTCGAGATCCCGATAATCGAGCTCGTCGAGGATCTTGTCGCGGAGGGCTACGACGGCTTGGCGGTCGCCGGCGGCGACGGCACCCAGGCGCTGGTCGCCGAGATCGCCGCCCGCGAGGGCCTCCCCTACGCGTGTATCCCGGCCGGCACCCGCAACCACTTCGCGCTCGACCTCGGGGTTGACCGCGACGATGTGGTCGGCGCGCTGGACGCGTTTGTGGACGGCGGCGAGCGGATCGTCGACCTGGGCGAGGTGAACGGCCGCGTATTCGTGAACAACGTGTCGCTCGGGGTCTACGGCGACGCCGTGCAGCAGGCCGGCTACCGCGACGCGAAGATCCGCACGCTGCTGGACACATTGCCCGCGGACGCGGCAGCCCGTGAGGGCGGTAGGCGCGAGCAGTCCGCTGACCCCGACGGCTCGGACCAATCGAGCGGGCTACGCTGGCACGGCCCCGACGGCATCAGCCGCGGCGGCGGCCTCGCGCTGCTGATCTCCAACAACGTCTACCGGCTCGGGCGGCTGGTCGGGTCCGGCACGCGCCCGCGGATGGACGCCGGCGTGCTGGGGGTGGCGGTGATCGAACCGCCGACAGCAGGGCGCACCCCGCTGCGGAACCTGACGCGAACCACGGTCGAAGTCGAAGGCCGCGACCAGATCGCGGCCGGGATCGACGGCGAAGCGGTGATGCTTGACGCACCTGTCCGCTTCAGCGTGCGGCCCGGAGCGCTGCGGGTACGGATCGCGCCGCAGCATCCAGGCTGTTCTCCGTCTGCCGGGTTGCCGAGCAGCCCGTGGCAGGGAGTTGGCTTGATTGCGCGAATCGCTATGGGAACAGACGGCTAAATCAGCGTCCGCTGAACGTCCGGCTTTGCCCGCACAACGACCGCGGTGACCCACAGGGAGTAACCCGATGAGCAACGATCCTTACGGCGACGACCCCACGCGCCACTATCCGGCGCCAAGCGGTGGCGGCGGCCAGCCACAGCCGACGCGCAGCTGCCCGAACTGTGGTGCCAATGTTCCGCAGAACACGGCGTTCTGCCCGCAGTGCGGCGAGGACCTGCGCCCGCGCAAGTCGAGCAAGGCCCCGATCTGGATCGCGTGCCTGCTGGCGATCTTGCTGGCCGCGGCAGTGGTTTTGATCATCGCCAAGGTTGGCCAGCACAACAACGTCACCAAGACGGTGACCAAACACGGTGCATCCACCCATAGCCAGACCACCGACCGGCACACGACGACGGTGATCCGCACGCAGCCACCGCGCACGGTCACACGCACCGACACGGTCACCTCGACCGGCACCAGAACCGGCGGCTGAGGTCCGCAGTTTGCAAGCGGTCGTGGATGCCGTCGCAGAAGCGACGCCGGGAGTCGCCTGGTCGATCTGTGTGATCGACGATCGCGGCCGGGAGCTTGCAGCGTTCGAGCCTGAGCGGGTGCTGCGCACCGCGAGCGTCGGAAAGGTTCTGCTGCTGACCGAGCTCGCCGCGCAGTTCGAAGCCGGGACCACCGCGGAGGACACGCTGCTGTCGGTGCGCGAGGTTGCCCCTGTCGGCGGATCGGGTCTGCTGCAGTACCTGCGCGTTCCGCGGCTGTCGGTTCATGACCTGGCCGTACTGGTGGCCGCCGTCAGCGATAACTATGCGACCAACGTGTTGCTCGAGCACGTTGGACTCGACCGCGTGAAAGCGCGTGCCGAAGCACTCGGGCTCACCGCCACCGCGCTGCACGACCGGGTGCGCGACGGACGCGGGCCGGGGATGCCGGCGACGCTGTCGACCGGTTCGGGGGTCGAGCTCGCCGGCCTGATGGTTGCCTGCGCACACGGTCAGCTGGTCTCGCCGGCGGTCTCTCAGCGCCTGCACGAGTGGCTCGGTAACAATGCCGACACGACTATGCTCGCGGCGGCGTTTGATCTCGATCCACTCGAGCACAACGAGCTCGGCGATCGCGTGGCGATAACGGCTCTGTTCAACAAGACCGGAACCGACAGCGGCGTACGAGCCGACGTCGGATGGGTGCAGGCCATGGGTGTTGATGCTGACGGTGGCGAGAGCGTCGGTGCCGAGTCGGGTAGTGCCCCGGCTCGGGGTAACGTCGCCGACGCGGGTCGCGGCGCGGGCTACGCGGCGATTGCGGACTGGGACGAGCACAGCGGCGACCACACAGCGACGGTGCTGGCCGGGATGCGGACCCTGGGCGAGGCGTTGAGAGCGCAGCTCGAGGGCCGCGGCCCGACAGTTGTTTGATAGAGCTGGAGGCCTGATGTCGTCGATCGGTTTCAACGTGGCGCCGGACCGCTCGGTGGCCGAACTCGGCCAGCTCGCGCGACGCTGTGAGGAGCTCGGCTACGACGACGTCTGGATCTCCGAGATCTCCGATCCCGATGCGTTCGTGGTCGCGACCACGATCGCGTTGACCACGCAAAGGGTCCGGATCGGGACCTCGATCGTGGCGCTGGGGCCGCGCACGGTGCCGATCCTCGCCAGTGCCGCCGCCTCCGTCGCCGACGTATCGCACGGCCGCTTCACGCTCGGGCTGGGAGTCTCCACCAAGGCGATAGTCAACGGTTGGCACGGCGTCGCGGCAGAACGTCCGCTTGAGCGGATGCGCGAGTCAGTCCCGCTGTTGCGGGAACTGCTCGCCGGACAACGCTCAGAGCAGAGCGGCGTCCAGGTCAGCAGTTCCGGCTTCCGCCTGCAGCGGCCGCCGACAGCGCCCGTCCCGATCATGCTTGCAGCGCTGAACGAACGGATGCTCGAAGCGGCCGGTGAGCTGGCCGACGCAGTGATGCTGCTCTACGTTCCGCTGGCGCGGCTGCCCGCGGTGATCGACACGATCCGGCGCGGCTCCGACCGTGCCGGCCGGCCGCTGCCGGAGGTGATCCTGTCTGTGCTTTGCGAGGTGACCGACGACCCCACGGCAGCCTACGCGCGGTGGGCGCACGACTTCGCGTTCTACCTGTCGGCTCCGCCCTACCGCAAAGCGCTGCGCTGGCACGGATTCGGTGAAGAGGTCGACGTGGCCCACGCGGCCTTCACCAGCGGCGGGATGAAGGCGCTGCGCGCCGCGGTGTCACCGCGCTTTGGTGAGCAGCTCGCGATCATCGGCGACCAAGATCAGTGTCGTGACCGCATCCGCGAGCTGCAGGCCGCGGGCGTATCGGTGGCACTCAACCCGATCGGCGGCTCCGATCCAATCCCGCTGCTTGAGAGCATCTCGAGCGCGTTGAGCCTCACCACGCCGGACTAGGGGTCCAGCAGCCGCGAAACTGTCAGGGCCACGCAGGCCGGCTTTTCGCTGCCGTCGCGTTCGATCGTGAGCTTGTTCCTGATCTGCACTCCGCGCTCGACGCGCTCGGCTGATTCGAGGTCGATGTGCGCGCGCAGCCAGCTCCCGACCGGGACCGCTGACACGAACCGGACGCGATCGAGGCCGTAGTTGATCCCGGCACCGCGTTGCTTGACCTTGCACACGGTGCCGGCGAAGTAAACGCACAGGCTGAGCACGTAGTAGCCGTGCGCGATCGTCTGCCCGTAGGGGCCGGCGGCCGCACGCTCGCGGTCAACGTGAATCCATTGCTGGTCACGGGTCACGCGCGCGAAGTCGTCGACGTCCTGCTGGGTGATCTCGAGCCAGGGACTGGTGCCAAGCCGGGTTCCGACCAGCGCCAGCAGATCGTCGGGCCGCTCGACCTCGGTGCAGTGGGGCTCGTCGGCGGGCCTTCTTGTCGGCGCTGCGCTCACGCTGGGTCGATCCGCTCGACTACCAATCGGTTCATGCCGAGCGCATCGCGTCCTCGCCGATCGGCGCCCGTGCCGCGGCGAACTCTGCGATGCACTCGCGATGCGCACCGGCGGATCCGAGCATCTGGGCATCCAGCTGGGCGCGCTTCAGCCACCAATGCAGTCCAAGGTCCCAGGTGAAGCCGATGCCGCCGTGCGCCTGGATCGCGGAGCCCGCGACCGACACGGCGCTCGTGGACGCGACGTACTTGGCCATCGCCGCGGCCTCGGGCAAGCGCTCCGGTGCCGCGTCTGCCGTCCACGCCGCGTAATACACGGCGGCACGGGTGCTCTCAACCTCGTAGAGCATGTCCGCGAGCCGGTGCCCGACTGCCTGAAAGCTGCCGACCACAACGTCGAACTGCTTGCGCTGCTTCACGTACGCGAGTGCAACGTCGAGGCAGTGCTGCGCAACGCCGAGCAGTTCAGCGGCAACGCACAGTGCGGCCTCATCGAGGCCACGTTGCACGTCGCCGGTGAGCGCCTCCCCGGACGCCGCTACGGGGCCATACGACCTGAGCGGATCGATCGTCTCGACAGACTCACGTGCGGACGGCGTGAGCTCGACAAGCGAAGCGCCATCGGGCCTGACGACGGCGGCTACATCCGCCTCAGCGACCCCCGCTACCAGCGTGTTGGTCGCCGTGATCAGCCCGACTGCGCCGCTTGCCTCACCGGAGGCTAGCTTCGGTAGCCACTGCTGCTGTTGGGTCTCGCTGCCGGCGTGCAGCAGCAGCCTGCTTGCGCAGGCGGTCGGCAACAGCGGGGTGGGGCTCAGCGTTACTCCCTGCTCCTCGAGGATCAGGCACAGCTCGACCATCCCGAGACCTTCGCCGCCGAACTCTTCGGGGACTGCGATACCGGCCCAGCCGAGCTCACCCATCTGCTGCCACAGCTCGGTATCGCGGTCGCCGTTCTGGGCAGCGGCGTGAACCGCTTGCAGTGGCGAGCGCTTCTGCAGCAGCGACTGCGCGGTCTTGCGGATCGCGCGCTGTTCGTCGTTGAAGTCGAACTGCATCTCAGCGGCCTTTCGGGAGGCCGAGGACACGCTCGGCGACGATGTTTTTGAGGATCTCGGTGGTGCCGCCCTCGATCGTGTTGCCGCGTGAGCGCAGCAGCTCGTAGCTCCACGGATTCGACCTGCTCAGCGCCGAGGTGCCGAGCGTGTCGGCCGCGAACTGCACGATCCGCTGATTCGTCTGTGACCACATCAGTTTCGTGAGCGATCCCTCCGGTCCGGGCTGCCCGTAGCGTTCGACGCCGGCAAGTACGCGGTAGGCCGTCAGGCGCAGGATCTCGGTGCGCACGTGCAGGTCGGCGAGCTCGTGACGAACGATTGGATCGTCGAGCAGCCCGGCGTCGGCGAGCTCGGCGATCAGCCGGTCCAGTTTCTGCCGCATCTCCACTTGCAGGAAGAAGCCCAGGCCCGAGCGTTCGTTCATGAGCGTCGTCATCGCGACCTTCCAGCCGTTGTTGACCTCTCCCACCACGTTGCCTGCCGGAATCCGTACCTCGGTCAGGAACACCTCGTTGAACTCGGCCTCGCCTGTGATCTGACGCAGGGGCCGGACCTCGACGCCCGGTGACTGCATGTCCAGCGCGAAGTAGCTGATTCCCTTGTGCTTGGGCGCAGCCGGATCGGTGCGGGCGAGCAGCATGCAGCGCTTCGCGTACTGTGCGGCGCTGGTCCAGACCTTCTGTCCGGTCACCACCCAGTCGTCCCCGTCACGCACCGCCCGTGTCTGCAGGGAGGCGAGGTCAGAGCCGGATCCGGGTTCGGAGAAGCCTTGGCACCAGACCTCATCGCCGGAGAGGATCGCCTGCAGATAGTCGTCCTTCTGATCCTGCGTGCCCCATTCCATCAGTGTTGGACCGGCGAGCAGGATGCCGAGAACGTTGACCGGTAGCGGTGCGCCGGCACCTGCTAGCTCCTCGAAGAAGATCGCCGACTCGGTCAGCGTGGCGCCGCGCCCGCCGTATTCAACGGGCCAGTGGACGCCGGCCCAGCCGCCGTCGAACAGGCGCCGCTGCCACTCCAGGCGACGGTCGAACTCGCTGTCTGCAGCGGCGCGCTCGGGCACCGGGTTGCTCGCCAGCCAAGCGCGGAGTTCCTCACGGAACGCTTCCTCAGATTCGGTGAATGTCAGATCCATAAATGTGTCGAGGTCGTTTTGCTGGCAGCCTATTGAGCTGTGCGGTCGCCGTCCACTGCAGACTGGGCGTCTGCCGCCGTCCACTGCAGACTTGTGGCAGACGCGCAGGTCTCCATCCGACAACAGACGAGGAACTAATGACCACGAACCAACGCACGGCTATCGTCACCGGCGCCGCTCGGGGCATCGGTGCTGCGATCGCCACGCGGCTGGCATCCGACGGGCTGGCGGTTGCCGTGATCGATCTTGACGAGGCCGCCTGCGGAGTGACCGTCGATGCGATCACCGATGCCGGCGGCCGTGCCGTGGCGGTCGCGGCGGACGTCACCAATGAGGACGATGTGGTGGCCGCGGCCGAACGCGTCGCGGCTGAGCTCGGCCCGCCGACCGTGCTGGTCAACAACGCCGGCGTGATTCGCGACAACCTCCTGTTCAGGATGAGCGCGGAGGATTGGGACACGGTCATGAACGTGCATCTGCGCGGCGCGTTCCTGATGAGCCGCGCGGTTCAGGTCTACATGGGCAAGGAGGGGTTCGGCCGGATCGTGAACCTCTCCAGCACCGGCGCGCTCGGCAACCGCGGTCAGGCCAACTACTCGGCGGCTAAGGCCGGACTCCAGGGTTTGACCAAAACGCTTGCGATCGAACTTGGGCGCTTCGGAGTGACTGCGAATGCGATCGCTCCCGGGTTCATTGAGACCGACATGACCAGGGCGACCGCCGCTCGCCTCGGCGTCGAGTTCGACGACTTCAAAGCAGCGGGCGCGCTGCAGACACCGGTCGGACGCATCGGCCAGCCCGAGGACATCGCGCACACCGCCTCGTTCCTGGTCAGCGAGGGCGCCGGGTTCGTGTCCGGCCAAGTGATCTATGTGGCGGGCGGTCCACGTGACTGAGCAAGATCCCCCAGGCCTCGATTTGGAGCGGCTGTCGGCCTGGTGGGGTGATGCGATCGGTCCATTGGACGGCCCGCTGAGCGCCAGTCTGCTGACCGGCGGCAAGTCGAATCTCACCTACGAGCTCAGCGACGGTGTCAGTTCCTGGGTGTTGCGGCGTCCGCCGCTCGGGCATGTGTTGGCGACGGCGCATGACATGGGTCGTGAGTACCGCGTGATGGACGCCCTGCACAACACGGCCGTTCCCACCCCTGCCACCAACGCGTTGTGCGCCGACGATGCGGTCGTCGGCGCGCCGTTTTACGTGATGGAGCTTGTTTCGGGCACGCCCTATCGACGCGCCGGCGAGCTCGAGTCGTTAGGGGCCGAGCGTACGCGCGAGATCGTGTTGCGCTTGATCGACACGCTGGCGGCATTGCACCAGGTGGACCCAGCGGCCGTGGGTCTTGAGGACTTCGGCCGTGCGAACGGGTATCTCGCCAGGCAGGTCTCGCGCTGGGCCAAGCAGCTCGCAGCATCGAAGACTCGTGAACTGCCCGCCGCCGACGAGTTGCACGACCTGCTGGAGGCGAACGTCCCGACCCAGCAGCGGCCGTCGATCGTGCACGGTGACTACCGCCTCGACAACGTGCTGTTCAACGACGCGGATCAGCCGACCGCGGTGCTGGACTGGGAGATGGCAACCCTCGGTGACCCGCTCGCGGATCTGGCGTTGATGCTGGTTTACGGACGACTGGCGAAGTTGCCGCTCGCGGGGTTGGTGAGTGACGTGACGCTCGCGCAGGGGTATCCGCCGGAGCAGGAGCTGGTAGCCCGCTACGCCGCCCGGACCGGATTGGATGTGTCCGATCTCGGGTTCTACCGCGGCTTGGCCGCTTACAAGCTCGCGGGGATCATCGAGGGCATCAACTACCGCCATCAGCACGGCCAGACCGTCGGTCCCGGGTTCGATGGACTCGGCGGCTCAGTCGACGCACTATTGGATATGGGACTAGACGCGATCCGGGAGAAGAACTGATGGATTTTGCATTTGACGACCGCACCGAGCAACTCCGCGAATCGCTGCTGGAGTTCACACGCGATCAGGTCGCGCCCGCCCAAACCCGCTTCCAAGCGGAATTGGATGCGTCGCCGGACCGCTGGGCGTGGGACACCGTCCCCGTCCTGCAACAGCTCCGCGCCGAAGCGCAAAGCCGGGGGTTATGGAACCTGTTCCTGCCCGGTGACCGCGGCGCAGGCTTGACGAACGTGCAGTATGCGCCGCTGGCGGAGATCAGCGGCCGCTATCTAGAACTGTGTCCGCCGGCGATGAACTGCTCGGCCCCGGACACCGGGAACATGGAAGTCCTCGCGCAATTCGGCACCAGCGAGCAACAGCAGCAATGGCTCACGCCGTTGCTGGACGGTCAGATCAGGTCGGCGTTCGCGATGACCGAACCTGACGTCGCGTCTTCGGATGCGACGAACATCGCGACCCGCATTGAGCGCGACGGTGACGAGTATCTGATCAACGGCCGCAAGTGGTGGATCACCGGGGCGATGAACCCCAACGCCAGGATCCTGATCGTGATGGGCAAAACCAACCCGGACGCCGACCGCCACAAACAGCAGTCGATGATCCTCGTACCGCGCGACACCCCCGGGGTACAGATCGTGCGCGGGATGGAGGTGTTCGGTTACGACGACCACGACCACGGCGGCCACGCCGAACTGACCTTCACCAACGTACGCGTACCGGCGTCGAATCTGATCGGCGATGAGGGTTACGGGTTCGCGATCGCCCAAGCACGACTCGGACCCGGACGGATCCATCACTGCATGCGTTCGATCGGAGTCGCCGAACGCGCGATCGAACTGATGTGCGAACGTGCGCAACAACGCGTTGCGTTCGGCAAACCACTCTCCCAGCAGGGCGTGATCCGCGACTGGATAGCCGAATCCCGCGTCCGCCTCGAACAACTCCGGCTGCTCGTATTGAAGGCCGCGTGGCTGATGGACACGGTCGGCAACAAGGGCGCACACACCGAGATCCAAGCGATCAAAATCGCAACACCCAAAACCGTGCAATGGATCCTCGACAAAGCGATCCAAACCCACGGCGCCGGCGGACTCTCACAAGACCACCCGCTCGCGCGCGCGTACGCAGCGATCCGTACCCTGCGCTTCGCCGACGGCCCCGACGAAGTCCACAAAAACGCACTCGCAAGACACGAACTCGCCCGCCACGCCGAGGGCGGTGCCGGCATGAGGATCCTCGTGGTCGGCGCCGGGGCGACCGGCGGCTCAGCCCTAGTTCCGCGCCGCGCGGATCGTGTCCGCGAGCGCAGTGACCGCTGCGGGGATCGCTGGTAGCGGCAGCTGTCCGTAGCCGAGCAGCAGTGTCGGCGGGTGACCCGTACTGCTGTACTCGTTCAGCGTCTCGACCGAGATCCGCCGCTGCTGCGCTAACTCGCGGATCGCGTCCTCGCTGTCGGCCGCGGTCAAACGTACGGTGACGTGCAGTCCCGCCGCCACGCCCTGGACGCTGGCCTCCGGCAGCTGCGCGGCGAGCGCCTCGATCAGCGCGTCGCGGCGTGCCCGGTACTCCGCGCGCATGCGGCGCAGGTGGCGGTCGAGCTCACCACGGGCCAGAAAATCGGCGAACGCATACTGCTCGATCCGCGCGCTGCCGCGGTCGGCCAGCAGCTTCTGCTCGCGGATCGCGTCGATCAGTCGTTCCGGAATGACCAGCCACCCGAGCCGCAGCGCCGGCGCCAGCGTCTTGCTCACCGAGCCGGCGTAGATCACGTGGTCGGGCTCAAGCCCCTGTAGCGCCCCGATCGCGGCGCGGTCGTAGCGGTACTCGGCGTCGTAGTCGTCCTCGATCGCGATCGCGTCGCGCTCGCGCAGCCACGCGACCAGTGCGGTCCGGCGCTCGGCACTGATGACCACCCCGAGCGGGTTCTGGTGCGCGGGCGTGAGCACCACCGCCTCAGCACCCGAACGCGCCAGCTCGTCGACCCGGATCCCGGCGTCGTCAACGGCCACCGTGAGTGACTCGAGCCCGGCGCCGCGCGCCACTTCACGGTCCTCCGGGTTGCACGGATCCTCATGGGCGATGCGCCCGCGCCCGGCCTCGGCCAGCGCGCGACAGACCAGACCGAGGCTCTGGGTGTAGCCGCTGGTGATTACGACCCGCTGGGGGTCGGTCGCCACCCCCCGCACCCGGCCCAGATAGTCGGCCAGCGCAGCCCGCAGTGCCGGGACGCCGAGCACGTCGCCGTAGCCCAGTTCGGCATCGGTGATCGTCGTCAGCGCCTGCCGCAGCGACCGCAACCAAGCCGCGCGCGGGAACCCGGACACGTCGGGCACGCTTGGCCGCAAGTCAAATCGGGGCGGGCCTCCAAGCCCGCCCCCTGCATGCTGTTCGCCTGTCGGCTCGGTGGTTCGCGGTGTGCTGTTGCTGGCGCCCGCCGACACCGAGACCCGCGGGCGCGCGCCCTGGCGCAGGTGCAGGTAGCCCTCGGCGGCCAGCTGCGAGTAGGCATCGACCACGACCCGGCGGGAGACGCCCAGCTGCCGCGCGAGGTCGCGGGTCGAGGGCAGCTGCGCCCGCGGGTGCAGGCGACCGTCGCGGATCGCGCTGCGCAGCTGGTCCTCGATCTGCGAGCCGAGCGTGCCCTGATCGCTCCGAGCTACCGACAGCAGCAGGTCGACAGGCCGACTGGTCTCTTTTTTAGCGGTCATAGTGGATCTTCCATCAGCACCAGTTGCGGCGTAGCTTAGGCCCATGTCCTCGATCTTGGAAGCCCCGGTCGTCCGCCGGCTGTTCCTGTTCTCGATCACCGCGCGGCTGCCGCTCGCGGTTCTCAGCATCGGCTTGGTCGTGCACGTCCAGCGCTTGACCGGCTCATTCGCCGCAGCCGGCGTGACCACCGCCGCCTACGCTGTTTGCGAGGCGGCCGCCGCTCCACTGCTCGGGCGGCTGGTCGATCGCGGCGCGCAGACCGTGGTGCTGGTGGCGAGCGCCGCTGTCGCCGCCGTGCTGTTGCTCGTGATCGGGATCGTGCCGTCCGGAACCCCGGTGGCAGTGCTGATGGCGCTTTCCGGCGGGATCGGCGTTGCCACCCCACCGGTGGCCGCGTGCCTGCGCAGTCAGCTGCCGGCGCTACTGGATGACCCCGAGCGCCTGCAGGCGGGCTACTCGCTCGAGACCTCATTGAACGAACTGACCTGGGTCGCCGGACCGCCGCTGGTGCTCGGCGTTGGCGCCTTGTGGTCGACCGGGGCGGCGCTGGCGCTGGCCGGGCTCGTACTGCTCCTGACCACGCTCGGCTACGCGCTACAACCGGAAGCGCGCGCCAAGCGGCCCGCGCAGCTGCGCGAACGCAGTCGTGGTGGTGCGCTGCGGAGCCCGGCGATGCGGTTGTTCGTGGTGCTGCTGTTCTGCTCCGGCGTGCTGCTCGGGGCCGATGAGGTGGCAGTCACGGCAAGCGCGAAGCTGCTCGAGGGCAGCACCGCGGCGGCCGCCCCGCTGTTCGCGCTGTGGGGCGTGGGCTCGTTCGTCGGTGGGATGCTGGTCACGCGCTTCGGTGGCAGCGGCCGTTCACTGCTCGGCTTGCTCGCCTGGATCTTGGCGTTGACGCTCGCACATCTGGCGCTGATCCCGGCGGCCGGCAGCGTGGTTGCGCTGGCGCTGGTGCTGCTGGTGGCGGGCGCCACGATCGCGCCGACCGAGTCCAGCGTCTACGCGATGGTTGACAAGGTCGCGCCGTCGGGTACCGCGACCGAGGCGTTCGCGTGGCTCGCCACCGCACTTGCGGTCGGAGGCGCACTCGGCGCTGCCGGAGCGGGCGCGCTGGCCGATCACGGCGGACCGGCCGCGGCCTATCTGCTCGGTGGTGGTGCGGGTGCGATCGCCGTCGTGATCGGCGTCGCAAGCGCTCGACGAGAGCACGCGCAAGGCAAGCCACAGACGGGCGGTCAGCTCACCGCGCCCCTCGCTACAGCTACCGAGATCTGCTCAGCTGCTGGTTGCGTCTCCCTCGCCGCTGGCGGCAGCGGCCTGGGCGGCCTTGATTTCCTTGGCCAGTTCGTCCGCGTCAGCGTTGAGCGCCTTGGCAACGAACTTGTTGGCGGCCCTCACGTTGGCGATGATCTGGTCGGCCATGTTGGTCTCATACACCACCAGCAGACCGGCGTGACCGTCCTCGAGCAGCGTGCCGAGCTCCTTCAGATCGTCGTTGTCCAAACCGCCCTCGACGTGGCCCGTGACCGCGCCGATACCGGCACCGGCGGCACCGCCCACTGCCAGCGCGCCAACCAGCCCGACCGGCGGAAACAGAGCGCAGACGGCGCCGATGGCGAGGCCCCACCCGAGCCCTACCGCCGCGCCGTGACGCGTCGGCTGCTCGTGCTTCAGTTCGACCTTGACCTTGCCCTCCGAGTCGCGCGAGACGACCGCAGCGTCGAAGTCGTGGGAGGAGTGGAGCCCGTGGTAGAGCACCTTGATCGCTTCGTAATCTGAGATTGCGTCGTTCAGATCGTCGTAGGAAGCGGCGAGTACCAACAGTGAGTCAGGTTCGCTCATAGGAGCTCCTTTTCCGGTCAGTGATGTTGCTACGCGGCCAAACCGACGCAGCCGCCACATCCTCTCACCGATGCCTACGCAACTGCAAGCAGTTCACGTGGTCTTGCGGTGTTTGCGGTAGTCGCGCGCCGCGCGAGCTCACTGTTCGCCTGCGCGGGCGCAGTCGGGGCACAGCCCAACGATTGCGAAGTGGGTGAAGCGAGCCCGGTAGCCGAACAGCTCGGTGATCTGGTCGCGGACAGGATCGAGCTGTTCGGTGGTCACCGCGACCACCGCACCGCAGCGTTCGCAGGAGAGGAACTCCTGCTCCCCCTGACCGATGAGTGTGTAGAGCCCCGGCCCGTGACCGAGGTGTACGTGACGGACGAGACCGTGCTGCTCGAGCGTCTCGAGGTTGCGGTAAACCGACGCCAGATCAAGCCGCGCACCGGTGGCAATGCGCTCCGCCGATTCCGGGCCGTCCGCGGCGAACAACGCCTCGAGCACGAGCCGGCGCGGCGTCGTGAGCCGCAGCCCGCTTGTTCTCAGCGCGTCAACCGCGCCCTCGAGGTCCTGAAATTGAAGCCGCGGAGCACGGGGAGCCTCCGTCATGGTCCCGAGCTTAGAGCCTGGCGGGGCGGCGGAAGGCCCACCCGTAACCCCAATTACAACTGACTTGCAATTGCGAGCTGGCCTACATAGGCTCGTAAAGCCATCATGGGATTTGATCTGAATCGGCAGGAGCGAGCCCGCGTGACGCTCATGTTCACCACGATCGCAGTGCTGCACCTGGTCGGGTTCGCGGTTTTTCTGCTGTTCGTACTGCCGTCTCATTATCAGGGTCTCGGCATCGGCGTAGCCGGCCTCGCATACACGCTCGGGTTGCGTCACGCGTTCGACGCCGACCACATCTCGGCGATCGACAACACCACCCGCAAGCTCATGCACGACGGTAAGCGCCCACTCAGCATCGGCTTCTGGTTCTCGCTGGGGCACTCGACGATCGTGGTGGTGATCGGGGTTGGCATCGTGGTCGCGGAGCGCGCCGTGTTCGGGGCGGTTTCCAACAGTCACTCCACACTCGAGCAGTTCGGTGGGATCTTCGGCACGATCGCCTCGGCGACATTCCTGTATCTGATCGCACTGCTGAACATCGTGATCCTGGCGGGCATCCTGCGCGTGTTCCGGTCGCTGCGCCGCGGCGAGTACGACGAAGCCGAGCTCGAGCGCCAGCTGCAGAATCGCGGGCTCATGTATCGCTTCTTCGGACGCTGGATGAAGACCATCGACCATGAGTGGCACATGTATCCGGTGGGCGTGCTGTTCGGACTCGGATTCGACACCGCGACCGAAGTCGCGCTGCTGGCGAGCACCGCGCTGCTCGCCACGCAACACCTTCCGTTCTACGCGATTCTGTGCCTGCCGGTGCTGTTCACCGCCGGCATGTGCGTGATGGACACGCTCGACGGGATCTTCATGAACTTCGCCTACTCGTGGGCGTTCTTCAACCCGGTGCGCAAGGTCTATTACAACCTCACGATCACTGCCCTGTCGGTCGCAATCTGTTTGTTCGTCGGCACGATCGAGGTCCTCGGCCTGCTGCCAGCCGAAATCGGCGGTCTGCATGGCGGGTTCTGGGGCTGGACCGCCGGATTTGACATCAACACAGCCGGATTGGTGATCGTCGGCATGTTCGTCGTCACCTGGCTTGGAGCGCTCGCGTTCTGGCGCTTCGGGCGCGTCGAGGAACGCTGGAGCGCGCGCTTGGCAGCCGACGGGCCGGCCAGCTGCAACACCACGCGAGATCTCCGGTAACCGCCGAGGCTAAGCGGAACCGGACGGACCGAACGTCGAACGCAGCGAGCGCGTAAGCCGACGCGCTCGGTCGGTCCCGCGGCGGCCGGCCCATGGATGCGGGCCGATCGCCCAGGGATGCCAGCCGAGTAGGCCGTACTGCTCGCGCAGCATCGCCTTCAGCTCCCCACGATGCTCACCGCAGGCGTACTGCTGTGGGCCGTAGATACCGCGCCCGTGCCAGGTGAGCCAGTGGCCTGGCTCCGCATCGACGTACTCGCCATGGCGAAGGTCCAGCAGCTGATGCTCGAGCGAGAGTTGTGTTGCGGGGTCGGGCCGCGCATCGCAGAACGCGCATCGAAAGACGACGGTTACCGGCATCTCAGGGGCCGCTCATCGAGTGTGGTAGCCCGTCGTCAGCTCTGCTCCCGGACGCCGCCAAGCCGGCTCGACGTCAAACGTCCGTCGGATCCGGCGTTCTCGCAGCAACCTGACCAGCGGGCCGTAGCCGTGCTTGGCGGTTCTCGCGTACACGCGCGCGCCGAGGTCGGGTTCCATGAACGGAAGGTACTTATCGGGGAATCCCGGCATCGTGCAGGCGATACAGATCCCGCCGATGTTGGGACATCCGCCGATCCCGTTGCTCCAGCCGCGGATCGGGACGTTGCATTTGACCACCGGGCCTTTGCAGCCGAGCTTCACCAGGCAATGGCTATCGCCATGCACATTTGAGAATTGGCCCTGCTCAGCCATCCCCGCCCGGTTGCAACTTTCGTGGACCGTGCGGTCGAAGATCCGCCGCGGTCGCCCCTGCTCGTCGATCGGAATCGGCGGTGCCAGTTGCGCCACGTGCAGCACGATGCACAGCAGCGTCTCGGTGATGTTGTCGGGCTGCACGGGGCAACCGGGGAGGTTGATGATCGGGATCCCGCGCCGCGAGCACCAGTTCCATCCGAGATAGTCCCGCAACCCCATCGCGCCCGTCGGGTTGTTGCGCATCGCCGGGATTCCGCCGTAGGCGGCGCAGGTGCCGAGCGCGAGCACCGCCGCTGCTCGCGGAGCGAGCCGGTCAATCCAGGTGTTGACTGAGATCGGCTGCCCGGTCGCGGCGTCTTCACCGAACCCCGACCAATGCCCCTCGCCATTGATTTGCTCGTTGGCGACCGCGCCCTCCAGGACCAGGATGAAGGGGTCGAGCCGGCCCGCCGCCGCTTCATGCCAGGGACGCATGTAGTCCTCGCCGTTCTCGTATGCGAGCACGGCGTTGTAGATGATCACCGGCGGCATCCCCGGCAGGGTGCCAAACAGCAGGTCTTCGAGGCTGGGGTTGGTCGCGGACGTCATCGCCAGCGACTCGCCGTCGCAACCGAGCCCGCTGGTCAACCACAGCACCTTGATCGGCCGGCGCTCAGCGCCACGGTGCTGGCTGGACGGAGATGAATCACTCACGCTGGGGCGGGACGGATTACTCATGCTGGGGCGGGACGGATACTCACGCGCGCGCGGTCCGATGTTCCGGACGGGTCTCGCCCGGACCGCCTGTCCGGGCGACTGCGGACCGTACCTGCGCGTGGTGATCGCCGTCGGGCAAGCGGGCTGTGCGCTCGATCAAGGCCTCAAGGTGCGCGTCGGCGCTGCCGTGCAGGTGCCAATCGCCGGCGGTGCCGGTGACGATCCCCGCGTGTGACAGCCTCGCGAGCGCGTGCGAAATCGAGGGTCGCTCGGCAGAGACCAGCTGTCCGAGCAGCCGATGCGTGAGCGGTAGCGAGAGATGGATACCCGACGGCTCGACCCGTCCCCAGCGGGCGGCAAGGTGCCACAACAGCAGCACCAGTCTCACCTCGAGCTTCGGCTGGCATGAGATCGCCCTGAGCAGCCCGAGGTCGGACGCGCGTCGCTCGGCCCGCTGGTACAGCACGTGTGAGATCTGCGGCCAATGACGGATGCGCTCCAGAAAATCCGCATCGAGAACCGCAAGGCTCGTCGGCTCCAGCGCGCGCCAGCTGGAGTGCCCGCAGATCATGTCGTCGTCGTTCTGCTCGGGCGGCTGCAGCAGGTCGGTGCCGCCCAGCAACTCGGTGACGGTGCGGCCCGCCACGCAGGTCTCGACCGCCATCAGCCCGTCGATGATCAGCAGCCCGAGTCCGTCGCCAACCGCCTTGAACCGCTCGGAAAGGTCACAGCGGCCGGCGTCGGCGTCGAGCACCCGGACGGTCGCGTGCTGGCGCGCCAGGAACCGCATCCTCACCTCGAGCTCCTGGGCCAGGTCACCGTCGAGATCCAGCAGGTAGGCGTACAGCGCCGACGACCCAGTTCGGCGCGCGGGTCGTGGTGGCTTTAGCGCGGCTGCCGGTGGCGGCGACACTCCATCTTCGCCGGGAATCAGAGGCTCCTCATCGCTCGGATCTTCGGTCAGGCGAAATTTCCGCATCCGACTCTACGCCCGATCCGCCCCAATTTGTAGGCGATGCCGCAGGCGCGCCCGCGCGGGTGTAATCAGGGTTACCAAGATCGGATGTAAGCGGGGTTACCAACCCCGTGAAGCGTCCGGCGGGCGGTGCTAGAAGCACCTGTATGTGTCTTGCCATCCCAGGCCAGATCCTGGAAATCGTGGACCAACAACATCGTCTGGCGATGGTCGACGTCGCCGGCGTCAAGCGCAAGATCAACATCGGCCTGCTGGATGTCGACGAGGTCGGCGTCGGGCCGGGTGATTGGGTGCTGATCCACGTCGGCTTCGCGCTCTCGAAAGTTGACGAAGAGGAGGCGCGCTCGACACGCGATCTGCTGGAGCGGATGGGCGCCGACTACGAGCGCGAACTCGAGGAGCTGAAGGCGAGCGTGATCGAGTGAGCATCGGTTCCCCGCCGCCGCGTGACGCTGAGCTCGGGCCTGCGTGTGGCTCGCAGCACTGCATCACCTGTGGCGATGACGGCGACCCGATGACGGTGGTCGCGGTCGACGACCACCGCGGCGTCGCGATCTGCAGCGACGACGACGGAGAACGCAGAACGGTAGAGACCGCACTCGTCGACGCGGTCACCCCAGGGGACCGCCTGCTGGTCCACGCCGGCACCGCCCTGGTGCTGCTCGGTGATGAGGACTTCGAGCAGGAGGATCGCGGATGAAGTTCGTCGATGAATTCCGCAACCCGGAGCTCGGCCGCGCGCTCGCCGGAGAGATCCTGCAGCTGGTCGAGCCTGGCCGCCACTACAAACTGATGGAGGTCTGCGGCGGCCACACGCATTCGATCTACAAGTACGGCGTCGATGACCTGCTCCCGGCCAACGTCGAACTCGTCCACGGCCCCGGCTGTCCGGTCTGCGTGATCCCGATGGGTCGCGTGGACGACGGCATCGCGATCGCGCACAACCCCGAGGTGATCTTCACCTGCTTCGGCGACATGCTGCGCGTCCCGGGATCAGCTGGGAGCCTGCTCGAAGCGAAGGCCGCGGGCGCGGACGTACGGATGGTCTATTCGCCGCTCGACGCGTTGCGGATCGCCAAAGAGAACCCTGACCGCGAGGTCGTGTTCTTCGCGATCGGGTTTGAGACGACCGCCCCGTCCACCGCGCTGACGCTGAAGCGCGCACGTGCCGAAGGGCTCAGCAACTTTTCCTGCATGTGCAGTCACGTCACGATCGTGCCGCCGCTCAGAGCGCTGCTCGAGTCCCCCGACCTGCGCTTGGACGGCTTCATCGGGCCCGGCCACGTCTCGACGATCGTCGGCGCACGGCCGTTCGAGTTCATCCCCGCCGACTACGGCAAGCCGGTCGTGATCTCCGGCTTCGAGCCGCTCGACATCCTGCAGTCGGTGGCGATGATCCTCACGCAGCTGGCGGAGGCCCGCTGCGAGGTCGAAAACCAGTACAAGCGCGTCGTCCCCTATGAGGGCAACCAGCGCGCGCTGGAGGTCATGGCCGAAGTCTTCGAACTGAGGCCGCACTTCGAGTGGCGCGGCCTCGGGTTCATCTCTCATAGCGGCCTGAAGCTCTCGCAACGCTACGCGGACCTCGATGCCGAGAACCGCTTCGCGGTGCCCGGTGTGCGGGTCGCGGATCCGAAAGCGTGCCAGTGCGGAGAGGTGCTGAAGGGCGTGATCAAGCCGTGGGAGTGCAAGGTCTTCGGCAGCGCCTGCACCCCGGAGCGGCCGATCGGCACCTGCATGGTGTCGTCCGAGGGTGCCTGCGCTGCCTACTACAACTACGGCCGGTTCGCGCGTGAGCGGGAGGTCGTGTGATGAGCGAGCAGACCGCAGTCTCAGAGCGCGAGGCCAAGGTGCTCGGGATCATCGCCACCGCGCGCGGCAAACGCGCGAAGTTCAGGGACGCGCAGATCAACATGGCCCACGGCGCCGGGGGCAAGGCCACCCAGAGCCTGATCGAGGGATTGCTGGCGCCAGCGTTCGCGAACGCGGCACTCGACCAGATGGCGGATGCCGGCGGGCTCACGATCGACGGCGTCGAACTGGCGATGACGACCGACTCGTTTGTGGTCAAGCCGCTGCGTTTCCCCGGGGGCTCGATCGGATCGCTGGCGGTTCACGGCACGGTCAACGACCTTTCGGTGTCGGGTGCGCGCCCTGTGGCGCTCACCCTCTCACTGGTGCTCGAGGAGGGTCTCGACGCCGAGACCCTGCGCGTTGAGGTCGAATCGATAGCGGCGGCCTCACGGGCCGCCGGCGTATGCATCATCGCCGGCGACACCAAGGTTGTGGAACGCGGTCACGCGGACGGCATGTATGTCTGCACCACCGGGATCGGTCAGCGCGATCAGCGTGCCGAGCTGTCGCCGGGGTCGCTGCGGCCGGGAGACCGGATCCTGCTGTCGGGCTCGATCGGAGACCACGGAACGGCGATCATGCTGGCTCGCAACGAGTTCGAGCTCGACGCCGAGATCATGTCCGACAGCTGCTCGCTGTGGCCCGCGGTCGACGCGCTATTGGAGGCGGCAGGACCGTCGCTGCGCTGCATGCGCGATGCGACTCGCGGCGGCGTCGCCTCGGTGCTGAATGAGCTCGCGCGCAGCTCCTCGGTGGCGATGATTGTGCGTGAGGACGCGGTGCCGGTGAAGCCGGCGGTCGCGGGCGCGGCGGAGATCCTCGGGATCGACCCGATGTATATGGCGAACGAGGGCAAGCTGGTGGCGTTTGTCGCGCCGGAGGCGGCGCACGAGGCACTGGAGACGCTACGGCAGGTCCCGGGCTGTGAAGCGGCGGCCGAGATCGGCGAAGTACGAACGGAGCCGCCGGGCATGGTGCTGATGCACACGAGCTTCGGCGGTAGGCGAGTGTTGGACCAACTGGTTGGCGATCCGCTGCCGCGGATCTGCTGAGCGAGAGGAGACAGGATGGCTAGTTCGGCGTACGCAGAGCAACGCAAGACCGAGGGGGTCACCGCGCATGTGCTGTGGATGACCACGGGACTCAGCTGCGAGGGTGACTCGGTCGCGATGACTTCGGCCACGAACCCGAGCCTCGAGGACATCATCCTGCAGGCGATCCCGGGCATGCCGAAGGTGATCGTGCACAACCAGGTGGTCGACTATGCCGTCGGTCAGGAATACGCGCAGGCGTGGTTCGACGCCGAGCAGGGCAAGCTGGATCCGTTCGTGCTCTGCATCGAAGGCTCGCTCGGCAACGAGCAGATCAACGGCGACGGGCACTGGACCGGGTTCGCGGTCAACCCGGAGAACGGTCAGCCGATCACCATGAACGAGTGGATGGATCGTCTCGCGCCGAAGGCCGCCGCGGTGGTCGCGATCGGCACCTGCGCCACCTACGGCGGGATCCCGGCGATGAAGAACAACGCCACCGGCGCGATGGGTGTTCCCGACTACCTCGGCTGGAACTGGAAGTCCAAAGCCGGCCTGCCGGTGGTATGCATCCCCGGTTGCCCGGCGCAGCCGGACAACATGACAGAGGTGCTGCTGTACCTGGCGCTGCACCTGGCGGGACTTGCGCCGGCACCGGAGCTCGACGAGGCGCTGCGCCCGAAGTGGCTGTTCGGTCGCACCGTGCGCGAGGGCTGCAACCGCGCCGGATTCGCGGAGCAGGGCGACTTCGCGACCGAGTACGGCTCCGACCACCGCTGCCTGGTGAAGCTCGGCTGCAAGGGACCGGTGGTCAAGTGCAACGTTCCGGTGCGCGGGTGGGTCAACGGGATCGGCGGATGCCCGAACGTCGGTGGCATCTGCATGGCCTGCACGATGCCGGGCTTCCCGGACAAGTTCATGCCGTTCATGGACGAGGACCAGTGGGGCGGGATGGCCGCGAACTTCATGAAGTTCAGCTACGGGCCGATCGTCCGCTACATGCGCAACCGCAACATCAAGACCAAGTACGACCGCGAGCCCGACTGGCGGCGCAGGGGCCGGACGCTCACGACCGGATACGCGAAGCGGTGGTGAATCACCGCTCCGATCCGTCACACCACTGAGTGCCGATCCGGCTTTGCAAAGGAGAAAAACAGATGTCGGCTACTACCGAAAAGGTGATGGTCAAGGAGATGTCCTGGGATCCGATCACACGGATCGTCGGGAGCCTCGGAATCCACACGGAGATTGACTTCACGAACCAGGAGGTACTCAAGTGCTACAGCACGTCGATGATCTTCCGCGGGTTCGACATTTTCATGAAGGGGATCGATCCCCGTGACGCACACTTCATCACCAGCCGCATCTGCGGCATCTGCGGTGACAACCATTGCACCTGCTCGTGCCTGAACCAGAACATGGCCTACGGCGTGAAGCCACCGGCGCTGGGCGATCTGGCCTTCAACCTTGCGGAAACGGCGGACTACATCTTCGACCACGCGATCTTCAACGACTGCATGGCGAACGTTGACTTCTGCGAGCAGATGGTCAAGGAGACCAACCCGTCGCTGTTGGCGAAGGCCGAGCGGACCGCGGCGCCAGGGAGCGACATCCACGGCTACAAGACGATCGCCGACATCATGCGCTCGCTGAACCCGTTCACCGGCGAGTTCTACCTCGAGACTCTGCAGGTCGCGCGCTACACGCGCGAGATGTACTGCCTGTTCGGAGGCCGGCACACGCACCCGTCGACGATCATGCCCGGTGGCTGCAGCGCCGACATCACACATCAGACCTGCACCGACTATTACGTGCGCCTGATGCGGTACTTCGACTACGTCAAGCGCAGCGTGCCGATGCACGATGACCTGTACGACTTCTTCCTACAGGAACTGCCCGGCTACGACATGGTCGGCTACCGCGAGACCAACCTCGTGAACTGGGGCTCGTTCGACGACCCGGACTACGTCGACTACGACTACCGCCACATGACGGAGTGGGGGCGCAAGCGCTACATCACTCCCGGCGTCGTGATCGGCGGCGAGCTGATCTCGACCGACCTGGTCGAGATCAACCTGATGATCCGGATCCTGCTCGGCTCTTCATACTTCGACGGCTGGGAGAACGAGCCGACGTTCGTGACCCGCGACCCGCTCGGCAATCCGGTCGACAAGAACCATCCGTGGAACAAGGTCACGCTACCGCGCCCGCAGAAGCGGGACTTCACCGACAAGTACACGTGGGTGGTCTCACCGCGAATCTACGACCAGCGCAGCGACACGCACGTCTGCTGCGACACCGGCGGTGGCCCGTTCGCGCGGCAGTGGTGCACGGCCAAGGCCGGGCTGGTGGACTTCGGTTACGCCAAAGCCACCGGCGACTCGATCCAGATGGTGCTGCCGCGCTCCCCCAACCTACCCGAGATGGAGCTCGAGTGGACAATCCCGGAGAAGTCCAACGCGATTGAGCGCGACCGCGCTCGCACCTACCACCAGGCCTACAGCGCGCTGATCGCGCTGCACTGCCTGGAGCGCGCGATCAAGGAGGTACAGGCGGGACGCACCAAGAGCTGGAACAGCTTCAAGGTCCCGGAAACGGCGGTCAGCTGCGGCTTTCATGAGGCCGCCCGCGGCGTCCTCTCACACCACATGGTGATCGAGGGCGGCAAGATCGCCAACTACCAGCCCTACCCGCCAACGCCTTGGAACGCCAGCCCGCGTGATGTTTACGGGACCCCCGGCCCCTATGAGGACGCGGTCCAGAACACCCCGATCTTCGAGGAGAACGGACCCGAGAACTTCAAAGGCGTCGACATCATGCGCGCGGTGCGCTCGTTCGACCCGTGCCTGCCGTGCGGTGTGCACATGTACACGGGCGAAGGTCGTGTGCGAAAGGTCATGCATACCCCGACAGCGATGGCGTAACGATGCAACTGACAGCCGAGGCGATGCCGGCTCGTGAGCAGCCCGAGGATCTGTTCGCGCGCGTGCAGAAGCTGCAATCGGCGTTCGATGCCGCCGATGATGCGTCGGCACGCGAGCTGGCCGATGAGCTCGTCGCGGCCGTGGTCCAGCTGTACGGCAGCGGGCTGGAGCGCATTCTCGAGCTGCTGGTCGCGGCCGGTGCGGAGGGCGAGCGCATCGCGCTGTCACTCACCGACGACGCAATCGTCTCGACATTGCTGCTGATCCACGATCTGCACCCGATCCCGCTGCCCGCGCGGGTGCAGGCGGCGCTGGACTCGGTGCGTCCGTACATGGAGTCCCACGGCGGCAACGTCGAGCTGCTCGAGATCGAGCACGGGGTCGCGAAGATCCATCTGCAGGGCAGTTGCTCGGACTGCTCGGCGTCGGCGGTGACGCTGGAGTTGGCGATCAAGCAGGCGCTCGAGGAGGCGGCGCCGGATCTCGACGGGCTCGAGGTCGTCGGGCTCGCGCCGCAGACGATGGGTGGAGCTGGCCTGCCGATGGTCACAGGTTCGGCGCCCACCGGAGTCGAGCTTCCGATCGTGATGTCACTTCCGTCATCCGATTCCCCAGCCCCGTTGGCGCCATCGTGGTTCGAGGTTCAGTCGCTCGGCACGCTCGACGACGACGCCGTCATCCCGGTGGCCGTCGCCGGGATCCCGCTGATGATCGCGAACGTCGAGGGGACGCTGCTCGCCTACCGCGACGTCTGCCCCGGCTGCGGCGGGAGCGTTCACGACGGACGCCTGCAGGCTGGCACGCTCAGCTGCCGCCACTGCGAGCGGGCGTTCTTCCTGCCCCGCGCCGGCCGCTCGCTTGATAGCGAACGGATCCAACTTGAACCGGTGCCGCTGCTCCGCGAGCAGGGCCATGTCAAGGTCGCACTGGCAGTGTGAGCGAGATGGCTGACGCCAACGAGACCGATCGCAACGGCGTGAACGAGACCGATCCCAGCGGCGGGCGCGAGCCCGCCGGCGGGCGGCGGCTGATAGATGACGCCGTGTCTGCGCGCAAGCGCATGCAGCTGGTGTCGGGGCTACGGGTTTTGGCCAGGCCAGGCCCGACACGCAGCGCCACCGATCCCGCTGGTCGAGCCGGCGCGAGCGCCGGCGGCGGCCCCGCAGTGGCGTATGTCGACCGCTGCGATCTGTGCGGTACCACGATCGCGGAGGATCACCGCCATCTGCTGCATCTGTTCGAGCGCCGGATCGTGTGCTCGTGCGAAGCGTGTTGGGCGATGCGCGCAGGTGAGGGTGACTACCGGCCGGTCGGCAGTCGCACCGTATGGCTCGAGGAGCTGCAACTGCCGGACGATCTGTGGGCGAGCTTTCAGATTCCGATCGGGCTGGCGTTCTTCATGGGATCGACCGTGACCGCGTGTGTGGTCGCGCTTTACCCGAGCCCGGCCGGCGCGACCGAGTCGGAGCTGCATTTTGACTCGTGGACCCGGATGGTGGCACTGAATCCGATGCTGGCCGGGCTCGAACCGGACGTTGAGGGGTTGATCGTGAACCGTCTGGCGGACCCACCGATCTACGTGATCGCACCGATCGACCGTTGCTATGAGTTGACCGGCACGATCCGGGCCAACTGGGAGGGGATTTCCGGCGGCGACGGTCTCGAGCACGCGCTCGAGGGTTTCTTCGCGCGGCTGCGTCGCGATGCGCTGAGGGTAGAGGCGGCGATGCGATGAGCCGTGAGACGACCGCGATCCACAACGGCGCGTCGGGGGCGTCCGCGAGCGCGATCCCGGAGCCCGAGTTTGAGGTGCTCGGCGCGCATGCCGTGCGCTTCGCAGCCTCGCCGATGTTGTCACTGGATCTGCAGGTCTCAGAGACCAGCGGACGCCTCGTCTACATGATGGCGCTCACGATCCAGCTGATGATCGATCCGGCGCGTCGCCGCTACGACGACGGGACTCGCGAGAAGCTGGTGGAGCTATTCGGCCCGCCCGAGCGCTGGGCGGTCACCACCCGCAGCCTGGTGTGGTCGAAGCTCGATGTGGTCGTACCCGCGTTCACCGGCTCAACCGTGGTCGCAGTCCCGATCCACTGCAGTTACGACCAGGAGCTCGCAGCAACCAAGTACCTCTACTCGCTAACCGACGACGTGGTCCCGCTGGCATTGCATTTCAACGGCACGATCTACTACCGCGGCGACGACGGGCGCACGCAGATGGTGCTGGTCCCGTGGACTCAATCGATCGATTTCCGCATGCCGGTGTCGGTCTGGCGCGAGATGATCGAGCACTACTACCCGAACACGGGCTGGGTGGCGCTGAACACCGCGACGCTGGCGGCGCTGCAGCAGGCAAAGCTCGACCGCGGGCTGACGACGCTCGATGCATGCGTGCGGTCGCTGCTGGCGGAAGCCGTGAGCGAGCCGGTGGCTGGGATGCCACCGGCTACCGGAACCGCGGCTGCTGAGGTCAGCGATGCCTGACGCGCTCGAGCAGCTCGTCGACTCGCTGCTGTTTGAGGGCTACGCGCTCTACCCATACACGCCCGCCAGCACCAAGAATGCGACCCCCACCCCGTTCGGAATCGTCTACCCGAGCGCCTATGCACAGACGCTGTCGAGTGCCTTTGCAATGCTTGAGCTACGGTGCGCGCTGACGGCTCCAGCCGATGCCGTCCTGCGCGCGGAAGTTCGCTTCCTGATCGCCGGCGGCGAACGCCACGAGGCGCTCGAGCGGCGCGTTGAAGTGCCCGGAGCGATGGTCGGCGCGCTCGTCGATCATCCCGCGCAGCAGGAAGTTCATGTCGAGCAGCCGCAGGGACCGGGGCTGTTGGTCGGGGTCCGGCTCGAGGCCCAGGCACTCGGCCCCGCGAGCTATGAGGTCGTGCTGCGCGTCGAGAACCGCACGCTTGTCTTGAGCGGACTTGACCGCGCCGGCGCGCTCGCCCGCTCACTGCTGTCCACGCATCCGATCGTTCGCGTTGCGGGCGGGCGTTTCAGCTCGCCGCTCGAGCGGCCCTACGACTCCGTCAACACCTTTCCGGTGCTGGCCACGCCCGCCGACGACGCGATTATCGGAGCGGCGATCGTGCTGCCAGACCATCCGCAGATAGCGCCCGAGAGCCGCGGGTCGCTATTTGATTCGACCGAGATCGAGGAGGCGCTGCTGCTGCACGTGCAGGCCTTGAGTGACGAGGAGCGGGCGGCGATCGAGCAGCAAGACCCCGCCGTGCGCGAGATGATCGCGCGCGCTGCCGCCGCAACCCCGACGGAGATCGGCGCGCTTCACGGGCGCGTCACGCTGCGCGACCCGCAGACCGACGCACCGCCGAGCGAACCGCGCGGGCTGCCCGACCCGACCGCCGGGGAGCAGAGCGCGTATGCCGACGGCAAGCGGTTCTGTCGCGGCGGCAAGGTTGTGATCAGGCCCGGACCGGACGCGGACATCCAGGCCCAGATGCTCGACGGACGGATCGCGACGATTGAGCGGATCATGACCGCCTACGACGGTCGCACACATCTGGGGCTGACGATCGACGGCGACCCCGGCCAGCAGCTCATGCGCGAGACCGGACGACTGTTGTATTTCTTCGCACCCGAACTGGAGGTGATCGCAGATGAACGCTGAGGCTGAGCGCTTGCACAGTGTGCTCGTGGCCGGGGTGGGAAACGCCTGGCTGCGGGACGACGGCTTCGGCGGAGAGGTCGTGCGCCGGCTCTACGAGGAGCCGCTGCCGGAGGGCGTCGCGGTGATGGACGCCGGCACCGGCGGGCTCGACCTGGCCTACGAGGTGATGCGCGGATATGACGCGCTCGTGATCCTTGACGTCTCGCAGCAAGGCGGCCAACCGGGAACGCTCTACTTGATCGAACCCGACGAGGCTGACATCGAGGGCGGGATCGAGGATGGGCAGGTGATCAACCCCCATGGCATGGACCCCAAGACGGTGCTGCGCTTCGTGAAGTCGGTCGGCGCCTGGCCCGGGCGCGTGCTGGTGATCGCCTGCGAGCCGGCCGAGATCGAGGAGCTCGGTTGGGGTCTGTCGGCGCAGGTGAGCGCCGCGGTCGAGGACGCGGCCACGCTTGTCCGCGAAACCGTGCGCGGGCTGCTTTCGGGGGATCCGATCACGGCTGTGACCGGCGCGGACGCGATCGGCGACTGAAGCTGCGTGGGCGATGCACGAGCTCTCACTGTCCGGAGCGATCGTCAACACCGCCGTCAAACACGCCCGTGGGCGCAAGGTGACGAGCGTGAACCTACGGGTCGGGCGGTTGCGGCAGGTGGTGCCGGACACGCTCGAGTTCTACTTCGAGTTCGTGGCGCGAGACACCGTCTGCGAGGGCGCGCAACTCGAGCAGGAGGTGGTCGACGCGCGGTTGCGGTGCATCCCCTGTGATCGCGAGTGGACGATTGAAATCCCGGCGTTCAGATGTCCGACCTGCGGCGCGTCCGACGTCGAAATCGCCAGTGGCAACGAGTTCGAAATCGAATCAATCGAGGTCGAGGAGGCAGCATGCATCGCGTAAAGGTGACGGTCGTCGAGGAGGCGTTGGACGCAAACAATACGATCGCGACCGCCAACCGTGCGGACTTCGACCGCCATGGGGTCACGGTCATAAATTTCATGAGCGCACCGGGTGCCGGCAAGACGACGCTGCTGGAGCAGGTTGCGGGCGGGCGACTCGGAGTCTTGCGCCTCGGGGTCCTCGAGGGCGACGTGCAGGGCTCGATGGACGCCGACCGGCTCGCCTCACTGCATCTGCCCGTGACGCAGATCAACACCGATCCGAGCTTTGGCGGTGAATGCCATCTCGACGCCAACATGGTGCGCTCTGCGATCCCGTCGCTGCCACTGCACGAAATCGATCTGCTGGTGGTGGAAAACGTCGGCAACCTTGTCTGCCCCGCCGAATTCAAGCTCGGGGAGGACGCCCGCGTGATGGTCTGCGCGGTCACCGAGGGCGAGGACAAACCGCTCAAGTACCCGCTGATGTTCCGCGCCTGCGAGCTCGTGATCGTGAACAAGATCGACCTGCTGCCCCACCTGGAGTACGACCTCGAGCGGCTGCTCTACAACATCGACCAGGTCCACCCCGACGTCGAGGTGATCGTGCTCAGTGCACGCACCGGTGAGGGCGTCGACGCCTGGCGACAGTGGCTGATGCGCCAGGCTTCGCCTGCTCGCGAGGAGACTTTCGCGTGAACACCGCGGCGGACCCCGTGGCCGATGGGTCGGCGACGATCGAGCAGCTGCTGCAACGCCGCACCCTGGCCAACCAGCGCTTCTTCGCCGCCGAAGCCGAGCGGCTCGCGCGGCTCTGTCACCTGATGGCCGAGCGCTTTGCCCGCGGCGGAAGACTGATTGCGTTCGGTCAAACTCCCACGGCACGCTCGGACGCGCGCCACGTGACGGTTGAGTTCGTGCACCCGGTGATAGTCGGAAAGCGAGCGCTGCCGGCGATCGCGCTCACCGCCGACGGCGGCGAGCTGGTGCGACAGCTCGAGCTGATCGCGGCCGCGAACGACATCGCGATCGCGTTCGGCAGCGGCGACGACGACGGTCAGGCGGCGCGGGCGACTGCACTGGCACGTTCCCGCGGCTGCCTGACAATGGGGTTCAGCGCCGACTCCGGCGCCGAGTGGGAGTTTGACCCGCCGTCGGACGACCCCTACGTACGCCAGGAGCTCGTCGAAACGAGCTATCACGTGCTCTGGGAACTCGTGCACGTGTTCTTCGAACACCGCGGGCTGCTGAGCGGACGCGAGCAGCGACAGAAGCATGATGCCGGCGCCTCGAGCTTCCTCTACCCGTTCCTGGGTGAACAGGAATCGGCGCTCTCCCCGGTGCTTGACGATGTCCAGTCCTCGGCGCTGCTGAAGTCAGCGGAGATCGGAGAGCTGCGCCGGCAGACCCTGGTCGACAACAGCGAGACGCTGCTCGCCGCTGCCACCGCCATGCGCTCGTCGTTCATGCGTGGCGGCAAGCTGCTTGCGCTCGGAAACGGCGGTTCGGCGACCGACGCCATCGATGTCGTCGCCGATCTGCGTGCCCTTGGACATCCATCGATCGACCTGACCGAGGACACGGCGATCATCACCGCGGTCGCAAACGACATCGGCACAGACGCGATCTTCTCGCGGCAGGTGATCGCCTACGGGCTCGGCGGTGACGTGCTGATCGCGCTGTCCACATCAGGCAACTCGAGCAACGTGATTGCGGCGCTGCAAGAGGCCAGGCGCCGCGGTCTCACGACGATCGCGCTGGTTGGCTATGACGGGGGCCGTGTCGGCGCCGAGGCGCTCGCCGATCACGTGATCGTCACACGCTCAGAGCACATCCCACGGATTCAGGAGGCTCAGGCCAGTGCTTACCACGCGCTTTGCGAGCTCGTCGCGTGAGAGCGCGGCGCCATGCGGCCGGGCGCGCGTGCGGGTTCACGGCACCGTCCAGGGCGTCGGCTTCCGGCCCTATGTCTTCCGGCTCGCGGGTGAACTGGAGCTGGCGGGCTGGGTACTCAACGATGCACACGGGGTCTTGCTCGAAGTCGAGGGCGCGCCCGGGCGGATCGATGCGTTCCTGAGCCGGCTGCCTACCGAGGCACCCCCGCTGGCGCTGGTCGAGCGGGTCGAGTTCTCGCCGCTCGCGCCACTGGGCGAGCGTTCGTTTGCGATCCGTGATAGTCCCCGCGGCGAGTCAGCCGACGCTCCCGTAACGCCGGACACCGCCACCTGTGAGGACTGTCTGCGTGAGTTGCTGGATCCACGCGATCGCCGCTACCGCTATCCGTTCATCAACTGCACCAACTGCGGCCCGCGCTTCACGATCGTCCGCGGCTGTGCCGTATGACCGTCCGTGGACGACGATGGCGGGGTTCCAGATGTGCGCGGCCTGCCGCGCGGAATACGAGGACCCCGGCAACCGGCGCTTCCATGCACAGCCCAACGCATGCGGGGAGTGCGGGCCGAGCATGCGTCTGATCGATCCGGACACAACGCGCCGCGCGTGATGTGGGTGGTGATGCGCTGTTGTCCGCCGCCACCGCGTTACGCGAGGGCGCGGTGCTTGCAATCAAGGGGATTGGCGGGTTTCACCTCGCCTGTCGCGCGGATCACGAACCGGCGGTGAGTGCACTGCGAACACGCAAGCACCGTGAGGACAAGCCGCTGGCGCTGATGGTGGGTGATCTTGATGAGGCCGCGGCGCTGGTCGAACTCAGCGACGGGGATCGTGATCTGCTCCGCAGCCCGGTGCGCCCGATCGTGCTTGCGCCGCGGCACGATCGCCCGGGCGCGGTCGCGGCCTCGGTGGCGCCCGGCGCCCCCGAACTGGGGGTGATGCTGCCCTATTCACCGCTGCACCACCTGCTGCTGGCGGACGTGGGGCGACCGCTGGTGATGACCAGCGGCAACGTCTCCGACGAGCCGATCGCCTACACCAACGAGGATGCGGTCAAACGTCTGGCCGGGATCGCCGACCTGCTGCTGGTTCACGATCGCCCGATCGAGACCCGGACCGACGACTCGGTACTGCGGACAGTCAACATCGCTCCTGCCACCGCCGCCTGTACCGGTAGGGGTCCTCGCACCGGCTCGGGTACGCGGCCGCTATTCATACGCCGATCCCGCGGGTACGTTCCCGCGAGCATCCCGCTGCCGACCAGCGCGGCGCGGCCGATTCTGGCTTGCGGCGCTGAGTTGAAGAGCACGTTCTGCCTCGCCAAACAGTCCCGCGCTTGGGTCAGCCACCACATCGGCGACTTGCAGAACTACGAGACACTGAAGTCGTTCAGCGACGGCATCGAGCACTTCAAGAAGCTGTTTGCCGTCGAGCCCGAAGTCATCGTGCACGACCTTCACCCCGAGTACCTCAGCACCAAGTACGCGCTGGAGCTCGAGACCGCGGCGGCGAACGAAGCCGGCGGTGCGGACCGACGCCCGCTGACTTCGATCGCGGTTCAGCACCATCACGCGCACCTGGCAGCGTGCTTAGCCGAACATGCTGAAGTGGGCACCGCGGTCGGAGCGATCTTCGACGGCAGCGGTTATGGAAGCGATGGGACGATCTGGGGCGGGGAAGTACTGGTCGGTGACCTGCGTGACTTCCGGCGGGTGGGCGCGCTGCGAGCGGTGCGGCTGCCCGGGGGCGAGCGCGCAATTCGTGAACCGTGGCGCATGGCCTGCTCCTGGCTGACCGCGATCCATGGGGACGACCCGCCGATTCCGTGCAGCTTGGAAGGGGCTGTTGACGCGACGCGCTGGCGAATGGTCGCGCAGCTGGCTCGCACCGGCCTGAACTCGCCGCTCACCACCAGCATGGGCCGCCTGTTCGACGCCGTGGCCGCGCTCTGCGGGATCCGCTCCACGATCAACTACGAGGGACAGGCGGCGATCGAACTGGAGGCCGTGTGCGACGCAAACGAGCGTGGTGCGTACGAGTTCGCGGTCTCGGAGTCGGACGGGTCGCTGCTGATCGATCCGCTGGAAGCCATACGAACGCTGGTGGTTGATGTTGAGGATGGGGTGTGCGTCGGCGCGATCGCGGCGCGCTTCCACGCCGGCGTCGCGGCGGCGACGGTCAAGGCGTGCGCGTTTGCCGCGCAGGCGGCCGGGGTCCAGACGGTGGTGCTCTCCGGTGGCGTGTTTCAGAATCGGCGCCTGCTCGAGGCGATCGCGTCCGGGCTGGACGCTTTGAGCCTGCGTGTGCTGGTGCCGGAGCGGCTGCCCGCCGGAGACGGCGGCATCTCCTATGGGCAGGCGGCGGTCGCGGCAACGAGGCTGGCGCAATGACCGAGCGGAGCTCCGAACTGGACCGCATGCTTGCGACCAGCGTCTACCTGGAGGGCGCGAACCGGCCGTTCGGGACGCTTACCAGCTCACAGGCTCGCGCCCGCGCCGATGAGCTGCGCAGCGCGGTCGGCTGGGGGCCGACCGCACGTATCGCTCCGGTCGCTCAGGCCTGGCGCGAACTTGCTATGGAACTCGAGCGCACTCAAGTCGCAAGCGTCGGTGAACTCGCTCCCGAGTTTGTGGTCGAGCTCGCCCCCAGGTTGTGGATCGTGCCGCCGGCGGGCGGGCTGCTTTGACTGTCGCATCCTGCCGCAGATCACGGCTGCCGGACGTGCTCGCGCGAGGATCGTCGTCGGCCACTACGGGGAGGCCGACGACGTTCCGTTAGTTGAACTCGCGCCGGGCTGGTTGTTGTCCGTGGAGAACGCGCCGGGCGCCGAGCGAGCTCGCTTGCCCGACGGCCCGGATGTTTTCCGGCGGGGACCGCCGTTTAGCTGTCGGAGTCCTTGGCGATGCCCTCAAGCTGCTTGGCGAGCGCGTTGGCGTCGGCGGTAAGGCCCTTGGAGACGTACTTGTTGACGGCTCGGATGTTGGCCTCGACCTGCTCCTCCATGTTGCTGGCGTAGACCACGAGCAGACCCGCCTGGCCCCGATTCAGGACCGTGCCGAGTTCCTTCAGATCGTCGTTGTCCAGGCCGCCCTTCACATGTCCGGTGACCGCACCGATCGCAGCACCCGCGGCACCGCCGACGGCGAGCCCGCCGAGGATGCTGATCGGCGGGAAGATCGCGCATACGGCGCCGATCGCCAGACCCCAGCCGAGCCCCACTGCCGCGCCGTGACGCGTGGGCTGCTCGTGCTTGAGCTCGACCTTGACCTTGCCCTCCGAGTCGCGCGAGATCACCGCGGCGTCGAAGTCATCGGAGGTCTTGACGTCGTGATAGAGCACTTTCACGGACTCGTAGTCGGACACAGCATCCGTGAGCGAGTCGTAGGAAGCGGCGAGCACTAGTAGCTGGTCGGGTTCACTCATAGGAGCTCCTTTGTGGTAAGTGATTTCGCTACGCGGCTCGACGGCGCAGCCGCCACATCCTCGCACCGATGCGTATGCAACTGCAAGCGGCCCAAGCACTCGATCTGGCATCCGTCGCTCAGCGACGCTGGGTCTTGAGAGCGGACCCGGACTTCCAGGACTCGATCACAAGATGGTCGGCGGGCTGTCCGACGCGCGTGAACGCGACCTCGTCGAGATCGATCGCGAACCAGTCAGCGTCAGGTGACCTCGAACCGGGCGGGAGCTCGATCGCGGTGCCTGAGAGCTTGGCATCGCCGACCCAGGCGCTGTGGTCTTCCTCCGGCGGGTCGACCGTGTGGCTGTGGATCGCCACGCGCGGGTCGCGGCGCAGGTCCGCGGCGCGCCGGGTGCCGGACATCATCCCGATCAGCAGCTGACCGTCGTCAAAGCTCAGCTCGGTCCCGCTGACACGCGGCGAGCCGTCCAGCCGCAGCGTCGCCATCACGTGGTGCTTGTGTGCCACCAAGAGGGCCTCGACGCGTCCAGCGAAATCCGGTTCTGCTGCTGCGAACTGCTGCCAGCTACTCATCGGCGGTCCCTCTCGTTAGCGGCCTGCGATCTCCGCCGCGAAGCATACGACCGGCCGTTTGATCAACCGAGTTGCGCCTGCTTCGGTGGCATCCAAAGTTCGACTGAGCGCCCTCGGCGCGTGTAGGATCTCACCGCGATGTCAGCCACCACCAACGAGTCCCTGGTCGTGCTGCTGCGGCGTCGGACGTGGGCCGGCTGGATCGATGTGCTGCTGCTGTTCGCCGTCGCCTTGATGATCTCGGCAATCACCGGGAACGCACATGTCGGTAGCTGGACGACGACGGTCGGCGGGTTCGCGGATGAACACAAGGGCGTGTCGATCAATCTGCCCTCTTGGTCGTTCCTGCTGTGGATCGTTGTCGCGCTCTGCTATTACGCGTTTGCCGAAGCCACGACCGGCCAGACCGTCGGCAAGCGCATGCTCGGCCTGAAAGTGATCATGGTCAACGGCGGACCGCTCACTACCAAGGCCGTCGGCCTGCGCACGATCGGACGCCTGATCGACGTGCTGCCGCTGTTCTATCTGGTCGGCTGGATCGCGATGCGTGGCCCGCACCAACCGCCGCAGCGCCTCGGCGACCGGGCCGCCGGCACGACCGTGGTGCCGATCTCCCACCCCTGAGAGGCGAGACTCTCAGCACCGGTCCGGGTGACCAGTGCTGAGAACCGTGCCGTGCGTCAGTTGAACGCGCCCGCGTAGGCGTTCAGCGCCGGCTGTCCGCCAAGGTGGGCGTAGAGCACTCGCGAGCCGGGCTCGATCCCGCCGTCTTTGACCAGGTCGAGCAGCGCGGCCATCGACTTGCCCTCATAGACGGGGTCGGTGATCATCCCCTCAAGCCGCGCGCAGGTCCGGATCGCTTCGATCGTTTTGGCATCCGGGATTCCGTAGCAACCGGCGTGCCAATCCTCGAGCAACACGATCTCGTCATCACTCAGAGGACGACCGAGCCCGATCGCGTCCGCCGTCTGTTGCGCGATTCGCGTTACCTGTGCGCGCGTCTGCGCGACGGTGGCCGACGCATCGATCCCCAGCACACGGCGCGGTCGGTCCTGGGCGGCGAAGCCGGCGACCATGCCGGCAAATGTCGAGCCGGTGACGGCGCACACCACAATCGTGTCGAAGAACACGCCGAGCTGGTCTTCCTGCGCCTGGACCTCGTCGGCCCAACGCGCAAAGCCGAGCCCGCCGAGCGGATGGTCCGATGCGCCCGCGGGAATCGCATACGGCTTGCCTCCCGCGTCGGTGACCGACGACAGCGCGTCCTCCCAGCTCGGCCGGATGCCGATGTCGAAGCCGGCCGTGTCGAGCCTCACCTCGGCGCCCATGATCCGCGACAGCTGGATGTTGCCGACCTTGTCGTAGACGACGTCGGGCCAGTCGACCCAGCGTTCCTGGACCAGCACCGCCCCGAGACCGAGACGCGCCGCGACGGCTGCAACCTGCCGCGTGTGGTTGGACTGTACGCCGCCGATCGAGACCAGCGTGTCGCAGCCCTGGTTGAGCGCATCGGCTACCAGGTATTCGAGCTTGCGGACCTTGTTGCCGCCGTAGGCAAGGCCGGAGTTACAGTCCTCGCGCTTGGCCCAGATGTCCACCTGGCCGCCGAGGTGTTCGCTGAGCCGCTCCAGGCGGTGCACCGGGGACGGCCCGAACATCAGATCGGTCCGGGGGAAATCATCAAGGCTCATCGGTCGGCTCCTTGTCATCTGCGATGGACTGCTCGATCTGCCGGGCCAGTGAGGCCCAGTTACTACCGGTCGCGGCAACCGCCGCCTCGATGTCGCCGCGAGCAGCCGCATCGATGATCTCGCCGTGCGCCGCAACCGACCGCTGGCCGGGGAGTGTTCCGAAGCGCAGCACCTCGGCGCGCCGTAGCAGGGGCATGTAGCGCGTCAAGGTCTCTGCGACTGGACGATTAGCGGCGAGCTCTACGAACACTCCGTGTAGATCGTCGTCCGCAGCGATCGCGGCGCCATAGTCGCCCAGGCTGACGGCGTCTGCGAAGCGATCGGCGGCCGCACGAAGCTGGACGACGTCAGCGTCTGTCAGCCGCGGCACCGCCAGCCGCACGGCAAGCTCGTGCATGGCAGCGATTACGACCAGCGCTTGACTGGCCTCGTCCAGCCGCAGCGGTGAGACCCGCGTCCCCGACCGCGGGCGCATCTCCACGAGACCCTCGTCGCGCAGCCGTGCAAGCGCTTCGCGTACCGGCATCCGCGAGAGACCAAGTTGCTCGGCCAACTCGTCCGGATGCAGCTTCGTGCCGGGAGCAAGACTCCCGTCCAGGATTGCCGCTCGCAGACGCGCGTGCGCCTCGTCACGAAGCAGCGAGGTCTCGATCGGCTGGAGCATGAAATCTAAGATATCAGTTGAGGTGTGTGGCAAGCTGGACGAGCGGCTCGCGACCCTTATATAAACGCCCCAAGCCGCCACGCAATCAACAGAGGAGATCAACGATGGGATCGGTTGTATGCGATATGTCGATGTCGTTGGATGGGTATGTCACCGGCCCCAACGACAGCCGCGCGAACCCGTTCGGAGACGGCGCCGGGATGCTGCATGACTGGTTGTTCGGAGCCGCCACGGACGAGGACCGCGAGTTGCTGAGGACAATGCTCGATGCGGCCGGCGCGGTCGTGATGGGGCGCAAGTCGTTCAACAAGAACGAGGGCGACGGCGGGTGGGGAGACGGCGGCCCGGCAGGTGCGACCCCTTGTTTCGTCGTCACTCACACCGTCCCGACCGGGACCTTCGCACCTGTGTTCACGTTCGTGACCGACGGCGTCGTCAGCGCGATCGAGCAGGCTAAGGAGGCGGCAGGCGACAAATCGGTGTATCTACACGGCGCCACCGTCATGCAGCAGGCCCTCCCACTGGACCTTGTCGACGAGCTACTGGTTCACGTGATCCCGGTGCTCATCGGTCGCGGCACTCCGCTGTTCGGCTCGCTCGACGAGTCGATCACGCTTGAACGAACGCAGGTGCAGGTCACGCCGGCGGCGACGCATCTCCGGTTCCGGGTGATGCCGAGCTGAGCTTCCGGATGATGCCCTGATCCGTAGCTGCCGGTCAGCTGCGACCGACAACTACGGAGGAGAGACAGCGTCGCGTGCGCAGACGCTCGCCGGCTAGGACTCCGGCGTCAAGGCCTCTTGGAGCTTCTTCGTGTCCTCATCGGACAGGGAGGTCTTGATGACAGTGCCGCCGTACTCGCTAAGCGCGGCAACGGCCTTGTCCTCGGTGAACTGCTCGAGGATCATGAACAACGCTGATGTGCCCGGCTGAACGTAGTCGCGGACTTGCTGCTGGAACTGCTTATCAATGGCGTTCTCGCCGAGGTGACCGAACAGGGCACCCATTCCCGCACCGATGGCAAGCCCGAAGAACGGGATGAAGAACAGCAATCCGAACAGCAGACCCCAGAAGCCACCCCACGCCGCCCCGCCGCCAGTGGAGGCGCCGCCGTGGGTGGTGGTGACGTGGTATTTACCCTGCGGGTCACGAGAGATGGCTGCGACTTGATCCGCCTGAATAATCAGCTCCGCTTCAAGCCCCTGCACGGTCTGCCGCGCCTGCTCGGCGGTCGCCTGGTCCGGGTAGCCAATCGCCAACAGTGTTGCCATAGCGAGCTCCTTCGATGGTCTTTCGTTCCCTCGGCGACCATATGGGCGCCGAGGCTGGCGGGTCGCGCCACGACGCCAGTCTACTTTTGCAAGCAACGTCACTCAAGTCATCGCGCAGATCGGATCAACGCAGTCTTACCCAGGCAGTAATCGGGGCGCCGAAGAGCCGCGCTCAGGTGGCTTTGACGAGTTCGTCGGGGTTGCAATCGGCTAGTAACGGCGTATGATCGCGGGGCTGTTGTTCGGCCGGCCCGTCAACGTGCAGGCTGGCCGTGCGTCAGCGCTCGGACTCCGAAAGGCGCTCTGCGACCGGCACGTTGGGACCCAGTAGGAGAGCTTGCTCCCTCCCTCCGACAGGGGTGACTGATGCTGTGGTTCCTTTCACGAGCTGATCGAAGCAAGTCGCTCATCGTCGCGTGCCGCGGGGGCGCGGGCCGCTCGTCGAACGGACCGGGCGATTTGCGGTGATCGGTAGTCCGTCGCACGAGGCTGGAGGACTCGGCCAGTGAGACAGCCCGTCGCGATCATCACGGGCGCCTCTCAGGGCATCGGCGCCGGGCTTGTCGCCGCGTACCGAAATGCTGGCTACGCCGTCGTCGGCGTTGCGCGGTCGTTTCCTACCGACGATCACGACGAGAGCGATTACGTCGCAGTCGCCGGCGACATCGCCGATGCGCACACTGCACGACGAGCTGTTGACCAGGCTCGCGAGCGCTTCGGCCGGCTCGACACACTGATCAACAACGCCGGGATCTATATCGGCAAGCCGTTCACGGATTACACGTTCGATGATTACGCGGCGATCACCGCCGTGAACCTGACTGGGTTCTTCCACATGACCCAGCTGGCAATCGCTGAGATGGTGCAGCGGGGCAGCGGGCATGTCGTGAACATCTCCACGAGCCTGGTCGACCACGCAGACAGCACGAGGCCGGCCGCGCTACCCGTCCTCACCAAAGGAGGACTCGTCGCGGTCAGCCGTTCCCTGGCGATCGAATACGCCTCGCGCGGAGTACGCGTCAATGCGGTCTCGCTCGGGGTCATCAAGACACCCGCCCACGACCCGGAGTCCTACGAGCGGCTCGAGGCCCTCCACCCACTGGGACGCGTCGGCGAGATCAGCGACGTCGTCGAGGCGATCCTCTACCTCGAGCGAGCGACCTTCGTCACGGGCCAGACGCTGCATGTCGACGGCGGCCAGGCGGCCGGCGGCTAGCACCAATCAATGTCATGAATCCCCTAGACCCGACCGGAAGGACTTGACTATGTCCTCAAAGCTCACCCCCGGCAGCACCTTCCCGGATTACGAGCTCCCCGACCAGGATCGCGCCACTCGCAGCCTCAGCGCGATCCAGGGTGAGGATCCCCTGATTCTCACGCTCGCACGGGGCAACTACTGCCCCAAGGAGCACCAGCAGCACCTCGAGCTCGCCGCCAACTACCCCAAGATCGCTGTGGCCTACACGCAGATCGCGACGATCTCGACCGACGACCATCACTCGAGCCAGGAGTTCCGCGCGTCCCTTGGCGCCCAGTGGCCGTTCCTCGAAGATCCGGAGCGGACCGTGCAGAAGGACCTCGACATCCAGGAGTACACAGACCCCGAGCACAACCCGATGATCCCGCACACGCTTGTGCTCAAGCCTGGGCTGGTCATCCACAGCGTCTACAACGGCTACTGGTTCTGGGGACGTCCCTCGTTCGTCGACCTGTGGCATGACCTGCGAGCCGTTAGCGCCGAGATCCGCCCCGACTGGGACCTGAGCAAGCCCGGATTGCACGAGGCGTGGGATGCGAAGGACTTCTCGCCGTTCCACGGATGGAACAGGCGCTCCCCAGATTCGGTGCCGTCGTCTTACAGCTCTTGACGGAGGGGTGACTAATGCGCAGCGAAACCCCAATCGGTAACCGAACGCCGGTGTGCGAGTTGCTCGGGATCGACCACCCGATCGTCGCGGCGCCACTGTCGGCGGATCCCCGCCTGCCCGCCGCGGTCTCCAATGCCGGCGGCCTCGGGACCCTCGGGCTCGGATGGGCCGACGACGCCGGAGAGATAGTTAGGGCGACGGCGGCGCTTACCGAGCGGCCGTTTGCCGGCAACTTCGTGCTCGCGTTCGATCAGCACCACCGCATCGATCAGGCGCTGTCGGCGGGACTGCGGGTCGTGTCGCTGTTCTGGGGCGATCCCCAGAGCTACGTTGACTTGGTGCACGATGCCGGGGGGCTCGTCATGCACACGGTCGGGAGCGTCGAGGAGGCACGCCACGCGGTCGGATGCGGAGTCGACATCGTGATCGCGCAGGGCTGGGAGGCCGGCGGTCATGTCTGGAGTGGCGTGGCGACCCTGCCGTTGGTGCCGGCGGTGGTCGACGCGGTGGCACCGGTGCCGGTGATTGCGGCGGGAGGGATTGGCGATGCCCGAGGGGTGGCGGCGGTGCTGATCCTCGGCGCCCAGGCCGCCTTGCTGGGCACCCGGTTTCTGTTGGCCGACGAGATGCCGATCCATGAGGAGTACCGCAAGCGCCTGATAGAGGCGTCCGAGACCGACGCCGAGTGGTATCCGAATCTCTACGAGGTGGGATGGCCGGACGCTTCACATCGGGCTATTCACAACTCAACCGCCGAGATGTGGGAGGCCGCGGGCCGCCCGGCACCGGGCAATCGACCCCAAGAAGGCGAGGTGTTAGCGCACTTCGCCTCCGGCGAGTCGATCGTCAGATATGAACCTGCCCCGCCGATGGTGGGAACCACCGGGAAGATCGAACCGCTTTCGCTGTGGGCCGGACAAAGCGTGGCGCTCGCTAAGCAGCGTCAGCCCGCCGCGGAAATCGTGGCCGAAATCGTGACGATGTTGCCGGCGAGAGCGGAATCTGAGGCAGGAGGCTGACCGACCATGAATCATCAGATCGACGAGGGGACGTTCCACGCGGTGCTACCTGAGAACATCGAGTGGAAGCCGTTCCCAGCGTTCCCGCCATCCGCTCGCCTCGCCGTCGTGGTGGGTGACCCGGCCAAGCCGGGCCCATACGTGATTAGGGTCAGGTTGCCCGGTGGGGTCAAGCTGATGCCGCACGTTCACCCGGAGGACCGCGTCTACACGGTCATCTCTGGGGTGTTCTACGTCGGCCTCGGTGAGAAGTTCGAGAGTGAGAAGCTGGAGGCTTATCCGCCGGGCAGCGTCATCGTTCTGCCCGGCGGGACCCCGCACTTCCACTGGGCACGGTCGGGTGAGTACGTCACCCAGGTGACCGCGATCGGACCCCTCGGGCTCGAGTACCTCGACGCCAGCGACGATCCGCGGAACAGCTGAGCTGTGAGGATCCAAAGCGTGACGGCTCGGCCTGAACGGTCTGCTCCGGGTGGCGGCGACGGCCCAGTTGTCGGACGGCTGCTGTCGGTCAACGTCGGAATGCCGAAGAACGTGCAATGGCAAGGGAAGACGGTCTTCACCGGCGTCTATAAGGACCCCGTCAGCGGTCCTCGCCACGTCAGCAGGCTCAACGTCGAGGGCGACGGTCAGGGTGATCTCGCGGGGCACGGTGGGGAGCAGCGCGCCGTCTTCGTCTACCAGATCGAGTCCTACCGCTACTGGGAACACGAGCTCAAGCGAAACGACTTTGTCCACGGACAATTCGGCGAGAACTTCACCGTGGAAGGACTCGGCGATGACGAGGTCTGCGTCGGCGACCGCTATCAGATCGGTAAGGCCGTCTTCGAGGTCACGCAGCCACGGGTCACCTGCTACCGCGTTGGGATCCGCATGAACGACCCGCGCATCCCGGCGTTGCTCGTCTCACACCGTCGCCCGGGGTTCTACTTCCGGGTGCTCGAGGAGGGCGATGTGGAAGCCGGAGCGGAAATCATCAAGCTCGCTGCAGGTCCAGAACGGATGTCCGTTGCCGAGGTCGACGGCCTTCTTTACCTCCCCGGCCATCCACGCCAGCAACTGCTCCGAGGGCTCCGTATCCCGGCGCTCAGCCCCGGCTGGCAGGCCTCCTTCCGAGCTCTGCTCGATGAACAACCCGGGAGCGGCAACGCGGGGCTGACAGCGGCGAGTCCGCCGCCGGCCTGGCCGGGCTTTCGTCAGCTGAACGTCACGGCTATCACCCGTGAGAGCGACTCGGTGATCTCCATACGTCTCGAAGACCCAGCAGGCGCGCCACTACCGGCCGCCCGCCCGGGCCAGTACCTCACGCTGCGCGTACAGCCTGGCACGGAGCAGCGGCCGCTGCTCCGCAACTACTCACTCTGCGGACCGCCCGATGCCGGCTATTACCGCATCGCCGTCAAGCGCGAACCCGATGGCGTGGTCAGCGGCCACCTGCACACCCAACTCAGCGTCGGCGACCAAATCGACATCGCGGCACCGCGCGGCACCTTCATCCTCGACCCCACCGATGCCCCCGTGCTGCTGATCAGCGCCGGGATCGGAGCCACCCCGGTGCTCGCCATGCTTCACGCGCTCGCGAATGTGCATTCGGATCGCGAGATCTGGTGCCTGCACTCGGCACGCAACAATCGCGAGCACTCGTTCGCCGCCGAGGCCCAGGCGCTCATCACGTCGCTCCCGAACGCGCGCGCCCACGTCTACTACAGCCGTCCGGGTCCGAACGATGTCCAAAACCGCGACTTCGACACCGCGGGCCGGCTTACCGCCTCGCAGCTGACCGAGCTCGCGCCGCCTCGAGATGCGGAGGCATATCTGTGTGGGCCCGAGGGTTTCATGAACGAGATCAGTGCGGGCCTGGCGGCGATCGGAATCGACGCCTCGCGCATCCACACCGAACCGTTCGGGCCCGCGCCGGGCCTGACGCCGGGCATTGCCGGAACACCCGCCAGACCGCCGCACGCACCCGACGGCAATCCCGGACACGGGCCTACGATCTCGTTTGCCCGCAGCGACCTTGCCATCCCCTGGGACAGCGACTACCGCAGTCTGCTCGAACTCGCCGAAGCTTGCGACGTACCCGTCCGCTGGTCTTGCCGCACCGGCGTGTGCCACACCTGCGAGACGACCCTCATCGCCGGCGATGTCAAATACGACCCAGCGCCGGTCGAGCCTGCCGCCGACGGAAGCACGCTGCTCTGCTGCGCACAGCCGCGCGACGACCTGGTGCTCGACCTGTGAACAAATCAATCCAACCACGGAGGTCAACATGAGCAACAACGACCAGGACCTGGTCTTGGCGCACTTCATCGTCTCGGCTGATATCGAGCGTTCCCGCCGCTTCTATACCGACGTGCTCGGTGGTCGGCTGGCTTTCTCCGGCCCCGGAGGACTGACATACGTCGCGCTGTCCAACAGCTGGATCATCATCAATGTCGGCGGGGGCCCGACCGACGACAAACCAGCGGTCACGCTGGAGACGCCACAAGATCCCGACCGCGTCAGCAGCTTCCTCAATATCCGGGTCAAAGACATTGCGGCCGTGTACGCCGAGTGGAGCGCACGCGGTGCTGAATTCCTAACGCCGCCAAAACAGCACGAATACGAGATCCGGTGCTACATCCGTGATCCCGACGGTCATCTGATCGAAGTCGGGCAGACCACGAACTTCGAGGGCGACTGGCATCCCGCCCAATGGCCATCAGAAACGGCCGCCGAACAGTCATGACTACGGCGCTCATCGGTACCGGAGGGCTCGGATCGGCCATCGCCCACCGGCTCGCGGCGGGCGGCGAGAGCTTGCGGCTCTCGAGCGCCGACACTGCTTCGGCGCAGAGGGTGGCGGACGAGATCGGTCGGGGTGCGCTTGTCGCCGTCGACAACCACGACGCTTTGCAGGGCGCCGAGGCCGTGATTCTCGCGCTGCGCTTCGGCGTGCTGAAGGAGGTCATCGATGAGATCTCGGACTCGCTGGACGACAAACTCGTGGTGGTTCCCAGCAACCCCGTCGGCCTCGACGCGCATGGCAAGCTCACGCGCCTTCTGCCGGAAGAGCAATCCTCTGGCGAGGTCGTCGCCGGGTGGTTGCCGGCCGGCGGGCACCTGGCGATGGCGTTCGGAACCATGACCGCTGACCGCCTCGAGGCCGCGGCCAACCGGTCACCAGAGCCGGCGGTCCTGTTCTATGCGACCGACGACGACTGGGCCGGCCACGAAGTCGAGCGGCTGATCAGAACCGCCGGCTTTGAGCCGGCGAAGGTCGGCGGCGTCGAACAGTCGACTCGGCTCGAGGTGGGCGGCGACCTTCACGACCTCGTAGTCGGCCCCGCAGAGGCGCGGTCATTGATCGATAGACCCTGATCACCACGCATCTCGACCTGGCGGAAACCGCCGACCGTCGCCACCGAGAGGCCGCCGTCGCCCGATCAGGTCGCTGCGCAGCCGGCTCCGGCCGTAGCCGCGCAGAGAGGAGAAGAGACGCACCGGCAGCTGCGGCGAGCGTCAGCCCTGCCGCTCCATTTCCCCCGGGACCCAGGTCTGGTCGAAGAACTCCTGTTCGGGACCGTAGAGGCGGACGATGACGAAGAAGCCCTTATCCGGCACGGTGCGGATCCAGTTGACCCCGTCACCGGGATCGTCGGGGCCGAAGTGGAAGTCGATCGTGCCGTCCTCGTTGAAGGTCGGTTTGTCCATCGTGTTGATCGAGGGGAACGGCTGGCCGTTATCGAGGCCGGAGGCGGTCCAGGCGTCATAGACCGCGACCGACC
This sequence comes from uncultured Actinomycetota bacterium, assembly GCA_963737115.1. GTDB lineage: Bacteria > Actinomycetota > Thermoleophilia > Solirubrobacterales > Solirubrobacteraceae > Palsa-465. The sequence continues at coordinate 471,256 of CAVTRM010000004.1, forward strand.
AGAACAGCCGGGCGGGGATGTCCGCCGGCAGACGCAGCTTGTAACGGTTCCCACCGTAGAGGGGCTGGCCCTGGGAGTCACGCAGGGTCGCGGGGTACTTGGCCCCGGTGCCGACGATGCTCTCGACCATGCCCGGCGCGTCGGAATAGGCCGAGGTGAAGAAGCCAGTGCGCTGCTCGAGGTTCGTGAAGGTGCCGCTCGACTGGAACTCCGTGTCCTCGCCGGCGAACGTGTTGATCCACTGCTGCCCTTCGAAGTAGGTCCCGCCCGGCTCAAGCGGCAGGAGGTTGCCGATCGTCACCTTGCTGATCTTGTAGGCGGCGCGGCCGGCGGCGTCGAGGATCTCGCGATCCCGGGGGGTCGGGTCGAACGTCTTGCCTTTCTCGATCCCGATCGTGTGGAGGAATCCGCGCAGGTCGAGATCCAGCGGGTCGACCGCCTCGTTCTGGATGTAGCGGTCGAGCATGTCGAAGTAGGAGCCGTCGCGGGGGAAGAGCATGTCGCAGGGAACGCCCGACGCCTCCGGGAAGCTCATCGCCTCCGGATCGGGCTCCTGGCCCAGCGGATGGATCACTGTCCGCTTGATCGTGGCGACCGGCTCGCTGAGGTCGCTCGGGTCCCGGAAGAACGCGCGCCAGAAGAGGAAGACGTTACGCGTCCGCGAGCGGTAGACGTAGCCGTCCTCGGGCTCACTACCGTCGAACTCGGGGCCGAGGAGTACGAAGGTGCCGCCCTTGCCTTTGTCGGGCCCGGCCCCGCCGACGTCGCCCTTCCAGAGGTGCCCGTCGATGGTCGGACCATGGACCGGCCGCTGCCAGAAGTCGTCGAGGATGCCGAGAATCCCCGGCGGCGACTGGATCACGAGCGGGCCGTCGGCGAGGTCGAGGTAGCCCATCGCGTAGACGACGTCGGTGTTCGGGGTGGTGACGAGCGTCTTCGCGTCGATCCGGTTCTGCCAGATCGGCAGCACCGTGTTGCCGCCGCCGAAGACCGCCTCCGAGCCCTCCTTCATCGCCCAGATGTTGATTGCGGGGATCGACCAGAGATACGCCTGGACTGCGCGCTGGAAGAACAGCTCGTCGCGCAATGCGTCCGCCGACTCCGCCGTGGGGAAGCCCATCTCGAACTCGGCGTCCGCCAGTTCCTGAAAACGGCTCATCTTTCCTCCTCGTGGTTCTGAAGCCGACGATCCCGTCGGCGGTCAGCTTAGCCGCGATAGCCAGGCACACACCACCATGATCGCGGCGTTGTTGTGCGACATCCAGTCCTTCAGCTCGTGCATCAGCCCTTTCGAGCGCTCGCCCGTGGCGGGTAAGTGTGAAGGAGAGCGGTCCGGGAAGGGACGGGCGCCTACCGACGGAGGAACTTCATGGCCGAAAGGGACGATCTGCGACGCGCCGACGCGAGCGACGCGACCCGCGCGGCGAATGCGGCGATGGCCGAGGGGGCCGGGTTTCGAGGACACCAGAGACTTCGCCGATGCCGCGCGAGGGCTGGTCGCTCCGCTTCCCGACGGTGGTCGGATGAATGGCGCGACGGCGGCCTCCTCTGGGACCTCTCCCGCGCCTATCCGATGCACCTTGGGCGTTAGTGCCCAAAACCGGGGGATTTCGCGGCCGGTTCGAATGGCCCGCCGGAATCCGATTTCGTCCGTTGCAGCGCTTTCGAGGCGATGGAGCTAGCCGGAATCGAACCGGCGACCTCCTGGGTGCGATCCAGGCGCTCTCCCATCTGAGCTATAGCCCCGCAGGTACTGAAGGAGCATAGCGCCGGTTCTGGGATAAGCATTGCGGTTCGTGCGAACGGTCTCGGGGGTAGGTACGCTTCACACATGGGTCTGCTTGACGACGCAATCCGCGAGCACCTCGACCTCAAGCGCCGGCGTGGCGCCGACCCCGAGGAGATCGAACGAATGCAGCGCGACGCGCTGGGTCCGGTGCGCCGGGACCCGCACGCGGGGGCCGACTCCAGCGACAGCGTCTTTGATGATCAGGGCTACAACGAGGCCGACGACGAGCGCTACGCGGACACCGCAGCTTCCGCTCCGGAGCCTCGCCACAGCACCGCCGATGAACCCGACGCCGCCTTCGACGAGGATGATCAGGGCGACTACTACGACGAGCATCCCACGACCGTGCACCAGGCCGCACCGACCGAGGAGGAACATCCGAGCCGCCGCTTTGGGATCTTCGGTCGCAAGCACCCCAAGCACGAGGACGAAGAGCCTGTCGAGGCCGAGGCGCACGACTTGCACGACTCGGATTACGACGACGACCCGTTCGCGTCTGACCCGTACGAAACCACCGCCGAGCACGAGCCGGCGGAGCACCACGAGCCACGCGAGCACGCTGAATACGAGCGCCCAGAGCAGCGGCCGCCTTCCGAGCCTGAGCCCCCGCACGACCCCGGGTACGCAAGTCATGAACAGGAAGACTTCGAGGAAGCGCCTCCGTCACCGCCCAAGCGGCCGCGGTTCACAGACCCGGCGAGTAGGCGCGCGTCCGAGGCTGAAGCCGATGACGATCGCCCGGCCCGGGGCCACAGCGCCGCCGATGACGACGCAGCTCATGACGACGACCCGGACGACGACGTGCAGATGCGCGCCGCCGACACGGCCGAGGACGCCCCGCGGCACTCGGACGACAAGACCCAGCTGTTCGAGCCCGACGAGCTCGAGGAAGAACGTCATGAGGACGAGCCCGGGACGTCCGAGCACGACGTGCTCGAGGGCACCCCGGACTTCCTTCAGGACACCCCGGACCACGACCGCCTGTGGTTCGAGCAAAAGCCCCCGAAGGACTTCGACTTCGGCAACTGACGCCGGGTGCCGGGAGGCTAACAGTGCGCCGGCTTCGCGCTAACAGGTCGAGGATTCTGGCCAGCGGCCGGTTATACCGGTCGCAGCGCAGAATTCTCACTCAAACGAGCACGCGGCGGGATCTGACTGTCGGCCGGTCCACGCTAGCCGCCTCCGTACTCGGCGCGCTCGCACTTGCCGGGCTCGCCCTTGCCGCGGTCGCATTTGCCGCGCTAGCGCTCTCCACGCCAGCGCCAGCCATGACCGGCCCCCACCCCGCTCACCAGCACCAGCACCGGCAACACCCCACGCACCGGCAACAGCAACAGCAACACCCCACGCACCTGCAACAGCACCAGCACCAGCACCAGCTCCAGCTCCAGCTCCAGCACCAGCACGTAGCCCGGACGTCCTACAGACCGCTGCCGCACGGCGGCGACTCCTGGTATTGGGAGATCGGCCCGCCGCGCGCCGGGCTTGCCGGTCTTCCCGCGATTCGCGCGGGATATCCGAAGCCGGGCAGCGCCAAGATCTGGGACACCGACCTGTTTGAGGACTCCAACACTTCGCACGGTCAGACGCTCGCAATCCCGACCGGTCCCTCCCCTGTCGTCCGCGCGCTGCACAAGGCCGGCCACTACAGCATCTGTTACGTCGAGGTCGGCGCGTTTCAGACCGGGTTCCCGGACAACCGCGACTTCGCGCCCTCCGACTACGGCTACCGCGAGCACCGCTACCAGATGCAGGGCTGGCCGGGCGAGTGGTATTTCGATATCCGCGGATTCCGCGGCTACGTTGCGGGGAAGCCGTCGACGCTGAGCGGCGCGGCGCGCAACATCGCGAGCGGGCTGGCGAAACGCTTTGGCTGGTGTGAGCTCGAGGGCCAGGACGCGGTGGAACCCGACGACATCGACGGCTACACCAACCGCAGCGCCAGCGGCGCCCGCGGTGGCGGCTGGGGCCTGACCAAGGCCGACGCGGCCGGGTTCGAGCGTTGGCTCGCCTACACCGCCCACAGCCACCATCTGGCGGTGCTGCAGAAGAACGACCCCGGCAACGCAGCCGTCGACTCGAAGCTGTTTGACGGGGTACTGAGCGAGTCCTGCAACCAGTACCACGACCCCTGCGCCGGCAGAGACGGCGATTGGGACGCGTACCTGAAGCTGGGCAAGCCGGTGTTGAACGCCGAATACACCAGCGGCGGCGAGACGACCGCGAAGTTCTGCGCGGCGGATCGCCGCTACGGGATCTGGGGCGCGCTCTACGGACTACAGCTGAGCGGCCCCACTCCGTACCGGGTCTGCTGGGACTCCCACAACCGACTCTGAACCGTCGGCCCCAGGCCGCGGACGATGCTGCTGGCCGGCAGATTCCCCGTTCATGAGGCGAAGGCTTCAAAGACAGCAGATTCTCGCCGGAGTCGGATGGTGTGGGAGCGCTAACTCCCACACCATCCAGCGACCGAGGGTCGTCGCAGGCCTCCCCGACCTGGGGAGTTGACTAGCTATACGGCCTCAGGCTCGGGTTCCCGAGTAGCCGCGGCGGAGACGCGATGCTTGGGCACGGCGTCGCCGGCTGGCGCGGTGCCGCGGTTGTAGGGCTTGGCGACGACCATGTAGCTGAGACCAACTCCGAACAGCACCACGAGACCCAGCACCACGCTCCAGTTCTCATACCAGGCGGCGTCGCCGCGCGGCCAGGCGAGGTTGATAGCGGCCAGAACCCCGTAGACGAGCGCGGCGATATTCACCGGCCAGCCCCACTTACCGAGCTTCCACTCGCCGTTGGGCTTCCAGCCGCGCCAACGCGCGGTCAGCGACGCGAACACGACCATCTGGAAGGCGACGTAGATACCGCAGGAAGCGAACGAGATCACGATCGTGAGCGCGCTGGTGGAGATCGCTTCGGCGATCGCGACGATCGCCAGCGGCACCGCGGTGGCGACCACCATCGCGTACGGCGGCACGTGGCGCGTGGGCGAGAACTTCGACAGCAGATGGCTGCCGAAGATCATGCGGTCGCGGCCGTAGGAGTACAGCAGTCGGCTGGCCGCAGCCTGCAGCGAGAGCGTGCAGGAGAGGAAGCTCATCAGCACGATCACGGTGATTACCTTGGCGCCGCCGGAGCCGAACACAGCGGTCAGCGTGGCGCTGATCGGGTCGGCCTCGGCACCGGAGATGATCGCCGAGAAGTTCTTCTGCGCCAGCACCAGCGCGATCGTCACTAGCAGCGCCGCGAAACCGCCGATGTAGATCGTGCGGCGCATCGCTTTGGGAATCTGACGTCCCGGATCGGGGACCTCCTCGGCGACGTCGCCACAGGCCTCAAAGCCATAGAACAGGTAGAGCCCGAGCAGCGAAGCGGCGAGGAACGGACCGAGATAGGACGAGTGCCCCTTCGCAGTCCCCTGGTCATGGAAGAACACGCTGAACGGCTGATGGCGCTCGAACAGCAGCAGGTAGATGCCGACGAACAGCGCCCCGACCAGCTCCGCGACGAAGCCCGCCATCGCCACGCGCCCGAGCCATTTGGTGCCGCTCAGGTTGATCGCAAGCGCGATCAACATCAACACGCCGGCCAACAACACGGTGTCGACGCGGTTCGGGGTGAAGCCGAACAACGCGCCGATGAACGGCGCCGCACCGGTGGTCACCGAGGCCACGGTTGCGACCAGCGCCCAAGCGTAGATCCAGCCGGCCACCCACCCATACTTCTTGCCGACCAGTCGCCGGGTCCAGGGATAGATGCCGCCCGCGATCGGGAACTGCGCGACCACCTCGGCGAACACCAGCGAGACCAGCAGCTGACCGACACCGGCGATCACGATCGACCACATCATCGGCGCGCCGCCGGCGGCGAAAGCGATCGCGAAGGTCGAGTACACGCCGACCACCGGAGACAGATACGTGAAGCCCAGGGAGAAGTTCTCCCACAGCCCCATCTCGCGTTTGAAGTGGCTCTCGTAGCCAAGTTCTCTGAGTTGCTCGCCGCTGTCGGGCGGCGCTGCCTGCACGTCAGTCATAACTCTCCTCGTGTCTGAACGGTCCTCAGGACCAACCGGGCGGTTAACATACAGTTTTAGATGTATTGTCGTCAAGCGGATACACAAATCGACTTCCGCGGCCGCACAAATCGACGCGGACGAAGACCTATCCACACCCATGTCCGATCTCCAGGTACAACTCACAGATCAGATGAGCGCCAGCGACCCGCAAGCGCGCGACGACGACACCACCGCAAGGCTGGCTTCGCTGATCGCGCCCGAGACCGTCCGCGGACGCGCCGACGAGATCGCGCAGCGAATCGGCGAGGCGATCCAACTGGGCCTGCTGAACGACGGCGACCGGCTGCCGAGCGAAGTCGACCTGGCCGCTCAGTTCGGCGTGGCGGCGATGACGATCCGCGACGCGCTCGCGACGCTGCGCGACGAGGATCTGCTCGAAACCAGGCGCGGGCGCAGCGGCGGTTCGTTCGTGCGCCGACCACAGGAACTCCCGACCGCCGCGCTACGAAGCAGGCTGCAGACGATGACGATCTCCGACCTGCGCGACCTCTCCGACGAGCACGAGGCGATCGCGGCCCAGTCGGCCCGGCTCGCAGCCGAGCGTGCCGCCTCCGCGAACGTGCGGCGACTGTTCGCGCTGACCGAGCAGCTGGGCGCGGCGACCACCCAGGCGGCCAGGGTCCGCGCAGACTGCCGCTTCCACATCGAGCTGGCGGTGGCGGCGCAGTCGCTGCGACTCACGCGCGACGAGGTCAGCCTCCAGGCCGAGATCTCGGGGATACTCTGGCTCCCACCCACCACCGACAGCCACCTCGCCACGATGATCGACAGCCACCACGCGATAGCCGCCGCGGTCCTGGCCGAGGACGCGGACCACGCCGAACGATTGGCCCGCGCCCACGTGGCAACCGACCTGCGCAGGCTGACCGAGCTGCGGCTCAAGCTCGACGACGATCGGAGTCTCGCATGACGGCGGACGACCTGGCCGACCGCGTGGCGGGGATCCTCGAGCCGGTCTTCACAGACCTCGAACGGGTTGCCGAGCTTGTCGCCGCCAGCCGGGAAGCAGGCGGCGCCGACTGGAGCGAGCGCGACCTCGCCGAAGTGCAGAACCTGCTGTTGAAGCTCGTAGCCCAGGATCCGCTGACGGTCGGGATGGGGTTTGTCGGCGCGCCCGGGCAGGTCGACGGCCAGGAGCGCTACATGCTCTGGTGGCAGCAGCATAAGGACCACACCTCGCGGCTGCGCCTGAACTTCGACCGCTCCACTGTCGACGTCTACGACTACCTGGAGATGGACTGGTTCAAGGACTCCGGGCCTGAACATCCGCGCGTTGCGTTCGGCCCCTACGTCGACTACTCCGGCTCCGAGCTCTACATCATCACCGCCAGCGTGCCCGTGATCGTTGGCGGCGTGATGATCGGCGTCGCCGGCGCCGACCTGCTCTCCTCAGAGCTCGAGCGACGCCTCCTCGGCGTCCTGCGCGAGAGCGACGCGGAGGCGCTGATCGTGAATTCCGAGCGCCGCGTGGTCGCCTCCAACAGCGCCCGCTGGATTCCGGGATCACGACTGAAGACATTGCCTGAGGCCGGTGCGCAGCTCGATGAGCTGACAGTGGCCGCAGTGATCGAGCCACCGGTGGGAATCGGCTGGCTGCTGGCAGTCACCGAGACGTAGCGCCCAAAACCTCCGGCTGGCGGGCTTGACAATAAAAACTCTAGGTGTAGAGTTTTTATTAGAAGGTCACCCGTTCCCGCCTGGAGGAGTCAATGCCAACGTCAAGCCCGGCGCACGCACTGGACGTCGCCGATCCAGCTTTCTCGATCACATCCGATGAGGTTCACGCCGCGCGTGAGGCCTGTTGGTATGCGACCACCAGCTACGGGATCGCAGTGCTGCGTTATGAGCAGGTCAGCCGCCTGCTGAAGCACCCGAAGCTGCGTCAGGGGAGCGTCGCCTGGCCCGCCCACAACGGCGTCACCGAGGGACCGTTCGCGAACTGGTGGGCGAGCTGGGTGCTGAACAAGGAGGGTGAGGAGCACCACCGCCTGCGACGGTTGATGAACCCGGCCTTCTCGCCGAAGCTGATCAAGGGCCTGATCCCACGCTTTCAGACGCTGGCCGGTGAGCTGGTTGACAACTTCGCCGAGCCCGACCGCTGTGAGTTCGTGAGCGAGTTCGCCGAGCCCTACGCGGCGCGGGTGCTCGCAATGATGCTCGGGATCCCAGAAGCGGAGTGGCCGATCATCGCCCGCGAGTCCGCGACGCTGGGCTTGGCGATGGGCGTCACGCTGCAGCAGGACCTGCCGCAGATCGAGGGCGCGCTGGCGAACCTCTACGAGTACGCGGACGCGATGATCGCCGATCGCCAGGCGAACCCCAGGCAGGATTTCGTAACCGCGCTGGTGAATGCGTCGCGTGACGAGGACGGCAGGCTCAGCCACAACGAGCTGCGCGACGGACTGGTGCTGCTGATCTTCGGCGGCTTCGACACGACCCGCAACCAGCTGAGCCTGGCGATGCAGAGCTTCAGCCAGCACCTGGATCAATGGGATCTGCTGGCGGCCAACCCGGAGCTCGGGCGCGCCGCCGTTGAGGAGGTCATGCGCGTGAACCCGACGATCCGCTGGGTCACGCGTGAAGTGCTGGAGGACTTCGAATACGACGGGCTCGAGCTCACCGCCGGCACCACGATCCACCTCTACAGCGAGTCCGCCGGCACCGACCCGCGGGTCTTCACCCCCGGCTTCGACATCACCGCAGAGCGCAAGCCGCACTACGGCTTCGGCGGTGGCGCGCACCACTGCCTCGGGCACTTCGTCGCCCGCGGCGACATGAGCGAGGCGCTGCCGCTGCTGGCACGACGTATGCGCGACATCGAACTGCTGCCGGGATCGGAGTGGCTGCCCGATTCGGGCAACACCGGCGCAATCCGGCTGCCGATCGGTTTCACCCCCGGCGCCTGACGCCGACCCCTTTCAAATCCAGAGGAGAGAGTCATGAAGCTCATCGTCAACGTCGACGTCTGCCAGGACCACGGCCAGTGCGCGATCGCCGCGCCGGACGTGTTCACGATCAACGACGACGGCAAGCTCGAGTACAACGCACTGCCCGACGAGTCGCAGCGCGACTACGTCGAGGAGGCGGCCGATGTGTGCCCCGAGCAGGCGATCACGATCGAGGGCTGATGAGCGCTGCAGATCACATCGCGGTGGTCGGCGCGTCACTGGCCGGATTGCGAGCAGCCGAGCAGTTGCGCGCGTCCGGCCACGAAGGCCCGATCACGGTCTTCGGCGAGGAGCCGCATCTGCCCTACAACCGCCCGCCGCTGTCCAAGCAGGCACTGACCGAGGAGCTCGACCTGAGCGCGGCGCAGGCGGCCGCGAAGCTGGCGTTCCGCCGCCGCGCGAGCGTCGAGGACGTTGAGTTCCGGCTCGGCGACGCGGTTGTCGCTGCGGACCTATCCGCGCGCGAGCTGACCACCGCTGCGGGCACGCGAGTGAACTACGACGGGCTTGTGGTCGCCACCGGCCTGCGGCCGCGGCGGCTGAACCTGCCGGGTCCGTCGGCCGGTGTACACGCGCTGCGCACGGTCGAGGATTGCCTTGCGTTGCGGGAGGATCTGAAGCAGTTCGAGTCGGCGCGCGTGGTCGTGATCGGAGCCGGGTTCATCGGCTGCGAGGTCGCCGGCAGCCTGCTGAAACAGGGCCACCGCGTGACCGTTGTCGAGCCTGCCGGGCCGCCGATGGTGCGGGTCCTGGGCGAGCGGTTGGCGCAGGCGGTTCAGGCCCATCACGAGGCTGCGGGGATCCGTTTTTTGATCAACCGGGGCGTGTCAGCGCTCGCCGGTGGCCACAGGGCCACCGGCGTAGAGGTGAGTGGGGGCGAGCGCCTCGAGGCCGATGTCGTGGTCGAGTCCGTGGGCTGCGTCTGCAACACCGAGTGGCTCGACGGAAACGGGCTCGATCTCTCCAACGGGGTGCTGACCGACAACGCGCTGCGCGCGGCCGAGCGTGTGGTCGCGGTCGGCGATATCGCGCGCTTCCCGAACCCGCTGTTCGACGGCGTGGCGCGGCGGGTGGAGCACTGGTCGATGCCGACCGACACCGCCAAGCGCGCGGCGCGGACGCTGGTCGCGGAGTTGCGCGGCGAGCCAGTGCCGGCGGCTGTGTTTGCCCCTGTCCCCTCGTTCTGGAGCGATCAGCTCGATCTGCGCTTTCAGAGCAAGGGCTCGCCGGGGCTCGCCGACGAGGCGGTCGTGGTCGAGGGTGAGCTCGACGAGCTCACTGCCGGGCTGCTTGTCAGCTACCGCCGCGGCGGGCAACCGGTCGGGACCGTCGCCGTGAACCTCAGTCCCGCCCGCCAGCGCGAATTGAACGACGAATTTATGAGTGTGGCCGCGGTCGCCTGAGGGCGCCGGCCGAGAGAGAGGTAACCGATGTCCATTGCCACAACAACCGCGCTCGATCAGCATCGCGAGCAGAACGCGTCAAGCCCCTATCTGGCGGAGGCGCTGTCGCTGATCAGCACCCACGAGGTGAAGTACGTCTACTTCCAGGCGGTCACGATCACCGGCCGGATCGTCGGCAAGGTGATGCCCGCCAGGCACTTCGAGCGCGCCGCCGTGAAGGGCGTGCAGCAGCACCGCTCCGCGATCGCGAACCTGCAGACCACGCGTGAGGGTCAATTGCTGACCGGGATCGAGGCGGCCGAGTACACCGCGATCCCGGACCTCGACACGTTTCGGGTGCTGCCCTGGGACACCGATTTCGGGCGCGTGTTCTGCCGCCTGTATGAGCCCGACCACATGGCCACGGGGGCCGGTGACGTGTACGCGTGTGACACGCGCGGGCTGATGTTCCGCACGCTCGAGGGCTTCAGCGAGCGCACCGGGCTGGAGCTGCGCACCGGCTGCGAGCCTGAGATGACCTGGAAGGGCGATGGCCTTGAGGCGAGCTTCCGGCCGGACTCGAGCCCTGCCTACCACATCGAGCACCTGGAGAAGAACCGCGAGATCGTCAAGCGCGTGATCGATTACGGGCAGGCGCTGGGGCTGGACATGGTCGAGGCCGATTACGAGGACGAGTATCAGGTCGAGCTGAACTACATGTATGACCGCGCCGATCTGACCGCCGACCGGCTGATGACCTACCGCCAGATCTGCAAACAGGTGGCGCGCGAGCTCGGGATCGAGGCGAGCTTCATGCCCAAGCCCACAACCGGGATGATGGGCAACGGCTGCCACCACAACTTCAGCCTCTGGCGCGACGGCGTGAACGTGCTCGAGGAGCAGGGGCGGCGTGAGCTGCACGTGACCGAGCAGGGCAAGCACATGCTCGGCGGGCTGCTGGCGCACTCGGCCGGTGCGATGCTGATCAACGGTCCGAGCGTGAACTCCTACAAGCGTTATTGGGACGCGGGACAGTTCGCGCCCTCGCGCATCAACTGGGGCATGGACAACAAGACCTGCACGGTGCGGCTGTCGGCCAACGGGCGGCTCGAGTACAAGCTCCCGGACGCGGCCGTGAACCCGTACCTGTCGCACACGGTCATGCTGGCGGCGATCGAGGAGGGTCTCGATAATGAGACCGATCCCGGCCCGCCGACCGTGGGCTCGTCCTACAGCGAGCAGGACTCCCACCGCTTCGGCCGACTGCCGTTGACGCTCGGGGATGCGATCGGGGCGTTCCGCGAGGATCCGCTGTTGACCGGCGTTCTGGGCGCGGAGCTCTCGCAGTTGCTGATCGATTACCACACCGATGAGTGGGCGCGGTTCTGTGGTTACGTGACCGATTGGGAGTTCGACACTTACTGGGAGGACCGTCCGTGAGCGCCGCCGGTGAAGTACTGCGGCTGGCCTGCATCGACTCCGACGCGCCGCCGCTGTTTCAGCCGATCTCCGACGACGGCGTGCGGATCGGGTTCGAGCCGTCGGTCGCCGCATTGATCGGGGATCGGGTCGGTGTGCAGGTCGAGTGGATTCCGCTGGCGTGGCCGGACATGATTCCGGCGGTGCAGGACGGGCGTGCCGACGCGGTCTTATGCGGTCAGGGGATGACCGCCGAGCGGCTCGCCGAGGTCGACTTCACGCGCCCCTATGCGGTGTTTCACGAAGGGGTGCTGGTGCGGCGCGGATCCGGGATCTCCTGTGCCGCGGACCTGGCCGGGTTGCGGGTCGCGGCGATCGAGCACAGCACCAACATGGCGCTGGCTTCGAGCTTCGACGGAGCTGTGTTGGTCGGGTTCGGCGCCGGCGGGTCTGATGATGTCTACGCCGACATGCTTGAGGCGCTGCGTTCGGGCCAGGTGGACGCGGTGGTGGATGACGACGTGGTGTTCGTGCCGCTGGGTGAGAGCGACCCCGAGTTCGAACTCGCGTTCGTGGTGCAGACCGCCAACCGCTGGGGCATCGGCGTTTCGAAGCGGCGGCCTGATGTGCTCGCAGCTTTGGACGCGGCGCTGGGTGATGCGATCGCTTGCGGTGAACATCGGCTAGCGTGGGAGGCATGGCTACCGACGCTCGACTACCCGTTCGCCGCCGAGGTTGATTGATCGTGCGTCCCCTGATCGCCGTCATCGGGCAGCGCTGCGCGACCGCTCCGATTCTGCGCTTCAGCGCGACGATCGCCGCTGAGGCGATCTGCGAGGGCGTCTACGCGGCCGGAGGCGAGCCCGCTGTTTTGCACGGCGCTGCAGCAGGGCCGGGCGACGAGTTCGCGGCTCGGCTGGGTCGCTTCGACGGTGTGCTGATGCCGGGCGGGGCCGACATCGCGCCGTTCCGCTACGGGCAGGCAGCGGTCGCCTCGGAGCTCTACGGGATCGTGGACTTCCAGGACGATCTGGACCTCGCGGTGGCGCAGGTTATTTTGAACTCGGGGCTGCCGACGCTGGCGATCTGCCGCGGAATGCAGATCCTGAACGTGGTGCTGGGCGGCACGCTGCAGCAGCATCTGGCGGAGACCACGGTCCAGCATTTCAATGCCGTCCATGACGTCTCGGTGGCTCCTGGTTCGCGGTTGCATGAGGTTGTCGGCGCCGACGTCGTTCCGGTTTCGTCCTATCACCACCAATGCGTGGATGTTCTCGGTGACGGGCTGACCGTGGTTGGTCGGGCCGCTGACGGTGTGATTGAGGCGGTCGAGCATGAGTCGGCCGACGTGATCGCGGTGCAGTGGCACCCGGAGGATCTGCAGCGCACGTCCCCGACTGACGCGGCGCTGTTCAGTGACCTGGTCGCACGGGCTGATGCCCGGCGCAGGGTCATGCAGTGAGCATCGCCGTACTGAAGTCGGAGGTCATGCCGGCGGCGTCGTTTGGTCCGCCGGCGTCGCCACGGGCGCGCGTCGCGGTCGCGGTGTCGTTGAACTTTCCGGATCTGACCGAGGAGGTCGCCGGTTTGGTGCGGCGGTTCACGCGCGTGGCGCTGGAGACGCTGTGGGAGGTCGGTGCATCGTTCGAGTTGCTCGACACCTCTTTGGAGTCGGCTGCGAGGTTTGACCCGGGCACGCTCGACGGGCTGTTGGTTCTCGGCGGCGGTGACATTCATCCGTCCTGCTATTCGTCCGGTGGGTCTGAGGTCGTTTCGAACTCGTACGGCATCGATCTCGCAGCTGACGAGCAGACGCTGGAGATGATCGGCGTGGCTGAGCGTTTCGGCCGCCCCGTGCTGGGGATCTGCCGGGGGCATCAGCTGATCAACGTCTACCGCGGCGGAACGATCATCCCGGACGTCGACGACCCCTCGCATCTGCATCACGGCGGGCCGGGCGAGCCGATGTTCCTCGACGAGCACGTGATGTTGACTGCGGGTACGCGGCTGCAATCGATCCTCGGGGTCGATGAGGTGATCGGCCGCGCCGGTCACCATCAAGCGGTGGACTCGGTAGGAAGAGAGTTGGTGGTCGCCGCTTCGGCGCTCGACGGTGGGGTTGAAGCCGTCGAGGATCCCACGCGCTGGGTTGTCGGAGTGCAGTGGCACCCGGAGGACGACGACGGTCCCGTGGCCGATCGGGTGCGGCTGTTCGACGCGTTCGTCTCCGCCTGCGTTCGAACAGCGAGCGCTCGCCTATCCTGACTGTTTGATACTTCCATGATCGACGCTAACCACACAGCCATTGACACCGACGTATCGGTCGATGGCGCCGTGATCTTGGTCGATCAGGTGATGCCAAGCGGCCCGCCGCCGGCAACACCAAGGGCGCATGTGGGTGTGGTCGCGCCGCTGAACTTCCCGGACATGACCGCGGAGATCGCGGTGCTCGTGCGCGAGTTAGTGCACACGACACTGCGGTCGCTCTGGGAGCTCGAGGCGACCTTCGATCTGATCGATCCGTCCGCCCAGCTCGACGGCGGGGGCGTGCCCGAGGGCTGCGATGGCCTGCTGCTGCTGGGCGGTGGCGACATCGACCCCTCCTGCTACACAACCTCGCCTGCCGCAGCACCTGGTACCTACGGGGTCGACGTGCGTGCCGACCATCAGTCGTTCGCGCTGCTCGAGCAGGCAGAACGCGATGAGCTGCCAATCCTCGGCGTCTGCCGCGGACACCAACTCTTGAACGTGCTGCGCGGCGGCACGATCATCCCCGATCTCGACGACCCGCAGCACCTGCACCACGGTCCACCGCACGACCTGTTCGTGACCGAGACGATCACGCTCCTGCCCGATACGCGCGTTCACAACATCTTCGACGCGGACCGCGTCACCAGCTTCGCCGCTCACCACCAGGCCGTAGACCAGCTCGGTTCCGGGCTAGTGATCTCCGCCCGCGCCGCCGATGGCGTAGTCGAGGCGATCGAAGACCCGTCGCGCTGGATCGTCGGGATCCAATGGCACCCGGAGCGAGCGTCCGCCTCCGCCGAGGATCGCCGCAAGCTGTTCGGCGCGTTCGTCGACGCCTGCGCGACTCGTCACTCAACCGAGCCAGTTCCCAGTATTCCCGCCTAACGCGGCTAGACTGAGAGCCCCCAGGGCCCTTAGCTCAGCTGGGAGAGCGCCTGCTTTGCACGCAGGAGGTCA